>NZ_CAACYD010000006.1:0-1324495 GCF_900683595.1 Gordonia paraffinivorans | reverse complement strand
CGGGTGGCCGGCTCGGTCAATCTCCGGCTCCGTCCCTTCGTCAAGCTCGCGAACAAGGTCGACTACGGCAGGGTGGCGCGCGTCCTCGACCTCATCCCCGACGAGACCGGCATCGCCGAGGTCGGTGCCGCCATGTGCCGGATTCTCGACCGCGTCGACCTCGAGCGTGCCGCCGACCTCCTCGGAGAGATCCAAGAGCTGACCTGGTCGGCCGCGGGGGCCGCCGGGGCTCGCCTCGGGGCGGCATCTCTGCCCGATACCGACATCGACGTCGCAGATGTGGTCGACGTCGGCAGGAAGCTGGTCTCGCTGACGGTGGACACGGCCCGCGACCCCGACGAGGGCGATGACGCGCACACGGGGTTGTTGTCCGAGCTGATCTCACCGAGGTTCAAAGAGCTCGCCAAGGATCTGACCAGGATCGTCGCAAAGCAGGCGATCACGGATCCGTCCGCGATCATCCGCGACGCGGTCACCGCCAAGGAGTTCTACTCCGGCCATGCGCACACCGATTACGCGCGGTTCGTCGTGGACGAGCTCGGGCGCACTGCGATCGCCTGGCTGGGGGACTGGCTCGCGGAGAGCATCGACGCAGCAGCCGATGTCCGAAGAGAGCAGCGCCGCGGTAGGCGTGAGTGCTGCCGGGGCGCCGGGAGACGTTGCGAGGTGGCGCCGTCAGCGGAATATTTCGATTTGGAATGGGCGTGATTCCTGACACGCATTGCCAATACTCATTGTCGAAAATTCTGGGACATTAGTGATTTGGTCGAATGACCAGGGTTCGATTTGTCCAGAATAAGCCGGTTGTGGATCGGTGCGGCCATGATCCGCCCGTGCAATAACGCACCGACGGGTGAGTGGATTCACACGTTCGGGTTTGCTGATCGATGACGCGCAAAAGCACAGTAAGTCCGGTTACCGGTGGGTAGAAATCCTGCCCACCCCGCAGAGATTGTGTAAGGACGATGACGAACAACTCGACCCCCGGAAATGCACCTCTGACCGACGAGGAACGCGTCCGCAAGAGCCGCAAGCGCAAGGCGATCCTCGCGTCGGGAGCCGTTCTCGGCGTCGGCGCCGTGGTCACCCTCGCCGCCTGGAACGACACCGTGTTCGGCAACGGCGAGTTCGGGGTCGGGAAGACCGCCTGGAACGTGCAGGGCAGCATCGACGGCACCAATTACAACGAGTACGCGACCGGCCCCGGCGGCAAGATCGCCTTCTCCGCGACGCCGATCGACGCGCTCAATCTGATGCCCGGCCAGACCACCACCGGGAAGTTCTGGCTCCGGGAGACCAATGGCAATCTCGACGGGCTGGTCACCATCCAGGCTCCGACGATCACCCCGTCGCCGAACTCGCTGGCCGATGTCCTCGAGTTGACGATCAAGGACTCGACCGGCACGTACGTCGACAAGAAGAAGCTGAGCAGCCAGGGCGCGTCGACCACCATCACCGTCCCCAAGGGGAGACGAAGGAGCTGACCTTCGAGGTCACGTTGCCGGCGACCGCCAACCCCAACCAGATCTCCGACACCTCCGCCGAGGCGGTGTGGGAGATGAAGGCCGAGAGCGCCGAGGCCTGACGGGCGGACCCGGCCCGGGACCAGCGGTCGGCGACCCTTCGCCGCACTCCTCCCGGGGCGGGCCCCTCGGTCGCCGGGGACTCTCCGGTCCAGGACCCATTTCCTCGGTTTCGCGCCGAACCGACCACGCACAGAAGTACTCGACCCAGATCTCGAAAGGGCACTGCATGACCACGACCGTGAAGCCGGGTAGCGGCAGAACAGGCGACATCAGCGGCTCGTGGAAGCAGTTCGGACCGCCCGGAGGCGCCCATGTGGTGCCGAGGGCGCGGCAGGTGCCGACCCCGCCCCCGGTCGTCCCGACAACGTTCGTCCCGCCGTCGGAAGCCCCCACCGAGCCGATCCCGGTGGGTGTCCGATTCTGTTGCGGCCGAGGCGAACTGCTCGGACGAGAACCGGGTCGGCCTGGCTCCGGACCCCCCACGTCGCGGCGTCCGCGGTCGCGACGCCTCGGCGACGCGGTACTGAACATCCTCGCGGTGTTCGGCGTCCTGTGCATCGTGCTGACCGTCGTCGCATTCGTCGGCAACTATTCGATCATCCTGTTCAAGACCGGTTCCATGGACCCGACCATCCCTCAGGGATCGGCCGCCGTCGTCCACGAGATCCCGGCCGCGCAGGTGAAGGTCGGCGACATCGTCACCGTCGACCGTGGTCCCGGTCTGAAGCCGATCACCCACCGCGCCATCTCGGTGACGCCGATCGGCGGCGGCCGGGTCGAGATCGAGATGCAGGGCGACGCCAACCCGAACCCCGATCCCGAGCCCTACCGCGTCTCGACGGTGAAGAAGGTGCTGTGGCACGTGCCGGGCCTCGCGAGGCAGGTCGTGTGGTTGTCGCACCCGTACGTTCTCGCCGCCATCACACTCGGTGCAGCGCTGTTGGTCCTGTGGACCTTCTGGCCGAAGCCGTCCACAGGCCGACGTCCGGACGACGCGTAGACCGGCCCCCAACCCCGCACAGCCGCAATGCCCTGCGCCGCAGGGTGCTTCCCCTACCAGACATATCGGTCCACCCATGAACCTCAGCAAACGCAGCAAGATCTTGATCACCGTCGTCGGACTCGTCGCGATCCTCGGTGTGCTCGGCCAGGCCACCGGCGTGCTCGCCTCGTGGAACGACAAGGTGTTCGGGATGCGCCGTTTTCGGCAAGGCGCCGGCCACCGACGGGTACGCGCGGTCGGTGACGGGGGAGGTTCACACCGAACGCGTGATCACCTCGAACTCGTTCGAGGTCACCACCGCTACCCACACCTTCGCCGATCAGGGTTCGAGCATCGTTCCCGGTCCGGGGGAATGGTTCACGAACTCGAAGTCGGGGCTGTTCAGCTCTGGTGTGGTTCGGGGAACCGGACGGTCTGCCGCGGCTTGGTCGCGCGACGGCGGGAACATCGCGGCGAGTGCGGAGAGCCTGGCGAAGGACCTCGAGATCATTCCGCGATCCACGGCCATCGATCCGTCGGATCGGCTGTCCCTGATGGACACCACCGGCGAGTTCCGGGCCGCGGTCAGTTGCGAGTCGGATGATCACGGCAGGACCGTGACGACACGTGCCGAGGCTCCGTCCGGGTCGCCCATCGAGATCGGGATCGGCTCCAACAACTACTACTCCGTGCCGCAGGCGAACCAAGAGGTCGTCATCGATGACGACGCGGTCGGCCTGCACGTGGCGGGCACGCTGCGTAGCATCGTGCGGCAGGAACCGGACTACGCCGTCTCCACCCTGGTCCTCGACATCGACATCCAATCCGCCTTGTGGCCGCACGTGAGCTTCTGGACCGTGTCGATGCAGCTGGTCCGCGCCGAGTGCGGCATCGGTAGATCGCTGCCGGCGGTGGACTCCGACACCACACTTCCCGCGTCGCGGATGGCGATGGCCCGCCTGGCGCCGGACTCGGAAAGTGCCTCGCCATCCCGCTCTGTCGAGAGTTCGTCCTCGACGAGCTCGGCGTCGAAGAGCGCGGAGGGTTCCGAGTCCGAGAGCTCGGGGGCCTCATCCTCGGAGGAGTCCGAGAGTTCCTCCCCGGCAAGTGCTTCCGAGAGCACGTCCGCCGACACCCCGGTGGCCGGGCGGGGGTCGACAACACCGTCGGACGTCGACGTGGGCAGTCGCTTCCCGATCGTGGCGAGCGACGGCGCCGACCTCGGCTCGGCGACGATCCAACAGGTCGAGTCCGATGCCCCGTCGGAGGGTGCGCCCGCGACGGTGGCGGTGAAGATGTCGATCACGACGTCCGATGCCGGCGGAGGCCACCGGTTGTTGTCTGTCTCGTGGAAGGACTTCGGTGCGATCGTCGGGGGAGTGGAACAGGATGCCGGCCGGGCGTCGGGCGGTCCGTCGCCGCAGCTGCCCGAGGAGCTGGAGCCGGGCGCACCTACACCGGGTGGGTGACGTTCACGGCCCCGAGCGTGGCGGGCAAGGCGATCTGAAAGCCCTCGGGCACAGCGGGATTCAGGTTCGTGTTGCCGGAACCCACGGTGCCCGTCACCACGACGACCAGTTCGCCCGCGCCGGTCGTCGAGACACCTCAGACGAGTGAGCCCCGAGCCGCAGCGCCGGCCGAGGTGGCGCCCGCCGCCGAGGACGAGGGGGCCGAGGACCCGGAACCGGTGCCGACCCCGGAGGAGGAGTCGCGGTCGAGTTCGGACGACTCCTCGCCGGACTCCTCCGAAGACGAGTAGCCGAGCAGCGGCGGCGATCCCGTTGCGTCTGTGCCCGCGAACCGGTCTCAGGCGCAACGGGATCGCTGCTGTCGAGCCGGTGGCGTGTGCGCGGTGACGCATTCGGGAACATCGTCCGTTGGGCCGGATCGATGTCGCGGGCGACACGGTTCCGAGGCGGCGACACCGATCGAGGTCGACGATCCGGATCGGTGTCGCGTGCGACATCGGTTCCCGGGTCGTCAGGCCCGGATGGCTGCATTGAGCGCGAAGCGGTCGGCTCGAAAACCAGAAGTGGGAGGCCGCGTGTGCGACCTCCCACTCATCAGGGGTGGATGACGGGACTCGAACCCGCGACAGCCAGGATCACAACCTGGTGCTCTACCAACTGAACTACATCCACCATCGACGTCTTCGACCCGGGCTTTCGCTCCTGGCCTCAGAGCCATGAACACTCTAGCGGGTAGATGCCCCGGAACACCAATCGGTATTCTGACCTGCCATTTCTCAGGCGGGTCCGAGCTTCTCGACGATCTTGGCGAGGGCATCGGTGCCGGGCCCGGGGGAGGCACGAACGCGGCTTCCCGGTAGTAGCGCAGCTCGCGGATCGACTCGCGGATGTCGGCGAGTGCTCGGTGGGCCAGCCCCTTCTCCGGCTGACCGAAGTAGATGCGCGGGTACCAGCGGCGGCACAGCTCCTTGATCGAGCTGACGTCGACCATGCGGTAGTGCAGGTATGCGTCGAGTTCGGGCATGTCGCGGGCGATGAAGTTGCGGTCGGTGGCGATCGAGTTACCGGCAAGCGGGACGGCGCCGGGCGTCGTCACGTGCTTGCGGATGTAGTCGAGCACCATCTTCTCCGCCTCGGCCAGGGTGACCGTCGACCTGCGCACCTCTTCGGTGAGCCCGGAGTCGGCGTGCATCTTCTTGACCACGTCCGGCATCGCGGCGAGCGCCTCGTCGTCGGCGTGGATGACGACGTCCACGCCGTCACCCAGGATGTTCAGGTCACCGTCGGTGACCAGCGCCGCGATCTCGATCAGTTTGTCCGATTCGAGTCGCAGTCCGGTCATCTCGCAATCGATCCACACCAGTTTGTCCTGCACCCGACAACCTTAGCCAACGCGGCGCGACATGACCGCCGCGGAGCCGAACCCGTGGGCACCTCGCGGGCTATCGTGTCCACGTGACCGAAGCCCTCAGCCCTGCCCAGTCCATCGCCGCCGGCTACGCCTTCACCTCGACCTCACTGGAACTCGGATCGGTGTCGGTGGACGGCCAGGTCGATCCCGCCGCCGCCGTGCGCATCCCGCTCGCGATGATGAACCGGCACGGACTCGTCGCGGGCGCCACCGGCACCGGCAAGACCAAGACCCTGCAGCTGCTGGCCGAACAGCTCTCCGCGAACGGCGTGCCGGTGGTCATGGCCGACATCAAGGGCGACCTGTCGGGACTGAGCCGGCCGGGCAGCAGCAACGACAAGATCGTCGAACGGTCACAGCAGACCGGCGACGACTGGCAACCCACGTCGTACCCGGTGGAGTTCGTCTCGCTCGGCTCGACCGGCATCGGCGTACCCATCCGCGCGACGATCACGTCGTTCGGACCGATCCTGCTCTCCAAGGTGCTCGGCCTCAACGCCACGCAGGAATCCACCCTCGGACTCATCTTCCACTGGGCCGACAAGAAGGGGCTGCCGCTGCTCGACCTGAAGGACCTGCGGTCGGTCATCGCGTTCCTCACCAGTGACGAGGGCAAGGAGGAGCTGAAGAACATCGGCGGCGTCTCGCGGCAGACGGCCGGGGTCATCCTGCGGGCCCTGACCAACCTCGAGGCCGACGGCGGCGACACGTTCTTCGGCGAACCAGAGATCGAGCCCGCCGACCTCATCCGCCTCGCCCCGGACGGCCGCGGCATCGTCACCCTCTTCGAGCTCGGCGCGCAGTCCGCGCGCCCGGTGCTGTTCTCCACGTTCCTGATGTGGATTCTCGCCGACCTGTTCCAGTACCTGCCCGAGGTCGGCGACCTCGACAAGCCCAAGCTCGTCTTCATCTTCGACGAGTCGCACGTGCTGTTCGACGACGCGTCGAAGGCGTTCGTCGACCAGGTGGAGCAGACGGTGAAACTGATCCGCTCGAAGGGCGTGGGTGTGTTCTTCTGCTCGCAGCTGCCCACCGACATCCCCAACGAGGTGCTGTCGCAGCTCGGCGCACGCATCCAGCACGCGTTGCGCGCCTTCACCCCCGACGACCAGAAGGCGCTGAAGAAGACGGTCAAGACCTATCCGGTCTCCGAGGTCTACAAGCTCGAGCAAGCGCTGACCTCGCTGGGCACCGGCGAGGCCGTTGTGACGGTGCTGTCGGAGAAGGGTGCGCCGACGCCGGTTGCGTGGACCGTGGTCCGCGCACCGCGGTCGTCGATGGAGGCGATCGGCGACGAGGCGATCACCGCGGCCGCCAAGGCGAGCCCGCTGTACGCGAAGTACGGGCAGACGATCGACCGCGAGTCCGCCTACGAGAAGCTCGCCGCGAACACCCTGTCCCCGGGCGAGGCCGCCGATGCCCCGGCGCCCGCGCCCATCCCCGTTCCCGCACCGGCGCCGGTCCCGGCGCCCGCTCCCGCCCCGAGGGCGCCGAAGCCCGCTCCGGAGGAGCCCGGCATCCTCACCGAGGTGCTCACGAGCAAGCCGATGCAGAGCTTCCTGCGGTCGGCGGCCAGCGCCGCCGGTCGGGAGTTCAGCCGGGCGATCTTCGGGACGGGGCGTCGCCGGAAGCGGTGAGCGCGCCGGCGGTGTGGGCTTCGTGAGCGCTCACCCGGCGCGGTGTCGGATCGTCACTCGGCGCTGAACTTCTTGTAGAAGCCGCCGACGATCGGCGCCACGATGGCGCGCGGGGTGTAGCCGCCGGCCACCGACATCGCCTTCGACAGAGTGCCGGGCACGATGCGCATCTTGTTGTGCTCCAACGCATCCAGGCTCATCTCGGCCACCTTCGCCGAGCTGTGCCACAGGAAGTCGGGCACCACCTTGTCGACGATCGAGGCCTCCTCGGGCGACGGGGTGTGGGTGCGCACCGGGCCGGGGGCCAGCAGTGTGACGTGCACGCCCTGACCGGAGACCTCACCACGGAGCGACTCGCTGAACGTGTTGACGAAGGCCTTCGACGCCGCATACGTCGCGTTGTTGGGGATCGGCATGTTGCCCGCGGCCGAACCGACCATCAGGATGCCGCCGGCGCCGCGCTCGACCATCTGCGGGAGCACCGCGAGCGTCAGATCGTGAACGGCGTTGACGTTCAGCCGGACCTGGGCGCGCTCGTAGTCGGGGTCGAGTTCGGCGACCGGCCCGAAGGTGGCGATGCCGGCGTTGTTGCACAGGACCGAGATCTCGCGTCCGGCGAACTCGGCGGCGAGGACCTCGACCCTGGCGGGGTCGGACAGATCGACCGCGCGGACCTCGACGGCGACGTCGTGGTTGCTGCGCAGTTCGACGGCGAGTTCTTCGAGGAGTTCGCCGCGGCGGGCGACGAGGATGACCGAATGGCCGCGGGCGGCGAGGACCCGGGCGAGCTCGCGTCCGATGCCGGAGGAGGCCCCGGTGACGACGGCGCGGGCGTTTTCAGAAGGCGGCGGTACCGGCATGTGCGCAATCGTAACCGCCGTTGCGTCCGGGTCCGTGGAGGAGTCGGGACGCAACGGCGGTGACGCGAGTGGGGTGAGATGACCGAGCGGTCAGTCGATCCGGCGGCCACCTCGGTGCCCTGTCGGATGGCCCGCTTGGCGTCGAGTTCGCCCGCGTGGTCGGCGCCGCCGATGACGTGGGTCGTCACGCCCGCGAGGGTCAGCGGATCGACGAGGTCGCGCACCGACTCCTGGCCGGCGCAGATGACCACGTTGTCGACCTCGAGGAGGCGGGTCTCGGTCACGTTGCCCTCGTCGTCGCGGAAGCTCAGGTGCAGGCCCTGGTCGTCGATCTTGTCGTAGGTCGCGCCGCTGATCTGCTCGACGAGTGGAAAGCGGACGACCTGACCGTCGTCGAGGGCGAGATCCCCACCGATCTCGACGGCGTGTACCTGCGCAACACCGAGAACCCGCTGCACCCGGCGATCAAGAACTACCACCCGTTCGACGGCGACAGCATGATCCACGTCGTCGGCTTCCGCGACGGAAAGGCGTTCTACCGCAACCGCTTCGTGCGCACCGATGGCCTCCTCGCCGAGAACGAGGCCGGTCACGCCCTGTGGGCCGGGATGATGGAGATGCCCGACTGGGCGATCCGCGAGGACGGCTGGGGCTCTCGGCGTCGGATGAAGGATGCGTCGAGCACCGACGTCATCGTGCACCGCGGCACCGCCCTCACCAGCTTCTGGCAGTGCGGCGACCTCTACCGCCTCAACCCCTACACGGCCGAGACGCTGGGCAAAGAAGACTGGAACGGCAAGTTCCCGTATCACTGGGGCGTTTCGGCGCACACCAAGGTCGACGAGGCGACCGGTGAGCTGCTGTTCTTCAACTACAGCAAGGAGGCGCCGTACATGAAGTACGGCGTCGTGGACGAGAACAACGACCTCGCCCACTACGTCGACATCCCGCTGCCCGGGCCGCGCCTTCCGCACGACATGGCGTTCACCGAGAACTACGCCATCCTCAACGACCTGCCGATGTTCTGGGATCCGGCCGGTCTCGAGCACGGCATCCACGCACCTCGCTTCTTCCGCGACATCCCCTCCCGGTTCGCGGTGATCCCCCGGCGCGGGCAGACGTCCGAGATCAAGTGGTTCGAGGCCGACCCGACCTACGTCCTGCACTTCGTCAACGCCTACGAGGACGGCGACGAGATCGTCATGGACGGCTTCTACCAGGGCGAACCCGAACCGCAGCGCAAGGCGAAGACGTTCGAGGAGAAGGTGTTCTCCTACCTCGCGCTCGACAACCTGCAGACCCGGCTGCACCGTTGGCGCTTCAACCTGAGCACCGGCGCGGTGAAAGAAGAGCCGCTGAGCGAACAGATCACCGAGTTCGGCATGATCAACGGCTCGCTCGGCGGCCGCCGCCACCGCTACGTCTACGCCGCGACCGGCAAGCCGGGTTGGTTCTTGTTCAACGGTCTCGTCAAGCACGACCTCGAGACCGGACGCGAAGAGCAGGTCTCCTTCGGCGAGGGCGTGTACGGCAGCGAGACCTCGATGGCACCTCGCGTCGGCAGCACCTCCGAGGACGATGGATACCTGGTCACCCTGACGACCGACATGAACGAGGACGCGTCGTACTGCCTCGTCTTCGACGCTGCCCGGGTCTCGGACGGCCCGGTGTGCAAACTGCAACTGCCGGAGCGGATCTCGAGCGGCACGCATTCGACCTGGGCGTCGGGTGAGGAGTTGCGCCGCTGGCGCGACGCCGAGGACCCGGCCGCCGCGGTCGGCCTCTGAGCCCCTCCCCCGTCACCTCGTCCAGCCGATCACCGGTTCGGGAAGGCAGAACTCGTTGTCCCAGTTCGCATCCGACGTCCTCGTCTACGACGCCGTCCGCACCCCGAAGGGACGCCTGCGGCGTGGCGGCGGGACTCTCGCAGACGTCTCCGCCTACGAGTTGCTGGCCACGCTGCTGCGGGCCATGCAACAGCGCAGCCTCGACGCCGACCTCGTCGAGGACATGATCATCGGCACCAGCACCGCAGCCGGCGAACAGGGCGGCGACGTCGCGCGTGCAGCCGCACTGTGGGCGGGGTGGCCGGACACCGTCCCGGGCGGAGCGGTCTCCCGGCTGTGCTGTTCGGGTCTCGACGCGATCGGCACCACGGCGGCCAAGGTGGCCTCCGGTATGCACGACCTGGTCGTCGCCGGGGCGTCGAGTCGATGTCGCGGGTTCCGATGCTCTTCGACAAGCCGGCCTTCGCATTCGAGGGCGAGCTGCAGAATGCCACCGGATACGTGACGATCGGCGTCGCCGCCGATCTCAACGCCGCCGATGCCGGCCTCACGCGCAGCGACCTCGACGCCTATGCCGTCCGGTCACACCACCGTTCGGCCGCCGCACCGGCGTCGGACTCGGTCATCCCGATCGGCTCGGACGACGCCGTCGTCCTCGACCGCGACGAGGGTGCGCGTCCCGACGCGACTCTCGAGGACTTCGCGGCGCTGCCCACCCTGTTCGGCGAGGACCCGTCATGGGACCTGGTCGCCCGACAGATCCCCGACTCCCGGCGCCCCGAGGGCGGCCTCCACACGATCGGCACCGCACCCCAGCTCTCCGACGGCGCCTCCGCGGCGGTACTCGGATCGGCCCGCGCGGCGTCGACCACGGGTATGCGTCCCATCGGCCGAATCCTGGCCGCCACCCAGGCCGCCGTCCGGTCGCCGCGCCTCACCGCCGGGGTGCAGGAGGCACGCGACGCGCTGGCCCGCGCCGGCATCACCGCCGCGGATCTCGACGTGGTCGAGGCCAACGAATCGTTCGCGGTCTCACCGCTGCTGGTCGAGCGAGAGCTCGGGCTCGACCCCGACATCGTCAACCCGTGCGGCGGGTCGGTCGCCACCGGCCATCCGCTCGGCGCCAGCGGCGGCACCATCCTGGTGAATGCGCTCGATCAGCTGGCACGAGTCGACGGGGAGTTCGCGCTGCTCGTCATCCCGGGCGGCCTGGGTCTCGGCGCAGCCGTTGTCGTGCAACGGGTCTGACGAACCCCGGCTCGGCTAGCGCAGTCGCATCGGCAGCCGTGAGACCGGCGCGATGAAGGTGTGCTTGTCGTCGCCCGACGACAGGATCCCGACCACTCGGCCGTCGGCGTCGCGGACACCCGCACCACTGTCGCCGCTCTGGGATCGCAGCGTGGTCTTCACCGAGTAGGTGTCCTGTTCCAGAAAGAAGGGCGGCGCGAGGGAGAAGCCCTGCGAGGTGATGAGCTCGGGCCGGGAATCGATGATCTGCCCGGTGCCGTGGCCGGTGGTGATACCGAACTTCGAGATGGGTTGTCCGGCTTCGAGAACAGCGTTCCACTCCACGACATCCGGCTTCGTCGCAACACGCGACGCGAGGGTGATGACGGCGATGTCGAGCTTGCGGGTGATCTCGTTGGCGGTGATCTTTCCGATCGGGGCCCCACCCCGGTCGTACACGACCTGTCCGACTTTGCCGCAATGGCCGGCGGTCAGCGCCTTCGTCTCGGAGACAACGGCTCCCAATGTGCAGCTCGACGCGGTGATCAGCGTCTCGTCGACGTTGATCTCCATGCCGGCACGCACCTTCGGCACAGCGGCATCAGCGGTCACGGCAGGCGCCACGACCAGACCGGCAGTCGCCGTCAGGACTGCCAAGAATCTCCAGCGCTTCATCGTATTTCCCCCGTCGGATGAATGGTGAGTCGAACCGGTCGGTACAGCGGGGTCGCCGGACCGCAGTTGGCCGGGAGCACCGCTGCCGTCCCGTGCGGCGGGACGACGGCGATCGACGGATAGCTCAAGCCGTTGGTGCACTGGTGTCTCCCGTACCCGATGCCCCAGGTGTCGCCGTGGTTGGTGCAGATCGCGCCCGCACAGGTGATCAACGGCGCCGCCGACGCGCTTCCGACCCCGGGCACCGATGCGCCCGTCCCGACGGCGAGGGCCACCCCGACGCCACCCAGGCGTATGGATTGCTTTCTCATACAAGGGGTCTCCCTGTCGAATGTGCAGACGACCCGATCGTGGAATGTGGTCAGGCGAGAGCCACCGGATCGACGGTGACCGTCGGCGGAGTCATAGTGGGTCGCTTGCCACAAGCCGACACGGATGGCATGGCTCCGAAGATCCGTTGCCCGCAGCGGCATCGAAGTGCGAGGCGCTCCAGGCGTCAGCCACGCCTTCTCGGCCGCTGCCGGCGGCGAGCACAGCAGAGAACCCCCGTGCCCGCCAGCGGACGACACCGGCCCTGCCATCACGATCGCGACCCGGCAGCAATCACGCCGCCCACCGCTGCACTTCTGCGCAGAACGCGCCTCGACACGAGTCATCCCCCCCCCCCCCGAACGACGATCAGCGCCGACGCCGCGCGCCGACGCTGATCACTTCAGCACAGAGTGAAGAACCTTTGCAATCGTGAATTGGCGAACTGTGACCAGAGGCACAGCCCGTCAACCCGAACGGGTCAACCGCGCGCCATGTCCACGAACCGGCTGAGATGCAGCTGGTGCGCGACGGTGATCGTCGCCGTGGGGCCGTTACGGTGCTTGCCGACGATGATGTCGGCCTCACCGGCACGCGGATCGTCGCGCTCGATCGAGTCGGGACGGTGCAACAGGATCACCATGTCGGCGTCCTGCTCCAGCGATCCGGACTCGCGGAGGTCCGACACCTGCGGCTTCTTGTCGGTGCGCTGCTCTGGACCACGGTTGAGCTGGCTGATCGCGATCACCGGGATCTCGAGCTCCTTGGCCAGCAGCTTCAGCTGACGCGAGAACTCCGAGACCTCTTGCTGGCGGGACTCGACCTTCTTGCCCGACGTCATCAGCTGCATGTAGTCCACCGCGAGGACTCTCAGGTCGTGCTTCTGCTTGAGGCGGCGGGCCTTGGCGCGGATCTCCATCATCGTCAGGTTCGGCGAGTCGTCGATGAAGAACGGCGCATCCGAGATCTCGCCCATCCGCCGCGCCAGCCGCGTCCAGTCGTCGTCGCTCATCGTGCCTGCACGCATGTCGGCGAGCTTGACCTTCGCCTCCGCCGACAGCAGGCGCATGACGATCTCGGTCTTGCTCATCTCGAGGGAGAACATGGCCGCGGGCAGATTGTGGTGGATGGCCGCCGACCGCAGGAAGTCCATGGCCAGCGTCGAATTGTGGGTGGGCACCATCGCCTCTCCGGCCAGGTACATGTGCTCGGCGTTGTCGACCTGCACGCACCGCACCGGAACCGAGTCGACGGGCCGCACCGCGACGACGCGCCGAACCCCGGCCTTGCGGCGGAGTTCCTTGTGGCGCACCGCCTTGTGATGGACGGTGAAGACATCGTCGTCGGCGTCCACGCGAAGCCATCCGGTCGCCGAACGCTTGTAGCTGTACCCGAGTCCCGCGACGAGGTCCGCGATCACGGCCGTCATGTGACGGGTGGCCGCGGGAACCGTGATCCAGCCGTCGTCGTCGACGGTGGCGCGCGCGTCGAGGATGCCGGCGAGCAAGGCCCGACGCTGAGCGACCGACCCGCGCAGGTACTCGTACGGGATGCGGCCGCCGAGGTCGGCCATGAGGGTCATGACGTCGACGGGCCCCTCGGCGTCGATGCGCATCCCGATCTCGGGATCGTCGAAGGCCATTCCGGCCAGCGCCGCAACTGTGTAGGGGCCGTAGGCGAAACGCTTGCGCGGCAGGTCGAGCGCCTTGGTGTTGCGGATGACCGCGCAGCCGACGTGTGCGCGCAGGCCTCCGGTGGTGACGAGCTGACGCTCACCGTCGATCTCGGCGACCCACTGGTGCTGCTCGTCGGCGACGAGCACCGCGCCGTCGTTGAATTCGACCTCGTAGCACGGACGGTCGGTCATCACGTCCGTCGCAGCGACCACCTTGGTGGGCCGGCCGTGCGCGTCGAGCAGCTCGTTGCCGACGGCGACCTTGCCCATCGTTGTCCACCCGGTCGGAGTGGGCAGCGGGGTGTCGAGGGCGAGCGCCTTGCCGACACCCGGTCGTGCGGCCACGATGATCATCTGGCCCGGATGCAGGCCGTTCGTCAGCTTGTCGAAGTCGGCGAAGCCGGTGGGCACACCGAGCGAGATGCCGCCGCGCGAGGCGATGGAGTCGATCTCGTCCATCGTCGGCTGCAGGAGTTCCTCGAGGGGCACGTAGTCCTCTGCCTGGCGACGTTCGGTCACCTCGTAGACCTCGGCCTGGGCACGGTCGACGACCTCGGCGACGTCCTGACCGTCGCTGCCGGCGTAACCGTACTGGACGATGCGGGTGCCGGCCTCCACGAGGCGGCGCAGGATCGCCTTCTCCGCGACGATCTCGGCGTAGAAGCCGGCATTGGCCGCCGTCGGGACCGTGGAGATCAGGGTGTGCAGATAGGGAGCACCGCCCACGCGCTTGAGCTCGCCGGCCCGCTCGAGTTCGGCGGCCACGGTGACGGCGTCGGCGGGCTCGCCCTTGCTGTAGAGATTGAGGATCGCCTCGAAGATGGCCTGATGCGCCGGACGGTAGAAGTCCTGGGTGCGGATCTTCTCGACGACGTCGGCGATGGCGTCCTTGGACAGCAGCATGCCGCCGAGCACCGACTGCTCGGCGGCGAGATCCTGCGGGGGCTGACGACCGAAGTCCTCGGCCGGGAGGACGTCGCCGTCGCGGCCCTTCTTCTTGTTCCGGTCACCAGCGGCGGGACCGTGCCCGCGGTCATCCACAACAGCCACGCGTGTCTAACCTCTCGCAACGCTCGATCCATCCCCTACACAGGGACGGACACGACCTCTGTGGTGTCGGCCCCGGCTGGCCACCTCGCGAGTCCCCGGTGTCGACCTCGTGCATGTCTGTCTCTTTCCTATCCGGTCGCACCGACATCCACCGACGGCGTCGTGCTCCGGACGAACGGAGACGCTGTCGCGTGACACTAGGGGGTCGGTGGCGTCGACTCAAACCCACCTGTTGATGAATCTGGGGAGGACTTGTGGATGGGGTGTGAGTGGACGGGGGAGCGTTTGTGCAGCCGTTGTGGAACACTTTGGGAATTCAGGTGTGTACAACACTGAACTCCCAGGTCAGGGGCCTGAGATGTTTCCACAATCAAGAAACTGAAAACTCTTTGCCGCTCATCGGCGCGTCGCACCTTGGGCGTGTTGCGTCCGCTCCCACCACCCTCTGTGGTGGATCATTCGGTGAACTCTTTGAGTGACTCTCATTACCACTGGTCCGCGCGCCGCGACCCCTGGCCCTGGCCGTCGATTTGTCGCCGGATCGCAGACGGAGACACCGGCAATGTGATGCAATTGCCGACGTGTCGAGGTTGGGGTTGCGAAGCCGGATCATCCGCAGAACGGTCGGCGCGCTCGCTGCATTCGTGGCGGCGGGCGGAGTGGCGATCGGGGCACCGCCGGCGGTAGCCGCACCGGCCGGACCGACTCTCCCGGTCGAGTTCGATCTCGCCCGTTACCAACCCGTCGATCCCACGACCTATCGGTCGCTCGCCTACGCCGACAACGGCCGATCGTTCTTCACCGCCGGTCGGTGGATGTGCCAGATCGGTCAGGGCTACCGCTACGTCGGCTGCAAGGGGCATCCGGCGACCGCTCCGCGCGGGGCGTCGGGAGCCGCGATCGCCGGCGACCAACAGGGCCCCTGGTGGGTGATGCCCGACGACACCTACCACTGGGGGTCGCGTGCCGGCTTCCGGCCTCCGGTACTCGGGGTCGGCAAGCGCGTCACGATCGCCGGGGTCACGTGCACCGTCCCACGCCCCGACGTCGTCGCCTGCCGCACCGGCGCGCGGGCGCTGATCTTCACGCCTGCGTGGCACAAGTTCTTCTTCCCGTCCTGGGACACCCTGGGACCGGGCACCAGCGCCGTCGCCCACAGCCCGAACCCGGCACCGCGCTACCTGCCGCCGAGGCTCCAGTACTGGAATCAGCTGCCCGCCTCTCCCCCGGCACCGAAGTAGACCCGCACAGAAGGACTCCGGACATGCAGCAGGGCCGGGTGGAATCTCTTCCACCCGGCCCTGTTGCGTCAGATGCGGTGCGTCAGCTCGCGGCGACGACGTCCAGCTGAACGGTCGCGGCGACCTGCGGGTGCAGGTTGACGGTGACCGGGTAGCTGCCGGTGGACTTGATGTGTCCCTTGGGCAGGACGACGTTGCGCTTGTCGACGACGGGGCCGCCGGCCGACTTGATGGCACCGGCGACGTCTGCTGCGGTCACCGAGCCGAACAGCTTGCCCGAGTCGTGGGTCTTGACGTCCAGCGAGATCTTCTCCAGGCCCTCGATGGCCTGCTTCAGCTCGTTGGCGTGCTCGAGACCGCGGACCTCGCGGGCCTCCTGCGCCCGGCGGATGCCCTCGACCTGCTTCTCGGCACCGCGGGTGGCCTTGATGGCCAGGCCGCGGGGCAGCAGGTAGTTGCGGCCGTAGCCGTCCTTGACCACGACGATGTCGCCGGCTTCGCCGAGGTTCTCCACGGCGGCGGTGAGGATGAGCTTCATGTCAACTGATCCTTTCCGCTTATCGGCTGGTCGAGGTGAAGGGCAGCAGGGCCACCTCACGCGAGTTCTTCACGGCCACCGCGATGTCACGCTGGTGCTGCACGCAGTTGCCGGTGACGCGGCGCGAACGGATCTTGCCGCGGTCGGACAGGAAGCGACGCAGAAGCGCGGTGTCCTTGTAGTCGATGACGGCCTTCTTGTCCTTGCAGAAGCCGCACGCCTTGGTCTTGGTGACCTTCTCGACGCGAGGCTTCCGGCTGGCCTTTGCCTTTGCCATGTGTGTATTGCTCCAGTCTTGCCTTCGGGCTCAGGCACTTTCGTGCGTGAACCCAAGAGTGTTCAGAAAGGTGGTTCGTCGTCCCCGCCGCCGAACGATCCGGCGGTGCTGGCAGGTGCGCTGCCCCAGGGATCGTCGGCCACCGGCTGACCCGAACCGCCGCGGCTGCCGCCGCCCGATCCGAATCCACCGCCACCACCGCCGCGCGAGGCACGATTGACCTTGGCGGTGGCATAACGCAGTGAGGGGCCGATCTCATCGACCTCGAGTTCCACCACCGTGCGGCGTTCGCCTTCCTTGGTCTCGTAAGACCGCTGCTTGAGGCGTCCCTGCACGATGACCCGGGTTCCCTTGGTCAGGCTCTCGGTCACGTTCTCCGCGGCGTCACGCCAGATGTTGCAGCGGAGGAACAGCGCTTCGCCGTCCTTCCACTCGTTGGTCTGACGATCGAACGTGCGAGGAGTGGAAGCCACCGTGAAGTTGGCAACCGCTGCCCCGGACGGAGTGAACCGCAGTTCCGGATCGGCGGTCAGATTGCCGATGACGGTGATGACCGTGTCGCCTGCCATGTGTGTTTCCCCTTGGGTCGTTGGTGGGCACTCGCTGATCGACATGCACCGGATTCGAGGACAACCCTAGAACCCGGTACCGACGTCTTCAGACGTTCCAGAAACCCTGTGGACTACTTCCGCAGGACCTTGGTGCGCAGAACCGACTCGTTCAGCTTCAGCTGACGATCGAGCTCGCTGACCGTGGCGGGCTCGGCGCTGATGTCGATGACGGCGTAGATGCCCTCGCTGTGCTTGGCGATCTCGTAAGCAAGACGGCGCTTGCCCCAGATGTCGACAGCATCCACCTTGCCGCCGTCCTGGCGGACAACGTTGAGGAAGGTATCGAGAGAGGGTGCGACGGTGCGCTCGTCCAGATTCGGATCGAGGATGACCATCAGTTCGTAGTGACGCATAAGACCACATCACCTCCTATGGGCTAGGTCGGCCACGGACTGTCCGTGGCAGGAGGGTCGCCTGCGTCGGCAACCTGTCAAAGATACATGACCAGGGCATATTCTCCGAAACCGCAGGTCAGTCGTCACCAGGGCGTGCAGGCGGGTGCGGCTTGCGCGCCGCGCAGCGCGACGACCTACTCTGTTGGCCATGTCGGAGCCGCTGACCACCCCGTCTCGGCGCATCGGTCGTCTGTCGGGTCGCGGCGAGACCGCGGTGATCGTGCTGGTGTCGCTGCTGGCGACCGCCGCCACGATGTTCTGGAGTTACCAGGCCAAGGTCGCCTGCGGCGGCGCCCCTTTCGACGCGCAGGGCCGCAGCCGCAACTGGCCGGCCGGCGACGGCGGACTCATCCCCTGCTACTCCGACCTGATGTACCTGTGGCTCGGCCGCGACATCAACAACCACGTCTTCCCGTACATCCACGGCGGGATCAATCCCGACGGGACCCTGTTCGGCGGCGTCGTCGAATACCCGGTGCTGTCCGGCCTGTTCATGTACCTCGGCGCGATCGGGGCCCACACCGACACCGCGTTCTTCACGCAGTCGGCGCTCCTGCTCGCGCCGTTCGGGTTCGCGATCACCGTCATGCTCGCGCTGATGGTCCGGTGGTGGGCGCTGTTGTGGGCGGCCACGCCACCGCTGGTGTTGTACTCCTTCCACAACTGGGAGTTGCCGGTGGTCGCGACCGCGGTCGGGGCGATCGCGGTGATGGCATGGGGCGCCTCCGCCGACCCCGACACCGGCCGCCGGCGACTCGGACTCCGCACCAGCGCGATCCTCGCCGCGGTCCTGCTCTCGATCGGGTTCTGCCTCAAGCTCTATCCCGGGATCTTCGTGCTGCCGCTGGCGGCCTACGTCCTCACCGGCGGTGCCGTCGACGTGCGGGACGCCGCGCGGCGCGGCTTGGACTGGGCCGGTGCAGCCTGGGTGGCCGGAACGGCGGTGCTGACCGTCGTGGCGATCCAGTTGCCGTTCATGGTGCTCGGCTTCGAGGGGTGGAAGGCGGCGCTGTCGTTCCAGGGACGGCGCAAGGCCGACGTCGACACGAATTCGATCTGGTACTGGGGCCTGCGCTATCTCACCGGGACCACCGACACCTATCACTCACTGGTGGGTGTGCTGTCCCCGCTGCTGGTCCTGGCATCGTTCGCGGTGGCCATGTATCTCGGATGGCGCGTGTACAAGCGGGACGGGATCTTCCCCTGGATCGGCGTGAGCGGCGCGATGCTCGCCGGGTTCATGCTGTTCCACAAGGTGCATTCTCCTCAGTACACGCTGTGGCTGCTGCCCTTCTTCGTGCTGATGAGGGTCCGCTGGCAGGTGATCGTGATCTATCTGGCCACCGACGTGGCGCTGGACCTGACGATCTTCCGTCTGTTCCCGATCCGCGACGCAGGCGATCCGCTCCCGTGGTGGATCTTGACCGGCGTCGCGGGCTCGGTGTGGGTGCACGCGGCGTTGCTGGTCTACCTGATCGCGACGTTGGCGCGCACCTCGCTACGCGAGCCGCTGGCCTCGAGGTTGCGGCGCCCCATCGACGCGAACCGCGTCGAAGCCACCACCGCCCCACCGACATTCACGGGGAGAGCCTGACATGAGTTCGTGGCTGGGGCGCGGTCCCCTCGTCGGCGAGCGTGTGACGTTGCGCGCCTTCACCCTCGACGACGCCGCGGAACTCGCCACCGTCGTCGGTGACCCGGCTCGGTTCCGGTGGTCGCCGAATGTCCCGGTCGACCTCCCCTCCGCGCGCCGGTATGTCGAGACCGCGCTCGCCGACCCGGAGTCGCGAGTGGCCTTCGCGGTCGTCGACAACCTCGACGGGAGGGTCGTCGGCTCGACGAGCTTCTACGAGATCGACCCCGCCAACCTCAGCGTCTGCATCGGCTACACGTTCTATGCCGACGATGTGCAGGGCACCGTCGTCAATCCGACCGCCAAGTACCTGCTCATGCGCCATGCCTTCGAGGAGTGCGGGGCCGTTCGCATCACGTGGCACACGCATGAGCTCAACGCGCGGTCGCGCGCCGCGATCGAGAAGCTCGGCGCGCGCTTCGAGGGGCTGCTCCGCAAGCACCGGCGCTTCGGTGACGGCTGGCGGACCACCGCGCTCTACGCCATGACCGACGACGAGTGGCCCGCCGCGAAAGAAGCTCTCCTACAGCGGATGTCCGCCTGAGTCGGAGGAGTCCTTGCCCGGCGGCTCCTTGGTGTGGTCCGGATGGCCGTGGGTACGGCGGCTCTCCTTCATCCTCGCCTCCTGGAGGTGCCGGACACCGTCGGTCAGCTCGTTGCGGATGTGGTCGGTGTGGTCCCGGAACGGCTGCCAATAGGTGTCGTCGAACTCCTCCATGATCTGGAAGGTCCAGCGCCCGTCGAGCACATTGCGGCCGACCATCTCTGTCTGCAGGGTCTCGGCGATCTCCTCGTGCCCGTCCTCCCGCAGAGCGTCGACGGCCTCGCCGAGGAGCAGGTCCGCATGCCCGATGAGCTGGTGGAAGCTGTACAGGTGCCCGCGAGCACGTTCGACGTACTCGAGTGCCTCCCCCACCTTGCCGACCGCCTCGGCGGTGCTGTCCGCGATGTTCTCGCCCGGCCCACTCGTGTCTGCCTCACTCATGTCCGGACGATACCCACCCGGCGTCCGGTCGAACCCTCAGAACCGTCGGCCGAGGTGGCCGCCGTAGACGTGTTCGTCGTCGAACCCGTCGTGGATCTCGCCCGGCTCGCCGTCGAGGGCCGCGTTGATCTTCTTCCCCAGATCCCGGAACTCCGACTGCGCCTCGGCCGATCTCGGTGCCAGTGCCGAGAAGGTCCGCAACCAGCGGTGGACGGTGCGCAGGTCGTCGGTGGACAACGGACCACGCACCCAGTTCGCCTTCTCCCAGGTCTGGCGTTCCCAGGCCTGCCACGGATGGTCCCAGCCGGTCGGCGGGGTGATCGCGAAGAGCCCGTTGACGACGACGTCGTTGCGGTCGACACCGAGTTCGATGCGCCACCGGTCGACGAGCTTGGAGTAGACCACGTAATCGGCGGCGGTCCAGGTGGAGTCGCGGAGGCCTTTCCATCCGGCCCTCCGTAGCGATCTCGCCACCTTGGTCTCGAGGACGGGACTCGGATGCTCCGGATCACCCGCACCGGCGAAGTACAGGTACCAGGTGAAGCCGGCCGGCCCGAGTCGCTCGATCACGTTGCCGCCCTTGTCGGGTCGCAGCATCGCGAACGCGGCCCCCGGGTCCTCCCGAGCCGCCAGTGCCGCCTCCTGCAGGAGCCGACCGATGCGCTTTCGGTCGGCGGCGACCGCGGCGATCCGTTTGCGCCCGTCGGAGTTCCGCCGGCCGAGACAGAACGCGATCACGTTCCACAGCAACGCGATCGCGTCGTCGGGCGAATCCGCGGCGACGGACCCGAGGCCGAAGAGATCACGGCGTCCGATCTCGTTGCCGAGCAGAGGATTCGGCAGATCGAACTCGGCGAGGGCCTCCGACCACCACTGCGCGTCGACGGCCACGGACTCGGCGGACAACTCGGCGGCACGATCGCCGGCGGCCAACCAGTCGGAGATATCTTCAGGGGCGGGGAGCTGGGTGGGATTCATGGTCCCTTGGACGCGGCTGAGACCGGATCGGTTCCGGTCGGACCGGGATCTCTCCGAGATCGGGAGGGCGCCGGCGCGCGGGATCAGGTCCCCGCGACAGCGACCCTCTCCGGCGGGCTCTGCTCGGGATCTCGTGACCGGTTGCGCCCCAGACTGATCCGCATGCGGTCCGGCGCCGCATCCAACACACCGCCGGCGGGGTCGTCGTACCGGCGACCGTCGTTGCCGCGGCGCACCAGGTCGTCTCCGGGGTGCCAGATCTGCCAGACCACCACCGCGCACAGCAGGATCACCATCAGTCCCCGCACGACGACCGCGACGGTGAACCACTGGTCGGGCAGCCACCGCCTCTCCGCGTCGAGGAAGAGGCTCATGCGCGGAATCCAGATGAGCGCGTCGAGGGTCATCCACGTGAGCAACAACCGCGTGTGCGGAATTGCCAGCACCGCGAGCGGCACGAGCCACAGCGAGTACTGGGGGCTCCACACCTTGTTCACGAGGAGGAATCCGGCGACGGCGAGGAACGCCAGCTGCGCCACCCGGGGCCGGCGCGGGGCCCCCACGCCGATCCCGGCGACCGCCACCAGGACGAGCACCGTCAAGCCCACCGACAACGCGTTCAGATGGTGGATGTTCCATGTGAAACCGAGCGAGTCGGCAAGGATCCGGTAGATCGTGTCGGCGTCGGCCGAACGGTCTGCGTTGAACCGGAAGAACTCCCACCAGCCGGTGGGGTAGGGAATGAGGATCGGCAGGTTGACCAGCAGCCAGGCGGCCGCGGCGGCCGCCGCGGTGGCGCCGAACTCGCGCACCCGCCCGCTACGCAGGCACAGCGCGCCGAGCACGACGAGCAGCAGCGCGGGATAGAGCTTGGCCGCGGCGCCGAGTCCGATGCAGATTCCGGCGAGCCAGGGTCGCTCGCGGGACCATGCCAGCAGCGCGAGGGCGACCGCCGCGGTGGCGATGGCGTCGAAATTGGTGAACGCGTGCACGAACACCAGCGGTGACAGGGCCGCCAGCCACACCGTCCACATCCGGGTTCGCGCCGTGAGCGCGGTCGCCCAGATCGTGACCAGCCAGAACAGTGTCAGGCCGAGCGCGACGATCGTGAAGAACAGCACCACGTCCAGGGCGCCCGGCACTCCCCAGTTCTCGGTGGCCCAGACCCACCCTCGCGAAAGCTGTGCGGCGCCGTACATGAACATCCCGGTCAGCACCGGGTACTCCATGTACCGCTTGATGGTCTCGCCGTCGGAGTCCTCCTGGAACCAGTAGTCCCGGTAGGGCAGCGCGCCGATGTTCAACCGTTCCGCGCCGTAGAGGCTGATGACGTCGCTGTAGCAGAGGTTGGTGAACTGCCGTTGATCGTCCCAGTCCAGACGCATCGAGGCGCCTGCCCCCGCCGCGCTGTCGGCGACCGGGGTCTGTTGCAGACAGCTGGCCTTTCCGAACCAACCCAGCATCAACCCGCAGAGTGCGAGCGCGAACAGCACGCGCAGGGGCGTGAGATGACGGCTGCGGCCGATGACCGCATGTGCGCCGACCGGTCCGCCCACCACCGAACTCGCCTCACGGACGAGGGAATCGGTGCGCGTGGGAAGCACACGCTCGGAGTCGACGCGGGTGTCGGGTGCGCGAGGTACCGGGCTGTCCCAGGCGGGTTCGGCGTCAGCCGAGGTGTCCTGGTCAGCCGATCGGCGGTTCAGGGACTCCTCCGCCGCCCGCACCACCGCCGGCACCGCCACCGGTTCCGCCACCGGCACCACCATCAGCGCCGCCACCGGTTCCGCCACCGGCACCACCATCAGCGCCACCACCGGCACCTCCGCCATTACCGCCATTACCGCCATTACCGCCACCGCCGCCCCGCGGGGCTCCCGGGATCGGGATGGTGACGCCCGGCGCCAGGGTCAGGTTGCCGTCACCGCCCTGGTCGGGGATGTCGAACGTCGGCAACGACGGACCGCGATCGCGGGTCGACGGGGCCGGTGCGTAGGTCGTCGCGGGCGCTTCGTACGGGACACCGGCCACGCCGCCGACCTCCTCGGGCTCGGGGAACTGCTTGATCTCCTTGCCCTCGAGCGCGGCGTCCATGGCCGCCTTCCAGATCGACGCGGGAAGACCGGAGCCGTAGATCGAGGCGCCGTTGTAGTTCTTCAGCGCAGTGCCGTCGTTGGTGCCCACCCAGACAGCGGTCGACAGCTGCGGGGTGTACCCGACCATCCAGGCGTCCTTGTTCTGGCCGGTGTCACCGAGCTGGACCGTGCCGGTCTTGGCGGCCGCCGGGCGCGCTCCGAGCGTCGAGTCGTACAGCGAGTTGCCATTCGAGTAGGCCGGGATCGGCTGAAGCGCGGCGGTCACGTTGTCGGCGACCTTCGCCGGGAAGACCCGCTTGCCCTCGGGCTTGCGCTCGAAGAGCACGTCACCCTTCGCGTCGACGACCCTCTGAACGAAGTACGGCTCGTGATAGACGCCCGACGCGGCGAGCGTCGCGTACGCCGAGGCCATGTCGATGACGCGGGACTGGTACTGCCCCAGCACGACACCGCCCTCGGGTTCGCCGTTCGGCTCCTGCAGGGTCTTCTCGATGTTGCCGAAGGACTCGGCCACACCCGCACGATGCGCGGCGTCGGCGACGTCGCGGGCGCCGTTCTCGAGGTCCATCATGAGGCGGTAGTACACGGTGTTCAGCGACATCTTCATCGCGGTCGCGAGGTTGCACGAACCGCAGCTCTCGCCGTCGGAGTTCTCGACGACGAGACCGCCGGTGGCCTCGAAGGGAGCCGAGCTGTACACCTTCGACAGCGGGATGTCCTGCTCGAGAGCGGCGACCAGCGCGAAGACCTTGAACGACGACCCGGTCTGCAGGCCTGCCTGCGCGAGGTCCCAGCCCTCGGCGTCGTCCCCGCCGTAGTAGCCCCGGACGCCGCCGGTCTGCGGGTCGATGGAGACCACCGACGCGATCAGGTCCTCGGGCTCGCCGTTGAGCTTGCCGTTGGGGCACTTGTAGATCTTGTTCTTCCGGCAGGCCGCCTGCACCACGGCGTTCTGCACCTGCGGGTCGATCGTGGTGGTGATCTTGAGCCCGCCCGTGCGCAACTCACGCTCGCTGATGCCGATCGTGTCGAGTTCCTCGAGCACCCGCCGCTTGATGAGCCCGTTGGGGCCCGGGGTCACGTCGGTGGCGTCGGCGCGCGGCTTGACGGTCTTCGGGAACTTCGCCTCGGCCGCCTGCTGCTTGGTGATGGCGCCGGTGGTGACCATGCTGTCGACCACGTAGCGCCAGCGGGCCTCGGTGGCCTCGGGGTTGGTCTCGGGGTCGTAGTAGGACGGCGCGCGGATGACGCCCGCGAGCAGCGCCGCCTCCTCGAAGGTGAGCGGGTTCTTCTTCGCGCGCGCTGGATCGGTGATCGACTTGTTGAAGTACTTCTGGGTCGCGACGGCGACGCCGTAGGCACCCCGACCGAAATAGATGGTGTTGAGGTAGGCCTCGAGGATCTTCTCCTTGGTCCAGCCATGCCGCTCGTTCATCTTGGCCGCGATCGCGAGTTCCTTGAACTTGCGGCTGAAGCTGCGCTCGTCGCCGACGATCGCGTTCTTCACGTACTGCTGGGTGATCGTCGAACCACCGCCGGCGGACGTGTCGCCGGTGATCTGGCCGATGACCGCTCGTGAGAGACCCCGCGGCGAGAAGCCGTTGTTCGTCCAGAACTCACGGTCCTCGGCGGCGACGATCGCCTGGATCATCACCTCGGGGATCTCGTCGTACGGGACGACGGTGCGGTTGCCGTCGGGCTGGGTGACCTCGGCGATGGTACGACCCGAGGTGTCGACGATGGTCGCCTTCTGGCTGACCTCCGGCTCGGGGATCTCGGCGGTGAGATAGGTCCAGGCGAACGCGACGATCAGGACCAGCACGATCGCCGGCACGACGGCGCCGACCGCACCCAGTGCCCAGGCGAAACGCTTGTTCCGCGCGGCCGCCTCGGCGGCCGCCGAGTACCGGCCCCGACCGCTGCTGCTACCACCGCGGGCGGATCGGGAACCCGTCCCTCGCGGCGTGGGCGAAGAACCGCGTACCTCGCTCATCGTCCACCTTTCCAACCGGGCGCGGCGACGTCTCGCGTCGCCGGCCCCGGCCACTTTTCAAAGCCTTTGCCATTCCACTGTGACAGCACGCGCGTCGACGGCTGGAAAACCGCTGGTGGGCGCACTGCTACTTGGCCACTCGCCGGGTCCGTCGCGTGGACCGGGGCGGCAGCCCGGCAACGTATGACTGCACCAGATGGTTCCAGCTGCACGTCCGGCACACCTCGACCACGTGGACCGTGAACTCCTCGGCGGTGGTCGCCAGCCGGGCGATCTCCTCGTTGCTGCGGGCAGATCCGCTCACCTGGCCCAGCCGCTCGCCGAACACCCACGAGACGAGGGTGACCTGCTCTTTCCGGCAGATCGGGCACAACACATCGCTGAGCCGCCCGTGGAACTTCGCCGCGCGCAGGAGATAAGGACTCGCGTCGCAGACGTCGGCGACGGCCGTCCGCCCGGAATGGACCGCGGACAGCCGAGTACGCCGCTGGAGGGCGTAGTCGACGATCTGGCGCTGCACGGTTTCAAGCGTACGTGGTCACGCGTTTGTCGTCGGCGTGACGGTCCGGTCCAGCGGATCGGGATCGGCCGCGACATCCCGCACGTCTATGGCCTTCGCCACCCATCGTGGACACGGTTATATCGGTGCGATACATTGGCGAACACATCGGAGCGGTATGTCCAACCGTCAGAACGCCCCGAGACATGATCTGCACACACGAACCGAGGGGGGTGACCGATGCTCGAGTTGGCGATTCTCGGCCTGCTCCTCGAATCCCCCATGCACGGTTACGAGCTGCGCAAGCGGCTCACCGGCCTCCTCGGGGCCTTCCGTGCCTTCTCCTACGGTTCGCTGTATCCGACCCTGCGCCGGATGCAGGCCGACGGCTACATCGTCGAGGCCGACGCCCCCTCGGGCGGAAAGGTCCGGCGGGGGCGTCGGGTGTACCAACTCACCGACGCCGGCCGCGAGCGGTTCGCCGAACTCGTGGCCGACACCGGTCCGCAGAACTACACCGACGACGGTTTCGGTGTTCATCTGGCGTTCTTCAGCCGGACCCCCGCGGTCGCGCGCATGCGCATCCTCGAGGGACGCCGCCGGCAGGTCGAAGAACGCCGCGAAGGGTTGCGCGAGCTCCTGCGACGGTCCAACCGTTCGGTCGACCGCTACACCCGCCAGCTGCATCAGCTCAGCCTCGAGTCCAGCGAACGGGAGGTCCGCTGGCTCAATGAACTGATCGCGGCAGAGAGCTCCCGTCAGGAGAAGGGGACTTTCAGCCCGTTCGACTCCGACAACCTCACCTCGGACACCACCGGGGCGGAGAGCGTCGGGGACGAGCTGTCACACGACGATCCGGGGTCGACGACCGACCCCGGGCCATCCGATGACGATTTCGAAGAACCGAGCTCGACGCCGAGCCGGGATGAAAACGGCTCGGAGTTGCCGAGCAAGTGAAAACAACGGTGGCGCAGGGAACGACTGCGATGCCGCGACAAGAAGGAGAGCCCGACCATGGGTGAGCCCAATAAGGTGCGCGTTGCCATTGTGGGCGTAGGAAACTGCGCTTCATCCTTGGTGCAAGGCGTGCAGTACTACAAGGACGCCGACGAGAACTCCACCGTGCCGGGTCTGATGCATGTGAAGTTCGGCCCGTACCACGTTCGCGACGTCGAGTTCGTCGCCGCCTTCGACGTGGACGCCAAGAAGGTCGGCTTCGACCTCTCGGACGCGATCTTCGCGAGCGAGAACAACACCATCAAGATCGCCGACGTGCCGCCGACCGGCGTCACCGTCCAGCGCGGTCACACCCTCGACGGCCTCGGCAAGTACTACCTCGAGACCATCACCGAGGCCGACGGCCAGGGCGTCGACATCGTCCAGGCCCTCAAGGACGCCGAGGTCGACGTCCTCGTCAGCTACCTGCCGGTGGGCTCGGAGCAGGCCGACAAGTTCTACGCGCAGTGCGCGATCGACGCGGGCGTCGCCTTCGTCAACGCCCTGCCGGTGTTCATCGCCTCCGACCCCGAGTGGGCGCAGAAGTTCGTCGACGCCGGCGTCCCGATCGTCGGCGACGACATCAAGAGCCAGGTCGGCGCCACCATCACCCACCGCGTGATGGCGAAGCTGTTCGAGGATCGCGGCGTCACCCTCGACCGCACCTACCAGCTGAACGTCGGCGGCAACATGGACTTCAAGAACATGCTCGAGCGCGAGCGCCTGGAGTCCAAGAAGATCTCCAAGACCCAGGCCGTCACCTCCAACCTGACCGGCTCGCTCGCCGGCAAGGTCGAGGACAAGAACGTCCACATCGGTCCCTCGGACCACGTCGCATGGCTCGACGACCGCAAGTGGGCCTACGTCCGCCTCGAGGGTCGCGCCTTCGGCGACGTGCCGCTGAACCTGGAGTACAAGCTCGAGGTCTGGGATTCCCCGAACTCGGCCGGCATCATCATCGACGCCATCCGCGCGGCGAAGATCGCCAAGGACCGCGGCATCGGCGGCCCGATCATCCCGGCCTCGGCCTACCTGATGAAGTCCCCGCCGAAGCAGCTCGCCGACGACGTCGCGCGCGCTCAGCTCGAGGAGTTCATCATCGGGGCCTGAGCCTCGTAACCTGCTTTCCGAGCACCCGAAGCCCCGTCCGGTCCAGCGACCGGACGGGGCTTCGTCGTGTTCGCATCCGTGCCGTGCTCTGCGGATTCCCCGGTGCGACCGGGACCAGCCGTCGAGAATGCGACATCGAGGGTCTTGCGCCCGACAGGGACCACCTCGGCATCTCGGAGGCGAGACACATGCGTAGAAACAGCTTCAGAATCCTCGTGGTCGCCGCGTTTGCGGCCGTCGTCGCTCTGTTCGGCACGGCGGGCCCGGCGTCCGCTGCTCCTGCGCCGACCCCCGTGGTGACCGTGGTCGGCGGATGCGACGGCTCGAAACAGGTCCAGCCCAGGACGCTCTCCTCGATCTTCTGCGCCGACGCCGGGATCATCGTGAAGGACATCCGGTGGCTGGCGTGGACCGACGCCGTCGCCGTCGGCTACGGCACCGAACACCGCAACCTGTGCATCCCCAACTGCGCCGCGGGCAAGTACGCCGTGTACCCGGTCGGCGTCTACCTGTTCGCCCCGAAGAAGGGCGCCTTCACGCAGGTGTCGCTGTACTCGTCGGTGGTCAAGCCGCCGGAGACGTATCAGCTCACCGGTTACGTGCGCTGACGTCAGCCGCTCCCCGGGGTGTCGGGTCGGTCCGCGGGGTCAGTGCCACCTCCACCGGGCGGTCCCGCGCCCGGTCGTTGCCTCCAACTCGATGCAGTCGTGCCGAAACCGCAGGTCATCCGTCTGAAGCAGTGACCGTGACACACCCTTCACATAGAGTGTTGTCGATCGCTCCGAGTGCCCGGGCAATCCCGGCTCGTCGGACGGCATGCAGACCACGTACCAACAGAAAGGCGCAACCATGGGCGTGAGCCTGAGCAAGGGCGGCAATGTCTCGCTGACCAAGGAGGCCCCGGGCCTCACCGCGATCGCGGTCGGTCTCGGCTGGGACGTTCGCACCACCACCGGCGCAGACTTCGACCTGGATGCCAGCGCCATCGCGCTCGGTACCAACAAGAAGGTCCTGTCCGACCAGCACTTCGTCTTCTTCAACAACCTCCGTTCGCCGGACGGCTCGATCGAGCACACCGGCGACAACCTGACCGGCGAGGGCGAGGGCGACGACGAGGTCATCAACGTCGACCTGGCCTCGGTTCCGCCGGAGATCGACACCATCGTCTTCCCGGTCTCGATCTACGACGCGGACGCTCGGGGCCAGTCGTTCGGCCAGGTGCGCAACGCGTTCATCCGCGTCGTGAACCGCGCCAACGGTTCGGAGATCGCTCGTTACGACCTGACCGAGGACGCCTCCACCGAGACCGCGATGGTTTTCGGCGAGGTGTACCGGCACGGCGCCGAGTGGAAGTTCCGCGCCGTGGGTCAGGGTTACGCCTCCGGCCTCGCGGGTATCGCCCGCGACTTCGGCGTCAACGTCTGACCCTCACCGACCCTGACTGAACGGCAGCACACCTCGTAGATGCCGCACCCATCGTCACGACGGGTGCGGCATCTCCGTGTCATGACATACACCGACGACGCTGTCGGCCGGTCCATCTGCTCCTCCAGAAAGGCCACAATCACGTGGTAGTACGAATATTCGGCCTCTCGTTCGTCGTCACGATCGCAGCGCTCGTCGTCGCGTTCCTGTACGGCGGCGTCGAGGCCCTGATCCTCACCGCGATCCTCGGTGTCTTCGAGGTCACGCTGTCCTTCGACAACGCGGTCATCAACGCCACGGTCCTTCGCCGAATGAGCGACTTCTGGCAGAAGATCTTCCTGACGATCGGCATCGTGATCGCCGTCTTCGGTATGCGGCTGGTGTTCCCGCTGGTCATCGTCTGGCTCGCATCGGGTCTCAACCCGGTCGAGGCCCTCGACCTCGCGCTGAACCCGCCGCCGGGTGACGCCGCGTACTTCCCGGGCACCAACGACCCGAGCTACGAGACGATCATCACCGACGCACACCCGCAGATCGCGGCTTTCGGCGGCATGTTCCTGCTGATGCTGTTCCTCGGCTTCCTCTTCGAGGAGAAGGAACTCACCTGGCTCACCTGGATCGAACGGCCGCTCGAGCGCATCGGCAAGCTCGAGATGCTCGAGGTCGTCATCGCCATCGGCCTGCTCGTGCTCACCGCGTCGTTCATCGCGCCCGAGGACGAGCGTTCGACGGTCATGATCGCCGGCGCGCTCGGCATGATCACCTACATCCTGGTCAACGGGCTCGGCGAGTTCTTCAACGTCGAGGTCGAGGACGAGGTCGAAGAACTCGCGCACTCGTCCGAGGGAGAGCAGGAGGCCCAGAAGTCCAACGGTCGTTCCGGTCCGAGCGACCTGGCCAAGGCCACCGGCAAGGCCGGCTTCTTCCTGTTCCTCTACCTCGAGGTTCTCGACGCGTCGTTCTCGTTCGACGGTGTCATCGGCGCGTTCGCGATCACCGCGGACCCGATCCTCATCGCGCTGGGCCTCGGCCTCATCGGCGCGATGTTCGTCCGCTCGCTCACCGTCTACCTGGTGCGCAAGGGAACGCTGTCGGAATACGAGTACCTCGAGCACGGCGCCCACTGGGCGATCGGTGCCCTGGCACTGATCCTGCTCTACTCCATCGGCACGCACGTCCCCGAGATCATCACCGGCCTCATCGGTCTGGTCCTGATCGTCGCGGCACTCGTGTCGAGCATCGTGCGGCGTAAGCGGCAGGCGAACGAGACCGCTTCGGTCTGACGGCTTGCAATCCCTCGAGGGGCCGGCGGGTTTTCGACCCGCCGGCCCTTCGTCGTATCGGCGTACCGACAACGACGTCGGCCCGGGGGAAACGACGACGATTCAGCAGTAGGTATCGCCACGCGACACCTACTGCTGACCGACGGTGTCGCCGAGCCGACGAATCCCCGGCCGCAGACACCACTGCGCCGCAGGTCATCTCGACCTGCGGCGCAGTTGCCGTCGCGTAATCAGCCCTGGTGTTGGGTGAGCTGTTGGGTTATCTGCTGGTTGATCTGTTGCAGACCGGAGGTCGACAGACCGGGCAGCTGCCCCTGGATGGTGCGAACCACCGTCGAGTCGTCGCGGACCTTCTCGCTCGACTGGACGAGAACGGTTCCGGAGCCGGTGAAGTCGAACTGGCGTTCCTCACCGGAGTTGATGCCCAGCCGCATCCCGGCCGCGGTGATGAAACTGTTCACCCATGCCTGGTCGTAGTGGTGGCTCGGCGACGGGCAGTCGGCCCACCCGACGAGGGCTTCGGGGTCCACCCGCACCGGCGGTTCGACGAACATCACGGGCCCGTTCGACGACGCCAGGAACTTGCCGGTTCCGATGATGGTGAGGAAGCCCGGCACGATGGACTGGTTGAGCGACAACTGCGGCTGGAACGCAAGGAGGTTCGCGGCCCGAATGGTGAGGTTGCCGTCCTCGAGGTCGTAGGCGTTGATGTCGTAGCCGCGGTCGCCGATGATCAGCTTTCCCTGGCCTTCGGCGACGACGTAGTCCCCGAGGTACAGCGGCGCCGAGAACTGCTGGGCCACCATCTGCAGCAGCTGTCCTTGCAGACCGTGCGTCAGCGCGGTGAACTGCATCTGCCCGTAGTAGGCGATCATCGCGCCCTTGGACATGAACCACGGCTGCGCGGGATTCAGGTCGATGCAGAACGAGTAGTTGTTGTCGGGAACATTGTCGTCCGACGGCAGATTCATCGGACTCCACACGGTGTTGAGTTGGCTCACAGCTTCTCCTCCGATGCCTGCACGTACACGACTCCCTGGCCGGCGCATTCCAATTGCATTGCCTCGCCGCCGGTTCGGCCGACGTTGCGCCAACTGACCGTCGATCTCAGAGTGGTGGTGACCTGGCCGAACGCGCCGACGAAGGCCTGCGGATCGACGGTCACCGGCGGCTTCTGCGGCGACACCTCGAGCTCGAAGACCCCACCGTGTCCGAGGATCACGACCTGTCCGGGACCGGACACCTGGGTGGTGAACATGCCCTGTCCGGTGACGACGCCCGCCGCCGCGGAACGCAGCGCGCCGAACAGGCCACCGCCGCCTCCGCCTCCGCCGCCTCCCTGCGAGGCCACCGAGACCACCGATGCCTGCAGGTTCGCGCCGTAGGCGAGGAGCCGCGAGGCCTCCACGCGGATGGTGCCGCCGACCTGGCCGAGATCGACGATGTGGACCTCGATGCCGCGGTAGCCGTAGTGCACCTCGCCGTTGCCTTGCGCGATCATCGTCGACTCGTGTTCGCCGGCGAGCATGCGGCCGGCCATGCCTCCGATCGCCCCCATGCCCGGCATTCCGCCGCCCATCCCGCCGCCGGCGATCTGATGCGGCTGGAAGAGGACCTCGCCCTTGTAGAAGAGCATCGCGCCCTTGCGGGCGACCACGGGGCCGGTGCGGCCGATGTCGACGGAGACGACCTTGCTGTTGACCTTGGTGAACATCGATCTACCTCGCCCTCACCGCTCGGCCGGCTGGATCGACACGACGCCGGTACCGTCCCAGCGCAGCGAGAATGCCTCGCCGCTGCCCTGGCCGATCACCGACCGCCAGGACACGTCGGTCACGAACGACTGGCTCAATTGCCCACGCGCACAGACGAAGGCGTCGGGGTCGACCACGAGCGGATACTGCGGTGACACCTCGAGGTGGATCAGCGGCCCACCGTTGGAGATGAGCGCCACCTGTCCGTGCCCGGTGACCGTCGTCGTGAACAAACCCTGACCCGACGACGCGCCGCGCAGGCCTGCGAAGGTGACGTTGGTCTGCAGGTTCCCGTTGAGCACCATCAGCTGCTCGGACTCGACCTGCAGCGTCTCGTTGTTCAGTTCGATGATCGTGGTCTCCGCGGCGTCGTGCGCGAAGTAGACGACACCGGTGCCCGACGCCTCCATGAGCGACAGGCCCTCACCGGTCGCCCGCTGTTTCAGGCCGGCGAGCACCCCGTCGCCTCCACCGAAGCCGGCCGACTTGAACGCGACCTGCCCCTCATAGGCGACCATCGATCCGCTCAACGCACGAACCGCGGTGTTGTTCAGCCTCGCCTCGACCACACGTTTGGAGCGTTGTACCAATTGCATTCGACGTGCCTCTCTCGCCGGGGAGGCCGCCTGCCGACCGCCCCACGTAAGCCAATCGACGCCACGTCCGCGCACCCGCCGTGATCGGTGCCCACCCCGCCGTGAGCCGGTGGCTGCGGCCACAGACGCGGATGAAATCCAGCCGATAGCATCAGAGCGTGTCCGGGAATTTCGTACGTCGTTGGTTCCGCAACGATTCACGCACGAATTCCGCTCCACCTGCATCGTCGGAACAAATGACATCGGCGTTCCTCGAGTCCGAATCCGTCCTCGCTGACATCGACCCGGCGGTGGGTGCAGCGGCCGCCCTCGATCCCCGCACACCCCTACGGGCCGCGTGGTCGGCGCTGCGCGAGGAGCACGCGCGGATCACCGCCGAGTACCTCCAAATCGCCTCTCCGCCCGAAGGCGCACGCATCCGTCAGCAGGACATCGACCGGGTGACCCACGACTTGCGCGGTGTCACGGCGTCCATGCGCCGGTTCGCCGACGCCAACTCCGCCGCCCTGATGCAGGCCCGCGGCGCCATGCAGTCGGCCCAGTCCAAGGAGCACGAGGCCAAGGTCGCGGCCAACCGGGCGATGACCGCGCTCGAGAACGCCGGTCCGTCATTCGGTCGACTGAAGACGGTGACCGACGCCACCGACGCGCTCGGCCGGGCGCTGCGCACCTTCGAGCAGGCCACGGGTCTGCCCGAACGGCAGTCCGCGGCGAGATCGGTGATCGCCGCGGCGACGAACCTGGAACAGGTCCTGGCCGAGGCGCCGACGTACACCGAGCGGGCCCGTCAGGTCATCCGGTCGGTGGAAACGCGACGCAGTGCCATCGCCAACCGCCGGGCCCGGGTGCCGGAGATGCTGTCGATCCTGCGGCGCGAGTTCAGCGCGGACTGCTCGGCCGACCTGCAAAACACCGAGACCACCGTCTACGAGCGCCTTGCGCATGCCGACGCCGCCATCTCCGACGCCCGGAGGATGCTCGCCGATGCCCCTGACCAGGCCATCCAGCAGGCCGACGCCGCGCGCGACGATCTCGCGGTCGCCGAGGATGCGGTCGACGCCGTCTTCGAACGGGTTCGGGTGCTCCGCGACGTCCGTGCCGACCCGCAGGCGGCCGAGCAGCGTGTCCGGTTCCGTCTGCGCGACGCCCAGCTGTTCGCGGTGAACCATTCCCTGGTTGACGAATGGGGTTCTGTCCTCGATGCTCAGGCCGACCGGATCGAGCGTGCGAAGGGAGACCTCGATCGCGTCCACCCCGACTACTGGGGTTATCTCACCCAGCTTCGCGCCGTGGACGACCGGATCATCGAGATCATCTCCCGGATGAGAGGACAGGTGGCCGCACGATGACGATCGCCGCAAGTCACGATCACGCCCGACTCGAACCCGGAACACTCCGACATTTCGACCATCTCGGCCAGTCGGTCATCGAGTCCCTGTTCTGTCGCCCTCCGGAGCCGATCGACCGCAGTTGGCCCGCACAGAGGCTGGCGATCGGTTTGGGCGCGACGCTGTACGTGCCGGCCACGCGCCCCGACCTCGCGGGCGTCATCCGCAGGCGGCGCTCCGAGGGGGTGGTCTCGATGGTGATCGACCTCGAGGACGCCGTCGCCGATCACGAGGAGGCCGACGCCATCGGCCACGCCGTCTCCGCGTTGCAGGAGATCTCCGACCATCCCGGTGACCCGGTTCTGCTGTTCGTCCGCCCGCGCTCGGCCGACCGGATCTCGTCGATCGTCGAGGCATTGCGCGACCGGGCGAACGGTGCTCCGAGCGCGCTCACCGGTTTCGTGATCCCGAAGTTCTCCGCCGCCAACGCCGGTGCGGCCATCGATGCGGTCCGGCAGGCGAGTTCTGCCCTGGGACAGCATCTCTGGGTGATGCCGGTGCTCGAGTCCGCATCGGTCGTCCATCGCGAGACGCGCGACGAGGAACTCGCGACCATCGCGGCACACCTCGCCGCGTTCCGCTCGAACGTGCTCGCCGTGCGGATCGGTGCCACCGACATCTGTGGCTACTTCGGCATCCGCCGCGACCGTGACCTCACGATCTATGACGTACGGGTGGCCGCCGACGTGATCGCCGGGATCGTCAACCATCTCGGACGCACCGACGAGTCCGGCTTCATCGTGACCGGACCGGTGTGGGAGTACTTCGCCGACCACGAGCGGCTCTTCCAGCCGCTGCTGCGCCACACGCCGTTCCGCGAGAGCGATGCGGTGTACTTCCGGCAGCAACTGGTGAGCCGGGACATGGACGGACTGCTCCGCGAGATCACCCTCGACCGCGCGAACGGCCTGCACGGCAAGACCGTCATCCATCCGGCCCACGTCGCGGCGGTGCATGCCCTGTCCGCGGTGACCCATGAGGAGTACCACGACGCGCTCGACATCCTCGCCGCCGATTCCGGCGGTGTGCGGGCGTCGTCGTATCGGAACAAGATGAACGAGCTGAAGCCACATCGGAACTGGGCGCTACGCGTGATGGATCGTGCCGCCGCATTCGGTGTGACCCGGCAGGGCGTCACCTTCGTGGACCTGCTGACCGCGCTCGCCCGACAGGGAGCGGTGTCCCGGTGACAGTTCAGGTCACCACAGCGGAACGCGAACCCGACTGGGTCACCGCTCGTTTCGGTGTAGAGGTCACCGCCGAGGGAGGCGGCCACGCCGGTCATCGGCTGCGCGACCTCGTCGTTCTGGGTCTCCGACACAACCGCAGGCGCGCACACCTGCTCGTGTCGACGGTGCTCGGCAAGCACATCCCGACACCTGTCCGCCGCGTGCGCGGTGCCGCCGACGACCTCGGTGCGGCGATCATCGACCGGATCGGGACCGACGCCGCCCGCGACGCCGTGGTCTTCGGTTTCGCCGAGACCGCCACGGGACTGGGCCATTGCGTGGCCGAGGCCATCTCGGCCTCGCGCTATCTCCATTCGACGCGTCGTCATCTGCCGGGGGTGATGGTGTCGGGAACGTTCGAGGAAGGGCATTCGCATGCGACCACCCACCTCCTGCAGCCCGGCGACCCCGCGTTCCTCGACGCCCGCACCCGCGACGAGACGCTGATCCTTGTCGACGACGAGATCTCCACCGGCACCACCGCCGTCCGCGCGATCGAGTCCGTCATCGGGTCCCACCCCCGGACGCGATTCGTCGTCGCGTCGCTGGTGGACATGCGCACCCTCGACCAACGCGCCGAATGCGACAAGGCCGCAGCCGAACTCGGGGTCGAGGTCGCCTACGTCAGTCTCGCCCAGGGTTCGGTGTCGCTCCCGCCGACGCTGCTCGACGAGGTCTGGGAGCTGGCATCCGACGACCTGAATCCGGTGGCGCCACAACGCGCCCCGGTCACCGAGATCGAACTCGACTGGCCCGACGACGTCCCCGACGGCGGGCGGCACGGATTCCTGCGCGACGATTCCGCGGCGTTCCATCGCGCCGCAGATTCCGTCGCCGAGACGATCACCGCGCACCTCGAGCCGGGCCGCCCCGTCGTGGTGATCGGTCACGAAGAGCTCATGTACGCGCCGTTGTGCATCGCCGAGAGCATCGAGCGACGGGGTTTCGCGACCGGCTACCAGACCACGACCCGGTCCCCCGCCCAGGTGCACGACGTCCCCGGTTATCCCCTGCGCCGCGGATTCCGCTTCCACGCACCGGAATCCGACCCGGGAACGCCGCGATTCGTCTACAACGTGTCGTCGGCCGTGTTCCCGGATCCGCAGGTGGTGCTGGTCGTCGACACACCCGCCGACACCGCGGACCTCCGCGCCCCCGGCGGCCTGCTCGACGTGCTCACCGCCGCCGGGCATCCGGTGACCCTGACGATCCTGCCCGCCGCCCCGCAGCACCCGGCCGCGACGCCCGCGTCTCAGGAGATCTCACGATGACCGCATTCGACGCCACACGGACTCCGCCGCTGTGCGGGCCGCAGTTCGGTTCCTACGCACCCGACGAGGTCACCTGGCTGCTCAAGGATCTGTCCGATGTCGCGCTGGAAGGCGATCTTCGCGAGCGCGAGCGCCGTATCCAGTCCGGGCAGGCCCATTACGCCGAGTCGCTGCCGATCGAGTACCAACCCGGCCCGGAGTACCGACAACTCTTCCACGAGACGCTCCGCACCTCGGCACGCCGGCTCGCCGAAGCGGTCGGCGTCGTCTCGGAACTCGTTCTGGCCGAACGATCTCCGGCTCCGACCCTGGTCTCCCTCGCCCGCGCCGGCACCCCCGTCGGCATCCTCATCCGGCGTTGGATGCAGACCGTGCACGGCATCGAGCCGCAGCACTACACGATCTCGATCGTGCGCGACCGGGGGATCGACACCGTGGCGCTCGATCACATCGTGGCCCGGCATTCCGGCGAGTCGATCGTCTTCGTCGACGGATGGACCGGCAAGGGCGCCATCCAGCGCGAACTCACCGCGGCGCTCGCCGAGTACGCGCGACTCCCGGACCGTCCGCGGCTGAACGACGAGCTGGCCGTACTCGCCGACCCGGGATCGTGCACCACGCTGTACGGCACGCGCGACGACTTCCTCATCGCCTCGGCCTGCCTGAACTCCACGGTCTCCGGACTGGTGTCGCGCACTGTCCTGAACGCCGATCACATCGGTCCCGGCGAGTTCCACGGCGCCAAGTTCTACCGGCACCTCGCCGAACACGACGTCTCCGCGCAGTTCCTCGATTCCGTCAGCGCCGAGTTCGAGGCGGTTCGCGACCGCGTCCGCGACCGCCTGGCCGCGATGACGCCGGAGAGCAGGACCCCGACCTGGGCGGGATGGAGGTCGGTGGAACAGATCCGTCTCGAATACGGGCTGTCGTCGGTCAACCTGGTCAAGCCGGGCGTCGGCGAGACCACGCGCGTGCTCCTGCGGCGAGTGCCGTGGCGTGTCCTGGTGCGCGAGGGCGACCTGCCCGAACACCGGCACATCCGCCTGCTCGCGGCCGAACGCGGCGTACCGGTGGAGGTCTCTCCCGACCTCGCGTACTCGTGCGTCGGACTAATCAAGGAAGACGCGTGAGCGCTGGTGTCGGTCCGGCGAGCGCCCTTGTGGCGACCGACCTCGACCGCACGCTGATCTACTCCGAGGCCGCGATGGGCGCCGACCAGTTCGCCCGCCTCGACACGGTGTGTGTCGAGATCTACCGCGGCGGGCCGCTGTCGTACATGACCACCACCGCCGTCGAACTCCTCGCGCAGCTCGCCGCGGAGGTGCCGGTGGTCCCGACCACCACGCGGTCACCCGCGCAGTACGAGCGCATCACGCTGCCCGGCGCCCCGTTCCGTCATGCGGTGGTGAGCAACGGCGGCCGCATCCTCGTCGACGGCGAGGACGATGCCGACTGGCGGCGACACATCGAACGCGTGGTGATCGCGTCGGGTGCCGGCCTCGACGAGATGCTCACCGAACTGCGCCGACGGATCGACGACTCGTGGGTGCGTTCGCTGCGTACCGCCGATGACCTGTTCTGCTACCTCGTCGTCGAACCGGACGCCCAGCCCGAGGCGTTTCTCCCCGACTGGCGGGAGTGGTGCGAGCGGCGTGGCTGGACCGCGTCGCAGCAGGGGCGCAAGATCTACACGACGCCGCGAGCGCTCACCAAGTCCTCGGCGGTCGCGGAAGTGCGTCGCAGGCTCGTCGACGACGAGCTGCTCGCCGCGGACGCGCGGCTCCACGCCGCGGGTGACGGCCGACTCGACACCGACCTGCTCTCCTACGCAGATCTCGCGATCCGACCGCGCCACGGCGAACTCGAAAGCCTCGGCTGGACGATCCCCGGCCTCGAGGTGACCGCCGGGACCGGGGCGCTGGCCGGGGTCGAGATCCTCGAGTGGTTCCTCCGGTCGGTGCACGACCCCGGATTCACCCCGGCCCGCTCGGAACTCACGGCATCGGGGCCAGCACGTCGGGATGTCCGTGCCGGCGGCACCAACTGATCAGATAGCGGGCGTGCAGACCGCACCACCGGTAGACGGCGGCCTGTGTCATCGGCGATGCCGCGGGATGTTCGCCCCGCGCCTCGATGATCGGCCCCAGGTAGTGGCTCGTCACCTTGTTCGCCGTGTTGGGTGAGACCTTCGCCGCCCGTGCCAGACTGGCGCCGTCGGAGGCGTTTCCGGATGCGATCGCGCCGGCCAGGCGGCCGGCGGTGTGCCCGCGCTGACCGGTCAGCAGTTCGTAGAGCGGCTTGCGTCGCGGCGGCTCCACCTTCTCGGCGACGGACTGTCCCAGCGCCGCCGCCCGGATCGAGTTCATCAGTGTGGCGAACCCGTCGGACTTCGCGATGACACCGACGACCTCGTTCCGCAGTCGCGCCTCGTCGAGGTGGTCCTGCTCCAACCCGTACCCCTGGGTGGCGAGGATGACCGGCGCGTGTCGGTCGTGCTCGGCGAGGATCCCGATGGCGTCGAGGCCGTCGAAGGTCCACTCCATCTCCGGCCGGTTCCAGATGAGATCGGAGACGACGACGTCGAACCTGACGTTGCCGACGACCGACCTGACGAACTCGTCCTCGTCGGTGGCCACGGCGATGTGGGCGGAGTCCAGAGCAGACTCGAGGGGAGCCGCGACCACGTGGCCCAGGGGCGAGGCCACCAGTACTCGCAGACGATTCGGCATGTGCATGATTTTGCCTGAAACGCGTCAATCGTGCGTGATCACGCACACAACTCGGTTTCTCGAGCGCGTCAGTACCCATTGCCTATCAATCAGGTCGCAAAAAACGTGACATGCCACATCTGATTCGCAAGTCTGGAGAAGTAGGAGTTTGCGGAGGAACGCATTCGCAGACGTCTGCACATGATCGCGAGAAAGGTCGATCACGGCTTCGGGGCATGAGTCGATCGGCCCCACGGCGATGTCCGAGGCCGGTTTCCTGACAAACCGTGTCAACAGGAGGACCGTATCGATGTCAGCCCCTCTCGACGAACTGCAACGACCCCAGGAGACCCCAGAGGTCACGGTGCCGTCTCACCTGGCCTCGGTCGGACAGACGTCACCGACCTCCGCACCCACACCGGCACCATCCTCGTCCGCCCGCAGACCCGTCGCCGTGGTCGCCGAAGGCGACATCTACGACGCCGCGCTCGTCGCCCTCGTGGAGGGCTGCGGGTACGACGCGACGTTGGTCGAGCCCGCGCAACTGTCCGCCTTGCGCAACCCCGCCCTGCTGATCGTCCGGTCCGCCGGGGTCCTCAACCTGGTCCGGCGGGCACCCCGCTTGCGGAACGTCCAGACCGTCTTCGTCGGCGACGGTCTCGTCGGCCGTGACCAGATCCGGATCTCGCCGCGCGCACACGGCGCCGAGACGGCGCTGGAACAGGCACTGGCCACCGTCGTCGGACCACCGGCGCAATCGTCGGCGGCCGCACCCGCCAACCGTGTACGGGTGACCGAACGCGAGCGCGAGATCCTGAAGACTTACACACTCGGCGCGACCCTCCGCGAGACCTCGCACATCCACCGCATCGCCGAGAGCACCGTGCGCGAGCACTACCGGCGGGTGGTCCGGCGCTACGAGGAGGCCGGACGACCCATCGGCAACAAGGCGCAGTTGCTGGTGGAGTTCATGGCCGACGGGTGGGTGCGCCCCTAGGGAGCGGCATCGACACCCGCGATGGTGCCCTTGTAGCCACGACGCGGCGTCGGCCACGGCCGAGACCGGAGTGGTGCGGTCACTTCCCGGATCGTCGACCGGCGTCGGCCGGTATGGACGAACCTCGACAGCCCGGGCTCTCGCGTGCACGATGGGGCGTCACCGGAGGTCTTCTCCGGCGGCGCGTCGCTCATCGCGGGGATCGCCGTACAGTTGACGGTGCTGCAGATCTTCTTCCGCCGGCCCGTGATCACGGTGATCGGCTCGTGGAGATCGCCCTCGCAGTTCTCGGGCGTCGAGCCCTTCGACACCGCGACCCGCACACCGCGTCACCGATCCCTGTCGCCGCACGGAGGACCACTTGAAGACCCGTCCGCTCACACTCGCAGCCGGCCTCCTCGGAGCGGCGGCGCTCGCCGAGACCTACCGGGCGTTCGTCCGCCCGTGGGTGATGACCTGGGGCGCGACCGTCGACGAGGCGACCGCCACACTGCCCGGCGACGAACTGCTCCCCGACGCCGACGGCATCGCCACGCGGGCGATCACCGTCGACGCGCCGCCGGAGGCCGTCTACCCGTGGCTCGTCCAGATGGGACCGTCCCCGCGAGGCGGCGCGTACACCTACGACTGGATCGAGAACCTGCTCGGCCTGGACATGCACAGCGTCGACCGGATACTCCCCGAGTACCAGCACCCCGTCGTCGGCGACACGATCGGTGATGCGCCGCGCGCTCCGAAAGTCGTCGTCGCAGAACCCAACCGCGCGTACGCGACCCTGACCGCGGACGGCAACTGGCTGTGGTCGTTCACGCTGGTGCCCCACGGCGACGGCACTCGACTGATCAGCCGCAACCGATTTCGTCTGCCGGGGCTCGCCAGGAGACTCGGGATGATCCCGATGGAGCCCGGATCGCTGATCATGGAACGCAGGATGCTCCGCGGCATCAAGGAACGCGCCGAGCGACTCGCCCGCGACGGGTGACCACGCGGGCCGAGAGTGCTTCCGCGGAAACGGGTCCGCGACATGGCACCCTGGAGAAGTGCTGTTGCCGACGTTGACCCCCACAGCCCCGGATGATCCCGAAGTCGTCCGCATCGGCGACGATCACCTGTCCCGCGAGGATATGGTCGGCGCCGCGACCGCCGTCGCCGAACGGATAGCGGGAGCGCGAACCGTCGCGGTTCTGGCGCAGCCGACCGTCGACACGGTCCTCGCCGTCGTCGGCGGATTGATCGCCGGCGTCCCCGTCGTGCCGGTGCCGCCCGACTCCGGGCCGCGCGAACTCGAGCACATCCTCTCCGACTCCGGTGCACAGGCGTGGCTCGGTCCGGCCCCGGATGAGACCACCCTGCCCATCGTCCCGGTCCGCCGGTACGCGAAGTCGTGGCACCGGCACCCCGAACCGCGCGCCGATTCAACGGCCCTGATCCTCTACACCTCCGGTACCACCGGACTGCCGAAGGGCGTGCCGATCACCCGCCACGCGATCGCCGAGGGACTCGATGCGCTCGCCGACGCCTGGCTGTGGACCGCCGACGACACGCTCGCCCACGGCCTCCCCCTGTTCCACGTGCACGGGCTGATCCTCGGTGTGCTCGGCCCGCTCCGACGCGGCGGCCGGCTGATCCACACCGTGAAACCGACCGCGCCGGGGTATGCCGCGGCCGCCGAATCCGGGGCGTCGATGTTCTTCGGGGTGCCGACGGTGTGGAGCCGGGTCGGCGCGGACCCCGACGCGGCCCGGACCCTCTCGTCGGCGCGGGTGCTGGTCTCCGGGAGCGCGCCCCTGCCGGTGCCCGTCTTCGAGCGGATCCGCGACCTGACCGGGCACGAGATCGTCGAGCGATACGGCATGACCGAAACGCTCATCACCGTGAGCACCCGCGTCGACGGCGAACGACGGCCCGGGTGGGTCGGACTGCCGTTGGCCGGGGTCGAGACGCGACTCCGCGAAGGCGGAGAGGACGTCCCCCACGACGGCGAGAGCGTCGGCGACCTCCACGTGCGCGGACCGATGATGTCCTCGGGCTACCTCAACCGGCCGGAGGCGACCACCGAATCCTGGCTCGACGACGGGTTCTTCGCGACCGGCGACGTCGCCGTCATCGATCCGTCCGGTATGCACCGCATCGTCGGCCGGCGCGCCACCGACCTCATCAAGTCGGGCGGCTACCGCATCGGGGCGGGCGAGATCGAGACGGTGCTGCTCGCCCACCCGGCGGTACGAGAGGTCGCGGTGATCGGCGTCCCCGACGACTACCTCGGCCAGCGGATCGTCGCCTACGTGGTGGGTGATGAGGTGGCCGACACCGAACTCATCGAGTTCGTCGCCGGCGAACTGTCGAATCACAAGCGCCCGCGCGAGATCCGGTTCGTCGACTCGCTTCCCCGAAACGCGATGGGCAAGGTGCAGAAGAAGCTGCTCGGCTGAGCCGGGGCCTGGGAAGCCGCCCCGAATCCGCCCTCCAGCGCGCAGCGGATGACGTCATGGCATCCGCTGCGCTGCCGAGGGTGGAGATCAGGGGCGGATCTCGGACGCGCCGGGTCCGGTACGGATCAGTTCGCCCAGCCGCGCTCCCCCAGCCACTCGGTGATGATCCCGACCGCCTCCTTGAGCTTGGGGATCTGGTCGCGGCCCGAGTAGTAGTGCGTCGCACCGACGATGGTGTGCATCGTCTTGTCCGGGTGTCCGACCGCGTCGAACAGCCTCTTGGTGTGGCTGGGCGTGCACGCGTTGTCCGCCGAGTTGCCGATGACCAGCGTGGGAACCTCGAGATCGGCTGCACAGCGCGGCCCGTCGCCGTTGGCGTCGTCGTAACTCCACTGCGACAGCCAACTCCGCAGCGTCGAGAAGCGGGCAAGACCGACCGGTCCCATGTTCACGATGCGCGGATCGCCCAGGTAGCAACCGAGTTCGCGATCGCTGGGATCGACGGAGAGATCGAGCCACCGCGGATCGGCCATGGTGCCGTGCACGATGAACCCGCGCTCCATCAGCGGCTCGCCGCGGCCGCGGAGCTCGGCGAGCTGCTCTTTCACCCAGGCGGTGATCCGCCGGTTCCGCTCGATCTGCGCGGCACGGTAGCGCTCCAGGAACTCGGCGCTGTACGGCGGCTGGTTCGGGTTGTCCGGGTTGTACAGATCGAGCTCGGGATCTCGCTTGTCCGGGTCGTTCTCGTCGAGGATCGACGGGTCCATCCACTCGGTCAACGTCCCGTGGCGCGAGACATGTGCCGCGAGGAGCATCATGCCGTCGGCGGCCGGCAGGTCGAGCCGGGTGAGGTCCGGCGGCTCCCCCGCCGGGGTCTCGGTGATCGTCGCGCGCTGCGCCTGCTGCTGATAGAACAGCGACAGCGCCCCACCACCGCTCCAGCCGGCCAGGATGACCTTCTCGTAGCCGAGGCGTTCCTTGGCGTCCTTCACGCAGGCTCCCAGATCCTGGACGACCTTCTCCATGATCAGCGCGCTGTCGACGCCGCGGTATCGGCTGTTGCAGTAGATGACGTGGTGGCCGGCCCGCGCGAGCGCGTTCGTCATCGGCAGGTAGGCGCCACCGCCGATGGGGTGCATGAAAATGATGACGTTCTTTGATGGCACCCCAACGGGTTTGAGCAGGTAGCTCTCGAGGACGACGCTCTCGGTGACCCCGCCGTAGGTGTCCTTGTAGGCCGACGTGTCGTCGAAGACGACGAGGTAGGGGATGCGTTCGTACTCGTGACGCGGCAGCGTGGCCGTCATGCGCGGGCTCCTTCGGGGACCTCGGCGGCCGCGGAATCGGCCGAACCGGTCATCACGGGGGTGGGGATCAGGCGGCGTCGGGTGTCGATCGCGATGACCTTCCATTCGACGCGGTCGAACTCGTCGAACTTGCGCCGCGACCGTTCGCGGGCCCGTTCCGGGATGCCGTGGTGAAGGCCCTGTGGCGCAAGGGAGATGAAGCCGGGCGGCATGTCGACGCCGAACAGCTTGCCGCCGTGGAAGAACGCGATCTCGTCGAAGTCGGTGTTGCGGTGGTACCAGGGCAGTCGTTCGGCACCCTTGCGCGACTCCGCCGGTCGCGGAAGGAAGTTCATGACGTAGACGCCGGTCGCCTGCATGAACAGGTGCACGGTGGGCGGGAGGTGGACCGACTCCGAGGTGATGACGTCGTAGTCCTCGATGTTGAACGTGAACGGGAACAGGTCGCCGCGCCAGCCCTCGACGTCGAGCGGGTGGAACGGGTAGTACAGGGTCGTCTCGCCGTCACGCTGGCGGAACCGGACCTCGTACTCGTCGCGGCCGTCACCCTCGAAGGCCTCCGCCTCGGGCACGACGACAAGCGAGGAGTCGAACGGGAAGAACCGTCCGAGCACACCGGGCTCGGGCACCCGGAATTCCTCGACCGCCTCGATGATCAGCAGCAGCGACGGGTTGTCGGGGACCTGTCGGTACGTGCAGCCCTTCGGGATGTAGAGGTAGTCGCCGGGGCGGTAGGGCAGGCGGCCGAACTCGGTCTCGAAGTAGCCGGTGCCCTCGTGGACGAAGAACAGCTCGTCGCCGTCGACCGGCCGGAACCAGAACGGCGCTGCCTCGCTGCGTCGGCTCAGCGAGATGCGGCAGTCGTCGTTGTAGAACATCAGCAACGGCTCGCCCGCCGGATCGATCTGATCGGTCGGGGTCAGCTCGGTGACGAACTTGTCAACGCCGGTGTGGGTCCCGACCGCGCGGAACTGCGTCGGATCGTTGCGCCGGTAGAGGTGCGCGGTGCGGCCGGTGAAGCCGTAGCGGCCGAGTTCGTCGTCCTTGAGGTCTTCGACGTCGCGGTGGACCTGCCGCGGCGTGCGGCCCTTCCGGTGCTGGATGAACGATTCCATGGGCTCCACTCCTGAGCTGTGGTCGGGAGGGCGTGACAGGCGACGTCCTGCGCGGAGTCCCTCCCCAGGCTGTTCCCGCGCGGATTTTCTGATGCTAGATTCAGGTTCAGAATATGACAAGGGCCACAGTCTCCGACGAGACGTCCGCGAACCGGACGCAGTTGCGTGATTCGATGAGATGAACCGCCCCGCGGAAGGAGAGTGCGCGGTGCCGCCGACGAACAAGGGACGTCAAACGGAGGCTGCATTCCTCGACGCAGCGCGACGCTGTTTCGCCGAGAAGGGCTACCTGAACACCAAGATCTCCGACATCGCACAGGCCGCGGGCCGCTCGACGGGGTCGTTCTACAACTACTACGACAACAAGGATCAGTTGCTCGAGGCGCTGCTGGACCAGTTCAGCAACGAGGTGGTCGAGGCCTCGCTCGCCAGCAAGAACACCGACCCCGAGGACGGGGTCCGCCAGGCCGTGACCGCCTACTGGACCACCTACAAGAAGTACCTGCCCGAGATCATCGGCCTGTTCCAGATGTCGATGCTCGACGACGACTTCCGCGACCGCTGGCATGCGCAACGCGCTGCCGGCATCAAGCAGGTGCTCGCCGGCCTGCACGGCGCCGAGCGCGGCGGGTACGACATCGGCATCCCCCTCGAACCGCTCGCGACCGTCCTGGTCAACATGCTCGAATCGTCGTGCTGGTCCTGGCTCGCCGTCCGGGGCGGGGTCGCCGGGTCGATCCCCGACGACGAGACGGCCATCGAGATCCTCACCGCCGTCTGGTATCGCACGGTGTACGGATCGAGAACGAGCCGCTGAACGCGGACCGGTTCTGTCCCTTGAAATCCCGGACGAGCCTCGCGACAGTGGGTGCATGACGATCGACGTCCGGCCCGCCACCGTCTTCGACGACATCGCGACGATGGTCGGTCCCAAGAAGCCGACCTCCAACGTCTGCTGGTGTCTCAGCTACCGGATACCGAGCAAGCAGAACCAGCAGTTGCAGCGCGAGCAGCGAGGCGAGTTCGTCAAGCAGTTGTGCGACAGCGGGATTCCGCTCGGCGTCCTCGCGTATGACACGAGCGGGGAGACAGAGGAGGTCGTGGGCTGGGCGGCGGTGTCACCGCGCGCAGACACGACGTTCGCCCGCAATCGCACGATCCCGCACGTCGACGACCTCCCGGTGTGGTGCGTGTGGTGCATCCGGGTGCGACCCGGCCACCGGAAGAAGGGCATTTCACATGCGCTGCTCGAGGGCGCGGTCGAGTACGCGCGATCCAACGGCGCCCCGGCGATCGAGGGCTACCCCGTCGACAACCGCGGGGCGAAGGTCGATCTCACGATGGCCTATGTCGGGACCCGCGGGTTGTTCGAGAAGCACGGGTTCACCAAGGCCGCGGACACGACCTCGGTGTTGAACGGATTCCCGCGAGTGCTGATGCGGAAGATGTTGGTGTGAGTTGCGGCAGGTCGACGCGGCTCGCGGCCCGCCCCTATCCGCACGCCAGGGAGTCCAGCGCGCATTCGGGCACGTGAATCCACCCCTCCCGCAGCGCGACCGTGAGGTCGTCAGCCGATGGCCGTGTGGTCAGGCCCAGTTCCGCAGCCCGTGCGATCAAAGCGGTGGTCACCGCGTCGAAAGCATCGTCGTCGGTACGCATGAGGCCGTCGTGCCGACCGAGAACGAGCCAGGGCGCCGCGGAGCACAGGGCGTCGACGAGTTCAGCGAGCACGGATCGGTTGGCGGAACGCTTGTAGCCGCGCGAGGTGAGTCCCCACCGCTTCAGCGCCCCGGCCGGGTAGGCCTCGACGGCCCAACCGTCCACCCGGTCCTCGACGCCGAGGTCGGCGAGTAGGCCCGCGCAGCGGAAGGCGACGTGTGCGATCTGGTCCGCCGACACGCTGAGCGGGCGACCGAGGCCGGACGCTGCGACCCACAGGTCGGTGCGGCGGAGCGCGAGAGGACGGCGCCGGGAGATCTCGTCGAGGCCGCGCCCACCCGGTAAGCCGCCACGGTGATGTGCGACAACGAACTCGACGAAGTCATCGGGCCAGCCGAAGGGCGAGTCGATGCCGACACGTGTCGCACCGTCGACCAGGTGCCGGATCGCGGCGTCGTCGCATCCGACCCCCAGTTCGACCACTTCGGCGCGGTCGTCGAACCATTCGAGGACCGCGACCGCGGTCTTGTCCGGCGATGCGGACAGGTCGACGCCGACCGTCCGCATCGCCGGCGACATCAGATCCTGCCGTCGAGGAATTCCGCGTAGGCCGGCAGATCGAGCTGTCCGTGACCGGACAGGCCGATGACGACGACCTGCTCTTTGTCGCTGTCGGCGACGGCCGCGGCACACGCGGCGATGGCGTGCGTCGACTCCGGTGCCGGGACGATGCCCTGCGAGCGCGCAAACGTCACACCCGCCGCGAAGGCGTCCTTCTGCGTGATGGCGACACCCTCGACCAGTCCGAGCTCGACGGTGTGGCTGAGTGCGGGCGCCATGCCGTGGTAGCGCAGGCCGCCGGCGTGGATCGGGTCCGGAACGAAATCCATTCCGAGCGTGTGCATCTTGAGCAGCGGCGTGAGGCCGGCGACGTCGCCGTGGTCGTAGCGGTACTCGCCCTGGGTGATCGACGGACACGCGGCCGGCTCGGCCGCGACGATGCGCGGATTGGAGCGGCCGTGGATCTTCTCTCGCAGGAACGGGAACGACAGCCCGGCGAGGTTGGAACCGCCGCCGGCGCAACCGAAGACGACGTCGGCGCCACCGGGCTCGACCGCGTTGAGCTGATCGACGGCCTCCTGGCCGATGACACTCTGGTGCAGCACGACGTGGTTGAGCACGCTGCCGAGTGCATATCGGGTGTCCGGGTCGGAGGCGGCGACCTCGACCGCCTCGCTGACGGCCATTCCCAGGCTGCCCGTGGTGTTCGGATCCTTGGCGAGCATGGCCCGGCCCGACTCGGTGAGGTCCGACGGGCTCGGGTGCAGGGTGCCGCCGTAGGTGCGGATCAGGAAGCCGCGGTAGGGCTTCGAGTCGTACGACGCGCGGACCTGCCACACCTCGACGTCGATGCCGAACTGGGCGCCGGCGAAGGCCAGCGCACTGCCCCACTGACCGGCGCCGGTCTCGGTGGTGAGCTTGGTGACGCCGTCGACGCTGTTGTAGTACGCCTGCGCCACCGCCGAATTGGTCTTGTGGCTGCCGACCGGGCTCACGCCCTCGTACTTGACGTAGATGCGGGCCTTGGTGTTGAGCGCCTTCTCGAACTTGCGGGCGCGGATCAGCGGGGAGGGCCGCCACATCTTGTAGATCTCACGGACCGGTTCCGGGATCTCGATGTACGGCTCGGACGAGACCTCCTGGGCGATGAGACCACTGGGGAACAGCGCGGCCAGGTCGTCGGGTCCCACCGGCTCCTTGGTGCCGGGATGCAGGTGGGGCGGGATCGGGGTGTCGAGCTCGGCGGCGAGGTTGTACCAGTGCGTCGGGACCCCGACGGTCACCAGATCGGGATTGGTGGCGTCTACTTGCGTCATGGATTGACACTCTAGTGCGCGCGACCCCGTCGTACTCCGGCTGATGCATTCTCGCGACGATTCGTAGAGAACAACGGGACATGGCGCGCATTTTCGCTACGAAATCCCTAGTCAGGGAGCATCGGGGCGTCGTCGCCGTGGTCGCGGCCGATCAGCACGGCGCGGGTGACAGAGTCGCGGCCGAATCGCTCCCGCAACAGGTCCATGGTGGTGTCGAGCCGAACCCCGACGCCCGGTCCGCTCGAGACGCTCCCCGCGACCCTGTCGGTGTCGAACGGGAGCGTCAACTGGATGCTGTCGCGAGGGTCGAGGTTGGTCAGCGACAGCCCGAGGAGCGTGCACCCGCGGTCTCGGATGGTCGGCATCGCCTCGGCCAGCAACCCCCTCGCCGTCGCCATGACGATGTCGGTGCGATCGGTGGGCTCGGGCAGCGTGCGGGATCGTGTCGCGCGAGTGAAGTCGTCGAATCGCAGCCGGAGGACGACCGTGCGGCACACCCGCTCCGCGGTCCGGAGCCGCTTGCCGAGCCGTTCGACGATGGCCACGATCGTCGCCTCGAGGTCGGCGCCGGACTTCGGCCGGCGTCCGAGGGCGCGTTGGGAGCCGATCGAATGGCGGCGCTTACCCGTCTCGACGCGACGGGGGTCCTGTGCCAGCGACAGCGCGAACAGGTGCCGGCCGGCTCCGGGGCCGAGGAGCGAGCAAAGAGCACGTTGTCCGAGTGCCGCGATGTCGCCCACCGTCTCGACGCCGGCGTCGTGGAGCTTGGCCTCGGTGACGGGTCCGACGCCCCACAACCTGCGGACCGGCAGCGGATGCAGGAAGGACAGCTCGGTGCCCGGTGCGACGATCAGCAGTCCGTCGGGTTTGCCGACCGCACTCGCGACCTTGGCCAGGAACTTGCTGCGTGCGCCGCCCACCGTGATCGGGAGACCGACCTCGTCGCGGACGCGGCGGCGGATCGTCGTGGCGATGTCCTGCGGGGACCCGCTGACGCGTCCGAGCCCGCCCACATCGAGGAACGCCTCGTCGACGCTGATGCCCTCCACGACAGGCGTCGTGTCGTGGAAGATGTCGAAGACCTCGCGGCTGGCCTCCATGTAGGCGTCGAACCTCGGCCGGACCACGACGGCGTCCGGGCAGAGCCGGCGCGCCTCGTGGCCGGGCATCGGCGAGCGCACTCCCCTCGCCTTGGCCTCGTAGCTGGCGGCCAGCACCACGCCTCCCCCGACCAGGACGGGGCGTCCTCGCAGGGCGGGATCGTCCCGCTGCTCGACCGAGGCGTAGAACGAGTCGAGGTCGGCGTGCAGGATCGAGGCCTCCTCCCGCTCGCGCCGCTCGACCCGCATAGAACATATGTTCGCATACCGATCGGACACGTCGCCAGAGGAATCGCCCCTTGATTTCAAGTGAACTCGAACTTGAACCCTGGGGGCATGACACCACCCCGGGCAGTGCCATGAAGGCCATTGCACCCGTTGCCCACGATGCCCATTGTCCACGATGCCCATTGCCCACGATGCCCATTGCCCACGATGCCCGTTGCCCACGATGCCCAGAGCCTCGAGGGCAACGGGGGTGCGTTCACGCGTCGATCAGGCAACAGTCATCCTGTTGGTGTGATGACCCCCACCTCGAACACCGTCGACGGAGTGCTCCGGCGCACCGCCGCCCGATTCCCCGACCGCACCGCCCTTCACTTCGGCGACGAGGCCCTCACCTACCGTGAGCTCGACGACGCCGTGACCCGGGCCGCCGCGCACCTGCTCTCCCTCGGCCTCGTCAAGGGCGACCGGGTGGCCGGCTACGGCACCAACTCGCACGCGTACGTCATCGGCTACCTCGCCGCGGCGCGCGCCGGCCTGGTCCACGTGCCGATCAACTACGCCCTGCGGGCCGGTGAGCTGAGCTACCTGCTCGAGCAGTCCGGAGCCCGTGCCGTCCTCGTCGACCCCGCCCTCGCCGAGAACCTCGACGCCGTCATCGACGTCGTGCCCGCCGAGTTCGTGATCCCCCTGCGCGACGCCGACGACTCACTCGTCGCCATCGCCACCACCGGCGACGTCCCGGACCTCGAGACCGAGGTCGCCGACAGCGACCTCGTCCAGCTGCTCTACACCTCGGGTACGACGTCGAAGCCCAAGGGCGCCATGATGACCCACCGGGCGCTCATCCACGAGTACACCTCGTCGATCATCGCGCTCGATCTCGACCCCGCAGACAACCCGCTCATCTGCATGCCGCTCTACCACTCGGCCGGCATGCACGTGTTCATGCTCCCCTACCTCGCGGTCGGCGCGACGGTGCGTCTCATGCCGGCCCCCGACATCCCCGAGATCCTCCGCCAGGTCGAGGAATACCGGATCGGTTCGCTGTTCTTGGCCCCGACCGTGTGGGTGCCGCTGTCCAGCCACCCCGATCTCGACAAGCGCGACCTCTCGTCGCTGCGCAAGGCGCAGTACGGCGCCTCGATCATGCCCGTCACCGTCCTGCAGCGACTGCGCGAACGCTACCCCGACCTCGGCTTCTACAACTGCTTCGGCCAGTCCGAGATCGGCCCGCTCGCAGCGGTTCTGCGACCCGAGGAACACGACGCCCGGCCGGCATCGTGCGGACGCCCGGTGTTCTTCGTCGAGGCCCGCGTCGTCGACGCCGACGACAACGACGTCCCCGCCGGTGAGCCCGGCGAGATCCTCTACCGCTCACCGCAGTTGTGCGAGGGCTACTGGGAGAACCCCGAGGCGACCGAGGAGGCATTCCGCGGCGGGTGGTTCCACTCCGGCGACCTGGTGACCCGCGACGAGGAGGGTTACATCACCGTCGTCGACCGCATCAAGGACGTCATCAACACCGGCGGCATCCTGGTCGCCTCGCGTGAGGTCGAGGACGCGATCTACACCCACGACGACGTCGCCGAGGTCGCCGTCATCGGCACCCCGGACGAGAAGTGGATCGAGGCGATCACCGCGGTCGTGGTGCTGCGCGCCGAGGCCACCGTCACCGAGGCCGAGATCATCGAGCACGTCAAGCAGCGCCTTGCGCCGTTCAAGGTGCCCAAACTGGTGAAGTTCGTCGAGGAGTTGCCGCGCAACCAGAGCGGCAAGCTGCTCAAGCGCGAACTGCGCGGCTGACCGTTCGAGATCGGGTTGCGTTCCCATCGCCGTGGGAACGCAACCCGATCTCGTTTGTGCGGCGCTACCGTGGGCCACATGACCGAGCGCGCCAGGCCCGACCGACACGACGACACGCCGACGCCCGACGAGGTCGACATCAAACCCCGTAGCCGTGACGTCACCGACGGTCTGGAGAAGACCGCGGCGCGCGGCATGCTCCGCGCGGTCGGCATGGGCGACGACGACTGGGCCAAACCGCAGGTCGGCGTGGGATCGTCCTGGAACGAGATCACCCCGTGCAATCTCTCCCTGGACCGGCTGGCGAAAGCCGTCAAGGACGGCGTGCACGAAGGCGGCGGATACCCGCTCGAGTTCGGGACCATCTCGGTGTCCGACGGCATCTCGATGGGCCATGAGGGGATGCACTTCTCGCTGGTCTCGCGCGAGGTGATCGCCGACAGCGTCGAGACCGTGATGAGCGCCGAACGACTCGACGGCTCGGTCCTGCTGGCCGGGTGCGACAAGTCACTGCCCGGGATGCTCATGGCGGCAGCGCGACTCGACCTCGCGTCGGTCTTCCTCTATGCCGGATCGACGCTGCCCGGGTACGCGCGGCTGTCCGACGGCTCGGAGCGGCAGGTCACCATCATCGACGCCTTCGAGGCCGTCGGCGCATGTGCTCGCGGGCTGATGAGCCGGGAGGACGTCGACACCATCGAGCGCGCCATCTGCCCCGGTGAGGGCGCCTGCGGCGGCATGTACACGGCGAACACGATGGCCAGTGCCGCCGAGGCCCTCGGGATGTCGCTGCCGGGCAGCGCCGCTCCCCCGGCACCCGACAAGCGGCGCGACGGTTTCGCACGTCAGAGCGGCATCGCCGTCGTGGAGATGCTGCGCCGCGGCATCACCGCACGCGACATCATGACCCGCGAGGCGTTCGAGAACGCGATCGCGGTGGTGATGGCGTTCGGCGGATCGACCAACGCGGTGCTGCATCTGCTGGCGATCGCCAACGAGGCGGAGGTGGAACTGACGCTCGACGACTTCACGCGCATCGGCAAGCGGGTGCCGCATCTGGCGGACGTGAAGCCGTTCGGCCGGCACGTGATGTCCGACGTCGACCGGATCGGCGGCGTCCCGGTGATCATGAAAGCCCTGCTCGACGCCGGACTCCTGCACGGCGACTGCCTGACGGTGACCGGCCGGACCGTCGCCGAGAACCTTGCCGACATCGCTCCGCCGGACCCGGACGGCCAGGTGCTGCGGGCCACCCGGTCGCCCATCCACCCGACCGGCGGCATCACCATCCTCAAGGGTTCGCTGGCGCCGGAGGGCGCGGTGGTGAAGTCGGCCGGTTTCGACTCCGACGTGTTCGAGGGAACGGCGCGGGTGTTCGACCGCGAGCGGGCCGCGATGGACGCACTCGAGGACGGCACCATCACCGCGGGCGACGTCGTGGTCATCCGCTACGAGGGCCCCAAGGGCGGACCGGGTATGCGGGAGATGCTGGCGATCACCGGCGCCATCAAGGGCGCCGGCCTCGGCAAGGACGTGTTGCTGATGACCGACGGCCGCTTCTCCGGCGGCACCACCGGCCTCTGCGTCGGCCACGTCGCGCCGGAAGCGGTCGACGGCGGGCCGATCGCGCTGGTCCGTGACGGTGACGCCATCCGACTCGACGTCGGACGGGGTCGCCTGGATCTCCTCGTCGACGACGACGAACTGGCGTCACGGGCAGCAGAGTTCACTCCCCTGCCGCCCCGCTACACACGCGGTGTTCTCGCGAAGTACTCGAAGCTGGTCACCTCGGCGTCGCAGGGTGCGGTGTGCCGCTGAGGCCGCAGCGCGCGGCCGGCTAGGGAACCAGCGCCCCGAGATCGAGGGAACCGAAGTCGAGCGGGCCGCCCGGCTTCTGGCATCCGGTGACGACCAGCTGCTGAGGGTTCGGCAGTCGATCGCCCTCCTGCGGACCGGTCTTGATCCGGAAGTAGATCGTCTTCGTCCCGTCTGCCGACGGTCCGGGCGCCCCGGACACCGCGTTCAGGTCGATGGTCTGCTGAGTGAGGAATCCGTCGGGCTGTGCGTTCCGGTTGTAATTGTTGTTGCTGTCCCATTCCGGAACCCCGGGCGCCAGGCCTGATCTCAGCGGCGGATCACCCACCCACCGGGCGATGGGCCAGGCTATTCCCGACTCCTCCCGCCAGGGCGGTTCCATGGTCGCCGGAATGTCCGTCCTGTTGACCATGTCCGGATCGTTCTCCTCGGCGAACCACCAGTCCGGCTGGAAGAACGTGGAGTTCGTGTAATTGGTGACCTTGATGGTGGCGGTGCAGTCCCCGTTGGACACGCCCTCCAGTTCCACTCCGCCGCCGTCGGCGTGAGCGACTCCTGCACCGGACATGCCGCCGGTGATGATCCCGCCGGCGAGGACGGCCGCCAGCAGTCCACGCATTGATGTCTTGGTCATGAGACCCCCGTCAGGACTCGAAAGACGGGGGACGACGGGATTGCCGACCTTCGCCACCGTCACCGTAAACTCGATCGGCCCGGTACATGGCGCACTTTCGTGATCCCGTTGTCCGGCCCGCTGGCAGGTCTCGGCACGGCATCGGACACGCCTCAGAAGGATCTCGATCGGTTTACGAATACGTCTCCGCTAGTTCACTTTTGCATACATGCGGACACTCTCGACACATGCGTCCATCCCGTTACAGATCTCTGTTCGCCGTGACCCTCGCCTCCGTGGCCGCACTAATCGCGGGCACGGGCACCGCCGCGGTCTCGACCGCGGACACGCCGAAGCCCAACTACGTCACCCTCGGCGCCTCCTTCTCCGCGGGCGTCGGGATATCCCCGTCGGCAACGGGAGCCCCGGCCGGATGCGGACGGTCGGAGAAGAACTTCCCCCGGCTCGTCGCCAAGGCAAAGGGTTACGACCTCACGGACATGAGCTGCGGGGGCGCGCAGACCCGTCACATGACCGAATCCCAGACCACCGGGCAGCCAGGCCAGTTCACGGCGCTCTCCGCGTCGACGGATGTCGTGACCCTGCAACTCGGGTACAACGACGGCAACGTGTACTCCGGCGCGATTGCCGACTGTTCCCAAAGCGGTTCGATGAGTTCGCCGCTCGCTCCGTGCGAGGTGCGCACCGCGGGGCGCTACCCCGCCGAGATCCTGCTGACCGGGCCCAAGATCGCAGGGGTGATCGACGGGGTCAAGGCACGGGCGCCCCGAGCCCGCATCCTCGTACTCGCCTACCCGGCCGTCTACCCCAGCCAGGGGAACTGCCCGCTGCAGAACCCGTTCTCGGCCGAGGACACCGCGTTCCTCAACCGGCTCGAGGTCCAGCTGAACGACATGCTCAGGACCCAGGCGCTGGCCAAGGGGGTGGAGTTCGTCGACACCTACACCCCGAGCGTCGGCCACGACTCCTGCAAGTCGCAACTGACGAGGTGGATGGAGCCGTATTCGAACCCGGTCGGCGCGATCCGTCTGCACCCCAACGCCAAGGGGCATCAGCACATGGCGGAGGCGGTCCTCGGCGCCCTCGACTGAGTCGGCGGGTCGTCAGGCGGCCGGTCGTCGTGCCCGGAACACGACGTCGTGGGTGTGGTGCCCGCGACCGGCCGCCTTGCCCCGCGGGCGCACTTCGTCGGCGAGGACCTCCCAGCCGGCACCGAGGAGTCCGCCGAAGTCGCCGGGCTGGACGTAAGCGTCGGGGTCGAACCCGTGGGCCCGCACACCCTCCGGGGCATGCGCGACGACGAGCAGCGTCCCACCCGGGCCGACGGCGCCGACAAGCTTGCGCGCGACGTCGATCTCGGCGAGCGGTATCGGAAAATAGTGCAGCGCAACGAGTTCGAAGTCTCTCCCCGGCACCGGGTCGTCGACGAGGTCGGCGCGCACCCACTCGATCGGCAGGTCGCCACTGATCGCTCGGGCGCGGTCGAGGGCCACCTGGGAGATGTCGACGGCGGTCACCTGCCAGCCGCGCTCGGCCAGCCACCGGGCGTCGGCGCCCTCGCCCGAGCCGACGTCGAGCGCAGTGCCGGGGCTCAGCCCCTCGGTCTCCACGATGAGAGCCGGGTTGACGTCGGCCGTCCACAGGCGGTCGGCGTTGCCGTACCGCTCATCCCACTCCGCTGCCCGGTCCACCGGTCTGTCGTCGCCCACCCTGAGATTCATAGCAGGTCGTCAGGAGTCGGCCGCGTCGTCGACGACCCGACCGATGCGTTTGATCGCCTCGGTGAGGACCTCGGGAGAGCAGGCCACGTTCACTCGCGCGAAGCCCTTTCCCGGCTCTCCGAAGGCCGGGCCGTAGTGCAACGCGACCCGACCCCGATCGAGGATCACCCGGCCGGGGTCGTCGCCCAGTCCGGTGTCGCGGAAGTCGAGCCAGGCGAGGTACGACGCCTGCGGCCGCCGATAATGCACCGACGGAAGATGTTCTGCGAGAAGCTCCTCCAAGAGGTCGAAGCTCTCCCCGATCACCTCCAGGGTGGCGTCGAGCCAATCCTCGCCGTCGACGAACGCGGCCTCGGTGGCTGCGCGACCGAGGATGGAGGTGCGGTAGCGCACCTCCTCGGGCTGCCGCTCCACGATCGCCCGCGTGCGTTCCGAGGTCGCGACCGACAGGGCGCACTTGGCACCGGCGAGATTGAACGCCTTGCTCGCCGAATGTGCTGCGATGCCGATCTCGCGCGCGGCGTCGCCGACCGCCGGGAACGGGACGAATTCGACGCCGGGATGCACGAGTGGGGCGTGGATCTCGTCGCTGACGACGATCGCGTCGTGGCTCGCGGCGAGTTCGGCGAGTCGCGCGAGATCCTCCCGGTCGTGGACGAGCCCGACCGGGTTGTGCGGGCTGCAGAGCAGGACGACCCGCGCGCCCGCGGCCAGCGCTCTCTCGATCCCGTCGAGGTCCATGCGCCAACGCGGGGATTCGACCAGCGGCACCTTCACCACGGTCCCGCCGGCCTCGGGAATGAGCTCGAAGAACGGCGGGTACACCGGCGGCATCAGGATGACGCCGTCGCCCGGTCGGATGGCCGCACGCAGGGTCTCGACGATCACGACGCCGACGTCGGTGGTGAGGGCGACGTCGCCGGCGTCGACCTGCCAGCCCCACCGCCGCGCGGCGAAGTCCGCGAAAGCGGTTCCCACGCGGCCCGGATCGCCGGCGTAGCCGAGGTCCGACGCGCGGACGCGGTCGATGATGGCCTCGGCCACCACCGGCGCGAGCTGATAGTCCATCTCGGCGATGAACAGCGGCAACACGTCGTCGGGATGGGTTGTCCACTTGGCGCTGGTACGGCGGCGGAGCTCGTCGAGGGGCGGTGCGGCGGGTCGGGGTGTCACGAGGTCAGTGGTACCACGGCTGCCCGCTTCGGCCATCGACGCCGGCAGCCTCAGCAGGCAGACTGGTGCCCATGGCCTTTCCCATTCGTATCGGTGTCCAGATCCAACCCCAGCACGCTCCCGAGTACGGCCTGATCCGGGACGCGGTCCGCCGCGCCGAGGACGCGGGTGTCGACATCGCGTTCAACTGGGATCACTTCTACCCCCTGTACGGCGATCCCGAGGGCGCCCACTTCGAGTGCTGGACCATGCTCGGCGCGTGGGCCGAACAGACCTCGCGGGTCCAGATCGGCGCACTCGTCACGTGCAACTCGTACCGGAATCCGGAACTGCTCGCCGACATGGCGCGCACCGTCGACCACATCAGCGGCGGCCGGCTGATCCTCGGTGTGGGTGCGGGTTGGTTCCAGAAGGACTACGACGAGTACGGATACGACTTCGGCACGGTCGGGTCGCGCCTGAACGACTTCGGTGCGGCGCTGCCGCGGATCAAGTCGCGCCTGGCCAAGCTGAACCCCGCGCCCACCCGGGACATCCCGATCCTCATCGGGGGCAGCGGCGAGAAGAAGACCCTGCGCTACATCGCCGAGCACGGCGACATCTGGCACGGCTTCAACGACGTCGAGGCCTACCGGCACAAGTCCGCGGTCCTCGCCGAACACTGCGCGGCGGTGGGACGCGACCCGGAGACCATCGAGCGTTCGTCGGGACTGCAGTACTCCGGCGACACCGACCAGCTCCTACGGGACGCCGAGGCGCTGGCTGCCGAGGGCGTCACGCTGCTGACCGTCGGCGTGACCGGACCCGACTACGATCTCACCGCCGTCGAGGCGCTGTGCCGCTGGCGCGACTCGCGTCGGTGAGCGGACATCGGAACGGATGCGACCCGCCGCGGCCATGCTCTCCCCGGATGGGGCGCCTGACTAGATTGGTGACCATGCATCGGGTACCGGTCCCCCGGGGGAAGTCGACGCTCGTTATGACACGCCGCACCGGCGCAGGTCTCGGGACCCTGGGGCTCCTCCTGGGCTTCCTGACGGCCCTCCTCCTGTGGACGGTGAGTGCGCCCACCGCCGCCGCGGAGCCTCCCGCCCGCCTGCCCGCCTTCGTGGTCGACCCGGCCGAGGTGATCACGCCGGGACAACGGGCGGAGCTGGAAGAGGCCATCGACAAGCTGTACGAGGAGCACGGCGTCCAGCTGTGGATCGTGTACGTGCGCGGCTTCGACGGCTTCACCAGCGAACGGTGGGCGGATCAGACCGCCACGTTGAGCGAGCTCGGTGACCGGGACGTCCTGCTGGCCGTCGCCACCGAGGACCGGGCCTACCGGCTGACCGCGCTGGACAACATCGGCGGACTCGACCAGTCGACCCTCGACGACGTCGCCCACAACGATGTCGTGCCCCAGCTGAAGGACGGCAACTGGGCCGGGGCCGGGCTCGCCGCGGCGAACGGGCTGTCCAACGCCCTCGAGCCCAGCAACGCCGGCCTGATCACCGCGGGCGTGGTCGGCGGTGCGGTGGTCGTCGGCGGTGGCGGCGCGTACCTGTACTCGCGCCGCCGCAAGCGCCGCCGGATCGAGCAGGGGGTCGACACGCTGCGGGAGCAGGAACTGACCGTCGACCAGCTCGCCCAGCAGCCCCTCGACGTGCTCGACCCGTGGTCGCGCGAGGTGCTGACCGATCTCGACAACGCGATCCGGACCAGCGAGGAGGAACTGCGACTCGCCCGCGACGAGTTCGGGCCGGTCGAGACCGCACCCTTCAGCGACATCGTCGAACGCGCCAAGCGGGCACTCGCAGAGTCCTTCCGGATCCGTCAGCGACTCGACGACGACATCCCGGAGACCGTCGACGAGCAGCGGTCGATGCTCGTGCAGATCATCACCGACTGCACGGCGGCCGACACCGCACTCGACGATCAGGTCGAGGCGTTCGATGCGATGCGCAATCTGCTCATCAACGCCGGGCCGCGATTCGACTCGATCACCCAGCAGCTCATCGCGCTGCGGGCGCGGCTGGAACCGGCCGAGAAGAAGCTCGCCGACCTCATCGAGAAGCACGGTGAACAGACCCTGACCTCGATCCTGTCGAACGTCGAGCTCGCACGACAGCAGATCGACTTCGCCGAGGCGGCCGCCGATCAGGGCCGCGCGGCCGTCGCGGCGCCGGTCGGCCAGCAGGGTCCCGCCGTCGCGGCCATCCGCTCGGCCGAGGGCTCCATCGAGCAGGCCACCACGCTCCTCGACGCCATCGACCACGCCGACGCGAACATCGCGACCGCACGCATGCGCATGCCCGCACTCATCGACGAGGTAGACGCGGAACTCGTCGAGGCCGCCGCACTCACCGCCGACGGCGGGCCGGCGCTGGCGTCGGCGACCGAGGCGGCCCGCGCCGCGCTGGCCGCCGCACGCACCGGCTTCGACGCCGATCCCCTCGGCACGTTCGCCGCCCTCGTCGACGCCGATGCCGATCTCGACGAAGCCCTCGCGGCCGCCCGCGACACCGCGGCCGAACGCACCCGGCGCGCACAGGTGTTGACCGCCGCGCTCGAATCGGCGAGTGCGAAGGTCACCGCGGCGGCGGACTTCATCGGCACCCGCCGCGGCGCCGTGCAGGCGACGGCCCGCACGCGACTTGCGGAGGCCCAACGGCTCCTCGCCACCGCACAGGAGGCCGCCGCAACCGATCCCGTCGCGGCGATCTCGACGGCCCGGCAGGCGGGCGCGCTCGCCGACCGGGCCCTCATGGCCGCGCAGGGCGACGTCGTGAACTGGCAGCAGTCGCAGCAACCGCGGTCGGGCGGGTCGACCGCGGGCGCAGTGCTGGGCGGCATCCTCGTCGACAGCTTCCTGCGGGGCACGATCAGCGGTGGCCGTGGTTACCGCGGCGGCGGCCACTCGGGCGGATTCGGCGGCGGATTCAGCTCGGGAGGGCGCAGTCCCGGCTCGTTCGGCGGGTCCGGGTCCTCGGGGCGGATCGGCACCGGCGGACGGTTCTGAACGACGCTCCGCACCGCCCCGGGGCGACGACCCTCGCGGCCGGCGGTCCGAGGTGACGCCCGGGCGGCGGACTGCAAGTCATCGACGATAACGCCACCTCCACACGGAAACCCGGTTTCCGGGAGGTGGCGTTCACGTATCCCTTCCGGATTCGTGTCGCCGATCTCACACCCGTCTCAACTTTTCGTTCGATCTTCTAAGTATTAGAGTTTCTAAACGTGCCCGCCACTGATCCCGTCCAGCTCGCCTCGGCCCTCCGGCCGACGATCACGCGGCTCTACATCACCCTGCGGCGGCACGCACCCGTCGTGGAACTCACCGCGGCGCAGACGTCCGCGATCAACACCCTGGCCGACCACGGTCCGATGCGGATGGGCGAGCTCGCCGAGCGCGAGGCCATCCGGATGCCCACCGCCACCTCGGTGATCGACGGACTCACCAAGCACGACCTCGTCGAGCGCCGACCCGATCCCGCGGACCGGCGAGCAGTACTGGTCGGCCTCACCGAGCACGGACGCGATGTGGTCGAGCGGATTCGCCTCAGCCGCGACGTCGCCCTGACCGACGCCCTGGCGGACCTGAGCCCCGAGCATCTCGAGGCGCTCGAGGCGGCCGCACCGGCTCTGGCCGCCCTGCGCGACGCGCTGGACCGACAACCGGCACGTCCCGCACAACCCGCGACGACCACCGCCGACCACTGACCCCCGGTTCAACACCGAGCCGTCCGTCAGCGCAATCCCCCTGTCCCACCGCCCGATTCAGAGGACATTCATGACCGTCACCGAAGACAAGGCCGCATCCACGCCGGGATCGGCAACCCCGGAGAAGCACGCCTCGCTCCTCGAGATGTTCCGCATGCAGCCGCGCGCCGTGTGGATCACCGCGTTCGCCGCCACCATCGCCTTCATGGGCATCGGCCTGGTGGATCCGATCCTGCACAGCATCGCCGAGGCGCTCAACGCTCCCCCGAACAAGCTCACGCTGCTGTTCGGCGTGTACGTCGGCGTCCAGTGTGTGGCGATGCTCGTGACCGGCTGGTCGGCCTACCGCTTCGGCCCCAAGCGCACGCTCACCGTCGGATTGGTGTGCATCGTCCTCGCCTCCGGCATCTCGGTCCTCGCCAGCGACATCGACCAGCTCATCGCACTCCGCGTGCTGTGGGGTCTCGGCAACGCGCTGTTCCTCGCCACCGCCCTGGCCTTCATCGTCTCCTCCGCCAAAGGCGACCGCCACAGCGCGATCATGATGTACGAGGCCGCGCTCGGTATCGGCCTGGCCGTCGGCCCCCTCCTCGGCGCGACGCTCGGTGAGTGGACCTGGCGCGCACCGTTCGGCGGCACCGCACTGCTGATGCTCATCGGCGCCATCCTGTGCGCGATCATGCTTCCCGCCGACTCCCCGCGTGCCACCCGCACCCCGGTGCGGATCAGCGACCCGCTCAAGGCCCTCAAGAACCGCACCCTGACCATCGCCGGCATCGGGTCCGCGTTCTACACCGGCGCGCTGTTCACGGTCATCGCGTGGGCCCCGATCGCCATGGGACTGCGCCCGATCCACGCCGGCATGATCTTCTTCGGCTGGGGTCTGCTGACCGCCGTCGCCGGAGTCTTCCTGGCCACACCGCTGGCCCGGGCGATCGGCGAGAAGGGCGGAGTCCTCACCGCGATCACCGGCTACGGCGTCGTGATGGCGCTCGCCGGGATCGGGACCCTGACCGGCGAGGTCTGGCTCATCGGCCTCGCCGTCGTCCTGTCCGGCCTGCCGTCGGGCATCCTCAACACCCTGTTCACCGACCTGGCCATGGCGTCGGGCGGAACCGACACCCCGCGGTCGGTGTCCAGTGCCGGCTTCAGCTTCCTGCGCTGGGCGGGTGCCGCCATCGCCGCGGTGCTGGTCTCCTACCTGGCCGAGTGGTTCGGCGAGGTCGCGCCGTGGTGGTTCGCCGTCGGCTACTGCGCCGTCGCGCTCGGTGCGGTGGCGATGGTGCGGACCAAGAAGCGCAAGGTCGCCGAGGACGCGGCCCTCATCGGCGCCGAGGAGTTCTGAGCAAGCGAAACCCGCGTCAGACGGCGGAATCCGGGAACGCGATGACCGAGAGGAAGCGCACGGGCAGTTCGACCAGTTCGACCGGCCCGTGCGCTCCCTCTCCGTCGAGCTGGAGTGCGTCCCCCGGGTGCATCCGGTACACCGAGCGGCTGTGCGCGTAGTCCATCACGCCCTCGAGGACGTACAGGAATTCGGTACCGGCGTGCTGGAACAGAGGCTGCGTCACCGACTTCTCGGTGAGGGTCACCAGCAGGCACTCGAGTCGCTTGTGTTCTCCCCGAAGGGAACCGAGCAACTCGTACTCGTGACCCTCGCGTGAACCCTCGCGGATGATCGCCGATCCCTCGCCCGCCTTCACGAAGACGGCCGACCGCTCCATCTCCGCGCCGCGGAACAACGACGTCACCGAGACGTCGAAGGCCTGGGCGAGGCGGGCGAGGGTGCTCAGGCTGCACGAGGTCTGGGCGTTCTCGATCTTCGAGAGCATCGCCTTGGAGATGCCGACCCGAGAGGCCATGTCGCCCACCGACAGTCCCTGCTGCCGCCGGAGTCGGCGCACGTTGTGCGCGATCGCCGTCTCCAGCTCGAGCTCCTCGACCGACTGATCCACCGGCCGTTCCCGAGCGATGCCGGACTGGTTCCGGATCAGTTCCTCGTCGGTCACCCCGCCACCATAATGCGCGAGCTCGTTCACTGTCAGTTGACACATGGTTCGCGTCCTTTCGTCGGTCGACGCCCGTCACAGGACGCTCAGCGCATCTCGCCCGCCCCCACGTACGGGAACCTCGTCTTGAGCAGGTCGTCCTCGGCGAATCGCGTGTATCGGAAGTCCGACTCCGGGATCCGCGGGTCCGAGCTGTGCCCGTCGACGACGAGATCGGCGACGAGGCGACCCACGGCGGGCGAGATCTTGAACCCGTGCCCGCTGAATCCGCAGGCCAGCACCAGGCCGTCGAGCGGGCCGCGGGAGATGATCGGGTTCCAGTCCGGCGTCACGTCGTAGCAGCCGGCGTAGCTCGTCGTGATCGTCGGCTCGGTGAAGCCGGGGAAACGCGTGCCGACCTTCTCGACGGTCAGATCGATGAAATCGCCGGTGACCTGGTTGCTGTAGCTGTCCGGGTCGGCGATCTCCAACTCCTTCAGATCGCTGTTGCCGAACAGGATCTCGCCGCGGACGTCCGGACGGACGTATTGCAGCGACACCAGGTCGGAGAAGACCGGGACCTGTCCGAGATCCTCGCCCGGGTGGATCATCATGATCTGTTCGCGGTGCACCGAGATCGGCACGTCGATGCCGTGCCGCGCGAGGAACGGCTTGGTCCACACGCCCGTCGCCACGACGACGGTGTCGGCCGAGATCGTCGATCCGTCGGCCAGGCGGACCCCGGTGACGCGGTCCCCGTCGACGACGAGTTCGCTCACCGCGGTGCCCTGGCGGATCTTGATCCCGGTGGAGCGGGCGGCCGCGGCGAACGCCTGGGCGGTCTGATAGGCGTCGCCGTATCCACCGCGTTCCTCCCAGCCGAAGGCCGCGAAGGGCTCGAGATCGGCCGCCGGCCACAGCGCGGCGACCTCGGCGGCGTCGATCTCCTCGGTCTGGACACCGACTTCTCGCTGTGCCGCAAGGCTTTTGCGGAGATTCTCGGCGTTCGCCTCCCCCACACCCACGACGTAGCCGGTCTGCCGGAAGCCGATGTCGGTGCCGAAGATCTCCTCGGCCTTCTCGAAGACCTCGAGACCGTAGGCGGCCATCGCGGCGAGTGAGCTGACGCCGTAGTGGCAACGGACGATGCCCGACGACTTTCCGGTCATGCCGCCGCCCACGGTGTCGCGCTCACAGACCACGACATCGGTGACGCCGCGCTGTCCGAGGGCCCAGGCGGTGGCCGCGCCCTCCAGGCCACCGCCGACGATGACGACCGATGCGGTCGAGACCTGATCGCTCACAGTCCACTCCCCGGAATCCAGCCGGTGCCGGCCAGCGGCACGCGGGCCATCGCGGCGGCCTCGATCGAGATGGCCACCAGATCCTCGGGCTCGAGGTGCTGCAGGTGCGCCTTGCCGCAGGCCCGGGCGATGGTCTGGGCCTCCATCGTCATGACGCGCAGGAAGTTCGCCAGGCGCTTGCCGCCGAGAACCGGGTCGAACCGGGCGGACAGCTCCGGGTCCTGGGTGCTGATGCCCGCGGGGTCGCGTCCGTCCTGGAAGTCGTCGTAGTAGCCGGCGGCCGAGCCGATGGCCTCGTACTCGTTGGCGTAGCGAGGATCGTTGTCGCCCAGGGCGATCAGCGCGGCCGTTCCGATGGCCACGGCGTCGGCGCCGAGAGCCATCGCCTTGGCGACGTCCGCGCCGTTGCGGATGCCGCCGGAGACGATCAGCTGCACCTCGCGGTGGACGCCGAGTTCCTGCAGCGCCTGGACGGCCTGCGGGATCGCGGCGAGCGTCGGGATGCCCACGTGCTCGATGAAGACCTCCTGGGTGGCTGCGGTGCCACCCTGCATACCGTCGACCACGACGACGTCCGCGCCGGAGTGCACGGCCAGCTTCACGTCGTAGTAGGTGCGGCTGGCGCCGACCTTGACGTAGATCGGCTTCTCCCAGTCGGTGATCTCACGCAACTCGTTGATCTTGATGGCCAGATCGTCCGGGCCGGTCCAGTCCGGGTGCCGGCACGCACTGCGCTGGTCGATGCCCTCGGGCAGGGTCCGCATCGCCGCGACGCGCTCGGAGATCTTCTGCCCCAGCAACATCCCGCCGCCGCCGGGCTTGGCGCCCTGGCCGAGGACGACCTCGATGGCGTCGGCCTTGCGCAGGTCGTCGGGGTTCATGCCGTAACGCGAGGGCAGGTACTGGTAGACGAGGTGCTTGGACTGGCCGCGCTCCTCCGGCGTCATGCCGCCGTCACCGGTGGTGGTCGACGTGCCGACCTCCGACGCGCCGCGACCGAGGGCCTCTTTGGCGCCGGCCGACAGCGCGCCGAAGCTCATGCCCGCGATGGTGACCGGCGTCGACAGGTGCAACGGGTACTTCGCGTTGCGGGTGCCCAGCCACACATCGGTGTCGCAGCGCTCGCGGTAACCCTCGAGCGGGTACCGCGACATCGACGCGCCGAGGAACAGCAGGTCGTCGAAGTGGGGGAGCTTGCGCTTGGCGCCCCAGCCGCGGATGTCGTAGATGCCGGTCTCGGCGGCACGCTGGATGGCTGCGATCGTGGTGCGGTCGAAGGTGGCCGATTCGCGGAGGCCGCGCTGCTCGATGCTGAGGTTCTCGGTCATGGTGATGTCTCCGGTGTGCGGGTCCGAGGTCGACGGGCGCCTCGGACGGGGTATACGCGAAAGGTTCGGGCTGCGGGTCAGTACGCGGAAGCGTTGTCGACCTTGAAGTGATAGAGCTCCCGGGCCGAGCCGTAGCGGGTGTAGGCGCTCAGGTCGTCGTCGGCGAAACCGGCGGCCTTCAGCAGGCCGGCGAGCTCCTCGAGGTGCTCCTCGCGCATCGGCTTGGCGATGCAGTCGGCGCCCAGCGATGCGACGTCGCCGCGGACGTAGATGCGGGTCTCGTAGATCGAGTCGCCCAGGCCGTGCCCCGCGTCGCCGCGGATGACCAGGCGGCCGGCCTGCGCCATGAAAGCGCTGTTGTGGCCGACGTTTCCGCCGATGACGATGTCGACGCCCTTCATCGAGATGCCGCAGCGCGCGGCCGCGTCGCCCTCGACCACGAGCAGGCCGCCGTGGGCGGTCGCACCGGCCGACTGGGAGGCGTTGCCCTTGACGATGACGGTGCCGCTCATCATGTTCTCCGCGACGCCCGTGCCCGCGTTGCCGTTGATGACGACCTCGGCCTGCTGGTTCATCCCGGCCGCGTAGTAGCCGACATGACCGTTGACGGTGATCTTCACCGGGGCGTTGACACCGGCTGCGACGGCGTGCGCGCCCGCCGGGTTGTCGATGACGATCTCTCCCGAGATGTCGCCGTGCAGTGCGGAATTGACCTCTCGCAGGGGTGTGGCCGCGAGATCGAAGTGGTGATTGGGGCTCATCGTCTCAGCCTTCGCCGTGTCGGTGGGGAAAGGGGCAGGGGAGTTGTCGATGGTCAGCGTGTCCATGCGTAGACCACCTCCGGCTCCGGTTCCCAGATGCGGGCGTTCTCGACGCCGGGGAGCTTGGCCAACGCGCGATACTCGCTGGCGATCGCGACCCAGTCGTCGGTCTCGGCGATCACCGCCGGCTTGCAGGCGATGGCGTCGCGGACGACCGCGAAGGAGTCGTGGTTGGAAACGACCAGGGTGTAGAAGCCGTCGAAGGTCGCGCAGACCTCCTTCAGGGCGGTCTCCACGTCCTTGCCCGCGGCGAGCTGGTGTGCGACGAACCGGGCGCCGACCTCGGTGTCGTTCTCGCTGTCGAACTCGACGCCCTCCGCGCGGAGCTCACGACGGATGGTGGCGTGGTTGGAGAACGACCCGTTGTGGACCAGGCACTGCTCCGGGCCGACCGCGTACGGGTGCGCCCCGGACGGGGTCACCGCCGACTCCGTCGCCATGCGGGTGTGGCCGACGCCCTGCCAGCCGGAAGCGTGTGCCAGGCCCCAGGATTCGGTGAGGTCGCGGGGGGCGCCGACGCCCTTCAGGACGGTCAGGTCGGCGCCGAAGCCGGCGATCAGCGCATCGGGGTAGGCGGCCCGGGCGGCGCCGAGCAGCTCCTCGGCGGGAACCGGGGCGGAGACGACCAGGGTGGTGTCGACGAGCTGCGCGGCAACCGGGACGCCGACGGCCGCACCCAGGGTCGAGGCGACCTCGTCGGGCACGACGTCGAGTTCGAGGAGGGAGACGCAGCCGTGGCCGGGCGGGGCCCACTCTGGGTTCCCGTAGACGGCGATGCCGGCCGAGTCGGCGCCGCGGTCCTGCATCTCGCCGAGCATTTCGGCGAGCATCGCACCGAGACGGGGATGGAGTTCCGGATTACGCAGGTGCAATCCGACGATTCCGCACATGGTCGAATTCCTTTTCTTCGAAGGGGGAGTGGATGCTGTCCCGGGCGCCGCTGCCGGCGCCGGGGCGGAGTACCGGGTCAGAAGGCGGTGAGGTACTTGTCGACCTCCCAGGGGGAGACCGCCGAGTGCCAGTGGAAGAACTCTTCGCGCTTGAGGTTGGAGAAGTAGGTCGAGACCGTCGGCTGGTCGGCGGGCCAGTCCTGCGGGATCGCGGCGTCGAGCGCGCCGGTGACCACCGCGTCGGACTCGAGTGCCTCGACCGCGTGCAGCAGGGTCAGCGGCAGCTCGGCGACGTGGCTCGGTGCCGCACCGACCTCACCGGGATCGAGACTGCGCTTGATGCCGTCGAGGCCGGCGCCGAGCAGCGTGGCAACCGCGAGGTAGGGATTGGCCGATCCGTCGCCGCCGCGGAGCTCCACGCGCTGGTCGTCGGGGACGCGGATGTAATGGGTGCGGTCGTTGCCGCCGTAGGTGGCCTTGCGCGGCGCCCACGAGGCGCCGGAGCGGGTCGCGGTGGCGCCGGTTCGCTTGTAGGAGTTGACCGTCGGGGCGATCACGGCCTGCAGGGCCGGCGCGTGCTCGAGGATGCCGCCGATGAAGCCGTAGGCGGTCTCCGACAGGCCCAGGCCGCGGAGGTCCTCGCCGACCTGCGGGAACACCGGTTCGCCGCCCTTGGTCAGGGAGAGGTGGAAGTGCAGTCCCGAGCCGGTCCGATCGGCGAACGGCTTCGGCATGAAGGTGGCGATCATGCCGTTCTCGCCGGCGATGGCCGAGAGCAGGTAGCGGAGGGTGACGACCCGATCGGCGGTGGTCAGCGCGTCGGCGTACTTGAAGTTCTGCTCGAACTGGCCGTTCCCGTCCTCGTGGTCGTTGGCGTAGTTGCTCCAGCCGAGTTGGTTCATGGCGGTCGACACGGTCGTGAGGTGGTCGTACATCCGGGTCAGGCCGCGGACGTCGTAGCACGGCTGGTCGGAGTCGTCGGCGGCGTCGGCGGTGACCAGCGAACCGTCCTCGGCGCGCTTGAGCAGGAAGTACTCGACCTCGGCCCCCACCCACGGCTCGAAGCCGGCGTCTGCGGTCTGGGCGATCAGGCTCTTGAGGATGTTGCGCGGGGCGAACGGCCACGGCTTACCCTCGACGTGCGGATCACACTGGACGACCGCGAGGCCCTCCTTGATGAACGGGATCGGCAGGAAGGAGTTGACGTCGGGGATCGCCATGAGGTCGGGATCCTTGGGCTCCTGACCGATCGCGCCGACCGCGTAGCCGGCGAAACCGACTCCCTCCGTGGCGAGTTCGTCGACGGCCTCGACGGGGACCAGCTTGGCGCAGGGCTTGCCGCGGAGATCGACGAACATCGCGAGGATGAACTTGGTGTCGTTGGCCGCGCACAGCTCGGCGAGGGTGGCGTTCTCGGTGGTGTCGTTGATGGTCATGCTGCGCTCCGTGGATCGACTCTGGGATTTGCCTATCGGGGTTGTCCACTCGTGTGAATCTTTGTCTACCGTTAGTAGACCGGCTGTATGTTTCGGCGCTGTTTCCGAACTGTGAGCGGTCAGTGTCGTTCCGCGAGCGGTTGTTTCATCCGATGGCAAACCGGGCGTCGCCCGGAGGGCGGACACGAAAAGACCCGGGGGCCCGCCGTTCTCGGCGAGCCCCCGGGCCGGGTGTTCGTTTCTTCTCGGTGTCCGTGGAGGTCCTGTCGGTGGCCGATCAGACCTGAGCGGACGGCTTCGACGGCGGCATCGACTTCTCCACCGACTCGGCCGCGACCGCCGGCGACAAAGCGCCCAGGCCGCCACCTGCGTGACCCGCGCTCGAGGCGGGGATCTCGTAGGCGGTCTCCGCGTGGATGGTGGTGTCGAGGCCGACCATCTCGGTCTCCTCGTCGACCCGCAGGCCCATGATCTTGTCGATCGCCTTCGCGATGATCCAGGTCATCACGAAGGAGTAGGTGCACGTGATGGCGATGCCGAGCAACTCGCGCCAGATGATGTCGGGATCACCGCCGAATAGCACGCCCTGGACACCGGCGGGCGCGACCTCGCTGGCGAACAGGATGATGCAGATGGTGCCGACGATGCCGCCGATGCCGTGGACCATGAACGCGTCGAGCGTCTCGTCCACCTTGAGGCGGGCCTTGAAGCTGAGCAGGAAGGCGACGACCGCGGCGGCGAAGATGCCGACGAGCAGGGCGCCGATCGGGGTCATGCTGCTGGCTGCCGGGGTAATGCCCACGAGGCCGGCGACGACGCCGGTGATCAGGCCCAGCGAGGTCACGTGACCCTCACGCCACTTCTCGACGATGGCGAAGCCGATCATGCCGGCCGAGCCCGCGAGCAGGGTGTTCAGGATGACCGACTGCGCGAGGAAGTTGGCGCCGAGGGCGCAGCTGCCGTTGAAGCCGAACCAGCCGAAGAACAGGATGCCGCCGCCGAGCATGGCCATCGGCACGTTGTGCGGACGCTCCATACGCCGCTTGCGGGCGCCGAGGACGACGGCCAGGGCGAGCGCCGCGACACCGGAGTTCATGTGGACCGCGGTTCCGCCCGCGTAGTCGACGATCTGCAGCTTGTTCAGCAGGAAGCCGCCTTTGTAGTCGTCGTCGACGTCGGCCGCGAAGACCCAGTGGGCGAGCGGGAAGTACACCACCAGCAGCCAGATCGGCGCGAAGACGAGCCAGGCCGAGAACTTCATGCGGCCGGCCGCTCCGCTGGCGACGATGGCGATGGTGATGGCCGCGAACAGGATGAACCAGGCTGCGAAGTACAGCGTCTGGGTGGCACCGGACTCGTCATCGGTCAGCCAGTTGGTGAGGCCGATGAAGTCGGTCGGGTTGCCGATGAGGCCCCATCCGCCCACCGAGGGTCCGGACACGAGTCCGTATCCGACGAGGACGTACAGCACCGCGGTGATGGCCAGCGTCGACATGACCATCGACATGGTGTTCAGCACGTTCTTCGAGCCGACCATGCCGCCGTAGAAGAAGGCGAGGCCGGGGAACATCAACAGGACGAAGACGAATGCCGCGAGCATCCAGGCCAGGTCGGCATTTGTCGCGAGTATCGGTTCCATGGGCGATCTTTCGGTTCGGAGACTCGGAAGTCGGGGTCACATTGCTCAGCTCACGGGCGTCATTGACCGCGTAGATATGCGACGACGTTGTCGCGGTAGTCGAGGAATCCCTTGTAGGCGGCGATGTCCTCACCGAGTGTCTCGATGACGGTCGCCAACTGCTCGGCCCACTCGGGTATGCGCTTCACGTCCTCCAGCGAGGCCATGAATGTGCGGATATTGAACGTCACGGCACCCGACATCGGCAACCGGACGAAGTGTTCGAGCTCGATTCGCAGGCGCGCCCTGGCGAAATCACCGTCGGCCACCATGCCCGGAACGTCGCCGGCCCACTCCGGCAACTCTTCCAAGCTCACGTCGAGTTTGTGCGAATCAGACGCCGACAGAGTCCAGTTCACCCTGCGGTACACCTGATCTGCCGGTAGCCTACGCAGGAACTGCTCGGCGCGCGCGACGATGCCCTCGCGCAGCATGCGCGGAACCGGTGCGTGGATCTCGTACATGTCCATGCCCACGTCGAAGGACACCGACCAGGCGGCGGCGAAGGTGACGATGCCGGCGTCGAAGTAGAGGTGGCCGTCGCGCTCGGTGACGAGCAGCAGGTCGTCGGGCACCTCGCGGGCGAGGAACTCCATCGGTCCGTACGGCAGCGAGCTCGGGTCATCCAGGACGAACTCCTGGTCGGTGCCGAGAAGGTCGTTGCGCCAATGGAACCGGCCGTCGCCGTGTTCGTCGAGATGCATCACCTCCGGATAAGAGATGGCGAGATCGCGGAGGTAGTAGAGGAGCAGGTCCCAGCAGGCGATCTCCATGCCGGGTCTGATCCGCACCCGTGACGGGTCGGCGTCGAGGATGCGACGCCGCTCGGCCATGATCGCCGGGTACTCGGCACCGCCGAGATCGACGAGGTGCCTGCCCCATTCGCCCCCGCGGGTGCGGCGGGGAATGCGTGCGGGTTCGACGTTGACGCTGTAGGTGAACTGCTCGAGGTCCTCGGGGAAAGGCCAGGGGAGATTGCTCAGATGGTCCACCGGCGCGCTGAGGAAGAGCTCGGCGGGTGTCGTCGGGATCGCTTCGGTCGTCACAGGTCCACCTCGATGTTCTGGCCGCGGGAGACACAGCAGAGCATGGCGTCGCCGAGCGACTTCTCCTCGTCGGTGAGAACGAGGTCGCGGTGCTCGATGGTGCCGCTGCGCACGGGGATTCGGCATTCCCCGCACACGCCCTGCCGGCAGAGGTTCGAGACTTCGACGCCGTTGTCGAGGAGTCGTTGGAGCAGTGACACCCCGGAGGGCACCACGATCGTGGCGCCGCTGGATGCGAGGGTCACCGTGAACGGTTCGCCCGGGTCCTGCTCGGGTGCGGTGAACCGTTCGAGATGCACTCGTGCCGAGGGCCACCCCTGCTCGGCGGCGAGTTCGGTGTAGGCCTCGAGCATCGGTCCCGGACCACACGCGTAGGCGTGTGTGCCGAGCGGCTGCGAACGGAACCGGTCCCGCAGCAACTCGGTGGTCTCGTCGATGCCCGAGACCTCGTGCAGGGTGATGTTCGGTTGCCCGGCCAGCGCGCGCAGATCGTCGAGATGTGCTGCGGCGCCGGGCCGATAGGAGTAGACGATGTCGGCGCGCAGGCCTTCGCGGGCCAGGGCCCGCGCATGCGAGAGCACCGGGGTCACTCCGATGCCGCCGGCCACGAGGAGGGCCCCGCGCTGGTTGAGGACCGGACCGAACATCGACCGCGGGCCCTCCACCTCGACGATGGTGCCCTCGGTCAGGTTGTCGTGCAGCCAGGCCGATCCGCCTCCGGCACCGCGCCGCAGCACCGAGATCCCGTAGGTGTCGGGGAACATACCGTCGTCGACCAGCGAGTAGGCGTTGCGGTGCTCGCCGGCGCTCACGATCAGGTGGCTGCCCGGCTGGTAGGGCGTCAGCGCCCGCGGCGCGTCGTCGACCGGGGCGAACCGGAAGTGTTTGATCTCGTCGGTGAGCTGCTGCACCTTCACCACGCGCATGGGTCGCGCCGCGGTGGTGTATCCGGGGTGCAGGTGTGCCGGAGTTGTTGCGGCAGCGGTCATTCATCACCTCCTGCGGCCGACGCGAGGTAGCTGCCCATCGTCGGCGAATGGTGTTCGTGGATCTCCAGGTCGCGGGCGCAACCCGGGCAGGCGACGACGCCTCCTGGGACGGCTTCGACGCGGAAGGTGTCCCGGCAGTGTGCGCAATACATCGGCAGATCGCCGAAATCGGTGACGTACGCGGCGAGTTCGGCCGGCACCGCCCCTGCCTCGCGAGCGAGTGCGAGCGCGGTCATGACGTCGTACTGGCCGCCCGCGACCATGATGCGCGTCCCGATCACCGCATCGTCGAGGGCGGCGGCGAGGGCCGTCCGGTCCTCTTCCTCGGTGAGGGAGTCGAGGACCAGCAGCCGCGTGGTGCCGGCCGCCTCCGCGGTGGACACCCAGTTCCGCGAGACGTGGGCGGTCTCCGGGTCGCGGCCGATCGCGACGACGAGGAACGCGGCGCCGGTGGTGTCGACCGGCGGGGGAGTGGTGGGCCACTCCGGCATGCCGGGTCCGGACGGCAGCGGCGCGACGGGCGCGGCGTCGCGCAGGTACTGCGCGGCCCGGTCGCGGTACTTGATGATGCCCTTGTACTCGGCCATGTCGGCGGGCAATTCGGCCAGCACCTCCGCGGCGCGCCGACGCCAGGGCTCCACGGTCGCGAGCTGGTCCAACGGGAGCAGGTAGGTGCGGATCAGGAAGACGATCGCGCCCGAGTCGGGGAGCCGGATCAGGTGCTGGACCTCCACGCGCAGGTGGACGCGACGGCCGAACTCCTCGTCGTCGACGTGCTGGATGGTCTCCCGGTCCGGGCCCCACTCGTGGTAGATCTCCGTCGACACGTCGAGGCGGCGGTCGATCGTCAGCGTCCAGTTGGTCCGCCGGTACGGCTGATGCGGCTGGAGTCGCTTGAGGAACTCATGAGCGCGGGTGATGACACCTTCCTTGCGGATCCGCGGCACCGGGCCGTGGATCTCCAGGAAGCTCATCCCCACGTCGAAGCCGAAGCTCCAGTCCGCCGCGAAGGTCACGACACCCGCGTCGACGAACAGCTGGTCGTTGCGCTGGTCGAGGAGGGCGATGTCCTCCTGGACCTGCGAGGCGATGTAGCGCAGCGGCTCGTCGGGCAGTGTCGCGGCGTCGGCGTAACGGAAGCGCTGCTCGATGCCGAGGATGTCGTTGCGCCACAACCATTCGTCACCGCCGAGGTTCTCGAGGTGCATCTGCTCGGGGTAGACCGCGTCGAGTTCGCGCATGAGCGTGAGCATGGTGTCCCAGGCCGCGGGAACCATGTGCGGGAGGACCGCGTGGCGGCTCGGGTCGGCGGCGAGGATCGCCGCCCGCTGGTCGAGTTCGGAACGGTACTCCGAGTCGATGTCGACGACCGCGGCACCCCACTGGCCGGCCGGGGTGACGACCGGCTGCTCGGCGGGCTCGACGTTGGTGCTGTATCGGTAGCGGTCCTCGGGGAAGGGGAACGGGAAGCCGGCGATCAGGTCGGATGCGACCGGCGTCGTCCCGGTGGTGTTCTCGAGGGTGGTCACAGGTGAACCTCCAGGGTGCAACCTTCGCCGGCGCGGGAGACGCACGGCATGATGGCGTCGCCGGCGTCCTTCTCCTCGGCGCTGAGGTAGAGGTCGCGGTGGATGGGTGAACCGCCGGACAGGGGGATGCGGCATTCACCGCACACGCCCTGACGGCACAGGTTGGGGATCTCGATGCCCTGCTCCTCGAGGGCCTCGAGCATGCTGGTCCCGGACGGCACGTCGACGGTGCGGCCCGACGCCGTCAGTCGGACGCGGAACGGGTCACCGGCGTCGAGCGCGTCGATCCCGAAGCGCTCGAAGTGGATTCGCGAGTCAGGCCACCCCGCCTCGTGGGCGGCGTCGATGACGGCGTCGATCATCCCGGCCGGGCCGCAGACGTAGAGGTGGGTACCGATGGGCTGCTCCCGGAGGGCCTCCCCGAGGCGGGCGACGAACGCGTCCTGCTCGGTGAAGAGCTCGGCGTCGCCTCCGGCGAGTTCGGCGACATCCTGCAGGTGCGCCCCCGCGTTCTCGCGGAAGGTGTACAGGATCTGCACGTCGCGACGCCACCGGGCGGCGGCCCGCAGGTGGGACACCATCGGGGTGATCCCGATCCCGCCGGCGATGAGCAGGTGCTTGCGTGCGCGGGCGATCGGTGCGAACGCACTACGCGGAAGCCCGACGGTGAGGGTGTCGCCGACGGCGAGTTCGTCGTGCAGCCAGCGCGATCCGCCGTTCCCGTCCTCGACCCGGAGCACCGAGATCGAGTAGTGGGTCGGGTGGGTGCCGTCGCCGGTCAGACTGTAGGCATTGGTGTGCGGGCCCGCGTGCACCACGAGGTGGCTGCCCGGGACGAAGCCCGGGAGGAGCCGGCCGGCGGGGTCTGCGAGCGTGATGCTGCGGATGCCCTCGGCGGGGACGTCGATCGCGGTGACGACCAGTTCCAGTGTCGTCGCGCGATCGGTCCGCGACGACCCGGTCCCGGATTCGACGACCGCAGCGGTCTCTGCGACCGGAGTACTCATGCTTCGACCTCCTGGGGGGCCGGCTCGAACGGGGCTGTCTCGGCGTCGACCTGGAAGCCCAGGTACTGACCGGTCCGTCGGGACACGTGGTGGTAGACGAGCAGGTCGCGTCCGCAGCCAGCGCACGCGACGACGTCGTCCACCTGTGCCCGCACGCGGTTCACCGCGCGGCAGTGCACGCAGAAGACGTCGATCTCGCCCGTCGTCTCCGGTGCGACCAGGACGTCGATCTCGTCGTCTTCGAGTCCCGCGGCGAGCGCGATGGCCCGAAGCTGCAGCGCTGCACCGGCATCGTCGGCGATCCACACCCGGACGCCGACCGTCGCGGACGACAACGCCTCGGCGAGCGCGTCGCCCGCGGAGTCGACGTCACCGGTGATCCTCGTGGTGGCACGCGGCGCGAGGTCGGACTCCCAGCGATCGAGGACCTCGTCGACGGACCCCACGCCGACCAGCAGGTATGCGCTGCCGGTCGGCGCGGGCGTCGTCGTCTCGGCCAGATCGCCGGGGCGCGCCCACGCCGGCACGCTGGAGTACGTGATCTGCGACATGGCGCCGCCTGATCAGAGAAGCGTCGCGTCGCGCAGGCCGGTGTAGAAGGCGAGCGCGTAGTCGGGGGTGCTGAAGTAGATCTTCGAGCCCTTGGGGAAGAAGATCGCATCCTTCGCCTTGGCCACCAGCTTCTGGCCGGTCTCCTTGTTCTCCAGGAGGAACTCACCCTCGAGAACGACCTTCATCTCGTCGTACTCGTACTCGTAGTAGAGCGGCTCGTCGGTGTGACGGAGTTCGAAGTACCCGCTGCACATCGGGCTGTCGTCGGGATTCTCGTAGACGTCACCGATGAAACCCTCGGTGTCGGGGTACTCCTCCTCCGACATCTTCGGCAGGTCTTTCCAGGCGCCGCTGGTCACGCGGAACTCCAACGCCTTGGCACTCTCGATCGTCACGATGTTCCTCCATATCTCACTCGGGTCGTGCACGCGATGCGTGCGACGGTGCTCGGCGTCCGGAGCCACCTCTGTCGAGTCGATCCAGGATCGGTGTGACTCATCTGAGTGGACGCCGTCCCCTGATATGAAACAAGTGGTCTGTTTCAGGAATATGACGACTTTGTAATGGAGTGCTACACGGGAATTCCCGTCTCAGAGTTGGGGTTCCGCACAGAAAGTGTATCCAGAATGGTTTCGATCGGTCGGCCGACAGGTATGATCGTCCGATTCGGCGACCGGCGCGAGATCATCGCCCGGGGTCATCCCATCCCGCGGCGGGCGCCGGCGAGCTCACCGCGATCATGACGCGACGACTCCCCACCGAGAACCGCATAACCCCTGTGCCACAGCCACTCCAGGGGGCCGCGATCGAAGCGGCGGAGCCAGGCCCGGGACACCGCGATCATCATCACGCAGATCGACAGATAGAGAAGGACCGTCACGGGCACGACGGTCTCGGAGTCGAGACGCTGCGTCAGGCCGAGTCCCCAGCCGTAACAGACCGCGCCGGCGACCATGTTCTGGAACACGTAGCAGCTCAGTGCCATTCGTCCGACCGGTGTCACCGCGCGTCCCCAGAATCCCGGCCGGCGTCCGTCGGCGTACAACCCCGCCACCCAGGCGAGCAGGCCGAGCGAGACGACAGGTGCGATCCCGTAGCGGCCCAGCACCACGCCCGCGTCGCCGCCGAGCATCCCGACGAGGAGATCCAGCGGGAGCGCGACGCCGAATCCGACGATCATCAGTCGTCGACGCAGCGCCGCACCCCGCGGTTCCAGCACGCCGGCGCGCAACAGCGCAGCACCCACCAGGAAGAGCGCGATCGACATCGGCAGGATGAAGATCACCTCGGCGCGGAACAGGGCCAGGTTCTCGGCGCGGAACAACACGAGACCCCAGAAACTGCTGCCCTCATATGGATTCGGTTCGAGCGGAGCACCCTGACCGACCGGGGCGGAGGCGAGCGCCAGGGTGACCAGGGACAGCAATGCGAGGTGGACCACGATCGCGACGATCAGCGCCACGTGCTGCCGCCTGATCCGCATCGACAGGAGGTACGCGACGATGATGCCGGTCACCGCGTAACCCATCAGGACGTCGAACTCGGTGAACAGGAAGTAGTTGACGAGGCCGTCGATGAACAACAGAACCCCGCGCATGGCGTAGCGACCGGGCCAGGCCCGTCCGCGCCTCAGGGCCGAACGCTGCTGGATGGCCAGTCCGATGCCGAACATGATCGTGAGCAGACCGAGGAACTTGCCCTGTGCGAGCTGCTGTAGGACCGCCTCGACCGGGGCCCAGGCACCGGACGCCCGACCGACCCCCTGGATGTAACCGACCAGGCCTTCGGGATCGGTGAAGATCCAGATGTTGGTGGCGAGGGTGCCGAGGATGGCCAATCCGCGCAGGACGTCGAGCGAGGCATAACGGGTGGGCATTGCGGTCTCCGTCGTTTGGTATCACGACTGTGCTAGTAAACGATGGGGCCAAGGTAGCACAGGTGTACTAGCATGGGCCAATGCCCAAACTCATCGACCGTGCCGAGCGGCGGGCCGAGATCGCCGAGGCGCTGTGGCGAATCGTGCTGCGCGACGGGGTTTCGGGTGTCTCGGTCCGCGAGGTTGCGGCCGAGGCGGGGATCTCGGTCGGATCGTTGCGGCACGTCTTCGCCGACAAGTCCGAACTGCTCGAATTCTCGATGCGATTGATCTACGACCGCGTGGAGGAGCGGGTGCGGGCGCATGCTCGTATGCGTGACCCGCTGCGGCGGGCGGAGGCGATCCTGGCCGAACTGATGCCCTTCGACGACAACCGGCGCGTCGAGATGCACGTCAATCTCGCCCTGCTCACCGAATCGGTGGCCCACCCCGGACTTGCCGCCGCCGCGCGCGAGGCCTACGAGGGGCTTCGGCTGCTGTGCCTGGGCGTGCTGACCGATCTACGAGAGCACGGGCTCGTCGCCACGGGGGCCGACCTAAAGAGCGAGGCGGTCCGCCTCCACGCCCTCGTCGACGGGATGGCGATGCACATGCTGATCGACGACCGGCACGGACCGACGGCGAGGCGAACGCTGGCGAAGCACCTGAAGGGGTTGTCGACTCGCGGCTGACGCCATCGCTCACGGATTCCGTTCCCGCGCACCCGGTTCGCGTGAGCGGGAACGGAACTCGTGAGCGTCGTCCTACCGGGTGGTGGGACGATTCGGGTATCCGAGCAACTTCGCCCAGTACTCGTCGGGCAGCTCTCCGCCGGCGCGGAGCACCCGGGCGAGACCCGCGGCCATGAATGCCCCGAGGAGCCCCAGCCACAGACCCGCGAGGGAGATCGCGACGATGGCGACGGTCCGGGCGATCGGCCACGGCTCCAGGACGAGGAGGACGGGGGCGAAGAAGAAGCCGACGCCGACGAACCACGACGAGAGTTCCTGGTCGCATCGCATCACCGCGGCGAGCCAGCGGGGTGTCGGGCGTGCAGTCGTGTCGGTCGGGAGGGTGGTCATCGGGTACCTCCTGGAGAACCTGCGGTACCTCCAGACTCCGCCCATCCCGGGTTCCCGACCACTACCTCGCGGGTAAATCGCCGGCGGGGCGGCTACCGGAATCGGCGGGCGGAATCCTCGATGCATCGGTGGAGGCGCGACCAGTAGGCGGGATCGGCGGTCTGACGCTCCCCGGGCAGGCGACCGGTCGAGCCGTCGACGAGTTCGCGCACGATGTCGGCGTGCCCGGCGTGACGGGAGGTCTCGGCGATCATGTGGACCAGGATCTGGTGCAGCGTGACCCGGCGGCGTTCGGGAGGCCACGGCGGAACCTCGCCCACCGCGTCGAGATCCCGTGTCCGGATGGTCTCGTCGGCGTGAGCACAGGCCCGCCGATAGAGATCGACGATGCCTTCCCGTGACTCGTCGGGCGTCGCCCACATGTCGCCGTCGGGGACATCGCTCGACAACCAGGCGGGAGGATCGGGGAAGGGGCGGCCGAACACCGCGCCGAAGTAGCCCATCTCGCAACCGGACAGGTGCTTGACCAGTCCGAGCAGGTTGGTGCCGTGCGGTGTCAGGGGCCGCCGGACGTCGTATTCGGAGAGTCCGTCCAGCTTCCACCGCAACGCTTCCCGCGCCTCGTCCAGGTAGCGGTGCAGGATGTCCTTCTCGCTCACCGGTCCTCCGTGCGGCGGGTCGTCGGGTCCGACGTCCACGCTACGCCACGGCGGGACGAACCCTGGTCAGTCCAGCCAGTCGAGAACCGCTGCGGCGGTCCAGCTCTGCTGCATGCTGCCGAGCGGCTCGCCGGTGAAGGGCTCGTAGTACTCGGCGAACGATCCGTCGGTGGCCTGCCGCAGGCCCTCTTCGCGCAGGCGCGCCGATCGCTCGGTCCACCCACGACGCGCGAACGCCCAGCTGAACAGCCACGTCATCACCGGCCACACCGGGCCGCGCCAGTACTCGCGCGGCCGGAAGTCCACGGAGATCGGCGACGTCGACGGCGGGACCGCGTAGCGGAGGTCGGGATGGCCGCAGAAGCGCGGACCGTCGAACAGGCGGAGCAGGGCACGTTCGCGGTCACGCGGCAGGCCGCCGGAGAGCAGCGGCGCGAACGCGGCGATCGTCTCGGTGGTGATCCACTTGTTGGCCCGGATGTCGAAATCCCGTGCAGCGCCGTTGCGGTCGCTGGTCGCGGCGACGACGCCGGCCCGGAAGCGGTCTGCCCAGGCCCGCAGGTCCCGGACGTCGGCCAGCGGTTTGGAATAGTCCTCGCCGATCTCGGCGAGGACGTCGCAGGCCACCGAGAAAATCGCGCTGACGAACACGTCCTCGACGGCGAAGTTCATGACCCCGGGCAACAACTCGTCGTCGTAGTTCGCCCGCTTCATCTGCTCGACGAGCCAGATGTAGCGATCGTATTCGAGGTCGGTGGGCCGCATCGACAGGTCCGAGACGTGGTCGAGGTCGGCGCGCTGGTACGGCGGGAGGTCATCTCCCACAACCACGTTGGCGTACGAGGAGTCCCAGCGCGGCGAGTTGTCCATGCCGGATTCCCAGCCGTGGTAGATGGTGATCCGACCGCGCCCCTGCGGGTCCCGGGCATGGGCGAGCCACCGGTGCCAGCGCATGAGCGAACCCCACCGGCGGTCGATGAACTCGTTGGCGACCGCGCGGGTGGTCCGGCCGTGGCGTCGCGAGTGTTCGAGGATGCGCTGCACCGCGATCGCGTGCACGGGCGGCTGGGTGATCCCCGAGGTGTCCGGGAAGTCGGGGGCCACCTCGGCCAGGCGCGCGCACTCCCACCGCGACGGGCCCGGGAAGTAGCCGTCGCGGCCGTTGGCGAAGACGATGTGCGGGATCATGCCGTTGCGCCACTGCGCCGACAGCAAGGTGTCCATCTCGATGACCGCACGCTCGACCGACAACGGCGCCAACCCGACGCTGACGAACGCGGCGTCCCAGCTCCACATGTGGGGGTAGAGCTTGGGCGCCGCACTGGTCATCGTGCCCAGGTCGTTGCCGCGCAGCAGGTACGCGGCACGTGCCGACAGCTGCGTTGGGGTGAATCCGTACCTGGCCACGCCGAAGATTGTGCCCCGCCGTGCCCGGGTCCGCTCACCGAGGTGGCCCCGCGCCGACGCCGCGACAGTAGGGTTGGGAACGTGCCCACCGCGTTGATCACCGGAGCGAGCCGGGGCCTCGGCGCCGAGATCGCCCGCCAGCTCGCACCCACCCACGACCTGTTGCTGGGCGGGCGTCCCTCGCCCGAACTCGATGCACTCGCGATGGAACTCGACGGGGCGAGCACGTTCGCCGTCGAGCTGACCGACTACGACGCGGTCGCGGCCGCGGTCGAGTCCGTCACCGAACTCGACGTCCTGGTGCACAACGCCGGCGTCGGCAGCAGCCTGGAACGCATCGCCGACACCCCGGTGGAGGAGTGGCACCACGTCCTCGAGGTCAATCTCGTGGCCGTCGCCGAGCTGACCCGGTTGTTGCTACCGGCCCTCCGGTCCGCGGAGGGACACGTCGTGTTCATCAACTCGGGCTCCGGCCGCACGTCGAAGCCCCGCTGGGCGCCGTATGCCGCGAGCAAGTTCGGACTGCGGGCGCTGGCCGACGCGCTGCGCGGCGAGGAGCCGACCCTGCGGGTGACCTCGGTCTATCCCGGCCGGATCGACACCGACATGCAGCGCGAACTCGTCGCGATCGAGGGCCGGGACTACGACGCCTCGCAGTTCCTGCGGCCGGAGTCGGTCGCGGCCGCCGTCGTCCACGCGATCCACACCCCCGAGGACGCGCATCCGCAGGACATCGTGCTGCGACCGACCGGCCGGGGCTAGTCTCGTCCGGCTAGAGCTGCTTGAGGTCCTCCTGGCGCCACACGGCGCGCATGGACTTCACCTTGCCGTTCTCGTCGAAGACCATGATGTCGACCGGGGTGATCTCGAACGCGAGCCCGGAGGTCTTGGTGACGAGGGTGAACTCGAAGACCGCGGTGTCGCCGGCGACCTTCTTCCACTTGAGGGTGGCGGTGCGGTCCTCCATGCCGGTGATGACCGAGTAGAACTCGACGAGCTGCTCGCGCGTGTCGCGGATGTCGGCGCCGATGGGGTCCTCCACCGTCGCATCGGGGGCGTACAGATCGGCGATCTGCTCGGCCGTTCCCGAGTTCAGCAGTTCGATGTAGGAATCAACCGCCGCGTCGATCTTGTCGGCGAGGCTCGCTTGCTCCACGGTCATGTGCCCTCCAGGAATTAGAACGTGTTCTATTTCGGACCGTAGCACGCCGCTCCGCCCGTCCGAGCCCGTTTACCGCCGGACGCCGCCCGGGTCGGCGAGGAACGCGTCCTGCGGCCACGACGGGGTCTCGGCCTCCGATGCCGACCGGTGCCGACTCCCGCTTCGGGTACCTCGCGGTAGATGCCCGGCGAGCGGTCACCGGCCGCTGGGATCGGTCGATCACATGGTTTTGCGGCCGGGTTGTCCACAGCGGGGGCTTCGGGCCGCAAGACGAGGCGTTCGTTTTGGTACGTTCGGCCGCAGAGTCGATCGACAGGTGGTCCACGGCGTCGTCACGCCGACGGATCCCCCGGCATCGTGCCGACGGCATCTCGCGTTGCGCCGAGGGCGAATCGACCACAGGTCCAGTAGTGCGGAAAGGCCGGTATCCGTGACGATGTCCGAGTCACCGCAGGAGCCGATGCCCTCCCGTCCGCTGCTCTCCGGCGCGCCGCGATCCGGGGTCCGCGAACGATTCTCGACCGGTTCCGCAGCGGAGGTCCTCCGGTGACGTCGTCGCTCGCCGCACCCCTGGATCCCGGCAACGGCGAGGCTCGCCGATGGGCCGAGGAAGAACTGTCGAAGAAGGCATACCAGCCACCCGAACCCTCCTGGTGGGACCGATTCAACGAGCGGGTGTGGGGGTGGATCGCCGAGCACCTGTCGGAGATCTTCCGCGGATCGGACACCCTCCGAACGGTCGTCATCGTGCTCGCCGCGCTCCTCGTGCTCGGTCTGGTGCTCGTGGTGGTCCGCTACGTCCGACGCAGGCCCCGCCTCCCCAGGACGGCACCGTCGTCGAGGACCGAGGTCGTCGTGACCGGCGCGCCACAGTCGGCACGGGAGCTACGTGCGGACGCCGAGAACCGCTTCGCGGCGGGCGATCACGACGCCGCGGTCATCGCCGCGGTCCGGGCACTCGCCCGACGCGCGATCGAGAGGTCGCTGCTCGCCGACGAGCCGTCCCTGACCGCCCACGAGGTGGCCGTCGAGCTGGCCGAGCGGTTCGCCGGGCACCGCGTCGAGTTGCTCGCCGCCGCCGACCTCTTCGATGCGGTCGCCTACGGCGACCGGCACGCGTCCGCGTCGGCGGCGCGCGCGGTCATCGATCTCGAGCGGACCATCGACTCGGCGAAGCCCTCCGGCCCCGATCCCGCGCGTCCGCGTCGCCTGGCGGTGCCGCGATGACGACCACTCCTGCCACCCCGGTCGCCCCCGCGCGTCCGAAGCGGGCCACCCCCGGCTGGATCTGGCTGCTCGTGGGGGTGTTCGCGGTCCTCCTGATCGGCGCCTTCGTGCTGATCGCGGGTACCGCCGTCACCGGGTTGACGCCCCGTGAGACGCCCGGGGTCTGGTACGACCCCGACAACGCCCGACCCGACGGATCCCGCGCGCTCGCGCACATCATCGACGACCACGGCGGGCAGGTGCGCGTCGTACGCGGTCTCGCCCGGTTCACCGACGCACCGCAACCGGATTCGGACACCACCGTCGTCGTGTCGTCGACCGGCGCATTGAACGAGGGGACCGCCAGGCAGTTCCTCGAACGGGTCTCCGGCGCCGGTCGCGTCGTGCTGGTGGCACCGGACTCCGCCGCGCTGGAACTGCTCGGCCTACCCGTTCGGGTCGCCTGGGCCGCGGATTTCGTCGTGACACAGGCCCGATGCGATGCCCCCGGCATCGAGCCGACGGACACCGTCACCAGCCACGGAACCGTCTACCGCGCCACCGAGGCCGACGCCCGGGAGTGCTTCCCGGCCGGAGACGGCTCGACCGTGGTCGTCCTGCCGCGCACGGCCGACCGCCCGGAGGTCGTGGTGGCGAATGGCCGGATGTTCACCAACGCCCAACTCACCGCCCACGACGACGCCGGTGTCGCGGTGCGCCTGCTCGCCGGGTCGGGTGAGGTTCTCTGGTACGTGCCGTTCGTCACCGATCAGATCGCCGCCGACGGCTCCGAGTCCGACATCCCCGCGGCTCTCGGCCCGCTGGTCGTGCTGTCCGTCTTCGCCGTGCTGGCGCTGATGCTGTGGCGCGGACGCCGTTTCGGGGCCCTGGTCGCCGAGCCCCTGCCCGCCGTGGTGAAGGCGGTCGAGACCACGCGGGCGCGCGGCCGGATGTACCAGAAGGCCGGCGCCGACGCCCGGGCCGCGGCCGCACTCCGCATCCACACGCTGTCGTCGCTGGCCTCTTACCTCGGACTCCCGTACGACGCGGGACGCGCCACCGACGCCCTCGCGGCACCCGATCACGAACTCGCCGACGGCCGGGCCGATCCGCCGGACCCAGCGGTCGACGCCATCATCACGACGGTCGTCTCCGTGACCGGCCGCGACCCCGACCAGGTCCGTGCCCTGCTCGCCGGACCGCTGCCCTCCACCGCCGACGGCCTGATGCTCTTCACCAGCGACCTGACCGCCCTCGAGAAGGAAGTCCGACAGACGCCATGACAGTCGATCCGAATCAGCACCCTGGCCCAGGTCCGCTCGACGAGGCGGCCGCACCGCCGCACGGCGCACATCCCGGACCCGCGTCGGGACGGGCGCGCGACGCGCTGGCGGCGGTGCGCGCCGAGGTCGCCAAAGCCGTTGTCGGACAGGACCCGGCGGTCGCGGGCATCCTCATCGCGCTGCTGTGCCGCGGCCACATCCTGCTCGAGGGAGTGCCCGGTGTGGCCAAGACCCTGCTCGTCCGGGCCGTCGCGGCGACCCTCGACGTCGAGATGAAACGCGTCCAGTTCACCCCCGACCTCATGCCCGGTGACGTCACCGGGTCACTGGTGTTCGACTCGGCCACTTCGGAATTCACCTTCCGCGAGGGGCCGGTGTTCACCAACCTGCTGCTCGCCGACGAGATCAACCGGACCCCACCCAAGACGCAGGCGGCCCTGCTGGAGGCGATGGAGGAGCGGCAGGTGACCATCGACGGCGTGGGCCGGCCGCTGCCGAGCCCGTTCCTGGTGGCCGCCACCCAGAACCCCGTCGAGTACGAGGGCACGTACCCGTTGCCGGAGGCCCAGCTCGACCGGTTCCTGGTGAAGGTGACCCTGCCCGTTCCCCCGCGCGAGGACGAGATCACCGTGCTCACGCGCCACGCCGCCGGTTTCGATCCGCGCGACCTCCGCGCCGCCGGGCTGCGCGCGGTCGCGTCCGCGGCCGACGTCGAGGCCGGGATCGAGCAGGTCCGGCGCGTCACGGTCGCACCGCAGGTCGCCGCGTACATCGTCGACATCGCCCGGGCCACCCGGTTCTCGCCGTCGCTGTCGCTGGGTGTGAGTCCCCGCGGCGCGACCGCGCTGCTCGCGACCAGCCGCGCCTGGGCATGGCTCAACGGGCGGGACTTCGTGACGCCCGACGACGTCCAGGCCCTCGCGCAGTCGACCCTGGCCCATCGCCTGACGCTGCGACCGGAGGCCGAACTCGAGGGCGTCTCCGTGGGTTCGGTCCTCGACGCCGCCGTCCGGTCGGTCCCCGTTCCGCGCTGATGTTCCTCACCGGCCGGTTCCTGATCCTGGTGCTGCTGGGCGCGGTGCCGATCCTGGTGTGGCCGAACTACGCCGTCCCGTTCCTCTGGGTGCTGTTCTGCGTCGTGCTGATGGGCCTCGACCTCGCGCTGGCCGGGACCACGAAGTCGCTCGCCCTGGCCCGCTCCGATCCCGGTCCAGTCCGCCTGGGGGAGACGACGTCGTGTCCGATCACGGTCACCAACACCGGAACGGGCACCTTCCGCGGACTTCTCCGCGACAGCTGGCAGCCCTCGGCCGGAGCCCGGGACGCCGCCCACCGCATCACCGTGCCGTCGGGCGAGACCCGCACCGTGACAACGACTCTCACCCCGACGAGGCGGGGCGACCGGCTCGCCGCCCGGGTGACGATCCGTCGCCTCGGTCCACTGGGGCTCGCAGGTCGCCAACGCAGCGTCGTGCTACCCGGACGGGTTCGCGCGCTTCCGCCGTTCGGTGCGCGTCGCCTTCTGCCGTCGCGGCTCGCCCATCTCCGTCAGCTCGACGGCCGCTCCGCGGTCCGAACCCGAGGGCAGGGCACCGAATTCGACTCCTTGCGCGACTACGTCGAGGGTGACGACGTCCGCAGCATCGACTGGCGGGCGACCGCGCGGCGCCGCTCGGTCGTGGTGCGTACCTGGCAGCCGGAGAAGGACCGGCACATCGTGATCGTGCTCGACACCTCGCGCACCTCGGCGGGCCGGGTCGGAGACTCCCCGCGTCTCGACGCCGCGATGGATGCCGCGTTGCTGCTCGCGTCGCTGGCGTCGCACGCCGGTGACCGCGTCGACCTGATCGCCGGCGACCGCCGCGTGCACCGCCGGGTGGTCGGAGTCGACCGGACGCGGCTGATGAACAGCCTGGTGACGGCCATGGCCGATCTGGAACCCGCTCTGCTGGAGGCGGACTGGCCGCTGCTCGGTGCGGAGGTCGCCAAGATCGGCCGCCAGCGCGCGCTGCTGGTGCTGCTCACCCCGCTCGAACCGGCCGCCGTCGAGGAGTCCCTCCTGCCGCCGCTTTCCGTGCTGGCCCAGCGGTACAAGGTCGTCATCGGGTCGGTGGCCGATCCGGCCCTCGAGGAGATGGTCGCCGACCGCGACGACCCGGCGTCGGTCTACGACGCGGCCGCCGCGGCCCGGACGATCACCCTGCGGAACCGGACGGCGATCGCGTTGCGTCGTCTCGGCGTCGACGTGGTCGACGCCCCACCCGACAAGCTTCCGGCCCGGCTGGCCGACCACTACCTCCTGCTCAAGTCACAGGGATTGCTGTAGCGGCCGGCCGCGGGTGGGACCGGCCGGTTCAGGCCTTGGACTTCACCGCGCGGTAGCCGAGGAACCCGACGTACCCCGCGAGCCCGGCCAGGCCGAGCCGGCGGGTGCGCGGCGACACCAGCGCCAGCCCGATCGCGGTCTCGCACGCTCCGTTGCGGTAGGTCCACGTGGTGGTGTCCTCCGGGAACACCGGGGCGGTGATCGGGGCGAACGCCTCCGGCTTGACGAAGTGGGCCACACCCACCGCAGCCGTTCCCAGGCCGATCAGCGAGACCGCGTCCAGGGACTTGTCCTTGCCTGCCATGTTCGATGTTCCTTCCGTCGGAGCTGCGCAACCATTGCTACGCCATCATTCCTACACAGTCGGTCGGGCAAGGCCTCGTTCGTACTCGTCGAGGTCGCCGGTCTCGCCCGCCTCGTGCGCACGGCGGCCGACGACAAAGACGTAGGCCATGAACAGCGACCACGCGGCGACCCCGATCCCGATGCGCGCCCAGGTCGGGAGCGGGGACGGGGTCACGAAGGCCTCGATGACGCCGCAGAGCAGGAGCACGACCACCAGACCCAGCGCGACACCGATCGCGGCGCGCCCCTCCTCGGCGAGAGCGGCTGCGCGCGTTCGGTTTCCCGGGGACACCCACGACCAGAAGAGTCGCAGTCCCACACCGGCGGCGACGAACAGGCAGGTCAGCTCCAACATGCCGTGGGGAAGGATCAGGCCGAAGAACAGATCGCCTCGACCGTGGCGGATCATGATCGAGCCGACGACGACGAGGTTGAGGATGTTGGTGTAGAGCATCCAGACGACGGGAAAGCCGAAGACGCCCACCACGATGCACATCGCGGCGAGCCAGAAGTTGTTGGACCACACCCGCGCCGCGAACGACGTCGCCTCGTACTCGCTGTAGTAGTTCTCGAAGTCGTTGGTGACGAGATGTTCGATCTCCTGCTGGGAGGCGAACGAACTCTCGATCCCGGGGTGGTCGAGAACCCACCAGGTCATCACGACCGTGGCCAGCAGCGACACCCCCGTCACCGTCAGCCACCACCAACGCATCCGGTAGAGGGCGGCCGGGAACGACACCGCGAAGAAGCGCACCAGGGTCGACCACGCATCGGCCCTGGTACCGGTCGCCCGGCCGCGAGCACGGGCGAGCAGTGTCGACAGGTACGCCACCAGTGAGGCATCGGGCGCAGACGAGCGGATCACCGACAGATGCGTCGCCACCCGCTGGTAGGTGTCGATGAGTTCGTCGGCCTCGGCACCCGTGAGCCGACGACGACGCGACAGCTCGTCCAACCGCTCCCAGGTCGCCCGATGTGCGAACACATACGCGTCGAGATCCACGCGGCCAGCCTAACCGCGTCCAGAGCGGGTTCAGTGACCGTCATTCAACGGACCCCATGATGTGGACGGGGTACCGCAGCACACTCGGATCCCGTCGTATGGTGAGGCGTGTCGTTCGGACCACCGCCCACCCGACCGCCGGGGCCGCCCGCCGCGCCGCCGATGCCGGCGGGGTTCGCACCTGTCGTCTCCGCACCCGCCGCCCATGCGCCTGCGGTCTGGGGCGCCGGGGCATCGGCCACCGTCGGTGTCGGCCGCGACGACCTCGTCTCCGGCGAGGCCGTCGCCCTCGCCCTCCCACCGGGCGGGCTCGGGTACCGGATCCTCTCCGGGATGATCGACGTCGTCCTCGGCATCGCTCTGTGGCTGCTGCTGTTGTGGCTGTCCTACAAGGTGGCGTTCGGCGTCAACGCGGCTTGGCGCGGGACGATCAACACGCTCCTCCCCGTTCTCGCCATCGTCGCGCTCCCCGCCGTCACCGAGACGCTCACCTCGGGCAAGACGATCGGTCACCTGGCCATGGGCCTGCGCACCGTTCGTGACGACGCCGGACCCATCGCGTTCCGGCACGCGCTCACCCGCGCGCTCGTCGGCTTCGTGGAGAAGTTCGGGTGCCTGGGCATCCCGGCACTCATCAGCGCCGCGATCTCCCGGAAGCACAAGCGGATCGGCGATCTCCTGGCCGGCACCTACGTGATCCGGGATCGGCACCGTATCGCCGAACAGCACCCGATCGACATGCCGCCGGAGCTCGAGTCGTGGGCCGCCTCCGCCGACATGGCGTCGTTGCCGGGCGGGCTGGCCGTCGTCATCCGCCAGTTCCTCAACGGCCGGCACGAGATGAAGCCGGAACCGAGGGCCGACGCCGCTCGTCGGCTCGTCTTCGCGGCGGCTCCGTTCGTGGCCCCGGCACCGCCGCCGGCGGCGCCTTTCGAGGACGTGCTGTGCGCGATCATGGCCGAACGTCGACGTCGGGATACCGAACGCCTGGAACGCGAGGCACGGCTACGGGAACGGTTGTTGCGCTGAGCCGAGCGGGCCGGTTGCCTCAGCCTCTCGTCACCGAGACGGCTAGCGGCCCAACCAGGTACGAGCCGCGACGACCAGCGCCCGTACTCCCGTACCCAGCGTCGGATCGATCACCGGAGCGTAATGCGGAGAGTGGTTCGACGGCACTTTCAGCAGCGCCGGGTCCGTCAGGTCGCCGGTGGTGAACAGAGAAGGATCGGCTCCGCCCAGCAGCCAGTACGAAAGAGGTGCACCACAACTCGTGGCCAGGATGCCTACGTCCTCACTTCCCGCACCTGCCCCCGGGTCGAGGATGTTGGACGCACCCAACCAGTCCGTGAAGGCATCCAGGGTCGTGCGCAGCGCGTCCGGGTCGTTGGTGACCACGGGAAAGCGTTCGATCTCGGTGATCGTCGGCTCGTCCGGCGCGCCCGACGCCGCCGCCTCGCCACGCACGATGCGCTCGACGCTGTCGAGGATCTTGCCGCGCACGGTCTCGTTGTAGCTGCGGATGTTCAGCTGGATCTCGGCCTCACCCGGAATCACATTCGCGGCGTCACCCGCGTGGATCGATCCGACGGTGAGCACCGCAGTTGCGGTACTCGGGATCTCCCGCGAGATGATGGTCTGCAGCCTCAGCACCGTGGCCGCGGCCAGCACGATGGGATCCACCGAGGCCTCGGGCATCGAGCCGTGTGCACCCCGGCCCACCAGCTTCACCCGCAGTGAATCCGACCCGGCGTACGAAGCCCCCGGGTGTCCGGCGATCTTGCCGGCCGGCAGCGGTGAGACATGCTGACCGAGCACGACGTCGGGCTTGGGAAAACGGTCCCACAAGCCGTCGTCGACCATCGCCTGCGCGCCGGCACCCAGCTCCTCGGCGGGCTGGAACACCAGGACAACCGTGCCCGACCATTCCGACGTAGCGGAGGCGAGGATGTCCGCCGCGCCCAGCAGGCATGTCGTGTGCAGATCGTGGCCGCAGGCGTGTGCGACCGGAACCGTCTTACCCGTGTCGTCGGTGGCCGTGACTGTGCTGGCGTAGTCGAGCCCGGTGTCCTCGCGGACGGGTAGGGCATCCATGTCCGCGCGCATCGCGATCGTCGGACCGTCACCATTACGCAGGACACCGACCACACCGGTTCCGCCGACGCCGGTGGTCACGTCGAACCCCGACGCTCGGAGCCGATCGCCCACCAGACCGGCGGTGCGGTGCTCCTGAAAGCCGAGCTCCGGGTGTCGGTGAAGGTCTTTGTAGAGGTCCTCCAACGAGGGATCGATGCGAATGCCTGCAGGTGCGGTCATGTCAGGACCTTCCGACGGGAGTCGTCCGGACCGAATTCCGGCCCAGCCTCCATCGTCACACGCAGCTGTTCTCGTCCGTGCCGGTTTGGGAACCCGAGCGTCGTAGGACTGCCCAAGACCTCACTTCAGGTCGGTGCTGGACTTTCCCAGAACGCGGCGGGCGATGATCAGCTGCTGGATCTGCTGAGTGCCCTCGAAGATGTCGAGGATCTTCGAGTCACGTGCCCACTTCTCGAGGAGAGAGGTCTCCGAGAAGCCTGCTGTCGCACCGATTTCCACGGCCTTGTTGGTGATCTCAGTGACCGTGCGCCCCGCCTTGGCCTTCGACATCGAGGCCTCGGTGGAGTTCGGCTGGGCGTTGTCGGCCATCCAGGCGGCCCGCAGCGTGTGCAGCCACGAGGCCTCCCACTCCGATTCGAGGCGGATGAATTCGGCGACGGTCGCATGCTGGGCGGCTGCCGGCCGGTCGTAGTCGATCTCGTGGCCGGCCTCGTGGAGCATCCGGCGGAGCTCCTCGAGGGCGGCGCGGCCCAGGCCGATCGCCATGGCCGCGACGACGGGACGGGTGTTGTCGAAGGTCTGCATGACCCCGCCGAAGGCCTTCTTGGTGTCGATCTCCGGCGAACCGAGCAGATTCTCGGCGGGGACGCGGGCGTTCTCGAAACGGATCACGGCGGTGTCGGAGGCCTTGATGCCGAGCTTCTTCTCCAGGCGCACCACGGTGACGCCCTCGGTGTCCATCGGGACGACGAAGCTCTTGATGGCGGCGCGGCCGAGGCTCTTGTCGAGGGTCGCCCACACGACGACGTGGTCGGCGCGCGAGCCGGAGGTGACGAAGATCTTCTCGCCGTTGATGAGGTAGTCGTCGCCGTCGCGGGTCGCGGTGGTCGACACGGCCGCGGAGTCCGACCCGAAGCTGGGCTCGGTGATGGCCATCGCCGCCCAGACGTCGGAGAACTTCTCGAGCTGCTCCGGGTTGGCGACGGCTGCGATGGCGGCGTTGCCGAGGCCCTGGCCCGGGATCGAGAGCAGCAGGCCGACGTCGCCCCAGCTCATCTCCAGCGCCGAGAGCAGGCCCCGCATGTTCGCGCCGTTCTTCGACGGGGCGTCGCCCCCGGCGCCCTCGTCGGCGGACTTCTCGGCGCCGCGGTTCTGCTTGGCCAGCTTCGCGAGCTCGTCGAGTTCGACCGGGTACTCGTGCTCTGCCTTGTCGTACTTGCGCGAGATGGGTCGGAAGATGTGCTCGGCAGCGAGGTGGGTGCGCTCGACCGTCGAATCGAACTTCTTCGGGAGCTCCAGGTTGATCGCCATGGCGCTACCTTACTGCGCGGTAAGATAGTTGCCAAGTCCCTCCCCGTCGCAGCCGGGGAATAGCCTGGAGACGTGGCCTACGACGAGGAGCTCGCCTTCCGCATCCGCGCTCTTCTCGCAGCGGAATGCGGCGTCGACGAGGTGCCCATGTTCGGCGGCCTGGCGTTCCTGATCAACGGCAACATGGCCATCGCCGTCAGCGGCAAGGGCGGCGTCATGGTTCGCGTGCCCCCGGAGCAGACCAGCACCCTGCTCGAGTACCCGCACACGGCCCCGATGTACATGTCGTCCCGGGAGACCCTCGGATGGCTGCGCGTGTTCGACGAGGGGGTGGCCACCGACCGACAGCTCAGCCGGTGGGTGACGATCGGGTCGGACTATGCGCGGAAGCTCCCGCCGAAGTGATCGACGGGCCGCGTACCCCCCGGACGCGACCGTGTCGGCGTCCCGCGGAAAAGAGTCGGGCACTGTGACCCGCATACCGGATCACAGTGCCCCAATACTCGGAATTGCTGTCAGGGAACGACGTTCACCAATCGCCCAGGCACGACGATGACCTTGCGCGGCTCGGCCCCGTCGAGGATCGCGGCGATCTTCTCGTCGGCCAGCGCAGCGGTGCGCAGAGTGTCCTCGTCGGCATCGGCGGCGACCGTGATGCGGCTGCGGACCTTGCCCTTCACCTGAACCGGGATCTCGATCGAATCCTCGACCAGCCACTTCTCGTCGGCGGTGGGGAAGGCGGTGCGCACCACGAGGGTGTCGTGGCCCAGCCGGTGCCACAGTTCCTCGGCGATGTGCGGCGCCAACGGTGCCAGCATGATCACCAGGGACTCGACGGCCTCCCGCGGGGCGCCGGTCTTCTCGAAGTTCTTGGTGAGGTGGTTGGTCAGCACCGTCAGCTTGGCGACCGCGGTGTTGTTGCGCAGGGCCTCGTAGTCCTCGCGGACACCGGCGATCGTCTTGTGCAGCAGCCGCTTCGTGTCGTCGTCGGGCTCGGCGTCGGTGACGCGGAGGGCGCCGGTCTCCTCGTCGACGACCAGCCGCCAGATGCGCTGCAGGAACCGTTGCGAACCGACGACATCCTTGGTCGCCCACGGGCGCGACTGGTCCAGGGGACCCATGAACATCTCGTACACGCGCAGCGTGTCGGCACCGTAGTCGCGGCAGATATCGTCGGGCGCCACCGAGTTCTTCAGCGACTTGCCCATCTTGCCGTACTCCTGGCGCACCTCCTCGCCGTTGTAGAAGAACTTGCCGTCCTTCTCCACGACCTCCTCGGCCGGCACGTAGATGCCGCGCGAGTCGGTGTAGGCGTACGCCTGGATCATGCCCTGGTTGAACAGCTTTCGGTACGGCTCGCGGCTCGACACGTAACCCAGGTCGAACAGCACCTTGTGCCAGAAGCGGGAGTACAGCAGGTGCAGCACCGCATGCTCGACACCGCCGATGTACAGGTCCAGACCGCCCGGATCGTTCGGGCCGTGCAGCGCCGGGCGCGGGCCCATCCAGTAGGCCTCGTTCTCCTTGGCGCAGAACGTCTCGTCGTTGGTGGGGTCGATGTAGCGCAGCTGGTACCAGGAGCTGCCCGCCCACTGGGGCATGACGTTCGCGTCGCGGGTGTAGGTCTTGGGTCCGTCACCCAGATCCAGCTCGACGGTCATCCAGTCGGTGGCCTTGGCCAGCGGCGGCGACGGCTCGCTGTCGGCGTCGTCGGGGTCGAAGGACACCGGCGCGTAGTCGTCGACCTCCGGAAGCTCCACGGGCAGCATCGATTCCGGCAGGGCGTGCGGCCGGCCCTCCTCGTCGTAGACGATCGGGAACGGCTCGCCCCAGTAGCGCTGGCGGGCGAACAGCCAGTCACGCAGCTTGTACTGGATCTTGCCGGTACCGACGCCGTCGGCCTCGAGTCGCTCGACGATCGCCTTCTTGGCGTCCTCGACGTTCAGGCCGTTCAGGAAGTCGGAGTTGACCAGCGGGCCGTCGCCGACGTAGGCCTCGGCCTGCACGTCGGTGTCGGAGCCGATGACCTCGCGGATCGGCAGGCCGAAGACGGTCGCGAACTCGTGGTCGCGGGTGTCGTGGGCCGGGACCGCCATGATGGCGCCGGTGCCGTACCCCATCAGCACGTAGTCGGCGACGAAGACCGGGACCTGCTCGCCGTTGACCGGGTTGACCGCGTAGGAGCCGGTGAAGACGCCGGTCTTCTCCTTGTTCTCCTGGCGCTCGAGATCCGACTTCGCGGCGATCGACGCGCGGTAGGCGGCGATGGCCGACGACGGATCGCCCTGCCCGAAGGTCCAGCGCTCGTCGGTGCCCTCCGGCCAGGCGTCGGCGATGAGCTCGTCGACCAGCGGATGCTCGGGCGCCAGGACCATGTAGGTGGCGCCGAAGAGGGTGTCGGGTCGCGTGGTGAAGACCTCGATGTCGCCGACGCCGGGTGCGCTGAACCGGACCTGCGCACCGCGCGAGCGGCCGATCCAGTTGCGCTGCATGGTCTTGACCTTCTCCGGCCAATCCAGCAGGTCCAGGTCGTCGAGCAGACGGTCGGAGTAGGCGGTGATCCGCATCATCCACTGGCGCAGGTGCTTGCGGAAGACCGGGAAGTTGCCGCGATCGCTGCGACCGTCGGCGGTGACCTCCTCGTTGGCCAGCACGGTGCCCAGACCCGGGCACCAGTTGACCAGCGAGTCGCTCAGGTAGACCAGACGATGGTCGTCGAGGATCTCGTTGCGCTCGGCCTGCGACAGATCGGCCCATGACTTGCCGGCGTGCTCGCCGGGCAGCTCGCGCGCGCCCGACGCGAACTCGTCGACCAGCTCGGAGATGCGGCGGGCCTTCTTCTGCTCCGGGTCGAACCAGGCGTTGTAGATCTGCAGGAAGATCCACTGCGTCCACCGGTAGAACTCGACGTCGGTGGTGGCCACTCGGCGACGCTCGTCGTGGCCGAGGCCCAGGCGCCGGATCTGGCCGAGGTAGCGCTCGATGTTCTTCTCGGTCGTGGTGCGCGGATGCGTGCCCGTCTGCACCGCATACTGCTCGGCCGGCAGGCCGAACGAGTCGAAGCCCATCGTGTGCAGCACGTTCTTGCCGGTCATCCGCTGGAAGCGCGCGTAGACGTCGCTGGCGATGAAGCCGAGCGGGTGGCCGACGTGCAGGCCCGCGCCCGACGGGTACGGGAACATGTCCTGCACGAAGAGCTTGTCGGGGGCGTCGGCCGACGCGCCGCCGTAGGGACTCAGGTCACCGGCGAGGGGTCCGACGGGGTTGGGGGCCTCGTAGGCGTGCTGCTCGGACCAGGCCTTCTGCCAGCGCTGCTCGAGCTCGCCCGCGACCTCCGCGGTGTAGCGATGAGCGGTGGCCCCCGCGGAGCCGTTGGTGCTGGTGGTGTCGACTGAAGTCACCCGACCAGGGTAAATCCTGGGACCGATGGTCCTGAAATCCGCCTCGTCGGCCGCGACGACCTGCTTGGTCGGGGGAGTGGCCCAGGTCGCCGGATTCGGTTCGGGCCACCGGGCGGTCGTATGCTCGTGGGCGTGAACGCCCTGTCCATCGTCGTCGCCGTACTGCTTCTCGCGTTGGCCGGGCTGTGGGCCGTCGTGGGTGTGCGCGGCCTCCGAGGCTCACTCGAACGCAACCGCTGGTTCGGCGTCCGCGCCGACGAGACGATGCGGTCGGAGGAGGCATTCCGGGTCGCCAACCGGATCGCCGCACCCGGAATGCTCGGCTCGAGCGCCATCCTCGCCCTGGGAGCCGTCGCCTCCCTCGCCGTGGACAGCGCCTGGTGGATTCTGTTCGCCGGCGTCGCCCTGGTCGCCGCCCTCGTCATCGTCGGTCTGGTCAGCGGTATCGCGGTGCGGGCCGCCGCCACCGTGCCCGTCGAGGAGGCGGGGTGTTCCTGCTGCTCGGGCCACGAGGAGGGCGCCGGTCACGAGCACACCCCCACGGGTGGGGAGACCCCCTCCGATCCGGCCGCCGACTGTGGGACCAGCAGCTGCGGCGCGTGCTCGCTGAAGGGCATCTGCTCCAGCGAGAACGCCCAGGCCTGACCGGCCGCCCGCCCGCGTCCCGATGCGCACTCTCAAGAACCTGCTCGACCGTTCCCCGATCGACGGGTTCATCCTCGCGATCGTCGCCGCCGTCGTGGTGGCCGCGTTCCTGCCCATCCGGGGCTCGGTGGCCGAGGCCTTCGACTGGGTGGTCGTGGTCGCGATCGGCGCCCTGTTCTTCCTCTACGGGACGCGGCTGCATCCGCGCGAGGCGCTCGACGGCCTCAAGCACTGGCGCCTGCACCTGCTGATCCTCGCGTTCACCTTCGTCGCGTTCCCGATCATCGGCCTGGCGCTCAAACCCGTCGCCGAGCCGCTGATCGGCGACGACCTCTACGCCGGATTGCTCTTCCTGTGCCTGGTGCCGTCGACGGTGCAGTCCTCGATCGCGTTCACCTCGATCGCCAGGGGCAACATCGCCGGCGCCATCGTCAGCGCCTCGGCGTCGAACATCCTCGGTGTGTTCCTGACGCCGCTGCTGGTGGTCGCGCTGATGGCCAACACCGGCGACGCCCACATCGACGCGTCGTCGATCCTCAAGATCGTCGGCCAGATCCTCGTCCCGTTCATCGTCGGGCAGCTCGTGCGCCCGTGGGTCGGGCCGTTCTTCGCCCGGCACGCCAAGATCACCAAGCTCGCCGACCGCGGCACCATCGTGCTCGTCGTCTACGTCGCGTTCAGCGAGGGCGTCGACCACGGCATCTGGTCCAGCGTCGACGCCGCGCAGATGATCTGGGTCGCGGTGATCTCGCTGCTGCTCGTCGCGTTCATGCTCGTGCTGTCCGGCTGGGTGCCCAAGCGCCTCGGCTTCGACCGCGCCGACACCATCGCCATCCAGTTCTGCGGCACCAAGAAGAGCCTCGCCACCGGATTGCCGATGGCCACCGTGCTCTTCGCCGGCTCCACCGTCGGCCTCATCGTCCTACCGCTGATGATCTTCCATCAGATCCAGCTCATCATCTGCTCCTGGCTCGCCGGCCGGTACGGGCGCGAGGCGGAGCAGCTCGAGGCGGCCTGACGAAGCGCCCTCGGCACCGCCGGGCTCATCCGCCGATCGGCTCCGACAACGGCAGGTTCACGAAGCTCGGGCGGCTCGGGTCCAGCTGAATGTGCTGCGGCTTCAACCCCGACTCGTTGAGAAGCGGGCGCAGCGGGAGTGCCCGCGGGAAGTTCATCGCGAACACGTCCACCCGGAGACGATGACCCGGCTTCACGATCGCCTCGGTGGGCAGCAGGCCGATGTCGACGGCCACCGGGCGGCCCGGCGCGACGCGCTGCCGCGACGACAGGGTGAGGTGGTAGACCGGATCGATCACGTCCCCATTCGGGGCGAACTGCGAAGCGGCGCGGTCGTATCCGCGCAGCGAGGCCATCACCTGACCAGAGCTGATCACCTTCGACGTGCCGTCGGGCGCGACGTCGTTGAGGGTAGCCGTCCAATAGCCGTCGGTGGCGTCGAGCACCGCGTTGAGACGGACGTTCGCGTATCCGGACACGCTGCGCGCCTTGGTCAGCGGTGCTGTGGTGAACGACAGCGCCGCGCGTTCGGAGATGCGCGCATCGTCGGAGCAGAACGGGAAGATCGCCAGGGCGCCGGCGAACTGCTGCGCGGCGTCGCGGGAGCACATGGGCGCGAGACCCGGCGACACGGTCAGCCGCGCATGCGACTTCGGGGCGGCGGGGCTGAGGCTGCCGTCGCGGACCGCATGGGGCGCGGTGCCGCTACGACGATCCGACAGGTACAGGCGCTGGCGCTCCATGCCGGCGCGCGGGAACTGCTGCGCGGTGATCCAGGAGTCGCCCACCTGCTTCAGCTGAACGGGCCCGTACTCGTCGATCCCGTTGTCGATTCCCTTGAGCCACTTGTCGAACCACGCCTTCTGCAGGACGTCGAGACGCGGGGGAGTGCCCGCGCGGCCCTGCTGGCCGCCACCGATGGTGAGGTGGTAGCCGTCGCCCATGATCAGCTGCTTCTTGCCCGGCGGCAGCGGGATCTTGTTGTACATCCGGACCTCGGAGTTGGTGAAGAGATCGAACCACCCGCCGTAGATGAACGTCGGGGTGGTGATCTTCTCCGCCCGGTCGAGCCAGGCGGTGCGGGGTTCGGAGTTCTTCTCCAGCAACGCCTTCAGGTTCTCCGGCACCGAGGGGATGTCGGGCGTCAGCAGCGCCGCCATCAGCTGCGGGTAGAAGGTCAGGGGGTCGGAGATCCTGTCCGCCAGCCACTTCCAGTCGAAGGTGCCGTTGAGCATCGACGCGACGTTGGGGATCATCTTGGTGCCGTTGACGAGTCCCAGCCACATCGGCAGGAAGCCGACGCCCAGTCCGCCACCGGGAGCGACGATGTCGCGGATGAGGTCGCCGCCCGGCTCGACCGGGAAGATCGCCTTGAGCGCCTTCGGGTTCTTGTTGGCCGCCTGGATCTGGTTGATCGCCGAGTACGAGACGCCTGACATGCCGACCTTGCCGTCGGACCACGGTTGCCTCGACGCCCAGTCGATGACCTCGACCGTGTCCTGCTGCTCGCGGTTCTGGAAGACGTCCCACTTGCCCTGGGAGAAGCCGGTCCCGCGGACGTCGACCACCACCTGCGTATAACCGCTGCGCACGAGGTCGAAGTCGACGGCGAAGGTCTTGGCGCCGCCGTCGCGGATGGTGTGGGCGATGTCGTTGATGCCGTCGATCGGCGTGCCCCGCAGGTTGATCGACCGCGCGATCTGCAGCAGCCACGGCTCGAGCACCGGGTGCTGGATGACCGCCGCGCTCAGCGCGGTGACCAGCTTGGTGTACGGGGTCATGGTGACGATGACCGGCGTCTTCTTCGAGGTCGGCCGCTCGCGGGCGTCGGCGGGCCGGTAGACGTTGGCGCGCAGGACGGTGCCGTCGCTCATGCGGATCGGGACGTCCCAGGTGGTGTTCACCCCGGCATACGGCTGCGGTCCGTCGTGGCTCGCCTGCCAGCGTGCTGCGGCCGCCCCTCCGGTGGGGCCGGTCGGCGCGGCGCCGGCCACGACCGTCGGCGCCACCAGCACCGCCACGAGCGCCACGACCCCCGCCAGCAGACGGACACTTCTCGACGACCTGCTCATTCACATCCCCCGCGTGTGAGCGCCGCGGCGGCGTTCGCATCGCCGCGGCAGAACCGTTCAAGCGCTCACAACGTAGCACTGGCGGTGACGCGGGTCACGGGTCGGTTTCGGGAGGGGGCGGTTCGGCAGTCGCGGTTGCGACCAGATCGGCTCGTCGCCGGCGATCGGCGCACCTCGGGGAACGACCGGGGACCGGTGGGCGGTCAGTTGAGGCTGAGGTCGATCGGATGGGTCGCGAGCAGCGGCAACGGCCAGGGCTGTCGACGCAGGACGTCGAACCAGATGTCGGTGCCGGGCGGGACCAGCACGTCGCGGGGGAGGGCCGAGGCGAGCATCCAGCTGAACCGGTCGAGTTCGTCGTCGAGCTGCCCCGCACCCCAGCCCGCGTAACCGGCGAAGATGCGCACGCCCTCGAGCAGGTTCTCCAGCGACTCGGGGTCGGCGTCGAGATCGACCAGGACGACGCGGCCGTCGACGGGCCGCAACGCCGGATGGGCCTCGACGTCGACGCCGTGCTTGCAGACGCCGAGGCACAGGGCCGCGTCCTGCTTGACCGGACCCCCCACGTACAGCGCCCGCGGCGACGCGGCGATGTCGGTCCACCGGGGGAGGAGGTTGTGCACCGCGGTCTGGCTCATGCGGTTGAGGACGACGCCGAGGCTGCCCTCCTCGTTGTGTTCGATGATGTAGACGACGGTCCGCGCGAAGGTCGGCTCGATGAGATCGGTCGAGGCGATCAGCAGTGTTCCGGGACGGACGCGCTGCGTCGGATCCTCGTCCCACGGCACGCCGGGCATGCGGCCACCGCCACCGCTTCCCGCCGGGAAGTCTCCGGGACGGAATTCCGGTGTGGGATCGTCTGCGTCGTCACCGCCGGCCACGTCACCATCATCGCACGACCGGCGCCGGAGGGGACCCACACGTTCGGGACGGACCGGTGCCGCTGAGTACGCTTGAACGGGTGAACCGCACCGAGGAGGACCGCCCGAGAGGGTGGTCGGTGTTCGTCGACTCGCTTCGGCATTCCCCGGGCCTCGGACGCCTCCTCTCGGTCCGTCTCACCAGCCAGATCACCGACGGCATCTTCCAGGCCGCACTGGTCGGCAGCATCCTGTTCAACCCCGAGCGGCACGCCGATCCGCTCGCCGTCGCCGGCGGCCTCGCGGTCCTGTTGCTGCCCTACTCGCTCATCGGCCCGTTCGCGGGTGCACTCCTCGATCACTGGGATCGGCGCAACGTGCTCCTGTACGCCAACGTGTTGCGGGCGGCGATCATCGGGCTCGTCGCGATCTCGGTCGCCTCGGGAGCCCCCGACGTGGTGGTGCTGATCTCGGCCCTCGCGGCGACCGGCGCGAGCCGATTCGTGGCGGCCGGCCTGTCCGCGGGTCTGCCACACGTCGCGCGGCGGGAGGTCATCGTCGCGATGAACGCGCTGTTCACCACCCTCGGCGGGGCGATGCTGACCGTCGGACTCGGCATCACCCTCGGGCTGCGGGCGATCTTCGGCGACGACAACTCCGGCAGCGCGCTCACGATGATCGCGGGGATCGTGCTCGCGCTGGTGTCGGGAGCGCTCGCGCACGGCTTCCCGCCGCTGCAGCTCGGCCCCGACGAACCCGACGATCCCGGACGGTCGGCGTTCCATGCGGTCTCGGTCGGGCTGTGGCACGGCGCCCGCGCGGTCGCCGAGCACAAGACGGTCGCCGCGGCGCTGTCGGCCATCGGCGCGCACCGGCTCGTGTTCGGCATGAACACCCTGATGATCCTGGTCTTCACCAAGCAGATGGGACCGGGGGACGGCCTCGACCGGGTCAGCCTGATCATCGGCTTCACCGGTGCGGGGGCGTTGCTCGCCGCCCTGGTGACGCCGATCGCGGTGGACCGCGTCGGTCGCTACCGGACGCTGATGTGCGCGTTGGCTGTCGGTGCCGTCGCCGAGGCGACGGTGTTCGGCTTCGAGTTCGCGGTGCTCTGCGGGTCGGCGTTCGTGCTGGGGCTGATCGGCCAGGTGGCCAAGCTCTGCGGCGACGTCGCGATGCAGGTCGACGTCGGCGACATGGTTCGCGGCCAGGTCTTCTCGGTGCAGGACGCGGTGTTCAACGTCGCCTACGTGGTCGCGGTGACCGCCGCCGCCCTGGCGATCCCGGCCGACGGGCACGCGCCGGTTCTGGTGGCGTTCGGGGTGGTGCTCTACATCCTCGGCATGATCGCCGTGCGCGCCCTCTACCGGCGGGTGACCATACCCGCCCTCACCCCGGAGGAGCCCGCGACCGACGGCCGGGCCATCACCGACCGCGCCGGCTGAACCTCGGATCCCGGCGGTCGTAGGCGGCATCGGCGGTGCCGTCGCCGTCGCGATCCACCAGCACCACGTCGGTCGTCCCGTCGCCGTCGGAGTCGACGTAGAGCCGCTCGCCGGCCAGGCGACCGGCCTTCTCCGTCCCGACGAGTTCGGCGTCGGTGGTGCCGTCGGCGTCGAGATCGAGACGGAGCACGCGGTCGGCCGGGCGCTCGGAGGGCTGCGGGCGGTGCTCCGGCGACTCACGCGGCGTGGCGGACGGGGTGTCGGCGCCGCCTCCGCGAACCTCACCGACATCGACCGGACGGTCCCAGAGTCCGGCACCCGAATCGCGATAGAAGGCATCGAACCGGTCGTCGTCGTCGAGGTCGAGCGCCACCGTGTCGGCGATGCCGTCGCCGTCGGAGTCCCACATCGCATCGTCGCGACGGCCGTCGCCGTCGAAGTCGAGCCGGATGGCGTCGGGACCCGGGGCGTCCACTCCGACGGTGGTGTCGGCGGGGTCGGTCCAACGGGTCGTCGAACCGTCCCCGGGCCCGAAGAAGTACTCGATCACCGGGTCCATGAGAGTTTGGACGCAGCGGGGACCGCTCCGGTTCCACCGGACTCCGCGAACATGCGTGCCGTGACACCCCCGCGCTGTGACCGGGGTCGCCCCGACCCGGTAAGTTGAGGCTTCATGTACGTCAGCGAGCTCGGCGAGCAGTGGCACGCAGCGCGGCTGAAACCCGCCCTGGCGCATCTCGACTCCGCTACTGCGGGACGGTCGTCGTATGCGGTGATCGGCGCGATGACCGCACACCTGTGGCGCGAGACCGAGCGCGGCTCCTACGTCGCCGCCGACGACCGGTCCGAGGAGATCGTCCGCGACACCCGGAATCTCGGCACCCTCATCGGACACACCCCGGACGAGATCGTCTTCCGCGAGAGCGCCCGAGCCGCCCTGCGTGCGTTGCTGACCAACTGGCGACTGCCTGTCACCTCGACGGTGTGGGTGGCGAAAAACGAGTTCGGACCGAACCTCGAGGAGTTCGAGCGCCGCGGCTACGTCGTGCGCACGATGCCTGACGCCGACTACCACGGCCACGTCGACACCGACGCGCTGGAGAACATGCTCCAGTTCGAGCAGCCCGACTTCATCCACATCTGCCACATCGGCTCGATGTCGGGCGTGGTGCAACCGGTCACGAAGATCGTCGAGCTCGCCCACAACGCCGGGGTCCCGGTCGTCGTGGACATGGCCCAGTCGGTCGGCCACGTCCCGACCGTCACCGGTGCCGACGTCGTCTACGGCACCAGCCGCAAATGGCTGACCGGCCCGCGCGGCGTGGGTTTCGTCGCGGTGCGCCGGGACTCGCTGCGGCCGGTCGAGATCGACGGCTCGGACGCGTTCATCGCCGGCCGCCTCGGACTCGGCGTCGCCATCCGCGAGCTCCTCGACATCGGCCAGCAGCGCGTGTTCCGCGAGCTCGCCAAGATCGGCAAGGCCACTCGCGAACGCCTGCACGGCATCGCCAGCTGGGAGGTGCTCGAGCCGATCGACGAGCCGTCGGCCATCGTGACGCTGGCCCCGCCGCCCGGGTGGCAGTTCGAGGACGTCGCCGCCGCGCGGGACAAGCTCCTCGACCTCGGCATCCTGGTGACCGCCGCCGACGTCTGGCGGGCGCCGCTGTCGACCGAGACCCCGGTCCTGCGGCTCAGCCCGCACCTCGACGTCCAACGTGAGGATCTCGACCGGCTCGCCGACGCCGTGCGGACGATGGGTTACTGAGCGCGGTAGGGGTTCCGGCCCGGGGCAGGCGGCACGCGCCGCTCGTGGTCCGATCGACGTGTGGCGACGGCTTGGTCAGCCCACCCGGTCCAGCGCGCTCGCCACGATCTCCTCGACCGCGGGCCGTGCGGCCTCGCCATCCCGGGCGACCAGGCCGATGCGCGTGCGCCGGTGCAGGACGTCGTCGGCGTCGAGGGCACCCTCGTGGGTCACCGCGAACTCGACCTCCGCACGGGTGACGTCGATGCCGGGCGCGATCGGATCCAGCGGCCGCTCCACCGTCGCCGCGTCGACGACGGTCGGCGCCTCGCCCCCGAAGCGAGCCACCAGCGATGCGGGCAGGCCCTGCTCGCGGGGATCGCGCAGCGCGCCGACGAGGGGTGTCGTGGTGGTGACGCACTCGGACACCGACAGCGCGGTGGTCGACAGCGCCGCGTCGACGGCGTCCTGCGCCATCCGCCGGTAGGTGGTGAGCTTGCCTCCGACCACCGTCACCAGGCCGTCGCCGCGCACGCGCACGTGATGCCGGCGCGACACGTCGGCCAATCCCTCCGACGACTCGCCGTCGAGCGCGGACGGATCGTGGATGAGCGGCCGCAGACCCGCGAAGGCGCCGATGACGTCGGCGCGGTCGAGCGGTCGGGCAAGTGCGGGGTTGATCGCGTCGAGCAGGAAATCGATCTCGGAGTCGTCGGGCGCCGGGATGTCGGGGATGGGTCCGGGTGCCGCGACATCGGTGAGGCCGATGTAGACCCGTCCCAGCTGGGCCGGCAGCGCGAATACGTAGCGCGACAGCGAATCCCCCAGCGGGACGGTGAGAGCGGCGGTCGGGTTGCCCAGCCGCGCCGCGTCGACGACGAGGTGTGTTCCGCGACTTGGTGAGACGGCGATCGACGAGTCGACGGTCGCCGACCACACGCCGGTCGCGTTGACGACCATGCGCGCGCCGACGTCGAGGCTCTCGCCCGTCCGGAGGTCGGTCAGCGTCGCGCCGCGGCCGTCGACCCGGTCGGCCCGCGTGCGGGTGCAGACGAGTGCGCCGTACGCGGCCGCGGTGCGGGCGACCGCCACGACGAGACGGGCGTCGTCGACGAGCCGGCCGTCCGTGGTCGAGATGCCCCCGCGCAGTCCGTCGGGGGCGAGTGCCGGGCACCGCCCCAGGGTCTCCATCACCGACAGCCGCGCCGGCGACGGCAACAGCTCACCCGGTGTTCCGGCGTTGCGCCGCAACACATCTGCCGCTCGCATCCCGAGCAACATGACCCTGCCGCGGCGGCCGCCGCGATCCGGCAGGATCTGACGCATCGGCGAGATCAGGTGGGGTGCGATCGAGGTCATCAGGTGATGGCGCTCGACGGCGCTCTCGCGGGCGATCCGGACGTCCCCCTTCGCGAGATAGCGCAGGCCGCCGTGGACGAGCTTGCTGCTCCACCGGGACGTGCCGGACGCGAGATCGCCCTGTTCGACGAGCGCCACGCGCAGGCCGCGGGTCACCGCGTCGAGCGCGATCCCGACGCCGGTGATGCCGCCGCCGACGACGAGGAGATCGAGGGGCGCGGCCGGATCGGCGAGCGCCTCGAGGGCCAGCCGGCGGGTGCGGGCGGACAGGGTGGCCATCAGCGTCCCCCGGTCATGCGACCGGCCGGAGGTAGCCGGTGATCGCGTCGTGGAGCTCGTCGCTCCAGCCGTCGGCCAGGATGTCGGAGACGAGGGGCTCCGACTGCAGGAAGGACTGGGCGATCAACAGGACCATCGACGCCATCCGCTTGGCGTCGCCGCGCCGGACCCGCCCCTGTTCCTGGGCGTAGGCCAACATGTCGGACAGCGTCGCCAGGACGCCCTGCTGGCTGGTGCCCAGGCGTTCGAAGACGTAGGGGGACATCAGGTCTCGCTGTTCTCGCCACAGCGATGAGAGGAGTTCGCTGTCCCGCAGCGCCGAGACCACCTCGATGATCAGGTCGGCCAGGGCGTCGAGATCGGCCGGCGGCCCCGCGTCGCCGACGACCGCGTCGACGATGGAGAGCACCTCGCGCGTCAGCAGGCCGCGCAGGATCTCGGAGATGTCCGGCCAACGCCGGTAGACAGTGGGACGGCTGACCCCGGCCCGCCGTGCCACCTCCGAGACGGTCACCCTGCGACCGCCGCTGCGGAGCAGGCATTCCCGCGCCGCGTCCAGTACGAGATCGCCGATCTCTCCGTTACGGATTGACATGATGTGTAAAACTGTAACGGATCACACAACCGGCGGGGGGCTGGATGACCATCCGACACGCCACGATCGTGGCCAGCCCATATGCCAGGCACGGCACGGGCCTGCGACTCGCGCATCGTGCTGCCGATCTTCTGCGCGCCCACGGCGTGGAGGTGGAGGTGATCGTCGGCGAGGACATCGCCGACGCAGCCGAACGCGCCGGCAAGGCCGCCAGGGGAGACACCGACGTCCTGGTGATCGCCGGCGGCGACGGAACAGTCCGCCTCACCGTGGAGGCCGCCTACGGCTCCGGGAAACCCCTCGCCGTCATCCCCGCGGGCAGCGGCAACGACTTCGCCCGCAACCTGGGGATCCCCCTCGACGTCGACTCTGCCGTGCAGGTCGTCCTCGACGGACACCGGGAACCGGTCGACCTCGGACGCGTCACCTTCGCCAACGGCCGCACCGCCCTGTTCAGCACGGTCGCCGCCACCGGATTCGACGCCGCGGTGACCGCGCGCGCCAACGAGATGCGGTGGCCCAAGGGACAGGCCCGGTACACGCTCGCGGCCCTGCTGGAGCTCATCGGGCTACGGCCGCACCACTACCAGGTGCGCGTCGACGACACGACGATCGAGGACGATCTCATCTTCGCCGCCATCGGCAACACCACCTCCTACGGCGGGGGCATGCGGATCACGCCGACGGCCACGGTGTCCGACGGGCTGCTCGACATCACGCTCGCTCGGACCCCCGCCCGGATTCCGCGGCTCACGCTGGCCCGGGTGTTCCCGAAGGTGTTCACCGGCAAGCACGTCGACCACACGCTGGTGCGGACACTCCGGGGCGCCGAGATCGAGCTGTACAGCGATCCCCCCGCGCTCGTGTCGGTCGACGGCGACCTCGTCGGGGGACTGCCGGCGGTCCTCGAGGCGGTCCCACGGGCGATCGAGGTGTTCACCCCCGCCCGGTGAGCAGGCGTCAGCCCTGGTTCTCGGGGCGCGCGGCCCACCATTCCCGCAACGCCTGCTCGGCCTCCTCCGGGCTGAGCGGCCCGCGGTCGAGGCGGAGTTCCTTGAGGTACCGCCACGCCTGGCCCACGATCGGGCCCGGCGGCACGCCCAGGAGTTCCATGATCGCGTTGCCGTCGAGGTCGGGACGGACCTTCTCCAGGTCCTCCTTCGCCTTCAGGTCCGCGATGCGCTTCTCGAGGTTGTCATAGTTCTGCTGCAGCCGGCGGGCACGCCGCTTGTTGCGGGTCGTGCAGTCGGCGCGGACCAGCTTGTTCAGCCGGTCGAGCAGGTGCCCGGCGTCGTTGACGTAGCGGCGCACCGCCGAATCCGTCCAGGCGCCGTCGCCGTAACCGTGGAACCGGAGGTGCAGGAACACCAGGTCCGCCACGTCCGAGACGACCGCCTTCGGGTACTTCAGCGCGCGCATGCGTTTGCGCACCATCTTCGCGCCGACGACCTCGTGGTGGTGGAAGCTCACGCCGCCGCCGGGCTCGTGGCGTCGGGTGGCGGGCTTGCCGATGTCGTGCAGCAGCGCCGCCCAGCGCAGGACGAGGTCAGGATCACCGTCCTCGAGGTCGATCGCCTGCTTCAGCACGGTCAGCGAGTGCTGGTAGACGTCCTTGTGCTGGTGGTGCTCGTCGATGGTCAGCTTCATGCCGGGGATCTCCGGCATGATGTGCTCGGCCAGCCCGGTCTCGACCATCGCGTCGATGGCCTCGAGCGGGTACTCGCCGCAGATCAGCTTGTCGAGTTCGGCGCGGACGCGTTCGGCGGTGATGCGCTCGATCTCGTCGTTCATCTCGGTGATCGCCTGCCACACGCGGGGAGCGAGCTCGAAGCCGAGCTGGGAGATGAAGCGGACGGCGCGCAGCATGCGCAGCGGGTCGTCGCCGAAGGACTGCTCCGGCGTCGCCGGCGTGTCGATGACGCCGGCGAGCAGCGCGCTCATGCCGTCGAGGGGATCGCAGAAGTCCTCGGCGCCCTTCGGGCCGATCCGGACCGCCATCGCGTTGACCGTGAAGTCGCGCCGCACCAGGTCGTCTTCGAGGGTGTCGCCGAAGGTGACCTCCGGGTTGCGGCTCACCTGGTCGTAGGTGTCGGCGCGGAAGGTCGTGATCTCGATGAGGTGTTCGCCCTTGCGGACCCCGACGGTCCCGAACTCGATGCCGACGTCCCAGAACGCGTCGGCCCACCCCTTCAGCAGACGCGTGACCTGTTCGGGGCGCGCGTCGGTGGTGAAGTCGAGGTCGTTGCCCAGGCGGCCGAGCACGGCGTCGCGCACCGAACCGCCGACCAGGTACAACTCGTGGCCCGCCGACGCGAAGAGCTCACCGAGGGGAGCCAGGACGTCGTCGAGCTCCCGGAGCGCGATCGCCGCGGCGGCCAGCAGCCGCACCCTGCGGTCCGGATCCGACGCCGCCGGTCGTGCATCCGACGGAGAAGAGTCATTCACGGCTTGTCACCCTACCGTCGTCGACCTCGCCACCAAGACGCCCTGGACGGCTCCGGCACGCGACCGCGTCCTCGGTGGTCGCCGTGTCCGGTCCCGCACGGCGGACCATCCGCCCGCGCGCGGTTTCCACATCCGCGCCGTACTAGTAGGCGTCCGGGCAAACAGCAGGTGACCAGCCGCTAGCATCGTGGAGTGTCCACCGATTCCTCGACCAACCCTTCAGACGTGAGTGACGTCTCGTCGGGTTCGCGTGGCGAAAACGGCGGACAAGCAGGTCAGAGCGCATCCGCCCAGGGGCGACGGACGCGGCGGGGCCGTCGTCGGCGAGGCCGGCGCAAGGGCGACGGACGCGCGAACACCACCAACGGTCGCACCGTCGACCCGAAACAGCCCGCTCACGCGAAGAAGCCGGGCGGCGGCCGCTCCGATCAGGCCGATCACAAGGCCGGCGCCCACAAGCAGGGCGGCCCCGGAGCCGCGCCCGCGCCGCACAAGCAGCACAACCCGGCGTCGCAGCCCGCTCCCACGACCGGCCGCCCGACCCCGAACGACCTCGTCCGCGCCCGGACGAACGACCCCGCGCGCCCGGATCCGGTCGAGGCGGAATCGGTGGAGAAGCTCCCGGTCGATCCCGACCGCGCGCGCCCGCGGGTGACGCCGCCCAAGCCGTCCGACATGGCGGCGGTCCCAGCGACCATCACCACCAAGGGCCTCGCCAAGAGCGGATCCAAGGCCGCGGGCAAGGGCAGGCGTCGGGGACGGCCCGAAAGCCCGGGCGGCGAACGCTCCACCGACAAGCTGCGCACCGTGCGCGAGACCTCGGCCGGCGGCCTGGTCATCTCCGACCTCGGACTGCCGATCGACGAGCTGTCCGCAGCTCTCATCGGACGGGTGGACCGTCGCGGCCGGATGATGTGGTCGCTGCCCAAGGGCCACATCGAGACCGGCGAGACCGCCGAGCAGACCGCGATCCGAGAGGTCGAGGAGGAGACCGGCATCCAGGGCACCGTCGTGGCGCCGCTCGGCAAGATCGACTACTGGTTCGTCAGTGAGGGCCGCCGCATCCACAAGACGGTGCACCACTATCTGCTGCGGTGCGTCGGCGGCGAACTCTCCGACGCCGACTACGAGGTCAGCGAGGTCGCGTGGGTGCCGTTGTCCGAGTTGCCCCGTCGTCTCACGTACTCTGACGAACGGCGACTCGCCCGGATGGCCCGCGGTGTGATCGCCGAGCTCGCCGCCGACCCGAACCGGCTGGCCCAGTCCGAGGCCGAGAGCATTCGCACCGAACCCAACGCCTATGAGAAAGCCGCCGCCGCGCGCAACCAGCGTCGCAACGAGCCACTGCCCCCGGCTCGTCCGCGCCGGCGCCGTCGCCGTCCCCGTCGGCCCGCGGCGGGCGATGGCTGAGTCCCGGCTGAGGGTCGCCACCGCACTCGCCGCCGTCCTGGGCGTGCTCGTTCTCCTCATGCTGCCCGCGACGGCCGGGCCGGCCTCCGCGGCCCCCGAGACCACCACCTCCGGTCCGGCGGGTTCCGACGCCGAGGCCCCGTCGCGGTTCGCGCGCATCGACATCGACTCGATGACGCCGTCGATCGTCACCACGACAAGCCGCCCGGTGGTCAGCGTCAGCGGACGCGTGGAGAACATCGGCGACCGCTCGATCAGCAACCTGACCATCCGGCTCGAACGCGGCGACCCGATCGCGTCCGCGTCCGGGCTGCGCACCGAGCTCGCCGACGACGACCCGGCGGTCGCGGTCGCCGGGCCCTTCGAGGAACTCACCGACTCCCTCGAGCCCGGCGAGAGCATCCAGTTCCAGATGTCGATGCCGCTGTCGGACGGGCCCGACGCCACCGTGCCGGGACTCGGCATCTCCCGGACCGGCGTCTATCCGGTGCAGGTGAACGTCAACGGCAAGCCGGACTACGGCGGCATCGCGCAGGTCGCCGGGTCGCGGATGCTCCTGCCCGTGCTGTCGCTGCCGCCCGACGAGAACCGCGCGCGAGACTACGTCGACCCGACCGCGGGTGAGGCGGGTCCCGGCGGCGTACCCGGCCTCGGACCGGACGGCTCGGTGTCGGCGAACCTGTCCAGCCCCGCCCGGATGACCCTGCTCTGGCCGCTGGCCGCCCCGCCGCAGCTGGCACCCGGGGTGCTCGGCGGCAACACCGAACCCGTCCGGCTGGTCAGCGACGACCTCGCGCGCTCGCTGAAGGCGGGCGGACGGCTGAGCGAACTGCTCACCGCACTGCAGAGGGTCGTCGGCGCGCCGCCCTCGGAGACCGTCGGTCCCGCCTCGGAGGCCCCGTCGGCCGAGACCTCCGCCGAACGATCCCCGGGAACCGCGCTGCCCGGCTCGGAGAAGCTCGCCGAGAGCATGTGCCTGGCGGTCGATCCCGACCTGCTGGTCACGGTCCGCGCGATGTCGCTCGGGTACGAGGTGTCGGACAATCCGGCCGACCCCACGTCGTCGACGCGACCCGGCACCGGCGCCGAGGCCGCGGCCCGCTGGCTCGACACCCTGCGCTGGACCGCGGGACGGATGTGCGTGGTCGCACTCCCGTTCGCCCAGGCCGACCTGACCTCGCTGGCGCGGATCGGGAACCCCGGCCTCGGCGCGGCCGCACTGCAGACCCCGTCGGACGTCGTGGACGCGATCCTCGGCGTCAAGAGCGTCCGCGGTCTGTCGATCCCCGCGCTCGGCGCGATCGACGCCGCCGGCGCCGGGGTCCTCGAACAGGCGCGGGTCCAGGCGACGGCCGTCGCCTCGAGCTCCCTCACCCCGACCGGCCGCCGCGACCAGTCGGGCCGCTACCGCATCGGCGGCCTCGCCGCCCAGACCTACGAGGCGCCCATCACCGCGGCGTTCGCCGCGCTGGGCACGGTTCCGCGCACACCCGCCCTGACCCCGCCGTCGCAGCGCGTGGATCTCGCCGACGAGTCGATCGGCAGCCGCCGTCAGACCGCGGTGGCCGCACTCGCGTACCCGGCGATCTCCCCGCCGCGCGCCGACCAGCCGGACGACACCGACCGGCGCGAACCGATCGTCGGCCGGTCCGCATTCCTCATGCCGTCGACCTACTGGTCCCCGACGATCGGCGACTCCGAGGCCCTGTTCGCCACCGCCCGCCTGCTACTGGAGTCCGGTGCGGCCACCCCGACCCCGCTGACCGCCGTCGTCGGCGAGCTCGACGCCGCACGGGAGTCGGCCCGGCTCACCGATCCACCCGGCATCGGACCGGTCGGCCGCGTGGGTTCGGTGCTGACCTCCGAGGCGACCGATGCGATCCGCCGGAACGTCGAGGACAGCTGGCAGTTCGAGGGTGCGCTCATGCGGGCCGCCGACGTGGCGGCCACCCCCGCGCGGTACATGTCGCCGCTGCGGGAGGACCAGTTGCGCGCGATCCGATCGCCGGACAGCGCCGGCTCGGCCGTCTACACGCAACTGCGCCGGCAGCAGGAGGAGCGCATCCGGGCGGTGGCGTCCACCCTGCACCGCATGACGCGTTCGGTGAACATCCTCGATCCCGGCGGGCGGTACACCCTGGCGTCCGAACGCAGTCCGGTGCTGCTAGCGGTCCGCAACGACCTCGCGCTGCCCGTGCGCGCCCGGCTCGGCATCTCCGCCCCCGAGGGCGTCGAGATCGGCGACCTCGGCGTGATCGAGATCCCGGCCCGCGGCACCCGCCAGATCCAGCTGCCCACCCGGGGCGACAGCTCCGAGGCCGTCACCATCGACATCCGGCTGGACACGGTCACCGGCGTGCCGCTCGGCGACCCGATCAGCCTGCAGGTCCACACCAACGCCTACGGCAAGCCGCTCTTCTACATCACGATCGCGGCGGGCGTGGCGCTGATCCTGCTGACCGCACGCCGCCTGTGGCACCGATTCCGCGGCCAGCCCGACCCCGCCGACGCCGACCGCCCGGAGCCCGACGAGCTCGAACGCATGCTGGCCGGGAGCGGGTACCAGGAGCGACGCCGTACCCTTCAAGGCGAGGGTGCTCCACCCGGGGAGGATGCCGGGACCGAGCCCCACGACCCATGACCCACGACGATCCGAGGACGGCGGAAGCAGCACGTGAACTGGAACGATGAGCCGCGGGCACCGCGGCCGGGCACACCCGGAGGGGTGCCGCCCCAGCGTCCGGATCGCGCTGCCCCGCGTCGGGTCCCGCCGAGCCCCGGGCCCCGCCACGAACCCCGTCACGCCCGTGGGTCCGTTCCACCGCCTGCCGCCGGTCCGTCGCCGGATCCCGGTCGTGGACCCGAGGGCGGGGTCCGGGTCGAGCCGCGGGCGGATCGGCCGGGCCGGATCGACGAGACCCGCTACCGCCAACGCCACAGCGGCGAGACCGACGCCGTCGACTCCCGCGCGTCGCGCAACGCCGGCGACGAGGAGGCCTCGCCGACGGGTCTGGCCCGCGACTCCGACTCGAGCATCCTGCGCACCAGCGGCTCGATCGCGATCGCGACCCTGTTCAGCCGGATCACCGGCTTCCTGCGCACCGTCCTGATCCTGGCGATGCTGGGTTCGGGGATCGCCTCGGCGTTCCAGGCCGCCGACGTGCTGCCGAACATGATCGCCGAGGTCGTCCTCGGTGCGGTGCTGACGGCGATCGTCATCCCGCTGCTCGCGCGCGCCGAGGCCGAGGACCCCGACGGCGGACAGGGCTTCATCAACCGGATCTTCACGATCACCGTCGTCGTCCTCGGGACGGCGACGGTCTTCGCGGTGATCGCGGCGCCGGCACTCACCTACATGAACCTCGGCGACGGACAGGTCAACCGGGACCTGTCCACACACCTCGCCTACCTGCTGTTGCCCGAGATCCTCTTCTACGGCCTCTCGGCGCTGTTCATCGCGATCCTCAACGTTCGCGGCCTGTTCAAACCCGGTGCGTGGGCGCCCGTGCTCAACAACGTCGTGCAGATCACGACGCTGGTGCTGTACGCGCTCGTGCCCGGCGAGATCACCCTCAACCCCGTCCGGATGAGCGATCCGCAGCTGCTCGTGCTCGGCGTCGGCTGCACGCTGGGTGTCGTCCTGCAGGCGATGGTCCTGGTCCCGTTCCTGAAGAAGGCGGGCGTGCACCTGCGGCTGGAGTGGGGCATCGACGCGCGCCTGCGCCAGTTCGGCAACATGGCCGTGGCGATCGTCGCGTACGTGGCGCTGCTGCAGGTCGGCCTGGTCGCCACCTACCGGATCGCCTCGTCGGCCGAGGCGTCGGGCGTGTCCATCTACTTCACCCACTGGCAGCTGCTGCAGCTGCCCTACGGCGTGCTCGGCGTGACGATCCTGACCGCGATCATGCCCCGGCTGTCGCGCAACGCCGCCGCCGACAACGCGAAGGCCGTGGTCGACGACCTCTCGCTGGCCACCCGCCTGACGATGGTCGCGCTGGTGCCGGTGGTGTCGTTCATGACGTTCTTCGGACCGGCCATCGCGATCGCGGTGTTCAACTTCGGCCGGTTCGAGGCCGCGGACGCCAACCAGCTGGGTTCGGTGCTCGCGTGGGGCGCGTTCACGCTGATCCCGTACTCGATGACGTTGGTCCAGCTGCGCGTCTTCTACGCGCGGGAGGACGCCTGGACCCCGACGTTCATCGCCCTCGGCATCACCGTGGTCAAGGTCGGCTCGTCGTACCTGGGACCGGTGCTCTTCGACAACCCGTCCAATGTCGTGCGCTGGCTCGCGCTCTCGAACGGCCTCGGGTACCTCGTCGGCGCGATCGTCGGCCACTTCCTGCTGCGCAGTCGCCTCGGCGGCGCACGCATGACGAACGTCGTCCGCACGACGCTGGTGACGTTCGCGGTGTCGATCGGCGTCTCGGCGACGGTGTGGTTCGTCGCGAAGACCACCGGGCTCGACGGGATGATCGGCTGGGCGGGCAAGCTCGGCTCGCTGATCTACCTCGCCCTCACCGCCGCGGTGGTGCTGGCCGTGACCTACGCCGGCCTGGCCGCCGCCCAGGTGCCCGACGTGGTCGCCATCGGCAACTCGGTGCGCCGCGTCCTCGGCCGCTTCATCCCTGCGCTCGCCCCGCCGCCGGAGCCGGAACGCGACCAGTCCCCGGCGATCACAGTTGCATTTCCGCGGGTCTCTGCCGACGAATCGCTCCCGTACTCTGGTCAGGTACAGGTACTTCGCCGCTTCGACCGGGGAACCGCGACGTGGCAGTCCTACTCGGTACACACCGGTGGTGCCATCGGTGCCGGCCGGGGTCCGCGTCCCATCCCACCGCGCGCACCGGTTCCGCGTGACATCAGATACCGGAGGAAAGGAGTCCGTCGCGTGAGTGACAGCGAGCTCGACACGACTGCAGCCGTCGGGTCGCCCGCCGATTCCGGCCCAGGCAGCACGTCCGGTCATTCACCCACCGACGTCCAGACTCCCGAGAACCCGGTCCACGCCAACCCCGCCACCGAAGCGACCGGTGCGCCGACGCCGCCCGTCCCGCCGCGCCGCGTGCGTCCGCGCGGACCCCGCCTCGTGCCCGGCGCGGTGGTGGCCGGTGGCCGCTACCGACTCCTCGAGCGGCACGGCGGCTCGCGCGGTCTGCAGTTCTGGCGGGCGCTCGACATCAACCTCGACCGCGAGGTCGCCCTGACCTTCGTCGACGCCGAGCAGCTGGCGCCGCCGCCGGAGCCCGGCCAGGAGATCAGGCCCACCGATCAGGGCCCGCAGGCCGTGCTCACCCGCACCCTGCGACTCGGCCAGATCACCCACGACGGTGTCGCGCGCGTCCTCGACGTCGTGCGCGGCTCGTCGGGCGGCATCGTGGTCGCCGAGTGGGTGCCGGGGTCCTCGCTCGCCGAGGTCGCGCGGACGAAGCCGTCGCCGATCGGTGCGGCGCGGGCCGTGCGTTCGCTGGCCGCGGCCGCCGAGATCGCTCATCGTTCCGGTGGGGCGCTGTCGATCGATCACCCGGACCGCATCCGCATCAGCCACGACGGCAACGCCGTGCTGGCCTTCCCCGGAACACTTGCCGGCGACGACAAGGCCTCCGACGTCCGCGGACTCGGAGCCGTCCTCTACGCGCTGCTGCTGAACCGGTGGACCCTCGACCCGGAGACCGGTTCGCGACTCATCACGACCGACGACGTCACCGAGCCCGTCGGCGGGATCCCGGTGGCCGAGCCCGGAGACGACGGCCGCCCCCGCGAACCCCGCGCCGTCGACCCCGAGATCCCCTTCGAGATCTCCGCCGTGGCCGCCCGCGCACTCGACGGAACCCGCGGCATCCGCACCGCGGCGACGGTCCAGCACGTCCTCGACCAGGCAACCGTCGTCGACCTGAACACGGACATGCTGCCGGCGATCACCGACGCCGACGCGGCTCCTCCGGTCTCGGTGACACCGCGGATCGGCAGCAACGAGGGCTCGCCGAAGCGACGCAACACCGCACTGCTCATCGGTGCCGGGCTGCTCGCGATCTTCGTGGTCATCGCGCTGATCGTCGGGGCGACCAACGTCTTCGGGGGCGATGAGGGCTCCAGCGACATCGACTCGATCATCCCGACCTCGGAGCCGGCTCCGGCCGGTCAGCCGGCACCCGGGGCCGATGCACCCACGGCCGGACCGACCCAGGAGATCCCGCTCCAGGCGGTGAGCGTCCTCGACTTCTCGGCGCAGACCCCGGACAACCCCGCCAACGTGGCGAACGTGATCAGCGGGCAGGTGCCGGTGTGGCAGACCGACAACTATCGGGGCCGGCCCGACTTCGGCGGCCTCAAGCAGGGCCTGGGGCTGATGTTCGATCTCGGCGCCGAGCGTCCGGTGAAGTCGGTGACCATCGACAGCCCGACGCCGGGATTCGATGTGGAGATCCGGACCTCGCCGAGCGCGACGCCCGCCTTCGCCCGCACGACGCCGGTCGCCGCCGCACGTGTCGATTCCGACTCGAAGACCATCGAGCTCGCCGAGCCCGCGACCTCCCGGTACGTGATGGTGTGGATCACCTCGCTGCCGGAGTCGCCGAACGGCGGCTACCAGGCGCAGATCTCCAAGGTCACGATGGAGGGCTGACGAGCTTCTCGTCGGCTCTCCCGGCATCGGTGTCCCGGGACTCGGTCTTCTCGCCGCAGGCCGCCTCGGTGTCGGGGCGGGTGGCGTTCTCGGGCGTCCACCCGGGCGGACCGAGGATGTAGCCGAGGCGTGCGCGCCAGGTGTCGGCGGCCTTCACGTCGCGGGCGATCGACACGTACTCGTGGGTCTCGAGCGTCCAGATGTTGTAGGTGTCGATCGGTTTCGTCAGCCCGTAACGGGGGCGATGGCGCTCCGGGGTGAACGAGCCGAAGATCCGGTCGAAGATGATGAACACGCCACCGTAGTTGCGGTCGAGGTACTCCGGGTCCGAGCCGTGGTGGACGCGGTGATGCGACGGGGTGTTGAACACGAATTCGAAAGGCGCCCACATCTTCCCAATGTGCTCGGTGTGAATCCAGAACTGGTAGATCAGATTCAGCGAGTAGGCGAAGAAGACCAGGGCGGGCGGTACGCCCAACAGGGGGAGCGGCAGCCACATCACGATGGCGGCGCTGATGTTCCACTTCTGCCGCAGCGCGGTCGCGAAGTTGAAGTACTCGCTGGAGTGGTGCGCCTGATGCGTGGCCCACACGATTCGGACGCGGTGCGAGATCCGGTGGGTCCAGTAGTAGAGGAAGTCCACGCCGACGAAGGCGATCACCCACGAGTACCACTTGTCCATCGGCAGGTGCCACGGCGCGAGGTAGGCGAAGATCGCGGTGTAGGCGAGGAGGCCGAGAATCTTCCAGAACGCACTGGTGAAAATCGAGACGACGCCCATCAGCACGCTGGCCCGGGCATCCCGGGTCTCGTAGGCGCCGGGTGCGGGCCCATCCTTCTCGTGGTCGTCGTGCTCGAGTTTCGCCGCGGCGAACCACTCGATCGCCAGCATGGTCAAGAAGAAGGGGATCGCGAGCACGGTCGGCTCGCGCATGGGATCCGGCAGCAGCTCCAGCACCGTCCACACCTCTCGAACTATCTGACACGGGGGCATGTCAGTTTGGTTCTGACAAGCTATCGTGTCAGAAGTCGTCCTGTAAAGAGTTCGCTCGACGGAGAGCAGTCCGTCGTCGGAGGGGAGTACCCGTGGTCGTGCCGACATCCGCCAGCTCGGAGACGGCCACGACCGCGTCGACCCCGGCATCGGCGCCGACCGACACATCGAGCCGCGGACGGCGGTACGGGGGAGTAGACCCGGACGAACGCCGGGCCCGCCGGCGCAGTGCACTCGTCGCCGGCGGCCTGGAGGTGTTCGGGACCGAGGGATACGCGCGAGCCTCGGTGAAGAGCATCTGCGAGCAGGCGGGCCTCACCCAGCGGTACTTCTACGAATCCTTCTCCGACCGCGCCGATCTCCTCGTCGCGGTATACGACGACTGCGTCCGGCACGCACGAAAGGCGACGCTGGCCGCCGCCGCGGAATTTCTCGACGGTGAGGCCGACCTCGGCGACGTCGAGGCGGGCATCGAGCCGACACGTATCCCGGAGGCGGCGCGCGCCACGCTCGGCGCGTTCATGCACGCCCTCGCCGACGACAGCCGACGTGCCCGGGTGATGCTGGTCGAGGTCGTGGGTGTCTCACCCGAGATCGAACGGGTCCGGATGCGTGCGATCCACGACTGGGCCGATCTCGTCCTCACCCTCGCCCGGGGGAATCGTCCGCCGACCTCCAAGCAGCGTCTGGCTTCGGTCGGACTCGTCGGCGCGGTGACCCAGCTGATGGTCGATTGGTACGTCGCCGGACAAGGTGAATCGGACATCGCCCGTGAGCCTCTCGACGACGTCCTCGACGTCTGCGTCGAACTGTTCGTCGCCGCACACGGCCGCTTGCTGACCTGACGCCGGGTGTCGTTCACCGGCTGTCCTGACCCGGGACGCCCTCGCCCGGTGCACGACATGGGTGCAGATCTTTGTGATCGAAACATCACTCCGTGCAACGGATTTGAAAGTTGAACGGGAGACGCTCCGCGAGGGCGACGGACACGAAGGACCCCGTCGTATCTCGCCGATAGTGCTGATCCTCGTTCTGACAACACCTTTCAGGATCGCGATGACTCCTGTGCGATCCACGATGTCAGCTGGACCACCCGCCGGTCGTAGATCGACAGCTCGATCATGTGCCGACAGCCGATTTTCGTCGCGATGTCGATGATCACGGCGTAGTCGATGTGCAGCGGACGAAATACACAGCACCAGAGTGGTTTTCGGCGCGCGAACCGGACCCGGGTGCGAACTACGACGTGCGATACCAGCCGCTCGCGCGACCGGCGGTTCGATCCGCCGGCACGGGAACCCGAACCACGACGTTCGCGAATGGAATCCACCGCGTCGAGTCCGCCGACGAGATCTCCCGCCGCCGAGGCCGCTCGCTGCCGAGCGGATGTCACGCCACGGAATGTGTTCGGCAGGATCGTCGCGACACCGTGAAAGGCACCGCGGAGATGGCTAGCCACGAAGGCCATACAGTCGTCTTCGAACACCCCATGTCCCCAGAATCGGTGACACCATAACCGAGGGCATCGCGTCGATGGCTTTGCGGCAGAACGTTGTCCACACTTCTGCCGCCATTGTTCACAATCGGTCGCGTGTCGCCGGCCGCCCTGACTTCTCGGTTAGTCTCAGCGAATGGCCGGGGGGACAGAAGCAGTGGATCTGCGCACCGACGAGCAATTGCTACGCGCTCACGCAGCGGGCGATCAACACGCATTCACCGATCTGATCAACCGGCATATCGACTATCTCTGGTCGGTCGCCCTCCGGACCAGTCGCAACCCGGAGGACGCGGCCGACGGGCTGCAGGATGCGCTGCTCGCCGCCCACCGCACGGCGGCCGACTTCCGGTCCGACGCGAAGGTCACGAGCTGGCTGCACCGCATCGTGGTGAACGCCTGTCTCGACCGGATCCGGCGCAACAACTCCCGCCGGACGATCCCGCTGCCGGAGTGGGATGACCTGTCGATCGCCGACCCCACCGACGAGATCTCGTCCATCGATCTGTCGGTGTCCATCGGACGGGCGTTGCACGTGCTCCCGGAGGGGCAGCGCCAGGCGATCGTCGCCGTCGACATCGAAGGTTACTCGGTGGCCGAGGCCGCGACAATGCTCGGCGTGGCCGAGGGAACCATCAAGAGCCGATGCGCCCGCGGGCGTCTCCGGCTGGCGCAGGTGCTCGGACATCTGCGAGCACCGGACAACTCGTAATCTTCTCCGCTACAGAAAATTCCGCGAAAACGCAGATTCCAGGGAACCGGATCGGCACCGCGTGCGTCCAAGTACCGAGAACACACCGACGAGCCACCGCCGCCCGAATCCGGAATGGAAGACTGAGACCATGACCCCGCGGGGAACTGACGACGCCGACTTCGGTGAACGACCCGAGCCCCCGTACTCGGCGGAGACACTCGCCGACTTCCACGCCGGACGACTGTCCGCGCGAGCTGCCGAGCACATCCGCTCTCGGATCCAGGACGATCCCGAGGCCCAGCGGATCCTGGCGGCGCTCGACCGGACCGTCGACGACCTGAGAGGCCTGCCGCCCGAACCGGCCTCCATCCCTGACTCGGTGCGCTCCGGCATCCAGGCGACCCTGTCCTCTCTGCCCGCATGTCCACAGGGCACGACTCCCGCGCCCGAGGCCATCCCGGCACCCGTCGACCTCGATACCCGACGGCGCAGCCGCGTCCTGTCGATGCTGCTCGCGGCTGCCGCGGTCGTGGTCGTCGCCGCGGGCACGTTCGGCCTCGTCCGCCAGATGTCGCCGACCACCGACCCGGCGCCACCCACCCTGGCCCAGCGCACCTCACCCGCAGACACGCTCGACCCGGGTTCCTCGGCCTCGGCGCTGTCGGTGATCGGACGCCAGGACGGCGCTCCATTCGGTTCGGTCGCCGCGCTCCGGCGCTGCACCGCCGCCCACCTCGTCCCCGCCCAGGTCGCCGTCGTCGGCTCCGGGCAGATCACCTACCAGGGCAGACCCGCCGCGGCGATCCTGCTGTCGACCGGTGTGGCAGGCCTGTTCGACGCGCTCATCGTCGGACTCGACTGCGACACCGACACCCCGTCGCTGCTGACGCGCGGAACCATCGGCGGCTGACGCTTGGCCCGACCGCATCGACCAGGCAATACTTTCGGTCGCCACTGCGCGTAAGCTGCGTCACCACGCTGCACGGGCCCGCCCTGACCGGGAACATCTCCGCATAGTCTTGTGTTGAAGCAGCGTGACCGCGCCGGTACGTCCGGCGTATCCCGCACATCCCACCAGCACGGAGGACGTATGAGCCAGGCAGAGACCCCGCAGATCCACGAACTGATCATCATCGGATCGGGTCCTGCCGGGTACACCGCGGCGATCTACGCCGCGCGCGCCGAACTCTCGCCCATCGTCTTCGAGGGGACCCAGTTCGGCGGCGCGCTGATGACGACCACCGAGGTCGAGAACTTTCCCGGCTTCCGCAACGGCATCCAGGGTCCCGAACTCATGGACGAGATGCGTGAGCAGGCCATTCGCTTCGGCGCGGACCTGCGCATGGAGGACGTCGACACCGTCCGCCTCGAGGGCGACATCAAGGAGGTCGAGGTCGGCGGCGAGGTGTTCCGCGCCCGTGCGGTGATCCTCGCCATGGGTGCCGCGGCCCGCTACCTGGGGGTCGAGGGCGAGCAGGAACTGCTCGGCCGCGGCGTCTCCGCCTGCGCGACCTGCGACGGCTTCTTCTTCAAGGACCAGGACATCGCCGTCATCGGTGGTGGCGACTCGGCGATGGAGGAGGCCACCTTCCTCACCAAGTTCGCCCGCAGCGTCACCCTGATCCACCGCCGCGACGAGTTCCGCGCGTCGAAGATCATGCTCGAACGCGCACGCGCCAACGAGAAGATCCGCTTCGTGACCAATGCCGCGGTGCGGAAGGTGATCGGTGACGGCTCCGTCCAGGGTCTCGAGATCGAGGACACCCGCACCGGCGAGGTCAGCACGCTGGACGTGACCGGCATGTTCGTCGCGATCGGTCACGATCCGCGCAGCGAGCTCGTCCGCGGACAGGTCGAGCTCGACGACGCCGGCTACGTTGTCGTGCGGGGCCGTACCACCTACACCTCGCTGCCCGGCGTGTTCGCAGCCGGTGATCTGGTCGACCACACCTACCGCCAGGCGATCACCGCCGCAGGCAGCGGTTGTTCGGCGGCCATCGACGCCGAGCGTTGGCTCGCCGAGCAGGGGGAGGCGCCGGCCCACACCGTCGATTCCGAGGCCGCGTCGGTCTCCGATGTCGACTCGGTCCAGGCCCCTGCCTGACCCGTCCCGACCAGACTTCTTCGAACTTTCCTCGTCCACCAAGGAGGACACATCATGGGTGCACACACCGTCGTCGTGAACGACACCACGTTCAAGGACACCGTCCTGAACGCCGACAAGCCGGTCCTCGTCGACTTCTGGGCGACCTGGTGCGGCCCGTGCCGCATGGTCGCGCCGGTTCTCGAGGAGATCGCGCGTGATCACGGCGACAAGCTGACCGTCGCCAAGCTCGACGTGGACGAGAGTCCCGCCACTGCCCGCGACTTCCAGATCATGTCGATCCCGACCATGATCCTGTTCGAGAAGGGTCAGCCGGTGAAGACGATCGTGGGCGCCAAGGGCAAGGCCGCACTTCTTCGCGAACTCGACTCGGTGGTCGGCAAGACCGCCTGACCTGCAGAGCTCATCACTTCGACGACGAGAGTCCGACGGGTGAACGACCTGGTCGTCCGCCCGCGGGCTCTCGTCGTTGGTAGTCTCGGCCCGGGTCTCACCCGTCGGGGGCGTATCTCCGGCGTCACTGCTGTCGCTCGGCGGTGAGTTTGGTGTAGTGAACTTCAGCTGAGACAATTCTGGCTGATACCGACCGGTGCCGCCGACGCGGACCACCGGACCTCGCGAGCAGGAGATATCTGCGGCGAACGTATGAGGGGTGACGACATGCCATTGTTCCGACTCGGGGATCACGGCTCGGCAGTTGCCGAGATCCGCGCAATCCTGGTCGGGCTCGGACTGTTGCCCGAAGGTGAAAGAGACGTCTTCGACGACGAGTGTGACCGTGCCATCCGTGCGTTCCAGCAGCAGCGCGGCCTGATCGTCGACGGGATCGTCGGTCCCCAGACCTACCGGGTCCTGCGCGAGGCGTCCTACCGTCTCGGCGCCCGTGTGCTCTCGTACCAGCTCTCGGCACCGATGGTCGGTGACGATGTCGCCACCCTGCAGAGTCGTCTCCAGAACCTCGGCTACTACACGTCGCTCGTCGACGGCATCTTCGGCCCCAACACCCACAACGCGGTCTGTCTGTATCAGAGCGAGTACGGCCTCGCGTCCGACGGCATCTGCGGACCGGCCACGCTCCGCTCCCTCGAGCGCCTGGGCACCCGGGTGACCGGCGGGTCGCCGTACGCCATCCGCCAGGAAGAAAAGGTCCGCCGTTCCGGCCCCCAGCTGTCCGGCAAGCGGATCCTCATCGATCCCGGCTCGGGCGGGCTGCACCCGCTGTCTACTGGCGAGCTCGCCGAACGCGAGTCGGATCTGCTGTGGGATCTCGGCGCCCGCCTCGAGGGACGGATGTCCGCCGCCGGCATGCAGACGTTCCTGTCACATGACGGCCGCGGTCGTCCCACGGACAACGAACGTGCTCGCGTCGCCAACCTCATGGACGCGGATCTGATGATCTCGCTGCGCTGCGCGCACTACAAGAACGAGCGCGCCAACGGCGTCGCCAGCTTCTACTTCGGGAACAACCACAACTCGTACTCGACCATCGGGCGCAATCTCGCCGGATTCATCCAGCGCGAGATCGTCGCCCGCACACCGCTGACCGACTGCCGTACCCACGAACGGACGTGGGATGTCTTGCGGCTCACCAGAATGCCCGTCGCGCTCATCGACGTCGGGTACATCACCAATCCGCGCGACGCGGCGATCCTCGCTGATTCGGACTGGCGCAACGTGATGGCCGATGCGATTCTGGTCGCGGTGAAGCGCCTGTACCTGCTCGATCAGGACGATCGCCCTACTGGCACTTACACTTTCGCGGAACTACTGGCCGCGGAGAACGCCTCGCACTGACCCGCGGCCGTCCCGCGCCCACCGGGACCGCCGTGCGCTCTCGGCTGGTCAGCTCGATCTCGGCCATGATCACCAGCTTCTCCAGCGCGCTCTCGACTTCGAACTTCCAGCCGAGACCCGCATCGAGTTCCAGACGGAATCGCGGGAACCTCGGATGCGATGCCACGACATCGAATCCGGAATCCTTCAGGAACGCCGCGTCGATCATGCATTCCGGGCAAAGATCGGACCTCGGACCCTCCAGGATTTCGCGAACCACCTCGATGATGACCTGATCGGTCCAGAAGTCGAGGTCGGGGAGAGCACCTGTACTGGTGAAGCTCGTAGACGAGATGGAGACATTTTCGACCGAGGCCGATTCGCCCGTCCCGGGGTCGTCGGCGGTACCGGCGTCGGAACCCCCACGCACCAGGCCGAACGACTCCACTGCTCGCACACCGCGGCGGATGAGGTCACCGACCACGGCGTCGAGTAGGATCGGTGCCACCTCCTCATGACCCGGCTCCGTACGAAGACTGGTGAGCAAGACCGCGTCGGGGCTCACCGGGGATGTGGGGAAGTACTGCGACCGTGGCACCCGGCCGGGAGGTGCATAGAACGCAGTTCCGACGACCGCGTTGGTCGTCGACTCGATTGCCACCTGCCCGCACGCGCCCCACTCGAGGAGCAGACCGGAGAACCACGCCTCCTTGTCGAACTCGCTCTCGTACGGAGCTCCGTCGGTGGCCGGCTCGACCTCCCAGAAGACACAACGGCGAGTGTGCTGGGGTAGGGACTCGAAGGATCCGAGTTCCAGGCGCACGATCGACACGCTCATGTCAGCGAACTCCGGCCCGACAGCACGACGCTACGAAAGTCATTGCGTTGCAACCGTTCTGGGCGTACCAGCGGGTGCCGGGTCCATCTATCGTCACAGTGACATTACTTCCGCGTGTGCCTGGTTGGAGAAACCTCGCCGTGAGATCACTTCTTCGGGTTGATGAACTCGACGATGCGCTCCAAGTCATCGACCGACCCGAACTCCACGACGATCTTCCCCTTCCTCTTCCCAAGACTGACTGTAACCCGGGTGTCCAGGGTGTCGGAGAGTCGCTCGGCGAGGTCTTGCAGGCCGGGCATCTGCATCGGCTTGCGCTTCTGGGCCGGCGACTTGGCCTCGGGACCGTCACCGCGGTTCATCAGGGTGACCGCCTCCTCGGTCGCCCGGACGGACAGGCCCTCGGCGACGATGCGGGCCGCGAGAGCCTCCTGCGCCTCGCTTCCCGCGTCCAGAGCAAGCAGGGCACGGGCATGACCCGCAGACAACACACCGGCCGCGACGCGTCGCTGGACCGGAATCGGCAGCTTCAGCAGCCGGATCATGTTGGTGATGAGCGGCCGCGACCGTCCGATCTTCGCGGCGAGTTCCTCGTGGGTGACCCCGAACTCCTCGAGCAGCTGCTGGTACGCGGCAGCCTCTTCGAGGGGATTCAGCTGTGCCCGGTGAATGTTCTCCAGCAGCGCATCGCGTAGGAGGTCGCCGTCGGGAGTCTCACGGACGATCGCGGGGATGGCGTCGAGGCCGACCTCTTGGCTCGCACGCCAGCGACGCTCGCCCATGATGATCTGGTACTTGATGCCCTCCGGAGTCGGCTCCTTCAGGCGGCGCACCACGATCGGCTGCATGAGGCCGAACTCGCGGATCGAGTGGACGAGCTCGGCCATCTGCTCGTCGTCGAAGACGGTGCGCGGCTGCTTCGGGTTCGGCTGGATCTCCGCCGGTGGGATCTCGCGATACACCGCACCGGTCTCCTCGGCCGACAGGGGAGTGGTGGCCGTGGGCGCATCGGTCGTCGGTGCGGCGGCACCATTCGCCGTTGCACTCTTGGCCCCGATGACGACGTCGGCAGCCGCATTCCCGAGACGCGGAGCGTTGCTCTGATCCTCCGTCGGACCGGTCGGGATGAGGGCCGCCAGTCCGCGACCGAGTCCGCCACGCCGCGTCGCAGTGTCTCGTTGACTCATGCCTCTACCTCCACTCGGAACAGCAAGACCGGGGTGAACTGAAGTCTCGGACTCATCGGCTCATCGCTCATGCCGAGGTCTCCGAGGCGCCGCGCAGAGCGAGCTCACGTGCGGCGTCGAGGTAACTCATCGCGCCACGTGAACCGGGGTCGTACTCGATGATGGTCATCCCGTATCCGGGCGCCTCCGACACCTTGACGCTGCGCGGAATGATCGTGCTGAGCACCTTGTCGCCGAAGTGGCTACGCACTTCCTCGGCCACCTGATCGGCAAGCTTGGTCCGGCCGTCGTACATCGTGAGGATGATCGTGGAGACATGGAGTTCGCGGTTGAGGTGCGCCTGGACGAGCTCGATGTTCCGTAGAAGCTGACCGACACCTTCCAGCGCGTAGTACTCGCACTGAATGGGGATCAGAACCTCACGCGCGGCAACCATCGCGTTGACCGTCAGCAGCCCCAGCGACGGCGGGCAGTCGATGAACACGTAGTCGATCTCGTACTCGGCGAGAAGCTCGTCCGAGAGGGCATTCCGAAGTCGGTTCTCGCGGGCGACGAGGGACACGAGCTCGATCTCCGCGCCGGCCAGGTCGAGCGTCGCCGGCACGCAGTAGAGCCCCTTCTGGCTTGGGGACTCCTGGATGGCCTCCCTCAGCGTCACCTCGCCGAGGAGTAGTTCGTAGACCGACGCGATGTCCTGCGCACGATGGTCGATCCCGAGCGCGGTACTGGCGTTGCCCTGGGGATCGAGGTCCACGACCAGAACACGGAGACCGCGGAGCGCGAGGCCTGCCGCGAGGTTGACGGCTGTCGTGGTCTTGCCGACGCCGCCCTTCTGGTTCGCGACGGTCATGATGCGGGTGTGAGCGGGGCGGGGGAGTTGCCCCGCGCCACCGGGAGTCAGCACCTGGCTCGCACGGGCGGCCGCCATCGCGATGGGGGTGTCGGCGTACGTTTCGTCGGCGATCGGCGAGCCTCCGGTGGTCGTCGTTTCACGTGAAACTTTCCGGGTTTTGTCGACCACGCGGGCACTCCTTTGACCGACCAGATGGGCGTGAGGGTCGTCGGTTCCGGCAGTGGTGGCGCCGGCTTCGACGGTTGCAGAATCGTCCACGGGGGCGGGCTGGACCGTGCCTCCGGAACGCTTCTTATTCTGCGCCTTGCGCGGACTCCACACCAATTCGGATCTCCTCTGTGCGCGCCGTCTTCGGGCCGAACCCAGACGGATGGGTCTGTCGGTGTCGGTCAGCGCCGACGCGACTTCTTGGATCGGACGGCTTCGGTCTTCGTGCCGATGACGACCGTGGTCGGCGTCTCCAACGATTCACCGCAGGTTGACACCCGTAGATCGGTGATCCCGGTACGCCCGACAACTGCACGATCGCGTTCGATCTCGTCTGCCGCCGATGACCCCTTGATGGCGATCATCTGGCCGCCGGCGGCCACGAGGGGAGCGCACCACTTCGCCAGACGTTCCAGCGGAGCCACCGCGCGGGACGTGACGACTTCTGCAGTTCCCACCTCGGAACGAACCGCCTTCTCTTCTGCTCGCCCCCGGACGACACGAACGTTCGTCAACCCGAGCGCTTCGACGGTTCGCTCGAGGAACGTACTCCGACGGAGCAACGGCTCGATCAGGGTGATCTCCAGGTCTGGCCGGGCAATCGCGAGAGGCACACCTGGGAGGCCCGCCCCGCTACCGATGTCGAAGATGTTGACGCCGTCGGGGATCAGTTCGGCTACGACCGCGCAATTGAGAATGTGACGATCCCACAGTCGCGGCACCTCTCGGGGTCCGATCAAACCATGGTCGATGCCGTCAGTCGCGAGAATGCGCCAGTACCCTTCAGCCAACTCCAGTCGGTCACCGAAGACGCCTCGGGCACTACCCGGCGGAACCTGCAATGCGTCAAGGTCGGAATGGTCTTCGGGTTGAGCGTCTGCCGACACCGGGCCTCCGTTTCTGATCGGGGTCAGACTTTAGTGTTTCACGTGGAACCGACGGCTCCACAGGGTCCGTCCAGATCCGCACGGAACGGCACTGTTTCACGTGAAACACACGGATGTAAGACGCTCCGGTCGAGGACTCGGTTCCGAGACAAGGATCGACAGAGCGCGGAATCCAACTGCCTGATCAGGCCGCTCGAAGGTCGTCATCTCGCCCACCCTCGGCATCCCATCTCGATGGTCTTGCCCGCGACAAGTCCCACCGCACATTGCTGAATCGACCGCAGTCGCGTGGGACCCGGACCCGTCACTCAGGGAGAGTCCCGCCGAGCACGCTCTTCACATCCAAGCCCAGCACACCGACCGAGTCCTTCCTCGACGATCTGAACCTCAGCCCGGCCGACGTCGGCCAGTCCCCAGTAACCGTCACCTCGGCATCGGGGACAACAAGCGACGCGGGAGCCTTGCCGAGCACCCTCCGGTCCGTGCACCACGGTGCGTCGGTGAACGTTGCGAGGGAGACCACCGCGCCGGCAACTCGGCGCAGCCACCCCCGCTTGCACAGCCTGCCCGTCGACGGATCGGTCCCCGGCTCTATCAGTCGGGAAGGGGAGCTCCCGCTCCGAAACCGTGATGCCGGCGATCTCAGTCGCTCGCCGCGGAATAGGTGCTCGCGCGATCGGCACGACAGGCCTGTGCGTCAAGGAGAGCCCGCCGGCGTGGGACCGAGCGAGCAGACTTGGCCACCACTGTCACGCGACGGCACGAGAGCCTGCGTGCCCTCCGCGGTAGCGACCGGCATTCGGTACCGCCCCGCGTCGGAGCCGGCAACCAGAGCGCCCTGCGCACCCTGGCACGGGAAAGCCGAGTCGTACGGCGCCTCATGGGCTACATCTGCGTCGTCTCGACCCGACCGCCTACAGCAGTGGGGAACCCGGACCGAGCATGTCCGTCCGAGACACGCGGACAGGAGATGTGCTTCGGTCGGGATCCGACACCCACAGCACAAAAGCGGCGGAGCCGCGCGCTGGTCCGCGCTTCTGGTGCCACGCGATCGGCGCCGAGGCTTGACCGTTCCGCCGACGGTGATGGCGTTGCGCAGCGCGCAGCAGTCGTGGCAGGGCTCGAAGTTCACCCGTCCTCTATCCCGGTTCCGCCGACTCTGCGATCTCCTGACCTATGTGCTGTCCGCCTGCCACGTGTCGACACCATGCACTGGAACAGACTCACCCACCGGCAGGGGCGGGTGTTCCCGTCGGCCACAGAGGACGACGCGTAAGTCTTCGGCCGGGCGACGAACCGTCCACAACGTGACAGCAACTTTCGTCCACCTACTTCCACCGATGTGTTTCACGTGAAACACCGACCGAATTCTCCCGGGACGGCCCACTCGACCGGGGGAGGGGAGACCCGGCGCGACAGGTCTCCGAACCCGCCTCAGTCGCCACTCACGCGGCCTGCGGAAAACCCCCGCTGGCCGCGTGAGGGCTTCGACTCATGAAGACACCCACCGACGGGACCCCGGCCAACCGAGCACCAACCGACCCCGGCACCGTCCGAACCGCCTCTCGAACCGCAGACCAGGGGAGCGGTAGCCCACCACCGCCTTCGCGGTAGTCCCGGGCAGTCGGTGGTGGTATTGCCCATGCCTCACGCCCCGTCGATGCACCACGGTCGCCAGGATCCGCTCGACCCACACACACCACTCCGCACCGCGCCGCACCGCGCCGCACCGCCCCATACCGCCCCAGGGAGACACGACCGGACGCCAGCGCGTCCGAGCAATCGACGTCGCGCACGGTCGACGTCGGTCATCTACACGGAACCCACCGGCGCCGTCACTTTCGGCAGGTCGAGCCTCCGAGTCGCGGCCCGCAAGCGACCGCATCCCGCGATCGTTCGTGCGGACCAGTCCGTCCAATGTCCCGCAGGTCGGCTTCGGTTCCACCGGGACTGCCACCCGTTGACCGGTCGAAGAGTCACGACTTCACGGGACATCATCCTCGAGCCGAGGCCCTCGGGTATCGAAGGTCGGCCGATCTCTGTCGCCCGACATCCTCACCGTTTCAACGGCAGCGGTGTCGCTGTGCCGCCGCGAGAGAAGCGGCCCGCCGCCGTCGCCGGGGTAACCCGGGCACGACGCGCCCTGACGCCCGTCCGTGTGCCGTGCCCGTGTGCCGTGCCAGAGTTCCTTCCGCCCCGACCCGCGCCGACGGGCTTCGTCGACGACTCGGTACGCCGTGCGGTGCGGGCGGCTCACCCGGAGGGTGGGCACCGAGGTCGACCGCCAGGTCGGCATCGACGCGCCTCCGTGTCGCACGCGATCCCCCGGTCGCTATCCGAGGAAGGGACTGAGCAATTGCCGGCGACATCTATGCCCGATCTATGTCGCCACCGACCAAGATCGCAGAGTCGGCCCACCGCGTTTCGTCACGTGATGATTCGAACCCCTAGTGGTAGGAACACCCGTCAACGGCGTCGAAATGTCCGGTTCTGCGACTCCGGCTCCCACCAATCCCGCTGTGCACAGCCGTGCTGGGGGAGGGAAGCGGTGACAGAGACGAGCCCGGTTTCACGTGAAACAAGCCGCCGAACAACACCGATGTAATTCAGCCGCGCACACCCCCTACATACACTTCAGGCCCCGACCTGTTCGGTCGGGGCCTGAAGAGGGCTTCCGGTCAGCCGTGGGACATCACTCGGGGAGGACGACGACTCGGCGCTTCGGCTCCGCACCCTCGCTCTCGCTGATCACTCCGTCGACGGCGGCGACGGCGTCGTGCACGATCTTCCGCTCGAACGGGGTCATGGGATCGAGGGCCTCACGCTCGCCCGAGTCGCGAACGCGCTCGGCAACCTCGCGACCCAGACGCGCCAGACGCTCTCGGCGATCAGCGCGCCAGCGCGAGATGTCGAGCATCAGGCGGCTGCGCTCGCCGGTCACCTGCTGAACCGCGAGCCGAGTCAGTTCCTGGAGAGCGTCGAGCACCTCGCCCTTGCGGCCCACGAGCTTGGTGAGATCGTCACCCCCGTCAATGCTCACGACCGCACGGTCACCGTCCACGTCGAGGTCGATGTCGCCGTCGAAATCGAGGATGTCGAGCAACTGCTCGAGGTAATCGCCGGCGATCTCACCCTCTTCGACGAGCCGATCCTCGTCGTCTTCGAAGTCGTCGTCGGCCACATCCTCGACGCCGGTGTCGGTCGTCTCGTCGATATTGGTCTGGTTCTCGGCGTCCTGCGCCTGTGGCTTCGAACCGGTCTGAGTTGCAGTCTCAGCTGTCATCTCAATCACCTAACTGTGTGCTTCTTCGAACAAGTCTTGTGCGGTCGCGTCACCGCTTGCGTTTGCCGCCGCCGCGCTTCGCGTTGGGCTTGCCGCCCTTGTTGCCGGATTGCTTCTTGGAACCCGGACCGGCTCCCGCGCCGGAGCGGTTCGGTTTCTGACCGGGCTTGGGCTTGCTGCCGGCTGCGCCACTGGTGGGGGAGTCCTCGGTCTTCGACGACGCGTCGGCCTCCGTCGCCGACTCCTCCTCGCCACCCTTGGCCAAGGAGACCGACCCGGACTGCTTCGGCTGGGCGCCGCCCTTCTTCTTCTGCGGATCCGGACGCGCACCCGGCTTGGGGGCGTTCGCCTTCAGCTTCTCCTGCTTGAGGCGACGGGCCTCTTCCTCTTCCTTGGCGATCTTGCCGAAGACCAGGTGCTGCTGGCCGTAGGTCCAGATGTTGTTGCTCATCCAGTAGAGCAGGATCGCGACCGGGAAGAACGGGCCGGTGACGAGGATGCCGATCGGGAAGATGTACAGCGCGAGGTTGTTCATCATCCGGGTCTGCGGGTTCTCGAGAGCGGCCTCCGGCTGGCGGGACACCGACGCGCGCGAGTTCATGTGGGTCGCGATCGAGGCGATGATCATCATCGGCACGACGACATACGCGATGTTCATGCGCGTGAAGTCGACCTCGGCGCCCGGCGTCACGAACGCCTGGAACTCGGTGACCGGCTCGGTCAGGTAGGCCGACAGCGGAACGCCGAACAGACGGGCGTCGAGGAAGTTCTGCACCTGGTCGGCACTGAAGACGTAGTTGCCGGTGGAGCGGGTCTCCGCGGCACTCATGCCGAGCTGCCCCATGCCGGTGCCCATGCGGTTGAACGAACGCAGTACGTGGAACAAACCGATGAACACCGGGATCTGCAGGAGCATCGGCAGGCAGCCGAGGAGGGGGTTGAACCCGTGCTCACGCTGGAGCTTCTGCATCTCCTCGGTCATCTTGACCCGGTCCTTGGCGTACTTCTTCCGGATCGCCTGGAGCTGCGGGTTGATCTCCTGCATCTTCTTCGTGGTGCGGATCTGCTTCACGAAGGGCTTGTAGAGGATCGCGCGCAGGGTGAAGACGAGGAAGACCACCGACAGTGCCCAGGCGATGCCGTTGCCACCGGGCGTGTCGGGCGTGACATGGCTGAACAGCCAATGCCAGACCCACATGATCCCGGACACCGGGTAGTAGATGAAGTCGAGCACGGGTCAGATACCCCTCACTTGTTGTTCTCTAGGTGGAATCATCCCGTCGGGACGGGTGCTGTGTGTCGTGGCCGCGCCCACCGGTGCGGAGACGGCTCACCAGGTCATGCCACAGATCGCGAGGCCCCCGTTCAGGGACCGGGTCGTATCCGGGCTTGTGCCAGGGACCGCACTTCAGGAGACGGATGACCGCCAGCGTGGAGCCGTACACGAATCCGTGCCGTTCGAGGGCTTCGACCGCGTAGCCCGAACATGTCGGCTCGAAGCGGCAGGTCGGCAGCCGCATCGGCGAGATCCAGGTCCGGTAGAGCTCGATGAGAAAGATGACCGTCCGCCGGGGCAGGAGACGCATGCCCGTCCTCAGCCGTGCGGCGAGCGAGGGCGTGTCGGTGGACGGATCGTGCCGAGCGGCAGGTGTCGACGAGGAAGTGGGGGAGTGGTCCGCCCGGTCGTCCAGCTCGGCGTCGATCATCGTCCGACACCCACGTCGACCGGGGCGGTCATCGTTCGCGTCAGCTCCGCGACCTTCCGGCCGGTGAGCACCGAACGGAGCTGCTCGGCCAGTTCGTCACTGCTCGACTCGGCCGCACTACGACGAGCCCGGAGCACCACGAAGGTCTCCGGGCTCGGGCAGAGGTGTCGGGTCGCCGCGAAAGCGGCTCGCAGGCGTCGGGCCACCGTGTGACGGACCACCGCGTTTCCCACGGACTTGCTCACGACCAGGCCCAGCCATGGACCACCGGTCATGGCCACGTCGCGTCGCAGACCACTCGGGTCCGGCCAGCGCGGGCCCACCGGCGCGAGGTGGACGACGAAGTCACGAGCGTTCACCCGCGCACCGGACTTCAGGGTGCGTGAGAAGTCGGATCCGCGAGTGATCCGATGAGAAGACGCAGTCATCGATCAGCTGACCGGATCCGCTGCGAATCCGGTGGGAAGCCGACGATCAGGCGGTGAGCTTCGCGCGGCCCTTGCTGCGACGAGCGCTGACGATGGCGCGGCCGGCGCGGGTCCGCATGCGAAGTCGGAAGCCGTGCTTGCGAGCGCGACGACGGTTGTTCGGCTGGAAAGTACGCTTGCCCTTGGCCACGGTGACTCCTTGGTGCTCCCTGTGAGCACGGCGGTTGCCCGCACGTGACCCACATGTTGTCGTTGGTCGGTTGATCCAGGACGGTGCCGAACTGTTGTCGGTGATGAACTCGGCGAACATGACAAATCGCCGCGCAAATCCGCAACCTGGATGACCAGTCGAGACTACTGAGAGCGGCCGCTCAAATCAAACGCGGTCCCCGGACCCGGGGAATGGCCCCTCACCAGGTGTGTTCTGCACCACCTCACCCGCGGCGCCCGATCACCCCGGACCAATTGCACCGAACTCTTTGTGACCGTCCCGCCGCTCTGCTAATTTGCTCAGAGCGTCGGTCGCGGTGGACCGCGGGCACTGACAGGGACAGATGCCGCAGGAGCCGGGTGACCGACCGAAGTCCTCAGCTCGTCAACCCTTTGTACACAGGTGTGGATAACTCTGTGGACAGTTGGGTTCGACGACGTCGATGCCACTGCCCTCGTCAACGCTGGTAGTTTTCCGGGTCAGGAGGCCAGCCCCGTGACTTCAGACCGCGACACTTTCGGCGAGGTGTGGCAGCGAGTCGTCGCCGAACTCAACGACGACGAAGCCGCACGCGACCACGAACCACTGACCCGCCAGCAGAAGGCCTGGCTGTCACTGGTTCGACCCCTCACGCTCACCGAGGGTTTTGCACTGCTGACGGTTCCGACCGCTCTCGTGCAGGAACAGATCGAGCGCAACCTGCGCGAGACCATCCGATCGGTGTTGAGCCGACACCTCAACGAACCCGTCGACCTCGGCGTCCGGGTCGCCACCCCGCGCAATGACGAGCCGCCGGCCGATCCCGCACCGACCACGCCTCCGGATCCCCGGGTGAACGCCGTGGGCGCCGGCATCGACCACTCGGCAGCGCCGCCCGGGACCACTTTCGGCGCCGGCTTCACCGCGGGTGCGGCCGGCGGGCCGACCGCCCCGGGCACCGACACCCACCGCCCCTCGGGCGATTGGGCGTCCTACTTCGCCGAGCGGCCCACGAGCACACCGTCGACCTCGGGGGCGAACCTCAATCCGAAGTACACGTTCGACACCTTCGTGATCGGTGCGTCGAACCGCTTCGCCCACGCTTCCGCGGTTGCGGTCGCCGAGGCGCCGGCCCGCGCGTACAACCCGCTGTTCATCTGGGGTGAGTCCGGCCTGGGCAAGACCCACCTGCTCCATGCCGCCGGGCACTACGCGCAGCGGCTGTACCCCGGCATGCGGGTCAAGTACGTCTCGACCGAGGAATTCACCAACGACTTCATCAACTCGCTGCGTGACGACCGGCGCGTGGCGTTCAAGCGGCGCTACCGCGACGTCGACATCCTGCTGGTCGACGACATCCAGTTCCTGGTGGGCAAGGAAGGTATCCAGGAGGAGTTCTTCCATACCTTCAACACCCTCCACAACGCGAGCAAGCAGATCGTCATCTCCTCGGATCGCCCACCGAAACAGCTTGCGACGCTTGAGGATCGACTCCGCACGCGGTTCGAGTGGGGCCTCATCACCGACGTGCAGCCGCCGGATCTGGAGACGCGGATCGCGATCCTCCGCAAGAAGGCCCAGATGGACAACATCTCGGTGCCCGACGACGTCCTCGAGCTGATCGCGTCGAAGATCGAGCGCAACATCCGCGAACTCGAGGGCGCCCTGATCCGCGTCACCGCCTTCGCCTCGCTCAACGACGCCGCACTCGACAAGTCGCTCGCCGACGTCGTGCTGCAGGCGCTCCTTCCCAACTCCGGCACCCTCGAGGTCAGTGCGGCGAGCATCCTCGCCATCACCGCCGAGTACTTCGACGTCTCCGTCGAGGAGCTGCGCGGACCGGGCAAGACGCGCTCCATCGCCCAGGCTCGCCAGATCTCGATGTACCTGTGCCGTGAGCTCACCGACCTGTCGCTGCCGAAGATCGGTGAGACGTTCGACCGCGACCACACCACGGTCATGTACGCCGAACGCAAGATCCGCAAGGAGATGGCCGAACGCCGCAAGGTCTACGACCACGTCCAGGAGCTCACCGCCCGCATCAAGCAGCGCGCGATCGGCTGAGACCGCCACGATCGCTTCAGACGTCACACGTGCCCATCACCCGGCGGGGGTGGTGGGCACGTCTGTATCGGGCGCCCACGTGCCGCAGAGGCCCAGTTGGAGGGGAGTAGGCCCGAGGGCGGGCACCGGACTGGACGGGGGAGCGCCCCAGCGGGTCCTCGGCGTGCGTGTGCTCACCGGGTTCGGCCGGGACGACGCCCCGGTGGCGTAGGCCTCTCGACGACGAACGCGAGGGTCGACAACGACAACCCTCGCGCTCCACTCGAGACTCCTTCTCACCCGGATCCGCACCGGATCCCGGGTGTCAGCCCCCTCCCGCCGCGATCGGCGACCTGCGAAATCACATCGTTCACAGTTGTGGACAACTCTGGGGATAACCGTGGATGACCTGTGCAACCACAGTGGACGGCCGGCGAACAACGAGAGTTGTCCACAAACTCTTGTGATTCTGCTCGACGTCAGTCCACCGATCATTCACATCGCCGAACCCGCTCCGACTGGGCGGATCCGCCCGTTGTCCACAGATTCCACACTCCCTACTACTGAGATGGATCCTTCTCTAAAGGAAACTCTTTTGTAAGAAGGTCTGTGTACACACCGGCCGCCGCGAGCCGTCCCCGACCGGGCCGCGGCCGGCGAATGACAAGAACCCTCGACTTGGCCCCAACCATCCCGGTCTCGGGGTCGGCGTTCTACAGTGGGATTCCCGGAAGTGGGATGTGATCGACGTTGCGCGGATCCGAGCCGAGTGATCGGGCTGTGGTCGACGCACGTCCCGACCACCGGACACCGGCGATCCGCACGAGAGAGAAGGGCAACCACCCAGCATGAAGTTCCGTGTCGCACGTGACGAGTTCGCTGATTCCGTCGCCTGGGTCGCCCGCAGCCTGCCTTCTCGTCCGCCCGTGCCGGTTCTCGGTTGTGTGGTCCTGAACGTCGGCGACACCGGCCTGACCGTCTCCGGCTTCGACTACGAGGTCTCGGCCCAGGAGAACCTGGGCGCCGAGGTCGCCGAACCGGGTCAGGTGCTCGTCTCCGGACGCCTGCTGGCCGACATCACCAAGGCCCTTCCCAACAAGCCCGTCGACGTCACCCTCGACGGCGCGCGTGTCGCGATCACCTGCGGCAGCGCCAAGTTCTCCCTGCCGACGATGCCGGTCGAGGACTACCCGCAGCTCCCGGACATCCCGGCCATCACCGGCACCATCCCGTCCCAGCTGTTCGCCGAGGCGATCTCGCAGGTGGCGGTCGCCGCGGGCAAGGACGACACCCTGCCGATGCTCACCGGCATCCGCGTGGAGATCGAGGGCAACTCGGTGGTTCTCGCGGCCACCGACCGTTTCCGTCTCGCGGTGCGTGAACTCCAGTGGGAGCCGACGGATCCGGACACCAAGGGCGCCGTGCTGGTGCCGGCCAAGACGCTCGCCGAGAGCGCGAAGACCGCGGGCGCGGAGGGCACCGGCATCGTCTCCCTCGCCTTCGGCTCGGGCGCCAACATCGGATCCGACGGCATCCTCGGCATTCTCGGCGAGACCAAGAAGACCACCACGCGGTTGCTCGACGCGGAGTTCCCGAAGTTCCGCCAGCTGCTTCCCGCGAGCCACACCTCGGTCGCGACGATCGAGAGCGCCCCGCTGATCGAGGCGATCCGCCGTGTCGCGCTGGTCGCCGAGCGCGGTGCGCAGGTCCGCATGGAGTTCACCGAGGGATCCGTGCTGCTCACCGCCGGCGGCGACGAGGCAGGCAAGGCCGAGGAGGAGCTGCCCGTGCAGTTCCACGGCGAGCCGCTGACCATCGCGTTCAACCCGGGTTACCTGCAGGACGGCCTGTCGGCGATCAACGCCGACACCGTCGACTTCGGCTTCACCACCCCGAGCCGTCCGGCGGTCCTGCGGCCGGCGAGCGGCGAGGATCCCGTCGCCGACGAGTCCGGCGCCTTCGTCGCGCCCGAGAGCGCGTTCAGCTACCTGCTGATGCCGGTCCGCCTGCCGGGCTGATCCGCACCGGATCCCCGCCGACCACCCGCACCGACCCGTGTTCGTTCGTGAGCTGCATCTGAGGGATTTCCGCTCGTGGCGGGCCGTCGATCTCGACCTGCGGCCCGAACCGACGGTCTTCACCGGGCGCAACGGCTTCGGCAAGACAAACCTGCTCGAGGCCCTGTTCTACCTGTCGACGCTGCGGTCGCACCGGGTGAGCTCCGACGCCCCGCTGGTCCACGCCGGGGTATCGTCTGCGCTGGTCACGGCGACGGTCGAGAACGACGGCCGCGAGCTCACCGCGGAGTTGCGGATCAACGCCGAGGGAGCGAACAAGGCGTCGATCAACACCAGTCCGGCCCGTCGTCCGCGGGATCTGCTCGGGATCCTGCGCACGGTGTTGTTCGCACCGGAGGACCTGTCCCTGGTGCGCGGGGATCCGAGCGACCGTCGCCGCTTCATCGACGAACTCGTGGCACAGCGGGGACCTCTGTGGGTCGCGGCACGGGCCGACTACGACCGGGTGCTGCGGCAGCGGGCGGCGCTGTTGAAGACGGCCGCCGCCGCTCTTCGTCGCGGCGGCGACCAGGCGGCGTCGGTCATCAGCACACTCGACGTGTGGGACGCGCAGCTCGCCGACCTCGGCGGCCAGGTCACCTCGGCCCGGCTCCAGGTCCTCGCCGAACTCGAACCGCATTTCGCCCGCTCGTATGCGTCGATCGCCCCCCATTCCCGCCCGGCGACGCTGCGGTACCGGGCCGCGGGTGGGGTCGAGTTCCCGTCCGCCGACGCCGCGGACATCCGCGACATCCTGGCCGCCCGCCTGGTCGAACTCCGCGACAAGGAGATCGAACGAGGCATGTGCCTGGTGGGTCCGCATCGCGACGACATCGACATCGTGCTCGGCAAAGATGTGGCGAAAGGCTTTGCCTCCCATGGTGAATCGTGGTCGCTCGCACTGGCGCTGCGACTCGGATCCGTCGAGCTGACCCGCGCCGAGGGCGTCGAGCCGGTCATCATGCTCGACGACGTGTTCGCCGAGCTCGACGCCAAGCGGCGCGAGAAGCTCGTGGCCTTCACCGCGGGGGCTGAACAGCTGCTCATCACCGCCGCGGTCGCCGAGGACATCCCGGCCGAGATCGGCGGACGTCGCGTTCACGTCGACGTCGTCGAGGACGAGGAAGGGCGTCGCTCGACGATCGTCGCCGACGAGTCCGCAGGGGGTGCCGAATGAGTGATCAAGGACACGTCCCGCCGGAACCGAACGACACGCCGGACAAGTCGGGCCGCCCGCTCGAGCCCGGTGAACTGGGTGGATACGAGCGCGCGCGGCGTGCGCTGGAGGAGGCGCGGGCGGCGGCGCGGGCCGCCGGCAAGTCGGTGGGCCGCGGTCGCGCCTCCCCGGTGCGTCGCACGCATCGCGGCTCCGGGACCCGTAAGCGGTGGTCGGGGGCCGGCCCCGACGGCCGGGATCCGCAGCCGTTCGGCCGCCTCGTGTCCAGCATCGCCAAGGAGCGTGGCTGGCAGGAGAAGATCGGCGAGGGCACGGTCTTCGGCATGTGGGAGCAGATCGTGGGTGCCGACATCGCTGCCCATGCGAAGCCGGTTGCATTGCGCGACAACATTCTTCACGTCCAGGCGGAATCCACGGCATGGGCGACGCAGTTGCGGTACGTGCAGTCGCAGATCATCGCGAAGATCGCGGCGGCCGTGGGCGACGGGATGGTCAAGCAGTTGAGGATCAGCGGACCGAAGGGCCCGTCCTGGCGCAAGGGGGAGCGCCACATCCGAGGTCGGGGTCCGCGCGACACCTACGGCTGAGGGGCGGTCGCGACCGACGGTCGGCACCGGCCTAGCAGACTCGGCCGCACATTACTAGTCAATGGCCGCTGTGAGCCGTTTTTCCTCCCCGGACCACGGTCGAATGGGGGCCGACCCGAAAAAATCGGTCTGAGGGCCTGTTAGCGGCCCCGGATGCGCGTTCCAGGGCGGGTCAGGCAGTACAATGGTGGGAGTTGTCCCGACAGGGGCGCGCCACGGCAACCGACACCGCCGCATCCAGCCCGTCCGGGGAGTCCCCCGACGGGGGTCCGCGTGCGCGTGTGAGCCACCGCGTCCCGGGTCGAGTAGATCGACGGCGGATCCCGGGGCCTTCCCGTTTCCGCCGGTGAGCAGAACAGGAGCGGACGCACCTCGTGGCCGACACCAACGACACCGGACCGAAGAAGCAGAAGAAGGCAGCCGAATACGGCGCCGACTCGATCAACATCCTCGAAGGTCTGGAAGCCGTCCGCAAACGACCCGGCATGTACATCGGTTCCACCGGTGAGCGCGGACTGCACCACCTGATCTGGGAGGTCGTCGACAACTCGGTCGACGAGGCGATGGCCGGCTTCGCCACTCGCGTCGACGTCACCCTCCTCGAGGACGGCGGCGTGCAGGTCGTCGACGACGGCCGCGGCATCCCGGTGGAGATGCACCGCACCGGCGTCCCGACCGTGGAGGTCGTGCTCACCCAGCTGCACGCCGGCGGCAAGTTCGACTCCGACTCCTACGCGGTCTCCGGCGGTCTGCACGGTGTCGGCATCTCGGTGGTCAACGCGCTGTCGACCAAGGTCGAACTCGAGATCGAGCGCGACGGCCACAACTGGGAACAGACCTACACCAACGCCAAGCCCGGCGAGCTGATCAAGGGCGAGCCGACCAAGAAGACCGGCACGGTCGTCCGGTTCTGGCCGGACCCGGAGATCTTCACCGAGACCACCCGGTTCAACGCCGAGACCGTGGCGCGCCGCCTGCAGGAGATGGCCTTCCTCAACAAGGGCCTGACCATCACCCTCACCGACCAGCGTCCGCAGGCGGTCGAGGCCCCCGGCGACGGCAACGGCGACAGCGAGCCGAGCACCGCCGAGGTCGCCGAGGCGGTCAAGAGCGAGACGGAGAAGGCGGAGGCAGCGGCCAAGCCGAAGACCCGCACGTACTACTACCCGGACGGCCTCGTCGACTACATCAAGCACCTCAACCGCACCAAGCAGCCGATCCACAACACGGTGATCGGCTTCTCGGCCAAGGGCGAGGGGCACGAGGTCGAGATCGCGATGCAGTGGAACGCCGGCTACTCCGAGTCGGTGCACACCTTCGCCAACACGATCAACACCCACGAGGGTGGCACCCACGAAGAGGGTTTCCGCGCGGCGCTGACCAGCACGGTCAACAAGTACGCGCTGGAGAAGAAGCTCATCAAGGAGAAGGACGGCAAACTCACCGGCGACGACATCCGCGAGGGTCTCGCGGCGGTCATCTCGGTGAAGGTCTCCGATCCGCAGTTCGAGGGCCAGACCAAGACCAAGCTCGGCAACACCGAGATCAAGGGCTTCGTCCAGCGCACCTGCAACGAGCACCTGGGCCACTGGTTCGAGGCCAACCCCGCCGAGGCGAAGGTCATCGTCAAGAAGGCGGCCGACTCCGCGCAGGCGCGCATGGCCGCACGTCGCGCGCGAGAGATGGTGCGGCGCAAGACCGCAACCGACATCGGCGGCCTGCCCGGCAAGCTCGCCGACTGCCGCAGCAACGATCCCACCAAGTGCGAGATCTACATCGTGGAGGGCGACTCGGCAGGCGGTTCGGCCAAGTCGGGCCGCGACTCGATGTACCAGGCGATCCTCCCGCTGCGCGGCAAGATCATCAACGTCGAGAAGGCCCGCATCGACCGCGTCCTGAAGAACGCCGAGGTGCAGTCGATCATCACCGCGTTCGGCACCGGCATCCACGACGAGTTCGACATCTCCAAGCTGCGGTACCACAAGATCGTGCTCATGGCCGACGCTGACGTCGACGGCCAGCACATCTCGACCCTGCTGCTGACGCTGCTGTTCCGCTTCATGCGGCCGCTCATCGAGAACGGTCACGTGTACCTGGCACAGCCGCCCCTGTACAAGCTCAAGTGGCAGAAGTCCGAGCCGGAGTTCGCCTACTCCGACCGCGAACGCGACGGCCTCCTCGAGGCCGGACGTGCCGCCGGCAAGAAGATCAACCCCGACGACGGCATCCAGCGCTACAAGGGTCTCGGCGAGATGAACGCCAAGGAGCTGTGGGAGACCACCATGGATCCGGCGGTCCGCGTGCTGCGGCAGGTGACCCTCGACGACGCCGCGGCGGCCGACGAGCTCTTCTCCATCCTGATGGGCGAGGACGTCTCGGCTCGTCGAAGCTTCATCGCCCGCAACGCGAAAGACGTTCGCTTCCTTGACGTCTGATCACGCCAGTCGCACGACTCGCGCAGTGATCGGAGAAAGAACACATCATGACTGACACCACCCTTCCGCCCTCCGGCGGCGAAGGCGACCGCATCGAACCCGTCGATCTCGGGCAGGAGATGCAGCGCAGCTACATCGATTACGCGATGAGCGTGATCGTGGGCCGTGCGCTGCCCGAGGTGCGTGACGGCCTCAAGCCCGTGCACCGGCGCCTGCTCTACGCATCCTTCGACGCCGGGTTCCGTCCGGACCGCTCGTACGTGAAGTCGGCGAAACCCGTTGCGGAGACGATGGGTAACTACCACCCGCACGGCGACTCGGCGATCTACGACGCCCTCGTGCGTCTCGCCCAGCCGTGGTCGATGCGCTATCCGCTCATCGACGGCCAGGGCAACTTCGGTTCCCGCGGCAACGACGGCCCGGCGGCCATGCGTTACACCGAGGCCCGCCTGACGCCGCTGGCGATGGAGATGCTCCGCGACATCGGCGAGGAGACCGTCGATTTCATCCCGAACTACGACGGCAAGACCCAGGAGCCGACGGTGCTGCCGTCGCGCATCCCGAACCTGCTGATCAACGGCTCGGGCGGTATCGCCGTCGGCATGGCGACCAACATCCCGCCGCACAACCTCAACGAGGTCGCCGAGGCGGTCTTCTGGGCTCTGGAGAACCCCGACGCCGACGACGAGGCCACTCTCGCGGCGTGCATGGAGCGCGTGAAGGGACCCGATTTCCCCACGGCCGCACTGATCGTCGGCAGCCAGGGCATCAAGGACGCCTACACCACCGGCCGCGGCAGCATCAAGATGCGCGGCGTCGTCGACATCGAGGAGAACAAGGGCACCACCACCCTCGTCATCACCGAGCTGCCCTACCAGGTCAACCCGGACAACCTCATCCAGTCGATCGCCGAGCAGGTCAACGAGGGAAAGCTCAAGGGCATCAGCCGGATCGAGGACCAGTCCTCCGATCGCGTCGGCATGCGGATCGTCGTCACGCTGCGTCGTGACGCGGTCGCGAAGGTCGTGCTGAACAACCTGTACAAGCACAGCCAGCTGCAGACCAGCTTCGGCGCCAACATGCTCTCGATCGTCGACGGCGTGCCGCGCACCCTGCGCCTCGACCAGATGATCCGCCTGTACGTGGCCCACCAGATCGACGTCATCGTGCGTCGCACCCGGTACCGGTTGCGCAAGGCCGAGGAACGCGCACACATCCTGCGCGGTCTGGTGAAAGCCCTTGACGCGCTTGACGAAGTGATCGCGTTGATCCGCCGCTCGGCCAACACCGAGACCGCGCGGACGGGCCTCATCGAGTTGCTCGACATCGACGAGATCCAGGCCGACGCCATCCTGGCGATGCAGCTGCGTCGCCTGTCGGCCCTCGAGCGTCAGAAGATCGTCGACGAGCTCGCCGAGATCGAGCGCGAGATCGCCGACTACAAGGACATCCTCGACAAGCCGGAGCGTCAGCGCGCCATCGTGCGCGACGAGCTCAAGGAGGTCGTCGACAAGTACGGCGACGAGCGTCGGACCAAGATCATCGCCGCCGACGGCGATGTCACCGACGAGGACCTCATCGCCCGTGAGGACGTCGTCGTCACCATCACCGAGACCGGCTATGCCAAGCGCACCAAGACCGACCTGTACCGCAGCCAGCGTCGCGGCGGAAAGGGCGTCAAGGGAGCCGATCTCAAGCAGGACGACATCGTCAAGCACTTCTTCGTGTGCTCGACCCACGACTGGATCCTGTTCTTCACCACCAAGGGCAGGGTGTACCGGGCCAAGGCCTACGAGTTGCCGGAGGCCAACCGCACCGCCCGCGGCCAGCACGTCGCCAACCTGCTGGCCTTCCAGCCGGAGGAGCGGATCGCCCAGATCATCCACCTCAAGTCCTACGAGGATGCGCCGTACCTGGTGCTCGCCACCCGCAACGGCCTGGTGAAGAAGTCGCGCCTGCAGGACTTCGACTCCAACCGGTCGGGTGGCATCGCCGCGATCAACCTCCGCGGCGAGGACGAGCTCGTCGGCGCACAGCTGTGCAGCGCCGACGACGACCTGCTGCTGGTCTCGCAGAAGGGCCAGTCGATCCGCTTCCACGCCGACGACGAGACCCTGCGCCCGATGGGCCGGCAGACCTCCGGCGTCCAGGGCATGCGGTTCAACGCCGACGACACCCTGCTGTCGCTCAACGTCGTGCACGAGAACACCTACCTGCTGGTGGCGACCTCGGGCGGCTACGCCAAGCGGACCGGCATGGACGACTACCCGGTCCAGGGTCGCGGCGGCAAGGGTGTGCTCACCATCGCCCACGATCGCCGGCGCGGTGAACTCATCGGCGCGATCATCGTCGACGACGATTCGGAGCTCTACGCGATCACGTCCAACGGCGGCGTCATCCGCACCGCGGCCAAGCAGGTCCGCAAGGCGGGTCGCCAGACCAAGGGCGTGCGCCTGATGAACCTCGACGAGGGCACGACTCTCATCGCGATCGCCCGCAACGCCGACGAGCCGGATGAGCAGGAGCAGGAAGCCTCCTCCTAGGTAGGGTGAACATCACGTGCAGCCGACGCGTCGGGGACGGTGCAGACCGACCCCGGCGCGTCGGTCCAAAGTCGACGCAGCCCCCGGAGGGTGACGCCAGAGTGAGGGATTGCCTGTGAGCACACCGAACGAGCCGAACCAGGACAAGAACGGACGCCCCGCAGAGGGTCAGTCCGGTCCGGGCACGGGCACCCCCGGCGGTGGGCTCGTGCCGCCGTGGCAGCGGGGACCGGCCGAGGACTCGTCCGGCTCGGCGCCCACGGAGGCGTTCGACCGCAGCCCCCAGGAGACCCGCAGTGGCCAGGAGAATCGGGGCGGCCCGCCGCCGCGCGGCATCGTGACGACCGCCGGCGGTCCCGCCGCCGGGGGCCCGGGCGGGCAGCAGGCACCGGTCACCAAGCTCGACAGCCCCCGGCGCCCCGCGCCCGCGACGGCCACCGAGGACACCAGGTTCGTCGAGTCGCCCACCAGCACCATCGAGCGCGACGACCTGCCCGAGGACGATCTGCCCGATCTCGACCGGATCCATCACACCGCCGATCTGGCGCGCCCGGCCGGGGCCGCGACCGGTGCGAAGGCGGCGCCGCGGTCGGCACCCCGCCAGGTCGGTGCGGGCACCGCACTGCGCGCGACCGTCCAGGTGCGCCGGATCGATCCGTGGGCGACCTTCAAGATCTCCGCGGTGCTGTCGGTGGTCGGGTTCTTCATCTGGATGATCGCCGTCGCCGTGCTGTATCTCGTCTTCGACGGCATGGGCATCTGGGATCAGCTGAACAACAGCTTCGGAACGCTCGTGGCCGAGGAATCCACCTCGTCCGGGGACATCATCGGGGCGGGCACCGTTTTCGGGCTGGCGGCGCTCCTGGGGGCCGTCAACGCCATCCTCATCACCGCACTCGCGACGGTCGGCAGCTACATCTACAACATCTGTGCCGACATGGTCGGCGGGACCGAGGTGACCCTCGCCGATCTCGATTGAAACGGGCCTCTGACCAGCCGTTTTGGTTGGTTGGGGATCCGTCGGGTAATCTCACTGCTCGGTTCAAGGGCCTATAGCTCAGGCGGTTAGAGCGCTTCGCTGATAACGAAGAGGTCGGAGGTTCAAGTCCTCCTAGGCCCACTGCGACGGTAGATCCACAGCTCCGATTCGCACCCGTCGACCGATCCCGGTCGGCACGGGGCCTTAGCTCAGTTGGTAGAGCGCCGCCTTTGCAAGGCGGATGTCAGGAGTTCGAATCTCCTAGGCTCCACCACTGAACACGAACCGGCAACGCACCACTTCCCACGGGGTGGTGCGTTTCGCTTTTCCGCTCACCTTCTCCGCTCCCGCTCACGCCGAACGGGTGAGCAGGTACGGAACCGGTGAGCGACGATCAGGCCCGCACGTACTCGGTCATCGACACCCCCGACTCGAAATCGCGGTTGCTCACCCGGCGGAAGAGCGCGGGATCGTACGTCCCGGCTGCGAACACCGGGATGCCCGCACCGAACAGCAGGGGTTGCCGTTTGAGGACGAGACGGTCGATCTCGCCGATCAGCTCCGACGCCAGGGTTCCGCCCCCGCACAGCCAGATGTCCTTGCCGTCGGCCGCCTTCAGTTCGCGCACCAGCTCCACCGGGTCGCGGTCGGTGAACGTGACGCCCTCGGCCGGCGGGTAGGAGCGGTGGGTGAGTACGAACTGCTCCAGGTGCCGGTAGGGGCTCGTCACGTCCGGCAGGCCTACCTCGTAGGTGTTGGCGCCCATGAGGACGGTGTCGAACGGCCCGGTGCCCTGGTCGATCCCGAGCACCTCGGCGATCCGGGTGGGGATGGCGTCCGGGAACCGGTCGATGCCGGCGTCCATGTGGTCGCCCTCGACGAGAAAGGCGTCGAACTGTCCCTCGGGTCCCGCGATGAAGCCGTCGAGACTCACCGCCACGTAATAGACGAGTTCACGCATCACGGTCTCCGATCACACTCAGGTGTAGTGGTTCTGAAACTACAGCAGATGTAGTGATTCGGCTATCGTTCGCCCGTGGCCAGAAACGACGACCGTCGCCGAGCACTCGCCGACGCGGGGATCGCAGTCCTCGCCGGGGAGGGGGCACGGGGGTTGACGCACCGTGCGGTGGACAGGGCGGCAGGGGTGCCCCTGGGCACCACCACGAACTACTTCCGAACGCGCGCCGCGCTGCTCCAAGGACTCGTCGAGCGCATCGGGGAACGGCTGGCACCGAGCGAGGAGTTCCTCGCCGCGAACGCCCATCGAGAACCGAGCCGGGACCTGTTCGCCGACTATCTGCGGAACATCGTCGACCGGTTGCTGACGAACCGGGAGGTGACCATCGCGCTCCTCGAGCTGCGCCTGGAGGGCATTCGACGTCCCGAGGTCGCCGAGATCATCGGCGAGTGGCGTCGCCGCGGCTTCGCCGCCGACGTCGCGTTCAACGAGCAGGCCGGACTACCGGGAACCGCGCGGGAGATCGCGCTCTTCCACCACGCGATCGACGGGCTGGTCCTGGACTCGCTGACGGGACCGTTGCTCGACGAGGAACCGCTCGAGCGCGTCATCGATGCTCTCGTCGCGGGACTCCTGCCCGGGTGAGGCCTGGGCGGTCTTCGGGGCCCTGAGCGAGCCGTGCTGCTCCCAGCGGTCGAGGAACGTCCTCAGCTGCACACTGCCGAGCCATACCGCCCCGGCGATGAAGAGGACGCCCGCGGTCACCGAGGCGGGCCCATACCACCGGTTGTGCCCGACCTGGTCGTCGTAGGTGTGCCCGGACACCTTCGCGAGGATCTCGGGGTTCACCCGCGAGACCTGAGTTCGCATCGTGGCGCCGTGCGGGACGAGCTGCTCCGAGCCCCGCGAGCCGTGCACGCACAGGTCGCCCCGGTCCATCGGCCGGTTGTCACAGGTCGCGGGATCGATCATCAATCCGATCCCGATCCCGATCCCGAGGGCGAAGATGCCCAGGATCAGGCAGCCCGGTACCGCCAGGTACATGCGGAGGTTCATCAGCCCGGGCTGTTCGATCCGGAGGCGCCGATCGTCGGCCGCATGATGCCGGCCCGCGCGCCACCGCGGTTCTCGGCGTGTCCGTCTGCTCATCGGGTCGAGGCTAACGGGCCCGCCCACGGGCGTGTCGGTGCGGTCCACAGCCTCCACGCCGCGGCGCGTCAGGACCGTGCGGGAGTCTGTCCCCTCAGCCGCTGGACGACCTCGCGGGCCAGCTTCTCCGACGACGCCGGGTTCTGTCCGGTCAGCAGGTTGCCGTCGGACTCGGTGTGCACGGTCCAGGGCAGGCCGAGGGTCACCCGGAAGCCCTCGTGGATCAGGCGGTCCTCGAGCAGCCAGGGGGCCTTGTCGGCGAGACCCGCTTGTTGTTCCTCGGCGTTGCCGAAGCACGTGACGGTGCGACCGGAGAATGCGTTGACCCCGTCCTCACCCTTCGCGGCGAGCAGGATCGCCGGACCGTGGCAGACGATGCCGATGGTCTTGCGGGCGCGGTCGGCCGCGATCAGCAGTGCACCGGCGTCGGCGTCGACGGCCAGGTCCTCCATCGGGCCGTGGCCGCCGGGGACGAACACCGCGTCGTACTCGGCGACATCGGCGTCGGACAGGGCGATGGGGTTCTGCAACTCGGGCGCGGTCTCGAGGAGCGTGCGGATCTGTTCGGCGCGCTCGGCCGAACCCACGGCGTCGGGCGCGAGGCTGGCCTCGTCCACGGGCGGGCGCACACCGCGCGGCGTCGCCACCGTCACCGCGAAACCGGCCTCACGGAAGACCTCGAGCGGTGCGGCGGCCTCCTCCGCCCAGAATCCGGTCTTGTGTTTCGAGCCGTCGTCGAGTGTCCATTCGTCGGCGCCGGTCATGACGAACAGGATCTTGCCGGTGTTCTTGCCTTCGGTCATCGTGCACTCCTTCGGTGGGATGACCCCCTTCGGCCAAGGGGGAGGCGTTCACGGTCGGTGCGGCGGTCAGGCGATCCCGGTGAGTTCGGCCGACTTCTCCCACAGTCCGTCGATCAGCCTCTGGTCGTGGGCCTGAGGATTCTCGCGGCCGTTCGGCTTGTGGCGGCTGAAGTAGACGCCGTTGACCTCCGGGTCCGGACCGCGCTCGGCCAATGCGACGAGCGGGGCGGCACCCTGCTCGGGGGTGATGGTCACCAGGCGCGCGACCGGGGAGCGGTAGAGCAGCCCGGCCATGCGCGAGTCGCGGCCGAAGCTCGTGGCGGCAGGTCCGGGATGCACTGCGGCGGAATAGATCTTGTCGCCGGTCCAGCGCTGGGCGATGCCGCGGGTGAACAAGATGTTCTCGAGTTTGCTCGTCCCGTAGGGGATGGCGCCGCCGAGCGTCGGGCGCCGCTCGAAGTCGAGATCGTCGAGATCCACCCTGCCGAACAGGTTCCCGACGCTGGCGGTGTTGAGCACCAACGACGAGTCGGCCGCCGCGAGCCGATCCCGGAGCAGGTTGGTCAGCAGGAACGGGGCGAGATGGTTGATCTGGAAGCAGGGTTCGTGACCATCGGCGGTGCGCTGACCGGGCGGGAACATCCCGCCGGCGTTGTTCATCAGGACGTCGATGGACGCGACGCGTTCGGAGATCTGTGCGGCGAGGTCGCGAACCTCGGACAACCGGGAGAAGTCGGCGGTGAAACCGGTCGCCCCGGTGTCCGCGGTGATCTTCTCGAGCTTCTGCGGCGACCGGCCGACCAGGATCAGATCCGTCGACGGGCCCGCGAGGGCACGTGCCGCGATCGCGCCGATTCCGTCGCTCGCCCCGGTCAGGACGATGGTCCGCTTCTCACTGGCCATCGGCGGTCCCCTCCGATCCTCCGACCGCGTGCCCGGGATTCGCCTCGTCGTCCGGGACCGCGGCCTCGTACACGGCCTTCTCCTCGGCGGTCCGCTCGGTCTCGCCGATGGGGGTGTCGTCGGCGGTGGGCAGGAGCGATTCGGGGCCGTCCGCCTCGTCGGGCTGCTCGGGCATGTCCGGATCCGTCCGCAGATCGTCGTCGGTCGTCGTCCGGTCGGGCTTGTCGTTGTCCGCCATGTGTCCACAATGCCTGAGGATCGGCGAAACCTCACCGGCCGGTTGCACCGAGACGTCCGGGGCCGATCGCCGGAAAGCGGTGTGCCGGGCGCCGCCTGCGCAAAACGCGCTCGGGAGTGCGCCGCGACATGCGCACGCGTCGAACGGGTTCGCGTCCCGGAGCCGGCCGGGGGCGTCGTGCAGATCCGTGAATCTTCTGTCCCGCACCGAATTCCACACCTGTGGGCAAAGCTGTGGGTAACCCTCCCGCCGGCCGATCACGCGGAACACGCGCACAGACGGAAATCGCCACCTCCGGGCCGAGCCGGAGGTGGCGATTGTGCTAGTGCTGCCTAGGAACTCACGGCATGCGACCGCGAGCCCCACGCGGGCGAGGACTCGATCGCCCCGATGATCCTCGGCCGCAGCTCGTCGGCGCGGATCACCGCATCGACCGAGCCGACCTCGACGGCGCGCTGGATGCTGTGCACCTTGTCGAACTCGGCGGCGATCTCGCTGATCTTCTCCGCGCGCACCGACTGCCGGACGTCGGCGAGCTCGGCGTTGAGGCTCGACCGGTCGGTGCCGGTCGCGTCGACGGCGCGGGCCTCGAGCTCACGCACCCGTGGATCGGCGGCGACCCGCTTGGCGACCTCGCCGGCGAACACCACCGCGGCCGCCGGCGCACCACCGAGGACCGAGGCGAACGAACCCTCGATCGCCAGCACCGTCATGTTCGGGTTGAGCGCCTTCGAGAACACCACGAAGGCACCGCCGTGGTAACGCGAGATCACGCAGAACACGATCGGACCGCGGAAGTTGACGATCGCGCGGCCGATCTCGGCGCCGTACTCGAGCTGCAACTTGCGCATCGACTCCGGCGACCCGTCGAAGCCCGACAGGTTGGCGAGCACGACGAGCGGGCGGTTGCCGCTCGCGACGTTGATGGCGCGTGCCGCCTTCTTCGACGACTGCGGGAACAGGGTGCCCGCGGTGTAGGTGTCGGGACCGTCGGTCGGCTTGTAGCCGCGACGCGGCACCTCACGCGACTCGATGCCCAGCATGCACACCGGGATGCCGCCCATGTGCACATCGCACACGACGGCGGTCTCGGCGTCGGCCATGCCCGCCCAGCGCTCGAGCACCGGATGATCCTGGTCGGCGACGGCCCGCATCACCGTGCGGATGTCGAACGGCTTCTTGCGATCCGGGTTGTGAACGGCCGAGAAGATCTGACCCACCGTGGTGAAGTCGCTGCCGGCCAGCACGTGCGGGAAGTCGGAGACGTCGCGATCTGACGGGTCGGTCGTGACGGCCCGGCGCGGCGTCGTCTCGCCCGGCGCGATGTAGGTGTGGTCGTAGTGCGACATCAGGACGTCGCGGGCCGCTCCGAGGTTGGGCGCCCAATACTGGGCCTGTCCGTTCGGACCCATCACGCGGTCGTAGCCGCCGATGCCGAAGTTGTCCTCGGCCGACACACCGCCGGAGAAGTCCAGCGACTGCTTGCCGGTCAGCACCATCGCCGAATCCGGGGTCATCACCAGGATGCCCTTCGTGTGCATGAGCATCGTCGCCTCGGCGTTCCAGTACGGCTGCGCACCGACGTTGATGCCCGCGACGACGATGTTGATCTCGCCGCCCGCCTGCGTGTACTCGACCACGCGCTTGAGCGCGCGGGCCACCCAGTCCATGTTCTCGGTGCCCGAGTCCATCGAGATGCGGGCACCCGACGACAGCGCGTACCACTCCAGCGGCACCTGCATCTGCTCGGCGAGATCGAGCGCGGCGATCACCCGGCTGCACTCCGGCTCCGACAGCGCGCCGAGCGACTTGGTCGGATCGCCGAGGAGCACGACGCGCGTGACGCCCTCGGGGAACTTCTCCGTCGGGGTGGTGACGACGCCGGCGACGATGCCCGCGGTGTTGTGGCCCTTCGGCCGGTCGACCGGCACCAGGCGGTTCTCGTCGTCGAGATCGTGTTCGGTGAAGTCGCCGATGATCTCGGCCAGCTCGTACGGGTACACGTTGCCGCGGGCCGCGGCGCGCTTGACCTTCTGGCGGTACTCGTCGATCGGCTCGATCGGCTCGTTGCTCGGCACGCCGACCTTGACGTCGAACTCGCCGGTCGCGTTGAGCGAGAAGTGGATCGACACCTTCGTCAGCTCGCCGGTCTCGCGGTCGCGGCGACGCGCGATCACCTGGACCTCTTCGAGACCGATGCCGCGGGTCACGCCCTGGATGTGTTCGGAGATCGTGTCCAGAATGTTCGGGTCGCCGTCGATCGGCGGCCAGACGTACAGCACGATCCGGTTCGCGCTCGACGGCCGGGCCGCACCGCGCTGGGCACGGCGGATCGAGTCCGCGCACGAGGCCAGCGCCGTCTCCGCCGTGGGCAGGCTCAACAGGCGGCCACCCTGCTCGCGGACCGCGGTGAGGTCGCGGACCTGGGCAAACGCGATGAGCCGCACGTCGGCCGGGTTCTCCCGCGCGACACAACGGAACAGGTACACCTCTTCGTCGTCGGCCGACGGCAGGCGGGTGAGGTCGAACTTCCGCAGCCGCTCCATGCGCATGCGCTGCGCGATGTGCGGGTGCAGGCCGCGGATGAGGCGCTCCTCGACCATGCCGGTCGACGACGGCCGGAACGTGACGTGATGGTGCATGCGCGCGTCGCCGCGGCCGGCCACGGTGATGGTGACGCGGTGCACCTGCGGGGGCAGCGGCGCGTTCGACACGATCTCGTGCAGCGTGCCGGCTAGTTCGTCGAAGTCGGCGGGCTGCTGCTCCCAGCTCAGGTAGATGTCGGAGTCGACCGACGCGGCACCCTGGGCGATTTCGCCGAGACCGCTCAGGGCCGCGGCGAGTCCCTCGAAACCGACGGCCGCGGAGGCGAGGCTGCCGCCCTCGCGCTCGGCGACGACGAACGTCGTGCCGCCGGCGTCGACGTTGCGGATGCCCGACAGGCCCTTGTTGCCGTAGTAGCGGCGGGTCAGGACCTCGAGCATGACGTGGTTGTCGGCGATGCCGCGCTCGATGCGCTGGCCGAGCAGGCGCACCAGCGGCTCGGTGCTGCGCACCAGGTTGTCGATGCGCTCCTCGCGATCCGGGGCGTCCGGGTTCTCGTCGAGGTAGCGCAGCTGCTTGCGGACGTTGCTGTAGACGCGGGCGCGGTCGCGCAGGAGGGTCGGCTGGCCGTACCAGGCGTAGACGACGCCGCGGGCGAGGTCGGCGATCGCCGGGTAGCGCATCTGCGTCGCCGCGATGAGACGATCCAGCGCCGGGCCCACGTCGTCGCGAAGCTCGTCGCGCGGGGTCGGCTCCTTGAGCCACTCACGCAGCAGGGTGGTGATGACGGCGACCGCGCCGGCCGGGTTCTGCAGGGCCAGGAAGATGCGGAAGACCGCCGCCTCGAGCTCGGGGGTGCGCTCGAGGTCGGTGACCACGTAGTGGCGCAGCGCCCGCAGCAGCTGGTCGTGGAACGACTGCGGGAGCCCGTCGCGCTCGACGTCGAGGCTCTGCAGGTAGGTGTGGAAGTTCTCGCGCGCGCTGTGGACGTGTTCGACACCGAGTTCGTCGCTCGACGGCCGGTTCTGGCTCAGCTCGGCGATGTCGGCGAAGACGGTGATCAGCTCGAGCTCGTCGGCGAGGGGACGTTGGCCGCGGGAGATCACCTCGCGCCGCACGGCGAGGTACTCGTCGAGCAGTCGGGTGCCCTCGCTCGGGTCGACGTCGTAGCCGAGGAGCTGGCTGCGCAGGTCCTCCTGGCTGCGGGTGGTGCGGTCGTCGGCCTCGACCTCGGGTTCGGCCGGCAGCTTGAGCTCGACGCCGGCGACCTCCTCGGCCGCCTCGTCGGAGTCGTCGTCGGCCAGCGGCTCGAGCCGCAGCAGCGTGGCGCCCGTCTCCACCTGCGTGCCGACCGACACCGCGCATTCCTTGAGGCGCGAGCGCACCGGGGCGCGCAGCACGGTCTCCATCTTCATGGACTCGAGCACGAGGACCGGTGCCCCGGCCTCGACCTCGTCGCCGACCTGCAGCGGCGTCGCGACCACGAGGGCCGGCGCGGGGGAGCGGACGACGCCGCCCTCGTCGCGGCTCACGCGGTGCGTCACACCGTCGACGTCGACGAGATGGACCGGGCCGTGGGTGTCGGTGACCAGCCGGAAGCGCTCGTGGTTGACGACCAGCTGAGCCGCGTGGTCGTCGAAGCGCTCGAGCTCGACGTCGGCGGTCAGGGTGTCGGGGCCCGCCTCGATCGTGACGCGGAAGCGGTGGGCGCCGATCCGGGCGACCCGCACGCGGTAGGACGCGCCGCGCAGCTTCAGGTCGAGCGGCCGGCCGCTCTCGTGCTGGACCTGCGGGCGGCCGCCGGACGCGGTCGACATCAGACGCTGCTGCTCGACCTTCTCCTGCTCCTCGTAGGCGTCGATCGCCGCCGCGGTCAGCGCGATGGCCGAGTGCTGGTTGGTGACCAGGCCGCCCTCGGCGCGGACGCGGTCGATCCAGCCGGTGTCGGCGCTGCCGTCGATGACCTCGGGCTGGTCGAGCAATTCGAGGACGAAGCTCTTGTTGGTGGCGCCGCCGGCGATGATGACGCGGGTCTCGCGCATCGCCCGGCGCAGGCGGCCGAGTGCCTCGTCGCGGTCGCGGCCGTAGGCGATGATCTTGGCGATCATCGAGTCGAAATCGGCGGGGATCGTGTCGCCCTCGCTGACGCCGGTGTCGACCCGGATGCCCGGGCCGGCGGGCAGCTCGAGCAGGTTGATTCGACCGGGCGCCGGCGCGAAGTCGCGGTCGGGATCCTCGGCGTTGAGGCGGGCCTCGATGGCGTGACCGCGCTCGACGGGCGGCTGGCCCTCGAGCTTGTTGCCCGCGGCGACGTGCAGCTGGGCGCGCACGAGGTCGAAGCCGGTGGTGACCTCGGTGATCGGGTGCTCGACCTGCAGGCGGGTGTTGACCTCGAGGAAGGCGAACAGCTTCTCGCCCGGGTGGTAGAGGAACTCGACGGTGGCGGCGCCGCGGTAGCCCACGGCGACGGCGAGACGCTCGGCCGAGGCCTTCAGGTCGGCGACCTGGTCGGGCGCGAGGACCGGCGAGGCGGACTCCTCGACGACTTTCTGGTTGCGGCGCTGCACGGAGCAGTCGCGGACGCCGAGCGCCCACGCGGTGCCCTGGCCGTCGGCGATGACCTGCACCTCGACGTGGCGGGCGCCGGTGACGAGCCGTTCGAGGAAGACGACGCCGCTGCCGAACGCGCGGGCGGCCTCGTCGCGGGTGCGCTCGAAGGCGTCCCGCAGTTCGTCGTCGTTGTTGATGACGCGGATGCCGCGACCACCGCCGCCGGCGGTGGCCTTCAGCATCAGCGGGTAGCCGATCTCGGCCGCGGCGGCCAGCGCGTCGTCGATGGAGCCGACCTCGCCGCGGCTCCACGGGGCGACCGGCACGCCGACCTCCTCGGCGATGAGCTTGGCGCCGATCTTGTCGCCGAGCTTGCGCATGGCCTCCGGCGACGGACCGATGAAGGTGACCCCGATGCGCTCGCAGAGCTCGGCGAACGCGGGATCCTCGGCGACGAAGCCCCAGCCGACCCAGGCCGCGTCGGCGCCGGTCTCGAGGAGGGCGCGCTCGAGCACCTTGAGGTTGAGGTAGGGACGCGAGGCCGCCGGCCCGAGGTCGTAGGCCACGTCGGCCTCGCGCACGAAGGTGGCGGCGGCATCGACGTCGGTGTGCAGGGCGATGACCTCGATCTGCTGTCCCGTCTCGGCGGACAGGCCTCGGACGGCGTGGATGAGGCGCATGGCGGCCTCACCACGGTTGACGATGGCGATTCGGGAGAACATCACCGGCTCCTTCGGTTCGTCGTGCCGACCGTGTTTTCGGCACACGCGAGGTGGTTCATCAGATCGATAGTTGCGGAACGAGGCCATTACGCGCGAGTACGGTCGCGACACGACGACAATGGGCCACCACCACCGGATGGACCCCATCGGCGGCGAACCCGCAGGAAGGCGACCCTTTTCCGCCCTGCGGATCTTCCTACCGAAAAGGAGTGGATTCGGTGGTGGTTTTCGTGCCACGAGGGCTCACAACCGTGCCTCGACGACGGTGGCGCGGCGTCCACGCAGGTCGCGGCGGTGCCGGATTTGCCCGGGTCACGCGATGAACAGAATCCAGACGTAGACGAGCAGCCCGAAGACGATCACCGACAGGTAGAACCAGCCGAGCCAGATGGCGACATCTGCGTACGGCTTGCCGATCTCGCGGGTCCGCCTGATCTGCGCACGCGCGCGGTAGCCGAGGAACAGCCCGAGCAGAAAAGTGATGCCCAGCCCGGAGCAGATGAGGGCCCACACCGCGGTCCGGTTGAGGCGGGGAACGCCTCGGGTCTGGGAACCCACGTTGTCCTCCGGTTCGTCCTGGGGTGTCGGATCGGTCTTCGAGTAGGCCTGCGTCGCGGGCGCGGGTGCGCTGCGGCCCTCCGGCCCGGGCGACTCGTCGTGGTGCGGCGGCGGCCGCTTGTCGACGAGCACGGTGTTGTCGGCGGCGTCGAGGCGGGTCGCCTCGTCGGGGGAGTCGGGCTCCGGACGCGACGACGGCGGGGCGGGACGCGCGGGCGGCGCATCGTGACGGGGTGCTGCGGCAGCGGACCGTGACGCCGGTGCGCCCGGCGGGGGTCCGACCGGCCGTCCCGGCCGGGGTGGGCCCGACTGGGACGGGCCGGGATGCGCCGGACCAGCCGGTGGCGGACCGGACAGCGGGTTGCCCGGTCGTGTCGGATTACCTTGCGGCGGTAGGTTTTTCGGGTCCATCGGACGGGTCCCCGGAGGTGGGGGGCGGTGACCGGCCGGCGGGCGACCGGGCTGTCCGGGAGCGGGGGGAGTGCCCGGCGGGACGGGATGTGGACGCGGGCCCGTGGTGTGGGCGCCGGTCGGCCTCGGTGCGCCCTGTCCTGGTGCGCCCTGTCCCGGTGCAGGGCGGGGACCGGGGGCGCCGGGGGCCGGCGACCCCTGCGGTGCTCCGGTCTGCGGCGCTCCACTTCGGGGCGGCCCCGGCTGCGGACCGGGATGCGGCGAGGCGGGGCGCGGTGCTCCGGGACCGGGGGGTGCGGGAGGCCCCGACCGATTCGCGGAGGGACCCTGGCGCCCGGCGTCGGACAGTGTGTGGCCCGGGGGTGCGGTGATGGGTGCGCTCGGAATCCGCTCCCACGGAGCCGTCGTCCCCGAACTCGGGACGGCGGATCTGCTCGTCTCCCGGGAGCTCGGGTCCGGTCTGCTCGACGCCGGGTCGTCGGCGTCCCGGATGGCGTCCGGGTCCGACGAGGGCGGCATCGACCATGACTCGCGCGCCCGGTCCGCCGCGCCACCGGGTCGGGTGGGCGGTGTCGGCGGGCGCTCGTCGTCTGAGGTCACGAGTCCAAATTACCCGCGGCGTCCGCGGGCACCGGGATCGACCACACGGCCGTGCGTCACGAGGGCCGGGATTCGGTGCGCTCGGCGAGGGCCCGGCTCACCTCTTCGACACGCGGGACGGTCGGGGAGACCGGCGGCGGTTCCTGGCGCGTCCGGCGCAGGACGAGGACGCCCACACCGGCGGCGACCGACGCCGCGAGCAGTGACAGCGCGGCCACGAGGTACTTCTTCGGCATGGCGTCAAGAGTGCCAGCCCGTCGGAGGCGATGCCAGTTCGCCCCGGCCGCGACGGGACGCATTTGCGCACCCCAGAGGCACGTCTCGGCCATCGGCGGTGGTGCAAGTGGTTGGATGGAGGGGTGACCACACAGAAATCCACCGCAGTCATCCACACCAACCGCGGCGACATCAAGGTCGACCTGTTCCCGAACCACGCCCCGAAGACGGTCGACAACTTCGTCGGTCTCGCCGAGGGCACCAAGGAATACAGCCAGCCGAACGCGTCGGGCGGCAACTCCGGCCCCTTCTACGACGGCTCGGTGTTCCACCGCGTCATCGCCGGCTTCATGATCCAGGGCGGCGACCCGACCGGCACCGGCCGCGGCGGCCCCGGTTACCGCTTCGAGGACGAGTTCCATCCCGAGCTGCAGTTCGACCGCCCGTACCTGCTGGCCATGGCCAACGCCGGGCCGGGCACCAACGGCTCGCAGTTCTTCATCACCGTGGGGCCGACCCCTCACCTCAACCGCCGCCACACCATCTTCGGTGAGGTCACCGACCCGGCGTCGCAGCAGGTCGTCGACGCGATCGCGACCACCGCGACCGATCGCTCCGATCGACCGCTCGAGCCGGTCGTGATCGAGAAGATCGAGGTCAACTGAGCGTCCCCGGACACACCGCCGGTCACACGGCGGTGTGCTACCGGCATCCCGATCGCCCCACCGGACTGTCGTGCAGCCGGTGCGGGCGACCGGCATGTCCGGAGTGCCTGAGGCCGGCGTCGGTGGGACAACACTGCCTCGACTGCCTGGCCCGGGACGGCGTCCAGCGGACGCCGGACTTCGGTGATCGCGGGATCCGGCCGATGGCGACCACCCGGGTGGTCCCGACCAAGCCGTACGTCACCTACGGACTCATCGCGGTCAACGTGCTCGTCTTCCTGCTGTGTGCGGCGCAGGCGGGCTTCGGCGACCCCGGTGCCGCGCCGCTCTTCGCCGAGGGCGACCTCCTCAAGAGCGATGTCGCCTCCGGGGAGTACTGGCGACTGCTGACGGCCGGATTCCTGCACTTCTCCGTGATGCACATCGCGGTCAACATGCTCTCGCTGTACATCCTCGGCCGCGACCTCGAACTCGCGCTGGGGATGTTCCGCTATCTCGCGATCTATCTGATTGCGCTCCTCGGCGGGAGCGCCGCGGTCATGCTCTTCGAAGCCGACCGCGCCGTCACCGCGGGCGCCTCCGGGGCCATCTACGGGCTGATGGGCGCGATGCTGGTCATCATCCTCAAGGCCCGCGTCTCGCCGGTCCCGGTGTTGTCGATCATCGCCTTCAACGTGGTGCTGTCGTTCTCACTCCCGGGCATCTCCGTGCTCGGACATCTCGGCGGACTCGCCTTCGGCGCCGCGGCGACGGCCGCCGTCGTCTATTTCCCGGGACTCGTCCTCCCGCCGGGCGGCCGCACACCCGAAGCCGCGAGCCGCGTCGGCTGGGTCGCGCTCGCCGCGCTGTTCGTCCTCGCGATCGCTCTCGGTGTCGCCGGTGGCGTCGCCTACGACGGGCCCATCTACATCCGCTGACGACCGGCGAGCGGCCGAGCCGTCCTCGACCGGTCGGTTCCGGGATCCGTCGCGATCAGCCATCCGCTCTGAAGCCCCGACGTCGGTCGGCGCTCTGCAGCCGTGTCGATCAGCGATCGTCGTCGACCTCGAAGCCGGCCGCGCGCAGCTCGTCGACCACCGAGATGAGATCGGTGCCCAGATCCCAGCGGGTGAAGACCAGGAGGCGGGCGCCGTCGTCGACGACGTCGATCTCCAGCTGACCGGCGCGGCGTCCGATGCGTCGCATCGTCAGCAGCCGGATCCGTTGGACGTGCTCCGACGTGTAGGTCCGCCGGCCGGTGATCGTCCGGACGGACAGGGCCGGCGGTGCCCCGGCGGACACCGACAACCGCGGGCGGACGGCGAGGGTGTAGGCGCCGAGGGCGGCCAGCAGGGCCCCGGCTATTCCCAGGAGGACCGAACCCGCCGGGTCGTTGGCGACGACCACCGCCGCGCCGATGAGGATCAGCCCGCCGATGCAGGCGGCGACCCCGGCCGGAACCGGGGTCGCCCACTCGCGTGTTGAAGAATTCCCAGAGTTATCCACAGGAGTTACTCACAGTGGGGAGAAATTACACACATGTTATTTCCACAGTGTGGATAACTTACACACATGTGTTTTCCCTGCTCAGAGTGATCTGGGACGGCAGAACCGGTGAAGGATCTCAACGCCACCGCATGGTCATCAACAGGCCGGCCACCATGAGGGAGAACCCGATGAGGAAATTCCACGAGTTCAGCTCTGCCATCCAGTGCAGGACCTGACCGTCGCCGCCGTAGGTCGTCGGGGTGGCGGCGAGGTAGTAGACGATCAGCCACGCGAGGCCCAGGAGCATCAGGCCGAGCATCACGCCCACGTAGATGGAGCTCGAGGGGCCGGTGCTGACCTTGACCGGGGTACGGCTCGCCGGGTTGATCGTGTAGTCGGTCTTCTTCCGGACTTTTGACTTCGGCATGACATCCTCTGTTGTGCTGCACCGCCCGGGGACGGTCGTACGCGTGCCGGGCCTGCGACATAGAGCATCGACGAGCGGCCCGGGTGTGGATAACACTCGACTTCTACGGTATCTCACCAGGTCGCCGAGGAAGGTACCCGCTTTCGCCGGTAGCCTTTGGTGCGTGAGTCGCATCCTGGTCATCGACAACTACGACAGCTTCGTCTACAACCTGGTCCAGTACCTGGGCCAGTTGGGGGTCGAGGCCGTCGTCTGGCGCAACGACGACCCGCGTCTGCAGCCGTTCGACGCCGAGCACCTGCGCGAGGCCGTGGCCGGATTCGACGGCGTCCTGCTCAGCCCGGGTCCCGGCACCCCGCAGCGGGCGGGCGCCACGATGCCGATGGTCGAGGTGGCCGCCTCACAGGAGCTACCGCTCCTCGGCGTGTGCCTCGGGCACCAGGCGATCGGTGCGGCCTTCGGCGGAACCGTCGACCGCGCGCCCGAACTGCTGCACGGCAAGACGTCGCTGGTGTTCCACGAGGACAAGGGCGTGCTCGCCGGCCTCCCGGATCCGTTCGTCGCCACGCGTTATCACTCGCTGACCGTCCTGCCCGAGACGATCCCCGACGAACTCGTCGTCACGGGGCGCACCGAGTCGGGCATCGTGATGGCGATGATGCACCGCGAACTGCCGATCCACGGGGTGCAGTTCCACCCCGAGAGCGTGCTGACCCAGGGTGGTCACCGCATGCTGGCGAACTGGCTGAAGACCTGCGGCATCACGATCGACGAGGCGCGGGTCGCCGCACTCGAGGCCGAGATGGCCTCGGCCGTGGGCTGAGCCGACTGCTCCCGGTGCGCTTCGGCGCTCAGGACGATCAGTTCGGCAGGAGGCTCGCCTGGCCGACGATGATCGTGATCGCGCCGCTCTTGCGCGCCTTCGATCCGGCCGGCGGTTCCTGACCCACCACCTTTCCGTTGTCGGGGCTGTTCAGCGGGACGTTGCGGGTCTGCCGCGTCAACGTCGACCGTTCCCATCCGGCCTGCTCGAGCGCCGCCTGGGCCTCGGCCGGCGACTTGCCGCGCAGGTTCGGGACGGTGAACAGGTTGCCTCGCGACACCGAGATCTGGACCGTGCTGCCCTGCTCGGCGGTGGAGCCGGGGCCGGGCGAGGTCGAGATGACCGTGCCGGCGGGCTGCTCGCCGTCGACCGCGACGACGTCGACGACGAGACCGAGTTCCTCGAGGACGGCTCGGGCGCGGTCCTCGGACACGCCGACGACGTCGCGGACCGTGACCTCCTTGGGGCCGTTGCCGACGTTCAGCACGACAGGACCGTTGACCGGGACCTCCGTGCCGATCTTCGGGGCCGTGGACACGACCTTGTCCTTCATGTCGGCCGGCGAGTCGACCCGCTCGGTCTTGACGTTGGTGAAGCCGAGCACCTTCAGGGCGTCGAGCGCCTCCGCCGGTGTCTTGCCGACCAGGTCAGACGGTATCCGGTGGCGTTGTGGGCCCGTGGAGATGTACAGCGCGACCTCGGATCCCTGGCTCGCCAGCACACCCTCACCCGGCGTCGAGCGCGTCGCGAGACCGGCCTTGACGTCGAGACTCGGTTCCTCCAGGACGCGGACGGTGAATCCGGCCCGTTCCAGCGCGGTCTGTGCATCCTCTGAGCTGAGCCCAGCGACGGCCGGGACGGTGACGTCGGGGTTCGAGCCGGAACCCCACGGCGACCACACCAGCAGCGCGGCGATCAGCACCAGCACGGCCGCGACCGCGCCGACCATCAACTTGCGGGAGCGTCGCCGCGGCGGGAGATCGCCCGCATCGGCGTCGTACGAGTCTTCCCGCCGGTGGCCACCGCCGGACCGAAGCGGCATGGCGCGCCGCGGGCCGGTGGACTCCGAGCGGGTGGGCCGCCGCGGCCCGGTGTCGATGAGCTCGGCGCGCTCCTCGTCGGTGAGCAGCATCGGGGCCGACGGCTTGCCGCCGGCGAGGACCTTGATCAGGTCGGCGCGGAGGTCGGCGGCCGACTGATAGCGGTTGTCCTTGTTCTTGCTCATCGCCTTGAGCACGATCGAGTCGAGCTCGCGCGGGACGTCGGGGTTGACGTGCGACGGCCACGGCGGGTCCTCGTGCACGTGCTGGTGGGCGACGGCGACCGGCGAGTCACCGGTGAACGGCGGCTCTCCGGTGAGCAGCTCGAACAGCACGCAGCCCATCGAGTAGATGTCGCTGCGCGGATCCACCTTGATGCCGCGCGCCTGCTCGGGTGAGAGGTACTGGGCGGTGCCCATGACCGCCGAGGTCTGGGTCATCGTCGAAGTCGAGTCGCTCATCGCGCGCGCGATGCCGAAGTCCATCACCTTCACCGCGCCGGACTTGTCGATCATCACGTTCGCCGGCTTCATGTCGCGGTGGACGATGCCGTTGCGGTGCGAGAAGTCCATCGCCGCCGCCACGTCGGCCATCCAGGTCATGGCCTGCCGCGGCGCGATGGGCCCGTTGGACCGCAGGATGTCACGCAGCGTCTCGCCGTCGACGAACTCCATGACGATGAACGGCAGTGGACCGTCCTCGGTCTCGGCCTCGCCGGTGTCGAAGACCTGGACGATCGTCGGGTGATTCAGCTTGGCCGCGTTCTGGGCCTCGCGGCGGAACCGCAGGTAGAACGACGGGTCACGGGCCAGGTCGGCACGCAGCACCTTGATCGCCACGTCCCGGTGCAACAGGAGATCCCGGGCGTAGTGCACCTCGGACATGCCTCCGAAGCCCAGCGTTTCGCCGAGCTCGTAGCGGTCGGAGAGGAGGTGTGGTGTCGTCATCGGCCTCGGGGGTCAGCCTGTCATGTCGACAGGAACGCTTCTCGCTGATGCGGGTCGGGCATGGATCTGATCTAACACAACGGGAACGGCACACCGGGGAAGCACGGCGTTCCGGGCGCCGCGCCGGTGTCGGGGTTCTCCTCGGTCGTGTTGTCCGTCGGTGGCTGCGTCGGTGTGGTCCTGGTGGTGGTCTCCTCGCTGGTGCTCGTGGTCTCCTCGGAGGTGGTCCGGGTCGTCCGTTGCGTGGTGGTCGTCGTGTCGTCGGGCTCCGGGGGCGGGGCCACGGTCGTGGTGAACGTCTGCGTGACCGTCGACGAGGTCGACGGGGCCGGCGGCGAGGTGTCGTCGCCGCTGCTGCTCACCAGATAGAAACCGATCAGGCAGATCGCACCGACGAGCAGCGCCCCGGCCACTCCGGCCAGCACCTTCTGGCCCGTGGTCCAGGAGTCGTCCGGCGGCGGTGCCACCGGGGTGCGGCCCGTCGGCCGGGGTGTGACCGGCCGCGACGCGCTCGCCGGAGCCGTCGGAGGACGGGAGGCGACGGTGTTGCCCAGCACGGCCGTACCGGCGTCGGCCCCGGCGACGGCGGCACCCGCCGCTCCCGGACGCGGTGGCCGGCGGCCCGCCCGGACCGCGGCCACGGCGTCGGCGAACTCTCCGCCGTTGGCGTACCGGTGGCGGGGATCCTTGGCCATCGTGATCTCGATGAGCTCGCGGACGTTGGCCGGCAGGTTCGTCGGCAGCGGCGGCGGGGCCTCGCGGATGTGCTTCATCGCCACGGTGATCGCCCCGTCGCCGAGGAACGGACGCCGGCCGGTGAGGGCCTCGTACCCGACGACGCCGAGCGAGTACACGTCGGATGCGGCGGTCGCCTCGTCGCCGGTCGCCTGCTCGGGCGAGATGTACTGGGCGGTGCCCATCACCATGCCGGTCTTGGTCACCGGGGCCGAGTCCACCGCCTTGGCGATGCCGAAGTCGGTGATCTTCACCTGGCCGGTCGGGGTGATCAGGATGTTGCCCGGCTTGACGTCGCGGTGCACCAGGCCCTGGCTGTGCGCGGCCTGCAGCGCGCGGCCGGTCTGCTCGAGCATGTCCAGGGTGTTGGTGAGCGAGAGCCGGCCGAGCCGGGCGATGACCGAGTTCAGAGGCTCGCCGTCGACCAGCTCCATCACCAGGTACGCCAGCGGCTCGCCGCCGTTGTAGTCCGGGGTCTCGCCGTAGTCGAAGACGTTCGCGATGCCCGGGTTGTTCAGCTTCGCCGTCGTCTGCGCCTCGGCGCGGAACCGGGCGATGAACTCCGGGTCGCTGGTGTACTCGGCCTTGAGGACCTTCACCGCGACCCGACGGTTCAACCGGGTGTCGAGCGCCTCCCACACCTGTCCCATGCCGCCTGTCGCGATCAGGCGGATGAGCCGGTAACGATCACCGATGGTGGTGCCGTTCTGCAGGGTCATCGACTGCCACCTCCCACCAGTGCATTGATCACTTCTCGCCCGATCGGCGCGGCGACGGTCCCGCCGACGGAATCCGCACCGAACCGTCCATTCTCCACCACGACGGCCACCGCTATCTGCGCGTTGGACGACGGACCGAACGCGATGTACCAGGCGTACGGGGTGTCCGTGCTCGAGCCGCTCTCGGCCGTGCCGGTCTTCGATGCGATCGAGACCGGCCCGCCGGCGCCCGCGGTGGCGCGCTCGGATTCGATCATCATCGCCGTCAGCTCGGCGGCCTGCTCCGGCGTGATCGGCTTGTTGGCGGTGGTCGGCGGGGTGGTCTGCAACGTGCGCAGATCCGCCGACTGAAGCTTGTCCACCAGGTACGGCTGCATACGCACCCCTCCGTTGGCGACCGTTGCCGCGATCATCGCGTTCTGCAACGGGGTGACGCGCACGTCACGCTGTCCGATCGATGCCTGGGCCAGGACGTCGAGCGATGGGATCGGCCCCACGGTCGAGTCGGCGACGGGCATCGGGATGTCGGGGCCGGGCTGGTCGAGTCCGAAGAGGCGCGCGGTCTCGGTGAACTTCCCGATCGCGTCCGACATCTTCTCGGTCACCAGCTGTGCGAAGGCGGTGTTGCACGAGTACTTGAACGCGGTCTCCAGCGAGACGGTTCCCCCCGAGGAGCCCGGGCACGTCTGGCCGCCGTAGTTCGGCAGCGACACGTTGGTGCCGGGCAGCGGGTACGACGGCGCCGCGGTGAGGCGGATCGACGGCGTGATGTTATCGCGCAGCGCCGCCGCGGAGGTGACGACCTTGAACGTCGAACCCGGCGGGTAGAGCTGGTTGATCGCGCGGTTGAGCATCGGCTGGGAGGTGTCACCCGGTCGGTTCCAGGCCTCCCAGGCGCGCTCCCGGACCTCCTGGTCGTGGCTGGCGAGCTTGTTCGGGTCGTAGCTCGGGGTCGAGACCATCGCCAGGATCTTGCCCGTGTTCGGCTGCAGGGCCACCACCGCGCCGCGGCACGGCCCGTCGCACGGACCGTTCAGCATCGCCCGGTAGGCCGCCATCTGGACCTTCGGGTTGATGGTGGTGACGACGTTGCCGCCGCGCGGATCGCGCCCGGAGAACATGTCCATGAAGCGCTGACCGAAGAGCCGGTCGTCCGAGCCGTTGAGGATGGCGTTCTCGTAGTGCTCGATCTGGCTGGCGAGGTACTGGAACGAGTAAAACCCGGTCACCGGCGCGAACGCGTCGGCGCCCTCCCGCGGGTACTGGCGCAGGAACTTCAAGCGCGTGTCGGTCGGGACCGACAGGGCGATCACCGTGCCGTCGGCGGTGGTGATCAGCCCGCGCTGCCGCGAGTACTCGTCGAGCAGGACGCGGTTGTTGCGCGGATCGGTCTTCAGCGCGTCGGCCTTGAACACCTGGACATAGGTGGCGTTGGCCAGCAGCGCGACGATCATGACGATGACCGCCATGGAGACGTTGCGGATCGGCTTGTTCATCGGCGCCTCACCACCTGGGTGGGCAGCGCGTCGACCGGCTTGGGGGCGGGTCGCTTCTTGGCCGGATCCGGCTCGCGCGCGGCGTTGGAGATACGGATGAGCAGTGCGACCAGGATGTAGTTCGCCAGCAGCGACGAACCGCCGTAGGACAGGAACGGCGTGGTCAGACCGGTCAGCGGGATCAGCTTGGTGACGCCGCCGACCACCACGAAGACCTGCATCGCGATGGTGAACGCCAGGCCGGTGGCCAGCAGCTTGCCGAAGCTGTCGCGCACGGCGATGCCGGTGCGCAGTCCCCGGTGGATGAAGATCAGGTAGAGCAGCAGGATCGCGGTGAGACCGGCCAGCCCGAGCTCCTCGCCGATGGTCGCGACGATGAAGTCGGTGTTGGCGAACGGCACGATGTGCGGACGGCCGGAGCCGAGGCCGGTGCCGAACAGGCCGCCGGTCGCCAGTCCGAAGAGGCTCTGTCCGATCTGGTAGCCGGAACCGTCGAAGTCCTCGAACGGGTCGAGCCACACCGACACGCGGGTCTGCAGGTGCGAGAAGATCGACCAGGCCACCACGGCGCCGATCGCGAACAGACCGATGCCCAGCACGAGCCACTCCACGCGGGACGTCGCGACGTAGAGCATCGTCAGGATGGTCGCGAAGATCAGCAGGGATGTGCCGAGGTCCTTCTGCACGATCATCACCACGATCGCGATACCCCAGGCGGCCAGCAGCGGACCGAGGTCCCGCGCGCGGGGCAGGTCCACGCCCAGCACATGCGGGCCGGCGGTGATGAAGAGGTCGCGCTTGGAGACCAGGATTGCCGCGGCGAAGATGATGATCAGGATCTTCGAGAACTCGCTGGGCTGGATGGAGAAGAACGGCGTGATGATCCAGTTCTTCGATCCGTTGATCTCCGAGAACGAACTCGGCAGGATCGCCGGGATCGCCAGGAAGACCAGTCCGCCCAGGCCGAGCGTGTAGGCGTATCGCGACAGCGTGCGGTGGTCCCGGATGAGGATCAGGATCGCCGAGAACGCGATGATGCCCAGCGTCGCCCACAGCAACTGCTGGTCGGCGTTGTGGGTGGCCTCGGTGGGGGTGATCGACTCGCCGGTGTTGCCCGACCCGAGGTCGAGCCGGTGGATCAGCACCAGTCCGAGTCCGTTGAGCACCGCCACGACCGGCAACAGGATCGGGTCGGCGTGCGGTGCGTAGCGACGGACCACCACGTGCGCGACGCCGAACAGCACGGAGTACGCGGCGATGTACTTGAGGATGTCCCACGACAGGCTCTGGTCCTGGGCGGCCTGCACGATGAGCAGGGCGACCGTCACCAGACCGATCGCGAACCCGAGTAGGAGCAGCTCGGCGTTGCGGCCGGTGCTCGTCGCGGGCCGGCGCGGCGGTGCGTGAGGGGCGGGTGCGGCTTGGGTCATCTCACCTGCTGCCGGCAGCTCTTACCGGCGTCCTCCGGTGGTGCGGGTCTGTCGGCGGGAGCGTCGCCGGGCGCGGGCGGGGCCACCGACTCGGTGGCGCCGCGCTGCGGGATGCCCGACGGCGCGGGGGTCGCCCGCGGGGCGGGCGGTGCGCTCGAGGCCGGTGCCGGGGAGGCCTGCGGGGTCGAGGAGGCCGGCGGGACCGGGGGAGCCGACAGCGCGTTGTCGCACTTGAACGTGAGCTCCCTGGTGACCACGCCCTCGATCTCCTCGGAGCTGCGGTCGCGGATCATCACGTCCTTGACCGACTGCGCCGGACCCGACACGAGGTCCTCGAGGTTGAGCGGGAACTCGCACTCGTCGGAGTACGAGATGAACGTGTACCTCGGCTTCTCCTGATCGAGGTCCTCCACGCACACCCGCGTGACGGGCTCGGACAGGGAGAACGACAACACATCGGCGGGGGAGCCGCGATAGATCAGGACGTCCCCGGCAGAGTCCGCGGCGACGTAGTAGTTGTTGCGCACGATCGCGCGGACGACGAAGACGCCCGCGACGAGTGCGGCGACGACGGCGATCACGACACCCGCGACGAGCCAGCGGCGCAGCGGTGATCGAGGTCGCGGCTCCTCCACGGCATCGGCGAGGACGGTGGGCCGCTGCGGTTCGGCGGGCGGGGGACGCAGCGCCGCGGCGCGGCCGGCGGCGGTCGCGGGGTCGGGCGTGTAGTGCTCCTCGTTGCCCCCGGCGGCGCCGCCGACGATCGGCCGCGAATCGCCGTACTCGGTGTCGACTACGTCGGCAAGGACGACGGTCACGTTGTCGGGACCGCCGCCGCGCAGGGCGAGCTCGATCAGACGGTCGGCGCACTCCTTGGGGTCGGCGATGGAGCCGAGGGTCTCGGCGATCGTCTCCTCGCTGGCGACATCCGACAGGCCGTCGCTGCACAGCAGGTATCGGTCACCGGCGCGCGCCTCGCGCATCGTCAGCGTGGGTTCGACCTCGGTCCCGGTCAGCGCCCGCATGATCAGCGAGCGTTGCGGATGTGTGTGCGCCTGCTCCGGGGTGATGCGACCCTCCTCGACGAGGGTCTGGACGAACGTGTCGTCGCGCGTGATCTGGGTGAGGACGCCGTCGCGGTACAGGTATCCGCGCGAATCGCCGATGTGGCACAGGCCGATCCGGCTGCCGGCGAAGAGGATCGCGGTGAGCGTGGTGCCCATGCCGTCGAGTTCCGGCGATTCCTGGACCTGGGCCGCGATGGCCTCGTTGCCCGCGCGGGTCGCACGGTCGAGCTGACCGAGCAGGTCGCCGCCCGGTTCGTCCTCGTCGAGTGCGGACAGGGCGCGGATGACGAGCTGGCTGGCGACCTCGCCCGCGGCGTGTCCGCCCATGCCGTCGGCGAGCGCGAGCAGGCGCGGACCGGCGTAGAACGAGTCCTCGTTGTTGGACCGGACCAGGCCACGGTCGCTGCGCGCGATGTAGCGCAACACGAGGGTCACGGGCGCAACTCGATCACTGTCTTGCCGATGCGGATCGGCGTGTTGAGCGGGACCTTGACCGCGGTCGTCACCTTGGACCTGTCGAGGTAGGTGCCGTTGGTGGAACCGAGGTCTTCGACGTACCAGTCGTCACCGCGTCTCGACAGCCGGGCGTGACGCTCCGAGGCGTAGTCGTCGGTGAGGACCAGCGTCGAGTCGTCGGCGCGCCCGATGAGTACGGGCTGTTGGCCGAGACCGATACGGGTGTTCGCCAGCGCGCCGTGGGTGACCACGAGATAGCGGGCGGTGCCGCGACCGGAACCGCGCCGGCGCTTGTCCGAGCCGCCGGGGTAACGCGGGATGCGCATGCCGCCGGCCGTCGCGATGTCGGCCCGCAGCGTGCGGATGACGGCGAAGACGAACAGCCAGAGCAGCAGCAGGAACCCGATACGGGTCAGCTGCAGTACCAAGCCCTGCATGTCGTGTGTTCACCTCCAGCGCCGTCACATCTCGGTCCGGTCATCGAGAGATCCGCCGCGCACCGTGTCGGTGCCGATCGAACCGGCGGACCCGTGTGCATCTTATGGGCAGTTCTCCCGAAGCCGGTCATTCACATATGACAGTTCAGTATCAACGAGCCACTGAACCGGCATCCGGAAGTCGCTCACAGGCGACCCGACGCCGCCGCGACCGACGGCGTCCGGCCGGGCCGATCGCGTACGCGGGCCCCGGCAGCGGTGTCGCCTAGGAGAACCGGACGGTGATGTCCGAGTGGCCGACCCGGATGCGGTCGCCGTCGGCGAGCTCCCAGGTGTTGACCTGCAGATCGTTGACGGTGGTGCCGTTGGTCGAGTTGAGGTCGGTGAGCAGCGCGGTGGTGCCGTCCCAGCGGATCTCGACGTGCCGGCGCGAGACACCGGTGTCGGGAAGACGGAACTGCGCGTCCTGGCCGCGTCCGATCACGTTGGAGCCCTCGTGGAGCTGGAAGGTGCGGTTGCTGCCGTCCTCCAGGTAGAGGGTGATCGTCGTCGGCGCGTAGCCGCCGGCCGGGCGTCCGTAACCCTGGTCGTAGCCGCCCTGATAGTCGTAGCCCGCCGGCTGCTGGCCGTAGCCCTGGTCGTAGCCGGGCTGCTGGCCGTAGCCCTGGTCATAGCCCTGCTGGCCGTAGCCCTGCTGGTAGTCGTAACCGGGCTGCTGGCCGTAGCCCTGGTCGTAGCCGGGCTGCTGACCATAACCGGGCTGCTGTCCGTAGCCCTGCTGGTCGTAGCCCTGCTGGCCGTATCCCTGACCATAGCCCTGCTGGCCGTAGCCCTGGTCGTAGGCCGGCTGCTGTCCGTAGCCCTGCTGCTCGTAGCCGCCCTGTTCGTACGCGGGCTGCTGCTGGTCGTAGCCCTGCCGACCGTACTGGTCGTAACCCTGCTGGTCATACGCCTGCTGGTCGTAGGCTGCCTGGTCGTAGGCGGGATCGGCGCCCCTGCGCTGGTCGTATCCGGGGTTCTGAGTCATGTTCGGGGCTCCTTGGTCTGGGTTGGCCTGGAGAGGATTCGGGGCCGGCTGTCCGGCAGGGTGGTGCGGGGCCTTCGGGGGCGGGGCGTCGTGTCCCGGACGTGACGGCACCGGTCGGGGCCGCGCATCCGGGTTGACCGCCCCGCGGACACGGAAGATCCCGGTGTGCAGGGTCGGCGATTGTTCGAACTCTACGACCACCTGGCCGTAGGTCTGCCAACCGTTGTCCTTGATGAAGTGTTCCAGATGCTTCGAGAAGGTCTTGCGGTTCAGTTCGTATTCCGCGGCGATGTGCTCGTGGTCGGACGGGCTCAGGAGCAGTGTGTAGCTGTTCGCCGCAAGGATCGCGCCGTCGCCGAGGTTCTCCAGCGACTCCTCGGCTTCACGCTGCAGTCCGTGTTCGATCTCCTGCGGGGCGACCTGACCACCGAAGACCCGAGCGAATCCGTCGTCGACGGCGCCCTCGAGCTTGCGTTCGATCCGTTGCAGTATCCCCACCGAGACCTCCTTTCGCGGGCTGGACGAGCGTGTCGCCGTGCATCTGGCCTTGTTTGATGATAGCGACAAGAAAGGACAACTGTGCCACCACGACAACTGGTGCACCGTGTGTAACACCTGTACCAGCACTGTGGCCAGTCTCTCCCTGGATCTGTCGGTTCCCAGCTCACCGGCGGTGCCGGAGCCGGTCCGCCCACCCGGTTTTGAATCGACGGCGGAGTGCTGTTATCGTCGTCCAGGCGTTGGAGGAAAACATCCGACGACATGCTCGCCGGGAGACCGGCGGCCACGGGCGAGTGGCGGAATGGCAGACGCGCTGGCTTCAGGTGCCAGTGTCCTTCGGGACGTGGGGGTTCAAGTCCCCCTTCGCCCACCGAGAGCGCAAGCTCACCGGACGAGACCGGATCGCGGGCAAGCGATCTGGTCTTTTTCGTTTGGCGTCCGCCGGCGCCGCGGGATGACGAGGCGTCGTCCACTGCCGGCTGATCGGCGGTCGCCCGGATCGGATACCGGCGCGGGATCTGTTGGTGGGCCGCCTCCCTGTCGCCGTCGCCGGCTTCTCGACGAGCTCACCGCTCCTACCCGCGCTCGCGGAGCGGAACACCGGCGAGCCGGCCACGTCGCGGGCGCGACCGCTGCGGCTCCCGACGCCGATGCCCCACTCCCCGCTCCTAGTTGGCGTTCTGATCGGCCTTGGTGAGGATCAGGTACTGCGCCGAGGTCTGCTGGTAGACGTCGCGTTTGCTCGACGAGCCCAAAATCGCGACGTATCGCCCCACCTGGACCGCGCACTGGTACGCGGTCCGGTCGCCCCCGGTGGGGGTGGCCTCGCACCGTGCGGCGGGGAGTCCGGGCGGCGGGGCGATGGCGGTGGTGCTGTCCGAGTCGTCCGCCTTGGGCATCAGGTACTCCTCGGCCTTCTCCGGGGTCTCGGCCCGGAAGACGATCGAGCGGTCGACGGCGGTCGCGAGGGAACCGGCCCGCTCGGCTGCGTTGAGGGTCATGGGCGGGTCGGCCGCGAAGTGCGCGAGTCCGCGAGGACCGTAGACGGCACGGACGGCCAACGGGTTGAGTCCGGTCTTCTTCTCGGCGATCTCCTGGTCGGAGTAGGGGAGCGCGTAGATGAGGATCTTGTTCTCGTCCATGCGGGGCCGGCCCGCCACCGGGGCCCGACCCATGTTCCTGTTGTCCTGGGCCGACGGCGTGCGGGGGAACTTCGAGATCAGATCGGCCTGTCGGGTCAGCGCGGTGCGGATCAGCGACTCCGACTGCGCCGCCGCCTCCGCGGTGCTCACCCTCGTCCACGCGTAGACCGCGTACACGTCGCGCTGGGTGTAGCCGGCCGCGTGATGTCCGCCGTCGCCGGGCGACACGGCGTTGAGGAAGACGCCGCCCGGGACTCCCTGCAGCGGCGTGATCGGCGCGTTGTTCCAGTCCCGCGAGGTGATCCGGGCGAGTTGGTCCACGGCGGCCCGGGCATCTCCGGGGGTCAGGTAGCGCAGGACGACGATCTGGAGATTGCGCTGTTCCCGCGGTCCGCTCGCCGGCGTCCGGGCACTCGTCGAGAACCCGCCGAGGAACCGCTCGTTCGCGGGGATGGTCGCGGCACCCTCGCCGAAGAGCACGCCGAGCGCCGCGCGGCTGGCGATGGGGGCCGTGAAGAGGGCGTTCGGCTGCGTCACGTCGGGTGCGAGCTCGAACGGAGGGATGATGAACTGGCCCATCCGCTGGCCCTCCACGCGGAGGAACTCGGCGTCGTCGGCGGGGTAGTCGAACGGCGGTCGCGGCTCCGTCGGGTAGTCGCCGGTGTCGAGCGCGGCGAGATCGACGGAGGACGTCGCGGGCTCGGCGTCCTTCGCGGAGGGGACCGGTTGGCCGTCGGTGGTGCATGCCGCGGTCCCGGCGACCACCAGGGCCGCCGTCGCCACGGCGACGATCGGGCGCCAATCTTTCATCTCGGAGTCCTCCCCTGCAGCCCTGCCCCGCGGAGAGTTCCTCCGAGCGGCGGCGTTCATCGATGTTTCTCACCGGATGTGTTGCCGCGCGAACCCCCGCTGGTTCCCCCTAGACCGAATCTGCACGATTCTGTGGTGAATGCAGGATAGTGCCGGATGTCCGCCGGTCGCCCAGCCGGTCCGCCGCGCCCCGACCATCGGGCGGTCACCGGCACTCGCGTCCTCTGTTCGGAGGACTGGCCGGGGGGAGACGCGTCGGCCCCTTTTTTGCGCTCAGGCGTCCGGTCGATCAGCATGATCGCATGACCGGGTGGGGTGGTGGCGGTGGCGCCGCAGGGCGGCGCATCGCATGAGCGCGCCGCTCGCATCGGTCCCCGAGTCCGCGCGGACGGTCGTCGCCGATGCCGTCAAGGTGTTGCGCGCATACCAGAAGGACGCGGTCGCCGATCTGGCCGAGGACCGGCTGAACCGACGGCCGAAGCGCATCGTCGTCGTCGCCGGAGAGGTCCAGCGGGGCAAGAGTTCCCTGGTCAACGCGCTGGTGGGTCGTCGCGACCTCTGTCCGGTCGGGGTCGACGTGACCTCCTCGGTCACGGTGTCGGTGACCGCCGGGCCGGAGGCCGACGCCGAGCGCGCCGAACTGTACTTTCCGTCCGGGCCGCGGCCGGTCTCGCCGGCGGAACTGGCCGACTGGGTCACCGTCGACGGGCAGAAGGTGCGCGACCGGACCGTCGACGAGTTGCCCACGGCCGCGGCCATCGCCCTCCGGGACGCGCGGGTCGCCGACGTCACCCTCGTCGACACGCCCGGCGTCGGTGGACTCGACCCCGGCCTGGCGAAGCTCGCGTCCGAGTCCACCCGGCAGGCCTGTGTGCTGGTGCTGGTGTGCGATGCCTCGTCCCCGATCACCGCGCCCGAGATGGAGTTCGTCCGGCAGGCGGGGTCGACGGTCGATGCGGTCGTGGTCGCCGTGACCAAGACCGACAAGAACCTCGGCCGCTGGCGGGAGGTCGTCGTCGAGAACCGGCGGCTCATCGCCGAGCACCTGGGCCGGGAGGTCCCGGTGATCGGGGTGTCGAGCCTTCTCGCCGTCCTCGGCGCCGAGAGCCCCGACCCCGGCCTGCGCGACCGTCTGGAAGCCGACTCGGGGATCACCGAACTACGCGACGCCGTCGTCACCCGCCTCGACCGGGCGGTCGCCTCGCCGCACATCGACGCGGTGCGTACCTGTCTGGAAGGACTGCGCGTGGTGCGTGCGTCCATCGCGGACGAACTCGCGGCGGTCGAGGCCGGCGAGGCCGCGCTCCCGGATCTCACGGCCGAACGTGACCGCCTCACCGAACTGCAGGCCCAGTCCCGTCAATGGGAGCAGTATCTCGCCCGCGATCTGACCCTCCTGCGACAGGAGGCGATCGACGACCTCGAGCGTCGGCTCGACGCGATCCGCGACAAGTGGACGACCCACATCAACAAGAACGGCATGGAGGTGCTGCGTCGGAGTGAACAGAAGTTCGCCGCCGACATGCAGGCCGACCTGCAGATGGCGATGGCCGAGACCCTGACCGGCTTCCTGCGGCGGTTGCACGACGTCGTCGTCGCACCCCGCTTCGCAGACGACCCGACGGTGTGGGCCGAGGTGAGCAGTCGGATCGTGAACTCGTTGCAGGACAAGAGGATCGAGACCCACCAGGTCGCGAGCAAGACGCAAGGCCTCCTCGACCCGACGCTGTTGACGATGGGCGTCGTCGGATCGTCCACTCTCGGAGGGCTTCTCGGGTTGTCGGCGTTGCTCGGCGTGGGCATCGTCGTCGGCACCGTGTGGGTGGGGGTGAACCTGAGCTTCCGGGCGATCCGGGCGGGCAAGACCAACCTTCTGTCCTGGCTGCGGGAAACGCTCGCGACCACCAAGACCGCGACCAATCGCCTGCTCGACAGCGCGGTCGCGCAGGCGCGACCGGAGATCGTCATCCACTACCGCGACCACCTGCGCACCGGCATCGAGCAGTTGCAGACGACGATCAACGAGGTGCAGGAGGCCGCCGCCGCGTCGGCCGCCGCCCGGCAGAAGACGACGCAACGGCTCACCTCGAATCTGGCCATCGTCGACAAGCGCATCGTCGCCGCCGAGACGATCCTGAGCGGGGGCGATCCCACGTGACCGCGTCGAACGATCCCATCCACGTCGCGCTCGACCGCGGGCTGCGTCAGCTGGCCGCCCTGGGCGGTGACTGTGTCGCACAAGCGAATTCGATCGGAGCCATTCTCTGGTCCCCACCCCGTGTCGTGGTCGTCGGCCGCCTCAAGGCGGGTAAGTCGACGCTGGTGAACGCGCTGATCGGGGCGCCGGTGGCCGAGACCGCGGCGCTGGAGGCGACCAACGTGGTCACCGTCTACCAGGACGGTGCGCCGTCGCGGGCCGAGGTCGTCGGCCTCGACGGCACCCGTCGACCCGCCGCCCTGGGGCCGGCCAGCGGCGTCGAATCCCCCTTGTTCGCAGGCGACATCGCCTATGTCGACCGGTGGCTCCCGTCGGCGGCGCTGCGCGAACAGACGCTGATCGACACCCCCGGCCTGTCGACGCTGACCGTGGCCAACGACGCGGCGACCCGCCGTGTGACGATCGACGGCTTCGAGCAGACCCGGAACGCGTCGGTCGACGCCGACGCCGCGGTCTTCCTGTTCGACGCCGCGCCCCGCGCGGACGAGATCGAGTTCCTCAACCGTCTGCCGTTCACCCCGCTGACCACGCTGGGGGTTCTCTCGCGTGCCGATTCCTTCGGCGAGGGTGCCTGGGGCAGAACAGATCCGCTCGATCACGCACGACAGCACGCGGTGCGGCTGGCCGCCCGCCTCAGCGATGTCGTCAGCGAGGTCGTCCCGGTGTCGGGACTGATGGCGCAGACCAGTCACACCGGGCTGCTGACCGAACGTCACGCCGCGTCGCTGGCGCGGTTGCACGGTGTGGGCCGGCTGGACGTGCTGCGCATCTTCGACTCCGCCGATCCCGCGGCCGGTCCGATCCCGCCCGCGGAGCGGGTCGAGCTCCTCGGCCTGCTGGGGGAGTACGGGGTGCTCAACGGTCGCGGGATCGCGGCGGGCGGAGGGGCGGCCGCGCTGAACGCCTGGCTGGCGGATCGCTCCGGCCTGGCCGCGCTGCGTCGCGCACTCCGGGCCTCGACCACGCGGTTCGCCGTCCTCCACCGGGCGCACCGCATCCTGGCCCGCCTCGACCGGCTGGCCTTCGACCATCCTGCGCGCGACCACATCCGGACCATCGCGGCGACCCTGCGCGCCGATCCCGCGCTGCTGCCGGTGACCGTCCTCGAGGACTATCAGCGCATGCTCGACACCGACCCGCAGTCGCCGGTGACCGACGAGTTGCGCACGATCCTCACCGCGACCGGACCGGCAGGCCGGGTCGGCCTCGCGGAGACCACCCCGCCGGGGGAGATCGCCGTCCGGGCACAGCGACTCCTCGCGGCCGCGCAACAGCGCACGCTCGCGACCCGCTCGGCCGCCGAGGACGCCGCGCTGGTCACCCTCATCCGGATCTACACGATGTTGGCCACAGGCCACCAGCCACCGAGGAACATCCCCACGCCATGACAGCTGCATCCCACACGTGGTCTCTGGCCATCGATTTCGGCACCTCCAACTCGGCGGCCGCGCACTCCGGCGCCACCAGCGGCAGCATCGAGGCACTGTCGCTGAGTCACACGAGCAACCTGATGCCGTCGGCGGTGTTCGTCGACGGGCCCGCCGGCATCCTGGTCGGGGCGGCGGCGCTCAACGCCGCCGCGCAGAACCCGGCCGGGTTCGTCGCCTCACCCAAGCGGCTCATCGGACAGCAGCCGGGCGTCCGGGCGAACGGGTTCGACGTGCCGACATCCGCACTGGTGGCGGCGGTGATGCGCGCCATCGTCGGTCGCGGTCTCGCCGCACATGCCGGCGTCATGCCCGACCGGGTCGTCCTCACACACCCGGAGGCGTGGGCGCCCCGGCAGATCCAGGTGCTGGTCGACGCCGCGATGGCCGCCGGAATCCCGCGCGAGCGGATCACCACCGTCTCCGAGCCGCGCGCGGCGGCGGGACACTACTCGCGCTCCCACGCACTCCAGCACGGCGCGCGGATCGCGGTGTTCGACTTCGGCGGCGGCACCCTCGACGTGGCGGTTCTCGAGGTGACCGACACGAACGGCTTCCGCGTGATCGCCGCGCGCGGCGACAACGGCCTGGGCGGCAAGAACTTCGATGCGCTGCTGCAGCGCTGGGTGGAGGATCGCGTCGCCGACCGGGACCCCGACCATGCGTCCTGGCTGCGTCGCGGGGCGCCGATCGACGCCGTCCAGGCGCTCCAGGCATCGGTGCAGCAGGCGAAGGAGTTGCTGTCGGAGACACCGTCGGCCACCATCACCGTGCCCGGACCGGCAGGACGGATCACCCTGCAGATCACGCGTGACGAGTTCGACGAACTCATCAGCCCCGCGGTCGAGGCTGCGCTGCATCTGACCCGTGCGACGTTCGCCGATGCCGGCCTGACCCACCCCGGTCAGCTCACGGCGCTGTACCTGACGGGCGGGTCGTCGAGGATCCCGCTCGTCCAGCGACGCCTCGGGGAGGTCGGTCCGGTGGCGACCCTCGATGATCCGAAGACCGTTGTGGCCCAGGGCGCCCTGTTGACCGTGCTGGCCGACTCGGCGCCGACGCAGCCGCGCCCGGTGCCCGCGCCGGCCGAGCTCATGCCGTCCTGGCACACCCGGCCCGAGTCCGGGGGTCAACAGTCCGCGGCCACCCGGGGCCGGTGGAAGCGGATCGCCGCGGCGGGTGTGGCCGCGGCGGCGGTCGTCGCGGCGGTGGTGGGAGTCGTGGCCGCCACCCGCGGCGGCGACGAGCCGGTGCCGCAGGCGTCGACACCGACCGAGACCATGGAGACCGACCCGCGGGACTCGTGGCCGACGGGAGAGGACGAGGGTCCGATCCTCACCGACGTCGAGCAGGCGCGGCGTCAGCTGCCGGCCGCCCTGCAGTCCTACCTGACCGGATGCGAGCGCAACCGGGTGAACGGGGCGAACGGGAACGGCGCGACATCGGTGAGCTGCGAGATCTCCAAGGACAGTCCCCTCGCCGGACTCGGCGAGGGATTCCTCACGGGGATCATGAGTTTCACCTTCAACGTCGACGTCAACGAGGCGAACCGCGACATCATCGACATCCGCAACCGCACCTACTGTTTCGACGATCGCGAGCGATGCGAACTCGTGGAGGACACAGCCCGGTCGGCCGCCGCGGAGGTCACACAGGTGGCACCGGGGTCCGAGCGGTACTCGTTCCGGTACGCCAACCCCAAGAGCGGCGTCGTCATGAGGATGTCGGACCTGAACTCGTTGGAGGACGCGCGCGCCTTCCTGACCCGCTCGGGTCTGATCAATTGATCGTCCGAGCGGGGACGGAGACCTCTCCGGTGGGATCGGTCAGACGTCGATGTCGTCGTGGCCGTGAGCGTGGCCGCCGCTGTACGGGTCCGACGGCTCGCTGCCGTACGCGCCGTCCTCGTCGATGAACACGTCGATCCGGCCGTCGCCGTCGAGGTCGCGCCCGAGCACGTCGACGCTGCCGTCGTGGTCGGTGTCGACGGCGAACGTGTCGTAGCGTCCGTCCGCGTCGGTGTCGACGGCGACCGCGTCGATCCGGCCGTCGGCATTGCTGTCGACGGACAGGGTGTCGGGGGAGCCGTCGCGGTCGGTGTCCTCGAGGAGCGTGTCGGCGCGCCCGTCCCCATCGGTGTCCAGGGTCTGCGCGACGAGGCGGCTGTCCTCGTAGTGGTCGACCCGGATCCGGTCCCCGGACGCGTCGTAGTGCACGACCCGGTCGACGGTGCCGTCGCGGTCGTCGTCGGTGGCGACGACGGATCCCCCGTCCGCGGTGGGAGCGGCAGCCGTGTCGGCGCGCCCGTCCCCGTCGGTGTCGGCCTCGACGAGGATCACGTTCCCGTCCTCGTCGTAGTGGACGTCCACGTGGTTGCCGGCGCTGTCGGTGGTGTGGAGGACCCGGCCGCCGTTCGGTGCGGACGGAGGGGTGCTGCTGCTGGTACTGGGGTTCCCGGACATGCTGTGGCGCCTTTCGGACTCGGTGGTGAGCGTGTCGGGAATCTGTTGCCACCGGGTGCGAGAAAGGTTCCCCCGACCCCGTATGGCGCGTCGATCTCCCCCCGCGAACGCGCATCTCTCCTGTTCGCCGAGTACATCACGGGCCGGTGGAACCTCACGGACCGACCCGGGCATCAGACCCGGGACGGCCGTCGTCGAGGACGTAGCATCGTTTCAGCGGTGGCCGCGGGGTCGGACACCCGCGCGGGACCTCCCGCACACGATTGGAGCTGTGACCATGCACGACGACGAGTCGGCCATCCTGGCCTCGTTCGGTGTCGACGCCGGGGCGCTGCCGGAGCCGCCGTCGGACGTCTGGGAGGCCGCCCTCGCCGCGGCGTTCGACCCGCACGCGACCGCCGATCCCGACACCGTTCCGGAGATGGACGACACCCTGCCCGACGAGGACGGCCTGCAACTCGCGGCCGACGCGCCCGACGACCTGTCGACGGTTCCCGGCGCAGGTGTGGAATCGGAGGCGGTGGACCTCGGCGGCATCGACGACGCCGGGACGGACCTGTCCGAGGACGTCGGCGGCGCCGAGTCGGGATCGGTGTGGCTCGACGACCCGGGCGACGACCCCGGCGCCGGAGGTCATGACCTCTGATGGACACGACGACACCGGCGATCGACGAGACCGCCCTGCTCCTGGCCGCCCGCAACGGCGACCAGCGCGCCTTCGCGCAACTCGTCGGCGCGCACCGCACCCATGTGTGGGCGGTGTGCCTCAACATCTGCACCGACCAGCACGACGCCGAGGACGCGCTCCAGAACACGCTGGTCGCGGCGTGGCAGAACCTGCACAAGTTCCGGGGCGAGTCCCGGTTCTCCACCTGGCTGCACCGCGTCGCCGCGAACAACGCGCTCATGGTGGTGCGCAAGCGCAAGCCCAACACCCGGATCACCGATTTCACCGACCCGGACCAGCCGGTGCAGCTCGTCGACGACGACGGCGGTGACCGGTTCGACGAGAGGATCGCCCTGCGCGACGCGGTCCGCCAGGCGCTCGGCAGACTGTCCGAAGACCAGCGGGAGGCCGTCGTCCTGCGGGAGTACGGTGACATGAGCTACGCCGACATCGCCGCGCATCAGGGGGTTCCGGTCGCGACGATCAAGTCGAGACTCAACCGCGCGCGGACTCACCTGGCGGAGCTGTTGCGGGATCACGCTGCCGCACAACCGGAGTAGACCGGGCGATCCGGTCGCGCCCGTGCCCGATAATCCGGGTCGGACACCACCGGATCCACCGCGACCTACCGATCCAGCACCCGCCGGGCGAAGCCCTCGAGGTGAAGCTGCAGGGTCAGGATCCGCTCCTGCCGAAGGGCTTCCGGGTCCGAGCCGGCCATGTGGGCGGGCGGCTTCATCCGGACGTGCTTCGAACACGCGAAGTCCGAGCAGACGAGGGTGCCGATGGTGTCGCCCTTGCGGCCGGCGGGGCCGGCGAGCTTCGCGCTGAAGAAGGCGACGTCGCTGGGCAGGAAGACGTCCTCGCAGAACGAGCAGAGCTGGCGGTTGCGCGGCTGGCGTCCGCCGAGCCGCAGCATGACGCCCACGGCCTCGTCGTCGACGGGGATCACGAGGTAACCGATCTGCGGCTGCCGTGGGTCGCGCCAGCCGAGGAAATCGAGTCGCCCCCAATCCAACTCGTCGAGGTCGGATGGGAGTGCCAGTGCCTTGCGTTCGCGCAGGGTCACGTTGACGAAGGATCCGCGGATCGCGGATTCGCTGAGGGCATGCATGGGAGAACACCTCTGGTGTCGTGGGAGGAAATGAGGGTGCGCGTCGACCGGCGCGGGCCGTGGTGCGGTCACTCGCGCCTGTCGGGGCAGGTCACTCAAGCGTCGGCGCGCACGGCGCCGACGACCTCCTCACGCCCGGTGGGCGACGACATCTCCAGAAGCACGTCGACGATGGTCACGGAAAGACGTTGCGTCTGTCAACGGCATATCTGCGTAGTATCGGCGAGGTGCTCCATATCGGCACCTCAGGCCGGCAGTACAAGGACTGGCGCGGCGCGTCGAGAAGCTGCCGCAGAAGCAGTGGCTGGACTTCTATGCCCGGCACTTCACCACGGCCGAGGTGAACAACACCTTCTACCGCCTACCCGAGAAGCAGGTGTTCGAGACCTGGGCGGAGACCGTGCCCGCCGGCTTCCGGATGGCAGTGACGATGAGCCGTTACCTCACGCACATCAAACGCCTGCGCGATCCGGCGGAACCGGTCGATCGGTTCCTGACCCGCGCCGCCGGCCTCGACGACCGCCTCGGTCCGGTCCTGATCCAGCTCCCGCCCGATCTGCCGGCGCGGGTCGAGGCCCTCGAGGCGACGCTCGGGCTCTTCCCACCCCACGTCCGCGTCGCTGTCGAACCCCGTCACGAGTCCTGGTGGACCGACGGGGTCGAGGAGGTCCTGGTCCGGCACAATGCCGCGCTCTGTTGGGCCGACCGCCGCAACCGGGTCCTCACCCCGCTGTGGCGGACTGCCGACTGCGGTTACCTCCGTCTCCACGAGGGCACCGCGCGTCGTCGGATGAGCTACGGCGCGCGTGCCCTCGACGCCTGGCTCGGACGGCTCACGGAGGTCTTCGACGAGGACGCCGACGTCTACGTCTACGTCAACAACGATCCCGGGTGTGCCGCCGTTGACAACGCCAAGACGCTGATCACCCGCGCCCGTGCCGCCGGTATCGCAGTGAGGCAGAACACGTCTCATTAATTGGTATCACCAGTACCAATTTGTGTTTTACTTGCGGCATGCAGCTGACCCGTTTCACCGACATCGGCCTCCGGGTCGTGATGCGGCTTGCGGTGGCTGCCGAACAGACCTCTGCCCCGGTCGTTCTCACCACCAAGGACCTCGCGGCCGAACTGTCCGTCCCTTACACGCATGTCGCCAAGGTCGTCGGCAGGCTGTCGGAGATGGGCGTCGTGCACGCGCGCCGAGGACGGTCGGGTGGGCTCACCATCACCGAACTCGGACGCGAGGCGCGGGTGGGCCGGCTCGCCCGTTCCCTCGAAGGGGACGGGGAGGTCGTCGACTGCGAGGGGCCGCAGCCGTGTCCGCTTCGGCACGGTTGCCGGTTGCGCGGAGCGCTCGCCCGCGCGGCGCAGGCCTTCTACGAGAGCCTCGACGGCCTGACCGTCGCCGAGCTGGCGCAGGAGCCGACCTCGGCCGTGCTGCTGTCGTTGTCACCGAGGGTCCCGACGGGCCCGACCGGCGGCGACGGACCGGGCTCGACCGGCGCGATGCCGGCAGCCGACTCGTAGCCACTCCCAAGACTTCCGGCGACCGCCGAGTCATCACCCACGAGCAGTGAACAAAGGAGTTCTCATGCTGTCCGACACCCAACGTGCCACCATCGCGGCCACCCTGCCCGCCGTCGAAGGCGCCCTCCCGCAGATCACGCCCCGCTTCTACGAAGGCCTGTTCACCGCGCATCCGGACCTGCTCGACAACCTCTTCAACCGGACGCACCAGAAGTCGGGCGAGCAGCCGCAGGCCCTGGCCGGATCGATCGCCGCCTTCGCGCGGCTCCAGCTCGAGCCCGACGTCCGCCGCCAGCGGTTCATCCTCGGGCGGATCGCGCACAAGCACGCCTCGCTCGGCGTGACGGCCGCCCAGTACGACGTCGTCCACGAGCATCTGTTCGCGGCCATCGTCGACGTCCTCGGCGAGGCGGTCACCCCCGAGGTCGCCGACGCGTGGGATCAGTTGTACTGGGACATGGCCGATCTGCTGATCGCCGAGGAGGCCGGGCTCTACGCCGACGCCGGCGTGCCCGCCGGTGACGTCTGGCGGAAGGCACGCGTGACCGACCGGACCCAGGTCTCCCCGGACACGATCGCCCTCACTCTCTCCGGCGTCGCCGATGACCTGCCGGGTTTCCGTCCGGGACAGTACATCTCGGTCCAGGTGCCGCTCGCCGACGGCGCTCGCCAGATCCGTCAGTACAGCCTCACCGGATCGCCCGCCGAGCCCACCTGGAGGTTCAGCGTCAAGCTCGCCGGCGAGGTGTCCGAGCACCTGCACGAACACGTCTTCGAAGGCGACGTCCTCGATGTGAGCACGCCGTTCGGCGATCTCGTCCTGCCCGACGACGATGCGCCGTTGCTGCTCGCCTCCGCCGGCATCGGCTGCACGCCGGTCATCGGCCTGCTGACCGCGCTGAGCGAGCGCAGGGACGACCGGCCGGTCACCGTGCTGCACGCCGACCGCTCGCGCAACCGGCAACCGCACCGCGGAATGCTGGCGGCACTGGTGGATTCGCTGCCCGACGCACGACTGGTCCAGTGGTATGAGAACACCTCGCCGCACATCGTCTCCGACACCATCCGGGTCGGGCGGATGTCGCTGGACGACATCGAGATCCACCCCGAATCCCGTGTCATGCTCTGCGGTCCCGGCGGATTCCTGACGTCGATGCGAGACGCCCTGCTCGACCGCGACGTCGACGAGACCCGCATCCACTACGAGACCTTCGGTCCGGAACTCCTGCGGGCGGGTGCGCGATGAGCTCCGTAGGAGCGGTGGTCACGGCCGTCACGTTCGTGTGGCTCGGCATGGTGCTCGCCATCTCGTTCCTGGAGGCGCCGCTGAAGTTCCGGGCACCCGGGATCACCCTCCCGCTCGGGCTGGGGATCGGCCGCCTGGTCTTCCGCGCACTCAACGCCGCCGAGGCCGTGTGGGCGGTCATCGTCGTGGTCGCGGTGATCGTCGGTTCGTGGGCGGGGCCGGCCGTGCCCGTCGCCGCGGGGATCGCCGTCGGCGCGCTGCTCGTGCAGCTCGTCGCGGTGCGCCCCGCGCTGACCCGGCGTTCGGATGCCGTGCTGGCCGGGCACGAGGGGCCGCGCAGCTCGGCACATCTGGTCTATGTGGCGATCGAGGTGGTGAAGGTCGCGGCGCTGATCTGGCTCGGCGTCGCGGTGTTGATCAGCGCCACCTGAGCACCGGCGCGACGGATCACCGTGTCGTGGCGGAGTCCCTCAGCGACGCCCGTCGTCGAGGAGGGACTCCGCCACGACGCGCGCCTGCTCCCGGATCTCCGGGACCGCGGTGGTCTCCCACAACTCACCTCGGCGCAGCGAGCCGAGCGCCCAGATCGGTCCGGGCCGCCCGTCGGCGTCGAGCACCTGCCCGCCGTCGGTGAGCAGGCCGAGCCCGAGGGCGTCGGTCCTGGCCAGGTCGTTGGCGAACAGGGAGTCGAGCACCGGGTTTCCCAGGCGCCGCAGATCGGACTGCGGCCCGGTGCAGTTGACGACCCACGAATGGGTGCGCACGTCGTCGGCGGTGCGAATCGTGATGCCGTCGGGTCCCGGCTCGACGCCGGTGATGCGTCCGGCGCGAATCACCAGGCGTCCCGCCGCACGCGCCTCGTCGACGAGGACGCCGCTCGACGGCGGCATCCGGTGCCGGTGGATTCCCCAGCGCCCGGCCAGTTCTCGGACGAACAGGGCGCGATCGTCGTGGCCCAGCCGGCCCCACAGCTCGGCGACCCGGTAACGCACCCCGTCGACGCCGGGCCGCCAGTTGCCCAGGAGCCGCTCGACCCTCGCGACATGGGTGGCGACCGCGGCCCGGATCTCGTCGAGGCTCTCGCCCCAGGTCGCGATGTCGGGGACGACCTCGCCGAGGTAGCGGTCGGCGTGCCTGCGGGGCAGGCGCCCGTTGCGGGAGATCGCCTCCACACGACGGTCGGCGCCGGACCTCAGCAGGCTGATCGCGACATCGACCATGGTGAGGCCGGTGCCGATGACGAGCACGTCGCCGTCGTCGGCCAGCACCTCGTCGAGGGCACCCGGCCGCCACGGGTCGCCGACATAGCGGGGTTGATCACTCAGTCGCACGGCGACCACCCGTCGCCGACGCCGGGGAGTCCGGTCGCCAGGACCAGGCGGTCGCCGACGACGGCCGAACCGTCGGCAGTGGTCACCCGGACGCCGGATGCGTCGACGGATATCCCGGTCGCGGTGGAGCGCACGTGCGTGACCCGCAACCGGTCGCCGGTGGCGGCACGGGCCTCGTCGAGCCGGGTGCGCAGGTACCGCGCCCAGCGGTTCCGGGGCGCGAAGAAGTACATTGCATCGTCGGGGGACGTCAGGCCCTCGTCGACGCACCACGTCACGAAGTCGAAGCGCTCGCCGGGCACCACCGACATCCCCGACGCGGGCACGTTGAGCAGGTGCGCGGCGTCGGCCGTCCCGAACGCGGGGCCCGACACGGGGTCGAGCGGGTCCACGACCGTGACGTCGACGGACGGCCGGTCGCCGCCGCTGCCGGCGGTGTTGCTGTTGCCGGCGGTGTTGCTGTTGCCGGCGCTGCCGGCGGCGACGAGTCGGGCGATATGGAAGACCACGAGCGATCCGGCGGCACCGGCGCCCACCACGACGATACGGAGAGGTCCGCTCCCGGCGGTGGGGGCCGAAGCCGACGGGTGGGCGGTGCTGCGTGCGGACACCGATTCTTCATACCGGCGGGCGGGTGCGGGCACGGGGCCGGGGAGTGATCGTCGCGCCTGTGGCGACAGCGTGCTCGTCGGGGAAATGTGGCCGTATTTCATACCGACAATTCCGGGACGAGAATGTCCGGGAGAAAGTCAGATTCGTGAAGCCCTGAACGATTTGCCGCATAAGTCGGTTAATGTTCGGCAATGCGCATCGGAAAGTTGCATTCGCGGCCGTCGGTTCGTCTTTCTGCCGCAGGCCTGGCGTTGGCCGCGGCCGCGACCCTCACCGTCACCGAGACCGGGGCCGCCGACGCCGCACCCGTCGTCGACCCGACCGCCGGAAAGGTCGTCGCACACAGCGGGTTCGACGTCAGGCGCGACGGGTTCTCCTTCGAGAACTGGGGAGACAACGGTCCGCTGCACCGGCGGGGCCTCACCATCGACGGTATGCGTGCGGTGTTCGGCGACGAGGTGTGCGCCCGCATCGTGCTCGGCATCTGTTCCCCGACCACGGTCTCCGAGCTCGTGCAAGACGTGTACAACGACATGATGACCGGCGGCCACTGCTACGGCATGGCCGCCCTGGCAGGTCTCTACGCCACCAAACGCCTCGACAAGTTCCCGTTGGCGATGCCCTGGCAGACCGTCTACAGCATGCCGCCGTCGGCGCCGCTGGACGAGCTGATCGCCCGCATGTTCGTCACCCAGGGTTTCCCGCCCAGCGACCAGTACGAGGACGGGGTCGGCGTCTCGGAGGCGCTGAGCAAGCTCCGGGCGGCCTGGAAACGCAACGACAACTACATCCTGGCCGTGTACACCGACGACGAGCGCACCGCGGGGCATGCGATCAATCCGATCGCCATCCGCGACCTGCGTGACGGCAAGTACGGGATCGTGGTCTACGACAACAACTTCCCGGGCCAGGAGAAGATGGTCGTCGTCGATCCCGCCGCCGACACCTGGTACTACTCGACGGCCACCAACCCGTCGGAGCCGACACTGCTGTTCCAGGGATCGCAGAAGAACAGGCTGATCCTGATCCCGGTGGCCTCGGCGCTCGCCCGCCACCACGACCCCGACCTGAGCAGCGACGACACGTTCGTCATGGTGACCGACACCAACGGCGGCGCCCGAGGCGCGGGTGACGTCGACTGGAAGGTCCGGGTGACCGACCTGTCGGGCAACCCCATCCGCGGGGTCGAACAGCGAGTGCTGCTCAACAACGACAACGCGGCGCAGTTCACGGTGCCGGCCGGCAAGAAATTCCGGGTCGTCGTCGACGGCGTCGAGGCCGGGAAGACCGCGGACATCCGGGCCGTGGCGATGAGCGCCGGCGGCGCGGTCGGCGTCGGCGACCTCGAGGTCCCCTCCGGGGCCACGGCGGCTCTCGACATCGACCCGGTGCGCCACTCGGTCCGGGTGACCTCCTCGGCCCCGACGACCGCCGACTTCGAGGTGGCGACGGAGGATTCGCTGCGCTCGGTCTCGGTGGACACCTCGCAACTGGCGATCGGTCCCGGTTCCGCGGTCTCCGTTGGCGCGAACTCCCTGACGGGTGTCACCCTGCAGACGCAGGGACGCGCCCAGAAGGTCTCGATCGCCGTGGAGCGCAGCGACACCATCGCCGACCGGAACGCCGTCACGCGGGCCCCGATCACCCTGCGGCCGGGGGCGAAGGTCGATGTCCCGGTGAACCTGTGGACCGGCTGGAACCCGATCGCCGCCACGGTGCGCGCGGGCAATTCCACCACGATCGTGCCGCTGACGATGAAGTGAGGCCGTCGCGCCGGGGGACGCGCCGGGTGAGGGTCGGCGACGACGACGTGCCGGGTGGCCTATCGGTGGGCGTCCACCGCCACCGGCGCCATCGACCGCCACTTCTTGAGGACCGCGGGGTCCTGCAGCTCCATCCACGCGATGACGTCCTGGTGCGTCGCGCAGATGACGTCCGGCTTGGTGCAGGCACGCTTCATGAACGCGGCGGTCGCGGGGTTGAAGGCGTTGCCGTTCCACGTGTTCAGATGGTTGGCGATGACCAGTGGGGCACGATTGCCCTCGTAGGCGCGCCGGAGCATGTAGTCGTATGTGCTCGTGACGACGTGGGCGATCCGCTTGCGGTCGGCGGGCCGGTCGGTGGCCTGGTTGACGCTATACCAGAAGTTGTAGTCGAGCGCGGTCTGTCGCTGCTTGAGCGCCGGCGACCACACATAGGGCACCGGGAACTCCCAGATGCCGTTGATCTTGGTCGGCCAGTACACGCCCGGCCGGGATGCCGGCATCGACGAATCCCAGGTCATGTCGAAGGCGCGCAGTGCCGGGAAGATGGTCTTCATGGACCCCTCCAGACACTGTGTGCGGGCGCCCTTCACGACCTCGGGACCGAACGCGAGGTCGGGTCCGGTGCGGATGCCGTTCAGCGCGCGCCACTGGGTCATGAGCCGGAAGAACTGCGCCAGTTCGTGACGCCATTCGGCGCTGGTCCAGGACTTGCCCGGATTGCGGGTCCCGGCACAGAAATGACCCACGAAATGGGTTCCCATCTCGTGTCCGCCGTACCAGGTCCGGTTGAGATAGGTGATCTGCTCGATCACGTTCTTCTTGGTGCCGCCGAAGGCGATCGCGGCCTCGCCGGGCTGATAACCGGGACCCTGGTACTCGCGTCTGTTCGCGTCGGTGAGGAAATACAGGCCCGTCATCAGGGCCGTGAAACGCGCATCGGACTCGGCTGCCGTGCGCAGGAAGAGATCCCAGTTCTTCGACACGCCCACCCCGTCGAACGAGAACAAGATGAACTGGGGTGGCTTCTCACCTGGGGCGAGACGCTTCATCGGCACGTTCGACGCGAGACGGGTCGGCGGAGGCGGCGGGGCCGGCGAGGTGCTGGTCTGGATGCTCGGGGTCGACTCGCTGACGGCCGAATGGGCCGATGTCGCACAGCCGGCGAGGAACAGAGAGAGAACCGCGGCGACGGCAGTTGTTGCGATCGTCCGCGTGTCGCGCATACTGATCAATCGAGTTTCCCCTGGTATTGCGTTCGCTTTACCTTAGGGTATGCAGACGGAAACGGCCTGTTGGCCGGAGAGGCAGGCACGGATTTGTTCCCCTCGTTGACATTTCGCAGATCTCGACGTGATCGCCGCCCGTCGGTGGCCTACGGCGTCGTGGGCGCGGTGTCGCTCGCGCTTCTCGGACTGACCGCATGCGGTGGCGAGGACCCGGCGCCGGCCGCGCCTCGCGCCGGGGATTCGGCCGCCGCGAACCCCACGACCTCGGAGAAGGTCGAGGTCCTCGACGAGGTGACCGTCCAGCGCATCCAGTACCCGACCGAGGACGCCGACCCGGAGCAGAACTGGGCCGACCTGTACCTGCCGGCCGGTGAGCAGCGGGTGGACTCGATCCCGCTGGTGGTGCTGATCCACGGCGGCGCCTGGCAGAGCCAGTTGGGTGCGCAGATCTTCGAGCCGCTGGCGCGCGACCTCGCCGGCCGCGGGATGGCCGTGTACAACGTCGAATACCGCCGCGTCGGGTCCGGCGGCGGGTGGCCGACGACGTTCCGCGATGTCGCCAACGCCCTGGACCATGTCGTCGCCGTCGACCGCCGTTTCCCGCAGCTGACCACCGACGACGAGCTCGTGGTCGGGCACAGCGCCGGCGCCCAGCTCGCCGTGTGGGGAGGCACCCGGCACAAGCTGGAGGACGACGAGGTCGGTTCGCGGCCGGCCTTCCGGCCGACGCGCGTGGTCTCGCTCGCCGGGCCGCTCGACATGGTGTACGCCGCCACCCACGGCGACGACCGCATCGTGAAGGTCCTCGGCGGGACGCCGAAACAGGTTCCCGACCGGTACACCTCGGTCGACCCGATCCAGAACATCGACCCCGACACCCCGGTCATCGCCATCCACGGCACCGCCGATCGGATGGTGTCGCCGGAGAACTCGCGCCGCTACGTCGCCGCCGTGCAGAAGAAGGGCGGCGAGGCGAAGGCCGTGCTGATCCCGAACGGCGACCACGGGTCCGTGGTCACCTCGACCGCGCCCGAGTACCCGAAGGTCCTCGACATCATCACCGATGCGTCGGCGGCCGACATCGACGACGTCGACGACGTCCAGGGGTGAGTGCGGCGGCCCGCCCACGGGACCGCCGGTTCACCGTCATCTGTTGCGGCGCTGCACGATCAGCGGGTCGATCGGGGTGAACGGGAACTCGGGCAGCTCCCGTTCCGGGATGTCGAACGTGGCGGCGAGGACTTCGCGGGAGAACGCGCTCGCGGTCGCGCGGTAGCCGAATGTCGCCGGGTGTGGGCCGATCGAAGAAGATGACGAAGTGGAAGCCCTCGGCGCCGAGCACCTCGATGTGGTGGGGGTAGGCGCGCGGCACGAAATACACGTCGCCCGGGTGCAGTTCGTAGTCGTCGCACGTCAGGTCCGGGGCGAGGACGCGCATCCGAGCCGCCCCGCTGACCACGTATCCCCATCTCCGCGGTGACCGGATGCCAGTGCGGTTCGCGCATGCCGTCGTCGGCGATTCGCAGCGAGTACATGGAGATGTCGTCGAGCGCCGCCCAGAACTGCCGGCGGGCCAGGTGCGCCGAGCCGTAGGCGTAGGACAGCGGCGCGTTCTGCCCCTCGACGTCGAACAGATGGGCGTTGGGCAGCCGATCGGTCACCGTGGGTGTGGTGCCGCTGCGCCGGGACACGATCTGTTCGGCCGGTGGCCGCGCGAAGGCGGAGAACGCCGACGCCGGCAGGTCGTAGGTGTTGCCCAGTACCGCGTCGGTCATCGCGGACATGCTGTCCCGCAATGAGAAGTGATGGGGGCGTTCGCTCCTCAGCGCGAGGACGATCTCGGCCGTCTCGTCGCCGACGTTCTCGATGTGATAGACCGCGCCGGACGGCACGTGGTACATCTGCCCGGGCTCCACGATGAACGAGCTGAACTCGTCGACGTCGCCGAGCATCGCGACGAGCACCTGTCCGCGGACCACGTAGGCGAGTTGGTTGGCGTCGACGTTCCACTGCGGTTCCCGCATCGCCCCCCGGACGCAGCACGATCCGCTTCGCCGAGAGGCGGCGCAGGATCGGGAGCGTCTCCGCGTCGACGACCTGCACACTGCCCAGGTCGTTCTCGAAGGCCGGGGCGGCGCGACCCAGAGACGTGGTGTGGGGAGAGGTCGAGGTCGGACCCGTCATCGGGCCAGTGTGACACCGCCATACGATCTCCGGCCCGGATTCGGGCAGATCGGCGCTGATCAGCACGGGTTCGGGCACGCCGGCTCGCAGCTCGTGCCCCGCGTCGGAAGCGCTCGCCGGGCGGAACCGAACATCGACCGACCGACCGTTCGCTCGGCCCGGTGGCAGCGGGCCCGGAGGAGTCTGGTAGGTCTGTACAGAACCGAACGATCGAGGGAGAGCGCATGGACGTCGCGGGCAAGGTCGCCATCGTCACCGGTGGTGGAGGCGGAATCGGTGGTGCGCTCGCACGCGCACTGGTGGAAGCGGGCGCGAAGGTCGTGGTCACCGACCTCGACGCCCCGTCGGCACAGCAGGTGGCCGACTCGCTCGGCGAGTCCGCGGTCGCGATCGCGGGCGACGCCTCCAGCGACGAGCACATCGACGCGACGGTCCGCCTCGCCGAGAAGGAGTTCGGCCCGGTCGACATGTACTTCGCGAACGCGGGCATCGGCCGCGGCGGCGGCCTCGACACCGACGAGTCGCTGTGGGATCTCGTGCTCGACGTCAACCTGCGCAGCCACGTCCGCGCGGCGCGGCGCCTGGTTCCCGAGTGGATCGAGCGGGGGAGCGGCTACTTCGTCAGCACCGCCTCCGCCGCCGGCCTGCTCACCCAGATCGGCAACGTGCCCTACTCGGTGACCAAGCACGCCTCGGTCGGTTTCGCGGAGTGGCTCAACATCACCCACGGCGACGACGGTGTGCGCGTCAGCTGCCTGTGCCCGATGGGCGTCGACACCAAACTGCTGCGGCCGGAGGCCGAAGAGGTCAACCCCGACCAGCAGTTGATGCAGAAGGCCGTGGAGACCGCCGGCGCGGTGCTCACCACGGACGAGGTCGCCGCGATCGTGCTCGAGGCCGTCGCCGAGGAGCGGTTCCTCATCCTGCCGCATCCCGAGGTGCTCGACATGTACCGGCAGAAGGGCGCCGACTACGACCGCTGGCTGCGCGGCATGCGCCGTTACCAGCGCTCGCTGAAGGGGTAGCCCGCTCGCGGTCCTAGTCGAAGTAGCGGCGCGGGACGTCGACGAGCATCGTCGTGATGTCGGCGTCGGAGACCCCGCGCTCGCGCAGGGCGGGCAGCACGTCCTCGCTGATGTGGCGGTAGTTCCACTTCGGCAGCGCCGCGACCTTGGCGTCGTGGTCGAACCAGTCGATGAAGCACGACGCGTCGTGGGCCAGCGCCATCCGGTCGGCGTAGCCGCGCCGGCAGAGCTCGGCGACGGTGTCGACTCGATTCTCGAACGGCAGCAACAGGTCCAGGCCGAAGCGGTCCATCCCGAGGATCGATCCGGCGTCGGCCAGCTTCATCAGGTAGTCGAGGTCGACGCTGTCGCCGGAGTGCCCGATGACCACCTTGGTGAGATCCGCGCCCTCCTCGGCGAGGATCTTCTGGGCGACGAGTCCGGACTGCGTGTGCGGATTTGTGTGCACGGTGATCGGTGCCCCTGTCTCGGCGCTGGTCCGCCCGACCGCGCGCATCACCCGCTCGACGCCGGGCGTCAGCCCCTGCTCCTCGATCGCGCACTTGAGGAACGCCGCGCGCACGCCGGTGTCGGCGATGCCCTCGGTGAGGTCCTTGGTGAACAGGGTGACCAGCGGTTCGGGGACGTCGAACAGCAGTCCGGGGCCGGCGTAGTGGAACTGGAACGGGATGTCGTTGTAGGTGTACAGCCCGGTCGCGACCACGATGTTCAGCTCGACCTGCTCGGCGATCCGCTGTATCCGCGGGATGTAGCGGCCGAGACCGAGCACGGTCGGATCGAGGATCGTGTCGATACCCAGCTGCTCGAGCTCGGTCAGGGCGGTCACGGCCTCGGCGACCTTCTCGTCCTCGTCCCAGTCGTCCTGATAGTTCTGCCGGAACTCCTCGCCCACGATGAAGATGTGCTCGTGGACCAGGACCTTCCCGAGGTCTGCGGAGTCGATCGGTCCGGTCACGGTATGGACGGTGGCCATCGGTCGTGAACCTCCTCGGCGAGACGCGTCGTCGCGATACCCGTTGCGCCGAACCCTAGTGGAACCACACGCGCGCGGGGCGGCTTTCGTGATCGCCGCGACGACGGTTGCCGGACAGGGGAATCCGCGTCAGATGAGCTCCATCGCACTGAGCAGCAGCTGTGCCACCTCGGCGTAGGCGCGGTGCTCGGCGATGCAGGCCGCGATCTCCTCCTCGCCGAGCTCGTTCTTCCGGGCGGCCTCGAGATTGTCCATCCATTCGCGCATCTCGGCGGCGCAGATGTCGAAGTACTCGTAGACGCGGTGGGGATCGCGCCGGCAGGCGGCGAGGATCGTGTTCGTCGTCAGCGGGGAGTTCGGGTTGTTGCGCTTCGATTCGACCAGCAGGCGCAGCACGATGGGCAGCTCCTCGCCCCGGCACCGCACCGCGGCATGCCGGCCGCCCTCGATCCGCTCGATCATCTCGGTCCGTGCGGTCTGCACGAACCTCTCCCAGTGGCGCAGCGCCGCTTCGAGATTGACGGGACTGAACACCGCGACGTCGAGGAGTCGCTGCGCGTAGACGAGGCCGTTTTTCACGACCACCGAGATCTCCGGCCAGCGCGGCGAGAACTCGGTGACGAGCAGCCCCAGCACCGACGGCGGCGGGACCGACGAACTGAGGATGGTGACGATCTCCAGGGCCTTCAGGTTGTGTGCGGGACGCATGAGGGTGGTCACCGACGTACGCAGGGAGATCGTGTTGCGGGGACTGATCACCACCGGCCGGCCCGCCGCCTCCATCGCCGCGCGGACCAGTTCGACGAGGTGCTTCTTGGACCTGGGCACGACCCCGCTGTCGACCGGTCCGTCGGAGGGCCGGGGCAGGGGCTGGAATCGGATCGTGTCGGCGGTGGGTGACTCCGGGTCGAGGGCGTGTGCTCCGCCACGCCGGGCCTCGCGGGCGATGGCGCCGGTGTCGACGGGACCGGTGGCCTCCGGGTCGGTGGCCTCCAGATCGGGGGTCGGCGTCAACTGGTGCCGGGCATAGGACGGATCCCCGATGCTCACGAAGGTCGGGTGGATGACGCCCCACACATCGCGCAGCGCGCGCACCGCCGCCCGCGCGAGGTCGCCGTGGACCCGTGTGTCGACCTCGTAGCAGAACGAGCTGCGGCCCTCGAGGCGGCACCAGCCGCGGTCGACGATGTGGGTCGCCTGACGCATCCACCGGTCCTTGTCGGTCCATGTCAGGTCGCCCGCGGAGATGGTGCACCGGAGCCGGTCGGGACCCGCGACGGCGAAGGTCATACGCCGACGCCAACCGCCGGCGGCGGCCTCCATCACGGTGAGGGTCTGTCCGGGGACGAGCTGGAGGACGCGATCGGCCAGGGTGTCGGTGAAGTCCCGCCATGCCGCTTCGACGACGGCATCGAAATCGGGGGACATCCGTGCTCCTCGTTGTGTGTGGTCTTCGGCGCTTCCGGGCTTTTCGTGGCTTCCGGGGCTTCTCGGCGATCGGTGTCCGGCGGGTCGAACGCCGTCCGGCACACGCGTGGAAACCGAATACTACGACGCCTTCCTGACACCCACGTGAGATCCGCGGAGGGCCCCGACCCTCGTCAGATGGGCGACGAGAGCATCGGTGTCTCACTGTAGGTGGGATGCCACCGGAGGCGGTGGGCGTCGTAGTCCGTCGAGGTCAGCGGGTGGTGCCGAGGGGACCCGCCGGTGAGCTCGCGCCACGTGGCCGAGTTCACGACCAGGACGGCGCCGGAGCGCGAGAGCGACGGTTGCCAGGTGTCGGGCGACTCCAGCGGCCCGAGCACCCGCGAGGGGGTGGCCCGCGGCACGGCTCGCATCCGTTCGGCCCGCGAGATGTCACACAGCACGCAGTCCGGGCGGTCGGCGGCGTGGTGTCGCCGTCGGGCCCACGCCTCGGCGCGCATCGGCGTGACGGTGAACTGAAGGAGGTGCCCCTGGGATGCGGCGTCCGGGCCGACGTGGACGGACGGCGGGACGAACTGACGAAGATCTCCGTACGGGCGGCGGTGCGTGGCGAGTGCCTGCTGCGTCGGCACCTCGATGTAGTCGTCGGCGTCGAAGTCGGGTTCGCCGGTGAACGGCGTGCCGGTGATGGCGTTGACGCCGTCGACGCCGATCATGACCAGGAACGGGTGCAGGTGCGGGGAGGAGAAATCGATCCACATCGCCTCCGACTGCCACATCGGGAGCACCGCGTCGGCGTCGCCGGTGGGGGAACCCTGTGCCAGGGGCAGCGTGGTGTCGGAGGTGAGCCGGGGGAGGTCGTCGAGATCGGCCGTGCGCGGCGTGCGCCGGAACGTCACGTGCAGGCGGGCGTCGGAACCGAGATCCGGGAACGCGAACGTGAGGGCTCGTCGGTCGGTGATGAGGGTCATGCGATCCTCCGATCGGTGACGCGTGGTCGCCACGAGGCCGGTTCCCTACCGATATAGCGGAATCGACGCGCCCCGGTCCGGGCTCCGGACCGGAATCGTCCGTGCGGACTACCTCAGCGGATGGACGACGCCGGGCGATCGGTCACCGGGGGGATCGCCCGTCGTGGGCCCACCCCACCGGCCGTCACTTGGTGGAGGGCCGACGATCGGGTGCGTCGTCGGAGAGCACGACGACGCGCAGCGCCGCGCGGAGGTTGTGCGTCGTCGCCCGCCAGGCGTCGGCCTCGTGACGGCAGGCGTCGGCCTCGGCGGAATCGGCCGCCGCTGCGGCGTCGACCGCGGAGCGACGCCACGTGAGGTACTGCTCCTCGCAGGTGTGGATGTAGGACAGGATGTCGGCCTGGCTGTACCGGCAGATCTTGGCGACCTCCCGGGCACTCAGCGATCGGCCGTCGGGGTCGAGTTCGAGGAGTGTCTGCAGCGCGTCCGGGAGCCGCTCGTCGGTCTCGGCCCGGACCGGCTCGGTCTGCGTGATCTGCTCGATGATCTTCGGCGCGCAGTCGGCGAGGAAGCTGAACCACTCGGCGAGAGACGCGCTCAGGTTGTGCGGGTGGTAGACGGCGCACTCGAGCGTGAGCGTCGCGAACACCTCGTCGTTGAGCAGGTGCAGGCGCACCGCCGACCCCATGGTCGGCTGCGCGGCCACGATGTCGGCGGCATGCCGGGTGTCGGCGATGTCGCCGGCCAGGCGTGCGAAGAACTCCAGACGAGGCGAGTCCGATCGCGGGCTCAGCCACGACGACACCGGCTTGGTCGGCAGGGCGATGTCGCCGTCGGCGTCGGTTCGGATCTCGCAGCCGGTCAGGTCCTCCAGAGAGCTGACGAGGAGCGCGCGCAGGTGATCGATGTCGTGTGGCTGGACCGCGACCTCGATCTGCGGCTCGGCCCGCGCCGAGGGCGAGTGGTCGAGGAAGGCCGGGTGGACGACCTCCCAGACCCGGCGGAGGGTGGCCACCGCGACGTGGGCGAGTTCGTCCACGCGGCGCCGGCCCACCTCGTAGATGTGGGTGCCGTTGCGCAGTCGCCGCCAGCCGAGTTCGTCGAGCATCTGCAGATGCTCGGTGAAGTACTCCTCGGTCGGGTGCAGGTCGGAGTCGCGGATCGTGCACCGCAGGCGGTTGGCCCCGGTGACGGTGAACGTGAGCCTGCCGTGGGGACCCTCGGGGATGTCGGGATCCTGCTGGATGGTCAGGGTCGAGCCGGGCTCGAGCCCGGAGAGGCGGTCGCCGACATGGTGCTGGAAACGCCGCCAGGAGTCGTCGATGTTCGAGTCCACGGTGAAGTCGGGCGTCATGCGACTTCCTTTCTCCTGCGCGGGTGGTGCGGGTTCGCGCAGTGCTGCGGGGTGTGTGCGGGCGCCGCAGGGGAGCGGCGGTGTGTCGGGGCGTCGATGCGATTCCTCGGGGATGGGGCGCACGATGGCCGACGGGCGAAGCTGCCTCGTGTTCAGGTTAGGTGACCGGGACGACATCGTCGGTCGGTTGATCAGACCCGAACGATGATCCTCTGATCGAACGGTACCCCGGTGTCGGGCTTACGTCCGAGTCAGAAAACGGTTCTCCCGGGCGCCGGGGAAGAACCGCAGCTCACGGGCGGTGCGCCGCTCAGTTCGAGGGGTCCGCAGGAGGGGAATCCGCGGGAGGTTCCGGCGCCGCGGGGGACTCGGGTGCGGGTGCCTCGGACGTCGACGGCATCTCGGACGTCGGCGGTGTCTCGGAGGTGGCGGGGGATTCCGCAGGGGTCTCCTCCGGAGCCGGGGCCTCCTCGGTCCCCGCGGGCGGGGGCGTCGTCGTGGTGACCGCCGGCGGCGGGACGATCCACGATGCTGCCACGACCGCCACGGGTTGCGCACCCCGCCGGCCCCGACAGGGTGAGCGTCCAGACGCCGCCCGGATCGGTCGCGGCCAGGACCGCAGGGCGGAGCAGCGCCGACATGTCGACGGTTTGCGGGACCCCGTCGCCACAGGTGAGCGTGACCGTCCCGGTCCCGTCCGCGGGGACGGTGCAGCCGACGGACGCCCCGGCGTCGCGGAACTCGAAGCTCCCGATCAGGTCGCCGGTTCCGCTGAAGGCGGTCGGGGTGGGCGCCGGCGGTGCTCCCGAGGCCGAGGGCGCGCCGGGAACCTCCGAACCACCGGGAACGGACCCGGCGGCCGGGCTCTGGGGTGCCGACGGCTCGGCACCCGGGGCGCCGCTCTCGGCGCCGGCCGCGGGAGCCGAGGGGTCGGTGCCATCGGCACCGGAGGCAGGGACATCGGACTCGGGCGCGCCGACCGGCAGCCCACCGTCCTCGACGGACCGCTGCTCGACGGCCGGTGCGGCGGCCGGGTTGTGCGCCGCGGCGAGGCCGTTGCGTTCGGCGTCGTCCTCGGTCTCGGCCGCGAACGGGGTGTTCAGCGACGCCGGCGTCGGCAGCGGCTCGGTCAGCGGAGGCAGCCCGGAGAGGTCGAGTGATCCGCCGGCCGGCAGCTCGACGAGGAGTCCGGTCAGGAAGTTCAGCACCTGCAGGACCGGCGCGGCCGCCGGCGGGGCCAGCGGATTGCTGCACGAGCAGACCGCGCGCGGCACGCCGGCGGCGTCGACGTAGACGGCGGTGCCCCGCTGCAGGATCGCCTGGAACGGATTGGCGCGGCCCGAGGCGAAGGTGTGGTTGGTGACCCAGGTGTCGGCGGTGAGGACCACCGGGGTCAGCGTGTTGAGGTAGTAGGGGATCGACGCGGTGCTGATCCCGAAGACACCGGCCCAGGCCGCTGCGGCGGCGGGATCGGCCATCAGGCGGTTGCTGAGTGCGGCGGTGTCGCAGGCGGCCGAGTCGCCCGTCGCGTAGAGCCCGGGTTCGGTGCCGTTGACCGCGCGGCCGCCCATGTCGGGCGCCCCGACGTTCGCGGTCAGCGCGACGTTGCCCGGGAGTTCTCCGGCGCCGGCGGCGACCACGGGGTCGGTGAACGGGGCGATCCCGGGATCGTTGGCGGCGGTGAGGGTCAGCCCCGGGATCTAGATGTCACCCTTGCGGGCCTTGACCACGAAGACGATTCCCGCCGCAAGCACGAGGGCCAGCACGACGACGACCGCGGCGAGGGCGATCGTCAGAGTGCGCCGGTTGTCGGGCTGCGGACCGTTCGCAGCGAACGGCGCGGTGAAGTCGGGCGGGGTCGGGGGACCGGGCGGATGGGTCATGGCACGAACTCCTCCTGCCGATGCGCCGGGCGTCACGGCCCGATCATGGCGAGCGGAGCGGCCCGCTCGGCCCAAGTATCAGCAGGTGGTCGGCACCCGGCAAGCGCTGACCAGCGAGAATGATCCGATCGGACGTACGCCGCGGCCGGCCGGGCCACGGACCTTGCCGCGGTGGCGGCGACCGGTGCCGCGGCGCGACCGAGCCGCAGGCGTCAGTACCGCGGGTGTCGGATCCGCCGGTGTCAGACGCGACCGAAGACCATGGAGTCCTCGACCTTGCCGAGGTGGTGGTCGATGGCGTCGCGGTAGTAGTTGTGCCGTACCTTCCAGTGGCCGCGCGTGCCCGACTTGGGGAGCGCGTCCGGCGACCGCTCCACGTAGCCGGCCTTGAGATCCCACAGCGGTTGCGCCGGCATCGGCTCCGGACCGAGATGCGGATAGGCGTGTGTGTAGCCGTTCTCCCGCATGTACCGGACCAGGTTCGCCACCGCGCGCGCGGTCATGTCGGCGCGCAGCGTCCACGACGCGTTCGTGTAGCCCACCGACCAGGCGAGGTTGGGGACGTCCTCGAGCAGGTGGCTCTTGAACACGAACCGGTCGTGGGGCTTGACCTCGTCGCCGTCGACGCGGAGTCGCGTGCCGCCGAAGCCGAGCAGTTGCAGGCCGGTCGCGGTGACGATGATGTCGGCGTCGAGATGCCGGCCCGAGGCCAGTCGGATGCCGGTCTCGTCGAAGCGGTCGATGTGGTCGGTGACCATCTCGATCGAGCCCTCGGTGATCCCGTTGAACAGATCCGCATCGGGCACCAGGCACATCCGCTGGTCCCACGGGTTGTAGGTCGGGTTGAAGTGCACGTCGATCGGATAGTCGTCGGGCAGGTTGGCGGCGACGTTGAGACGCAGCAGTTTGCGCCCGAGCTTCGGGAACTTGTGGGTCAGGTGCACGATCGCCGCGGTCTGCGTCGAGTAGCGGAATCGGATCGCCTGGTGGGCGGCCTTGGGCGGCAGGACCTTCTTGAGGAACGGCGCGAGGTACTGCTTCTGCTTCGAGGAGAAGATGTAGGACGGCGAGCGCTGCAGCATCGTCACGTGCGCGGCCTGCTCGGCCAGGTTCGGGACGAGGCTGACCGCGGTCGCCCCGCTGCCGATGACGATGATCCGCTTGCCGCGGTAGTCGAGGTCCTCCGGCCAGTGCTGGGGATGCACGATCGTGCCGCTGAAATCCTCGGCGCCGGCGAACCGCGGCGTGTACGGGTTGTCGTAGTCGTAGTAGCCGGTGGCAAAGACGACGAACCGGCTGCGGTGGGTCTCGCGGCGCTTGCCCTCGCCCTCGCCGACCTCGACGTCGAACGTCCAGGTGTCGGTCGTCGAATCCCAGTCGGCGCCCAGGACATGCCGGGAGAACCGGATGTGGTCGGTGATGCCGTACTTGTCGGCGGTGTGCTCGATGTAGTCCCGGATGTCGGCGCCCTCGGCGAGCGCCGCGACCTTCGGCCACGGCTCGAACGGGTAACTGAGCGAGTAGATGTCGCTGTCGGACCGCACACCGGGGTAGCGGAAGAGGTCCCAGGTGCCGCCGATCCGCTCCCGGCGTTCGAGGATCAGGTAGTCGACGTCGGGGTTCTCTTCGCGCAGGCGGTATGCGCAGTCGATGCCGGAGAGTCCGGCGCCGATGATGATGACGTCCCGCAGTGGGGTCTCGGGCTTCTCGCCGGACCGGGTGTCGTCGATGGCGTCGATCTCGGTCACGCGGACCTCCTCGCCTCGGTGGGGTGGCTCGGTGGTCATCATGCAACAAACGTTGCCCGGTGTGAACGGAATCACTTCGAAAGGTCGCGGGCACGAGGTCGCGGCCGTCGGCGTGCGGGTGGGGAACGTGCGATGACGCGAGAAAGCCGGCTCCCGGGTTCCGCGACGTCGCGGGGCCGGAGAGCCGGCAGGTCTCGCCGATCAGGTCCGTCGGCGTGGGTGCATCGGTGCGTCATCCCGACTTCGGAGAATGTGCTCTTCCGCGTTCGGGGCCTGACCGGATGCGATCGGTTGGTACCCGCCCGGTGGGCGGGTCAAACCTGTTCGGGGACAGTCGGGGTCGGCGTCACTCCGCCGGCGGCATGAGCACGGCGTCGATCAGGTACACCTGAGCGTTGGAGGTGGTGACCCCACCGCAGACGATGCCGGCGTCGTTGACCTTCAGGTTGTCGCCCTCGCCGCTGACGGTGAGCTTCTGGCCCTCGAGGGTGGTGTGCTCGCCGAGCGCCTTGTCGGGGGTCGCCTGGCCGTCGACCACGTGGTAGGTGAGGATCTTGGTGAGCAGGTCCGTGTCGGTCTTCAGCTGCTCGACGGTCTCCGGCGGCAGCTTCGCGAAGGCGTCGTCGGTCGGCGCGAAGACGGTGTACTCGCCGGTGTTCAGCGTCTCGACGAGGTTCACGTCCGGGTTCAGCTTGCCGGAGAGCGCCGCGGTCAGGGTGGTGAGCTCGGGGTTGTTCGACGCGGCGGTGGCGACCGGCACGGTGGCCATGCCGGCGATCGAGGCCGGTCCGGTGGGGTTGGCCTCGGCGTAGGCGGCGCAGCCGGGACCGACGAGGTTCGCGGCCGGATCGGCGGCGGTCTCGCTCATCGAGGTCATCCCGCTTGCCGCGCTGGTGGTCGTGGTGGACGAGTCGGTGTCGTCGCTCGAGCATCCGGCGATCACGCCGACGGCGAGGACCAGACCGGTCACCGCTCCGGCCACACGGGGAACACGCTTGATCATCGTTGATCCTTGTCTCTTGGAGAGGTTCGGCTGTGCGGGTACGCCCAGCCTCACAAGCGCATTCGCCGCCGTGTCCGAACCGGATGGGTGACCGGCCGACGGGAGCGGATCAGCTCTGTTCCCACCACTCGCCCTCGGCCCAGGCCTGCCCTTCGGAGATGGCGCCCATCGTGGTCTGGCCGTCGAGCGCCTCGCGGATGATGTCGGCGTGTCCGCAGTGGTGGGCGGTCTCGCGGAGGAGGTTCAGGATCATCGTCCGGATGCTCGCCCACTCGCGCTCCGGCTGCCACGGCGCCGTCGGTTGCGGGATGAGGTCGTCGAGGTCGGCGGCCTCGGCGATCACCCGGTCGAAGCCGGCCGCGTTGCGTTCGTAGGCCTCCAGCCATCCGTCGAGCGTCTCGTCGGTGCCGAGTTCGTATTCGCCCGCCAGGCGGCTCATGTCGAACTCGGCGTTCTCGTCCCGTTCGACGATGACGCGTGCGGCGTTCTCCTCGCCGCGGGCGAGGTGCTTGACGAGGGCTCCGATGGTCAGGGCGCTGACCGTGGTCTGCTTGCGCGCCTGGTCGTCGGTCAGGTTCCGGGCGGCGACCCTCAGCATGTTCCGCTGGTCCTGCAGGAGCGTCAGCAGTTCGCGCTTCTCGCCGCTGACGTCGACGCCGAGTTCGGGGGTGGTGTAGGTGGCCATGGTGTGCTCCCTGAGGTGGTGTTCTGGCTGGTGAATGCCACGCTACGAGCCAACGGGGACATCTTCGGTCCTCGTTCTCCTCTGTTCTCCCCGTGAACCATTTGCGTCCGGAAATGGGCCTGACGGTTGGTGAAATCCGTTTGCGGGGCGAGCTTTTCGCGTCGACAATGCACTCCATGACCTCAGTGCTGAACGCCCTCACCCGGAAACCCGACCGCGCGGGTGACCGCGCCATGCTCGACGCCCTGCTCGACGAGGTGAAGGTCGGCACGCTCAGCACGGTCGTCGACGGGCTACCCTGGTCGGTCCCGATGCTCTTCGCGCGCGACGGCGACGCCATCCTGCTGCACGGCTCCACCGGTGCCGGGGCATTGCGGCATGTGGCCGCCGGGGCACCGGTCACCTTCACCGTGTTCGCGATGGACGGACTCGTGGTGGCGGACAGCCTGTTCGATCACTCCGCCAACTACCGGTCGGCGGTCGTGCGGGGGCGCTCGAACCCGCCGACGACGCGAAGGCGGTCCTCGAGGTGTTGTCGGACAAGCTGATCCCGGGCCGCGTCGCCGAGGTGCGGGACATGACGTCCAAGGAGCTCGCGGCGACGATGGCGCTACGACTCCCGATCGTCGACGGGCAGTGGATCGTGAAGGGGCGCCAGGGCGGCCCGAGTTCGCCGTCGACGGAGTGGACGGGCGTGGTGCCGATGCGGACCGTGTACGACCCGCCGGTCACGCACTCCGGCGAGACGCCGCCGGATTCGGTGCTGGCGCTGGTGGATTCGACGAGACGATAGAGCACTCGGCCGGCGGACCTCAGGGGGGGCACGGTCCGCCGGCCGAGTCGTTCGCGTCATTGCGAACCTCGGTCGAGACACCCGGAAGGGCCGGTTTGCGACTACCCGGCCGGGGTGTTCGACGAGTGACGCGGCCCGCAGGTGGGGGGCTCTCGGCGAGCCGCGTGTCAAGGTGCCGTGCCCCGGGATCACCGGGGCACGGCAGGTTCTCATCCCTTGCGCAGCACGAATCGCTGGATCTTGCCGCTGGGGGTCTTCGGCAGGGCGTCGACGAAGTGCACCGTGCGCGGGTAGGCGTGGGCGGCGAACTCGGTCTTGACCAGCTGCTGCAGTTCCTTCTCGAGCTCTTCGGTGCCCTCGACGCCGTCGGCGAGGACGACGAACGCCTCGATGACCTCGCCGCGCAGCTCGTCGGGACGACCGACCACCGCCACGTCGACGACCGACGGATGGGTGATGAGCACGCTCTCCACGTCGAACGGGCCGATCCGGTAGCCGGCCATGATGATCACGTCGTCGTCGCGTGCGTTGAAGTAGTAGCGGCCGGCCTCGTCGGCGCGACCGGTGTCGCCGGTCAGGTACCAGCGTCCGTCCTCGGTGAACCGGGCGGCGGTCTTGTCCGGGGCGTCGAGATAGCCGGAGAACCACATCAGAGGGCTCGCCGCGACCTCGATGGCGATCTGGCCGTCGACGATGCCGGTGGCGAAGCCCGGCATCGGCTTGCCCATCGAACCGGGGACGAGCTCCTCGCGGACGTCGTCGTGCCAGTGGTTGTTGATGAACATGCCGTGCTCGGTCTGCCCGTAGTGGTCGCGGACCTCGGTGCCGAGGGCCTCCTTGGCCCAGCCGATCACGTCGGGGGTCAGCGGCTCGCCGGCCGACGACGCGCGGCGCAGGGTGAAGCCGGAGATCCGCGGGTCCTTGCTGAGCGAGCGGTAGACGGTGGGTGCGGCGGCGAAGTTGGTGACGCCGAGGTCGCCGAGGATCTGCGCGGTCAGCTCGGGGGAGAAGCCCGCGTGCAGCAGCAGGTTCCGTCGACCGGTGACCAGCGGTCCGAGGACGCCGTAGTAGAGGCCGTAGGCCCAGCCCGGGTCGGCGGCGTTCCAGAACACGTCGTCCTCGCGCACGTCGAGGCCGTAGTGCATGTAGGCCTCGAACGAGGCGAGCGCCTTCAGCGGCACCGGCACGCCCTTGGGGGCGCCGGTGGTCCCGCTGGTGAACAGCAGGATCAGCGCGCCGTCGCCGCCGACGGCGACCGACTCGGAGACCGGCTCGTGCGAGCTGATCAGGTCCTCGAACCGCAGTGCCGAATCCGGCCCGCTCGCCTCGCTCCCGGCGGCGGAGCCGGCGACGATCTTCTCGATGCCGTCGACCCCGTCGAGCTTGGCCGCCTGGCTCGGCTCGGTGATGACGACCTTCGCGTTGCCCGACCGCAGGCGCATCTCGATGGCGGGGGTGGCGAACGCGGTGAACAGCGGGATGTAGACCGCGCCGAGGCGGGCGATGGCCAGCAGCGAGACGACGAGCTCCTCGCGCTTGCCCATCAGGACGCCGACGGTGTCGCCGCGGCCCACGCCCAGCTCGGCGAGGGCGGCCGCGAAGCGCTTGGAGCGCTCGGCCAGCTCGCCGTAGGTGATGTCGGTGGTGATCGGCTTCGGCGCCGCATCTGCGTCGGCCGAGTCCTCGACCTCGATCACGGTGAACGCGACCGCGTCGGGATCGTGACGATCGACGAGGAGCGCAGCGGCATCGGCGTCGGCGGCGCCGTAGATTCCCAACCAACGGTCGATCATGTCGGTCGGGGACAGGGTGGCCTGTGTCATCGTGAACCTCGCTGTGAACTGGGTAAGCTGGATCACAGTGTGCCCAGCCCTGTGAGGCCCTACCACCCTCCGAAGAGGGGGAGAGCGAGGTGAGATGCCCGAGAAGGTGAACGGTATCGTCGCCGACGCCATCCGTCGCGTGCGCACCTCGAGCGGGGTGCCGTTGGCGTTCGCGGGGGTGGTCACCGGTCCGACGACCCTGCGGCTGCAGCACTTCGTCGGTCAGCACGTGGGCGCGCTGAGCGGACTGTCGGTCGACGTCGGACACGGTCTGGGCGGCAAGGTCGTCGCCCTGAACAGGCTCCTCGCCGTCGACGACTACCTGCGCACCCCGCAGATCACCCACCGCTACAACACGCTCATCGAGCGCGAGGGACTGCGGGCGGTCATGGCCGCACCGGTCATCGTCGACCGCTCGCCGGTCGCGGTGATCTACGGGGCGATGCACACGCCGACGCCGATCGGCGGACGCATGCTCGACGCCCTCGCGAGTGAGGCGCGAGCGGTCGAGCAGGAGATCGTGGCCGCCCGGGCGCGGATGGAACACGCCGCCGAGGGCGAGAACGAGATGCGCGACCGCATGACCGCGGCGTTCGCCCGGCTGCGCGACCTGGCCGGCACGGTCGACGACGCGCGCATCGCCGAAGAACTCGAGGCCATCACCCGGGTGCTGATCGCGGGAGAGGAACCCGCAGAGGAGCCCACGGTCGAACTCACCGGACGGGAGCAGGACGTGCTGTCGCTGGCCGCACTCGGGTATCCCAACGCGCGCATCGCCGAGACGCTGGGCATCACCGTCCACACGGTCAAGGGCTACATGAAGGACGCGATGCGCAAGCTGGGCGCGTCGTCGAGGCTCGAGGCCGTCGTGACCGCCCGCCGATCGGGCCTACTGCCCTGACCCTCCGGCGATTCGTAGCGAACAACGGGTCATGGCGCGTGTTCCTTCTACGATCGCCGTGTCGGAGATCACGTCGGCGGCATCGGAATAGATCCGGCGCGGGTGCCGTTGACAGACCCGGCGGTGGCGGATTCAAGCCCCGGGCCTCACCCCTTCGCCGCTTCGAGCGGCCACTCGCCGAGAGGCGCATTGACCGGCATCGTCCACACGTACCGAAGCCGCCGACCCCACAAGGGACGGCGGCTTCGGTCTTCGTGCGGATCCGGATGAGTGCGTTCCGGCTCAGTGGTTGCGCAGCTTCTCGATCAACTCGTCCTTCTTCAGATCCGAGTAGCCGCTGATGTCGAGCTCCTTGGCCCGCTTCTTCAACTCGTCGACGGTCCAGTCCTCGTAGGAGCCCGAGGTGCCGCCGCTGTGGCCCACCTCCGACCGTGAGCTGTTGGCCGCCGCGTTGGCGATGCGTGCGGACTTCTCCTTCGAGTTGCCCTCGTCGCGCAGCTTCTCGTACAGCTCGTCGTCCTTGACCGACGGGCCGGGGTCGCGCTTCTTCTCCGCCACGGTCGCCTCCTTCGATTCGACGACGGTCCACGTCTGTGGTCGATCTCCGACGGGGTGCCCGCTTTCCGATGCCGCGAAACCCGCTCGCGCGAGACGACCCCGTGCCTACGGTTGTGCACGTCCGTCGCCCGCGGCCCGAACCACTTGTAGTGAACGTCGTTGACTACGAGTGGACCACCTGTGGGACCGCGGATAAGGTTGTGACGATGTGTCCGCCACGACCGACCCCGCACGACGACCGGCGGACGGACACGGATCGACAAGGCGCGAACACGGTGTCGCCACAAAGCAATTGCGGAAGGAACAACGCATGTCTCAGACGGTCAAGGGAGTGATCTCGCGCAGCAAGAAGGCGCCGACGGAGGTCGTGGACATCGTGATCCCCGATCCCGGACCCCGGGACGTGGTCGTCTCGATCAAGGCCTGCGGGGTCTGCCACACCGACCTCGCCTACCGCGAGGGCGGCATCAACGACGAGTACCCCTTCCTCCTGGGACACGAGGCGGCGGGTGTCGTCGAATCGGTCGGTTCGGACGTCTCGCACGTCGAGGTCGGCGACTTCGTCATCCTCAACTGGCGCGCGGTCTGCGGCGAGTGTCGCGCCTGCAAGCGGGGTCGTCCGTGGTACTGCTTCGACACCTTCAACGCCAGCAAGCCGATGACCCTCGCCGACGGCACCGAGCTGACCCCGGCCCTGGGCATCGGGGCCTTCGCCGAGAAGACCCTCATCCACGAATTGCAGTGCACCAAGGTCAATCCCGACACCGATCCGGCCGTCGCCGGCCTGCTCGGCTGCGGTGTGATGGCCGGCCTCGGCGCCGCGGTCAACACCGGCAACGTCGGACGCGGTGACTCGGTCGCCGTCATCGGCTGTGGCGGCGTGGGCGACGCCGCGATCGCGGGTGCCCGCCTCGCCGGGGCGACCACGATCATCGCCATCGACCGTGACCCCGGAAAGCTGCAGTGGGCCAAGGAACTCGGGGCCACCCACACCATCAACGCCACCGAGGTCGAGGACGTGGTCACGGCGGTCCAGGACCTCACCGACGGCAACGGCGCCGACGTCGTCATCGACGCGGTCGGCCGGCCGGAGACCTACAAGCAGGCCTTCTACGCCCGCGACCTCGCCGGCGTCGTCGTCCTCGTCGGCGTTCCGACGCCGGAGATGAAGCTCGAGATGCCGCTTGTGGACTTCTTCTCCCGCGGCGGCGCGCTCAAGTCGTCCTGGTACGGCGACTGCCTGCCCGAGCGCGACTTCCCGATGCTCATCGACCTCTACGAGCAGGGCCGCCTGCCGCTGGACAAGTTCGTCACCGAACGCATCGGCATCGAGGACGTCGAGGCCGCGTTCTCGGCCATGGAGGCCGGCAAGGTGCTGCGCTCGGTGGTGGTGCTCTGATGTCGGGGGACCTGCGCGTCGAGAAGGTCGTCACCTCCGGCACGTTCAGCCTCGACGGCGGGACGTGGGACGTCGACAACAACGTCTGGATCGTCGGTGACGACGACGAGGTCATCATCATCGATGCCGCGCATTCGGCGGCGCCGATCCTCGAGGGCGTCGGCGACCGCACCGTCAAGGCGATCGTGCTGACCCACGGCCACAACGACCACGTGACCGTGGCGCCGGAACTGTCGAAGGAGACGGGTGCGCCGGTCTATCTGCATCCGGGCGACGACATGCTCTGGAACGACACGCATCCAGGGGTCGCGCACGAGGATCTCGAGGACGGTCAGAAGATCTCCGTCGCCCGCACCGAGCTGACGGTCATCAACACCCCCGGCCACTCACCGGGCTCGTCGGTGATCCACTTGCCCGAGGCGGGTGTGCTGTTCTCCGGCGACACCCTGTTCCAGGGCGGGCCGGGTGCCACCGGTCGCTCCTTCTCGAGCTTCCCGACCATCATCTCCTCGATCAAGGAGAAGATCTTCACCCTCGACCCCGAGACGAAGGTCTACACCGGCCACGGCGACGGCACGACGATCGCCGCCGAGGCGCCGCACCTCGAAGAGTGGATCAAGCGCGGCCACTGACGCCACATACGAGATCCCGGGCATGAGACGACCCGGCGCGGGCCGCCATCGGGCGCCCGCGCCGGGTTTCTTCGTGCTCCGGGCTTCTCAGATCCCGGCCGGCGGCTCGTGCCGGCCATGGGGAGTGTTGTCGCGCAATGCGTTGTCGCGCAATGCGCTCTCGCCGTCCCGAGTCTTGCCGCGGGGCCGCACGTCGGGGTCGAGGCGGTCGGCCTCGGCGAGCTTGCGCTCCACTTCCTCCCGGGTCTCGGAGGCCACTCCCTGATGTGAGCGGGCATCTTCGCCCAGACGACGGGCCTCGGCGGCCTTGGCGTCGGCCTCGGCCTGCACCTGACGGGCTCGCGCGTCCGCTTCGTCCGCGACCGCCTCGCGTTTGCGCAGCTCAGAGGCCTTTTCGGTCGCGGTCTCGCGAATCTGATGGGCCTTCGATCGTCTGGCTTCCTGTTGGCGGCGCATCAGCATCAGCGCGACGGCAAGCAGGATCAGCACGACGACCACGCCGACGACGATCCAGATCGCGGTATCCATTTCGGGCCTCCTCGGGGCGGGGATCGGGATGAGATCGCATACCCAAAAGGCGGGGCTCCGAATCTGCTGCACCCCCACGCTGGGTTTCCAGGGACTCCGGACCACGTGACGCAGCAGTCAGGCGTAATCTGCGACGAATGATCCAATCCGCGGTTCGCAACATCGACCATCCCGATCAACCGCCGGTGCCCCGTAGCCGAATCGTCATCGCCTCGATGGTCGGTACGAGTATCGAGTTCTTCGATTTCTACATCTACGCCACCGCCGCGGTCCTCGTCTTCCCGAAACTGTTCTTCCCGTCCGGCGACGACACCGCCGCGCTGTTGTCGTCGTTCGCGACCTTCGGTCTCGCCTTCGTCGCGCGACCGATCGGCTCGGTTCTGTTCGGCCACTTCGGTGATCGGATCGGGCGCAAGGCGACGCTCGTCGGCTCACTGCTCACGATGGGTATAGCCACCTTCATCATCGGCCTGCTGCCGACCTTCGACCAGGTCGGATATCTGGCGCCGGCGTTGCTGGCGTTGATGCGCTTCTGCCAGGGTCTCGGACTCGGCGGAGAATGGTCCGGCGCAGCGCTTCTCGCGACCGAGACCGCCGAGAAGGGCAAGCGGGCGTGGGCGGCGATGTGGCCCCAACTCGGTGCGCCGATCGGCTTCTTCTTCGCCAACGGCTTGTTCCTGCTGCTGATCTACACCCTCGACTTCGACGCCAAGACCTCGCCCGCCGACCACGCGTTCCTCACCTGGGGCTGGCGAATCCCGTTCCTGGCCAGCGCGATCATCGTCATCGTCGGCCTCTACGTGCGCCTCAAGCTCACCGAGACCCCGGTCTTCGCGAAGGCGGTGCAGGAGGGCAAGAAGGTCAAGGCGCCGCTGGCCGAGGTCGTCCGCAGCAGCTGGCGCCAGCTGATCGCCGGAACATTCATCATGGTCGCCACGTACACGCTATTCTACATCGTCACCACGTGGATCGTCTCCTACGGCACCGGCAAGGTGAGCGACGCGTCCGGCGAGAAGCTCTCGTTCAGCTACTCCGACTTCCTGGAGCTGCAGATCCTGGCGGTGTTGTTCTTCGCCGTGTTCGTCATGGTCTCGGGACGGATGGCCGATCGATTCGGGCGGCGCGCCTTCCTCCTCGTGGTGACCGCGCTGATCATCGTCTTCGGCCTCTGCTTCAAGTGGATCCTCGACCCGTCGACGATGAACAACGGCGTCATGCTGCTGTTCCTGATCCTCGGCATGACCCTGATGGGCCTCACGTTCGGCCCGATGAGCGCGATCCTGCCGGAGCTGTTCCCGACCAACGTCCGCTACACCGGTTCCGGCATCTCCTACAACGTCTCGTCGATCATCGGCGCGGCGGTCGCCCCCTTCATCGCGACGTGGATCGTGGCCGACTTCGGCGTCGGCTGGGTGGGCGTCTACCTGGCGGTCGCGGCGTGCACGACGTTCACCGCATTGCTGAGCGTGCGCGAGACCAAGACGGTGGACCTCACGCAGATCTGATCGGCTCCGTTCGGAGCCGGACCGTCGGGCGCCCGGCGTACCGTCGGACGCGTGAGGCTGATCGAAGTGGTGCAGACGTCGGCCGACGTCGCGCGCGATCGGTCCCGCACGCGCAAGACCGAGGTGCTGGCCGGGCTGCTCGGCGGTGCCGGCGACGCCGAACTCCCGATCGTCGTCGCCTGGCTCTCGGGTGAGATCCCCCAGGGTCGGCTCGGCGTCGGATGGCGCTCGCTGTCGAAGGCGGCGCCCGTCCCGGCGTCCGAGCCTTCCCTCGAGGTGGCGCAGGTGGATGCCGCGTTCTCGGCGCTCGCGTCGGCGAACGGACCGGGTTCCACGCGGCGACGCGCCGACATCCTCGCGTCGATGTTCGGCGCCGCGACCGAACCGGAGCAGAGGTTCCTCGTCGCACTCCTCACCGGGGAACTGCGGCAGGGTGCGCTCGCGGGAGTGATGACCGACGCCATCGCGAAGGCGAACGGGCAGGCGCTCACCGCCGTCCGCCGGGCCCACATGCTCACCGGGTCGCTGCCGGAGACCGCGGCGCTGGCCCGCGCCGGAGCCGATGCGCTCTCCGGGGTGGGACTCGAGGTGGGGCGCGCGGTCGCGCCGATGCTCGCGACCCCGGCCGACGATCTCGACGCGGCGCTGGGACTGCTCGGCCCGGACCTCGTCGTCGACTACAAGCTCGACGGCGCCCGCATCCAGGTGCATCGCAACGGCGACGAGATCGCGGTGTACACCCGCACCCTGCGCGAGGTCACCGCCAACGTGCCCGATCTGGTCGAGGTCGTCGCAAGACTGCCGTGCGACTCGGTCATCCTCGACGGCGAGACGCTGATGCTCGCCGACGACGGTCGCCCGCGTTCCTTCCAGGACACGATGAGCCGGTTCGGGTCCGGGCCCACCGCCGCCGACGACGCCGAACGACTGCTGAAGCCGTTTTTCTTCGACTGCCTGCACCTCGACGGCGACGACCTCATCGACCGTCCGCTGAGCGATCGCCTCGCCGCGATCGATTCCATCGCACCGCATCTGCGGATCCCCGCGGTCACCAGACCCACCCCGGAGGAGGCCCGGCGCCACTTCGACGCCGCACTCGCCGACGGTCACGAGGGCGTGATGGTCAAGTCCCTCGACGGCCGCTACGTCGCGGGTCGTCGCGGAAAGGCCTGGCAGAAGGTCAAACCCACGCACACCTTCGACCTGGTGGTGCTGGCCGCCGAGTGGGGGTCGGGTCGCCGCACCGGCTGGTTGTCGAATCTGCATCTGGGCGCGCGTGATCCGGACACCGGTGAGGCCATCATGGTCGGCAAGACGTTCAAGGGCCTCACCGACGAACTCCTGCAGTGGCAGACAGCGGAGTTCCCGAAGCACGAGACCCGCCGTGACTCCCACACCGTGTACCTACGGCCGGAGATCGTCGTCGAGATCGAACTCGATGGCGCCCAGCGTAGTTCGCGCTACCCGGGCGGCGTGGCACTGCGATTCGCCCGTGTCGTGCGGTACCGGCCGGACAAGACGCCCGCCCAGGCAGACAGCATCGAGGCGATCCGCGCGCTCCTGAAGTGAAGCAGTCGGCGAGACGCGATTCGGGTGGAGGAATGTCGTACCTCCAGCCGATAGTCATCGGTCTCCGGCGAGTCTAGCCTCGCGCTTTCACGCTGAATTCGTGTCGTGAATAAAGAATGGTGCCCTGAACTGGGATGATTGAACTTGCGAAGGTATCAATCGGACCAGATCGAGGAGCACCATTCAGGTGAGCAAGTCTACGTCGCCGTACCCCACGCTGTCTGCAGATGGCACCGGAACCGGGGTCGTGTCGCACGCCGGCGCCGCGGTGTTACTCCGGGCTGCGGAGAAAACGGGTCTGACCAGCCGATTATCCGAGGCGTTGGCGCCGTGGCGCAAACCTTTGGCGACTCATGATCCGGGCAAGATCATCTCGGACCTGGCCGTGGCGGTCGCGATCGGTGGCGACTGTTTGGCCGACATCAACCAGTTACGCGCCGACCCGGCGGTGTTCGGTCAGGTCGCCTCTGATCCGACGGTGTCGCGCCTGATCTCGACGTTGGCCGATGATGCGCCGGCGGCGCTGTCGGCGATTGCGACCGCGCGTGCTGCCGCGCGGGCAGCGTGCTGGTCAGCAGCCGGTGCCACTGCTCCCGACCATGACGCCGACGTCGCTGACCCGGTGATCGTCGACCTCGACGCCACTTTGGTGACCGCGCACTCGGAGAAACAGGATGCGGCACCAACCTACAAGCGGGGGTTCGGTTTTCACCCGCTGTGTGCGTTCGTCGATCACGGCAGCGACGGCACCGGCGAACCCCTAGCGATCGAGTTGCGCCCGGGTAATGCTGGTGCCAATACCGCTGCCGATCACATCGCGGTCACCGCCGCCGCACTCGAGCAGCTACCGCACGTGGCGGGCTATCGGGTTGGCAAGTCGGTGCTGGTGCGCACCGACTCGGCCGGCGGCACCCACGAGTTCGTCGACTACCTCACCCGACGACGCCTGGCGTACTCGGTCGGGTTCGGGCTCACCGAAGCGACCGCAACCGCGATCGACCGGATCAGTCCCGAGGCCTGGACCCCGGCCTACGACGCCGAGGGCATCGAGCGCGACGGGGCGTGGGTGGCCGAGTTGACCGGGCTGATCGACCTATCGGGCTGGCCCGAAGGCATGCGAGTGATCGTGCGCAAGGAGCGCCCGCATCCAGGTGCGCAGCTACGCTTCACCGATCGTGATGGGTTGCGGGTGACCGCGTTCGCCACCAACACCGTTCGTGGCCAACTCGCCGATCTGGAACTGCGTCACCGGCGACGCGCACGCTGCGAGGACCGGGTCCGCACGGCGAAAGACTGTGGCCTGACCAATCTTCCGTTGCACGGATTCGATCAGAACCGCATCTGGTGTGCCATCGTGATGCTCGCTTGCGAGCTGATCGCCTGGACCCAGCTGCTGGCCTTCGCTGATCATCCCGCTCGCCGGTGGGAACCCAAACGACTGCGCCACCGCGTGTTCTCGATCGCCGCCAAGATCAGCCGCCACGCCCGCCGAACCCGGTTGAAGCTTGCCGCCCACGCACCACATGTTGGACTGCTGCTCGACGGGATCTCAAGACTCGCAGCACTTCCCGCACCTGCCTGACATCAAGCCAACCTGACCTCTGATCCAGAAAGGACGTTCCACCTCGGGGCCGTGAACCCCGACGCCCACCGACGCGTCGGGCACCTCTCACGGCCTACGCCCGGAGATCCGGTCCTCAGACCACCCACCCGGGCCACCCAACAGACGACCGCCACCTCACGAAAGATCGAGGCTAGGCTCGAGAGTGCTCCAGGTTCAGCGCAGTTGAGGAAGAGCGCTTCCTATTTGGTGCGAAGTGCCGGGCATTTCTTTGGTCCATTGGCTGAAAAAGAGAAACAAGGGTATTTGTGAAACGCGTTGCCGTGGTTGCCCTCCTGGGTGTGCTAGCTCTTTTCGCTCCGACGATGGCCACTGCGAAGGCCGCGTCGGACCCTGTGTACGTCAATTACGAGGGTGACTGGGCCGGCTATGTGACCCTGAACGGGGCAAGCCTGAACAGTCGAGAGATGACAGTCGATGTCACGATTCAGGCCACCAAGGGGCGGATACCGGTGAACCCGCTGTACTTCATCGCGAAAGCACCCGACGGAACCACGTAGGAGTACTCGTGGACGGGGGACAGCACGTTGCACTCCGGCGAGCTGCCTGCCGGGCAGAAGACCCGGGGTACCGTCGTCCTCGATGTGGCCGGTGGCCCGGAGCCGAACCAGGTGATCTACGAAGGCCCGCTGGGTGAGCAACTCGCCAGTTGGACGATCAGATGGAAGAAGGCCGCGCCGAAAACCACGCCAGAGCGTTCCGCGCCCTTCGGGTCGACAGGCTCCTAGCCTTCAGCGGCGGACACGCGGCAGATCCCCGATAGATCACCTCGATCCATCGGGGATCTGCCGTCTGAGACGACAGTGCGTGGACGCTGGCGCGGGCGCTCTCAGCCCAGCGTCAGCTGCGCGACGGGCGGGCTCGTCGGATGTTCGCTGCCGCCCGGCGGTTCGACGGTGAAGGCCAGTGCGTCCACGGCGTTGATCCCGGAAAGCACGGCGGTGGTCACCGGCTCGACGTCGTCGGCCGACATGGTGCCCGCCGAGCGCGTCCCGGCGGGACCGACGAGCCACATCTGGTAAACCGTCCCGGGTGCGGGCGGGGGAACCGAGTTCATCACCAGCACAGCGGTGTCCGCGGACGGCGCGAGGTAGACGGTTGCGCTGCCGGTGGCGACCTGCGCACTCGTCGAGCGCAGGTCCTCGGCGGAGAACACGCGTTCGGCCGGTGACGCCGTCGGCGGGGGAGCGGCCGGGTCGTCGGCGGCCGACAGGCCGACCGCCCACCCGACGGCGCCGATCGCCACCGCGGCGACGGCCGCCGCCGTCAGGAACGTGAGACGTCGCGAGGGTCGCGATCGCCTGCTCGCGAGGTCTGCCGGGCGTACATCGTCGAGCGACCCGATCGCAGGAGATCCGCCGGTGGGACGTCCCATCGAGGCCGCTTCGACGGCACCGATCGGCGGAAGCGGCGGGGCGTCCGCTGCGGCCGGCCGGGGCCCGGTCAGACCCGCCTCGGCCTGCGCTGCGGCGAGCACCCGGCCGCGCAACGAGGGCGGCGCCGGTGTGGCCGTCACGGCGCTGACCGCGGCCATCGCCTCCCGGGTGGCGCGGACCTGGCGCGCGAACAGCTCGCGCACCTCGTCGTCGGCCGCGGCGAGGCGGGCCTCGATGTCGCGGAGTTCGTCGTCGGAGGCTGCGTCGAGTCCCACCACCGGGGCGAGCTCGAGCAATTCGGCGGCCTCGGGATCGAGATGCTCACTCATCACGCCCCTCCTGCCGTTGTCGTACTGCGTTCACCTGCTGCTGCTGTCCTCGCGGTGGACAGCGCCGGACAGTGCTGTCTCGATGCATGTGGTTCGGACCCGACGCCCGTCCGGATGGCCGCCCGGGTGGACGCTGGGCCGTGACCGGGAGGGGGTCAGTAGCGCGGCGGGGCGGCAGCGGCCATCGGCTGGTCGGTCGGGACGATCTCCGCGCCGAGCGGCAGCAGGGACACCGGGACCATCTTGAAGCTCGCGATGCCGAGGGGGATGCCGATGATCGTGAGGCACATGGCGAGACCGGTGGTGATGTGTCCGATCGCCAGCCACAGACCGGCCACGACGATCCAGATGATGTTGCCGATGAGTGACGGCGTGCCCGCCGACGGCTTGCGGACCACCGTGCGGCCGAATGGCCACAGGGCGTAGTTGGCCATGCGGAACGACGCGATGCCGAACGGGATGGTGATGACGAGGATGCAGCAGATGATCCCGGCGACGACATAGCCGATCGCCATCCACAGGCCGCACAACAGCAACCAGATGACGTTGAGGATGGTCTTCATCCGTCCATTGTCGCCCGTCGAGGCCTTCGGCGGGCTGTGTGCGCCATTACATCTCGTGCACCTTTGTGACGAGCATCGATCTGGGAAACGTGCTGGTCACGCGCCTACCATGGTGGTATGACGATTCAGTCGGAACGGACACGGGAAGCAGTGTGGTCGGTGGCCACCGCACTGGTCCTCGTCGTGCGCGTCGTGGCGACGATCGCCCTCGTGCTGCTCGTTCTCGGCTGGGCCGCGGCAGCGGTCCGCGACTCGATCGTCAACGACTACTTCTGGCCTGTGATCGGCGCCGGCGCGGGGCTGCTGGTGTCCACCTACGTCTACAGCCTCCTGCGCGTCCGGTACCCGCGGCGCAACGGCTGGATTCCGTGACGGGCCGTCGCCTCATGTGAGGCGACCCAGTCTCGCCAGTAGCCGCGTCTGGCGATCGGCGCCGGCGGGGACGTCGATCCTCCGGCAGACCCCCTCGGCATAGAGAGCATCGCCGAATCCGTCGGCCGCGCTCTCCATCTCGGTCAGCTCGTCCTCGGTGAACCGGTGCGCGATCCCGGCGGCGGCGGCGATGTCCCAGCGGTGGGCGATCATGTCGAACCCGTAGAAGCGGCACAGTGTCTCGCCGATGGTCGTCGGCCCGAAGTGGCCGTCGTAGCGTCGCCGGCCGACGCCCGGATCGGTGAGTCGAGCGGCGACGGCGTCGCGGTGGGTCCGCCAGGCGCCGGCCGGGTCGTCGAGCGGCGGGGCCGTACCGAGGTCGATGCCGTGGCCGTCGAGGAACTGTCGTTGCGTCTCGATGACGTGTCCGACGACGTCGCGTGCGGTCCAGCCCTCACACGGCGAGGCGTTGTCCCAGGCGTCGGCGGGCAGGCTCTCGATCACCGCGGAGAACCCGTCGGCGTAGCGGTTGTAGCGGTCGAGCAGTGGTGTGTTGTCGGTTGTCGTGGTCATGATGAGAGTCAACCGCCGTGGGACGGGATGGGGATTGATGAAACCCGACAATCCGGGGAGCGCGCGCGTCGACGACGTCGAACGCGCTCATCTCGTGGACCCTCGCGACGCCACCTACCGGATCGGCCGCTGGGGGCCGGGCCCCGATCTCGCGGACGTGGTCCGGCGGTTCTGGGTGCCGGTGTGGTCGGTGCCGCCGGGGTCGGAGTCGCCGCAACGAGTCCTGCAGTACCCGGTCTGCCTGATGATCGTCACCGACACCTACGCCCGCTTCTACGGTGTGGCCACCGGACTGTCGGAGACGGTCCTCACCGGTGACGGGTGGGGCGTGGGCGTGATGCTCACCCCGGGCGCGGGCGGATTGCTGGTCGGCGACGTCGGCCGGTGGACCGACCGGCACGACGAGCTGTCGGTGGTCTTCGGCGACGCCGGCGCCGACCTCGCCCGCCGGGTGCGTGCGGTGATGGACGACGATCCGCTCGACGAGTCGGTCCAGCGGGAGGCGACCGGTCTCGTCGAGGCCTGGTTGCGCGGGTACCTGCCGATGGACGACGACGGGCACCTCGTCAACGCGATCGTCGACCGGGTCGAGCACGACTCGTCGGTGACCGCGGTCTCGCAGATCTGCGACGGCTTCCACCTCACCGAGCGCAGCCTGCAGCGGCTCACCCGACGCCGCCTCGGCCTCACCCCGAAGTGGCTGATCCAGCGTCGACGCCTCCACGAGGCGGCCGAGCGGCTCCGCGAGCCCGGGGACACGCTCGCCGCGCTGGCGGCCGAACTCGGCTACGCCGACGAGGCGCACCTCGGCCGCGACTTCAAGGCCGTCACGGGGATGACCCCGCGTGAGTTCTCCGGACGGTTCGGCTAGCGCACCCGCGGCCCTCTCGCGTCACCCGAAACGTCCGATTGTTGCCGGAATCACACGTGGCCAGGCAGAATCGTCCCCATATGAACAGCGACGGAGGGCGCATGACAGACGCGACTGCAGTGGCGACGCGTATCCGTCGTGCGTACGAGGAGTTCCTCTCGGGAAACATGCCTCCCACCGATGCGGTCCGGTCGATCGTGCGCGAGTCCTGGGCGCGCTCTCTCAGCCGGGGCGTCGACCCCTCCGACGTCCACCAGGTCGACGAGCTGCCGTCGGGCGTCACCGTGCCGGCCATGTCCGCCGAGGAGTTCGCCGAGTACCGGGCGGCCCATCCGATCACCGCGGTGCGGCCGCTGGTGCAGTCGCTCATGGTCGACGCGATCGCCGACACCGGTGTGGTGGTGGCGCTCACCGACCAGGTGGGACGGCTGCTGTGGGTCGAGGGTGACTCGGACGCGCGCGACAAGGCCGGGCACATCAACTTCGTCGAGGGGTCGGTCTGGGCCGAGGAGGTCGTCGGCACCAACGCGCCCGGACTCGCGCTCGCCGTCGACCGCGGTGTGCAGGTCGTGGGTCCCGAGCACTTCGCCGGACCGGTGCAGGAATGGTCCTGCGCCGCGGCCCCGGTCCACGACCCGTTCACCGGTCACGTCATCGGCGTCATCGACGTGACCGGCGGCCGCGAGGTCGCCGCGCCCTTCGCGCTCGCCGCCGTCCGTTCCGTCGTCGCCGCCGTCGAACGTGAACTGCAATCGGGCGCAGTTGATCTCGCCGATCCGTCGGTGTTCTCGCTCGGCGGTCCGCGCACCAGTGCGGCACATTTCTCGGTCCTCGGCGACGGCCCGCACCGCTGGCGGCGCACCACCGACCCGTCGAGCGCGCGCACCCTGTCGCCGCGTCACGCGGAGATCCTGGTCCTGCTGCAGGCCTTCCCGGAAGGGCTCAACACCGAGCAGCTCGCGCTCAAGCTGGCCGAGGACGGACTCGACCCGGTCAGCGTGCGGGCCGAGATCTCGCGGCTGCGGCGAGACCTCGGTGCCGACGTCCTCGCCAGCCGTCCCTATCGCCTCACGCTCGACGTGTCGTCGGACCTCCAGGACATCCGGACCCGCATCGAATCGGGCACCGACCTGGCGAGCGTGGTCGACGAGGTGGGCCGCGGCGGGCTCCTGGCCGAGTCGACCGCCCCGGGCATCGTGGAGATCTTCGAAGAGCTGCGCGAGGACCTGCGGTCGCGGCTCATCGCGAGCGGCGACGTCGCCGCGCTGCGTAAGTGGACGTCGTCGGTGCATGGTCGCGACGACCTCGTCGCCTGGCGCCGGCTGGAGCATCGCCTCCCGGTCGGACACCCCGACCGCCCCCTCGCCGGAGGTCGCATCAGGTTGCTCGACAAGCGCTACGGGCTCTGAAAGGCCCAGGTCATCGCGCGTTGCATTCGTTGCAACCCATGTGCAACGAATGCACCCCTACCGTGTGCAACAGATCACATCGGAACGCCAGGGTGTCCGGTGTGACATGTACAGGCGGCCCCTGAGGCCCACACGCAAGGAGTGACCATGACCGTCTACGCAAAGCCGGGTGCCGAAGGCTCGGTGATGAGCTACGAGTCGCGCTACGACAACTGGATCGGCGGCCAGTGGACCCCGCCGGTGAAGGGTCAGTACTTCGAGAACACCTCGCCGGTCGACGGCAAGGTCTTCTGCGAGGTCGCGCGATCGACCGCAGAGGACATCGACCTCGCCCTCGACGCCGCCCACAAGGCCGCACCCGCCTGGGGCAAGACCTCCGTCGCCGAGCGCTCCCTCGCGCTGCTGCGCATCGCCGACCGCATGGAGGAGAACCTCGAGAAGCTCGCCGTCGCCGAGACCTGGGACAACGGCAAGGCCGTCCGCGAGACCCTCGCCGCCGACATCCCCCTCGCGATCGACCACTTCCGCTACTTCGCGGGTGCGCTGCGTGCGCAGGAGGGCTCGATCTCCGAGATCGACGAGGACACCGTCGCCTACCACTTCCACGAGCCGCTCGGCGTCGTCGGCCAGATCATCCCGTGGAACTTCCCGATCCTGATGGCCGTCTGGAAGCTGGCCCCGGCCCTCGCCGCCGGCAACGCGGTGGTCCTCAAGCCGGCCGAGCAGACCCCGGCGTCGATCCTCTACCTGGTCAGCCTGATCAGCGACCTGCTGCCCGCGGGTGTCCTCAACGTCGTCAACGGCTTCGGCGTCGAGGCGGGCAAGCCGCTCGCCTCGAGCAACCGCATCCGCAAGATCGCGTTCACCGGTGAGACCACCACCGGCCGCCTGATCATGCAGTACGCGTCGGAGAACCTCATCCCGGTCACCCTCGAGCTCGGCGGCAAGAGCCCGAACATCTTCTTCAACGACGTCATGGCGGCCGACGACGGCTTCCTCGACCGTGCGCTGGAGGGCTTCTCGATGTTCGCGCTCAACCAGGGCGAGGTGTGCACCTGCCCGAGCCGCGCGCTGATCCAGCAGGACATCTACGACGAGTTCATCGCCAAGGCCGTCGACCGCGTCTCGAAGATCAAGCAGGGCAACCCGCTCGACACCGACACCATGATGGGTGCCCAGGCGTCGAACGACCAGTTCGAGAAGATCACCTCCTACCTGGCCATCGGCAAGGAAGAGGGCGCCGAGGTCCTCATCGGCGGCGAACCGGCCGATCTCGGCGGCGACCTGTCCGGCGGCTACTACATCAAGCCGACGGTGTTCCAGGGCAACAACAAGATGCGCATCTTCCAGGAGGAGATCTTCGGCCCGGTCCTCGCGGTCACCACCTTCAAGGACTTCGCCGACGCGATGCACATCGCCAACGACACCCTCTACGGCCTCGGTGCCGGCGTGTGGAGCCGCGACGGCTCGACCGCCTACCGCGCCGGTCGTGAGATCCAGGCCGGTCGTGTGTGGACCAACACCTACCACGACTACCCGGCTCACGCGGCCTTCGGCGGCTACAAGCAGTCCGGCATCGGCCGCGAGACCCACCTGATGATGCTCGAGCACTACCAGCAGACCAAGAACCTCCTGGTCGGCTACGCTCAGAACGCGAAGGGCTTCTTCTGAGCCACTCATCAAGTCACAGAAGGTGATTGAGAATGACCACCGAACGCAACGCCGTTGATCGGGTGGTCGCCACAGACGCCGCCGTGCAGCTCCTGACCAAATTGTCGGAGCTGCACGGCGGACTCATGATCCACCAGTCCGGTGGATGCTGTGACGGCTCGGCCCCCATGTGTTACCCCGTGGGGGACTACCGGGTCGGCCAACGCGACGTCCTCGTCGGCGAGATCGAGCTGCCGGAACCACTTCCGGCGGTCCGCGTCTGGATCAACGGCGACCAGTTCGAGCTGTGGAAGCACACGCAGTTGATCCTCGACGTCGTGAAGGGCCGGGGTGCCGGGTTCAGCCTCGAAGCGCCCGAGGGCGTGCGGTTCCTGTCCCGGTCCCGCGTGTTCGACGAGCAGGAAAATGCCTGGTTGGACGCTTGTCCGCCGCGGCGGGGTGCGGATATCGAGTGATTAACCCCCCATTTCTGGGGACAGATCCATCACTTTACGAAATGGTGGATCTGTCCCTTTTTTGATGTGTTATTGCAGATAGTGCACGGTTACTATGTGCAGCACGCGCGGGTGGTACGACGCTATTTCCTCTGTTACGTTCGCTGAATCCCGACGAATTGAATATCAGACGACACCATCAGCCGAAATGAATGTGGAGGCAGGACTTCGTATGAATCGAAATACCATTCGCGTGACCACCGTTGGAGCCGCCCTGGGGGTGGCAGCGATCTTCGCACCGGCGGCCGCCTCTGCGGCACCGGGGGACTGGGTGTCGCCGACGAACTGCGCCAAGGTGGCGACCCCGTCGAACCCTGCCGGCTGGGGAAATACCTTCCCGGATGAGGCGGGTCGGGCCGGCGAGATCGTCACGACCACTGTCGTGGACGACGACGGCTCGCTCGAATTCAACACGACCGAAGAGTTGAAGAGGAAGGCGTCTTATCACGAGGCAGGCGGACTCCCGCTCGCCGAACTGGTCGACAAGAAGGGGGGGGCGACCGTCGGCTCACCTTCCAGAAGTCTGAAGGCCAGGCCAACTGGCAGATCCGCGTCACCGGCGCGAACACCGGCTCCGGGGACGGTTTCATGACCTTGGTGTGGGTTGCGCCCGATGCGGCAGGCACCTACGACGCCACCGACTCCGGACAGTGGTGGGCGACGCGCCCGCTGCCGAACCACCCGAACAGGCAGGACAGCCCGGGAACGCTGGAGCAACTGCTCGAAGCGGCCAACAGCGAGGGGCACACGACGGTCATCAACCACTACGGCATCTCCAGTGATCCGGGCAACGTCCAGCCGGCCAAGGTGAACGTCGACAACGTCTCCTTCAACGGCTGCACGACCAACTTCAAGGCCACCAACGACGGTGGTGGCGGTTCGCTGGAGGGCATCCTCCCGTTCTGATGACGAGACGCCACACCTGAACGCAACGGGCCCGCGACCATCCTTCTCCGGTCGCGGGCCCGTTCCTTCCGGTGATCAGTGGGCGTCCTCCACTCACCACAGGTCGTAGCTCACGTTGGCCTGCGGGTAGCCGGTGGCGACCGACGTGTTGATCCAGTACTGCTGCGAGCCCCGGCCCGAGACGCCGGTCATCGAGGTGTCGACCCCGTAGCGGAGATTGCTGATCTGGTACTCGGCGGTCGGACCGCCGAGGCCGATCCGGTAGGTGGCGCCGACGTCGAGATGGCCGCTGAGCGGGGCGGCGGCAGAGACGATCTCCGTGGCACCGGGGTACAGGACCTGCGCCGGCCCGTTGACCCATTCGCCACCCGCTGCGCTCGAACCGACCAGGTATTCGGGCTTGTCGGTGTGGTTGGAGATCGTCATCGTGACGGTCGGTTCGCCGGGTCGGACGATCGGCATGGTGCCTGCGTGTGCCGCGCCGGCGGCGCCGAATGCGACTCCGGCGACACCGAGGGCGCCGATGGTTCCGGCTGCGATGCGGGTGGCGATCTTCTTCATGGTGGTCTCCGATCTCTTGCGGGGCGGCCCGTGGGCCGGGGGTGAAGGTTTCTCGGTGTTCCGGGCTGTCCCGGTGACACCAATGACCTTCCTCCGACAACGGCCGCCCCGGATTCCGCCGACGGGATGATGGGCCGGGGGAATCGCGTGTCCACCGATCGGTGGACCCGGCCGGGTGGTGCGCACGGAAAGGCACCCCCGGGAAGCGCCCTCACGGGCGAAGCGGATGACGATACGAGTCGACGCTGCCGGTGCGGGTGGAAATCGGAGGTGCTTTTCCGTCAGCAATCATTCCGCGATCGCGGGATTTCTGGGTTGATATGTTTTGTCACCCAAACGAACCGCCGAAAGGGCGATTAGTCCCGTATTTTCGGCGATAACGGAGAATACGGACCGAACCGGCCGGGACAATGGTGGAGGCAGGCAATCGTATGAACCGCGACGTCGTTCGGGTTGCCACCGTGGGGGTGGCATTCGGGGTCGCAGCACTGTTCGCGCCTGCATCCGCGTCGGCGGCACCGGTGTCGCCGACGAATTGTGCGGAGGTCGCGACACCGGCGTTCCGGGAGAGAACGGATTCATGACGCTGGTGTGGTCTGCGCCCTCCACCGCCGGGAAAGCCGATGCCACGAACTCGACCTCGTGGCGGGCGACCCGAGACCTTCCGGGGTACACGCGCAACACGTACACCACTCTCGAGGACGCGAAGGCGGGCAGCGACACGGTGATCGACTGCTACGGGATCTCCAGCAATCCGGGCGAGAACAACCTGCCGGGCCGGGTGAACGTGGACAGCATCAGCTTCAACGGCTGCACCACCGACTTCAAGGCGACCGGCGGTGGTGGGGGTGGCGGCGGTTCGCTGGAGAACGTGCTGCCGTCCTGACGACGGGCGAGAAGAGCCGAACGCGGCCGGGCCCGCGACCGACGTGTGGTCGCGGGCCCGGCCGTTTCCGGTGGTCAGCAGGCATCATCCTCCACTCACCACTGGTCGAAACAGACGTTTGCCTGGGGGAAGCCGGTGTCGATCTTGCTGTTGATCCAGTACCGCTGGGCGTGGCGCCCAGAGATCCCGGTCATGGCGGTGTTGGTGCCGGCCCGGTGGTTGTTCACCTGGTACCGGGCGATGGGGCCGTCGTCGCCGATGCGGTACATGGCGTTGACGTCGAGGCGGCCGCTCAGAGGGGCGGTGGCGGTGATGGTCTGGGACGCGCCGGGGTAGAGGACCTTGGCCGGGGCGTTCACCCACTCGCCGCCGGCCGCGCTCGAGCCGATCAGGTACTCGGGCTGATTGGTGTGGTTGGTGATCGTCATCGCCACGGTCGGTTCGCCGGGGCGGACGATCGGCATGGTGCCGGCGTGGGCTGCGCCGGCGGCGCCGAGGGCGAGTCCGGCGATCCCGAGGATGCCGATGGTTCCGAGGGCGAGGCGGGATGCGATCTTCATGGTGTTCTCCGACTCTCCGGGTGGATTCTGTTCTGGGATCTGGTGTTCCGGGCTCTCCCGGCGACACCACTGACTCTCCTCGGAGAACGCCTGCCCCGGACTCCGCCGCCGGGGTGATGCACCGGTGGAATCGCGCATCCACCGATCGGTGGACATGGCCGGGTAGCGAGCACGGAGAACCGCCCGTGGGATGTGTCCGCCTTGTGTGCGAAGCGGATGGCGACACGGCATCGGCGCCCCTGGTGAGGGGCGAGGTCAGGGGCGCCTGTCCGCCCGCCTGCGTATCAGCGCCCGCCCCTGCAGGACGATCACCCAGACCGCGAGGGTGAGGAGACAGACGGCGATCGGCGTGACGATTCGACCCTCTTTGCGGTTGTGTCTGCGTTGGGCCCAGAGGTCCGCCAGTTGCCCGTCGGAGGGCCAGGACTCCCGGTCCGTCCGCAGGTCGGGGAGGAGCGTCTCGGAGTGGCTGCGGCCGGCCCGCTTGTGCAGGCACAGGTCGTCGACACCCATGGGATCGCCGCCACACTGGTCGGGCTCGAACCACATGTCGAGGGCGAAGTACAGCCCGACGAGCGAGCCGACCAGGAACAGCGCGGACGAGAGCAGCGCCTTCGGACCGAGAAGCCGGCGATCGTCCACCACCCATGTGCCGCCCAAATCCGACCCGCCTCTACTCGCGTGACGCCGAGCAGACCCTACGGCATCCGTTGCGACATCGGCCGCGAAGAACTCACAGCCTCCGTGCCGGCATCTCGACGATCGCCGCGAGACCGCCGGTAGGACGGTTCTCCAGGCGCATCCGGCCGCCGAGGCCCTCGATGCGAACCCGGCGGGACGCCAGGCCGATATGGCCCGACGCCTGACGCCGCTGCAGCAGATCCTCCACGTCGACGTCTCCGGGCAGGCCGACGCCGTCGTCGAGGACGACCAGCCGCGCGACGCTGTCCTCGAATTCGGCGGTGACCTCCGCGTTCTCGGCTCCGGCGTGCTTGATCACGTTGGTGAGCAGCTCGCGGGCGGTGGCGAACAGCAGCGAGTCCGCGGAGGTGCGCAGGTCCGACGGCCAGGCGGCGGTGTCGACGGCGATCGTGGGTGCCCCCGCGCGGTTGCCGTACGAGGACGAGAGGTCGGTGAGGGCGACGGCGAGGCCGGCCTGTTCGAGGACCGCCGGATGCAGCTCGCTCAGCGTCGTCCGAAGCAACCGGGCCGACTCGCGCAAGGCGCCGTCGACACGGTCGAGGGTCTCCTCGTCGGCCGAATCACGCAGTGTCGCAAGCTCCTGTCGCGCGGCGAGAATGTACTGCAACGCGCCGTCGTGGAGACTCTCGGCGAGGTTGCCGCGCTCGCGTTCCTCGATCGTCATCGTCTCGTCGAGCAGTTGCGCCCGCTCGGCGGCGAGTGAGCCGATGGTGATGACCCGGGAGCGGTTGAGCTGCGCCAGCAGGACCGCGCCGACCGCGAGCGCCGCGATGACCAGGACCCGCAGCACCACGACCGACCACGGCTCGCCGTTGGCCTCCCGGGACAACGCGGTCGAGACCGCATAGACGACGACCGTCGCGGCGACGACCAGCGCGCACAGCCGCGGTTGCAGCGACACCGCCGCGATCATCGGCATCAGGGCGAACCCGGCGATCAGCGCGTTGATCGTCCAGCTGACGTCGTTCGACATGCTCGCGATGACCGCCAGGATCGTCATCAGCAGCAGGTCGACGGGCAGCCCGACCCACGACCATCGCACCGCGAATCGCGCGTGGCGCATCACCGCCCAGCAACCCGCGATACACCATGCGGCGTACAGGATTCCGGTGACGACGCTGACGGCCATCGCCGAATTGGGCGGGTCGAGGCAGACGGTGAGCAGGACGAACGCGGCGAGGAAGACCCGCAGCAGGGCCTGGATGCGAACGCCGCGCACCGCGTGTTCGACGAGGATCCGATGGATGCGCGGCTCGTCGGCAAACCTCCCGAAGCCGAGATAGACGGTCAGACCGGCGATCTCGAGATCGGAGTTGCGGGCCACGCGGTCACTCGAGGAGCCCACGACGCATCGCCTCCGCCACCGCCGCGGCCCGGTCGGAGACGCTGAGCTTCTCGTAGAGCCGCTGGGTGTGGGGTCTTCACGGTCGCCGCGCCGATGTAGAGCTCGGCCGCGATCTGCGGGATCGACCGTCCGCGAGCGAAACCCGTCAGCACCTGCCGCTCGCGTTCGCTCAGGACGGGGGCGTCGGGCTGCGTGCGGGTGCGGATCTCGCCGGCCAGCGCCGAGGCGAGCGCGGCCGGGACGACCGTCTCGCCCTTGGCCACCCGGGTCACCGCGCCGACGATCTCGTCGCGGTCGGAGTCCTTCGGCAGGTAGCCGGCCGCGCCTTCCTGCAGCGCGCGGAACACGATCGGGCCGTCGGTGATCGCTGACAGCAGCAACACGCGGGTCGGCAACTCGTCACGGGTGACCGCGTGCGCCAGTTCGACGCCGGTCATGCCGGGCATCTGATGGTCGACGACCGCGACGTCGGGGTGCTCCCGGCGGATCAGCTCCAGCCCCGACGCGCCGTCGGAGGCCTCGCCGACCACCCGGATGCGTCCGCTCTGCGTGAAGCCGCGCGACACCCCATCCCGGAAGAACGGGTGGTCGTCGACGACGACCACGGTCACCAGTGAATCCATCGTCTGAGGATACGGCGGCTCGCGTTGCCGGGCAGAGGGTTTTCGGCGCGGACGCCTCAGCCGCCGGCACGCTCCGGCGCCGTCACCGTGATGAAGCGGGCCGCGGTCTCGACCGCGTGCCGCGCCTCCGAGGACAACCGCGGCATCAGCTGGAAGACGTGCCCCTGGTCCGGCCACGCCTGCAGGACCGAAAGCCCTCCGGCCGAGGTGATCTCGCCGTGCAGGGCCCGGGCGTCGGCACCCATGACCTCCAGGGCGCCGTACTGGATGAGCGTCTTGGGCAGTGTCATGTCGGGACGGAGACGGACCCGCATGCGCGGGTGGTCGGCCTCGGCCGTGCGGGTGTAGAGGCTCAGGATCTTGCGTGCCGACACCGCGTTGATGATCGGATCGCGCACCCCGCCGAGCTGGTTCTGCACGGCCAGCTCGAAGGTCGGGTCGTACAGCGGGGAGAATAGGACTATCGAACCGGGCTGCGGCGTGCCCGTGCAGTGGTTGACGTACAGCAGGTCGAGGGCGAGGTGCCCGCCCGCGGAGTCCCCGGCGATGACGATGTCCTCGGCGCGATATCCCTGTTCGAGCAGCCAGCGGTAACCGCGGATGGTGTCGTTTCCCGCGCAGGGCCACGGATACTCCGGCGCGAGACGATAATCGAGGCTGAACGCGGGGACCTCGGCGAGATTGCCGATCCGCGCGACGAGTCCGCGGTGTGTTCGCGGGGAGCACACGACGTATCCGCTGCCGTGGAGGTAGTAGACGATCCGCTCGCCGGGTCGGGGTTGCGGGGCGCGCCGGCCGACCACCCACTCGCCCCGCACCTGGCCGCCGCGGAACGACTCCCGGACGGGCTGCACGCGCGTCTCTCGGGGCGGGGGACCGAGCCGCTCGATGGTCCGGTTGAGGCCGGGCCGGGCCCGCTGGATCATCTGCGCGGTGATGCGTGGATGGCTGCGGCCCGCCGCGGCCATCAGCGGCCACGTCGCGCGGGTGAGGTAGGCGTTGACCGCCCGGGATCGGCGGGAACCGCGCGGGTCGACCCCGAGCGGTCCGAACGGCAGGTCGGCTCCGGATCGCGGGTCGGGGACACCGGCGGGCGCACCGCCGGCCATCGAGGTGACGCTCATCACTCCGACGGTAGCCGCGGGTGATGTCCGATGTGTCTGATCACCCGGGACGACACCGGACTGCGACCGGACCGGTACCCGAGAACCTCGCCCTCGCGACCCCGACACCGCGGTCGCGGGTTCGGTCGCGGCCGCCGCGGGAGATCGCCGAAGGGCGCGGACTCCTACCTTGCCGCGGACATATGCAGGGCGTCCGCACACGCCGGATCGGCCCTTGACGTGCAGAATCGTGGCGATTGTGCTAGCCGGATTTCGAGAGTGGACCCCCCACGTGGAAAAATGGCCCACAATGCTCATGCGGTTGCCCGCAGGCGCTCTGTCCAGCGCTGCGCGCACGCCGCCGACGAGCATGTGTTCGGGCCCCGACGATGCGGCCCGAAGGGACTGTCAGCAACGGCGCTGACGGGGACACCGCCTTTGTGGTCGTTCCGCCCAGGTCAGCCCCTCAGGGGGTGGAAGACGACGACCGTCAGCGGACATCGAGGTCCGCGACGTGCACGGCCGAGTGGCCCCCCAGACATCTACGACGGGTAGTGCGTGCACCCTCCGCACGCATAAGTGAGGCGAATATGAAGCAGGCTCCGGGACCGGTTGGTCTCTACGACCCGCGTTACGAGCACGACTCGTGTGGCGTGGCGTTCGTGGTCGACATGTACGGACGACGCAGTCGCGACATCGTCGACAAGGCGATCATGGCCCTGGTCAACCTCGAGCACCGCGGTGCCGCCGGCGCCGAGCCGAACACCGGCGACGGCGCGGGCATCATGATCCAGGTCCCCGACCGTTTCTTCCGCGAGACGGTCGACTTCGATCTGCCCCCGGAAGGCAGCTACGCAACCGGTATCGCCTTCCTGCCGCAGGGTTCTGAAGACGCGCGTCAGGCCTGCGAGGGCGTCGAGAAGGTCATCGAGTCCGAGGGCCTGACCCTCCTCGGCTGGCGCGAGGTCCCCACCAACGAGACCTCGCTCGGTGCTCTCGCCCGCGACGCGATGCCGACCTTCCGCCAGGTCTTCATCGGCGGCGCCGAGGGCATGGAGCTCGAGCGCCGTGCCTACGTCGTGCGCAAGCGCGTCCAGTACGAACTCGGCAACAAGGGTGCCGGCGCCGACGGCCCGGGCCGCGAGACCGTGTACTTCCCGTCGCTGTCGGGTCGCACCTTCGTCTACAAGGGCATGCTGACCACCCCGCAGCTGCGGGAGTTCTACGTGGACCTGCAGGATTCGCGCGTCGAGAGCGCGCTCGGCCTGGTCCACTCGCGCTTCTCCACCAACACCTTCCCCTCGTGGCCGCTGGCGCACCCGTTCCGCCGCGTCGCGCACAACGGTGAGATCAACACCGTCACCGGCAACGAGAACTGGATGCGCGCCCGCGAGTCGCTCATCGACACCGGCGCCTTCGGTCCCGATGCCGCGTCGAAGATCTTCCCGGTGTGCACCCCCGGCGCCTCGGACACCGCGCGCTTCGACGAGGTGCTCGAGCTGCTCCACCTCGGTGGCCGCAGCCTGCCGCACGCCGTGCTGATGATGATCCCGGAGGCCTGGGAGCGTCATGAGTCGATGAAGCCCGAGCACAAGGCGTTCTACGAGTACCACTCGGCGCTCATGGAGCCGTGGGACGGACCGGCGTCGGTCTGCTTCACCGACGGCACCGTCGTCGGCGCCGTGCTCGACCGCAACGGCCTGCGCCCGTCGCGCATCTGGGTCACCGAGGACGGACTCGTCGTCATGGCCTCGGAGGTCGGCGTCCTCGACATCGACCACTCCCAGGTCGTGCAGAAGATGCGCCTGCAGCCGGGCCGCATGTTCCTGGTCGACACCGCCGCCGGCCGCATCGTCGACGACGAGGAGATCAAGGACGAGCTCGCTGCCGAGCACCCGTACGCGGAGTGGCTCGAGCAGGGCATGGTCGCCGTCGACGACATCGAGGCCCCGCCGCACATCCACATGCCGCATGACCGGGTCACCCTGCGTCAGCAGGTCTTCGGCTACACCACCGAGGAACTGAACCTCCTCATCGCGCCGATGGCCAAGACCGGCGCGGAGGCGCTCGGCTCGATGGGCACCGACACCCCGATCGCGGTGCTGTCGAAGCGCCCGCGCATGCTGTTCGACTACTTCCAGCAGCTCTTCGCGCAGGTCACCAACCCGCCGCTGGACGCCATCCGCGAGGAGGTCGTCACCAGCGTCGGCTCGACCATCGGCGCCGAGGCCGACCTGCTGCACCCCGGCCCCGAGTCGTGCCGCCAGATCTCGCTGCCCCAGCCGGTGATCGACAACGACACCCTGGCCAAGCTGGTCGAGATCAACGACAACGACAAGCTGCCGGCCTTCCGCAGCATCCACATCCACGGCCTCTACCCGGTGGCCGAGGGCGGGGACGGCCTGCGCAAGGCCCTCGACGAGATCCGGGCCAAGGCGAGCGCCGCCATCGACGAGGGCGTGAACCTGATCATCCTGTCCGACCGCGAGTCGGACGAGACCTACGCGCCGATCCCGTCGCTGCTGCTGACCGCCGCGGTGCACCACCACCTGGTGCGCGAGCGCAAGCGCACCCGCGCCGGCCTGATCATCGAGTCCGGTGACTGCCGCGAGGTCCACCACGTCGCGACCCTGGTCGGCTTCGGCGCGGCCGCGGTCAACCCGTACATGGCCTTCGAGACCATCGAGGACATGATCGAGCGCGGCGTGCTCGGCGACATCGACTTCGCGACCGCGAAGAAGAACTACATCAAGGCCGCCTCCAAGGGCGTGCTCAAGGTGATGAGCAAGATGGGCATCTCGACCATCGCCTCCTACACCGGCGCGCAGCTCTTCCAGGTGATCGGCCTGTCGCAGGAGCTCGTCGACGAGTTCTTCACCGGCCTCAACAGCCAGCTCGACGGCATCGGCCTCGACGACATCGCCGCCGACGTCGCCAAGCGCCATGCCCTGGCCTTCAACGACCGGCCGTCGGAGCGCGCGCACCGCGAGCTCGAGGTCGGCGGCGAGTACCAGTGGCGCCGCGAGGGCGAGTACCACCTGTTCAACCCGGACACGGTCTTCAAGCTGCAGCACTCCACGCGCACCGGCCAGTACAAGGTGTTCAAGGAGTACACCAAGATGGTCGACGACCAGTCGCGCCGTCTGGGCACGCTGCGCGGCCTGTTCGACTTCAACTTCGGCGATCGCGACCCGATCCCGATCGAGAAGGTCGAGCCGGCCAGCGAGATCGTCAAGCGCTTCTCGACCGGCGCGATGAGCTTCGGTTCCATCTCGGCCGAGGCTCACGAGACGCTCGCCATCGCCATGAACCGCCTCGGCGGCCGCTCGAACTCCGGTGAGGGCGGCGAGGATCCGCGTCGTTTCCATCACGACGAGAACGGCGACTGGCGTCGCAGCGCGATCAAGCAGGTCGCGTCGGGACGCTTCGGCGTCACCTCGCACTACCTGAGCAACTGCACCGACATCCAGATCAAGATGGCGCAGGGCGCCAAGCCCGGTGAGGGTGGCCAGCTGCCGCCGCACAAGGTGTACCCGTGGGTCGCCGAGGTGCGCGGCTCGACGCCGGGCGTCGGCCTCATCTCGCCGCCGCCGCACCACGACATCTACTCGATCGAGGATCTCGCGCAGCTGATCCACGACCTGAAGAACGCGAACCCGAAGGCGCGCATCCACGTCAAGCTCGTCTCCGAGGTCGGCGTGGGCACCGTCGCCGCGGGTGTGTCGAAGGCACACGCCGACGTGGTGCTCATCTCGGGCCACGACGGTGGCACCGGCGCGTCGCCGCTGACGTCGCTCAAGCACGCCGGCGCGCCGTGGGAGATCGGCCTGGCCGAGACCCAGCAGACCCTGCTGCTCAACGGCCTGCGCGATCGCATCGTGGTCCAGGTCGACGGCCAGATGAAGACCGGCCGCGACGTCGTCATCGCCGCCCTGCTCGGCGGCGAGGAGTTCGGTTTCGCGACCGCGCCGCTGGTGGTCTCGGGCTGCATCATGATGCGTGTCTGCCACCTCGACACCTGCCCGGTCGGCATCGCGACCCAGAACCCGCTGCTGCGCGAGCGCTTCTCGGGCAAGCCGGAGTTCGTCGAGAACTTCTTCATGTTCATCGCCGAAGAGGTTCGGGAACTGCTGGCGCGCCTCGGTTTCCGCACGCTGCAGGAGGCCGTCGGCCACGTCGAGGCCCTCGACACCTCCAAGGCGATCGCGCACTGGAAGAACGAGAAGGCCGGCAAGCTCGACCTGTCGACGATCCTGACCATGCCGGAATCGCCGTTCATGAACCAGGACCTGTACTGCTCGGGCGTCCAGGACCACTCGCTGGACAAGGCGCTCGACCAGCAGCTCATCGCCCAGGCGCGCGAGGCGATCGACCACGGGACCCGCGTGTCCTTCACGTCGAAGATCACCAACGTCAACCGCACGGTCGGCACGATGCTGGGCCACGAGGTCACCAAGACCTATGGCGCCCAGGGACTCCCGGACGGGACGATCATCATCGACTTCAACGGTTCGGCGGGCAACAGCTTCGGTGCCTTCGTCCCGAAGGGCATCACGCTGCGCCTCGAGGGCGACGCCAACGACTTCGTCGGCAAGGGCCTGTCGGGCGGCCGCATCGTCGTCCGTCCGGCGCGCAACGCCCCGGAGGGCTTCGTCGCGGAGAACAACATCATCGCCGGCAATGTCATCGGCTTCGGTGCCACCGCGGGCAAGATCTTCCTGCGCGGCATCGTCGGCGAGCGCTTCTGCGTCCGCAACTCGGGCGTGACGGCGGTCGTCGAGGGCGTGGGCGACCACGGTTGTGAGTACATGACCGGCGGGCGCGTCGTCGTCCTCGGCGACACCGGGCGCAATTTCGCGGCCGGCATGTCGGGCGGCATCGCCTACGTGTACGACCCGGAGCAGAAGTTCGCGGCCAACCTCAACACCGAGCTGGTCGACCTCGAGCCGCTCGAGGAAGAGGACGTAGAGTTCCTCGCCGCCATCATCGAGGAGCATCGTGCGGAGACCGAATCCCCGGTCGCCGCAGCGCTGCTCGCCGATTGGGACACTGCCCAGACCAAGTTCGCCAAGGTCATGCCGCGGGACTACAAGCGCGTGCTGCTGGCCATCTCCGAAGCGGAGAAGACCGGGCGAGACGTGAACGAAGCGATCATGGAGGCCGCACGTGGCTGACCCCAGAGGATTCCTGAAGCACACCGAGCGGGAGCTGCCCGACCGCCGTCCGGTGGACCTGCGCCTGATGGACTGGAAAGAGGTCTACACCGACTTCGACCGGTCCCACCTCCAGACGCAGGCCAGCCGCTGCATGGACTGCGGTATCCCGTTCTGCCACAACGGCTGCCCACTGGGGAACCTGATCCCCGAGTGGAACGACCTGGTCTACAAGGACCGGTGGCGCGACGGCATCGAGCGTCTGCACGCGACCAACAACTTCCCGGAGTTCACCGGTCGCCTGTGCCCGGCTCCGTGTGAGGCGTCGTGCGTGCTCGGCATCAACCAGCCGGCGGTGACCATCAAGCAGGTCGAGGTCGAGCTCATCGACAACGCCTTCGACAACGGCTGGGTCACCCCGGTCATGCCGTCGAAGAAGACCGGCAAGAAGGTCGCGGTCGTCGGCTCGGGCCCGGCCGGCCTGGCCGCCGCCCAGCAGCTCACCCGCGCCGGTCACGACGTGACCGTGTTCGAGCGCGCCGACCGCATCGGCGGCCTGCTGCGCTACGGCATCCCCGAGTTCAAGATGGAGAAGCGCCACATCGACCGCCGTCTGGCGCAGATGGAGGCCGAGGGCACCGTCTTCAAGACCGGGTTCAACGTGGGCGTCGACATCACCGCCGAGCAGCTGCGCGCCGACTTCGACGCGGTCGTCCTGGCCAACGGTTCGACCATCGGTCGCGACCTGCCGATCCCGGGCCGCGAGCTCGACGGCATCCACCAGGCGATGGAGTTCCTGCCCCAGGCCAACCGGGTCCAGCTCGGCGACACCGTCGAGAACCAGATCACGGCCAAGGGCAAGAAGGTCGTCATCATCGGCGGCGGCGACACCGGCGCCGACTGCCTGGGCACCTCGCTGCGCCAGGGCGCGGAGAGCGTGCACCAGTTCGAGATCATGCCCAAGCCGCCGATCGAGCGGGCCGAGTCGACCCCGTGGCCGACCTACCCGCTGATGTTCCGCGTCTCCTCGGCCCACGAGGAGGGCGGCGAGCGCGTCTACTCGGTGAACACCGAGAAGTTCATCGGCGACGAGAACGGCAAGGTCAAGGCGCTCAAGGCGCACGAGGTCGTCATGCGCGACGGTCGCTTCGAGAAGGTCGAGGGCACCGACTTCGAGCTCGAGTGCGACCTGGTGCTCCTCGCCATGGGCTTCGTCGGCCCGGAGCGCGGGGACCTGCTCGACAAGCTCGGCGTCGCCTACGACGCCCGCGGCAACGTCAAGCGCGACGACAACTTCGCCGCCGTCGGACTGCCGGGTGTGTTCGTCGCCGGCGACGCCGGTCGTGGCCAGTCGCTGATCGTGTGGGCGATCGCCGAGGGCCGCTCGGCGGCCGCGGCGGCCGACGAGTACCTGACCGGTACCTCGTTCCTGCCGGCGCCCATCGAGCCGACCACGGTCGCCCAGCGCTGATCTGACACATCGAGATCGCGGACTCCCGCCGCACCCGTGCAGGGTCGGCGGGAGTTCGTGGTTTTCGGGGTTCGAGAGGTGCATCGGCGGGCGGGTCAATCGCCTCACGCGGCTGCCGGTGCGCCCATAGACCAGGTGAAGCCCGGCGTGACCGCCGTCCAGTGGGCGAACCGGTATCTCGCCGGCCTGGCCTGAGCCGACGGCCGGGGACGTCCCGAACCCGCCGCCACAACTCGCCGCGCTGCGGTGAACGACCCCGGAAACCGACGACTCCCGCACACCGATCGGGTGTGCGGGAGTCGTCGTCTGTGGCCTCGGGGGCTACTTCTTGCCGCCCAGGATCGATCCGAGGATGCTGCCGAGGAGATCGCCGCCACCCTGCTTGGCGCCGCTTCCGGCCGCGCCGCCGAGCATTCCGCCGAGGAGGTCGCCGAGCCCGCCGGCGGCACCGCCGCCCTTGCCGCCGCCGAGCACGGTGCCGAGCCGATCGCCCAGGCCGCCGCTGCCGGCCTGCGTCGGGGCGCCGCCGCCGGCTCCGCCGAGAACCTTCTTGGTGAGGTAGCTCAGCACGATCGGCGCGAGGATCGGCAGCAGCTTCTGGACCACGCCCGGGTCGACCGCGGCGGCGGGGACCTGGTTGCTGACGGCGCCCGCGACCTCCGGGGTCTTGTCGCCGAAGATGTGCGCGACGATCTTCGAGCCGTCGGCCGTGTCGACCTGGTCGACGTCGATCTCACCGGTGGCGAGATCGTTGTCGTGCTGGGCGAGGGCGCCGACGAGTTTCTGGGCCGCCTCCTCGTCGGTGGTCTGCGTCTGCAGGCCGGCGAGCAGAGCGGGCACCGCCTGCCGAGCGGCTGCGCGTGCGGAGTCCTCGTCGACGCCGAGCTGCGTGGCCAGGGAGCCGTAGGGGAGGCGCGACAAGAGGTCGTCGATGTCGGACAAGGCGCTGCCTTTCGGTCAAGAACAGTGAAGGTCCACGTGAACCTACTGGATCGGGCGGTCACCCACCAGACTCCGCGCCGCGACCGTGTGAACCGGGATCGGGCCGGATGTGGTCCGACCGGATGGCATACGACCGACCGCCGGCGGAATACCATAGTTCCTGGTAGAGAACGCGTCGCTACCGGGGATGTAACGCCTCGCGTGCCATGATCGATCTAGCCGGTGTGTAACGGCGATCACAGCCCGAACCAGCCGCGGCCGTGAACTCACATGTCGGCGCGGGCTTCGGATGATCGTGGCCGAGACCACGTCATCTCCGGGGCCGGCCGCCGAGAAATGCCGCTACAGTAGAGCAAAGTCAGAGTCCGTTGAACTGAATGTGGATCGCACCAGGAAGTGATTGGTCATGAAGTTGGCTGACACCCTTCACACATCCCGCAGGGGATCGCTGCTGAATTCGCTCATCGGGGGGCGACTCGGCGGACGCCGCACACACGCACCCAACTTCCCCGCGGAGGCCGAGCGCCTGATCACCCCGGCGGAACTGAGACGCTACGGCGTCCGCTCCTGATCAATCCGAGACGCCGACGAGGGCGGTGACCCGCACGACGGGTCGCCGCCCTCTCTGCTTTCGATCACCGTCGCGAGGAGGATCTCATTCCGCTGCGACCCGGGCGCTCATCCCGCCGATCTCGACCACGTCGCCGATTGCCAGTTGCCGGCCCCGTCGGGTCTCGACCTCGCCGTTGACCGTCACCAGGCCATCGGCGATGACCTCCTTGGCCTCGGCGCCCGACTCGATGAGATTGGCCAGCTTCAGGAACTGACCGAGGCGGATGGACTCGTCGCGGATCGTCACGTCGTACACGGTGCCGATCATGCCCCGTGAGGGCGGAGAGGGCCACATCGGTGCGGCCAGAAGAGATTCTGTGACGCTGCACAGCCGGATCAGCGTGGACTGCGAGAGTGCGGACTGTTCTGCGACTACCTTCGACGCATGGCCACCGACTCCCCACTCGCGCCGGTCGACCCCGCGAATCCCGATGCCGCCGTTCCCGGGAACGCCCCGGCGCGGCGAGAACCCACCGCCGCCGACCGGCGATCCCTCGCACTGCTGAACCAGATCAGGCGACCCGCCGGATTCGGCCGCAACGCCCCCAAGGTGGCGGGCACGGTCGTCGGCGTCCTGGCCGCGATCTCGTTGCTGTCGAGCCTCATCCCGGCCTTCCGGCGGCTGATCCACGACCCCCGCCGGTACGTCGACGACTACATCATCACCCTGCCGGACACGAGCTTCGCGTGGGCGTTCGTCCTGGCCCTCATCGCCATCGCGCTGTCGGCGCGCAAGCGCATCGCCTGGTGGATCAGCGTCATCTACCTCGTGCTGTTCATCGCCGGCAACCTCGTCTTCCTGATACCGGCGCTCGAGGACGATCTCGAGGTCACGTCCTGGGACCGCACCAACCTGTGGATCGGCGTGGTGATCGACCTCGCGGCGCTGATCTTCCTGATCGCGACGTACAAGCAGTTCTACACCCGGGTTCGCCGCGGGGCGGTGCCCGCCGCGATCGCCACCCTGATCGTCGGCCTCGGCATCGCGACGCTGCTCGGCTGGGCGCTCGTCTGGGCCTTCCCCCACAACCTGACCCACGGCGAGCGGCTCGCCTACGCCTTCAACCGGGTCGTCGCCTTCGGCGCCATCGACGCCGACGCCTCCTTCGACGGCCGGCACGCGCCGGTCTTCGTCAACGGCCTGCTCGGCCTGTTCGGCGCCCTGGCCCTCATCGCGGCGGCCGCGGTCCTCTTCCGGTCGCAGCGCCTGCGCTGGCTCATCACCGCCGAGGACGAGTCGCTCATCCGCGCCCTCATCAAGCGGTTCAACGACGACGACTCGCTGGCCTACTTCTCCACCCGTCGCGACAAGGCGGTCGTGTTCTCCCCGGACGGCCGCGCCGCGATCACCTACCGCGTGGAGGTCGGCGTCGGCATGGCCGGCGGCGACCCGATCGGCGATCCGGAGTCGTGGCCCGACGCCATCGCCGAATTCGTCGCCCTCTGCGAGAAGTACGGCTGGCACCCGGCGGCCATCGGCGCGAGCGCGCACGGCGCGGAGGCCTACCACGCAGCCGGTTTCGTCACCCTGAACATCGGCGACGAGGCGATCATCCACACCCGCGAGTACAGCCTCAGCGGTCCGGCGATGAAGGCGGTCCGGCAGGCCGTGACGCGCACCCGGCGGGCCGGGGTCACGGTCCGCATCCGCCGGCACGCCGACATCGACGACGCCGAGATGCAGAAGGTCATCGCCCGCGCCGACGAGTGGCGCGACACCGACGAGGAGCGCGGTTTCGCGATGGCGCTGTCGCGGCTCGGCGACCGTGCCGACGACGAGTGCCTGCTCGTCGAGGCCGTCATCGACGAGGGCACGCCGAGCGAGCGGGTCGTCGGCATGCTGTCCTTCGTGCCGTGGGGCCGGCGGGGCGCGTCGCTGGACCTGATGCGCCGCGACCGTTCGGGCCCCAACGGCGTCGTCGAGACGATGGTCTCCGAGCTGTGCCGCAACTCCGAGCAGTTCGGCATCACCGAGGTCTCCCTCAACTTCGCGGCGTTCCGCGCGTTCTTCGAGCAGGGACCGCAGATCGGCGCGGGCCCGATCATGCGCTTCGGGTACTCGGTGCTGATGTTCGGCTCGAAGTTCTTCCAGATGGAGTCGCTGTACAAGTCCAACGCCAAGTACCTGCCGGACTGGCAGCCGCGCTACCTGTGCTTCGAGGACAGCCGCATCCTGCCGCGGGTGGGCCTGGCCGCGATCGTCACCGAAGGTTTCGTCACCCTCCCGAAGTTCGGCCGCGACAAGCACTACGAGGGCGGGCGCTCGTCGATCCCGCCGGGTGTCGACGCGCCGGCGCTCATCGCCCGGCTCGAGGAGGAGGCCGAGACCCGCGACGTCGCCGTCGTCCACCGGCCCGAGCAGGTGCGGGTCCGCCTGGAGAAGATGGACCGGCTCGTCGAGCAGGGGTTCGATCCGTACCCGCCGGCCGACGCCCCGACGCACACGATCGCGCAGGCCCGCTCCGAACCGGAGGGCACGGTGGTCACCATCGCCGGCCGCGTCACACGCCTGCGCGACTTCGGCAAGGTCGTCTTCGCCGACGTCCACGACTGGTCGGGCGAGGTGCAGGTGCTCGTCGAGGAGTCCCGCCTGATCCCGGGCACCCCCGATTTCGGCGGCGACGTCGATCTCGGCGACCTGATCCAGGCCCGCGGCGTGGTCGGCACGAGCCGGTCCGGCGAGTTGTCGATCCTCATCGACGCGTGGCGGTTCAACGGCAAGTGCCTGCGGCCGCTGCCCGACAAGTGGGCGGGCCTGACCGACCCGGAGGCGCGCGTCCGCCAGCGCTACGTCGACCTCGCGATCAACGAGCGCAGCCGCCAACTGCTCGCCACGCGCAGCATCGTGGTGAAGTCGCTGCGGGACTTCCTGTCCGCCCGCGGCTTCCTCGAGGTGGAGACGCCGATCCTGCAGCAGATCCACGGCGGCGCGAACGCCACCCCGTTCCAGACGCACATCAACGCCTACAACCTCGACCTGTACCTGCGCATCGCCCCCGAGCTGTACCTGAAGCGGCTGTGCGTCGGCGGCGTGGAGAAGGTGTTCGAGATCGGCCGCAACTTCCGCAACGAGGGCGTGGACTTCAGCCACAACCCGGAGTTCACGAGCCTGGAAGCCTATGAGGCGCACAGCGATTACCTGAAGATGCTCGATCTCACCCGCGAGATGATCCAGCACGCGGCGACCGCGGCCTACGGCGAGCCGGTCATCGTGAGGACCGACGCCGACGGCAACGAGGAACGCATCGACATCTCCGGCGAGTGGCCGGTGAAGACCGTGCACGAGGTCGTGTCGGAGGGGGCGGGGGAGGAGATCACCCCGGACACCCCGGTCGAGCAACTGCGCGCGGTGTGCGACCGCCTCGACATCAACTACCGCCCCGACTGGGACGCCGGCCAGATCGTGCTCGAACTGTACGAGCACCTCGGCGAGGACCGGACGACGTTCCCGACGTTCTACACCGACTTCCCGACGTCGGTGTCGCCGCTCACGCGTGCGCACCGGTCCAAGCCGGGTGTCGCCGAGCGTTGGGACCTCGTCGCGTGGGGCGTCGAGCTCGGCACCGCGTACACGGAGCTGACCGACCCGGTGGAGCAGCGCAAGCGCCTCACCGAGCAGTCGATCCTGGCCGCGGACGGCGACCCGGAGGCGATGGAGCTCGACGAGGACTTCCTGCAGGCCCTCGAGTACGCCATGCCGCCGACCGGCGGTCTCGGTGTCGGCGTCGACCGCGTGGTCATGCTGATCACCGGCCAGTCGATCCGCGAATCCCTGGCGTTCCCGCTGGCCAAGCCGCAGGACGCCTGACCTCGGGCACACTGGCCGGGTGACCCCGATTCCGCACACGGAGGACGCCCCCGGTGAATTCGTCACCGTGGGCGACCACCGGCTGCACGTCCTCGACGAGGGGGCGGGCCCGCCGCTGCTGCTGATGGCGGCGCTGGGCAGCAACTGGTTCGACCTCGACCCGCTGGTCTCCCGGCTGGTCTCGTCGTGGCGCGTGATCCGCTACGACCGGCCCGGGTACGGGCTGTCGAGCCCGGTCGGGCGGCAACACCTCCCGACGCTGCTCGGCGAGGTGGACCGGATGGTCGAGGTCCTCGACGCGCGCGGGGTGACCGAACCCGTTGTGGTGGTCGGTCATTCGCTGGCCTCGCTGTATGTGGAGGCGTTCGCGCGCCGCCATCCCGAGCGGACCGCGGGGGTGGTGGTGCTCGACGGCTCCTACGTGCTGGTCCCGTGGCGGCTGGTGCCGCTGTCGTTCCGGGTCGGCAACGCGCACCGGCTGGTGGGGACCGCCCGGGCGGTGACGAGCCGCGTGGGGCTTCGCCGGTGGCCGAGCCTGGGCGTGTGGACGCGGGTCGTGCCCGCGCCCCCGGAGGGTCGCGGGGAGAGTCAACGGCATTGGGGCGCACGGCTGTTCGGTCAGCCTGAGTTCCTGCTGGCGATGCTGGTGGAGAATGCGGCCTTCGGGGCGATGAACAAGACCCTGCGGCAGTTGCGGCGCAGCAGTCCGATGCCGCGCGTGCCCGTCACCGTCGTGGTCGCGTCGTCGACGCTGCCCGGCTGGCGGCTGTTCTGGGAGTGGAAGCAGCAGCGCTACGCCGATGTTCTCGGCGCCGACCGGATCACGGTGCTGCCCAGGGCGAAGCACTTCCTGGTCTCCGAGCGGCCCGACGAGGTGGCGGAGATCATCGACGACGTCCGGTGAGCACGGGGCGGTTCTGCGCGGCGGTCGTGCTACTCGATTGCGCGGCGAGACCGAGGCCGGCGGTGTCCGCCACCGGGAGGTCGGGTGCGCAGAGCGGGATTGGTTAGCCGGAGTAAGCGTGATGTACACCACACTTCGGGTGTGCGATGCTGTGGAGGCTGTGCAGCGCAACGAATCTCGTCCAACACACTGTCGTCGGAAGGCTGAGAGATGAAAAGTGCGCGAAGAGTGGGGATCTCGGCAGCCGCATCGGCGTCGATGCTCGCGGGTCTGATCGTGGGCGTGGGTGCCCACGCGCCGGCGGCAGCGGCGCCGTCCGGGCCTGCGAGTCAGGTGGCCTCGGCGAAGTGGAAGCCGTTGCCGACCGTCTATTCGAACGTCCGGGACACCGACAGCAAGCTGGTCTTCCCCTACGCCTTCATCCTGAGTGTCGGCCAGACGCGACAACTGAACGATTCCGGGATCCTGCCCGTCGTGGCGAATGCAGGGATACGCATGGGGGACGTCAGCGAGATCGCCAGGGTGGTGCGCACGACCATCGCGAAGGAGCGGCTGACGACAGAGAGCGGGTGCGTGCTGCTCATGTACTCACCGGCCCCGCTGTACAACCCCTCGACGAAGGAGATGACGCACTGGGCCGGCCATTGGTACCGCGGCACGGAGATCTGCACCCCCTGACGCCGGGTGCGAAGGCGGGTGTGCGGGGGTTGCCGCCGGATCTCTACCCGGCGGTAACCCGGAACTTGCGGTTACACCTAAACTGGTCGGCATGAGCGAGTTGACCTTCACCCCGACGGCAGATCTCGTCGACGAGATCGGCGCCGACGTCCGCAGTTGCGACACCCAGTTCACGCAGTACGGCGGCAACCGGGAGTTCGTCGGGCGGGTGACCACCGTCAAGTGCTTCCAGGACAACGCCCTGCTCAAGTCGGTCCTGAGCGAGTCCAACCCGGGCGGTGTGCTGGTCGTCGACGGTGACGCCTCGGTCCACACCGCGCTGGTCGGCGACGTCATCGCCGAGCTCGGCCGTTCCAACGGGTGGGTGGGCATCATCATCAATGGCGCCATCCGCGACGCCAAGACCATCGGCGGCATGGCGATCGGAGTGAAGGCACTCGGCACCAACCCGCGCAAGTCGACCAAGACCGGCGCGGGCGAGCGCGACGTGCCGCTGACCATCGGCGGCGAGACCTTCAACCCGGGCGACATCGTCTACTCCGACGACGACGGCATCGTGATCGTCAGCCCCGAGAACTGAGTTCTCCGCAGGTCGTCCCACCCGCCGCAGCAGACCACCAACGCCGTAGGAGCCCCGCCATGCCGAAGCCCACCGCCGATTACTTCGACCGTCTCGGAGCCCTCGTCGCCATCGACGACGCCGCCTCCCGGCCCACCCGCCCGGTGCTGGAGGCCTTCAGCGGGGTGGAGATGGCCACCATCCCGGTCGGCACCGCCGAGGACCTCGAGGCCGCGGTCGCCCGCGCACGCCAGGCTCAGCAGGGCTGGGCGGCGAAGACCCCGGCCGAGCGCGCGGCCGTCCTCGACCGGTTCTCCGAGCTCGTCCACCGCAACGCCGCGTCGTTGATGGACATCGCGCAGGCCGAGACCGGCAAGGCCCGGATCTACGCGCAGGAAGAGGTCCTCGACGTCGCGCTCACCGCGCGGCACTACGCCGTCGCCGGCCCCAAGCTGCTGGCCGATCGCAAGGTCAAGGGCATGCTCCCGGGCGTGACCAGCGTGCGGGTGCGTCACCTGCCGAAGGGCGTGGTCGGCGTCATCAGCCCGTGGAACTACCCGCTGACCATGGCGGCCTCGGATGCGGTCGCCGCCCTCGTCGCCGGCAACGGCGTGGTCATCAAGCCCGACAGCCAGACCCCGTACTGCGCCCTCGCGGTCGCCGAGCTCCTCTACGAGGCGGGGCTCCCGCGTGAGCTCTTCGCGGTGGTCCCCGGCCCGGGCAGCGTCGTCGGCCAGGCGATCATGGCCACCACCGACTACGTGATGTTCACCGGCTCGTCGGCGACCGGCGCGACGCTCGCCGAACAGGCCGGACGCCGCCTCATCGGCTTCTCCGCCGAGCTCGGCGGCAAGAACCCGCTGGTCGTGACCGCGAGCGCCGACATCGCCAACGCCGTGCAGGGCGCGGCGCGTGCCTGCTACTCCAACTCGGGCCAGCTCTGCATCTCGATCGAGCGGATCTACGTCGACAAGAAGATCGCCGACGAGTTCGCCGACCGGTTCGCCGCCTACGTCTCGACGATGAAGCTCGCCGCGACCTACGACTTCACCGCCGACATGGGCTCGCTCGCCTCGGCCTCGCAGATCGAGACCGTCGAGGCACATGTCGAGGACGCGGTCGCCAAGGGCGCCAAGGTCCTCGCCGGTGGCAAGCGGCGTCCCGACCTCGGCCCGTTCTTCTACGAGCCGACGGTCCTCACCGACGTCACGGACGAGATGACGTGCTGCCGCAACGAGACCTTCGGTCCGGTCGTGTCGATCTACCCGGTCGACTCCACCGACGAGGCCATCAAGCTCGCCAACGACACCGAGTACGGACTCAACGCCAGCGTCTTCGCGGGCAGCAGCTCCGAGGCGCAGGCCGTGGCCGAGCAGCTGCGCGCCGGCACGGTCAACATCAACGAGGGCTACGCCGCCGCGTGGGCGTCGACCGCCGCGCCGATGGGCGGCATGGGCATCTCGGGCATGGGCCGTCGCCACGGCGAGGAGGGACTGCTCAAGTACACCGAGTCCCAGACCATCGCCGAGCAGCGCTTCATCGGCATCGACCGGGCTCCGCTGATCCCGAAGAACATCTACCGCGCGATCACCCCGACCGCCGTGCGGGCGCTGAAGTACCTGCCCGGCCGCTGACCTCACTCCCGGCACTTTCGGCGAAATCGTCCGAACGGGCGACGTTCTCGACGCGCGCGAGTCGGCGACGTCCGTTTGGATGCTGAGGTGCTCGGTAAGTCGTCGGCGGTCCTTGCCGCTTTCGTCGTGGTCGTGGTGACGGTGTGCGGACTCACCGTCGCGTCGTCGACGCGCCCGCTCGTCGCGGCGCCGTCGTCGGTGGACGCGCCCATCGAGATGGCGGCGAGGACGCCGGTCGGCGAACAGATCGTGCTCAGCTTCAGCGGTGACACCATCCTCGGGACCGACGACACCTTCGCCGCCGAGTCGGGACTGCCCGCGGTGTGGGAACGCAGCGGCCGGGCGCCGGATCACTTCTTCCGCAACGTCCGCCATCTGTTCACCGCCGACGACCTGACCGTCGGCAACGTCGAGGTGGCGTTCACCCGCTCCCGGGAGAGGCGGTACAAGGGGGAAGGCGAGGTCTACCACTTCCACGGCGACCCGGCCCTGGCGCACACCCTGCCAGCCGGCGGATTCGACGTCGCGACCGTCGCCAACAACCACACGTTCGACTACGGGCAGACCGGCTTCGACGACACCCTCGCGGCGCTGGCCGACGCCGGGATCGGGGTCTTCGGAACCGGCTACGAGGGCGAGGGTTCCGGCTACGACCTGATCCTGGTGCGCAAGGTCAAGGGTGTGACGTTCGGGTTCGTCGGCTACCAGGCGTGGACCGACGGGCCGGAGATGGTCGGCCGCATCCACCGCGATTTCGCCCGCTTGCGGGCGGCCGGGGCACAGGTGATCATCCCGTACTTCCACTGGGGCGACGAGTCCGAACACCTGCCGAATCCGGTCCAGACGAACCTGGCCCACATCGCGGTCGACGCCGGCGCGGATCTGGTCGTCGGCACGCACCCGCACGTCATCCAGTCCATGGAGGTCTACCGCGGAAAGCTGATCGCCTACTCCTTCGGCAATTTCGCGTTCGGCGGCAACAGCAACCCGTCGGACAAGCGGGCCCTCATCCTGCAGACCCGCTTCACCGCGGTCGACGGCTCGGTCCGCGATGTCGGGTTCCGCGTCATCCCGACCCGGGTGTCGTCGACCGAGGCGTTCAACGACTATGCGCCGACCCCGTATCGAGACGGTGAGAAGCGCGATGTCCTCGGCTTCGTCAACTCGCTGTCGCCGACGCTCGGCGACGGATCGACGACGTGTTCGTGCCGGTTGTGCCGCCGCCGGTCCCGGCCCCGGTGCCCAGGCCTGCCCCGGCCGGATGAAACGGCGGGCCCGCTCGCCGGAATGCCGTGCCCCGGCGCCCGGCCGCGATTACGGTGACCCTGTGAGCCGGACACGTCGCGCACGCAGAAGAGCCATCCGATCGTTCGCCGCGCTGGCCGCCGCGTCGGCCGTGGCCGCCGCGACCCTCGCCGACGCGCCCGCGGCGCACGCGCAACCGCCGCTCGAGGTGACGACGGTCGCCGACGGGCTGACCATCCCGTGGGGCGTCGTGGTCGCTCCCGACGGGACGGTGCTGACCGGGGAGCGGTCCGGACGGTTCGTCGCCGTCCGCCCCGACGGCCGCAAGGTGAACGTCAAGGCGGACCTGTCGAAGATCTTCGCGGTCAAGGAGGCCGGCCTCATGGGCCTGGCCATCGACCCGGGCTTCGACGAGACCCGCCGCGTGTACTCCTGCCAGGCCGAATACACGCGGCCCGGTGCGTTCACCGTCCCGGGCGAGATCGCCGACATCCCCCTGCCCGCGCCCCAGACGGGGCAGACCATCCGCGTCGTGTCGTGGCGGGTGAACGACGACTGGACCGAGATGGTCCGGGAACGCACGGTCGTCGACGGAATCCCGGTCACCTCGTCCGGCCGGCATGCGGGCTGCGGCCTCGCCGCCACCTCCGACGGCATCTGGGTGGGCACCGGCGACACCGCCACCCCCGGAGTGCCGCAGGACCGGAACTCGCTGGGCGGCAAGGTGCTCCACGTGGATCGCAACGGGGCGCCGGCCCCGGGCAACCCGTTCCCGGGCAGTCCCGTGTACAGCCTCGGCCACCGCAACATCCAGGGCGTCGCGATCGCGCCCGGCGGTCGCGTCTACGTGGCCGAACAGGGCACCACCCGCGACGACGAGATCAACCTGATCGTCGCGGGCGGCAACTACGGCTACCAACCGGACCGCATCCCGGTCATCTACGACGAGTCGGTCCCCATGACCGACACCGGCCGGATTCCCGGAGCGATCGGCCCGGTGTGGTCCTCGGGCGACTCGACGATCGCGACACCCGGCGTGGCCGTCCTCCCGGAGACCGGTTGGGGACCGTACAGCGGTGGCCTGGTCGTCACCGCGCTCAAGGGCCAGCGGCTGGTCTTCCTGAAGCCGTCCGACGACGGACGCCGGGTCGTGTCGAAGACCGAGGCGCTCACCGAGCAGCACGGGCGATTGCGCAGCGTCGCGGTGGCTCCCGACGGGTCCCTGGTGCTGACCACCAGCGACGGCGGCGGCGCCGATCGCATCCTGCGCGTGCGTTGGACGGAGTAGCAGATGTGTGACGAGAAGATCGTGCAGCACGCCCACGACGAGGCCCGCCGGATGTCGCGGCGGAAGGCGCTGCGGGTCGCGGCCGGTGTGACCACGGGGGTCTCGGCAGCGGTGGCCGCCGGGGTGGGGATGTCGGCACTGGCCCAAGCGGCGCCCGCCGGCGCCGAGGGCAATCGGCGGATCGTCGACCTCACCCACACGCTGTCGCCGTCGTTTCCGCTCTGGCCCGGCGAGCCGCCGGTGCTCACCGTCCCGACCTCGCGCGTCGGACCGGGCAACTCGGGGTATTCGACCAACTACCTCTCGTTCCCCGAACACGCCGGGACCCATGTCGACGCGCCGTCGCACAAGATCGGCAACGGGATCACCGTCGCCCGGATCGACCCCGCCGACCTCATGGCGCCGCTCGTGGTCATCAGCATCGCGTCGAAGGCGCGCGGGAACCCGCGGGCGACGCTGACCGAACGGGACGTCGCGGAGTGGGAGAAGCGACACGGTCAGATCCCGCGCGGGGCCCTCGTCGCCCTGCACACCGGGTGGCAGCCGAGAACCGGCGGGGCCCACGCGGCCGCCTATTCGCCCGGCGTCGTCGAGATGCTCGTCGCCGAACGGCGGGTCGTGGCCATCGGCACCGACACCCTCAGCATCGACCTGTTCGACGAATCCGGTGCGCACACCGCGATTCTCGGTTCCGGGAGGTACGCGGTCGAGGCGATGGCGAACCTCGACGCCGTGCCGCAGACCGGGGCCACCGTGATCGTCGGGGCGCCGAAGTTCGCCGGCGGGACGGGCGGCCCGGCGCGGGTCCTCGCCCTCGTCTGAGAGACGCGCCGACACATGGCATCCCGGATCGGCGAGTTCCGCCGCGGCCCGTACACCTTCGACGTGCTCGACGAGGGGCCGGGAGACGGTGAGCCGGTCCTGCTGCTCCACGGGTTCCCGCAGCGGGCCACTTCGTGGGAGCGCGTCGTCCCGCTGTTGCACGACAAGGGGTTTCGCACACTGGCCCCGGACCAGCGCGGGTACTCGCCCGGGGCCCGCCCGCCGCGTCGACGTGAGTACGTGCAGTCCGAACTCGTCGCCGACGCGCTCGCGCTGCTCGACGCCGCCGGCATCGACCGCGTCCACCTCGTCGGGCACGACTGGGGCGCGGCGGTCGCGTGGACGGCGGCCGCCCACCATCCGGATCGGGTCGCCACCCTGACCGCGCTGTCGGTCCCGCATCCGGGCGCCTTCGCGCGGGCGATGGCGCGCGGGCAGATCCTGCGCTCCTGGTACATGGCCGCGTTCCAGATCCCGAGACTGCCCGAGGCGTTCCTCGGGAGGATGATGCGGACGAGGCCGGATTTCGGCCGTCGGATGGGCCTTCCGGAACCGTTCGCGTCCCGCCTGAGAGCCGACATCCTCGACCACGGGGCACTGCCCGGCGCACTGGCCTGGTATCGCGCGATGGTGTTCCCCGACCCGGGGGCGGCGCCGACGCCGGTCCGGGTGCCCACGACCTACCTCTGGGGCGACCGCGACATCGCCCTCGGCCGGGCCGGTGCCCGTCTGTGCGCCGGATGGGTGGACGCGCCGTACGAGTACATCGAGCTCTCGGGCGCCGACCACTGGCTGCCCGAGTCGCGAGCCGAGGACGTCGCCGCCGCGATCCTGACCCGCATCGGCGGCCGATAGGCCGCGTGTCGAGATCGCGGCGGGAAACCGGGTTTGAACGGCGTCGTCGCCGGTTACCCGTGTGATGTGAAGCGATCTGATCGAGTGAGCCACTCCGCGGTGCCCGACACCGTATGGTCGGACGCGGACAGCGCGAACGGTGACCACCGAGCAAGGAGTGGGCACGGCGAGGCGGCCGACGACCGGCTGCGAGGACTCGTGACACGAATCGACCTGCGGCCAATCGACTTGCGACGGGGGCTGTTCCGTGGCTGAACGTGGAGCAACACCGAAGGTCTCGCCGCTGCGGCGAGGATTTCTGGGTGCCATCCGGCATCTGTTCAACCCGCTGCATCCCGACGACTACCTGGAGCTGATCAACCCGCTGTGGACCACGCGGGAGCTACGGGGACGCGTCGTCGAGGTGCAGCCGCAGGGTTCCGGGGCGGCGACGGTGTGGATCGAGCCCGGATACGAGTGGCCGGGCCACCTGCCCGGCCAATACGTCCGCCTCGGAGTCGTCATCGATGGCGTGTTCCATTGGCGCGCATACTCTCTCACCTCCGATCCGCATCCGCGCGACGGCCTGATCGGTGTGACCCCCAAGCTCGTCGAGGGCGGCACGGTGTCGCCCTACCTGGTGCGCGGAATCCGGCCCGGCGAGATCGTGCGGCTCGGCGAGATCGAGGGCGTGTTCACGCTGCCCGATCCGCTGCCGGAGAAGATGCTGTTCGTCAGCGCCGGCAGCGGCATCACACCGATCATGAGCATGCTGCGCGACCTCGACCACCGCGACCGCATGGACGACGTGGTGGTCATCCACTCCGCGCACAGCGAGGACGAGGTGATGTTCGCCGCCGACCTCGAGTCGATGGACTCCCGGCACGACGGCCTGCAACTGACCCTCCGCATCACCGGCCGCGAAGGGCGGATCAAGGCGGCCGACCTCGACGAGTTGTGCCCGGACTGGCGGGAGCGGCAGGCGATGTGTTCCGGGCCGAGGGATCTCCTCGACAGCCTGGTCGATCACTTCGAGTCCGAGGGCGTCGGGGACCGGATCCATCTCGAACGTTTCCAGCCGATCATCGGGGGTAACCCCGGCGAAGGCGAGGGCGGCACCGTCCGGTTCCTGCGCAGCAAGACCGAGGTCGACTGCGAGCCGGGCACCCCCATCCTCGTCGCGGGGGAGGAGAGCGGTCTACAGCTGAAGTTCGGCTGCCGGATCGGCATCTGCCACACCTGCACCGGGGTGCTCAAACAGGGCAACATCCGCGATCTGCGGACCGGCGAGGTGAGCTCGCCGGAAGGCCAGAGCATCCGAATCTGCGTGAACACCGCCGAGGGAGACATCGACGTCGACCTCTGAGCGGGCCGGCCCCATACGGTCGACCTCTCCAGGGAAGGACCAACATGACAGCCACCGATTCCGGACAACGCGTGACCAATCCACTGGCCCATCTCGACGCCGAGACCATCGAGCGTTTGGGCAAGGAATTCGATGCGATCCACGACGAGGTCTACAGCGACCTCGGCGACCGGGACCGCCGCTACATCAAGACGGTCATCGCCACGCAGCGGCAGCTCGCCGCGCTCGGCCGCGTCGTGTTGCTCAACTCGAGATCGCGCGGGGCGTGGGTCGCCGGCACCGCATGCCTGGGCATGGCCAAGATCCTGGAGAACATGGAGATCGGCCACAACGTCATGCACGGCCAGTGGGACTGGATGAACGACCCCTACATCCACTCGTCGGTATGGGACTGGGACACCGCCTCCACTGCCGAGGCATGGAAGCACTCCCACAATTACGTCCACCACACGTTCACCAACATCCGCGGCAAGGACAAGGATCTCGGCTACGAGATCATGCGGATCGACCCGAACCAGAAGTGGCATCCGGTCTACCTGCTGCAGCCCTTCTACAACGTGCTGCTGATGGCATTCTTCGAGTGGGGCGTCGCGTTGCACGACCTCGACCTCGAGGCGATCCGCCGGGGCGAGAAGTCCACTGCCGAGGTCGTCGAGGACCTCAAGGGCATCGCGGGCAAGATGCGCCGCCAGGTGGTCAAGGACTACATCGGCTGGCCGGCGATCAGCGCCGGCGCGTTCCTGCTGACCCAGGCGCTGACCGCGGGCGGCATCCGGCAGCCGTCGACCTCCAGGATCGGCAACGCGCTACGACGGTTCGGCGGACGGCGCGGTCGGACGACATCCCTCGCCGGCCTCGCCGACCGGGTGATGCCCGGCGCCGAGAGCACCTTCCTGCGCACGATGACCGCGAACTTCACGGCCAACATCATCCGGAACGTCTGGGCCCACGGCATCATCTTCTGCGGCCACTTCCCGGACCAGACCTACACGTTCAGCCAGGACGAGGTCGAGAACGAGACCCGCGGCGGCTGGTACGTGCGCCAGTTGGTGGGGGCCGCCAACATCGAGGGCAGCCCGCTGTTCCACGTCATCAGCGGAAACCTCGGCTACCAGGTGGAACACCACCTGTTCCCCGATATGCCGAGCACCCGGTACGCGGAGGTCGCGCCGAAGGTGAAGGACATCTGCGAGCGCTACGGACTGCCGTACAACAGCGGGCCGCTCTCGCAGCAGTGGGGGCAGGTCCACCGGACCATCGCGCGCCTGGCACTCCCGGGCGGCAAGCCGCGCCCGAAGCCCGGTCCGTACCATCGCCCGCCGCATTCGCGCGGTGAGGAACCGCGCCCCAGCGAGGCCGCCCGCTTCCGCGGGCGCCTGCCCGCGGATCACCCCGACGCGGGTCCCGAACACTCCTCGGGCGGCGTCCGCGTGTCGCCGCCGCCGCGCGACGCCTAGGAGACGCGGGGCGGGCGGCGCCGGAATCAGCGCAGGGCCCGTCTCAGGACGACGAAGACCACGAACGCCGCGAACGCGGCCAGCGCCGCGTAGAGCGGGGTGCGGTCGGGCTCGGCCGGCTCGGTCGGCAGCCCCGACCGGAGCTGCGCGAACGTCGCCTGGGCGGCGTCGGATTCGGCCACCACGTCGATGGGAAGGTGCTGCGGGGTGGCCGGCACCGGTGACGGCTTCACCGGCTCGGCGGCCTGCGGCGCGGCCTCGGCCGATTCCGGCGCGGGAGTCGTGCCCGCAGCCTTCACCGGTTCGGTCGGCGGGACCGGTTGGGTGGACTCGGGTGTCGTCGCTGCCGCAGGCCGCGCCGACTGTTCCCCCTCTGTCGTCGCCGCAGGCGGCGCCGACGGTGCGTTTTGTGTCGTCGCCGCAGGCGGCGCCGACGGTGCGTTTTGTGTCGTCGCCGCAGGCGGCGCCGACGGTGCGTTTTGTGTCGTCGCCGCAGGCGGCGCCGACTTGGGCGGGGCCTTTTTCGTGGTCGGCTTGGTCGCGGGAGCGGTCTTCCTGGCGGGTGCGGCCTTCTTCGCCGGGGACTTCTTGGCGGCCTTCTTCGCCGGGAGCTTGTCCCCACCGTTCCCGGCAGCGGTCGTCGGCGGGGTCTTCTCTGCCTCGGCGGGCGCCTTCTTCGCTGCCGCCTTCGTGGCAGGGGCCTTCTTCGCCGGGGACTTCTTGGCCGCCTTCTTGGCGGGTGCCTTCTTCGCGGGCGTCGGTGCGGCGGCCTTCTCCGGGGATGCGCCCGAGTCCGACGCGCCGGATGACGCCTGAGACGCGCCGTCGAGCGGGAACAGGGCGGGTTCGTCGGCGTCGGGCCGGGTCACACCGGCGTTCTCACCAGACGGTGTCGTCGAATCACCGTCGGACGGCGTGAGGTTCGGCTCCTGCTCGGTCATGCGGCGCTCCCTTGCGTGTGTCGTGCGCATGCGTGCACGCAAGTGAACCCCCCACGTGACGCGTCGACCTCATCCTAGTGGCTGGGCGCCGGCGGCACGGCAGGGTCAGGAACGCACGCCGAGACGCGCGAGGATGTCGGCGTCGATCGCGTTGAGCTCGTCGTCGATCGACTTGTGCGCGGTGCGGCGCTGCGCGGCCGACATCGTCTCCGCGGCGTCGACGGCGATGTCCAGGTTGTCCAGGCGCCGGGTCATCGCGGCCACGAAGTCCCCGGCGTCGGCGCTGGTGTCCTGCGCGACGACCTTCTCCAGCGCGGTGCGCGTGGTGGTGATCCGCGCCTTCAGCGGAGCGCCGTGACCGCTGAACTGCCGCAACACTTCTGGCGACACACCGGCGCGACCGGCCTGGAGCGCGGAGATCTGGGCCCGGGCGCCGACCGCGGCCCGGTAGACGATGGGCGCCGCGATCGGTGCGACGAGTCGGGCGACGGTCAGATACCGCTTGACGCTGGCCGGGCTCAGCGGCCTCGCATCGGCCACCGCCTTGGCCTCGGCGGCCACCTTCTTGGTCTCGGCCTTGGCGACCTTCTCCTGCGCCTTCGCGACCTGCTTGGCGGTCTTGCGCTCGGCCCGCAGCTTCTTCTGAAGATTCTTCTGCTCGGCCTTGTGGCGGGCCTTCTGGATCTTCCGGCGGTTCTTCACATCGAACTTCGCCTCGAGCTTGGCCTTCGTCTTGAGAGCCTTAGCCTCGGCGCGGCGCTGGGCGCGCGACCTACCGTCGGAGGAGAACAATCCCATCAAATGACCTTTCGCTGCTGCCGAGTGACCGCTGCGGGCGTGGTAACAAGTACAAGCATGACACGTGGCCCTGGGCGGCCACGTGTGGAGACCGTCGGAGGCGAGAAAGGGATCGCGTGGCCACAGTGGTGTTGTCGCCGCGCGATCTGGCGGGGTGTGAGCACAGGGTCGCCCTGGACTTCGGTCACGAGCGCCGGCGGAGCGCCGAACCGGACCCGCCCGGGGTGCAGCGGCGCAAGGAGGCGGCGGCCGAGCACCGCGCCATGGTCCGCGAGCTGTTGCGGGGCATCCACAGCGATCAGCCGGGCGCGTTCGTCACCGTCGACGCCGACATCCCGGCCCTGGAGCGGGTCGACGCGACCCTCGCGGCGTGTGACGCCGGTGCGCAATGGATCTGGAACGCCACCCTGCCCACCGACGTCGACCACGCGCGCCGCGGACACGCCGAGCTGCTGGTGCGCGTCGGCGAGGGGTACGTCCCGATCATCGTCGTCAACCACCGGGTCTCCCAGCGGGTCAAAGGTGCGCCGCTCGCCGACGGGCGTCCGGCGTCGATGCTCACCAGCCCGCTGTGGGGGTGGGCGCCGACGCCGGATCCGTACCGGACACCGCGTCCCAACCGGCGGGACAACCTGCGCCTGGCCCATCTGTCGGCGATGCTGCTGGAGATCGGCCGCGCCGCGTCGTCGGAGCCGTCCGAACTGCGCGGGGGAGTGATCGGGGTCGACGCCGACTGCATCGTCGTGCAGGACACCGGTGCGATGTTCGAGGACTACCTCGAGGTCCTCGACCGCCGCAGGGCCATTGCCTCCCAACGGATTCCGACCGAACCGCGCCGGGTTTCGGAGTGCAAGTCGTGCCAGTGGTGGGTCAAGTGCGGCCCGGAGCTCGAGGCACGGCGCGACGTCTCGCTGGTCGCGAGCGGAAACCAGGCGAGCGCACTCACCGAGGCCGGTATCACCACGGTCGACCAGCTCGCGGCCCAGCGTGGGGACCCGCCCGAGAACTGGCCCGGCAATGTTCGGTTCACCGACGTGGTCATCGGCGCCATCGCCTGGCTCGACGACCTCGATCTCGTCCGCCGGCTCGACACCCCGCGGGTGCACCGCGCCGACGTCGAGATCGACGTCGACATGGAGAGCTACGGCGAGCACGGCGCCTACCTCTGGGGCACGCTGAGGACCGACACCACGAACCCCGACGAGCCCGCCGTCTACCGCCCGTTCGTCACCTGGGACCCGCTGCCGACGCGCGACGAGGCGCGCTCGTTCGCGGAATTCTGGACCTGGCTGACCGCAGAGCGCGAGGCCGCGCACGCGGCGGGCAAGACCTTCGCCGCGTACTGCTACTCCCAGCAGGCCGAGAACCGGTGGCTGCTGGGATCGGCCGACCGGTTCGCCGGCGAACCGGGCATCCCGTCCCGCGCCGAGGTGGAGGCCTTCATCGCCTCTGATGAGTGGGTCGACATCTACGAGGCCGTGGGGGAGAACTTCGTCTGCCCCCGCGGCAAGGGTCTCAAGCGCGTCGCACCCGTCGCCGGTTTCTCCTGGCGTGACGACGACGCCAGCGGCGAGGCCTCGATGGAGTGGTACCGCGCGGCCGTCGCTCTCGGCGGGGGCCGGCCCGACCTCAGCCAGCGTGAGCGGCTCCTCGAATACAACGAGGACGACGTGCGCGCGACGAAGGTGCTGCGGGAATGGATCTCAGAGCGTGCGGCCGAGGAGATCCCGCACGAGCGGGACGTCCTGGCGCGACACTGAATCCCGCGCGTCGTCGAGCGTGGTCGCGGCACCGTCGGATCGCCGCATCGGCCGAGCAGTTGGTCAGCTGCGCAGGGACCGCAGGGAGTCGAGGAACGACCCGCTGCCGAGCATCGCGACAGCGCCGAGCAGGAGCAGGCCGCCGGGCGCGACGCCGTAGAGGAACTTCTTCAGGCCGGTGAAGGCGGCCTCGGGCGACGCCGCGGGCAGCGCCTGGGGCGAACCCCCCGAGCCGTCGGACGGCGCCGACGCGGAGACGGCGGAGACATCGGTGTCGGCGTCGTGATCATCCGTCGCCGAGGCCTCCGCTCGTGGCGCGTCGACCTGAGCCGGGGTGCCGCCGGGCATCGCCCGGCCCGGCAGCGCCATCGCGGGTGCGGGGAGTCCGGGTGCCGTGACGGGCGGGCCGCTGGGTGCGGCCACGCTCGGGACCGCGCCGCCGGGGGCCGGCGGGGTTGCGCCGCCCGAGCCGCCGCCACCGGGCGAAGGCGAGGGAGATCCGTTGCCGCCGGCGGGCGGGACGACCGGGACGAGCGGTCCGCCCGGCCGCGGGACGATGACGATGCCGACGGACGAGGAGTTCGTGGAGGTCGTGGTCGTCGACGACTGGCTCGATGTGCTCGACTCGGTGGGCTCGGACGACGCGGTGGGCTCGGACGACGGAGCGACCGTCGACCCGGGCGAGGATTCCGTGGACTCCGAAGACGAGGAGGAGGGTCCCGACGAGGACGAGGGCCCTGCCGAGGACGATGGTCCCGCCGAGGGGGCGGTCGATCCCCCGGTGGTCTGCGGCGAGAACCCGTTGTCGTCGTCGGTCGAGGTGGCCGCGCCCGAAGAGCCCGGGCTGCCCGTCGAACCGGACCCGTGCCCGTGATGACCATGCCCGTGGTGACCGTGCCCGTGGCCTCGGCCCTGCCACGAGTGGCCTGTGCCGTTCCCGGAGCCGGTGGGGCCGCTGCCGGAGCCGGTGGGCGCGGAGCCGGCACCACCCGTCGGGTCGGAATCGCCCGCGGAGTCGCTGTTCGATCCGGCGCCGGCGGTCGAGTCGCCGCCCGAGCCGGTCGGCGTCGGCGAGGCCAGGCCGGGGGCCATGGCGAGCAGCGCGACCATCGCCGCGACGGCCAGGAGCGCCGCGAGCGTGCGACGTCGCGTGCGGTCACGCCGATGCGTCGGCATGCGGTGTGTCATCGGTCTTCTCCGCGCGTACAGTCGTCGGTGGACGCCGGGGGTGTGCGACCTTGCGAAGAAGGGCCGTCGACACCTCGGCGGTGACAGATGTGCACGCGCCGCTGCTGTGCCGACAACGTTGGTCCCCCCCCGGAATGTGAAGAACGCCACACTGGTGTTCGTTACATCATCACCACAGGTGATGCCCATGGTGTGCGGACGTCCGGTACGTTTTCAGCGTACCGGTCATTGCGACGGCCGAGTGCAGCGGGCTTTAATGTTTGCAAGTTCAAGTTTTGCGTTTCGGAGAAGATGGTCATGACTTCAGGAGGGGCGGAGGAGCCTATGGGCGACACCGGACGCACCGACTCCGAGCGTTCGAAGGCGAAGAAGGATTCGGATTCGGATCCGGGCTTGTTCGCCCGGCGGCTCGAGGAGTTGTTCAGGACCGTTCCGGGTCCGAACGGTAGGGCATACAGTGCCAAGGCGATCGCGGCGCGATCGACGGAGCGGGGGTTCCGGCTCGGTGAGTCGTACCTCAGCCAGCTTCGGTCCGGGAAGGCGAAATCACCGTCTTTCCGCACCGTCGAGGGCATCGCTGCGGCTTTCGGGGTGGATGTCCACTACTTCCTCGAGGATCGACAGGCTCAGCGGACACGCGACGAGATCGATCTGATGCGCCTGCAGGCGGACACCAACGTGCAGTTGGCGGCGTTCCGCCTGGCCGGACTTTCGAGCGACTCGGTGACGGTGGTCAACGAACTGATCAAGGTCCTTCGTGAGCAGCAGGGTCTGCCGAAGGATCCGCCGGATGTGATCGCGGCGGGACTCAGCGACGAGAAGCCGTCGGCGGATTCCCGACTGCGCGTGGTGGGCGAGAACGACGACTGAGCCGTTTCGCCGGAGGACTCGTGGGCCGTGGGGTGTCGGCCCAAGAGGCGTTCTGGCCTGCGGCGTCGGGTGTGCACCGTCGGCGTGAGTCGACGGTGATGTGAATCCGGCGCGGTGGATCCGAATGGGTCGGTCGTACAAGAGCGTGGTTCGATGGGGTCCATGCGTCGATCCGAGCGCGCGTTGCGTGTGCTGTGCCGCACCACGTTGAAGGGGCTCGATCTCGATCTGCCCCTCGACGTGTTCCAGCTGTGTGAGCGGTACGGCGAACGCCGTGGCCGACCCGTCACGCCGATCGCGCACCCGCTGCCGACCGGGGTCCCCAACGGGATCTGGCTCGCGGCCGCGGATGCGGATTACTTCTTCTACCAGGCGAACACCTCGCCGTTGCACCGCGACCAGATCATCATCCACGAATTCGGTCACCTGATCGCCGGGCACCAGATGCTCGGCGAGCTGTCCGTCGAGGGGCTCGCCGCCCTCAGCCAGGAGTCGTCGGACGCCGCGCTGCGTCGCACCTGCTACTCCGACGACCGCGAGTGGGAGGCCGAGATGCTCGCGTCGATGATCCTGGCGTGGGCCGAGGAGGCGAGCACCGGCGTCGGTGCGACCGCCCGACACGACGAACTGCGAGGTCTCCAGCGTCTGCTCGGAGGTCATCGCGGATGGTTGTGACCGGGACGGGAGACCCGACGTTCCTGCTCGCCGCGTCGCTGGACGCCGGGGTGGGCGTGATCAACACGATCGCCGCCGTCGTCTTCGCGCTCGCGTTCTGCTGGCGTCTCGACCAGATCCGGCGGGCCGGATGGGGTCTGCAACCGCTCGCGATGATGGTCGCGGTGGCGTCCCTGACGGTCGCGTTCGTCGTCGTCAACGAGTCGGTGGCCGACGCCCTGAACACCAGGGGCTTCCAGGGACTCTCGCGGGTGGCGTTCTACGCGCTGCTCGCGATCGGCGTCGCCGCCCTGGTCGTGGTGTTCTTCTTCCCCGACCGGGTGACGAGGGAACGGCGCGCCGGCTGGGAGGCGCTGCCGCTGGTCGCCTCGCTCGTCGGCCTGCAGGTGACGATGCTGGTGATCCCGCAGGAGATCCGGACCGAGACCATCAGCGAGTGGACGGTCCAGAACCTGGGCTTCGCCCTGTTCATGCTCATCGCCAGCGGCTATCTCACCTACGGTTTCGCCGCGTGCGTCAACAGCGTCCGGAAGTTCTACACGACGGCCGACGGCTATCTGCGCGTCTCGCTCGGGCTGCTCATGGGCGGTCTGGGTCTTCTCGCCTCCAGCGCGATCGCCCAGATCGTGTTCGTGATCGTCTCCGCGTCGAGGGTCGCCCGGTCGCCATGGCTCGTCACCACCAATCGGGTGCTCGCGATCCTCGGCGTGGTGGTCTTCCTCATCGGCATCAGCTATCCGATGGTCTACTCCCGGATACAGACCCACCTGGCCAACCGGCGACGCCGTCGTCTCGACACCGAGCTGCTGCCGCTGTGGCGCGTGGTGACCGATGCGATCCCCGAGGTGGTCCTGCCGGACGTCGGGAACCTGCCGCCGACCACCCGGCTCCACCGCCGGGTCGTCGAGACGCGCGACGCGTTGACCCAGCTCAGTCCCTATCTGCCGCCGGTCTTCGAGTACGCGGAGGTCGAGGTCCAGGTGCGGCTCCTGCGTGCGGCGGTCGTGGAGGCGATGGCCGCCGCCGACGGGTCCAGGGAAAAGATCAGCGGCGCGGTCCGCGACCTCGCCCCCGCCGAGGGTGAGGGTCTGGAAGCGGATGCCGCGCCGCTGATCAGACTGTCGAAGGCACTGCTGGCGACCGGGGCCGACGAGTCGGCCGGTACCGGCTAGGAGCCGGATCTCGATCAGCCCCGGCGGAGCCGGATCTCGATCAGCCCCGGCGGAGCCGGATCTCGATCAGCGCGGTGCCATGCGGATGGCGCCGTCCATGCGGATCGTCTCGCCGTTGAGGTAGTTGTGCGCCACGATGAACTCCGCGAGCTGGGCGTACTCGTCGGGCTCGCCCAGACGCTGCGGGAACGGGATCGCCTCGGCCAGGGTCTTCTGGAACTCGGGGGTCACGCCGGCGAGCATCGGGGTGCTGATGGTTCCCGGTGCGATGGTGTTGACGCGGACGCCGATGCGGGCGAGGTCGCGCGCGGCGCAGATGGTCATGGCGTGGACGCCGCCCTTCGACGCGGCGTAGGCGATCTGGCCGATCTGGCCCTCGAAGGCCGCGACCGACGCGGTGTTGATGATGACGCCGCGCTGGCCGTCACCGTCGATGGTCGACTCCTCCGCCATGCGGGCCGCGGCCAGACGCATGACGTTGAAGGTGCCGACGAGGTTGATGTCGATGACCTTGCGGAACAGGCCGAGATCGTGCGGGCCGTTCTTGCCCAGGATTCGGGACGCCCAGCCCACGCCCGCGCAGTTCACCGCGACGCGCAGCGGTGCGCCCGACTCCGCGATCGTGTCGATGGCGGCCTGGACCTGCTCCTCGTCGGTGACGTCGGCGGCGATCAGCGTGACGCCGTCGGTGGGGGCGGCCTTGTCGATCGAGTCCTGCAGGTCGAGGCCGAAGACCTGTGCGCCTGCGGCGGCGAAGCGACGGGCGGTGGCCGCGCCGAGGCCGGAAGCCCCGCCGGTGACCAGAACGGAAGCGCCAGAAACGTCCATGGGTGAGTAGTCCTTTCGCGGTGCCGGATGCCGCCGGTCCGTGACCCTCCGGGGATCCCGGACGGGAGACGCGCGCCGGCGCATGTGCACGTTCACGATAAACAGGCACGGGAGAGAGTCCGTGCAGGACCCCCGAGTGAACGCTCGGTGAACGGCGCGGCGATCGGTACCCGACCCCGGCCTACGGGACCGACGGGGTGGGGAGGTCGGCCTGCGCGGCCGAGCGGCGGTCGCGAGCGATGAGGAAGGCGCCGACCCCGCTGATCACGACCGCGGCCGAGATCGTGGCGGCGACCAACGGCATGGACGCCCCGACGAGGCCGGTGGCGGTGAGCCATGCCGCGAATCCGAAGAACAGGACCGCGGCGCCGATCGAGATGATTCGTTCGGGCAGGTGCTTGCCGAGGAACCCGCCGACCGCGATGGCAAGCGCATCGGCGGCGACCATGCCGATCGTCGAACCGATCCACACGCCGAGCCAGTCGTGGTCGGTTGCGATCGTGATGGTCGCGAGCATCGTCTTGTCGCCGAGTTCGGCGAGGAAGAATGCGGACATCACCGCGAGGAACACCGAGGCGCCCGCGCGGGACGCCCGGTTCTGCTCCTCGTCGTCGAGGCGGTCCCCGTAGAGCGTCCAGAGACCGAAGACCAGCATCGCCAGGCCGGCCAGGACCGACAACAGGTCGGTCGGCAGGCTCATCCCGAGGAAGTGCCCGAAGAAGACCGAGACGGCGTGGACCGCGGTGGTGGCGGCGGTGATCGCGAGGATCACGACCCACCAGCGGTACCTCAGCGCGTAGGTCATCGCCATCAGCTGTGACTTGTCGCCCAGTTCGGCCACGAAGATCACGCCGAAACTCAGGAGGAGGGCGGTCATCACGGTCGCCAGGTTAGTGAGGCCTAACTACCGAATGCAACAGATCAGCTGACCGTATCCGCGCAGGTAGGGGGCTCGCAAACGAAGATTCGGGTGCCCGAAAAGCCCGCGTTCGGACGCCCTGGGCGAACCGATCGGGCGCTCCCGGCGGCTCGGGTCCCGGCACGTGTGCGGCTGGGTCGCGCCGCCGAACCCGGCCGGTCAGGCCGCCAGGAGCATCGCCAGCACCGCGGTGTCCGGGTCGGCGTTCGGGTCGATGCCGATCTGGTTGCGGAGGTTGACCACGGTGCCGTCCGCCTCGGCCTCGGCCCAGCCGGCGCGATGCTCGAGACCGAGCTCGGGGATGCCCGGCAGCAGGACGCAGCCCGACGCGACCTCAGAGCACTCCGGCAACGACGGACGGGTCTGCGACGGCGGATGGAGCATCACCAGGGCCGGGGGATTCTTCAGGAACTTCCCGGCCTCGACGAAGCTGTCGTCGACGACGTTGCCGATCGCGACCATCATCCCCACGGTGTCCGACCCGGCCTCCGGGGGCGGATCCTCGACGACGCCGAAGACCGTCGTCGTCGGGAGAAACCCCGGTCGGCAGGCGATGCGGACCGAACCGACCAGCGTCTGCGTCCACTCGAGGGTCGACTCCGGCCAGCGGCCGGAGATCAGGATGCCGTTGCGCTTCCCGTCGTCGAGCTTGAACGGCGTGAGTCCGATCGGAATCGAGTTCATCGCTTCTCCTCCAATTCGGGTGAGAGGCCTGTCATCTCGCACACGGACAGCGGCGTCATCAGCCCGTGTGGACAAGAATCCGCCCACGTGGCAAAACCGACAACCCGAACCGCGCACTTGTGACGGTTCTTTAACAAGGAACGCTTCGGGCACGGTCTGTGCCGGTCGTCGACGGCCACACCCGGGGCGCCCGCGCACACCAGGCACACTTGAACGGTGAAGAACTCGCCTCCGCTGAGGCCGATGGAGTTCGCGTCCGTCGCGATCTTCGGTGGCCTGACCGTCGCCGCGGTCGTCATAGCCTCGGTCATCCCGCTCGCGCAGGCGGCAGGACTCCTGGCCCCGATCCCGCTCGCCCTGGTCGCGGCGCGCACCCGCCCGCGAGCGCTCGTCACCGCGACGGTGGCCACCACCGCGGTCGCCTTCGCCATGGCGGGCACCGGGGCCATGGCGACGGTCCTCGGGTCGGCGCTCGTCGCCGGGATCGTCGGCGACATCAAGCGACGCCGTCGCGGTTTCCCGACCCTGCTCGCTGCGACGCTCGTCGCGGCGCCCCTGCTCGGCGGCGTCTCGGTGCTCCTGCTGCTGATCCTGGTGCCGCTGCGCGAGCTGACGATCGAGGCGCTGACCAACTCGATCCACGGCGTCGCCGGGCTGATGCACCGATGGGGGCCGTTCGACCGGGTGGGCAACGGACTCGATGCATTCGCCGACAGCATCGCCTCCCACTGGTGGGTCTGGATCTGGGTGTCGGGAACCGTCGGAACCGTCATCTCGCTGGTGGTCGCCTGGTGGATTCTCGGCCCGGTGATCCACCGTCTGCGGGACGTGCCCAGCGAGGACACCCTCGACTCCGACGTGCAGGCGACCGGACGGTCCGCCGTCGAGGCCGGTGTCGCGCCGCTGCCGATCGTCGCCGAGGGCGTCGGCTTCTCCTACTCGCCGGGCGCCCCGCCGGTGCTGCGCGACATCGACCTGCGCATCGACCCGGGTGAGTTCGTCGCGATCGTCGGCGCCAACGGCTCCGGGAAGTCGACACTCGCCAAGATCCTCGCCGGCCGGACGCCGACGAGCGGGGTCGTCCACCGGCCGGGGCTCGCGGGCCTCGGCGTCCACGGTGGCACCGCCCTCGTCCTGCAGCGTCCCGAGGTGCAGATGCTCGGTTCCCGCGTCGCCGACGACGTGGTGTGGGGGCTCCCGGCCGGAACCGAGGTCGACGTCGACGCGCTGCTGGCCGAGGTCGGGTTGGCCGGGCTCGGCGACCGCGAGACCACCGACCTGTCCGGAGGCCAGCAGCAGCGCCTCGCGATCGCGGCGGCGCTCGCCCGCCGGCCGCAGCTGCTGATCGCCGACGAGGTCACCTCGATGGTCGATCCGGAGGGACGCGGCCATCTGCTGAAGCTGTTGGCAGCCCTGCCCCGGAGGCACGGCATCGCGGTCGTGCTCATCACGCACCGCGGCAGCGAGGCGGCCGCGGCCGACCGCGTCATCCACCTCGACCGCGGGCGCATCGTGCCGCACCCGCCGCTTTGGATGCCCGATCCCACCACGGACCTCGACCACCCGGCCGTGGTCGAATCCTCCTCGCTCGCCGACCCCGAGCCCCACATCGGCGGGCCGCTCATGGTCCTCGACCAGGTGAGCTACGCACACCTGCCGGGCTCGCCGTGGGAGGTGCAGGCCCTCACCGACGTCAACCTCACCGTCTACCGGGGCGAGGGACTGCTCATCGTCGGCGGCAACGGTTCCGGCAAGACGACCCTCGCCTGGATCATGGCCGGCCTGCTCACCCCGCTGACCGGCACCTGCCATCTGCTCGGGGTCACCGGGAAGGTCACGCCGGCAGCCGGTTTCGACGCCGGGGAGCCGATCACCGAGCATGTCGGCGCAGTGGGGCTCGGTTTCCAGCACGCGCGCCTGCAGCTGCAGAAGGTCACCGTCGCCGACGAGATCATGGCGGCCGGCGGCGAGAAGATCGGCACCGCGGAGGTCGCCCGCGTCCTCGAACTCGTCGGACTGCCGAGGGAGATGGCAGCGTCGAAGGTCGACTCGCTCTCCGGCGGGCAGATGCGTCGCGTCGTGCTCGCCGGATTGATCGCCCGCAAGCCGGACATGCTCGTCCTCGACGAACCGCTCGCCGGTCTCGACCCGGTGTCGCGGGACGAGATCGTGGCGCTGCTGGCGCGCCTGCGCGCCGAGGGCATGACGATCGTGATCATCTCGCACGACTTCGAATCCCTGGATTCGGTGTGTACCCGCCGCGTCAGGCTCGTCGACGGGCGGTTGCTGCCCGACTCCCACGATGTCGCCCCGCTACCGGGCCGGGACGGAGGTGTCCGATGACGATGCGCACGGTTCCGCTGCGGCAGGTGCCCGGCGACTCGTTCGTCCACCGTCTGTGGGCGGGCACGAAACTGCTGATCGTGTTGATCCTGGGGCTCATGACCTGGGCGTTGCCGTCCTGGCCCGCCCTGGGCATGGTCGCCGGTGTCGTGATCGTCACCGCGCTGATCGCCGGCATCCCGTTGGGCGCCATCCCGCGGCCGCCGTGGTGGTTCTGGGGACTGATCGGGATAGGGGTCGCGGTCAACGCGTCGTTCGCCGGGCTCGCCGGGGCGCTCGTGTTCCTGCGGGCCACGGCGCTCGCACTGGTGCTGGTCGGGAGCTCGATCCTCGTCATCTGGACGACCCCGATGGCCGATGTGGCACCCGCCATCGCGCGGCTCATGCGTCCGCTGCGGTGGTTCCGGCTGCCCGTCGACGAATGGGCGGTGTCGATCGCGTTGTGCCTGAGGGGACTTCCGATGCTGATCGAGGAGCTGCGGATGCTGCGCGCGGCACACAAGCTGCGCCCGGTGGCACGCGGCCGCACCGATCACCCGTCGGCCGAGATGGGGATCCTGGACCTGATCACCGCGGCCATGTCGTCGGCGCTGAGACGCAGCTCGGAGATGGCCGAGGCGATCACCGCCCGTGGCGGCACCGGCCGCCTCACCGCCCACCCCTCCGGTCCGGGCCGCGCAGATGCGGTGGCGCTCTTGGCGATCGGGGTGGCGTGCGCGATCGCGATCACCGCGACGGTCCTGCTGTAGGCGGGGCGCCCGTCACGTCAGACGCGACACGGCGCCGGCCACCCCGAGGTGACCGGCGCCGTGTGTGTTTCGCTCTGGCGAAGAGGGATCAGGCCGGGACGATGAGTCCGGCGCCCTGGGTCTTCGCGCGGCCGTAACGCTCGCCGGCGTCGGCCCAGTTGACGACGTTCCACCACGCCTTGACGTAATCCGGCTTGACGTTCTGGTAGTCGAGGTAGAAGGCGTGCTCCCACATGTCGAGCATGACGACCGGGATGATCGCGGCCGGGATGTTGCCGCTCTGATCGGTCAGCTGCAGGATGACCAGCTTGCCGCCGATGGTGTCGTAGCCCAGGATCGCCCAGCCCGAACCCTGCAGGGTGGTGGCGGCGGCGGTGAAGTGGGCCTTGAACTTCTCGAAGCTGCCGAACTGCTCGGTGATGGCCGCGGCGAGGTCACCCTCGGGCTCGCCACCGCCGTTGGGCGACAGGTTCTTCCAGAAGATCGAGTGGTTGGTGTGACCGCCCAGGTGGAAGGACAGGGTGGCCGAGAGGCCGTAGACCTTGCCGGCGATGGACTCGTCCTCGCGGGCGGCGGCCAGCTTCTCCAGGGTGTCGTTGGCGCCCTTGACGTAGGTCGCGTGGTGCTTGCTGTGGTGGAGCTCCATGATCCTGCCGGAGATGTGGGGCTCGAGTGCCCCGTAGTCGTAATCCAGATCCGGCAAGGTGTATTCAGCCACGATGTTCCTCTCTGAGGTTCTCTTCGTTCGGTGCTATTCGTTTTCCCTGTTCACGCGAGTACGCGACGAAAAAGTCGTGACACGCGGATGGTTCCACCAAACCGCAGTGCATGGGTGATTGCAACAAACACACGGCAATCGACGGCAGGTGCGGTCGAAGATCACCTTCTTGACGATGCTTCCTAGAGAAGGACGACGGCGACGAAGAGGGCGAGGATCGCGAGGATGCTGAGCGCGATCGCACGACAACTCCTCGCGACGTCGTAGTTGGCGCGTGGGACGCCGCGGGATGTCCGGAACGTTCCTCGAAGGTCTCCGGTCGCGTGCGTCGCCATGTTCGCCTTTCATCACCGATCGGCTCTGCGGTCACACCCGGTGGACGGTCCCTGCGTACGAGGTCGCATACAGTGACCGGCGTCATAACACGAATGTGACCGCCATCATAAACAGACTTGGACGGCTGACTCAACTCGCCGGCCGGGGTCCTCTGCCCACCGCGCGTAGACTTGGAACATGTCCTGGCTCGACCAACTCTTCGCCGCGAGTTCGCACAAGCAGCAGCTCATCGATTCCGACGCCGCGCTGCCGGGTCGCGACACCGAGATCACCGTCCCCGGGGATCACCTGGTGTTGCGGACCCCGATGCGGGGCCGACCCGGGCCGGACGGCGAGTACGCCAACGGCGGGGTGGGCGACTTCGGCGACGGACTGGCGATGATCGTGTTGGCCGGTGGCTGCTTCTGGGGGGTCGAGGAGATCTTCTGGCAGGTCGAGGGCGTGTACACGACCGCGGTCGGCTACGCCGGTGGCTTCACCCCGAACCCGACCTACGAGGAGACGTGCACGGCGCGGACCGGCCACACCGAGTCCACGCTAGTCGTCTTCGACCCGGCGGTGATCGATCTCGAGAGCATCCTCAAGATCTTCTGGGAATCACATGACCCCACCCAGGAGATGCGCCAGGGCAACGACATCGGCACCCAGTACCGATCGGCGATCTACACTTTCTCCGACGCCGACCTCGAGGTCGTGAAGAACACCGCGGAGCGGTTCCAGACCGCCCTCGACGCCGCCGGCGCGGGCCGGATCGCCACCGAGATCAAGCCGCTCGCCGAGGCCGGTGACGGTCGCTTCTACTACGCCGAGGACTACCACCAGCAGTACCTCGCGAAGAACCCCAACGGTTACCGCTGCCACTCGTCGACCGGCATCCGTTACCCTGCCTAGGTGTCGGACCGCCCCTGCCCGAGCCCCCGGAACCCGCGGTGAGCAGGGCGATCACGCTCCGGCAGTGGAACCGGACCCTGCTGTCGCGACAACACCTCGCGCGGCGGATCGACGAGGACGCCATCGAGGTCCTCGACCGGTGCGTCGGCCTCCAATCGCAGGATCCCCGGGCGGCCTTCTTCGGATTGTGGTCTCGCATCGAGGGATTCGACCCGACCGAGCTCGACGACCTGCTCGTCGGCCGTGAAGTGGTGCGGATGGCGCTGTTGCGCTCGACGGTCTTCCTCATCGACGCCGAGGACGCCCGCTGGATCCGCCCGCTAGCCGGACCCACCCTGCGTCGCGAGCTCTCGGTCCACGCACGGCGTCTCGCCGACGCGGACGCGGAGCAGGTCGTCGCCGACGCCGAGGAGCTCCTGACCGGCGCCGCGCTGAGCGTCGGGGAGCTCGGAAGGCTACTGGCCCAATGCCATCCCGGGGAGAACCCCTCGACCCTCACCGCGATCGCCCGGTGCGGGCTGCCGTTGGTGCAGGTGCCGCCGCGCGGACTGTGGCGCGGTCGCGGGACGCCGACCTACCGGCTCTTCGACGAGTGGGCGGGTCCGGGGGAGCCGGCCGTCGCCGACGACTCCGCACGCGCCGACCTCGTCCGCCTGTATCTCCGCGGGTTCGGTCCCGCGACGGTGGACGCGATCCAGACCTGGTCGGGTCTCACCGGTCTGCGACCGCTCGTCGAGAGACTCGAGGCGGACTGGGAACTGCAGAAGCTGACCGGCCCGCACGGCGAGACCCTCTACGACCTCGAGGGCCTCGGCCTCGCCGACCCCGATCTGCCTGCCCCCGCGCGCCTCGTCGCGCCGTTCGATCACGTCATCGGCATCGCCGCCGACCGCGTCCGGGTCGCCGACCCGGAACTGTTCCGCCGCACGGTCACCGCCAACGGCCGGTCGCCGGGATTCGTCCTGGTCGACGGATTCCTGGCCGGCACATGGCGTCTCGAGGGTGACGAGGTCCGCGTGGACTACCTGCGCGAGGTCGGCAGGGCCGGGCGCGGCGAGGTCGACGACGAGGTGGACCGCCTGCGGGAGTTCCTGGCCGCCCGCTGAACCCACCTGGTGTCCCGTGCAGCACGATGCCGGCGACCGTGACCACCCGGCTCGGTGTCTCACCGGCCGGTACGCGGATGGCGCGCCGTGATGCAGTAACGCCCGCCTGCCGGGTCGCTCATCACCGTCCAACTCGGGAAGAGCTCGACCACCGTCGCACCCCATCCTTCGTGACGGACGACCTCGTCGGGCACCGAGCTGGTCGCGAGGTCGAGGTGCGCCGTCGCGGTGTGGCCGGAGTCCAGGCGTTGCAGCAGCAGGCCCAGGGTGATCGCGGGCTGCCGTGTGAGATGGACGAATTCCGCGCGGTCGTCCGGGACGGGGGCCCACCCCGTCAGCGTCGCCCAGAAGTCGACCTCGACATCGAAAACAGGTGCCGGGATGTCGATGCAGAGCTGGTCGGCGATGCTGATCGCGTCGCCCGGCCAGCGGATCGGGCGGGCCCGCTCGGACTCGCCCTCCCACGGGACGAGACAGAAGCGGAATCCCGCCGGGGACCGCAGGATCCGGTGGGTGCCGGCATCGTGTTCGGCGGTCGCGCCCAGGGCGACCGCCTCGGCGCCGGCGCCGGCCACGTCGTCGGTGTGGATGTCGAGATGCATGCCGCCCGGACCGTCGTCGACGCGCTGGACCCGCAGGTGCGGGTCTCCGGTGAACGGCTCCAGGGAGGCGAACTCGCGGTGTTCCCCACGCGGCGGGGACACGGTGCTGCCGGTGATCGCGCGCCAGAATCTGACCTCCTCGCCGAACGCGTCTGCGGGGAGGTCGAGGAAGGCGGTGAGCCACCCGACCTGCACGTCGGCGAGTCTACGGTCCGCCACTAGACTCGGTCAGATGACTGGTGGACCCCTGGGGGCGTTGGGCAAGAAGTTCGCGCGGTCGCGCGCCGAACACGTTGCGGTGGTCCGACTCGACGGCCAGATCGGCGCGGCGTCGATGGGCCGGCACGGCATCACCACCGATACCCTCGAGCCCGTCCTGAAGAAGGCCTTCGACACCGATCGTCTCCGGGCCGTGGTCGTCGTCATCAACTCTCCCGGCGGTTCGCCGGCGCAGTCGGAGTACATCGCCGAGCGCATCCGGCAGCTGTCGGCCGAGAAGGGCGTGCCCGTCCTGGCGTTCTGCGAGGACGTCGCGGCCTCCGGCGGTTACTGGGTGGCCTGTGCTGCCGACGAGATCTTCGCCGCGAACACCTCCATCGTCGGCTCGATCGGCGTGGTGTCGTCCGGTTTCGGCTGCTCGGAACTGCTCGGCCGCTTCGGCGTGCAGCGCCGCCTCTACGCGACCGGCGACAACAAGGCCCGGCTCGACACCTTCCTGCCGGAGAACCCCGAGGACGTGGAGTGGATCAAGGGGCTCCAGGCGCAGTTGCACGAGGCGTTCATCGCCTGGGTGCGCCAGCGCCGGGGGAAGAAGCTGACCGGCTCGGACGGCGAGCTGTTCAACGGAGACGTCTGGGTGGGTCGGCGCGCCGCCGAACTCGGTCTGGTCGACGGCATCGGCGTGATGCGGTCGGTGGTGGCCGAGCGCTACCCCGACGCCGAGATCGTCAACGTCGAGGCACCCAGGCCGCTGATCGCCCGACTGGTCGGAGATCAGGTGTCGGTGTCCGGTCTGGCCGAGAGCGTGACGTCGGGGATGGTGGCCGCATTCGACCGCGCGCAGCCCGTCCGGACGGCATTCCTACACCGCGACTGAGGCCCCGTACAGACCCCCTTTCGGGGGAATCCCCAAGGGTTATTCCCCAAGTTATCCACAGGTGTGTGCACCGGAAAGAATGTGCAGGACCACCGCGTCTATGCACTTTCGTGAACTTCCTGCGACCGATTCGAACAATTTCCGTGACGCCAATCACACACGAACCGGGTTTGGCCAGCAGTTTTCCACAGTTTCCACAGCCTCATCCACAGGTTGACGTTGACATGTGCACAGTCCGATCTCGCCGTTCAGACACATGTGGATAAATCTATGACGATTGGCATAGTCCGTTTCATCCGATTTGGTGCGCGGTTCGGGAGGCCGGTGGCGGATCGCTCCTCGGGCCGGGTGATGACGCGGCACCCAGCGGGCGGCGACTGTGCCACCATGGGACACGTGACCATGGGCGATATCACGCAGGTGCCGGTGACAGACCTGCCGGACGACTTCACGGGCAAGACCGATTCGATCATGCTCGACGTCCGCGAGGACGACGAATGGGCCAACGGCCACATCCGCGGAGCCCTGCACATCCCGCTCGCGGAGATCCCGGCGCGCCTCGACGAGATCGACCCCGACACCGACCTCTATGTCGTCTGCCACTCGAGCGGACGGTCGATGCGCGTGCTGCAGTACCTGGCCCAGATCGGGTACGACGGCATGTGCGTGCGCGGCGGGATGCTCGCCTGGCAGGAGCACGGCAAGCCCGTCGAGTACGGCAGCGGCGAGCCCGAGGTCGACGCCCACCGATGATCGACCTCTGTCCGCGGTGCCGCATCCAGGCGCCGCATCGTCCCGGCCGGGAGCGCTGTCCACGCTGCGGCGGACCGCTGAGCGTGGTGGAGGATGCCGCGCGTGCCCTTCGCGACGCCGACCCGCGAGACAGGGAGCCCGTGGGTGCCCGGGCCGCGGCGCCCTCGCGTCCCGCGCCGCCGCCGGTGACCGGACGCCTGTACCGGGCCCCGCAACTGCGCTGGGTGGCCCGACGCCCTCCCGAGGCGATCCCGATCCGACGCGGCCCGTCCCGGCCCCCCGGCCCGCGGCGCATACCTCGATACACCTACATCCCCACATGGGGTTTCCGTGACGAGCCGGCGTCCGACGACCCGGCGCGCAGCAGGCTCGACCATGCGCGGTCCCAGCTGCTCTTCGCCCTCGTGACGACCGGCGCGGCCCTGGCCGCCTCCGCGGCGGTCCACCTGTTCCGCTACATGCTTCTCGCGGTCAACCGTTCCACGCCGCTGCCGGAGTGGCTGATCGCGGTCTCCGAGGTGCTCGTCCTGTTCGTCGGCATACTCGCCCTGCTCGGGTTCGTCGTGTCCACGCTGATGTTCGCCCGGTGGGTCCTCGACCTGCGGGCCGAGGCGTATCACGACGCCCATCTCGTCGATCCGCGACGGCCGGTGTGGGTCGCGCTGCTGGCCGCTGTCCCGCTGGTCAACCTGGTCGGTGCGCCGCTCGTCCTGGGCGAGGTCGCCGCGGTGCGCGTCGGGCACGACCCCGCCCTCGACGCCGGGCGGGTGCGTTCCCGCCTGCGCCGCATGTGGGTCGCGTGGGCGGTGGTCAACGCCGTGGCGGTCGCGGCCGTCGTGGCGCGCGTTCTCGCCTGGCGGTCCGATTCCCTGCAGACCGGTGCGAATTCGCTGACGATGGTCATCATCAGTTCCGCTGTCTCGGCGGCGTTCGCGTTCTGGATGGCTCGGAGGATTCCGGGCCTCTTCGACGCGTCGTCGGCCCCGGTCCCGACGAAGAGGTGGGTGGCGGTCGCATGAGCTCACGGGTGAACGTCAACGCGGTCGAGAAGGTGTCCAGGTCGGGCAAACCGGCGGTCGTCGCGCACCGCGGCGCCTCCGGGGACCGCCCGGAGCACACCCTCGCCGCCTATGAGCTGGCGCTGAGGGCGCCGACGGGCTCGAATGCGACGTCCGGCTGACCGCCGACCACGAACTCGTCTGCATCCACGACCGGACCGTCGACCGCACCTCCGACGGCTCCGGGATCGTCAGCGAGATGACCCTCGCCGAACTCCGCGAACTCGACTTCGGCAGCTGGCATCCGTCCGGGGCGTCGGCGTCGGTCCTCACGCTCCGCGAACTCCTGACCCTGACCCTGGACTGGCGCCGGCCGGTCCGGCTGTTCATCGAGACCAAGCACCCCGTGCGCTACGGCAGCCTCGTCGAGCAGAAACTGCTGGAGATGCTGCACGAGTTCGGGGTGGCGATGCCGCCGTCGGCCGATCACAGCCGGGCCGTGGTGATCTCGTTCTCCTCCGCCGGCGTGTGGCGCATCCGGCGGCACGCCCCGATGCTCCCGACGATCCTGCTCGGCGACACCGCCCGCCTCCTACGCGGCAGCGCGGCGACCGCCGTCGGGGCCACGGGCATCGGGCCGTCGGTGACCACACTGCGTCAGTACCCGGACCTCGTGGACCGGGCGGCCGCTGCGGGCCGGGTCACCTATTGCTGGACCGTCGACGAATTGGTCGACGTGCAGCTGTGCGCCGACCTCGGGGTCCGTTGGGTGGCCACGAACCATCCCGCCAAGGTGCGCGACTGGCTCGTCACCGTCGACTGAGGCGCCCCGGAGGCGGGCCCGGCGTCGTCGCGGATGCCGGGCGGTCACAAACCGCGGCCCGGAGAGAACCCGGGCCGTGAGAAAGTGGACCGATGGGCAAGAAGAGCAAGCGGGGCAGTGGACCCCGTCCGGGTAGCAATCGTGCCGAGCGGGTGGCCGCTCGCAAGGCTCGGCAGGCGGCCGCACTGGCGCCGCCGCCGCGGCCGTTCGCCGGCCTCGCGGCCGAATGCGACCTCGTCGCACTGCGCACCTTCGTCGCGTCGGCGACCGCTCCGCTCGAACTCGCCGAGCCCGCCGGGTCGCGCAACGAGGTGTCGATCGTGACGATCCTGCCGGGTGCCGGGCCGGCGCTCGCGCGCGAGAACGGCGGCGCCACCGAGGGTCTGGTCGCGCTGCAGACCGAACCCGACCGCGCGGCGCCGGCCATCGAGCTCGCCGCCGCGATCGCGTGGGCCGCGCACGCCGAGGCGGGCAGCGAGTTCGACCTCGAGGCCGCCGACGAGTCGCCGTCGCTCGACGAGGTGATCAAGGCCGACGCCACGCTCGACATCACGGTCCACGACGACTTCGCATGGTGGTTTCCGGAGGGCACCGAGATCCCGGCCGAGATCAAGCCGATGCTCGAGCGGGCCAACGACTCGGTGCTGCCGACCGCGCGGCTGGTCGTCGACAGCGGCAACGGCGCGCCGTGGTGGGTCGACGCGGGGGAGCGCGCCCATCTGCGGTGGATCCGTCCCGAGCCCGAGGACGACCTCGTGGCGGCGATGGCCCGGCTGCACGCCGCCGGCCGGCTGACGCTCGGCGAGGGCTCTCGGTTCGCCGGATCCTTCCGCACCCACGGGCTGCTGGTGCCGGTCTTCGACCTCGACAACGAGATGCACCACGAGGAGTGGCACGCCGGCCTCAACCAGCTCGACGAGTGGCTGAGCGAGGCGCTCGCCGAGACCACGCCGCTCACCACGGCCGAACTCCGCTCGCGCGACGGCATCCGCGGGCGGCAGGTGACCCTGCGCTAGGGCGCCTGGGGACATTGCATTTCGGCGCCGCCACCCGAGAGCGGGTGGCGGCGCCGAAATCGTCTGTGTCGCTTGCGCGATCCCCCGGGCGAGGCCCTAGACGACGCCCCCGGCGACCGGCGGCGCGGTCGGGTCGGGGGTCGCGGGACCGTTGAACTCGCGCTCGACGAAGTTCTCGAGATCGAAGAGGTTGCCCTTGCAGCGCTCGGCGATGGTCAGCAGGGTGGTCATGGTCGCGACCTCCTCGACCTGTTCCTTGAGGAACCACTGCATGAACTGCTCGCCGAGGTAATCGCCGGTGTCGCGGGCCGACTTCGCCAGGTCGACAATCTGCTGGGTGACCGTCTTCTCCTGCTGGAGGGCGAGTCTGATCGGCGCCTGGTAGTCCTCGAAGGTGTTGTTCGGCGCGGGGACCCCCGGGATCTCGACGTCCATGTCGCGATCGAGGAAGTACTGGACGATCATCATCGCGTGGTTACGCTCCTCGACCGCCTGGCGGTAGAAGAGCTGGGCCAGCTGAGGCATGTCGTGGTTGTCGAAGTAGGTGGCGACCGCGATGTACTGCTGGGACGCGTAGAACTCGTTGGCGATCTGGTCGTGCAGCAGCTGATGGAATTTGGTGAACTCGGTCATCACCCCATCCTGGCAGCAGAAACCGCCTTCTACCAGCAAGTTCAGCCTTACTGAGGCTAGTCTGGCCTGTCTTTGGCAAGCCTGTGCTCGTCGTGTCAGCCCGCGTCGACGAGCAGTTCCTCGGGAATGGGCCGACCTGCGCGGAGATACGCGAAGAAGTCCTCGGTCTGCTGTGTGACCGGAAGGGCGAGACCGTCGTCGGTGTACTCGCTCTCGCCGGTGGGCGTGGTGGTCGTCACCGGATCCCGCAGCGCGAACATGAGTGTGGCGAGGTTCCAGATGTGATCCCGCTCGTCGACGGTCAGCGAGTCGATCGCCCCGTCGACGAAGCCGAAGAACCGGAACGGGTTGAGCAGCACCGCCGGACTGGTCGCCCGTTTCACCAACGCGGCGAGGAACTTCCGCTGGTTCACCACGCGCTCGAGGTCCGCGCGCGGGAAGGCGCGGGTGCGGACGAGGCCGAGCGCCTGCCGGCCGTCGAGATGGTGGCACCCCTTGGACAGCCGGAGGCCGGCCTTCGGGTCGTTGAGCGGTTGGTCGATGCACATGTCGACGCCGCCCACCGAGTCGACGAGGGTGTCGAAGCCGCCGAAACCGATCTCGGCGTAGTGGTCGATGTGGATTCCGGTGACGCTCTCGACGGTCTGCGCGAGCAGCGCCGGACCGCCGATGTTGTAGGCCGCGTTGATCTTCAGGCTGCCGTTGCCGGGGATCTCGACGTACAGGTCGCGCGGGATGCTGACGACGGTCGCCTTGCCGCTATCCGGCGGGTTGTGGACGAGCATGATCGTGTCGGTGCGTGACCCGTCGGCGTCGCCGGTGGACAGGCCGGCGCGCTGCTCTGCGGTGAGGTCGGCACGCGAATCGGTGCCGACGATGAGCCAGTTGCTGCCCGGGGTGTCGGCCGGGCGGCCCGCGTAGGGACGCAGCGCGTCGATGCGATCGAGCTTCGAGTCGTAGTAGAAGAGCAGCCCGGTACCGCCGAGCACAACGACGAGCACCAGGACCAGCAGGACGCGTCCGACGCGCAGCACGCGCCGCCGGCGTCGCCGCGGCCTCGGCGGAGTGACCGGGGGCCCCGGCGGTGCGGGAGGTGCGGGCGGACGCGACGAGGAGCGGCCGGCGCGGCGGTCGTCGCGGGGGGCCGCGGGTGGGCCACCGCGCTCGGCCGGCGGTATCGGCTCCGGCTTCTGCGTGGGCGCATGGGTCCCGATCGGACGGGGCTCCGGTCTCGCTGCGGGACGCTGCGGCGTGCGGCCGGGGACCGGTCCGTGCGCGGGTATGCGGGGGATCGCCTGCGGATGCGGCGCCGGTGCGCCGACCTGAGGCGGCGGGGGAGCGTTCCGACCTCCGGGAGGCGGCGGGGGACCGGGCCATCCGGCGGGCTGCTGGGGCGGCAGATGACGCGGCGGGGTGCCACCGCCCGGCCGACCGGGAGGAGGCACCTGCGGACCCGGCCGACCACGCCGCATGATCGGGGGGGCCTGCTCGTTCATCCTCACCAATGTACGCATCGTTCGTGCTCGGACGGGGTATGCAGGCCCTCATGACCGACGACGTCGCCACCCGGCCGGAGACCGGGAACGCCGAGACCTCCACCCCGCTCAAGCGGGCGATCACCGGCAGACTGCTGTTCCTGTTCATCCTCGGAGACGTCCTGGGTGCGGGGATCTACGCCCTGGTGGGCGAGATGGCGGGCAAGGTCGGCGGGGCCATCTGGGTGCCGCTGCTCGCCGCGCTCGTGATGGCGCTGCTGACGGCCGGCTCCTACTCCGAGCTGGTCACGAAGTACCCGCAGGCCGGGGGCGCGGCGGTGTTCGCCGCGCGCGCCTACCGCTCGTCGCCGGTGTCCTTCCTCGTCGGCTTCTGCATGCTCGCCGCGGGCGTCACGAGCGCGGCGGGGGTTGTCGCTCGCCTTCGCCGACGACCCCTGTGGCCCTGGTGTTCCTGGTCGCCGTGGCGCTGCTGAACGCGCGCGGCATCCGCGAGTCGCTGGGCGCCAACGTCGTGATGACGGTCATCGAGGTGTCCGGTCTCGTCCTCGTCGTGGTCCTCGCCGGTCTCGTCCTCGGTCGCGGGGACGGAGAGCCGCATCGCGTCATCGAGTTCGACGAATCCGCCACCCCCGCCTTCGCGGTGCTCGCCGCGGCGGTGCTCGCCTACTACTCGTTCATGGGCTTCGAGACCTCGGCGAACATGGCCGAGGAGATGCGCGACGCGCGTCGCGTCTACCCGAAGGCGCTGTTCGGCGCGCTGCTGACCGCCGGTGTCGTGTACATGCTGGTCGGGCTCGGGGTGTCGATCGTCGCGCCGCCGGAGCAGCTCGCCTCCTCGAGCGGCCCGCTCCTGGAGGTGGTCTCGATCGCCGACGTCGGCGTGCCCGAGCGGCTCTTCTCGCTCATCGCGCTGATCGCCGTCGCCAACGGGGCCCTGCTCACGATGATCATGGCCTCGCGGCTGACGTTCGGGATGGCGCGTGACGGACTGCTCCCGTCGATGCTCGCCCGCGTGCTGCCGGGCCGGCGCACGCCGTGGGCCGCGATCGTCGCCACCACCGCGATCGCGATGATCCTCGCGGCGACCGGCTCGGTGGCCGAGCTCGCCGAGACCGTCGTGTTGTTGCTGCTGTTCGTCTTCCTGAGCACCAATGTCGCCGTCCTGGTGCTGCGTCGCGACGTCGTCGACGCCGATCACTTCCGGGTGTGGACCATCGTGCCGGTCCTCGCCGTCGGCACGTGCATCCTGCTCATGACCCAGCAGAGCGCCGCGACCTGGTTGCGTGCCGGCGTCCTCATCGCCGTGGGCCTGGTGCTGTTCGTCCTGGCCCGGGTCACGGGTTCCGGCGGACGTGGACGGGCTCCCGGATCGGGCGAGGCGGGAGCAGGCGAGGCCGGGCCGGGCGAGACGGGGCCGGGCGGTACGGATGCCGATGGGACATCCGACAGCGCTTCGGCGACGGCGTCTCAGCCCACCCAGGACAGGTGATCGCGGAGCAACGCGTATCCGACGAAGGCCACCACGTCGATCACCCCGTGCCCGATGACGAGCGGCCAGGTCCGGCCCGTGACCTGGAAGAACCGGCCGTAGACGAGGCCCATCACCACATTGCCGAGGCCGGCGCCGAAGCCCTGGTACAGGTGGTAGCCCCCGCGGAGCACCGCGCTGGCGAGCAGTGACCCGGTCTCGGAGGCGCCGAGCTGGCGCAGGCGCGTGATGAAGTACGCGACGACGACGATCTCCTCGGCGGCCGCGTTGCCGATGGCGACGAGGACGAGGACCGGCCACTCCCACCAGGTGTCGGCCTGGCTCGGGACGAGGCTCGCGTTGAGGCCGAGTGCGCGGGCGACCGCGACGAGGGCGAGCCCGGGCAGACCGATGACCGCGGCGAGCACGAGCCCGGCCGGGACGTCGCGGCGCGGGGACCAGCGGCCGAGGCCGACGCGCTTGAGCCCGATCCCGCTGCGCCACAACAGGTAGGCGCCGAGTCCGGCGATCGCGAACAGGCGCGCGACGCTCATCACTTGGCGCACCGCGTCGATCAGCGCGAGGTCGGAGCGACTGGGATTGAGTGCGACCGTCGTCTGGCCGATGCCGGCGGTCAGCTGCGTCTCGGCGAGCGCGAGGGCCGCCGACAATGCGGAGAACGCGAAGGTCAGCACACCGACGATCACGAGTTCGACGATGAGGCCGCGTCGTTCGGTCCGATCGGTGACGACCGGGATGCCGTGTGGTGACGGCCGCAGGTATTCGCGCAATGGCATGCCGGACAGCCTAGGGAATCCGGCGCCCGGCGAGGTGTGTGCTCAGTCCGGCATCGAGTTCAGGAACGGGCAACCCGCGAGGTTGCGCAGCGCCCGGGACAGTTCGACGACGTCCGACACCGGCCGCGGGAAGGGGAGCCGGACGTCGGAGTCGCCGGCGGGACCCTCGATGCGGAAGCGGATGCCGAACCGGTCCAGCCCGAGCGGGCGCACGCGGCCCCTGCGCAGGTCGTCGGGGAGCCGGCGGGCGAGCTGCCCGACGAGGTCGGCGTGATCGGCGTCGAGGTGGGCCAGCCATCCGGCCTCACACTCCCAGAACGGGTCCGGGGTCGCGTCGGCGAGTTCCGCGGCCGGCACCGACGCGGCGCCCGCACCCGACGCGATCACCGCGGTCTCGACCTGCAGGCGCAGCATCGACGCGCCGTGGCCGATGTCGAGCAGGCCGTCGTCGGGATGCTCGCCGGCGATCTCGATCGCCAGATCCCGTTCGAGGTCGCGCGGGACGGGGAACAGGGTGCCGTTGAGCCAGATCACCGAGCGCACGCGTTCGCGCAGGTCGATCGGCGCCCAGTCGGTGACCTCGAGCATCGCCGGGGTGCCCTCGGCATCGTCGACGGCGGCCATCGCCTCGCCGTGGGTCGGCACGAGCAGGAAGGCCTGGGACTCGAAGAGGTGGACGACGTCGATCGGAGTGGTCTCGGCGCCCTCGACGGCGAGCAACGCCGGTCCCGGTCGCCGACAGGCCGTCTGGATCATCTCGGCGTCCGTGGGTCGGGCGGTCGTCGTTCGCGTCATGTCTGTCTCCGATGGGCGCGTCGTGGGGCACCGTGGCGTGTGCTTTGGAAGGTAACCCTAACCTAAATAGCCGTGCCTCGCGCGTCAATGGGTCCTCGTACCCATGTGTCGGCCGAACGCGGCCTCACCAGAGCATCCGCCGGCGTCCACTACTCTCGTGTGGTGCCTGTCATCGCCTACTTCGGCCCGCGCGGAACCTTCGCCGAGATGGCACTCGATGAGGTTCTCGCCTCTCACGACCCCTCGCTCGGCGGCCTCGACCTGACCGGCGGCGTCACCAAGGTGGCGACGTCGAGCCCCGCGGCGACCATCGCGATGGTCCGCAGCGGTGAGGCCGACTACGGCTGCGTCCCGGTGGAGAGCTCCCTCGAGGGCTCGGTCCCGGCGACCATGGACGCGCTCGTGCCGCCGGCGAGCTCCGGCGCGGCCGGACGCGTCCAGGTGTTCGCCGAGACGGTCCTCGACATCGCCTTCACGATCGCCGCCGCCGCACCGATGGCCAATGAGGAGGTCCGCACCATCGCGGCCTATCCGGTGGCCTCGGCGCAGGTCCGGCGCTCGGTCGCCGAGCTCTTCCCGAACGCGGAGTTCCTCACCTCGGGTTCGAACGCCGCTGCGGCCCAGGACGTCGCCGCGGGCCGGGCCGACGCCGCGGTCACCACCGGCCTCGCCGCGCGGCTGTCGGACCTCACGGTGCTCGCCGACGGCGTCTGCGACGCCAAGGAGGCCACCACGCGATTCCTCGTCCTCGGACGCCCCGCGGCTCCGACGCGGCGGACCGGCACCGACCGCACGTCGGTCATCCTCGACCTGGCCAACGAGCCCGGCAGCCTGATGGCGGCCATGAACGAGTTCGCCTCCCGGGGGATCGATCTCACGCGCATCGAGTCGCGACCGCAGCGCGACGAGGCGGAGGGCCGGGCGATCGCCGGGCGCTACCGCTTCTTCCTCGACGCCGTCGGTCACATCGACGACGCCGCAGTCGCCGAGGCCCTTGCGGCGCTTCACCGACGGTGTGAGCGCGTGGTGTACCTGGGGTCGTGGCCGGCGGTCCGCACCACCGGCACCCCGCCACCGGATCAGGACGAGTCGCTGGCCTGGGTCGCGGCGATGCGCCGAGGTGAGTACTGATGGCGCGCCTGCACCTGGTCCGTCACGGCGAGACCACGGCGAACGTCATGCGTCGCCTCGACACCGCCCTGCCCGGCGCCTCCCTCACCGATTTCGGTGCGCGGCAAGGGGTTCGGTTCGGCCTGGAGAACGAGCCGCGCGAGGACGTGCTCCTGGTCAGCTCGCACGCCATCCGGGCCCGGCAGACCGCAGAGCTCATCGGCTCGGTGTGGGACGTCGAGACCGAGGCGATCGACGGAGTGCACGAGGTCCAGGCCGGCGACCTCGAGGACCGTTCCGACCGCGAGGCCCACGACACCTTCCACCAGGTGATGGAGCGGTGGCACGCCGGCGACCTCGACGTCCGCATCCCCGGCGGCGAATCGCTGGAGATGGTCTACGAGCGCTACATCCCGACGATCGAGGACCTGGCCGCGCAGTACCTGACCGGTACCCGCCGGCGGGAGGTGTTCCTGGTCAGCCACGGTGCGGCCATCCGCCTCATCGCCGCACGACTGGCCGGTATCGACTCGCGCTTCGCCGCGGCGACGCACCTGGGCAACACCGGCTCCATCGAGCTCGAGTACGTCGACGGGGTGTGGGCCTGCCATCGGTGGGGTGCGACGACCGCGCCGTTCGGGCGCGTCGACGAACCGCTCGTCGACGACCCCATGGGCTGACCTGTCGCCCACGGCCGCAGGCCTGGCCGGGCGATTTCCCCGGGCCGGCTACTTGATGATCGCGTCCACCGTCTTCTTGAGCGCCGACGGCTGGGAGGGGCGCCGCGGGGCCTTCTCGCGGCGCGCGAGCATCTCCTCGCCGATCTCCCGGAGCTCCTTGCGGCCGAGCGCTTCCCGCACCTTGGGGAACCACTCGTCCTCTTCCTCTTCGATGTGGTGCTCGACGTTCTCGATGAGGACCGTGGTCTTGGCGTCGAATCGCTCGGCGTCCGGGCTCATCCCGGCCAGTTCGACGACGAGCACATCCGCGACGTGGTGTTCCTCGTAGGACTCGAGGATGTCGTCCTCGAGTTCGGGGACCCGCCTGCGGATCTCGGGGTACATCACCTCGTTCTCGATGTAGGTGTGCACCGTCAGGGCCTCGATGATCTTGTCGACGATCTTGCCCTTGGTCTTGACGGCGTTGTCTCCCGCGGACCGGAAGTCGCGGAACAGCTTGCGGATCTCCTTGTGTTCGTCCTTGAGGATGACGATGGCGTCGGTCGACATGGGTGTGCTCCTACGGTGGGCTGAACCGGTGCCCCCGTATTCCTCGTACGCCCCGGGGCCAAACCTGCCGCGGGCGGATCGACGCGCCGGTCAGCCCCAGCCGTTGGCGTGCAGCCACTCGTCGTCGATGCCGAAGTGGTGGGCGATCTCGTGCATGACGGTCACCGCCACCTCGTGCACCACCTCCTCGCGCGAATCGCACATGGCGAGGATCGGTTCGCGATAGATGGTGATCGTGTCGGGCAGGTACCCGCCGTAGTCGTGGTCGCGCAGGGTGAGCGCGATGCCCTGGTACAGCCCGAGGATGTCGGGCTCCTCCGGGTTGCGCGGCTCCACGAGGATCACCACGTTGTTCATCTCGTCGGTGAGTTCCGACGGGATGGTGTCGAGCGCATCCGAGACCAGCCCGTCGAACTCGTCGTCGGACATCCTGACCGGCATGGGTCAGCCCGCCGGCGCGGGGACTTCGGCCGGGTTCGGCGCGATACCCGGCGGCAGCGGCACCGGCGTGGGCAGCGCGCGACCGGGCGGGGCGGCCGGCGGCGGGACCGGGGCCTTGCCGTTGATGAGCAGCGTGCCCTCCTTGGCGTCGCCGACGAGGGTGGCGAAACCGCCTCGCTTGTCGGGCAGGCCCAGGTAGCAGACCACCTTGCGGCTGCCGGCCAGCCAGCTCGGCTCCGAGAGCACCGACCACTGCACGTTGAGGGTGGTCTGGTCGAGCTTGTCCGCGCCGCCCGCGAAGCGTTCGGCCTGCTTGGGGCAGATCGACTCCAGGTAGCTGTTCTGCGCGCCGGTCGGCGGCCACGGCTTGTCCGACATCCGGTCGCCGAAGCGGACCGCGAGGTCGACGATGCCGGTGGTCTGGAATGCGTGGGGCTCGGCGCAGTTCACCGGGAAGCCGGTCGGTGAGCGGTCCTCGGGATCGATGCCGATGCAGGTGCCCTCCGGCCACACGAACGACTGGTTCTGGTCGGCGACGCGGCCGGAGAACTGCGCGGGCAGGCCGTCGGGCCCGTTCTCCTGGATGCCGCAGCGCAGCTCGCGGGCGCCCTTGCCCCACTGGTCCTGCGAGGGGTACATCATGCCGACCGCGAACCGCCCCTGCGGGTCGAGCCGGCCGTCGAGGTACTGGTCGACGACGATCGGGCACTGCTCGTCGCGGATCGCCGCGAAGCGCTCCGGGCCCGGCCACGGCGCGTCCTCGCCGAACTCCGAACTCGGGATCAGCGAGGTGTCGATGCCGCCGGCCACCTCGAAGCGGTGCTTGTGCTCGCATCCCACCTTCGACGGATTGCCGGGATCGCCCTCGGGCCAGTCCAGGCAGTCGCCGGCCACCGACTGGGTGAAGGCGTTCTGCACGAGCTTGCGCTCGCCGATGTCGCTGCCGCCGACACTGCCGGAATCGTCGAAGACGCCTGCCGCGTATGCGACGCCGCCCGCGGCGATGGCGCCGACGACGATCGCGACGAGGACGACGAGGACCGGGTTGCGGCCGATCCTGCGGCCGGACGACCGGGCCGGCGTGCCGGCGGCGACGGTGGCGCCGTGTGCATCGCCGTCGGTGTCCGGGTGCGGCTCGTGGGTGCCGGACGGGTCGACCGGAGCGAAGTCGTCGGTCGGCACCGACTCGGCGATGGGTGCGGTCTCGGCTGCGTGCCCGGGATCGGACTCGTCCGGGGCGCGCCTGGCGCGATCGGGGTCGGGCGTGTTCATCGGGATCCATCATGCCTGGCCCGTTTCGGATCCTGCGCTCAAGTAGGGTTTGAAAGCGTGATCGACCTGAAGATTGTTCGAGACGACCCGGATCTGGTCCGCGCCTCGCAGCGCGCCCGCGGCGAGGACCCCGGTCTGGTGGATGCCCTTCTCGAGGCCGATGCGGAGCGTCGCTCGGCGATCGTGGAGGCCGACACGCTTCGATCCGAGCAGAAGGCGCTCGGCAAACAGGTCGGCAAGGCGCAGGGCGAGGAGAAGCAGGCGCTGCTCGCCAAGGGCAAGGAACTCGCCGAGAAGGTGAAGGCCGCCGTCGCCCGGCAGGCCGAGGCCGAGGCGGCCACCGCGCGGGCGCACCGCGCGATCTCCAACATCGTCGCGCCGCAGGCGCCCGCCGGGGGCGAGGACGACTACGTGGTCCTCGAGCACGTCGGTGAGGTCCGCGAGATCGAGAACCCCAAGGACCACCTGGAGCTCGGCGAGTCGCTGGGCCTGCTCGACATGGAGCGCGGCGCCAAGGTCTCGGGCTCGCGGTTCTACTTCCTCACCGGCCAGGGCGCGTTCTTGCAGCTCGGCCTGCTGAACATGGCCGCGCAGAAGGCCGCGGCCAACGGCTTCCAGCTGATGATCCCGCCGGTTCTGGTGCGCCCGGAGGTCATGGAGGGCACGGGCTTCCTCGGCGCCCACGCCGACGAGGTCTACCACCTCGACAAGGACGACGACCTGTACCTGGTCGGCACGTCGGAGGTGCCGCTGGCCGGCTACCACATGGACGAGATCCTCGACCTGTCCGACGGGCCGAAGCGCTACGCCGGCTGGTCGACGTGCTTCCGCCGCGAGGCGGGAAGCTACGGCAAGGACACCCGCGGCATCATCCGCGTGCACCAGTTCGACAAGGTCGAGGGCTTCGTCTACTGCAAACCCGAGGATGCCGAGGCCGAGCACCAGCGCCTGCTGAACTGGGAGAAGGAGATGCTCGCCGCGATCGACGTGCCCTACCGCGTCATCGACGTGGCCGGGGGCGACCTCGGTTCGTCGGCGGCCCGGAAGTTCGACTGCGAGGCCTGGATCCCGACGCAGAACACGTACCGGGAGCTCACCTCTACGTCGAACTGCACCACCTTCCAGGCCCGGCGCCTGTCGATCCGCTACCGCGACTCCAACGGCAAGCCGCAGGTCGCGGCGACGCTGAACGGCACCCTGGCCACGACCCGCTGGCTCGTGGCGATCCTGGAGAACCACCAGCAGCCCGACGGCTCGGTGAAGCTGCCGCCCGAGCTGGCGAAGTTCGTCGGCACCGACGTCCTCACCCCGCAGTGAACTGAGTCGTCATGGTCCTCGGGATCGTCATCGCGGTCATCGGGGCTCTCGCCTTCGCCGCGGCGGCTGTCCTGCAGGCGCTCGGCGCCGAACAGGTCTCACAGCGTGCGGCCATCCGCGAGGAGCGCCGGCGATCCGCGGGTGCGCATCCGTCGCTGAAGTCGACCGCGCTGACGATGCTGACGGTCCCGTTCCTGATCGGGTTAGCCTTCGACCTCGTCGGCTTCGTCGCGACGATCGCCTCGGCCCGGCTGATCCCGCTGTTCCTGTCGCAGACGATCATCTCCGCGCGACTCGTCGCCACCGCGCTGCTGGCCATGGTCGTGCTGAAAGTGCATCTGGCGCTGCGTGATTGGATCGCCGGTGCGGTGGTCGTCGTGTCCCTGGCGCTGCTGGCCGCGTCGGCCGGACGCGAGGGCGTCGATCACCCGACGTGGATGAGGTGGGCGGTCCTGGTGGCAGGTCCGGCGCTGATCGTGCTCGGGCTGTTGCTGATGCGCCGCCTGAAGAAGCACATCGCCTCGGTCACCGGACTCATCGCCGGCGCGGTGTTCGGCGTGATGGCCGTGGCCTCGCGCATCCTGGTCGGCGTCGAGCCGTTCGATCTCGTCGTGCTGTTCACCGACCCGGCGCTGTATGCGTTGCTGATCAGCGGCATCGGCGGCTTCTACCTGTTCACCGTCGCGCTGCAGACGGGATCGGTCAACGGTGCCGCCGCCGCGCTCGTCGTCGGTCAGACGGTGCTGCCCGGCGCGGTCGGCATCGCCTTCCTCGGCGACGTGACCCGGGCCGGTTGGGGACCCGTCGCGATCGTGGCCTTCATCGCCGCGGTCGGCGGCGGCGTCGCCCTCGCCTCCTCGGGCGCGGTCACCGCGGTCGAGAGCGCCGAGGCGACGAATCTCCCCGCGGGGTATGGGCACACCCCGCGGGGAGATCGGAACACCTGATCCGGCGCGCGTCAGCTGCTCGAGCCGGCCACCGGCGCGGCGTCGGGGTCGCGCCGCCGCGACTGCCTTGGCGACAGCCGGGCCCTCCGCACCGAAGCTACCGTGGTCGCCCTCGTGGCGGATCGCCGGGATCGTGCTGCCCGCCGAGCCGCGGGTGGCGTCGACGATCGGGGTCTCGACCTGCGAGGGCAGGGCGATCGGCTCGAGACGGTCGGGGAGGCTGTGCGCAAGGAACAGCGACAGGACCGTACCGAGGATGGCCGTGCCGAGTGCTGCGCCGAGCTGACGCGCCGTGCTCTCCGTCGCCGATCCCTGGCCGGATTCATCGGTGGGGATGTCGACCAGGACGGTGCCGGTCAGCTGCGCGGACGCGAGGCCCAGGCCGGCGCCGTAGACGGCGAGCAGGATGGCGAGCACCCAGGCCTCCGACGTCGGGTGCAGGTAGAGCGCGAACACCAGCACGCCGAACGCCTCGAGGGCCAGGCCGATCATCACGGTGCGCGGGGCCCCGAAGCGGCCCGCCACCTGGCGGGTGGTCGAGCAGGTCGAGCGGGCGGGCGAGGACGCCGGCTGACCGACGCCGCGCGTCCGGGCGGGGAGAAATCCGCGACGACCTGCCCCGATCCGGTCGCGGAGTGCGACGGCGCCGGCGCTCTTGCCGAGCCAGGACCCGTTCTACACGCCGCCGTCGGGTTACGAACGCCGCGCGCCGGGGGACATCCTGCGCACCAGGCAGGTCGCACTCGGATGGCGCGGCACCAGCGTGCCGGTCACCGCGACGCAGCTCCTCTACCGCACCACCGACAACTTCGGCGGGCCCTCGGCGACGGTCACCACCGTGCTCTCTCCGCCCGGAGTCGGGCCCGGCGCGCCTCGGCGGGTCGTGTCCTACCACTCCTTCTACGACGCCCTCGGCGCGCAGTGCGATCCCTCGTACACGCTGCGGGGAGGCAACATGACGACCGAGCCCATCGACCTGCCGTCCATCACCGCGCTGATGACCGCCGGGTTCACGGTGTCGGTGCCCGACTACGAGGGCCCAGGGCTGCGCTGGACCATGGCCCGAGAATCCGCGTACACCGCGCTCGACGGTGTGCGGGCCACCCTGCGGTATCTGAAGGCGCCGCGCCGGACGCCGATCGCCCTCTTCGGCTACTCCGGCGGATCGGTGCCCACCGGTTTCGGCGCGGAGCTCGCGCCCACCTATGCGCCGGAACTGAACGTGATCGGGGCGGCCGCCGGCGGGATACCGGTGAACCCCGCCCACAACCTGGGCTAGGTCAACGGGAAGCGGCAGTGGACCGGGGTCATCCCCGCCCTGACCGCGGTCTACAACGACACCTACGACCTGGACATCCAGCCCTACCTGTCGCCGAAGGGCTCGCGCATCCTGAGGCAGATCTCGGATGAGTGCATCGCGCAGTTCGCCGACGCGTACCCCGGTCTCACCGACCAGGACCTGCTCCGGCCGGGAGTGGGCGGGCTTCTCGACGTGCCCGGGGTGCGGCAGGCCATCGCGAAGAACGTCATGGGCACCCTCGGGACGCCGCGGACGCCGATGCTGCTCGGCGTCGGCAACTCCGACGGCATCGGTGACGGGCTGATGATCAGCGGCGACGTCGCCGCCCTGGCGTCGGGCTACTGCCGGAGGGGCGTCGCCACGACGTTCACCGAGTACCGCGGCATGTCACACACCGAGGCGCTGCTCCCGTTCACCGCGGAAGCGGTCGGGTACCTCGGGCAGCGGTTCGCCGGGCAACCGGCGCGGGGGTGCTGACCGCGCCCGGTTGACCCCCGGCGACCGGAGTGACTCAGGCGTCGGCGGAGGGATTCGGGTTCGTACCGCCGTCGGACACCTCGAAGTTCTTCCATCCGCCCTGGTCGTGGACCTGCATGACGGTGCCGAGGCTGTCATCGGGAGCGGCGACGGTCTTGAACCAGTCGTATGCGCCGGTGGCGTCGTCGAATTCCTTCTCCTCGACGACGTTCTCGTTCGAGTCCAGGACGCGGTAGCGGGCCATTGCGGTTCTCCTCTGTTCGGGGGTGGGGGTGGTTCGCCGGCGGTCAGCCGAGGATCTCGAGCAGACGGTTGCAAGCCGCCTCGCAGCGCCGACACGCGTCGGCGCAGGTGCGGCAGTGCTGATGCATCTCGGCGTGCTGCGCGCATTCGTCGGCACACGTCTTGCAGGCGACCGCGCAGGCCTCGAGGGTCTCGCGCACGACGGCGACGTTCGCATGGGTCATGCGCAACAGCACGTGCTCGGTGACCGTGCACAGGTCGGCGCAGTCCAGATCGGTGCGGATGCACTCGATAAGAGCGTCGACGTCGCGTTCTCCCAGGCATGCGTCGACGCACGCGATACACGCCTGCGTGCACGCGCTGCACGCCTCGATGCACTCGGAGAGAACGTCGATGTCGATGTCGTCGCGCTGCGGATGGGACTGGAGCAACTCGCTGACGGTGGTCATGGGGCGCCGACTACCCGTGGGCAGCGCGGTCCAAACGACCTGCCGGTGTGGCCCGGAGACAAACTGCGGCCGACGCCGGGTGGATGGCGTTACCCGCGAACAGGTTCCGCGCCATGCGGCGGGCGGCGAATCTCGCCCGGCAGAAGATGAACCAGACGGCCAACATCGGCGACCCGGGGGCCTCGGTGGTCAAGGTGCCGTTCACCTCCGATGCCACGCACCCGGCGATGGCCGTCTCGGACACGATGATCGTGGCCGGCGGCGGCCTCGCGGACATCACGCTGGCGGTGGGCGGCTCGGGCAGCATCTTCGGCGGCGTCCGGCTGACGTTGAAGCTCAACGGCATCGATGTGGGCAGCGTCGTGACGGCGAACCACAGCAACGCCCGTAGCGTCCCGGTCTCGGGGGTCACCCTCGCCGACGGGGACCAGCTCGACGTGTGGGCGGCGCGGGTCGAGATCGGCTACGTCAGCGGCGCCGTGCGCGAGGCGTCAGTGGATGTGGTGCCCGCCACCTAGACCCCGTGGGGATCAGCGACGTGTCCGGCCTCCAGACCGCCCTGGACGGCAGCCGTAGCCCTCAGTCCGCTGTCACCAATTGGTGCGCACGCTGGTATGACACGTCCAACGCGTCACCGATGTCCCGGACGGTGAGGCCGCTGTCGCGTAGTTGGCGGGCGGCCACCCGGACCTCTTCGGCCGCTGCCCGGTTCGCCTCCTGTGCGCGCTTCCGTAGTTCGCCGGCGCGTGAGAGGTGGGAGCGAACTTCACCGGGTAGTTCGACGGTGAACTGTGCCAGTTCGATCTCGGCGAGCGGTACTCCTCGCAGGGACGCGGCTAGGTCGCGCGCCATGAGGCGGGCCTCCTTCAAGTTGCAGCCCTGCGTGTATTGGTCAACCTCGGGGACGTAGACGAGCCAGAACTTTCCGTCCCGGCTTGCTCGTGCAGTGATCCGCATCACCGCCACCATCCTTTCCCTAGCGTCTGCTCGCACTCCTTGTAAACCATCTCGGCATATCGGTTGCCGAGTTCGGTATGGGTCCCGAATTTATGGGGATGGACCTATCGGCAAACAGCTCGGTCGACGCGGTACACAGTCCAGGGACTACCCGAATGGGTATCGAGTCCGGAAATTCTATCCTGGACGTTGGACCGATGGCCGATGTACACCGATTCCGCAGGGGGGCGTGACGTGACACTCGACGCCGGAACGCATGTGCCTGATGACTGGGCCGGTCTCCTCGCAGCACTGATCGAGTCGACCCGGCACCTCATGAAGTTGGGGCTGCTAGCTCCGCTTGAGAACGGCAGCTTGCCATCGCTGCGTCCGCCAGCGACGCCCGCTCAGATCGCCGAAGCCGAGGGACGACTCGGGGAGCGCCTCGATGTGCACGTCCGGGAGCTCTTGCAGCACACGAACGGATGCGACCGACTCGACGGCGAGTTCTCACTCCTTTCGTGCGAGGAACTCGGCGGCCCCGACTGGACCAAGCGAGTCGAGCTTCGCGATGCGTATTGGGAGTCCTGGCCGAGAGATTCGTGGCCAACCAGCCTGCATGTTGATCCGCACCGCCTGATTCCGATCATGGTGGCATACGGCACACGTTCGGAGATCCATTCCACCCCGGCGACCGACCCCCTTGATCTCCCCCGTCCGGTCTACGACGTAGGTCTTGACCCGGTGCCAGATCAGACGCTAAAGCAAGCGTTACAAACCAGCCTTCGATTGAACATCGAACAACTCGCAGGTCATTACGACTCTTCTCAAGAGCAGGAGCGAGCATGAGACCCCGGCGCTTGCCACACTCGCTCGCATGGGCGTGCGTCGGCATAATCCTGTTGATGGCGACAGGATGTGGTGACGGCGGCTCGCCGTCACCAGACGCAACGTCCCAGGCGACCAGCAGTGATGCCATCCCGCCAGATGTTCAGTGTCCGACTGGCGCGGAATACGCAGCGGCCACGGGAGTACGGGATGAGCCCGTGGTTACATCCAGGCGTGACCCCATGGCCGAGCAAGTCGTTTGCTGGGTCGAGTTCTCAACGCCACCAGAGGGGCCGCGGTTTGTGTACTTGACGGTCATTCCTGATCCGGGAGATACGCTCGGCGCGCACGTTGTGCCCAGATTGCGTGGGATGGCGGCGCATCCGGTTCGTGCCGACGATGGGCGGCTCACAACACGCGTGGTGCGGGACATTCCTGACCTCGGTGACGAGGCGGTTTCTTATATCGAAACGCTGGATGGTCGAGTGGTCAACGCCGAGATGTGGGTTCGCGCAGGGAAATATCGACTCAAGATCAGTGGCAACCCTGACAGCGAAACGGAGCTCGTGTCGGCGGCCGAGCTCTGGCTCAAGAAGATGCCATCGCCATAGGTGCACATTCCGGATGGCATTCTGGCGGCAGTCTTGTGAGTGGCACGCTCCAAGCGTGGGTTAGCAGTAGCTTGCATGTCAAGCACTGCATGTCTACTTCGACAGGGGTTACTACCGCGCTCACCCCATTCGCCATATCGGCAGCGGCGTGTCTGCCTGTTCGCGCGGGCCTGTGGTCCGAAATGGCCCGAAGAGAGCCGGCGAGTGGGCTCGAATGTCGCGGTCGGGCCGCTCGAAGGACAGTGCTTGGGATGTGGCGGACGACACTCTGGGTGGTCATGTCAGGCTCCTATGTGCCATCACGCCCGGGAGCGGCCTTGACCCACGCGTAGTAGGAAGAGCGTTCGATCTCGACGAGCTCACACAGTCGCTTCACCTCGAAGGTGGTGGAGTTGTCGGCGACGAACTGGAAGCGACTCACCAGTTCGTCTCCCCGGCGAAATACTTGGCCACCCGCTGGAGGGGATCTCGCGCTCGGTGGAGAGCTTGGTGGTCTCGACCTCGAGCTCACGCACCCGCGCCCGGAGCCGGGCCAGCTCCTGCTCGGGCGTCTCCGGTCCGTCCGGCGGCGGTGTCCCGCCCGGACTCGTGAGACGCGGGATCGTGGTGCCGTCGGGTGCGGTCTTCTTGCCCGTGCCGTACTGGTCCACCCAGTGCTTCAGGGTGCCCCGCGCGACCCCCAAATCGGCGGCGATGCCCTTCAGCGCCGCGCCCGGGGTGGACTCGTACAAGTCGACGGCCTGACGACGGAACTCTTCGGAGTAGTTCTTCCTGGCCATGGTTCTCGGATCATCTCGCTTCCCCAGCACCAAGTGCTGGATTCAGCGTGTCCAAGAACCGGGGGTCAGGCCCCAACTTTGTGTCCGCCGAGAATTCACATCATTCGGCAGGTGATTGTTTGACCGAAGCGTCGAAACTCACAGTTACAGAAGCCCCGTTCACGAGACGGCGCACGGAGTCTTGGTCGTCGGTTACGAGCATGGGGATGGTTGTCAGATCGATCGGCGGAGTCTGCCAGCGCCCATCTGGAAGCGGGTCAGACGAGGTGATCACGAGGCCCGAGGCACCGGCACGCCGAGCGTTTTCGTACTTTCGCTCGAATGTGCAGCCACCGCGCGGCAAGACAACCCACTGGCCCTTGACGTCTGAGCCGTTCTCGGTGCACCCGTCGCCCAGTGCCGACGATAGCCGCGCCTCAACCGCATTAGCACCGATGGAAAACGGGAAGGGTCTCAGCTGGACCGGCGCACCATCGACCATGGCATCGACCGCGGAGGCCACATACTCATACTTCGTCGGAGCCGGTAGCGACGACGAAGGCGATGCGGCGCCGTTAGTGACCTCGCCAGCATCTGGCGTGCCGCCGCACCCAGCCAAAACTGTTGAAGCAACGAAGGCAACTGCTATCGATGTTCTCATGGCAGTCGACTTACGCATGAACTCCCCTAGATCTCTCACGGTTCCAACAGTTTCTAAGAAGCCGACCGTCTGATCGCCCAGCTCCGTGTCCAGCGCGGCACGCCATCGTATGGCACCTGCCCTGTCCGAAAAGACAAGCGGGTAGTGGTGCGGTTCGACCATTTCGAATGCCAGCACGTGAAAGGCAGCAGCGTCCACGTCCTCAGTTGGCAACTGCCTGAGGTCGCAAACGATGCCCACCGGCTGGCCGGGGTTCGGCAGAACTTTCGAGCGGAAGACGACGAAGAGGAGCGGTCCGTGCGACCAGCAGGCAAGCAGAATGACATCCCGCGTGCTCGGCCCCGAAACCGCAGCAATACGCACAACCGCAGCTGCCACCGGAGAAACCTCATTGGTCACCGTCGGCCCCCCGGTATGCAGATAAGCCCAGTTCGATTGCCTCCGTCACGAAGCACGTCGGAGATTTCATGTCATGCGACCGGCGCATCCCCACCATCATTTCCATTCAACGGTATGCCGCTCACCTTATCGATCTGTTTGGGCGATGACATCCAACCCGGGCACTCTACGTATCCCTCGCAGTACGCCGTGGTGACACCGGACGCGCCGCCAGGGATCTTATCGCCGTTCGGCAGCGTGTCCGACATCTGGACGACGGCACGATAGGTGACTGGTGGTGGCTTCTTCTCACAGATGAGCGTTCCGGGTGTCAGATACGAGCACTCCTGGCGGTAGAAGTCTTGTCGATAGATCAAGGTCCGGCCACGGGTGTCATTCTGATCATGCTCGCCGCAGTTGGATTCGATCGTCTCTTGGACAACGTCCATGTTCGTCATCTTGTGGTAGTGGTAGATCTTGTCCCAGCCGCGGCCACGCTTTCCATTCCAATATCCACGCCGCAGCGGAACCTTGTTGCCGCACGTGTCTTCCCATGGGCCGCCGACGATCTCGTTGGTGTCGTAGTCGTCATCCACGTTGTGCCGGAACGAACCGAGGTCGGGAATAGGCCGCTCACGAGACGGGTCAGTCCGGCGCGGGTCGCCACCCTCCCGATCGCCGTCACCACCCAGGTCGCGAGCCCCGGCCGTAGGTATCGGCACGATTGGCGTCGAGCCGGGAAGTGGGATGTCAGTGGGCGCGTGGGCTCCCATATTGGGGCCCGGCCCGTCGGGCACGTTGGTGTCGCTGGGCACCGTCGGTGCAGTCACCACCGGGGGCTGCGAAGTCGTGGTCGTTGTCGGCCCCGGATCGTGGCAGACGTACGGGACCGGCGGTGGCGGCGCCTCCGAGGCCGGACGGCCATTGGATGCCGCCCAAGTCTGCGCCCACGCACTGTTGTAAGCGGCCGTCTCACGCGCACACCGCTCAGCTGGGGTTTCCGCGCTCGCCGGGTCAGCCGGCACCAGCAATGTGGCCAGCACAGCCAGCACTGCGAGCACAACGATTGATGCGACCGCTGGGGTTCTCCTGCGCCCGAACGCGCTCCTCAGACAAACATCGCTCATGTCCCGATCCCCCGATCGACGTCTGCTAATTAGAGCCACATACGGGCGGAGTGGATGTTGATCGTGTCGTCAGCGGTCGGCGTCGACGCCGAGAACCGCACAATCACGCGCACCGTCGTCGGACCCGCGCAGCCATCCACCCTCACATGGACCCGCTTCGCGCGGATCGAGGCACGATTTGTCTGTAATGTCTTCTTGCCCAACGAGATCTCGGTGATTCGTCCCGGCTTGAGCTTGGCCGAGATCGACGGGCTCACCGACGCCGACCCACCGACCGTCACGCCGGGGACGCCGCTGATCGTGACGTTCGCGTTCGGACCGATCGACGAACCGAACCCAAACGTCGCCCCGTCGCTGACATCGACCTGGCACCCGACGACGAGGAACTGCTCGAGGATCGCCGACTGCACCGGCTGGGACGGTTGGCGCCCCTTCGCCGGGGTGATCAGGGCACCGACCCGTGCCGACACCCAACCCTCACGTGAGGCAAAGCTGTTGGCGATATTGCTCATCGGGTTGACGGCCAACTCGCTGGCGCGCAACTCGATCTTCCAACCATCATCGGTGACCAGCGAGTCGTACTTCGTCGCCAACGGCGTCGGCGCAGCCGAACTCACCCCAGCATCAGATATCAACGTCGCCAACGCAATACACACCGACGACACGAAGATCAAACCACGAACAAGCATCCCGACCCCTTACACCCACAGCACTGAGCGGCGCCAGAACTCGCTGTGCAACGTGGGCCTTCAGGTTGTTGTGATAGCCACGATCGCGATGTTCACATCTCGCGGAAGCGTCGGTCGTTCACGACCGAGTACAACGGGGTAGGGACCGCCGGCGGGGAGGTCGAGCACCTGTCCTGAGCGGTATCCGGTCAGGAGATACGGCTCAGCGCCTCTGTTCTCGCACTTCGCCGTTGGTTTCTCGAAACAGATGAGAGATTCTCGCGACTCCGCGAAGTGCTCCACCCCCACAGGGATCTGATCCCTGTGGGGGTGGACCGGATCGGCCGCTACGACTTCGGAGACAAATCCACTCCGGTGAGGCAACCGCTACCGGCTTCGATTGTGAAGATGTAGTGCGTCTTCTCACGGGTTGCGCCGTACTCACTGACTTCCTTTGATGAGTGGCCGGAGGCCATTCGCTCAAGGACAACGTCGGGGTACTCGGCTTTGAGTCCGTCGAGGGTGATGCAGGTGTCGGGGGTGAACTTCAAGTAGGTGCGTTCCCACTGTTGGTCGTCGGTGTAGAAGATGGTGGAGGCGACGTTTTTCAGGTGTGTGCCCAGGGTGATGGGTTCGGTTTCCCAACGTTGGGACAGAACCTGCTCGGCGGGGGTATCCAGCAGCTTGGAGGTGGATTCCTGGGTCAAGGGCATGTGGGCGGTGGCAGTGTCGATGAACTGCCACACCGTGGGATTGGCGGGCATCTTAGGGGTGCTGGCGTTGCTCACGGTGTCTCCTCCTCCGCACGCGCTGGTCGCGACCACAATTGCTGCTCCGACGGCAGTCAGCGCTGTGGCCATCATCGTCGATCGTGATCGTGCGCGTGCCATCAGCTGCAGCCCTTCTCGTAGTACTGGCGGTAGTTCAGTTCAGGATCGGTTGAGGGATTCAGGTTCTCGCCGTAGTAGGCACCCATCTTGCGGATCGCTGACTTGTAGTCAGCGTCGCTGCGTCCGCTGCCAAGATACTCATCGTAGATGCGGTTGAACCCGGCCTCGTTCCCACACGGCGATCCCGATATCAGGGCCGCCATTCGCGATGATCTCACGCTGAATCTTGATGTTGTTGAAGGTTGCTGCGCCTTCGTTGTCGAGCTGAGAGTTGATGCAGGACTCTTTGGAGGAACGGTCGATCTCCAGCGGGTACACCGCATGCCCGAACTCGTGCGCGATCACTTGCGCCTGAGCTGTTGGCGAGCCCTTCTGGATGACAACCAACATGTCTCGGTAACTGGTGTAGGAACCCTCACCGTCGCGGTACTCAACCCGCCAGTCGTTCTTGATCTGCTTCCATTGGGACTGCAGCGTGGGCGATTTCGACACGATGTCGTAGGTAGCCTGGTCGCCGGGGATCTCGACGGCGGGACGCGCCTGGCCCTCGATGCTGCGAGTTGGGGCGGCTGGTTCACCGTTCTGATCGACATTGACCCGACCAGGAATCTCAGGCACCGGCTGCGGCTGTTCGGCGGTCGCGGGGGTGGGCGGGTCGGCCCTCGGTGTGCCCGATTGCGGAAGAGGTTGCTGGCCTGGGACCGGGACAATGGGGGTGCCGTTGCCCTCGCCGGGGCCGGGCCCGGGGGTTGCCGGCAAGCACGGGGCCGCCGGTAGAGCCGGGAGTGTTGCCGCCAGTCGTGGGTGGTGGGGTGTTCTGCGTGGGCGGCGGGGAGTAGGTCGGAACGTTGACGCAGGGCCAGTTCGCGCCGTACTGTGCGCGCATCTGATCACACAACGCATCAGCATGTGCCGGTGCACTACTCGTCGTCGGCAAGCCCGTCAGCGCGAGAGTGCTGGCAGCCAACCCGGCCAGCACAAGCAGGCCCATCCGACCGACGCCACGGCGCCGCGCCGCATTCTGTGTCATATGACGCTGATAGGTAGTGGGGCTTTCCGTCGGCGTTGACGGTGTTGTCGTTGGTGGGTGTGGCGATAGCGACGGTGGTGTAGGCGCGTACGGCGACGGGGCCGAGGCAACCGTCGACTTTGACGTGAACACCATCCGCCGATAGCCCGGCAGAAGGTCCGGCGAGTTTCTTGGTGCCGAAGGGGATGTCGGCGATGGTGCCGGGCTTCAAGGTGGTGGAGATGTTGCCGCTGGCTTGAGCACCGACGATCAATGCTGGTGGCCAGGAGATCGACACTTGGGCGGTGGGGCCGGCGGTGATGCCGAGGGTCAGGCCGGAGGTGACGTCGGTGTTGCAGCCGATCTGGAAACCAGATCTGACGGTGCCCGCGGAGACTGCGACGCGACCGGCGCCGGTGATGCGTCCTTCGCCGCGTAGTGACAGGAATCCTTCACCGGTCCAGGGTGATTGGTTGAGGGGTGCGACGCTGCGGACCTTCTCGTCGGCTTTGATGGCAGTCACCCGCCATCCGTCGGCGGTGGTCCTCGACACCTGATGGTCAGGAAACGTGGCCGGCGCCGCTGTACCGACCCCGGCGGCCAGACCGACCGCGACTGCGGCCGCTGCCACTCCCGTGACCACGCGTCGACGCACGCTGTTCCGCGTACCGTCCCTGAGCATAAACATTGCCGTATCCGTGCTTCGCTATCTTGAACACAAGAGTGGATCACACCAGTCCGACATTCACTATCGATAACTCTTGGTTGTGATCGATGCAACATTGCGGTGCTGATCGATGGTGGCGCAGCGTTGTGCTGGCGAGCAGCGAGAGAGGGAGTGAAGTAGGTGGCGGAGGAGGCGGTGGGCGCTGACCCCGGCGGCGACGCCGACGATGTTGCGGGTGAGGGGTTGTCGTGGGCGGCGCTGGTCAACGCGTTGTTCGAGCACACGCCCGGGTCGGTGCCGGGTGTGCCGTTGACTGGGCGGGAGGTGTGTGGCCGCGCCAATCAGTCCCGTCCGGGGCGGTTGAAAGAGCCGATGCTCTCGTCGCTGCGGCGCGGGCGGGCGGTCGAACCCGGCTTCGGCATCATCGCCGCGGTCGCCGACGGGTTCGGGGTCGATATCGAGTTCTTCACCCGAGAGTTCCACCACCAACACCAAGATCAGTCGATGGCACAACGGGTGCAGGCCGCGAATGCCGCCTGGCCTCAGCTGCTGAGGCTCGCCGCCGACATCAACGCACTACCCGAACCTCACCGCACCACCATCCAGGCCCTCATTACCATCCTCGCCACCCGGCGGCGGGACGAGTAATCGAAACTCGCCAGGACGGGCTGTACCTTATATTGGTAACCCTGCATATTCGACTTCTGCATATTCTCGGCGGGGGAGTGGTCAGTGGGTGAATGTTCATCTCACGACTATGGAAGATCGCCAAACCGGTCACCGGTGACTATCGCAGCTGTCACCGAGCGCTACAGCGATCCCGGCTACGCTGAGTCTCCTTCTGTCCAGCTGTCGTGTTGCCAACGGGCTCTGAGAATTGGCTCGAGTTCTTCGGGGAGAGTCCGGTGGCTTGGGTTGAACAGCGATACGGCGATACCGATGAGTGCTGTCGCCCCAAAGAAGATCACACCCAGAGTGCCGACAATGATCCACGGAGTCGATGGCCACCGGGACAGTGAAATGTCGCCGCCGACGGCGGCTTTGTCGCCGAAGGCCAGCCATGCCGACGCCAGCGTCATTCGTGTTCCTCAGACGGCTAGTGACCAGGAGAGCGTTCTTGGCGTTTTCAGGGTCCCGGATTCGTCGAAGCATCCCGAGGTGTCGCTTGTGGGGCGACAGGCGAGGAGCGCGAGCCCCAAGCCGGTAAGAACGATCCCGATCACTAGCATCACTTGCCCGCTTCTCAGTCAGAGCCAGGTGCTGCGAACGTGCGCACCGTTATCGACGAGGTACGGGACGAGAACGCGGAGCACCGAGGCTGGTGTGGGGCCGTAGTTCATGAGGGCGATCGTGACCGCGCGGGATCCGTCAGGCGGAGGGTGAATCACTACCTGCAGGCCACCCCTGACCGTGACATGCGACTGGGAGAGTTGGGCTTTGGTGATGAAGTAGTGCTTACCGACCGGCGTATGGACCCGAAGGCCGTCGTCGAGCAGAGACAAGTGCGCGCCGGATCGCAGCGCCTTACGCGCATACCAGAGAAGCAGGAATGGTGTCGCAACGCCGACAAGGACGCCGACGAACATCAGGAATCTGTGCCACGGAGACAGTTCCGGGTAGAGGTCGGCTCCGAGCAAGCCGATGGCCGGAGCCGCGGCTACGCCCATGGGTAGTAGCAGGAGGTAGACGTTAACGGACCACTGGCTTTGCGGTATCCGTTGCGGATCAACGGAATAAACTGGTCTCGATGGACGCGCATGAGTCGCGCCTATTAGGGCGGCGAGCACGAATGTGCCCAGCATGACCGCCCCGCAGGCAGCGCCGGCGGATAGCCGCCATGACTGTTCTTCGGCCGCACGAAGAGCTTCCATGAGCGCGCCGACTGCCAATACGGCGACAAGTAGGATCATCGCGTAAATGCCCCATGGACGTCTGCCGTGCCACGGATTCTGTTCAGTGCTGGACACGACCATCAGTTCCAGCGCGCTCGTACGAGGCCATAGGCGATGAGACCTGTTCCGATGCCAAGCGCCGCAGCGGGTCCGAATGCGACACTGAAGAGTGCCACGGCTCCATAGCTGACCAAAGCACCTGCAACCCAGGATCCGAAGTTGATGGCAGCCGCTTTCCCGCGGAAGTGTTGGGGTCTGATGCGTCCATGAGGGTTCCGAGCCCGGCGCCGAACGGTCCCAGGGATCTCCCGGCTCCGCGGGCAAGCTGTCCGCCTACGGACCTGCCACGGGACTGACCATCCTGGTATGGCGCCGTTTGTGCCGATGGCTTCGATCAGTGCTCCCTTCACCGAAATCGTCGTTGATACCAGCATGCCCAATGCGGTCGGGGCAAGCTCCAGGCCTGTGTCCGGATCGACGAGGATCGGTTTGCCGTCAGCATCGAGGCCCGGGGCGAACCTGGTCTCGGTGCCGTCGATGGCGATGCGGACGCCGGTTCGGTCGGGGTGGATGACCAGCTGCTCGCCGTTGGAGAATTCGGTGTGCCGGGCCGGCCGGCGCCGTGGTCGACCTCAACAACTGATCGAGTTCGTCCGCATCGCCATCACGCAGTTCCAGGGCCGGGGCGGGAGTATTGGCCATAACCAATTATCTCAACCCGACAACCCTAAACTAATTAACGACACGAGACACTAGCAGGACTTGCCCGCTTCTCAGTCAGAGCCAGGTGCTGCGAACGTGCGCACCGTTATCGACGAGGTACGGGACGAGAACGCGGAGCACCGAGGCTGGTGTGGGGCCGTAGTTCATGAGGGCGATCGTGACCGCGCGGGATCCGTCAGGCGGAGGGTGAATCACTACCTGCAGGCCACCCCTGACCGTGACATGCGACTGGGAGAGTTGGGCTTTGGTGATGAAGTGCTGCTTGCCGACGGTTGTGCGGACGTGAAGGCCGTCGTCGAGTAGTGCCAGATGTGCGTCAGAGTGTTGCGCCTTGTGTGCATACCAGAGAAGCAGGAATGGTGTCGCAACGCCGACAAGGACGCCGACGAACATCAGGAATCTGTGCCACGGAGACAGTTCCGGGTAGAGGTCGGCTCCGAGCAAGCCGATGGCCGGAGCCGTGGCAACGGCTGAAGGAAGGAGCAATAGATTGATGTTGACCGCCCACCTGCTACGCGGTATCCACTTCGGATTGACGGAATACACCCTCGTCGGATGACCATGTACCGCTACAGCGAGGGAGATGAACGTTAACGTGCTGAACATCACCACAGCGCAGGCCGCACCTGTGAGGACTTGCCACGAGTGCTCCGGGGCTTCTCGGAGTGACGCGATGAGCGTGCCTACGGTCATAAGGGCGCCGACCAGAGTTCCCGCGTAAGCACCCCACGGCCACTTCTGGAGTCGCTGATACTCGTTGCCGCTCACGTGATTTTCATTTCCAGAATACTCGCGCGACAGTGTAGGCGAATAGGCTGACAGCAATTGCCAGTGGCCGCAACCGCGACGAATAGCGACCCGGCCAATGCCACGGTGCCGGCTATCGCGGTGCCCGCTGCCCAGGATCCGAAGTTGATGGCAGCCGCTTTCCCCGCGGAAGTGTTGGGGTCTGATGCGTCCATGAGGGTTCCGAGCCCGGCGCCGAACGGTCCCAGGAACCTTCCGGCTCCGCGGGCAAGCTGTCCGCCTACGGAGCCATGCGGGACTGACCACCCTGGTATGGCACCGTTTGTGCCGATGGCTTCGATCAGTGCTCCCTTCACCGAAATCGTCGTTGATACCAGCATGCCCAATGCGGTCGGGGCAAGCTCCAGGCCTGTGTCCGGATCGACGAGGATCGGTTTGCCGTCAGCATCGAGGCCCGGGGCGAACCTGGTCTCGGTGCCGTCGATGGCGATGCGGACGCCGGTTCGGTCGGGGTGGATGACCAGCTGCTCGCCGTTGGAGAATTCGGTGCGCCAGACCGGCCGGCGCCGTGGTCGACCTCAGCAACTGATCGAGTTCGTCCGCATCGCCATCACGCAGTTCCAGGGCCGGGGCAGGAGTATTAGCCATAACCGACTATCTCAACCCAACAACCCTAAACTAATTAACGACACGAGACACTAGCAGGACTTGCCCGCTTCTCGGTCAGAGCCAGGTGCTGCGAACGTGCGCACCGTTGTCGATGAGGTACGGGACGAGTACGTGTAGGACCGAGGATGGTGTGGGGCCGTAGCTCATGAGGTTGATGATGACCGCGGGTGATTCTTCAGGGTGCAATTCCACACGGACTCCGCCCCTGATAACGGCAACGGTCCGGAGGAGTTGAGCCTTGGTGATGAAGTGCTGCTTGCCGACGGTTGTGCGGACGTGAAGGCCGTCGTCGAGTAGTGCCAGATGTGCGTCAGAGTGTTGCGCCTTGTGTGCATACCAGAGAAGCAGGAATGGTGTCGCAACGCCGAGGAGTACGCCGACGAACATCAGGAATCTGTGCCACGGAGACAGTTCCGGGTAGAGGTCGGCTCCGAGAAGGCCGATCGCCGGAATTGCGGCGAGAAACGCGGGGATGAGCAGAAGGCAGGAGGCGACCGACCATCTGCTGCGCGGAATGAAAGACGGATCAACGGTGTAGACAGGTCGCGTCGGACGAGCATAAATCGCGCCGGCAACGCATGTGAAGACAGATGTGCCGAGCATCAACGACCAACTGACTCCCGCCGCGAGCAGCAGCCACGATCGCTCTGCGGCTGCATGATGGATAAGCATGACCGTGCCGCCGACTTCCACAACTGCCAGAAGCATGAGGGCCGCGTACATACCCCAGGGATATTTGGTCACCCACTGGTTCTCGTCAGCGTCCGACACAGATACTTACCCCCATCGCTTGGCAGCGTAGTAGACGCCGAGTCCGACGCCAATTCCCAGGATTGCAGCCGCCGCAAACGGAGCCGTCGTGAAAACGGTTACCACGCCGGTGAAAGTGGTGCCCGCTGCCCAGGATCCGAAGTTGATGGCAGCCGCTTTCCCCGCGGAAGTGTTGGGGTCTGATGCGTCCATGAGGGTTCCGAGCCCGGCGCCGAACGGTCCCAGGGATCTCCCGGCTCCGCGGGCAAGCTGTCCGCCTACGGAGCCATGCGGGACTGACCATCCTGGTATGGCGCCGTTTGTGCCGATGGCTTCGATCAGTGCTCCCTTTGCCGAAATCGTCGTTGATACCAGCATGCCCAATGCGGTCGGGGCAAGCTCCAGGCCTGTGTCCCGGTCGACGAGGATCGGTTTGCCGTCAGCATCGAGGCCCGGGGCGAACCTGGTCTCGGTGCCGTCGATGGCGATGCGGACGCCGGTTCCGTCGGGGTGGATGACCAGCTGCTCGCCGTTGGAGAATTCGGTGTGCCGGGTGCCGTCCGGGTCGATTCGGGTCAACGACGAGATGCCGTCGGCAACGTTGGTATCGAGTATGGTGCCGTCTTCGAATCCGTAGATGATGCCGTTGGGTGTGGTTTGTGCGGTGGTCGCGACGATGTCGGTGCCGTCGGGGGCGGTGCGGTAGTACTCGGGTTGTCCGTCGGTTCCGGTGCGGACGTTGACGACGCCGACGTCTTGGCCGAGGTAGTTGTTGGCGAGCCAGTCGTTGTAGGTGAGTTGTTGGCCGGGGGCTGGTTCGGCGCCTTGGGTGGGACTGCGTTCAGGTTCAGGCCCTGATGGCTGGTCGGTGATTCCAGCGGTGAGTAGCTCCGAAAGTCCGCTGTTGTCGTCCTGTTGTGGCTGTTGCGGCGAGTCTTGACCGACGTCTGGCCCGGGGTAGTTGTGGGCCACCCAGTCGCCGTAGCCGAGTTGTTGGCCGGGGGTGGGGTCAGCGCCCTGGTCGGGGCTGGGCTCGGTCCCGGTTGTTGTGGGTGGGGCGGTGATAGGAGCGGTGAGCAGGTCGGCGAGTCCCTCGTTGGTCGAGGGTGTCTGTTCTGCTTGCTCGGCTCGGGCCTGTGCCTGCTGTTCGGGGGTGACCGGTCCGATGAATCCTGCGTCGCCGGGTTGAGGTATGAGGTGGGAGGTCTGTGTGGGGTCGGCAAGGATGGGATAGCGGGCATCGGTGGCGGGTTCGACGTGTTGGACGAGGTTGCCGTTGTCATCGACGGTGTACCAGGTCTTCTGCGGTTGACCGGTGGCGTCGAAGGCCCAGGGGCGGGCGACCTGGCTGACCGGGTTGCCGTTGGCGTCGTAGACGGTTGCTGAGCCGTCGGGGTTGACTTCGGTGTGGCCGCCGGGAGGCGTGTTCATGGCGAACCGGTAGGTGGTAGGGGAGGTTTCGTCGTGAATCAGGACCATCCGCGAGGGGCCGAGTGTGGCTTGCGTCGACCCTCCGCGCGTCAGGAGTGACCTGGCTCGCGGGTTTGCTGCGGCGATGGCTGCGGCGCCGGCAAGAATCCAGATCGGCAGCGGGATTGATGTTCGCTCACCGGTCGGGGTGTCGAGTCTGGCGCCGGTTTCGGTTGGAAGGGTTCCGATGTCCTTGGTACTTGGGGCGCTATCGGTAGGTGCGTTGCCGCCGGTGCTGTTGGGTGCCGAAGGCGCGGACGGTACCGGTTGAGGTGCTTCTCTGACGGGGGCACCCGACTCGGGTGAAGCGGGTGTGACCGCACTGTCTGCGGCTGGGGGATGAGGGCCGCGCTGCGGGGACTGCTGGCCGGGGACGGGGACGATCGGGGTGCCGTCGCCTTCGCCGGGGCCGGGTCCGGGGTTGCCGGCGATCCCGGGTCCGTTGTTTGAGCCGGTGTCGGTCGGCCCGGTGACCGGTGGCGGAGTGTTCTGTGTGGGTGGTGGGGTGTAGGTGGGCACGCTGATGCAGGGCCAACCGGACCCATATTGGGCGCGCATCTGATCGCACAGTGGGTCGGCCTGGGCGGTCGGCTGCGATCCGGTGAGCGCGGCCGCGGCGAACGTGATGGTGCCGACGAGTGTGCCTGTCAAGGCGAGAAGAACTGCCGCGCTGCGTGTGCGGGATCGTCCAGGGCGGTTGGCCCCGGGCTGCCGATAGCTTGTGTGGCTCATTGGCTGCCGACCTTCGCCAGAATCGCGTCGGCGCCGGTCCAGAACCAGCGTCCCGCGATGGACATGAGGAGAAAGAATCCGAGGAAGACGGGAACCTGGCCCCAACGCTGGCTCCATTCGCCGAGGTGGTCGAGGTTGGCCGCGGCCAGGATCAACAGGATGCAGCCGGCGACGAACAACGCGACTTTGGTGACGACGGCGTGTCGGCCACGGGTGTCGGTGGGTGCAGCATGAGCAGGACCACTGGAAGTGGTGGTGTGAGACATGGATGTTCGATTCCCCCGAAGTCGAAAAGCCGAAAGTCTTGAGACGACTCAGAACAGAGGCGTGTCAGAGGTAGTGAGGCTGTCCGTACACATTGACCGTGTTGTCGTTGGCCGGTGTGGAGATGGCAACGGTCACGTAGGAGCGCACCGCGACCGGACCGAGGCAGCCATCAACCTTGACGTGCACGCCATCGACGGTGAGCCCGGCAGTCGGTCCGGCGAGTTTCTTTGTGCCGAATGGGATGTTGGCGATGGTGCCAGGCTTGAAGGTAGTGGAGATGTTGCCGTTGGCTTGCGCGCCGACAATCAGCGCCGGCGGCCAAGAGATCGACATCTGCGCAGTGGGGCCAGCAGTCATACCGAGAGTCACACCCGAGGTGACGTCGGTGTTGCAGCCGATCTGGAAGCCGGCGCTCACTGTGCCCGCGGACACCGCCACCCGGCCAGCACCCGAGATCCGTCCTTCGCCGCGTAGCGACAGGAAGCCTTCACGGGTCCACGGTGACTGGTTGAGGGGCCGTACGCTACGCACCTTCTCGTGCGCTTTGACGGCAGTGATCCGCCAGCCATCGGCGGTATGCTTCGACACCGTTTGATCAGTGAACGAGTAGAGGAATTGTCAAGACCTGTGGATCGGGGTGTTTCAGGCGACCTCCGTTCCGGCTTGCTGATCGCCGTCTGAGGGCGGGGTTGGTGGGGTGATCTCGGTGGGGCGTTCGAGCAGTTTGCCCTTGTGGAAGACCGCGCCGGCGCGCACCAGGGCGACCAGGTGTGGTGCGTTGACGGCGCGCCAGCGGGCCGCGGCGGCGTCGATGAGCTTGTAGGCCATGGCCAGACCAGCTGCTCGTGACCCCGGACCTTTGGTGACTTTGGTGCGCAAACGCACTGTGGCGAAGGTGCTTTCGATCGGATTCGTGGTGCGTAGGTGGATCCGATCGAGAACGTGTCCCGGCTAACGCCGGCGAGGAGCTTCTCGGTCTTCGCCTTCACCTGCCTCTGCACCAGTGACAGTGGCGCGAAGAACAGGGAGTGGGGGATCTCGCCCTTTCGCGCGAGCTCGACCAGTTCGGCGTACTTGATGCGGCCGGACTCCAGCGCGCGCTCGTACCCCTTGTACGTGCCCGCCACGGAGCTGTCGAGGAGGGTGGTGAACAGCGTGTCGTCGATCGGGACGGCATCGCGGCCGATCAGCACCTCAATGGCCATGCCCCGCGACCTCCGGCGCGCTCATGCGTTCGCTCCGGCTGCCTCCTCGGCCAGCACCCGGTGCACCGTCCCGACCGAGACGCCGAGGACGCGTGCGATCACGCGGATCGACTCTCCCTTCTCGCGGCGGGCGAGGACGATCGCGCGCTTGTCGTCGTCGATGGCGCGCGGCCGTCCACCGACCCTGCCGCGCCGACGGGCCGCGTCGAGGTCGTTCTTCGTCTTGCGCGAGATGTCTCGGCCGCGGTCCTCGGCCAGCGCGAGCGCCATGTCGAGGAGGAAGCTGCGCTCGGTGTGCTCTCCGGCGGCGATGCCGTCGAGCACCTTGACCGTGCAGCCGCGCTGGAAGAGGTCGTTGAGCACCACCAGTCCTTCCAGGAGATTGCGTCCGAGCCGGTCGACCTCCTGGACGGCGAGCATCTCCCCGTCGCGCATGAAGTCGATCGCCGTCTTGAGTCTTGGTCGGTCGTCGACCGCCAGCTTGCCGCTGACCCTCTCCTCGAAAACGCGCACGCAGATCGGGTCGAGGGCATCGTGCTGCCTCTGCGTCTCCTGATTCGCGGTGCTCACCCGTACGAGTCCCACCAGGGCCATGAAGCATCCTCGCGTTCATTTAACCCGTTCAACTGCTTCTGTCTAGTCTTGAAGTAGTTGAACGGGTTTGTGAACACCCACTCGGCGAAATGCTCGCGGTCGGCTCCTCCGGACCACTGTTCACGTCAACGACCGTTTGTTGAACGGCGGTGTGAGTCAGCCCCAGCCCTGCGACGCCACGAACCGTCTTGGGCGGCGGATGCGAGGCGCAGGCCTGCCCATCACGCCGAGTCCCGTCGGACATGGGCACATAGCCCCGCGCCCGCCAGGCCGAGTGCCGGTACGAGAAGCGTGACGGCAGGAGGCCACACGGACATGCCTGCAGGGGCCTCCCCAAGTGCCTGGGCGAGGAGCATGTGGCTGGCGTTGAACGGCAGCCACGGCGTGATCGCCTCGAGCATCGGGACCATGGACGCGAGCTGTTCGATCAGGAGCATCCACGTGATCGGCGCGGCGACGGACACCGCGACGGAGCGCGTGAGGACGGCAAGCGCCGTCGCCATCGTCACCCACAGGAGAACGACGAGGAGATAGGCCGCGAGATAGGCCCACCCCCGCGGCGACATGGCCAGCCCGTCGGGATAGAACCTCGCCGCGACGAGTGCGAGGCCGATGCCGACGACGTACGCGAATGCGAGGAACGCCCACTGGACCGCTGCCTGTGCCGCCAACGAGGCCCATCGGCTCTTCTGCGTGAGGAAGGACAGCGCCGTCGACCCCGCATTGATCTCGGTCGCGGTGTGTGTGCCGGCGAACACGATGGCCAGCACATGGAAGATGCTCACGCACTTGCCCAGATCACCGGCGTCGATCGGCCCTCGATAGGCCGGGTCGTAGACGATGCCCATCAGGACGATGGGGCCGACGCAGCAGCCGATCAGCAGCGCAGCGAAGATGCCTGTGGAGCGCACGGTGAGCAGTCGGCGCACCTCAGCTGTCAATGCTCGTGTCATCGCTCGGGCCATTCTTTGCCATGTTCGGCTTCGGATGATCGGTCGGTGAGGCGGAGGAATTCTTCTTCCAGCCGGATCGGCTTGTCCGTCAGGGCAGTGATGAGCACGTCGAGGTCTCGGCAGGTCCGCGAGAGCGTGAGCGCGTCGGGGACCGTCTCGTCGAATGTCACGCAGAGTCCCTCGGGCAGTGCGGTTACGGGGACCCGCAGTCCGCGCAGAGCCTGCTCGACGCGTTCGTCGTCGTCGGTGCAGAGGAGCGCTTGGCGGCTGCGCGCGTGCAGAAGATCGGCGACGTCCCACTGGCCGAGCGAGCGGCCGTTGTCGATGACGACGAGGCGGTCGGCGAGGGTCTCCATCTCGCCGAGCAGGTGGGAGGAGACAAGGACGGCGTGGCCGCTCGCGGCGGCATCGCGCAGGAAGGCGCGCATCCACTCCATCCCCTGCGGGTCGAGGCCATTCATCGGCTCGTCGAGGACGATGTTGCGCGGTCTGCCCAGCAGGGCGGCCGCGAGCCCCAGGCGCTGCTTCATCCCGAGCGAGTAGCCGCCGATCCTGCGATGAGCTGCCTGGGTCAACGCGACGGCCTCGAGTACCTCCCAGGCGCGGCGGTCGGGTAGGCCGGAAGAAGCAGCGATGGTCGTCAGGTGCGCCAGTCCGGTCCGGCCGGGGTGGAACCAGGAGGCGTCGAGGACGGCTCCGACGACCGCGGCCGGCCTCGTCTGGGCGGTCAGCGGGAGCCCGTCGATGAGCACGGTTCCGGTGGTGGGCTTGTGGAGCCCGAGGAGGCATCGCATGGTCGTGGACTTGCCGGCTCCGTTCTGGCCGAGGAACCCGGTGATGGATCCGTCGGGGACCGTGAAGCTCAATCCTTCAACAGCGGTCACCTGGCCGTAGCGCTTCGAGAGACGGTCGACCTCGATCATGCGCGCCCGCCCTGGGACCGGCTGGCCGAATCCGGATGGCCGTCCCGTCCGCCAGTCAGACGCCGGTCCAGCACCGGCGACGCCGCGGCGACGACGGCCGCGACGACGAGGGCACCGAGCGCGAGGCCGGAGAGCACGTCGTGGACGTAGTGGACTCCGGCGGCCACTCGAGAGGCGGCGATCGCCAGCGCGAGAGGCAACGCGAACCAGGCGAGGCGGGGGACGACGAGGATGCAGGCGGTGGCGAAGGCAGCGGCCAGGACGGCGTGATTCGACGGCCACGACCAGTCCCCGCTCCCGGGGCAGCTGAGCACAGTGGCAGTGTCGACGACGCTGCAGGGCCGCGGCTCCTCGACCAGCAGCTTGACGGCCTCGCTCAATCCGTAGGCCGTGATCACGCCGAGTCCAGCCAGCGCCAGGAGCCAGAACCGCCGGCGCTCGCGCAGCCAGCACCAGAGAGCGAGGACGCCGGCGGTCGCCACGAGGGCAAGCAGACCGAATTCGGCCACGGATCCCACCGCCGAGGCCAGTGCCGAGCCCTCGGCGAGACCGGCGACAGCGGTGAAGAGGCGCTCACGCACCGGATACGTCGCGAGAGCGAGGGCAGCAAGAGCTGCGACGGCAATCAACAGCGCGGGCCACGGCACGGGGCGGGACGAGGATCTGCGCGGCGTCGAAAGCGTGCGCGTCGAAGTTTCGTGAGTCATGAAATCCACGCTATGGACGCGGTTCGGCCTCAGAATCTGCCATGCGGGGCGACTCGTCTATGCCCACGGTCATACCGGCGAGGTGCTGCGCACGCCCGATCGGGGGAGGCGGCGAGCCCACGGTCCCCGGCAGAATGGAGCGCATGACCCTAATTGATCGCCCGTCTGCGCGCCGGAGCGTCGACGCGCTAACGGCGATCGGTTTCGGGGTGCTGGCCTCCGCGCCGGAGCCGGGCCTCTTCATGGCCCTGCTCACCGGCATCGCCGCGATCGCAATCGGGCTCTGGTCCAGGGGTCCGCGCGCGGGCCTGGGAGGACTGGCAGTGCTGGTCGTCGTGAGCATGGCCCGGGCCACGTGGCTCGACGGGCACTGGCTCTACGTCGCGGAGGAGTTGCCCCCGGCGCTCATGCGCGCTGGTGTGCCCTGGCTGATCGGTCTCGCCGTGCGCCAGTACATCGTCCTCGGGCGGAGGGCAGACCGCGAGCGAGAGCTGCGGCAGGTCCAGCGCCTGGCCGAGCTCAAGGAGCGCGCCACCGCCGACCGGCTCGCCCTCGCGCAGTCGCTGCACGACGACCTCGGCCACTCGTTGAGCCTCGTCGCGCTCAATCTCGGACGGCTCGAGATCGACCCGGCACTGCCCGAGAGCGCCCGCACCTCGCTCTTACACGCCCGCAACGACCTCGCCCACGCGGTCGAACGCCTGGGGGACTCCGTCTCCGACCTCAGATCCGGCGCTCCCGTGCTGCCAATGGGCGCAGCATCTGTCGATGCACTGCTGGCCCGGGCCCGCGCAGCCGGTGCGCGCATCACCGTGCAAGGACTGCCGGAACCCAGGCGGCTGCAGGACTTCGGAGGCGAGCAGGTCACGAGGGTCCTACAAGAAGCGATCACGAACGCAAGCAGGCACGCTCCCGGCACCCCGATCGACATCACCGCTGCCGACGCCGGTGCCGAGCTGCGTCTGAAGATCGAGAACGCCCTCGGCGAGACTCCTGCCGACGCGCACACAGCGGGCACGGGCCTGAGCGCTTTGGAAAGTGAGCTCCGCGCCCACGGCGGAGAACTCGCCGCGGAGAAGACGGACAGTGCGTTCGTCCTCTCAGCGGCCCTCCCGGCTCGCCGTCAGGAGCAGAGCACGCACGATGATCGCGCTGTGGAGGCGACGAGAGACGTCGATGAGAGCTCGACCGGCAGAACGAAGCTCCGCCAGCGACTGATTCTCGCCTCGACCGCGGCGATCGTCGTCGTCGGGCTCGCAGCGGTCGAGGCGCTGACGGTGGTGCAGAACCACCGCGCGCTGCTGTCGGCAGGGGCCTTCTCAAGCATCAGCGTCGGAGACGCGCGGGCGGAGACCGAGCGGATCCTGCCCGGCCACGAGCTGCCGGCCAGCCGGGGCGAGAACCGACCGGACGACTGCCACGACTACGCCGTGACCGCGAACACCTTTGACGACGCTGCCGGGGACGTGTACCGGATCTGCTTCGCGCAGGACGAGGTCTCCAGCACCGAGTACATCGCAGGAGGACAACGATGACAGCGACCGAGGCCCCGGTCAGAGTCCTGGTCGCCGACGACGACCCCCTCGTGAGGACCGGCATCGTCGGGATCCTCGACACCGATCCCGCCATCGAGGTCGTAGCCCAGGCCGCCGACGGAGCAGAGGCCCTGCGCAAGATCGACGCGCACCGTCTCGACGTCGCCCTCTTCGACATCCAGATGCCCGGGATGAGCGGACTCGACGCGCTGCAACGGCTCCGCTCCGACGGGAGCGCGCTCCCCTGCCTGTTCGTCACCACGTTCGGGGAGGACGACTACATCGCCGAGGCCATCCGGCTCGACGCAGACGGGTTCGTCCTCAAGTCCGGCGATCCGCGCCAGCTGATCGCCGGTGTGCACGCCGTCGCCGGTCGCGGAGCGTTCTTCTCGCCCTCGGTCGCCCGGCGTCTGCTCGACTCCGGCGTCTCGACGACGTACACCCAGTACGCGAGCGCCGTCGAACGCTTCGAACGCCTCACGGCTCGCGAGCGAGAGATCCTGATCCGGCTCAGCCAAGGAGAGACGAACGCTGAGATCGCGAAAGCGCTGCACCTCGCTCCCGGCACCGTCAAGGTGCACGTTTCCGCGATCCTGCGGAAGACTGAAGCGCGCAACCGCGTAGAAGCAGCCCTCATCGCCCTTCGCGCCGGACGAGCCTAGATCTTCTCGGGACGACGACGATCAGGCTTCGTCGTGCCGGAGCTTCGGAACGCCCGCGACGAGACCTTCGATGGTGTCTTCGGGGCGGAGACAAGCGCCGCGCAGAGGAGATCGAAATCTGCCACGGCACCATTGTTCCCGAGTCGCGTCCGACCCTGCTCGCGCGGAGAAGGTCCCGGAGTAGATCTGGGGCGTTCTTGTGGTCATTCTCAGAAGACGAAGTCTGCGGCTGTCTCGCCGGCCTCGGCGCACATCGAAGCGAAGTTCCCGCCCTCGGTCTTCGTGCGCGAGGTGGCGACGCCCTCGGACTTCGTCTGGCCGGCGCAGTTGACGATCCCGTAGGTGACCTCGCCCGCCTCCTCGTCGAGCACCCAGCGCTCAAGCGCGGGCGAGAAGTTCTGGATCGCGCGGAGATGCTGGACCTGCCCGTCCTCGACGCCCAGGTCCGCGGTCGCGCCCGACTTCTCGCCCTGGCCGCCTTCCTCGGTGCTCTCGTCGCCGGTCTCCTCGACCGGGGTCTCCGGCTCGGTAGGCTCGGTAGCCGGTGCCGAGGGGACTGGATCCTGCGCTTCGGCATGGAACGCGGCGCGGTCCTCGTCGTCGCCGGGGTAGCTGCACCCGCTGAGCGCGAGAGCAGCGGCGGCCAGCAGTGCTGCGCCGATGGTCGTGATCGCCGCCTTCGTCATCAGACGTCACCCCTCTCGGCATCGGGCGTACCAGTGGTCGTCTTCACCTGGACGCCCGACTTCGTCTTCATCTTCGAGACCAGGTTCGTGTTCGAGACCAGGTTCGTGAACAGCTGCGGCGCGACGATGAAGGACGCGATGAGCGCCGAGGCAGCTCCGGCGATCCAGACGTTGCTGAAGATGCCGAGCGCCACCGAGAGTCCCCAGCGGAAGATCATGTAGCCGACGGTGAAGCCGAGCGCCAGCAGCGCCATCCGCCAGATGGGCGAGCGGCCCTGGAACTCCTGGAACTCGCGCCAGGCGGTTTTGAGCAGGCCGGAGGTCTGCTGGAAGTCCGTACTCTTCCGCTCCGGCAGCGTGATGAAGCGGCCATGCGCGAGACCTGCGACTTCGACAACGAATCGATACCGAGGGTCTTGACCAGCTTGTCCATCCGGCGGGTCGAGACCCCGGCCAGGTAGCAGTCCGCCACCACGGTGATCAGCGCCGATTCGGCGCGTTTGCGCCGTTCGAGAAGCCATTCGGGGAAGTAGGACCCCTGACGCAGCTTGGCGACGGCGACGTCGATCGTGCCCACCCGGGTGTCAAGGGGTCGGTGGCGGTAGCCGTTTGCGGTAGTTGGTGCGCTGGTCTGAGCGGTGACCCCATTCGGCGCCGCACACGGCGTCAGCATCGACGGACAGCAGGGCGTTGATCATGGTCTGCAGCAGCTCACGCATCAGATCCGGTGATGCGTCGGCGAGGGCTTGGCTAAGCAGGCCTGCAGGGTCGACAATATGGGGTGCGGTCATCGTGATGGCTCCTCGAGGATTCTGTGGAAGGTTGACTCGAAGGATCACACGGTGACCGCTTCCATGCCGACAGCCACACGCTGCCGACCACGGTCCTGGTCACCGAGTTACACCACTCTATGGGGCACTACTTTCCCCGATGCGCCGTCCGGTGACGTTGTTGCCCAAATCCATCTTACTACTGGGGGTTCCCGCGCCGCCGCTGTCAGCTTCGTGGGCATCGCCAATGGCCTCGGCGAACCCACTGTTCGAGCGTTTGGTTACCAGCGCCTGCCACGTACAGTGGCGCATTGCGTCGTTTTCGTCATCCACTCCGGAGAACTTGCCGTTCGGGTTCTGCTTAGTCTTCAGGGGGAATTCTCGATTTGCCGCAGTGTAGGAGTCGTCCCTAGCCGACGCCGAACGAGTGCAATCGATCGGATTGGCTGCGCACACGACGTCTTGTGACGGTCCAGGCGATAGTCCGTCATAGCCTTCACCGGCGTCGTCGTCGGTCTTGGGATCGTCGACGCACTTCTCAGACGTGGCGCCTCCGGGGTTGGTCATCTCCTGCTGAGACGACTGGCCCTCGGGGCAGTCCAAGGAGGCTGGGACGCGGCCCGCGAAGTCGGCCGGGGGCGCGACCGGCGTGGGGCCGACACTGGGGAGCGGTGCGCGTCGGGGCTGATCTCTCCGCGGCACCTCCACGATTGGCGTGTCTCCGGGCGGTGGGATGTCGGTCGGCGCGTGCGCACCGACATTTGGACCACTCGAATCGGGGGTGGTGGTGTCGGTGGGGATGCCCGGGGCGGTGACCGACGGGGGCGGTGTCGAGGACGTGGAGGGCCCAGGATCGACGCACACATACGGCACCGGGGGTGGGGGTGCCTGATCGGCCGGTTTGCCATTGGAGGCGGCCCATGTTTGCGCCCAAGCGCTGTTGTAGGTGGCGGTCTCACGAGCACACCGTTCTGCTGGCGTTTCCGCACTGGCGGGCGCGGTGCCAATCACCACGAGCACGGACACCGCAGTGATACCCCCGCGAGCAGCGCGCCCAGGACCGGAATCCGGGTTCGCCACACCCCCCACCAAGCGCAGCTTCCGCACCGTGTGAGATGTCGACGAATTGGACGACATCACAGCCACATCCGCGCCGAGTAGAGGCTGAGGGTGTCATCCGCAGTCGCCGTGGAGACTGAGGCCGGATTGGGCACATCGCCCCAACCGCGGTCCCGATTCCGGTGAGCCGCTTCTTCCTGCGGCGCTGGGGAACTCGCAGCCCCTCCTCGCGCCACAGGCGGCGGATGCGTTTGTTGTTGACCGTGAAGCCCGCTGTGCGCGCGGCGATCGCGGCGCGTCGCCAGCCCCCAGCGGGGCCGGTCGGTGGAAAACCCACGTAGCCAGGACCGCAGCTCGGCTTCCTCCGCGGTGATCGGCGCTGGGTGCAGTCGCATCGTGGAGCGGTGGATGCCCACCACAGCACATGCTCGCCGCTCAGATACCCCGAACCGCTCACGCAGCATCGTCACGGCGCTGCGTTTGCGGTTCTGGGGTCAGAAGTTTCCCGACGAAATCTCCTTGAGCATGTCGATATCGAGGGCCTGGTTGGCGACCAACTTCTTGAGCCGAGCGTTCTCAGCTTCGAGTTCTTTGAGGCGTTTGACGTCATTGGCCTTCATGCCCCCGTACTGGGCCACCCAGCGATGCCAGGTCGACTCTGTGACCTCCAGATGCCGGCACACCTCAGCCAACTCCTGCCCGGTCCCGAGGAGCTTGTTGCCCTCGGCCAGCTTGCGGATGATCTGATCCGGCGTATGCCGCCGACGCTTGCTACCTGCCATGTCGTCGTCGATTCTTCCTGCCCAAACACTCGGGCAACAGAGTCGCACAACAACTGGACCACTACGAAGGGCCCACCTCAATGCGCCCGGACCGTCGATGATGCGGGGTGCACATCACCGACGGCCCGGACCCCGGCAGCAAGCCCGTCGAAGCCTCCGTGTCTACGGGAGCCGCGGCGGGTTGCCGAGTTCTTGGTTGATCAACAGGGCCAGGTTGTTGCCCACCAGGTTGACGAAGGCGCGCCAGGTCTTCGGGTCGAGGGACATCGAGCCCTGGTCGGCGGTGGTGCAACCGACTCCGGTGGGCTTGCCGTCGAGGCGGTCACGCATCCACACGATCGCCGGCGCGAATCCCTCGATGGCCAGCGAGACGTGCTCGCTGAAGTGGTCGCGGACGTAGCGCACGCTCGCGTCGGGGTCCGCGCAGTAGGTGCGCACCAGCTCGTTCACCGGGCCCACCGGCGCGACCCAGTCCGGGTTGGACTGGTAGACGAACATCGGGAAGTCCGGAACGTTCGCTCCCATCTTCAACTGCCCCAACACCTTTCGAGGAGTCGGGTAGTCGAGCGGATCACCGGGGAGGTTCACCAGTCCCTTGATGTTCAGGAACGGCGCCAGGGCGGACTGGTAGGTCAGGCACAGTGGATTCTTGCTCGCCAGCAACGCCTTTCCGAGCGGGTTCAGGTGGCGCTGCAGGAAACGCTCGAGTTCCGGGTACTCGCGGCTGACCCCGATGATACCCGCCAGGATGAGGCCCGACGCGGCGTTGTTGTTCGCCAGGTCGACCATCGCCCGGATGTCGGCGGGCACACCGCCTTCCGCGGCACCGACGATCGGGAGCTCCGGGGCGTACGACTCGTGGAGTTCGGCGGCCCAGCCCGTCGCGATCGCGCCGCCGGAGTAGCCCATCAGGCCGACGCGGAGATCCCTCTTCAGTCCGAGGGGGGAGAAGTAGCGTGCGCCGCGGATGGCGTCGAGGGTGATGCGTCCGGCGAGCGGCCCTGCGGCGAAGGCGGATTCGGGGCCCTGGTGGTCGGGGATGACCACCGACCAGCCCGCGCCGACGAGCGAGGTGATCTGCAGGACCTCGTACGCCGAGTCCACTGATCCGGTGAGCGCGCCCGGGATCGACGCCTGCTGCAACGCATACGACGGCGCACAGTAGAGCGCGGTCGAATCCTCCGCCGACTGCCACGACACCAGCTTCGACGGGCCCGGCTTCGCCGGCCCCTTCGGCTTGAGGACGGTGGCCACGGCCGGGATCGGCTCGCCGCGGGTGTTGGTGGACCGGAACGAGATCTGCCACGCGTCGACGTTGATCGGGATCACCGACAACGCCGCGAGATGGACCCGCCGCGCCGCGATCAGCTCGCCGGGCGCCTTGTCGACGTACGTCGCCGGTGACGGCAGGTAGAAGTCCCGGTCGAACTCCGGGATCGCCGGCGGCACGGGGAACGGGAGAGCGGGTGCCACCGGTACCGCCGCTGCGGTCCCCGAGCCGAGCGCGGCACCGATCACCGTTGTCAGCGCGATCGCCGCGGCCGTCAGCCGCGCCCTCATCGTCGTCCTCCCCATGCTGCCCCCTCGAGAAATAGTGAGACGCCTGTGTCTCACACTCCGGGCGAAGATACACGGGTGTGGGGCAGCACACAATGGAGCGCGGCGGATTCGCCGGTCGCTACAGGTCGGCGAAGGACACCAGGATGTCGGAGAGCAGCGCCACGACCTCGGCGATGGGCGCCGGGTCCGTCGACACGCTCCAGCGATGGACGAGGCTGGTCAGGGCCCCCACGAAGGCGATCGCGAGGTGTCGTCGGCGATCGTCGCGGGGGAGGCCGGCGAAGTCCGCCATGGCCGCGACGAAGAACTCGACCCACTCCTCGCGACCGTCGAGCCGATGCTGCTCGACACGCGGGCTCACGCCCACGATCTGGACGAAGGACACCTCGGCGCGTCGCGGGTCGGTGCCCACCGACTCCATGTACGCCCTCATCGCCGCCGTCGCGAGTTCGCGACGGTCGCGGGTCCCGGCCGTGGCCAGGGCGTCGACGACGGCGTCGCGGGCGGCGTGCTGGATCTCGTCGTACAGCGCGACGAGCAGGTCCTCGCGGTCGCTGAACAGTTCGTAGAACTGTCGGCGGGAGAGTCCTGCGGTGCGGCAGATCGACGTCACCGACGACTTCGCATAGCCCGTGCTGCTGAACTCGGCCAGCGCGGCGTCGAGGAAGCGGCGCCGGCGCTCGGCGGCGCGGTCGCTCACCGGACGTCCCGCGTAGGTCCGTTCGGCCGTCATCGGTGCACCGGGGTCGTCGTGGGCCCGGTCAGTCGAGCCTGGTCGCGCGCAGCTCGTGGCCCTTCGACGTCAGGCAGCGTCCCGAGGCGAGATCCCACTGCCAGCCGTGCAGGTTGCAGGTCAGCTTCTCGTCCTCGATGACGCCGAACTTGTCGAGGTCGGCCTTGAGGTGCGGGCAGCGGCGCTGGATCTCCCAGCCGTCCTTGACGATCGAGGCCGAGTCGTCGTGGGCCTCGGCGAACCAGCCGTCGGCGTAGGCGATGCGCTCGTCGGTCAGGCACTTGAAGAAGGTGTACAGGAACTCGTTGTAGCCGCCGATGCGCCACGTCGTGAAGCGCGTGGACAGGAAGATCGTGTTGACCCAGTCCGGCTCGTTGTCGCGCAGCACGGTGCGGACGAGTTCGGTCGCGATGCGGAAACCGTAGCGGTACTTGCCCTCTCCCCCCTTGGGTTCCCGCACGATGCGGTTGGGGAAGTCGAGGACCACGGTCTCGGTCTGCTCGTTGGCCGGGCCGCCGCCGGGTGTCATCACCAGGCCGACCGGGTAGCCGATGCCGTCGCAGATCAGATCCGACTGCGCCATGATCGGCTCGAACAGCTCCTTGAGCTGCGGCAGCAGCGGCTCGCCCTCGGCCGGTGCCCAGGTCGCCTTCTCGGCGGCGATGACCGGGGCGAACTTCTCCTTCATGCGCTCGAGATATGCCCGCTTGTTCTCCCCGAACACCTCTTCCGGAGGGAACGGGTGGCTGACCCCGTCGAGCGTGGAGCCGGTGAACTCGGCGACCGAGCCGGAGATCATCATCAACCCGCGATGCTTCTCGCCGTCGTCGGTGCCGTGGATGCGCATCTGCTCCAGGAACGTCGCCTGGTCGGGGAAGATCGACGTCTCGTCGGCGTTGTCGCACGATCCGAAGTCGTTGAGCGCGAACAGATCCTCGTCGAGGAACATCGGCGGGCCGGCCGACGGTACGACCCAGGTGGCGTCGACCTGCTCGATGTAGGAGCGGGCCCGGTCCATGCCGCGCTGTCGTTTCTGGGCGGCGAAGTTCGCCTTCGACTTGCGCGGGATGTCGTAGACCATCGGGTACCAGATGGCGCCCGAGTACTGCAGCATGTGCACGTCGACGTGCCCGAAGTTCTCCTTCACGACGTCGAGGTCGATCGGGCGGGCGTCGTTCATGTTGAACGCGACCGTCTCACCGTCGTCGACGACGAGGGCGCTGTCGCCGAGCGGACCGTCGGCCGGGGCGCGCAGCGCGATGATCATGATGTCGAGCGAGCCCTTCTCGTTCGACACCGTCGTCTTCACCGAGTCGGTGGTCTCGACGAACTTGGTGAAGCCGAGCTTCTCCAGTTCGCGGCGCAGATCCGGCACCGGGTAGTCCGGCAGCAGCACGGTCGCGTCCTTGTTGACGTTGTCGCGCAGGTTCCGCTCGTCGAAGTGATCGAGGTGCAGGTGCGACACGTACAGGTAGTCGCAGTCACCGAGCTTCTTCCAGTCCAGCTCGGAGTTGTCCGGGAACGGCACCCACGAGGCGAAGTAGGTCGGGTTGACCCACGGGTCGCAGAGGATCGATCCGGCGGTCGTCTGAATGTGGAAACCGGCATGACCGATGCTGGTGATCTGCACGAAGAGGGCCTTTCATCGTTGCGCGGGGCTACGCGGCACAGCACTACAGTCCTCCAATGTATCGACCCGCCCGCACCGCCCGCGTGGGCCTTGAGTCCTGCGCCGCGTGCGGGTGACCGGTCTCACCATCGGCCGGATCATCTCGGAGCTCCGCAGTGGCCGCGAACATCGCCTGATTCACGTGAATCATCCGATCCGGGCGGACGGCGCGCACGGGATGCGACGATGAGCACATGAGTTCGGCCAGGCTGTGGCGCGGGCAGACCCTCGCCGATCGCTCGACGGACCGGCGCGAGCAACTGCTCGCCGCCGCCGAGCGCCTGCTGGGGGGCCGGCGGGACGAGCGCGGTCACCATGCGCGCGGTGGTGCGGGAGGCAGGCCTCAGCCCGCGGTACTTTTACGAGAGCTTCTCCTCGACCGAAGAAGTCGTCACGGCGGTCTACGACCGGGTGACCGCCCAGCTGCTCGACCGGATCGCGGCGGTCGACCGGCCGGCCGACCCGCGGCGCAGTGCCCGTGCACTGCTCGACGCCATCCGGGGGTTCTTCGCCGACGACCCCGGTCGGGCCCGAATCCTGCTGCGCGAGCCCCTGGCCGACGACGTGCTGCGCGCGCACCGCGCCGCCACCGTCCCCGCCTTCGTCGAGGCCGTCCTCGCGATGGTGGCCGAGGGGAGCTCCTACACCCCCGAGCGGCTGGCCGTGATGTCCTCGGCGCTGACCGGCGCGCTGGTGGCGCTCTACGTCGACCACATCGACGGCCGGCTGGCCCTCCCGCCGGACGAGCTCGCCGACGCCGCCGTCGACCTCGTGTTCGCCGTCACCGGGATGGGCGGGCCCGACACCGGTCGTCGCGGCGCCCGGCATGACTAAGTGTAGGAGGGCAGGACGTTGGTGACGCCTGCCTGGAGTCGCGTCGCTGGCGGTCGACCTCCAGCGGTGCTGTGGGGTCGGTGGTAGTTGTAGTGGATGTTCCACACGGCGATGGCCGCTGATCGGGCGTCTTCGCTGGTGAACTCTCGGGCGTAGAGGAGTTCTTCGGCCAGGATGCGCTGGTAGCGCTCGACCTTGCCGTTGTGTCGTGGGGTGTAGGGCCTGGTCTTCTGGTGGCGCGTGGCTTGGCCGACCACTCGTGCGAAGTCGCCTGATCGGTAGCAGGCGCCGTTGTCCGTGACGATGCGGTGGATGTGGCTGATGCCGTGTGAGGCGAACCAGACCTTGGCTCGGGCGAGGAAGGCTGCGGCCGTCTGTCCCTTCTCGTCGGTGAGCGGTTCGGTGTAGGCGAGCCGGGAGAATCCGTCGATCGCCGAGTGCAGGTAGGTGTAGCCCGCTCTGGCGCCTGCGGTCTTGGCCCGGTCAACGGCGCGCTTCTGCTGGCTATCACGGCCGTGAATCCGCCACCCGCCACCGTCGGGGATTCGGCCGACCTTCTTGACGTCGAGGTGGATCATGTGGCCGGGCCAGCGGGCGGTGATCTTGCCCGGTTGGCGGTTGGAATCACCGTTGGGGTCGAGGAACCGTCGATGGTTGAGTCCGAGGTGTCCAAGGTGTCGTGTGACGGTACGGCGGTTGAGCCGGATGCCCTGATCGGCCAGCTCGTGAGTGATCCGCTGCCCTGACCACTTGTTCTCGCGCCGCCAAGTCTCGATCTGGGCAACTACCGCCGCCGGGGTCGCGGTGGGGCTGTGTTGGGGTGTCGAGGATCGGTCGAGCAGGCCGAGCTCACCGTGCCGCCGCCACCTGTTGACCCACTTGCTCGCGCAGGCACGGGAGATGCCCATCTCAGCCGCGACGTGGGCGATGGGTCTGGTGCGGCATCGCTCGATGAGCCGACGGCGCCCTTCGACCGTCAGAGGTGCATTCTTGTGCGTCACTGGGCGGAGCCGGGCGCGGACGCTCGGCGTGCGGTGTCGCGGTTGTTGATGGCCTGGTGAACCTCGTGGATGGCCGTGCGGATGGTGTTGCCGTAGGCATCGTCGGGCAGTGCAGAGGTGTGCTGCTCGGCGTTGCTGATGTGCTCGGCGGCGGCTTCGTACGCGCCCAGGCGGCGGAGGTTGTCGGCGATGTTGAGGTAGAGGCTGGGGCGGAACCCGGCGACGTGGAGGCTTCCGTGGTGTTGCTGGGCGCGTTCATCGGTGAGGCTGTCGGCGGCGTCCAGGGCGCGGACGTCCCAGATGAGCGCCTCTGCGGGGTCTTGGCAGAGGTCGGCCAGGTAGTGAGCGAGTGTGCAGCGGTGGAACGGGTCGCCCGCGACCCCGATCTGTTGCCAGATGGCGAGCAGGTCGCTCCGAGCGGACTCGATGTCACCCTCGCGTCCGAGGACCACGGCTTTGCCGATCGCCTCAAGCGTGGGATCGGGCGTGGTGGCAGTTTCGGTCATGGGATTGTGTCAGTCCTTGTCATCTTCGGTGGGCGGAGGAGGGCTTCGAGCCGTCGTTGAGGGCGTGTGGGTCGTCCGTCAGGAGGGACCGGTTCGGCAGGGCATGACGAGCGTGGTCAGGTCGCCTTCGTCGGCTGACCGGACGGTCGCTGGCTGGTCGGGTCCGCGGAGGTCGAGCATCAAGTCGCTGCCGAGTGCGTGGCTCAACGCGGGATACAACGTGGTCAGCTCGAACCAGAGCGTTAGATCGGAACCCGTCGCGGTCCCGTTGAGAGCCACAACGGCGTCGGGCACCAGGAGACTCGGCTGGCCGTCCGCGACCCGCAGACCGATCTTCTCCGGCGCTCGTTCTAGCGCTTTGAGGATCTGCTGCGTCTCGATCGTGACGCGATGCGTCACCGCGGGCAGTGACCCGATCAGAAGCTTGTAATCAGGGAAGACCTCGGTCAGTAGGCGGCAGGGGGTCGCGGTGCCGTCGGCCGTGCGGAGGTTCAGGGTTCGTTCGCCCGCTTCCAGCGTCACGGTGGGGCTTCGCCGGAGCCGCGATGTGGCGGCCTGGAGGTCGTCTCCGGCCAGGGTCCCTGCCCACGAAGCGGCCGACGGCTGGCTGGGCACCAGCGTCCGCGTGGCGAGGCGGTAACGATCGGTCGCGGTCAGCGCGATGGCGTCGGGATCTGCTTCCAGGCGCACCCCGGCCAGAACCGGGATCTCGGGGTCGTGAGTTGTGGTGGCCAGGACCTGATCGACAGCCGCCGCGAGGACCGGACCCGGCAGAACACACAGGGTGATGCAAGCGCCCTCGCTGAGGGACGCCTTGAGGGTCGCAGCGGCCTGCTGAATCCCACTGGCCTCTGCGGAGACCTTGGCCACCTGGTCGTCGATGAGCCGCACAGCCTCCGCGGCGCTGGCGGAGAAGAACCGGCTAATCGTGGGCAGCGGCATCCCGATCTCGCGCAACTGACGCAACTGCGAGGCAGGCACCAACTGCGACTGGCTGTAGAACCGGTATCCCGTCAGCGGGTCGACCTGCTCGGGACGAAGCAAGCCGGCATCGTCATAGAACCGCAACGCGCTCGCAGTCAGCCCGGCGACCTTGGCGAACGCGCCTATAGACATCAACTCTGGGTCAGCCACCAGAACATCGTCCACCTTCAACCAACTCGAAGGTCAACCCCGGCGCGAGCCGTCAACAACGTCTCGCCCCGCAACAGCTAGTCCTACACCTGCCGAGCGACACGACGCCGGGTAATATGCGGCGACGTAGACATTGAGCAAAATCTGCGTGCCCGTGGTGCCGGCTCCGGCAATGAGTACTAGTAGGTACGCGACAGCGGTGGCTGGCGCGGTAGCAAGTCCTAAGAGTGCGATACCGGCGGCGAAAAAGCCTATTGCTGTGACTGGTTGGATGCCGAACCGATCGGCGAGCCATCCTCCCCCAAGGGTGCCGATGAGCGCGCCCACGTTGAGGGTCAACAGGAAGGACAGGGCTGCGGCCAGCGGATACCCAGCTCCCTGCATGAGCTTGGGTAGCCACGTGGCCACGCCGAACACCAACAGCAGGCATAGTGCCATCGCGCCCCAGAACCCCAGGGTGGTGCGTACGCCACCTGCGCGGAACACTTCGCTCACACCTATACGCCGGGTCCGCATACTGTCTCGTTCGGTGGACCCTGAAGCTGCGCGACGGGGAAATGTCGACCACAGCAGCGGCAACAGCAGGAGCGCGGGAATTGCACCCGCGATGAACATTGCCCGGAAGCCGAACGCCGGCACGAGCCATAGAGACAGGACGCCGGCGAGGATTCCTCCGACACACGTGCCGGCGAAGCCGACTGTGACTGCACGGTTGCGCAGGTGTGCTGGGGTGAATTCTACGATCGCGGCTGCGGCGGTGGGCATGAGCATGCCGGCGCCTAAACCGATAGCGAATCGCCCGGCCGCGAAGAGCGGGTAGGTCGGCGCAAAGGCGCACACTGCCATGGCGATGGAGAACAACGAGACCGCAGCGAGCATCGTGTTCCGTCGTCCGAAACGATCACCGAAGGCGCCGCGGCAAACGCGCCGAACAACATTCCTATCGCGGCGATCGAGCCGAGCCATCCGATTTGCCCGGCGTGCAGACCCCATGGCTCGTAGCTGAGGAGTGAGGGCACCACCAGGCCGAACATCAAGATGTCGTAGCCTTCGAGGACCAGCGCGAACAGGCACAGTCCCGTGACCAGCCGCGCCATCATGCCGGGAACCGTTCGTCGAGCCAGCCGCCGATGTGGGCCGCCGCCAAGCTGGCTCCTGTGGGCGCTCCGGGACGAAGCGGTCCACCGAAGTGGGTGCCGGCAACCCGCCGGTGTTCCACATCGTTCGCGCCCAGCGCCGCCACCATCAATTTTGCGTCGGAAGGAAAGCAGGCAGCGTCCCCGGTAAGCTCGACGAACAGCGTCGGGACTTTCACCCCTGGCGCACAGCGCAGGAAGTCCGCGTTGGTGGTATTCGCCGACCAGGTCGACATCCAGGCCTCCGGCGTCACCAATCGGCCGAAGCCCACAAGACCATAGTTTGTCAGATCTGGTCGACGGCCGAACAATGACCCGTAGGGACGATCGTTCGGATCGATCGACAGGTCGACAAATCGCAGGTCGGCGTCGGTGCGGTAGACAGTAAGCACGCGCGGCGCGAGCGAGGCCCGTCGGTCGGCAGGGTCCAACGAGGTCTTGAATCGAGTACGGGCCTCGTCGGCGAGGGCCACCCGCGCCTTGGCCTCAGCGTCGATCCGGGTTATCCGCTCCGCCTGAGCGGTGCGGTATCGGGTGACGAACTCAGCAGGGTATGTGGATGATGTGCCCGGGGCAGCGAAGCCGTTGGCAGGTGAGAACGGGTCCAGTTCTGGGATCACCGACAGCGGGTCGGATTCGTCCGCTACCGACGGGTCGATCAGCCGCTGAAGCAACGCACCTTGGCCGGGATGTGGTGCCATGAACACAGCGGCATCCGGCAGGGGCATATCAGCCGAGGTCAGATCGACTGGTCGGCCCGAGGGTGCCTTTCGCAGCCGCTGCTCCGAGGGGAGGCCCGCCTGCTCGTGGTAGAACGCGAACAGCGTGCCCCCTCCGGAATGTCCCAGGGTGACACGGTTCTCGAAACCCTGATCGCGTAGGAACACCTGTCCGGCGGCTACGTCCAACAACGCCTGCTCGTGAATCAGGTTGAGGTCGTTGTTGGTCGACCGGGTACCCTGCGTCCAGACCGCGAACCCGCGAGCCAGCAGTTCCGGGACCAGCACATGGTGCGTGAGGTCTTGGCGCGGGTGCATCAGGCTTATCACGGTGCGGGCGCCGTTCAGGGTCCGCAGCACGCCGTGAACCTTGGCTCCGTCCACGGTTTCGATCTCGTGCACTGTGGTGATCGTGCCGGCAGGGATCTCGGCGGCGTCGATGTACCGCCCCGCGCCGAGGCGCGTCGCGGCGACAGGCGAGCTCACCTCGCCTCCAAGCGCATTGCGTCTTTGTCCCATTGGGTGATCTTCGCGTCGAGCAGGCCGGCGACGCTGCTGTACCAGACCGCGTGTCGGCACCCGGTCTCGCGACGGTCGATGACAATCGGACCGGGCGCGCTGACCTTGAAATAGGGACCCATGCGGTCGACAGTGACGGTCTCAGCGGTGGCCGCGACCTCGACGATCGGACGGTTTTCGGGCACGTCGAGTACCAAGACAGTAGTCATCGCAACGTCACCTTCTCAGCGGCGGAGTGCTGGTCGGCCTGCCACTTCTCGGCGCGCTCGACGATCAGTTCCGCTTTACGTACAAGCAGCGCATCCATCGAGGGCGCCGGGCCGGATACTACGTCGATCAGGGCATCGATGGTGATGTTCGCATCGAGGTCTTCCTGTGGGGTGACCGGTCGCATGGCCCTGGTGATCTCGATCATGTAACCATTAGGGTCGTGGGTGTAGATCGATTCGATCGTCTCATGCTGAATCTGCATCTCGACGGGCCACTCGCTGGCATCAAGACGGCGACGATACTCCATCAAGTGCTCTTCACTGTCGACGTGAATCGCGAGATGACGTGAACGGATGAACCAAATAGGCACGTCGGCAGCGAATTTCGAGTACGAATCGCCCTGCGGACCGCCTTCGAACTCTTCGAGCCCGAAGTAGTAGAAGAATGCGAGTCGGTCGTCGTTACCGATGTCGAAGAAGAAGTGGATGAAGTCCGGGTGCTGGTCGGGGCCCCAGCCTGCAGCGCAAATCGAGTGCACCACAGGGAACCCGAGGGTATCGCGATAGAAACGCACGGTTGCTGCCGGGTCGAAGGTTGGATAAGCGACGTGGTCGACGCCCTTGCCCAAATGCGGTGTATCGGACATGACGAATCTCCTTGGGTTTCTGTAGGAATCAGGCCGAAGCAACCTTGGCGTCCATGCGCAGCAGACTGCCGGCGCCGTCGATCGCGACCGGAAGGCCGAGGCTGTGCAGGATGCTGTACGCGCCGGCGGTGGCGGCCGAAAGCACGGGAAGACCGAACTCGTCCTCGGCAGGTTGCACCAGACTCAATGACGGCATTTGCACGCAGCAGCTGAGCACCAGCGCGTCCAGGCCTGTCAGGTTCAACGAGCGCGCCGCTTCCATAACGCGCTCACCGGGGATGCAACCGACTTCGTTGTTGTCGGCCACCTCGAGGGCACGCCAGTCGGCGACCTCGAAGCCCTCCGCCTCCAGGTATTCCACGACCTGCTTGGCCAGCGGCTTCATGTAGGGCATGACCAGGGCGACGCGCTTGGCGTCGAGCGCGCGCAAGCCCTCCACCAAGGCTCCCGCGCTCGAGCGGATACGCGCTTCGGAGCCGCCGGTGGCGAGCTGCTCTGCGACCGCGGATTCGACCCGCTGGTGCTCACCTGGACCGCCGACCATGATCGCAACCAGGCAGGCGTAGAGGATCACCTCGGGCGAGGCATCCGCAATCTCCAAGACGCACCGTTCCCGCTGGGCATTCATTGCCGCAAGCCCCTCCGGAGAGACGGTGTGCATACGCATTCGAGTGGAGTGGAACGAGAACTCCGCGTCGGCGTGCTCCTGAAGGATGGCCGGCATTTCGGTCTCGACGGTCACATTGCTGCTCGGTACGACGAGCCCGATCCGGTGAGTGCTCATGAGAGTCCTTTCGAGACCAACGAGTCAACTTGCGCTTACGACGATTATTCGACGTCTACGTCAATGCGTCAAGGGGCGCAGGAGACTCACATCAGAACCATGCTCTTGACTTTCTTTGCGTTAGCGCCGAATAATTGTCATCAACGTCAATCTGTGAGCCTGGTCACGAAGACATCAGCCCCAAGCAGCCCGAAGAGAGTAGGAACCCATGGCATACGTAATCGGAGTGGACGTCGGCGGTACGTTCACAGACGCCGTCCTCGACGACGGCGAAGGCATGGTTATCGCCGGAAAGGCCCCCTCGACTCCGCCCGACTATTCAGAGGGCGTCATGGACGTCCTCGAGGTGCTGGCGGAACAGCTCGATGTGTCGATCGAAGAGATGCTCGCGAACACCAATCACATCGCACACGGCACCACTTCATCACTGAACGCGCTGGTCATGAACCGGGTCCCGGACATCGGCTTTCTCACCACGAAGGGACACCGCGACTCGATTTACATCATGAACGTCGAGGGTCGGTATCTCGGCCGTGCTCCGGAGGAACTGCAGAATCCTATCGGGCAGAGCAAGTCACATGGCCTCGTACGCAAGCGTCACGCCCTCGAAGTCACCGAACGCGTCGACCGTGACGGCCGTGTAGTGGTTCCCCTCGATGAAGACGAGGTGCGCGAAGCAGTGCGCACCCTGGTGGATGACGGGATCTCCGCGATCGCCGTGTCGCTGCTGTGGTCATTCCGCAACCCGGCACACGAACAAAGGATCCGCGAGATCGCCCACGAGATCGACCCGACCCTGTTCGTGGCCATCTCAAGCGAGGTCTCACCGCGCATCCGCGAGTTCGCCCGCAACGCCACCACCATCATGAGCACTCAGATCGGTCCCGGTCTGCGCGACTACCTGGGTGAACTGGAAGGCAAGCTGCGCGAGAAGAAACTCACCGGCCCACTTCTGGTGATGCAGAGCAATGGTGGCGCCGTTGCGGCCGCGGAAGCCCCCGGCAACGCGATCTCTACCGTGGGCTCGGTGCTCACCGGCGGGGTTGTGGGAGCGGTATCCCTTGGCCAGCAATTAGGTCACAGCAATATCATCGCCACCGATGCCGGCGGCACCACCTTCCTGGCCGGCCTCATCGTCGAGGGCGAACCAGTGCGCTCTTCCACCACGATCATCAATCACCACCCCATCAATGTGCCAACCCTCGAAGTGCATGCGATCGGTTCAGGTGGCGGAGCCATCGCTTGGCTCGATGCGGGCGGCAACCTGCAAATCGGTCCCCACAGCGCCCAGGCCGTGCCCGGCCCCGCCTGTTACGGCAAGGGTGGCACCGAACCCACCAACACCGACGCCAACCTGGTACTCGGCATCATTCCCGAGCGCGGCCTGTTGGGTGGACGTCGCGCACTGGACGTGGGCCTGGCGCGAGAAGCCATTCGCACCCGAATTGCCGAACCACTCGGACTCAGCATCGAAGAGGCGGCCGCCGCCATCTACGAGGTGCAGAACGCTCAGACCGGCGACCTTCTACGGAAGACCGTCGTCGAAGCCGGCCACGACCCACGCGATTTCATCATCTACGCCTTTGGCGGTTCCGGACCCGCTCACTGCGGTCTGTACGCGCAGGAGATCGGCGTCGCGAACGTCGTCGTGCCGCTCGGCCAGGTGGCTTCGGCCTTCTCGGCGTACGGCCTCGCCTCCTCCGACATCGTGCTTGCCAAGGAAATGTCCGACCCTGCAGCGCTGCCGTTGGATCCGCAGCGCGTGCAGCGCAACTTCGAGCAGCTTGAAGAGCACGTGCGTGAAATGCTCACACGGCAGGGACTGACCTTCTCCTCGATCAAGATCGAGCGCGAGATCGATATGCGGTACACGATGCAGCTGGCCGAAGTGGCCACTCCCATCCCGAGCGGTGACCTGACCGCGGAGCACCTGGCTAAGGCCGCCGACATGTTCGAGGCCAAGTACGCCGACCTGTACGGCAAAGACAGCGGCTTCCGCGAGGCCGGTATCCAGGCCATTACCTACCGCGTGCGCGGCACTGGAGTCTTGCCGTTCTCACCGACCCTGCCCCTGATGAGCCCAGCAAACTCCGCCGACGCCTCGGAGGCGCTCACCGGCACCCGCAAGGTATGCCTCGGGGCCGCCCGCGGCTACGTGGATACCGCCATCTACGACTACACCAAGCTCCGCGCTGGGCACGTACTCCGCGGTCCTGCAGTAATCGAGGTACCCACTACCACCGTGGTCGTCCCGCATGACACCACCGGAACCATCGACAAGCTCGGCAACCTGCACATTGCCATCGACGCCTCAGACACCGTCATCCCGGCCTGATCCAGAGGAGCCCTTTCATGACCGCCCCGATCCCCGGCTCGGAGATCTTCTCCAGCCGCCCCCTCGACCCCGAGGCACTCGGCCGCGCCGTCGGCGCCACCGTCGAACTACACACCGTCACCCAGGAGCAGATCGACGCCGTCGACCCGCTCACCTACGAGGTGATTCGCCACCGCCTGTGGTCCGTCACCGACGAGATGGGCGAAGCGCTCAAGCGCATGTCCGGCTCGCCGATCGTCACCGACGCCAACGACTTCGACTTCGCCGTCAGCGACGAACTCGGCCAGGAAGTGCAGGTCGGCCTGTACAACACCATGCTCGTGGGCGCGGTGGACCTGGCCATCTACTGGACGTTGCAGCATCGCGCCGACAATCCCGGCATCGTCGACGGCGACATGTTCCTCTGCAACGACCCTTGGGTCGGCGGGGGTCTCCACCAGAGCGATGTGATCGTCTACCAGCCGATCTTCCATGGGGGCAAGCTGTTCGCGTGGACGAGCGCCATCTGCCACGAACCCGATCTCGGCGGCTCGGGCCTCGGCTCCTTCGACCCGGCCGCCAAGGACGTATTCTCCGAGTCCCTGCCGACCCCACCGATCAAGGTTGTTCGCGACCACGTGCTGCAGCGCGATGTCGCCGACGCGTGGACCAGGCGTTCGCGCGTGCCGATGCTCGTGGGCCTGGACTTGCGCGCCAAGATCGGCGCCAACACCGTCGGCCGCAACCGACTGCTCGCCGTCATCGAGCAATACGGCGCCGACACGGTCAAGGCCGTGATGAAGCGCATGATGAACGACGCCGAGTCCCGCCTGCGCACCAAGCTGACAAGCCTCCCGGATGGCACTTGGAAGGCCACTGGGTATCAAGACCAGGCGTCCGTCGGCGACCGCGGACTGCACAAGATCACTGTCGCTATGACCAAGTCCGAGGACCATCTGACCTTCGACTTCACCGGTACCGACCCGCAGACCGGCGTCATCAACTGCACCTATGCAGGCATGCGCGGCGGCGTGATGCTGGCTCTCCTACCCATCCTGGCCGGTGACATCCCCTGGTCGGCAGGCGGTCTGATGCGTTGCTTCGACCTGGTCTCGGAGGAAGGGACGATCAACAACGCGACCTTCCCCGCCGCCGTCAGCCGCGGCCCCATCGGCCCCGCCTGGCTCACCGGCAACCTGATCGCCGAGTGCCTAGCACAGATGCTCGACCAGGACATCGAACTCGGCAAGAACGTACAGGCTTCCTGCTGTGGCACCTGGGACACCGCCGTGGTCGCGGGTCTCGACGAGCGTGACGAGAAGCCCGTGCCATTCCTCAACATCATGATGGAACCGATGGCGGGCGGCTATGGCGCCCGCCCGGTGGCCGACGGCATGGACACCGGGGGACTGTTCTGCATCCCCATGGGCCGCATCCCCGATACCGAAATGACCGAGTTCCTTTATCCTCTACTCACTCTGTGGCGCCGCGAGGAACCCGACTCGGGCGGGCCCGGCCGTATGCGCGGTGGCGTAAGCGCTTCCCTGGCTGTGACCCCGTACGGATCCAGTGTCCCGATGGGCCTCGTTTTCGCCTCTGCCGGTAAGGCCGTGGCACAGAACAATGGTCTCGCCGGAGGTCTGCCCGGGAACACTGGTCTGGAGATCCTGGCGCGCGATTCCGGCGTGCAAGAACTCCTCGCGTCCGGCAAGTTGCCCGGCAACCTCGATGACCTGGATGGCACACAGGAGATCGGCGCCTGTTACGCCGAGAGTTACCTCGCACCCGGTGAGGTGCTGTACATGCACTGGCAAGGTGGTGGCGGTTACGGCGACCCGCTACGCCGCGAACCTCACGCCGTGGCCCGAGATGTGGTGAACGGCAAGGTGACCGTCGACGGTGCCCGCTCCAACTACGGTGTCGTGGTCACCGGCGGTCAAATCGATGATGCCGGCACCGCCGACCTGCGGGCGAGCATGCTCGACGAGCGTCGCGAGCGCTCGACAGTGCCAGTCTCACAGGAGGCTACGGTGGATCTGAGCCAGGCTCGCCGGATCGACGACAATCTGGCCGAGGTCACCATCGGTGAGGCACGCGTGATTGCGTGTGCGCACTGCGGTCGACTGTTGGGCGATACCAAGTCCGGCAAGCTGGCGTTGGCCCATTACGAGGGTCCGTCGAGCGCTGCAGGTCCGCAGGTCACCTCCGATCCCTCGGAGTACGTCGACACCCACGTCGTATTCCGCCAACAGTGCTGCCCCGGCTGCTGGACCGCGGTGTACTCCGGCATCGTCCCGGCCGATCACCCCGATCATGTGGGCGAGCTGACCGCCCTCCTGCCCGCGGCTCCCACCCGGTGAGTGACACACTCACAGAGAGGTACCCTCGTGACTGCACACGATTGGAACGGACGTCTTGTTCCGTTCCCCGCCGACCGCACCGCGGCGTACCGCGCCAGTGGTGAGTGGAGCGAGCTGCCGACCACGGCACGGCTGCACGAATCGGCCTTGCGACACGCAGAGCGCACTGCACTCGTTACCGCGGAGGCCATCTATACCTACCGTGAGCTAGACGAGCGCACCGACCGTATCGCTGCGGGACTGATCCGGTTGGGACTGCGACGACTGGATCCGGTGATCTTCCAGGTCACCAACCGGGCGACAACGGTTCTCGCCTGGTACGGAGTGCTTAAAGCCGGTCTGATCCCGGTGGCCACACTAGCTCAACATCGTATGCACGAGATCGGCCACATCAGCAAGAAGGTAGGCGCAGTAGCTCATCTCGTGGAAGCAGGTCTCTCGTTCGACCTCGTGGGATTTGCCCGCGAGGTCAGCAAGAATCATCCTTCGCTCCGCTACGTGCTCTCCATCGAAGAACGCGAAGGACAGGCAGGGGTGTATCGCATCGAGGACCTCGGTGCCGACATCGACCTGACCGAAGCCCGAGCGCTCGTCGAGGCGACCGAAGCTGAGGCAGACCCCGAAGACATCGCCGTGTTCCAGTTGTCCGGAGGAACAACTGGAGTGCCCAAATTGATTCCGCGGATTCACGCCGAGTACTGGAACAACGGCCTCTTCTACGCGAACTCCTTCGGTTGGGACGAGCAAACCCGAGTGGCACACATGATCCCGGTCATCCACAATGCCGGCATCTCCTGCGCGCTGCACGCAGCCCACGCGGTCGGTGCCGCACTGGTACTGGCGACCCCCGATCCAGAGTCTGCTTTCGAACTCATGGCACGCAGTGAGGTCACCGATGTCCTGATTGGACACGGTCACTATCAGGCCGCTCGTTCGGCAGGGTTCGATCCGGTCCTGCGTACCCTGCGTCGCACGGTGCTGTCCGGAGCGAAAGTGCCGGCCGAGCTGTTCCACAAGCTCGATGACGGACACACCCGCTGGGCCGGGCAGCTGTTCGGCATGTCAGAGGGCATGTTCATCGTGACACCTCAGGATGCCCCGGCCGCGGCAAGAGCAACGACCGTCGGTCGGCCCATCGCACCTTCGGACGAGATCCGGATCCTGGACCCCTCCAGCGAACAGGAACTTCCTATCGGCGCTGTCGGGGAACTGTGCTGTCGCGGCCCCTACACCATTCCGGGTTACTTCGACGCACCCGAGCACAACGCGAACGCGTTCACGTCAGACGGCTTCTTCCGAACCGGTGATCTGGCAGCGCTCCACGAGTTCGATGGCTGCTGTTATGTGGCCATCGAGGGGCGTATCAAAGATCTCATCAACCGTGGCGGTGAGAAGGTGAACGCTGAGGAGATTGAACTCCTCCTGCTGCGCCATCCAGACATCGCGGCTGCCGCAGTCGTGGCGATGCCCGATGAGCGGCTCGGCGAGAAGGCTTGTGCCTTCCTGGTATCCAAATCCGGGGCCGAGCTGACCATGGCAGAAGTACAGGAGCATCTAGAGGGCTTGGGTGTGGCCAAGTTCAAGTGGCCCGAGCGATTGGTGTGGGTGCCCGAACTCCCCCGGACCAATGTCTTCAAGATCGACAAGAAGAGCCTTCGCGCCGACATCGTCAAGCGGTTGGAGGCGGAATCACTCGAAGGGGCACAGTCATGAAACTCAACACGATTGTCGTTCTGGGCGGGGGTCCGGGTGGGTTGTACGCCGCACGTCTGCTCAAGTTGAGCCATCCGGATGCGGACGTCACCGTCTACGAGCAGGGTGTACCGGACAAGACGTTCGGGTTCGGTGTCGGACTGGCCTCGCGAACCCAGCGCAACCTACGTCTGGCTGACGAAGACTCGCTCAACGCGATCGTGGCCGCCTCGCACCCTCACGAGATGTCGATGCGTGTCGGCGATGCTGAAGTGCGCCTTGCCCACGGCGAGCTGCTCGCCATCGGCCGCGCCACCCTACTGGCGGTGTTGCAGAATTACGCTCATGCCGCCGGAGTCAACTTGCGCTTCGGTGAACGCCGCACGGTAGCCGACCTCGATGCGGACCTCATCGTCGCCGCTGACGGCATCTCCAGCGCAACTCGGACCGAACTTGCCGAGGCCTTCGGTCCGGAGATTATCGAAGGTGAAGGGCTCTACTTGTGGTGTGGCACCGAATTCGCGCTGCCCAGCGCAATATTCACTCCAGTGACCACCGAGCACGGTACGTTCGTTGCCCACGCCTACCCGTATGCAAGTGATCGCAGCACCTTCCTGATCGAAACCGACGAACAGACTTGGCAACGGGCAGGATTCGACATATCCACCCGCGAGACACCGACCGGAGAAACCGACCAGGTCTCCCTTGACTACCTACAGAAGGCGTTCGCGCAAACATTGCAGGGACATCGATTGATCGGCAACCGCACCAAGTGGCTGCGATTCCGGACGGTTCGGTGCCGAAGCTGGCACACGCGTAACGTGGTCCTGCTCGGCGACGCTGCGCATACCGCTCACTACTCGATCGGATCCGGAACGAAGCTTGCCATGGAGGACGCGATCGCGCTCGATCGCGCGCTCCTCGAGGCTGACGATGTGGACGAGGCTCTCGCAGCGTATGAGGCGGAGCGCCGTCCCTCGGTCGACCACCTCCAAGCCATCGCGGAGCGTTCGATGGCGTGGTGGGATTCGTTCCCCGACCGCATGACCATGCCCGTGGAGCAGCTGATGATCGCCTACATGACCCGAGCAGGAAAAGTATCCGTCGAGCGCTTTGCGGAGTCTGCACCGCAGGTTGCGAATCCCGGCCTGGCAGCATTCGCCGCCGTTGATGTCGTCGACGTACCACCGCCTGCGAAGTTGACAGAATGGATTCTCGACCAGGCCCTGACGGCCGGCGAACAGCGGTTCGTCAACCGTATCGCCCCCGAGGCGTTACGGACTGCAGTTGGCACGGTGCAGATCGACATCTCGGTCCGACCGTGGAGCAACGCCGCCACCAAGCTGATTGTCGACCTGCCCCCGGCGGCCACGTACTGGCTGACCGGACCAGATCATCGCGAGGCGATTCTCGACCGACTGGACATCGCCGAACGCATCCGTCGCGAGACAGGCGCGGTCCTGGTGGTGGATCTACCAGCCGAATTCCGGGCCGACGCTGCTGGTGCGATCGCCAGCGACCGGGTTGATCTCGTAGCTTTCACGAGCTGACAGATAGAGTTGTCGTCTATGACATCCGATGCCGCACACTCCCCCGCCCCCGCGCCCAAGCGTCGTGGTCGGCTGAGTGTGCGGCGCGAGCTCGTCGAACGCGAGATCAAGGAGAACGCCGCACGCCTGTTCGCCGAACGCGGAGTCGCAGGCACCACCCTCCAGGACATCGCCGACGCAACCGGACTGACCCGTCAGGCCGTCTACCACTACGTCGCCAACAAGGACGCCCTGTTCGCCCAACTGGTCACCGAGATCGCCGACCAACCTGCTCAAGTGCTCCATGAGATCAACTCGAGGGACGACCTCGGCCCTGCAGACAAATTGCGGCGCATGGCGCATTCGCTGGCATTGCATCAGATGGCCAATCCGGACCGGTTCAGACTGATGATTCGATCGGAATCCGACCTCCCCGAGCACCTGGCAACGTCGTACGCGGCCAGCCGACGACGCGTCCTCAAAGAACTCGTCGAAGTTATCGATGCCGGCGTCGCCGCCGGAACGTTTCGCACCGTCAATGCGCGGACGGCCGCGCTGGGCATCATCGGCATGCTCAACTGGATCGCCTGGTGGTATCAAGATGGCACCGGCGCTGATACGTACGTGGCGGATGACCTCGCTGAAATGGCAGTGCGCACAGTCCAGAGTGTGGACCGCGACCCTCCACCGTCAACGGTCGCGGCGATTCTCGCGAACGTTCGTCGGGAACTCGACATGATCCAGCGTCTGTCTGGTGATACGAACCTGCCGCCCCGCAACAACTAAGCTTTCCCGCATGGAACCCGTCTACGACACCGTGATCGCCGCCGCCCGCCTGATGTGGCTGGCCGAGGGACTGGATTTCAAGGTGTCCGGCGTCGAGCACGTCCCCGCGGAGGGCCCCGGCGTCGTCGCCATCAACCACACCGGCTACCTGGACTTCACCTACGCCGGCATCCCGGCCTTCCTCAAGGGGAACCGCAAGGTGCGCTTCATGGCCAAGAAGGAGGTCTTCGACAACAAGATCTCCGGCCCGATCATGCGCGCGCTCAAGCACATCCCCGTCGACCGCACCGCCGGCGCGGAGAGCTACAGGGCCGCCGTCGAGTACCTGAGGCGCGGCGAACTCGTCGGCGTCTACCCGGAGGCCACGATCAGCCGCAGCTTCGAGCTCAAGGACTTCAAGACCGGCGCGGCGCGCATGGCGCTGGAGTCGGGAGCGCCGATCATCCCGCACGTCATCTGGGGCGCCCAGCGGGTCTGGACCAAGGGGCACCCGAAGCAGCTCGGCCGCCACCACTTCAAGATCATGATCGGCGTCTGCGAACCCCTCGAGCCGACCGGCGACCCCGAGACCCTTACCGCACGCCTCCACGAGGTGATGGAGGCCAAGCTCCACGAGCTGCAGGACGCCTATGGCGAGCACCCGAAGGGCGAGTACTGGGTGCCCGCCCGCCTCGGCGGGTCGGCCCCGACGCTGGAGGAGGCCAACCGCATGGACGCCGAGGAGCAGGCCGCGCGCGCCGCCAAGCGGGCCCGGCGGGAGGCGGGGGAGACCGAGGCCTGATCGTCCGGCGCATCCAGAAGGCTTGCGGTCGACGAGCGGCAGCACGCCCGCCGTCGGGACGGTCGTTAACCTTGTGCCCATGAGTACTGGGGTGCGACGACGCAGGGAGCCGGTGTACCGAGCCCTGGAGATCATCGCCGGCGGACTCGTCCGTGCCCAGGGCGTCGATCTGCGCTACACCGGGATCCAGAACATCCCGGAGTCCGGCGGCGCCGTGCTGGCGATCAACCACACCGGCTACGTCGACTTCATCCCGGTCGGACTCGGCGCGCGGCGGGCGGGGCGCCGGGCCCGCTTCCTGATCAAGTCCGAGGTCATGGACCTCGCGATCATGCGGTTCCTGGTCCGCAACACCGGAACCGTGCCGGTGGATCGATCCCGCGGCGCCGACGCCTACCGGGTCGCGGTCGCGCGGCTGCGGCAGGGACAGCTCGTCGCGGTGTATCCGGAGGCCACGATCAGCCGCAGCTTCGAGCTCAAGGAGTTCAAGAGCGGCGCGGTCCGGATGGCGTCGGAGGCGGGCGTCCCGGTCATCCCGGTGATCGTCTGGGGCTCACAGCGGCAGTGGACCAAGGGCGGCCGGCGGAACATGGGTCGCAGCCGCATCCCGGTTCACGTCCGGTTCGGCCTGCCGATGACGGTCGACACCGACCGGAGCCCGGAGCAGGAGACGCAGCGCCTGCGCGAGACGATGAACGCGATGCTCCTCGAGGTGCAGGACGCCTATGGCCCCCACCCGGCGGGGGAGTTCTGGGTGCCCGCGCGGCTCGGCGGCTCCGCGCCGACCCCGCAGGAGGCGGCCGTGATCGAGACCGAGGAAGCGCTCCGCAAGGCCGAGGCCCGGACCCGCAGGGCCGAGGCGCGCGCCCGCAAGGCCGAGGTCGCCGCCAGTAAGGCAAAGGCCGCCGGTGAGGCCGAGGCGACCGCCAGAGACAGAGGTAGAAGATGACTTTCGGCCCACCCACGCTCATCGCCAGCGACGTGGACGGCACGCTGATCGACGACGACAACCGGGTGTCGGCGCGCACGGTGGCGACGCTGGCGGCGGCCCGGGAGGCCGGTGTCGAGTTCGTGCTCGCGACCGGGCGCCCGCCGCGGTGGATCGCCGAGATCACCGACCAGTTCGCCGACACCGGCGCCCACGTCCGCTATGCGGTGTGCGCCAACGGCGCGATCCTCTACGACGCCGAGCACGACCGCGTGCTCTGGTCGGCGAACCTCGAACCGGACGCGTTGGTGAGCCTCGGCGAGATCGCCCACCGGGTGCTCCCGGGCTGCGGCATCGCGGCCGAACGCGCCGGACGCTCCGCACACGACGCGGCCACGCCGCCGTTCGTGGCGAGCGCCGGCTACGAACACGCCTGGCTCAACCCCGACCACATCGAGGTGGGCGACGACGAGGTGTTCGGCGCGCCGGCGGTGAAGTTGCTCGTGCGCAAGCCGGGGATGCCCAGCGGCGAGATGGCCGCTCGGCTGCGGCCCCACGTCGGCGACCTCGCCCAGGTGACGTTCTCGACCGACAACGGTCTCGTCGAGCTGTCCGTGCCGGGTACCCACAAGGCGTCCGGGCTGGCCCGCCTGTGTGCCGAGACCGGCCTGCCCGACGACGGACTGATCGCCTTCGGGGACATGCCGAACGACGTCGAGATGCTGAGCTGGGCCGCCCACGGCGTGGCGATGGGCCACAGCCATCAGGCCGCGCTCGACGCCGCCGACGAGGTCACCGTCGGCAACAACGACGACGGCGTCGCGCGGGTCCTCGAACGCTGGTTCTCCTGACCGGCGCGACGCCGAGCCGTCTGCCTGCCGTTTCCGTCTGCCGGATCTCCTGATGGTCCCCGCTCCGATGGGCTACTGCGCCGGCGGCGCGACCTCCGGTGCCGGGGCGCCGTCGGGCGCCGGCGCGGGGGACCCGTCCGGTCCTGCCGGAGGACCGTCGGGTGCGGGACCCGTGGGCTCCTGCGGCGGCGTCGACTCCTCCCGCGGCACGGCGCCTCCGGCGAGCCCGCGGATCTGGTCGAGCGCCGCGTAGCCGTGGACACCCGGGCACGAGGTGCTGTTGTAGTCGCGGTGGCCGGAGATCATCGGCAGGTTCGACTGCGTCCCGGCCGCGAACTTGGTGCCGTCGAAGCCCTCCGAGGTCAGTGTCGCGGTGCCCGCCGGGTCGAGGCCGGCCTTGGACAGGCGCCACCGCAGGAACTTTCCGGCCGACGCCAGGGCCGCCGCGGTCGGCGGGACCTCCTCGAGGTTGCCGATGAACGCCAGGCCCACGGTCTCCTTGTTGAATCCGCCGGTGTGGGTGCCCTCGACGTTGCGGTCGAGCCCGCCGAACGCGCCCTCGAAGATCTGGCCGTACTTGTCGACGAGGACGTTGTAGCCGATGTCGCACCAGTTCAGGCTCTGGGCGTGGTAGGCGTAGATGCCGCGCACGATCTCGACCGACTGCTCCGGGGTGTAGTCGTTGCTGCCCGCGGTGTGGTGCACGATCGCGCCCTTGAGCGCGGGGGAGTAGACCGGCTGCGAACACCGGATCGCCTCGTCGGCGCCCCACTGCTGTCGCGCGATCACCTGCGGTCCGCCCGTGAGGCCGGTCAGTAGCGACGAGCCGAGCGACAGCAGGCCCTCCGGGCTGATCAGCGTCGCCTTCAGCGAGTTGAGGACGGTCTCGGCGAGCTTGGTCACGACCTCGCTGCCGGTGCCGATCGCGAGTTGGGCGAGATCGCCGCCCTGGGTCTCGGCCGCGGGGATCGCCAGGCCGTCCTTGCTGGCCGCGACCTGGACCTCCTTCGCGTCGCCCACCCACACCGGCTCGGTGCCCGACGGCTTGTCCGCGCTCGGCGCCGCGACGTCGACCTTCTCCAGCGGCGTCCACGGGCCCCACGACCCGTCGGGCTCGCGGGCGCGCAGCCTCAGGTCGACGTCGACCGGGCGGTCCCAGGTGAAGGCCACCATCTTCAGCGGCTTGTCGCGGGCGATGTGCGTGACCGCCGCCCCCACCTCGCGACCGTCGCGCATGGCGGTCACCGGCGGCGTCGTCGACGGGGAGGTGGCCGGCGCGCGGTCGGCGTCCGGGGCCGGCGCGGCCGGTTTCGGCGAGGTCGCGGTGGTCGTGGTCGCCTCGCCGGTGCCCGGCGATGCGGGAGCCGACGACCCGTCGGTGGGGGAGCCGGTGGTCGGACCGGGCGTCGAGGGCTCCGGGAGCAGGCCCTTCGGCAGCGGCACCGTCAGGTCCGGAAGCGGGAAGGCGTCCGGCTCGATCGGGGGAAGCGTCACGCCCGCGTCGGCGAGGCCGGACGAGGCCAGGTCGATGATCGCGGCCGGCAATTCGCGCAGCGGCACCTGTTCGATCTCGGTGCGGGCGACGTCGTCCTTGTTGTCCACCAGTCGTGGGGCGGCGTCGTCGGCGCCGATGGCGACGACCGCGAACGGGCTCGCCACGACCGCAGCGGCGATGGCCGCGAGCGCGATCGAGAGCTTGGGTCTGGGGTAACGCACGGATCTCCTTGCGGGGTCGATGACGTCGCCATGGTGGAGGCCGGGTTGTGTCCGGTGCCGCGACACACGCCGGGTGCCTGCCAGTCGTGACGCTCTTGTTACCGATGTGCTTGGAGTTGCTGGTGTTTCTGGTGAGGTCACAAATCGTCGCTCAACTCGTGATCCGGTTGTGACCGGCTCGGCTTGGTGATCGCAACGACTCTTCACTAATGTCACTCAAGTCCCAATCGTCACATCAGTCACAACGGAGGCCCGGCCTGGCCGCGGTCCCCGGACTGGTGTCGTCGCGACCGAAGGATGTGTGCAGTGGTGACCAGAGTCCGACCCAAGCGGCTCCTGCCGAGAAGGCCGGCGACCGGTCAGCGTCCCGGGAGAACGCGCAACCGCGCGTTGACCTGGGCCGCTGCGGGGCTGGCTCCCGCACTGCTGGCAGGTGGGCTCGTCGCCGCGGGCGCCACCGACTCGGCCACCGAGGTCGAGCTCTCGGTCGGGTCGACGGTGACGCTCATTGGGCACGGTCATGGCCACGGCCGCGGAATGGGGCAGTGGGGTGCGTACGGCTACGCCCGCAAGGGCTGGACGGCGCAGCAGATCCTCCGCCACTTCTACGGCGGTACCACCGCGGGGAAGGTGGACAGGCCCGAGATCGATGTGACCCTCACGGGTCAGAACTCGGTGAATGTGCACGCGGACGCCGGCATGCGAGTCGGTGGTCAGACGGTGGCTCCCGGGCAGGCGGTCAGCCTGTCCGGGGGCACGGCCACCATCCGCAACGGATGCGGCGGGGCCGCGGTGCGATCGGTGCCGGCGACCTTCGTCGAGCCGCTGAGCATGGCGCCCAGTCGGCCCGCAGCCGAGTTCCTCAAGTTCTGCGGTTCGGAGAAGGCCTACCGGGGCGCGCTCGGAGTCGAGGGCGGCCGGGTGGTCAACCGCGTCCACATCGACGACTACGTCAAGGGTGTGATCCCCCGCGAGAGCCTGCCCGCCTGGGGCGACTCCGGCGGCGCGGCCGCCCTGCAGGCCCAGGCCGTCGCGGCCCGGACCTACGCCCTTGCCGCCATCGCGGGCGGCAAGAAGATCGACGACACCCAGAACTCACAGGTCTACGGCGGCGTCGAGGGTGAGGACCGGCGCACCAACGCGGCCGCCGACGCCACGGCCGGACAGATCCTGCTGAAGAACGGCAAGCCCGCCTTCACCGAGTTCTCCGCCTCCACCGGCGGATACACGGCCGGCGGCGAGTTCCCGGCGGTCGTCGACGAGGGCGACTCCGTCTCGCCCAACCACGACTGGACGGCCACCGTCTCGGCGTCGAGCATCGGCTCGGCGTTCGGCGTGGGCGCTCTGCAGAGCTTCGAGGTGATCGAGGCCAACGGCCTCGGACCCGAGCACGGGCGCGCGCTGAAGGTGCGCGCGGTCGGTTCCGGCGGCACGGCCGAGGTCACCGGCGAGGAGGCCCGGAACAAGCTGCAGCTGAAGTCGTCGTGGTTCTCCGTCCAGGGACAGCAGACCCCGCCCCGGATCGTCAAGCCGCCGACCGGTCCGGCCGGCCCGGGCTTCGGGCTCGACCTCGGCAGCCTCAACCAGCTCGCCGACCAGCTGGTGCCCGGCGCGTCCAAGCTCCTCGACCTCGCCATCTCGGTGATGAACGGCCGGTTCCAGCAGCTCGGCGGAGCGGCCGGACCGCTCGGCGCCGCGCTCGGCTCCCCGACGCTCACCCCCGACGGCGCCGGCGTCACGCAGCTGTTCGAGAAGGGGATGATGTTCTTCACCCCGGCGACCGGCCCGAAGGTCCTCGTCGGCAAGGGTCTCGAACGCTTCCAGCAGCGCGGCGGCATCCCGGTGCTCGGGTTCCCCAAGCGCGACGCCCTCCGCTGACGGGGCCTCCGGCTCCGGGGCCGCCTCAGGCCTCGGGGCCTGCCTCCACGATCTGGGCGGCGACCTCGGCGAGTTTGATGTTGGCGTCCTGGGACAGCCGTGCCAGCAAGGCGAACGCCGCGGTCGCGTCGAGCTTGTAGCGCTCCATGATCATGCCCTTGGCCTGGCCGATGACGTCGCGCGTGTGCAGCGCGGCGTGGAGCTGCTGCTTCTCCTTGACGGCCGCGAACGCGGTGGCCGCATGGGCGGCGAACAGCTCGCCGATCGTCCGTGACTCCTCGGTGAACGCGTACGGGCGGGTGCTGTGCAGGTTGAGCGCGCCGAATCCGTCCCCGTCGATGTAGAGGCAGAAACACGCCATCGACCGCAGCCCCAGCGCTGCGGCACGCTCGGTGAACCTCGGCCACCGGGTCTCGGCGGTCATGTCGTCGATCCAGATGGTCACGTCGTCGACGGCGGCCCGGACGCACGGCCCCTCGCCGAGTTCCTGCTGCAGCCGGTCGGCCTCGCCGCCGAGATCGCCGACGATGACCGGGGTCTCGATCTGCCCGTTCGCGACGAGGGTCACCGTCGCGAACTCGGCCTGGTCGACGGCGTCGACCGCGTACTTGGTCATCGACCGGAGGAAGGCCTCCGTGCCGTCGCTCTGCGCGCGCATCTCCCCGGCGATCCGCGTCATCTGCGCACCGAAATCCGCCAACCCGGTCAACTGGAGCCTCCCGATGAGTACACGTCCCGCATGATCCGGCCGGTCGACGCGCCGAGTCGCGGAAGAGAACCGTCGCGAGTGAAGTATGCCGGATGGCCGGGACCCTCAGGCGTCGACGAGGCCTTCGCGCTGGGCCACCGACCGCCCCGGCCGACGACGGAGGACGTCGAGACGGAAGTCGGTGTCGGAGTAGGACGCCGAGACGGCCAGCGACGACGCCCGCAGCGCCTCGTGGACCGCGTCGCCGGTCTGCGGGTAGTCCGCGACCGGCCATCGCCAGTGCACCGCGACGACCTCTCCGTCGGGGGTCAGCGACCCCGGCAGACGACCGACGAGGTCGTCCAGCGCATCGGCGTCGAGGTAGTAGAGGACCTCGCTGAGCACGATCAGGTCGAACCGCTCGCCGACCGGCCAGTCCTCGACGATGTCGCCCGAGCGCACCTGCGCGTGCGGGGCGGCGGCGAGACGCCGGCGCGCCAGATCGACGGCGCGGGGGCTGACGTCGATGCACAGCAGGCGGTCACAGCGGGTGGCCAGCTCGGCGCTGAGGACGCCGATCGAGCAGCCGGGTTCGAAGGCCGAGCCGTAGCGGGGAGAGGAGAGCGCCGCGAGGGTCAGCGCGTACTTGCGTCGCTCGTACCAGCGGGACGAGAAGCCCCACGGGTCGTCGGCGGCATACATGGCGTGGAAATAGCTGTCCGGCAATCGGTGTGGGGTCATGTGAGGATGAACTCCCGGTCGCGGAGAAGGCGCGCGAGAATGTGGGGTCCGAGGACCGCCGCGTCCTCGGGGGCGTCGGACAGGGGGCGGATCTGGGTGGCGAACTCCTCCACCGCCGCGCGCTTGCGTGCGAGATCGGCGTCGTCGAGCGAGAACGTGCGCACGCGGTCCCACGGGACCGCCGGATCGCCGGGCGCGGCCCAGTGCCACATCCAGATGGGGAACATCCACACCGGCAGGCCGTGCGCGTCGCCGACGCGCTGCGCGCACCGCCCGGCCGCCTCGTGGTCCGGGTGGCCGTCGTGCGACCACACCGACAGCAATCCCGTTCGCGCGACGGGCTTCTCGGCGAGGACCCCGGCGAGGATCGCCTCGATCTCCGGCTCCCGTTCGGCGAGGCGGCCGTCGGGGAGGCCACACCAGCGTGACGGTTCGAGGCCGAGGACGGTCGTGGCGGCATCCAGTTCACGGTGCCGGTGCTCGGCCAGCTCGCGGGGCGTGAGGGTCGGGGACCCGGGGTGCGAGGCCGAACCGTCGGAGAGGCAGACGGCCACCACCTCGGTCCCGGATCGGGCGGCCGAGGAGATCAGCGCTCCCGCTCCGAGCACCTCGTCATCGGGGTGGGCGGACATGACGACGAGGCGATCGACGGGCACCTCCGCCGGCGGCCACCCGCCCCGGGCGGCGAACCATTCCCGCCACCGCGCCTCCGGGGTCCCGGTGTCGGCGGTCGGTGTCGCGGCGAACCGGGCCGACATGCTCTCCGAGCGCCCGTCGGTCGTCATCGGTCCCCCTCGGGTCCGGGAATCCGGCCGTCGACGAGACCGCCGAGGGTCACGAGATCGGCGTCGGCGTGTGACTGGCGGATGTACACCGTCAGGTCGGCCACGGCGTGCGCGTGATCGGGGTCGGCCACCAGCGGCCGCGGGCCCAACGCCCGCCCCACCCGGTCGATGATGCCGGTCGCGACCTGCTCGATCGACCAGCGGACGGCGAAGGCAAGCCGGGCGGCCTCGAGCTGCGCCCAGCCGGCCGTCAGGCGGGCGTCGACCGCTCCGGCGTGCATCCGCAGGATCGGGTCGTCGGAGTCGGCGACGGCACGGTAGAGGGGGCGAGCGACACGCCGTGCGCCGCCGAACCAGCAGGCCGCGACGCCGATCCCGCCGTGCCAGAAACCGGGCCGATCGAGGTAGGCGCCGACCCCGCCGACGGGTTCGGCGGGCACCGCGTCGAACGCCACGTCCCCGGTGTCGGTCGTCAGCATGCCCGGACTGTGCCAGCCGGAGGTGTCGGCGCTGACGCCGGGCGCGCGCAGGTCCACGGCGAAGAGGCGGATTCCGGCGTCGGTGTGCGCGGTCACCAGGGCATGGGTGCAGACGGTGGCGCCCGAGCACCAGGGCTTCACGCCAGACAGCTGCCAGCGGGCGTCGACGAGGCGGGCGTCGACCCTCGGGCGGGGCGGCTCGGCGGCCCACACGCCCCAGAACTCGCCGGGCGCCACGCCGCCGCCGACGATCTCGCCCAGGATGGCGTCGGCGTCGGCGTGGGCCTCCACGAGACGCCCGGTGCCGATGTCCTCGGTGCAGAGCCGGGTCAGCGCGGCGAAGCGCTCGAGTGTCCGCCCCGAGCCGGGGCGCGGCAGCGCGAAGTCCGCCGACCCGACGATCTCGCGGGCGCGCTCGCCGCTCATCCGGTCTCCTCGGGGGTGCGCTCGGCGAGCCCGCGCAGATAGGCGGCGAACCCCTCGGCGGCCCGGCCGGCACGACGCGTGGACGTGCGCACCGGCGCATGCGCGCCCCACACGATCGGCCGCGCGGCGTTCTCGAGGCGGGCGACCAGGTCGACGTCCTCGTGCGCTGAGAGGGTGCGGAACCCGCCGACCGCGGCGTAGGCGTCGGCGCGCACCCCCAGGTTGGCGCCGTGGATGTGGCGGTGTCCGGTGCGGGGTTCGTAGTTGCGGGCGAACCGGGCCCCGGTCCCCGGGGGCCAGCCGTCGAAACCGTCGGGGGTGATGGTGCCCACGTAGGCGTCGGCGCCGTCATGCGCGGCCGCCACATGGGTCACCAGCCATTCGGGTGGGACGGTCGAGTCCGCGTCGGTGGTCGCGAACCACGTCGTCGGCGACGCACCTGCGGAGGCGGCGGCGAAACCCGCTCGACGTGCCGCGCCCACGCAGCGCTCCTCGACCCGGAGGGTCCGGAACCGCGGCGGGACCACCGAGGCCGACGAATCCCGGCAGGAGTCGAGCACCACGATCACCTCCACCGGCAGCGCGACCGCGGCGGCGGCGACCGTCAGGCCTCGAGGCACGCGGGCAGGAGATCGCCCTCGTCGTGGGCGGGCACCACCACGGTCACGTCGGTGATGACGGGCATCACATCACCGGGCCTCGCAGGCATCGCAGGCTCCCCGAACCGACTGGACAACACAGATCGACCGGGTCCGACGGCGTCAGACCGGATGGATCGAACACTACCCGGCGGCGGGCGCGGGAGACCGTGGCTCGGGGAATCCTCAGGTTGGGTCCGTTACCCTGAGGACCCGTGGCAACCAGTAGCAGATATGACCTGATCGTCGTCGGCTCCGGATTCTTCGGTCTCACCGTCGCCGAGCGGGCCGCGACGCAGCTGGGCAAACGGGTTCTCGTCGTCGAACGGCGCGACCACATCGGGGGCAACGCCTACTCCGAGCCCGAGCCGACGACCGGGATCGAGATCCACAAGTACGGCGCCCACCTCTTCCACACCTCCAACGACCGCGTGTGGGAGTACGTGAACCAGTTCACCGAGTTCACGAACTACCAGCACCGCGTCTTCGCGCTGCACAACGGGCAGGCCTACCAGTTCCCGATGGGGCTCGGCCTCATCAGCCAGTTCTTCGGGCGCTACTACACGCCCGACGAGGCGCGCAAGCTCATCGCCGAGCAGGCCGGGGAGATCGACACCGCGAAGGCGCGCAACCTCGAGGAGAAGGCGATCAGCCTCATCGGCCGACCGCTCTACGAGGCCTTCATCAAGCACTACACCGCCAAGCAGTGGCAGACCGACCCGAAGGACCTGCCGGCGAGCAACATCACCCGCCTGCCGGTGCGCTACACCTTCGACAACCGGTACTTCAACGACAAGTACGAGGGCCTGCCGGTCGAGGGTTACACCAAGTGGCTGGAGAACATGGCCGCCGACGAGCGCATCGAGGTGCGCCTGTCCACCGACTGGTTCGCGGTGCGCGACGAGCTGCGTGCGGAGAACCCGGACGCCCCGGTGGTCTACACCGGTCCGCTGGACCGCTACTTCGACTACTCGGAGGGCCGTCTCGGCTGGCGCACACTGGATTTCGAGACCGAGGTGCTCGACACCGGCGACTTCCAGGGCACCCCGGTGATGAACTACAACGACGCCGACGTGCCGTTCACCCGCATCCACGAGTTCCGGCACTTCCATCCCGAGCGCGACTCGTACCCGACCGACAAGACGGTCATCATGCGCGAGTACAGCCGCTTCGCCGATGAGAACGACGAGCCGTACTACCCGATCAACACCCCGGACGACCGCGCGAAGCTGCAGCGCTACCGCGACCTCGCCAAGGCCGAGACCGCAAGCGCGAAGGTGCTTTTCGGTGGCCGCCTGGGTACCTACCAATACCTCGACATGCACATGGCGATCGCCAGCGCGCTCACCATGTTCGACAACACCCTGGCGCCGCATCTGCGTGACGGTGCGCCGTTGGTGACCGACCCCGCAGGAGCCGAACAGTGACGGTGACCCCCGTGAACCAGTCCGACATCCCCGAGGCGGGAACCGGGCCGTCGAAGGCGAAATCGCTTCTGCAGCGGGTGATCTTCCCGCGGGCGGGCGAGCCGCTCGACGTCCGGTCGCTGTACCTGCTCGAGTCCGCGTCCAACCACCGGCGCGCGCACGCACCGAGTCGGACCTCGGTTCTGCTGGGCGCCGAGTCGGAGGTCAGCTTCGAGACCTACTTCAACGCCTTCGCGGCCGCGTACTGGCGGCGCTGGAGCATCCTGAAGTCGGTCGTGCTGCGCATCGAGGTCGTCGGCACCTGCCGCGTCGACCTGTACCGCTCCAAGATCGACGGATCGCGCATCGGCATCGGCGGCGACCTCGTCGCCACCGACGAGAACGGCCGCGGCGTGGCCGAATTCGAGCTCGACCTCGGCCCGTTCGAGGACGGCGGCTGGATCTGGTTCGACGTCACCACCGACACCGACACCGAGATCGTCGCCGCGGGCTGGTACGCCCCGATCGAGGCGCCCACCCCCGATGCCGAGACCAAGCGCGTGACGGTCGGCATCCCGACCTTCAACCGGCCGACCGACGCGGTGAACGCGTTGGCGGCGTTGACCTCCGATCCGATGGTCGACGAGGTCATCGACGCGGTGATGATGCCCGACCAGGGCACCAGGAAGGTCGTCGACGAGCCCGGCTACGCCGAGGCCGCCGCGGCGCTCGGCGATCGCCTGCACATCTTCGACCAGGGCAACCTCGGCGGTTCGGGCGGCTACGCGCGCATCATGTACGAGGCCCTGCGCCTGACCGATTCGCCGTACATCCTCTACATGGACGACGACATCGCCATCGAGCCGGACTCGATCCTGCGCGCCCTCGCGATGTCGCGATTCGCCAAGGCCCCCATGCTCGTCGGCGGGCAGATGCTCAACCTGCAGGACCGCAGCCACCTGCACTGCATGGGCGAGGTCATCCGCCGCGACACCTTCATGTGGACCGCGGCGCCGTTCGTCGAGTACGACCACAACTTCGCCGAGTACCCGCTCCGCGACCGCGAGAACTCCAAGAACCTGCACCGGCGCATCGACGTCGAGGGCAACGGCTGGTGGATGTGCATGATCCCCCGCGAGTGCGCGGAGACGATCGGCCTCCCGATGCCGCTGTTCATCAAGTGGGACGACTGGGAGTTCGCGCTGCGCGCGGCGAAGGCCGGCTATCCCACCGCCACCATCCCGGGTATCGCGATCTGGCACATGGCGTGGAGCGACAAGGACGACGCCATCGACTGGCAGGCGTACTTCCACCTCCGCAACCGCCTGGTGGTCGCCGCCATCCATCACGACGGCCCGATCAAGGGCATCCTCCGGTCGATGTCCAAGGCCACCGCCAAGCACCTGCTGTGCCTGGAGTACTCGACCGTGGCGATCCAGAACGAGGCGATCCGCGACTTCCTGCGCGGTCCCGACCACATCCGGAGCCTGCTGCCGGCCGCGCTGCCCAAGATCGCCGAGATGCGCAAGCAGTACCCGGACGCGGTCGTGCTGCCGTCGGCGACGGTCCTGCCCAAGGCCACCGGCGAGGCGACGCACCTGGGCACCCACGTCCCGACGAACCCGATCAGCAAGGTCAAGGCGCTCGCCGCGGCCGTGGTCAACAACGCCCGCCCGGCCGACCCGCGTCACCACGAGGTCCCGCAGGCCAACTACCCGCCGATCGAGGCGCGCTGGTTCTCGCTCGGCCGCGTCGACGGGGTCACCGTCACCACCGCCGACGGCCGGGGCGTCGTCTACCGCCAGCGCGACCGCGAGAAGATGATCGCCCTGGCCCGCGAGCACTTCGCGCTGGTCAAGGAGCTGCAGGAGAAGTTCGACGAGATGAAGCGGGTCTATCGGGCCAAGCATCGCGAGTTGACCAGTAAGGAGAGCTGGGCCGATGTCTTCGGAATCGACTAGTCTCGCGGCATCGGCCGACGAGACCTCCCGGCCCCCGCAGGGCGAGGAGAAGGTCCTCGTCGCGATCCAGCAGGGCATCGGCGCGCAGCCGGGCGTCCGCTCGGCCGCCCGCGGCCTGTCGCACTTCGGGGAGCACGCCCTGGGCTGGCTCGGCATCGCCGGCGCCGGCTGGGCGCTCGCGCGGGCCCGCGGCGACGAACGCTCTCAGCAGCTGTGGATCGAGGCCGGCGTCGGCGCCTTCGGGGCGCACGCCGCCTCGGTGATCATCAAGCGCATCGTCCGCCGGCCGCGCCCGGACCATCCGGCGATCGAGATCGGCGTGTCCACCCCCAGCAAGCTGAGCTTCCCGTCCTCGCATGCGACGTCGACGACCGCCGCCGCGATCCTCATCGGCCGCGCCGCCGGCTGGGATCTCAAGACCCTGCCCGCCGTGCTGGTCCCGCCGATGCTGCTGTCGCGGCTCGTCCTCGGCGTCCACTACCCGACCGACGTCACCGCCGGTGCCGCGATCGGTGCCGCGAGCGCAGCCGCGGTCATCGCGGGCGATAAGGTGCTGCTCGAACCCACCCGCGATCAACCGGCACCCGGACGCGCCCGCCGTGCGGCGCGCGCCCTGACCCGGCTCGGCCTGACGGCCGCGGTGCCCGGCGGTCCGCTGCGACTCGCCGCGGCCCCGGTCATCGCGCGGGCGACACGACACAGGGAGAGTGCATGAGCGAGGAGCCGATCGAGCACGGGAAGGTCGCCGGGCCGCCGAAGAACCTGGCCACCGGGCTGATCAAGGCGATCCGCCCACGGCAGTGGGTGAAGAACGTCCTGGTGCTCGCCGCGCCGCTGGCGGCCGGCAACATCACCGAGGTCTCGGTGCTGGTCCATGCCGGGATCGCCTTCATCGCGTTCTGCCTCGCGGCGTCGAGCATCTACCTCGTCAACGACGCGATGGACGTCGAGTCCGACCGCAACCACCCCACCAAGCGGTTCCGCCCCATCGCGGCGGGTGTCGTGCCGGTGCCGTTGGCGTACACGCTGGCCGCGGTCCTGCTCGCGGGCTCGATCGCGGTCGCCTTCCTGGCGAACTGGCAGACCGCGGTGGTCATCGCGATCTACCTGGTCATCCAGCTGGGCTACTGCTTCGGGCTCAAGAACCAGGCGGTCATCGACATCTGCATCGTGTCGTCGGGCTTCCTGCTGCGCGCCATCGCCGGCGGCGTCGCCGCCGAGATCGACCTGTCGCAGTGGTTCCTGCTCGTCATGGCCTTCGGCTCGCTGTTCATGGCGGCCGGCAAGCGCTACGCCGAGCTGATCCTCGCCGAGCGCACCGGCGCCCAGATCCGCAAGGCGCTGCGCTACTACACGACCACCTACCTGCGGTTCGTGTGGACGTTGTCGGCCACCGGCGTGGTCGTGTTCTACGGCCTGTGGGCGTTCGACAAGGGTGCCGACAACAACCACGACACCAACGTCGCCTACGCCATCTCGATGGTGCCGTTCACGATCGCCATCCTGCGCTATGCGGTGGACGTCGACGGCGGTGCGGCGGGCGAGCCGGAAGAGATCGCCCTCGGCGACCGTGTACTGCAGCTGCTTGCCGTGGCGTGGATAGTATGCGTGGGTGTCGCGGTCTATGCGGTCAATTGACGGTCTGCAGTCCGCCGACGGTGTCGGTACCGATTCCGTCGTCGACGAGGTAGAGACCACTCCGACGTCCGTGGCGGGGGCCGTGACGTCCCGGCGTCGGCTGGCCGCGGCCAGCTGGTTCGTCGGAGCGGTCCTGGTGACCACCTTCTTCGCCATCGGCGCATGGCAGCGCCGCTGGATCGCCGACGACGGCCTGATCGTCCTGCGCACCCTGCGCAACCTCTTCGCCGGCAACGGTCCGGTGTTCAACGCCGGCGAGCGCGTCGAGGCCAACACCTCGACGGCGTGGACGTACCTGCTGTGGTTCTGGGCGTGGGTCACCGACGCCCAGCTCGAGTACGTCGCGCTGTGGGTCGCGCTCGTGTGCTCGGTCGCCGCGATCCCGATCGCGATGTACGGCGCGGCGCGCCTCTACGGCAACCGCATCGGCGGCCTCACCGGCGACGGCTGGACGCTGCTCCTTCCGTTCACCGCCATCGTCTACATCGCGCTGCCGCCGGCACGCGACTTCGCGACCAGCGGCCTGGAGAGCGGTCTCTGCATCTTCTGGGTGGCCGTGCTGTGGGTGCAGCTGGTGGCCTGGGCGCGCCGGGGGCCGAGAAGCGGGGGCCGGGCGGCCACTGCCACCCTGCTGCTGGCGTTCACCGCGGGCCTCGCGCCGCTGATCCGTCCCGAACTCGCAGTCCTGGGCGGCCTCGTCCTGCTGCTCGTCTTCTTCGCGCCCCTGGGCTGGAAGATGCGCCTGGGCGTCCTCGTCGTCGCGGGCGCCCTGCCGGTCGGCTACCAGATCTTCCGGATGGGCTACTACGGCCTGCTGGTCCCGAACCCGGCCGTCGCCAAGGACGCGAGCGGGTCCAAGTGGGAGCAGGGCTTCGCCTACCTCACCAACCTCTTCGGCCCGTACGTCCTGCTGCTGCCGGTGATACTGGCGGTGATCGCCGGTGTGCTGCTGATCGTCGGCGATCGCCTGCGCGACGCGCCGGCCGACGCCGCCGACACCGCCGCCGATCCGCAGGCCTCCGCGGGGTCCCGCTTCGCGAGGTTCTCCGCGCGGCTGCAGAGCACGCCCGTCGCCGTGGCGGTCGTCGTCGCGGCCGGGCTGATCCTCGTCGTGTACTGGGTCCGCCAGGGCGGCGACTTCATGCACGGCCGCGTCCTGTTGACCCCGCTGTTCATCACCTTCCTGCCGCTGATGGTGGTCCCGGTGACCATCCCGGCACACGTCAAGGCGGCATTCGCCCGACGCGACACCGACCCCGCGGCCCGTCGTCGCGCGGGTCTGGGCCTGGCCGGGTCGGTCGCGATGGCCGGCATGTGGATCACGGTCCTCGTCTGGGCGATCACCACCCACTCGACCGTGCTGCCCAACGCCGGCATCGACATCGGTCGCAGCGGGATCGTCGACGAACGTCGCTTCTACGTCACCAACATGGGCAACGAGAACCCCGTGACCGCCGAGGACTACCTCGACTACCCGCGCATGAAGGCGATGGTCGAGAAGATCGAGCAGTACCGCGACCAGGGCGGCGTCATCCTGCCGTCGTTCAACTACGACGAGTGGTACGTCGCGAAGCTCCCGGGGGAGATGCCGCCCGGTGCCAAGCGCCAGGTGACCGTCTACTTCCTCAACCTCGGTATGACGAGCATGAACGCGCCCCTCGACGTGCGCGTCATCGACCAGATGGGTCTGGCGTATCCGCTCGCCGCGCACACCGAGCGCCTCGAGGACGGCCGCATCGGCCACGACAAGATCCTGCCGAGCGAGTGGGTGATCGCCGAGTCCGGCGCCTTCCCGCGTCGCCCGGTGCTCCCCGGCTACCTCGACGAGGATCTCGTCCGGCAGGCACAGGTGGCGCTCCAGTGCCCGGAGACCAAGGACCGGTTCGCCTCCTTCGAGGGGCCGTGGTCGTTCAGCCGCTTCAAGCACAACCTGCGGCAGGCGTTCACGTTCAACAGCTACCGGATCCAGCGCGAGCCGGAGTACGAGATCCTGCGCTGCGGCCTCGAGATGCCGCCGCCGGTGAACCCCGGGAACTGAGGCGGGCGACCTGTCCGGCCTGCCGGAATCCGCCCGGGCCATCCGCGAGAAATTTCGCGGATACATCTCGGATCGGTAACGTCGCGGCTCGATGGGTCGATTGACCGTGTGTGACCGGGGTGTTCTGGAGTGGCCAGGGCGTCCCGGTGCGAGAGTTGTGATCGCAGTCACAAGGTTTGTCACGTCAGAGAGCATCGAATAGGCTCCCCGACGGCGAATCGCATGCGAGATCGGCTCGCTGAACCATTGCCGCGCCGCCATCCGTATGCGCCGGCGAGGTGTGATACGCACAAGGTCCGACCGGGTTGCGTGATGTGAGAGCGTCACCGGCTCCGGGCGGCGGAAAAGGGAGATTCTGTACATGCGTGAAGCTGCCACACAGGCGAGCAGGCCTGGGCGCAGTCGGACGAGCAACCGGCTGATCGCCGCTCTCGTCGCCGTGCTGACAGTTGTCGGGCTTACCGGAGTCGTCGCCGGACAGGCGAACGCCCGGATCGGGGGCACGCAGGTCGGGAAGCAGGAGTTCTGGGTCAACGGGTGCGGCATGCCGAATGTCAAGGTCCGCGCCTGGAAGAAGCCCGGCAACTACAAGACCGTCATCCTGCTCGACGGTATGCGCGCCCAGTACGACTACAGCGGCTGGGAGATCAACACCAACGTCCAGGAGATGGTCAAGTCCGGCGTCAACGTCGTCGAGCCCATCGGTGGACCCGCGAGCTTCTACACCGACTGGGATGCGCCCAGCAACTTCAACGGCCAGAAGTACCGGTACCGCTGGAACTGCGTCATCACCAAGACCCTGATCGCCGAGCTCGACCGCCGCGGCTTCCGCGTCGGCCCGTCGAAGCGCTACGCGATCATGGGCCTGTCGATGGGCGGTAACGCGGCTCTCGTCATCGGTGCGCAGAACCGCCAGCACTTCGACCGTGCCGGCTCGCTGTCGGGCTACAACTTCCTCAGCGCGCCCGGTATGCGTACCGCGCTGCGCCTGGCGATGTTCGACGTCGACCCGAAGCCGTGGAACATCGACGCCATGTGGGGCCCGCCGTGGAGCATCCGCTGGTTCCAGAACGACCCCTTCTGGAACATCGGCCTGATGCGCGGCATGAAGATCTTCGTCGGTTCGGGCAACGGCCTGTTCGGCAAGTACAACGCCCTGCCGAACGTCTTCGACGACCTGTTCAAGGGATCGACGCTGGAGCTCCTGGCGTTCTCCCAGTCGAAGGCCTTCGAGGCGGCCGCCTTCGTCCAGGGCGTCCCGCTGATGACCTACTACGCGAACGGCACCCACGCGTGGGGTTACTGGCAGGACATGATGTGGAACGCCAAGAACCGCGGATTCTTCCGCTGACGGCCTGACACGAGCTGTTTCGACGCCCCGTCCGGGACTCCCGGGCGGGGCGTCGTCGTATGTCGGCGATGCGACCGACCTGATAACACCTGTCACATGAATCTCACGTGTCACAGCGTGGCGTCGGGACACGCGCGCATATTCCGTGTAAGAAACTCCTGAGGCTTTTGGTAGTGATGATGCAGATGTGACTACTGGGGAAACGGTCGCTCTGCGCGAACCCCGGTCTGATGGGGCGAAGGAGTTCTACAGGTGATGCGGCGAAACAGTGGTGCACGACCGTTCGGTTCCCGGACGGCTCGTGGACGTGCCCGGCATTCGATGGCGGCCGCCGGTGTGGCGCTGGTGGCGGTGACGGGGCTCGTCGTCGGACAGGGTCTCGCAGGCGCGGAGCCCGAACCGCCGGCGCCGGCACCGGCCGCCCCGGCGTCACCGGCGCCCGCCGCGCCCCCTGCCGCGCCGGCGCCCCCGGGCACGTCGGCGTCGCCGGCACCGTCCGCACCGCGGTCGGAGGCACCGCGGTCGGAGGCACCGCGGTCGGAGGCCCCGCGTCCGCCGGCGCCCGCCCCGGCCGCGGCGCCCGTGCCGCCCGGCAAGGTGGTCAACACCTTCTGGTACACCGACCGGCGCGTGGCCCTCTGGGTCTACTCGCCGTCGATGAACACCAACATCCAGGTCCAGATCCTGCTGGCGCGTGACTGGTACGCCAAGCCGAAGGAGAAGTTCCCCCAGCTGACGATGCTCGACGGCCTGCGGGCCCGCGACGACCAGAGCGGCTGGGTGATCAACACCAAGATCATCGACTTCTACAAGGACAAGAACGTCAACGTCATCCTCCCGATCGGCGGCGAGTCGAGCTTCTACACCGACTGGAAGGAACCCGACCGCGGCAAGAACTACAAGTGGGAGACGTTCCTCATCCGGGAGCTGCCCCCGATCCTCGAGAACGAGTGGCGCTCGACCGACGTCCGCGGCATCGAGGGCCTGTCCATGGGCGGCTCGGCGGCCATGATGCTCGCCGCGCGCAACCCCGGCTTCTACAAGTTCGCCGCGTCGTTCTCCGGCATCCTGCAGCTCAGCTCGTTCGGCATGCCGCAGGCCATCCAGTTCGCCCTGCGCGACGGCGGCGGCTACGACTCGATGAAGATGTTCGGCCCGCCGTCCGACCCGGCGTGGAAGGAGCACGATCCCTACGTGCTCGCCGACAAGCTCCAGGGCACCAGCCTGTACGTCTCGTCCGGCAACGGCATGGTCGGACCGCACGACAAGCCGTCGGACATCCCGCTGCTGGCCACCAACTACTCGGGCGTGGGGCTGGAGATGCTCTCCCGCGTGACCTCGCAGCAGTTCGCCATCCAGCTCAACCGCAAGGGCATCCCGGGGCAGGCCGTCTACCGCCCGTCGGGCACGCACACCTGGCCCTACTGGGAGTTCGAGATGATCCAGGCGTGGCCGCAGGCCGCCGCGGCACTGGGCATCTCCAACGATGCGGTCGCCTGCCGTGTGGACGACGCCTTCCGCAAGCTCTGGGACGCCAACAAGGGCATCCTGGGCGGCTGCCTGACCCCGTCCTACCCGGTGCCCGGCGGCAAGGCCCAGGACTTCTTCAACGGCCGCATCTTCAGCGGCCCGAAGGGCCCGAGGTTCGTCACCGGCGCGATCGGCGGCGCCTACACGGCCGCCGGCGGGCCGGGCGGACGCCTCGGCAAGCCGGTCAGCAACGAGGAGCCCACCCGCGACGGCAAGGGCCGGGTGAACTTCTTCGAGCACGGCCGCATCGAGTGGACCGCGAAGGACGGCGCGAAGGTCCTGAAGTGACGTCGTGCTCCCTCCGGTCTCCGGCACCCGGCCGACAGGCCCGGGCGTCCGGAGACCGGAAGGGGCGGGCCCAATCTCGGCCACGCGTGTGCAAGCCCTGAGACTTCGCTGAGGAATCGCGGGGTTTGCGCAGGTGACGCCCTTCGGGGTGGCCGAGGGCCTCTCCCGGGACGGTAGCCTGGGCACGACTCCGCACAAGGTTCGACAGGAAGTGGCGATGACAACGAAGTGTGCTCGGCTGGTGCTGGCCGTCTCGGGCCTGGCGCTCGCACTCGGTTCGGTCACGGCATGTTCGGACGACTCGACCGCCAGTGCGCCGATCACCAACAACCCGGTGACGACCACGTCGCTGTACTCGGCCGCCCCGTCGGGCACGCCGGCGTCGTCGTCGACCGCACCCACCGGAGACTCGGTGAAGCCGTCGACGGAGGCCTCGGGGGCCCCGACGACGAAGCTGCCCGACACCGCGCCCAACCCGAGCACCAAGGTGCCCGAGAGCTTCCCCGGCCCGCCCGGGGAGCCGCTCGACGACAAGGCCAAGGCCTACCTCGCGGCGCTGAAGTCTCAGAACGTGGAGTTCGCGGGCGACACCGACAACTCGGTCGCCCTCACCATGGCCAAGTACGTGTGCGGGGCCCGCCAGAAGGGCACCGACCCGGGCATGGTGAAGGCCTTCGTCACCGCCTCGGTCGGTCCGGGCACCGAGACCGTCGAACAAGCGAATGCCAAGGCGGACAAGGTGATCCGCGCGGCAGAACAGCACTACTGCTGACGTGGCGAAGCGACGGGGATCCGCCGCCCGCACCCGCAAGGGGCCGGTCCGGCGGCTGGCAAGACTCTCACTGCTCGCGCTCGCGGCGCTGGCGATCGTGCTCGTCGTGGTGCTCGTCGTCATCCTCACGCGGCCCGGTCCGCCCCCGATCGGACCGGAGCGTCCCCCGACCTCCCCGTCGAAGGAGCGGCCCGAGGCGCAACCGGCGGACTGTCCGGACGTCCTCACCGTGGTGATCCCCGGCACCTGGGAGTCCAGTCCAGACGACGACCCGTATTCGCCGACGGCCAACCCGAACTCGCTGATGCTGCGCGTCTCCAAGGCGCTCGCAGGTCAGTTCGACCGTTCGCGCGCGGAGATCTACACGGTTCCCTACACCGCCCAGTTCCGGAACCCGACGAACCTCGCCGACCGCCAGGCCGATTACAACGTCTCGCGCACGCAGGGATACAAGCGCGCCGCCGGCAAGATCATCGCCACCAACAAGCGCTGCCCGCTCACCCGCTACGTGATCATGGGCTTCAGCCAGGGCGCCGTGATCGCCGGCGACCTCGCCAGCAACATCGGCAACGGCCGGGGCGTGCTCGCCGACGGTGACCAGGATCTCGTGCTTGGGGTCGGGCTCATCGCCGACGGCCGGCGCCAGCCCGGCAAGCAGAACGACATCGACCCGAGCCCCGAGGGCGTGGGGGCCGAGATCGCGCTCGGCGGCATGGGCAGCATCGTCCCCGGCATCACGATGACCGGCCCGCGCAACGGCGGATTCGGCGAACTCGAGGACCGGGTGCAGTCCATCTGCGCGCCAGGCGATCTCATCTGCGATTCGCCGACGGTGGTCAATCCGCTCCAGGCCGTCGCCAAGCTGGCGAACGCCGCCGGCAACCCCGTCCACGCGATGTACGCCACGACCCGCTATTGGGAACACGAGGGCAAGACCGCGACCCAGTGGCTGTACTCCTGGGCCAAGGACGTCATCGACGAGGCGCCGCGCCCGGCGCACAGCTGAGGCCGCGACGCCGGCCGACGGTGTAACCCTGCGGCCGAGCGGGCCGATTCGTTTTGCGAGGCAGACACCCTGCGTTAACGTGTTGGGCTGGCCCGGACATCGTCCGGACGACCGACATACAGGGCCGTGCGGCTTCGGCGGACACGGCCGGACACGAGGAGAGGACAGCGATGACGCAACCCCCGAACGACGCGGGTGGCAGCTCCTCCGGTCTGCGCAAGTTCCGCTTCGGTGCGGGTGGTGAGGGCAACAAGGACGAAGGTGGCGCCCGCAAGTTCGTCAAGCTGGCCCAGAATGCCGAGGAGCTCGGCTACGACACCTTCGCGGTTCCCGATCATCTCGGCAACCAGGTCGGTCCGCTGGCCGCGCTCGGCGCGCTGACCCAGGCGACGAGCACCATCCGGCTGGCGACGTCGGTGCTTGCCAACGGCTGGCGTCATCCGGCGCTGCTCGCCAAGGAGGCCAACACCATCGACGTGCTGAGCAAGGGGCGACTCGAGCTCGGCATCGGCGCAGGCTGGATGAAGGAAGAGTTCGACAAGGCCGGCATCGAGTTCGAGTCCCCGGGCACCCGCATCCGCCGCCTCGACGAGGCGCTCACCGTCCTCGACGGTCTGATGCGCGGCGAGACGGTGGACTTCGAGGGCGAGTTCTATCAGATCCGCGGCCTCGAGGGCAGCCCGCGCCCGCGCCAGGGACCCCGCCCGCCGATCGCGGTCGGCGGCGGCGGACCCAAGATGCTGGCCCTGGCGGCCAAGCACGCCGACATCATCTCGGTGGCTCCCGGCACCACGCCCGACGGCAAGATGAAGCTGTCGGACATGACCCTCGAGAAGACGGTCGAGCGCGTCGACCGCATCCGCCAGGCAGCGGGCGACCGCTTCGACGAGATCGAGCTGAACTGGACCATCGCGGTGATCGTCATCACTGACGACCGCGTCGCGACCGCCGAGATGGCGCTGAAGGCCCTCGAACAGGGGTATCCGCCGAACATCGCGCACGACACGGAGTTCACCGTCGAGGACGTGTTGACTTCGCCGTACATCGCGATCGGCAGCTTCGAGGAGATCGCCGATCAGATCCGCGAGGTCCGGCGCCGGACGACCATGTCCTACGTCGGGGTCTTCCCGACCCAGATGGACGCCTTTGCGCCCGTTCTGGCCCAGTTGAAGGGGGAGTAGGATGACCGTCGGTCTCGTGACGGAAATGCGAGGTGAGGGCATGGCGACCCAGAGGCGCATGTTGCGGGGCCGACCTACGTTTCTGCGAAGCCGAGCATGACGATCGCAAGCTTTTCGTTGTGTCAATGGACGTGCGCTACCGTATCCCGCGGTCGGCACAAGACGTGGATGGCAGGACTGCCCGGCGGTGTGCCGAAGGACAGCACCGCGGGAGAACCTGCACCCGCGTGGGGAGTCCACGAGGGGGCCACAGGAGTAATGAATGCTGAAGACTGAACTCGAAGACTTTCTCGACGAGAATGGGTATCTCCAATTCACCGAGGAAGCGACCCTGGTCGACTACGTCGAGCAGAATGTACGCGAGCACGGCGACACGCTGGCCTACCGTTTCATCGACTACAGCCGTGAGCGCGACGGCGAGCCCCAGGACCTGACCTGGGCGCAGTTCGGCAAGCGTCTGCGCGCGGTGGCCGCCCGCCTACAGCAGGTGACGAAGCCGGGCGACCGCGTCGCGATCCTCGCCCCGCAGTCGCTGGAGTACGTCATCGGCTTCTTCTCCGCGCTGTACGCAAGCACCGTGGCCGTCCCGCTGTTCTCCCCGGACGAGCCGGGCCACACCGACCGTCTGCACGCCGTCCTCGACGACTGCAAGCCGACCGCCATCCTCACCTCGACCAAGTCGGCCGAGGCGGTCCGCGACTTCTTCGCCCCGCTGCCCGCCAAGGAGCGCCCGCGCGTCATCGCCGTCGACGCGGTGCCGGACTCCGTCGGCGCGAGCTGGGTCGCCCCGGTCGCCGGCAAGGACCACAACAAGGACACCGTCGCCTACCTGCAGTACACGTCGGGATCGACCCGCGTGCCCGCCGGCGTGGAGATCACCTACCAGGCGGTGGCCGCCAACGTCCTGCAGATCTCGGAGACCATCCAGATCGACCGCAACGCGCGCGGCGTGACCTGGCTGCCGATGTTCCACGACATGGGCCTGCTGACCGTCATCCTGCCCGCGCTGGGCGGCCGCTACATCACGATCATGAGCCCGCAGGCGTTCGTCCGCCGTCCGGGCCGCTGGATCAAAGAGCTCGCCGCAGCCGCCGACGGCGCCGAGACCTACGCCGCGGCCCCGAACTTCGCCTTCGAGCATGCCGCCACCCGCGGCCTGCCCAAGGAGGGCGAGGAGCTCGACCTGTCGAACGTCATCGGCCTGATCAACGGCTCCGAGCCGGTCACGGTCAGCTCGATGAAGAAGTTCAACGAGGCCTTCGGTCCCTACGGGCTGCCGAAGACCGCGATCAAGCCCTGCTACGGCATGGCCGAGGCGACCCTCTTCGTCTCCGCGACCCAGCGTGAGAACGAGGCCAAGGTCATCTACGTCGACCGCGACGACCTCAACAACGGCAAGCTGACCATCGTCGACCAGGACTCGCCCAACGCGGTCGCGCAGGTGTCCTGCGGCCAGGTCGCGGTGAGCCAGTGGGCTGTCATCGTCGACCCGGAGACCGGCGAGGAGCGCCCGGACGGCCACGTCGGCGAGATCTGGCTGCACGGTCCCAACATCGGCGCGGGCTACTGGAACAAGCCCAAGGAGACCGAGGAGACCTTCCACAACAAGCTGGCCAAGCCGCTGGCGGAGGGCAGCCACTCCGAGGGCGCGCCGGAAGGTGCGAACTGGATGCGCACCGGCGACTACGGCGTCTGGCTCGACGGCGAGCTCTACATCACCGGCCGGGTGAAGGACCTCGTCATCGTCGACGGTCGCAACCACTACCCGCAGGATCTCGAGTACAGCGCCCAGGAGGCCAGCGACGCGCTGCGTCCGGGCTTCGTCGCGGCCTTCTCGGTGCCGGCGAACCAGCTGCCCAAGGAGGTCTTCGAGTTCGCGGGCAGCGGCCTGACCGCCGACCCCGACGACGCCTCCGAGCAGCTGGTCATCGTCGCCGAGCGCGGCCCCGGCCGCAAGGCCGACCCGCAGGAGGTCGCCGACACCGTCCGCGCCGCCATCGCGCAGCGTCACGGCGTCATGGCGCGCGACGTCCTGCTGGTCCCCGCGGGGTCGATCCCGCGGACGTCGTCGGGCAAGATCGCCCGTCGCGCGACCCGTCAGGCCTACATCGACGGCACCCTGCGAGGCGGCTACAAGCAGACGGCGTTCCCGGACGCGGCAGCGGAGTAGCCCTGTCGGGCACCGTCCCATCCCCCGCGGTGTCGGTGATCGACGACCCCAGTCACCCGGCACCCGGTTTCGGGTGCCGACGAGAGCAGTAGTCTGGAAGCGATGTCTGAACTGAATACCGACGAGTCGCGCAGCACCGATCTGCCCGATGATTCGTCCCCAGAGACCCCCGGTTCGGTAGACGGAGAGACCGCCGACACGAGCACTGCCGCCGACTCCGGTGAGGCGACCCCCGGCGAAACCGCCGGGGACCTCACCGTCGGTGAACTGCGGGAGTGGCTGCGTGAATGGGTGTCGCAGGCCACCGGTGTGCCGGCCGAGCAGATCCCCGACGACCGCCCCATGGAGGAGCTGGGCCTGTCCTCGCGCGACGCGGTGGCGCTCGCCGCCGACGTCGAGGACAAGACCGGCGTGGTGTTGACGGCCACCGCCGCCTACAACCACCCGACCATCGCGATGCTCGCCAAGCGCATCATCGAGGGCGATCCCGACGAGCAGGCCGACGACGCCTCGGATCAGTTCTGGGTGCGTGAGCGCAGCGCCGACGACGACATCGCGATCGTCGGCCTGTCGACGCGCTTCCCCAAGTCCGGCACCACCCCGGAGTCGACGTGGGAAGCCCTCATCAACGGCGTCGACGGCATCTCCGACCTCCCCGAGGACCGCTGGACCGAGTTCCGCTCCGATCCGCGGTTCCGCGAGATCCTGGAGTCGTCGAACATCAAGGGCGGCTACCTCGACGACGTGAAGTCGTTCGACGCCGACTTCTTCCAGATGAGCCCGCGCGAGGTCGAGATGGTCGACCCGCAGCAGCGGCTCGCGCTCGAGCTCACCTGGGAGGCGCTCGAGCACGCCCACATCCCGCCGAGCGACCTCAAGGGCGCCCCGGTCGGCGTGTTCATCGGCACCTCCACGAACGACTACCAGCTGCTGGCCACCCTCGGCCTCGGCGAGGGCGCCGAGGACACCGCGGCCTATGCGCTCACCGGCACCTCCACGGCCATCGTCGCCAACCGCGTCTCGTACTTCTACGACTTCCGCGGCCCGTCGATCGCGATCGACACCGCGTGCTCGTCGTCGCTGGTTGCGGTCCACCAGGCGGTGCGCAGCCTGCGCTCGGGAGAATCCGACCTCGCGCTCGCCGGCGGCGTCAACATGATCATCACCCCGGCCGCGACCCTCGGCTTCGACCGGATCGGCGCGCAGGCCAAGGACGGCCACATCAAGGCCTTCTCGGCCGACGCCGACGGCATGATCCGCGCCGAGGGCGGCGGTCTCGTCGTCCTCAAGCGCCTGTCCGACGCCCGCCGCGACGGTGACGACATCCTCGCGGTGATCGCCGGCTCGGCGGTCAACTCCGACGGCCGCTCCAACGGCCTGCCGGCCCCGAACCCGGAGGCCCAGGTCGACGTCCTGCGCGCGGCCTACGCCGACGCGGCGATCGACCCGCGCACCGTGGACTACGTGGAGGCCCACGGCACCGGCACGATCCTCGGCGACCCCATCGAGGCCGACGCGCTCGGCCGCGTCGTGGGCCGCGGCCGCACCCCCGACAAGCCGATGCTGCTCGGGTCGGTGAAGACCAACTACGGACACATGGAGTCCGCGGCGGGCGCCGGTGCGCTGGCCAAGGTCGTGCTGGCGCTCCAGCACGGGGTGATCCCGGGCTCGCGCAACTACAGCGGTCCCAACCCGTACATCCAGTTCGACGCGACCAACCTCAAGGTCATCCCGGAGGCCACCGAGTGGCCGCGCTACTCCGGCCACGCCATCGCCGGCGTCTCCGGCTTCGGCTTCGGCGGCACCAACGCCCACGTGGTCGTGCGGGAGGTGCTGCCGAGCGACCTGAACCCCGCGCCGGCGGCGGCCGACGACGCCTCGGCCGCCGTGCCGGCGACCACCTCGCTCCCCGACGAGCCGGATCTCGACGACGAGGACGAGTACCTGACCGAGGCCGAGCGCGCCGTGCTCGCCGCGCAGGCGAAGAAGGCCGAGCCGGAGGTCGCCGAGACCGTCACCGACCCGGCCGAGGGCTTCGCGCCGTGCGCGGTCGAGGGTTCGGTCGTGCCGCTGGTCATCTCCGGCTTCCTGCCGTCGCGTCGTCGCAAGACCGCCGCGGACCTGCTCGAGTGGCTGGAGTCGGAGGAGGGCCGCTCGACCCCGCTGGCCGACATCGGCCGTGCGCTCGCGCATCGCAACCACGGCCGCTCGCGTGCCGTGGTGATGGCCCGCACCCATGAGGACGCCGTCAAGGGCGTCCGCGCGGTCGCCGAGGGCAAGGCCAATCCGCTGGTGTACTCGGCGGATTCGCCGGACTCGGCGTCGGCGGTGTGGCTGCTGTCGGGCTTCGGTTCGCAGCACCGCAAGATGGCCAAGCAGCTCTACACCGAGAACCCGATCTTCAAGAAGTACGTCGACCGCGTCGACGAGTACGTGCAGAACGAGCTCGGCTACTCGATCGCGGAGATGTTCTGCGACGACGAGCAGACCTACGGCATCGAGACCAGCCAGGTCGGCATCTACACCATCCAGGTGGCCCTCGCCGACACGCTGCGTCACCACGGCGCCGAACCCGGCGTGCTGGTCCCGCATTCGATGGGCGAGGCCTCGGCGGCCTACATCAGCGGCGGCCTGTCCCTGGAGGACGCCACCCGGGTCATCTGCCAGCGTTCGCGCCTGATGGGCGAGGGCGAGGCGATGCTGACCGGCGACGACATCCGCCTGATGGCGCTCGTGGAGTACAGCGCCGAGGACATCAACGACGTCCTCGTCGACTACCCGGATCTCGAGATCTGCGTGTACGCCGCACCGACCCACACCGTCATCGGCGGCCCCGAGGCACAGGTCGACGCGATCGTCGCCCGCGCCGAGGCAGAGGGCAAGCTCGGCCGCAAGCTGGCGACCAAGGGCGCGAGCCACACCTCGCAGATGGACCCGATCCTCGGCGAACTGGCCTACGAGCTGACCGGCATCCACCCGCAGCGCCCGACCGTCGGCTTCTACAGCTCGGTCGACCGCGAGGTCTTCTACCGTCCGGGCCACGAGCCGGTCCACACGATCGACTACTTCCTCAAGGGCCTGCGCCACTCGGTCTGGTTCAGCCAGGCCATCCAGAAGGCGGTCGAGAACGGTCACCGCACCTTCATCGAGCTGTCGCCGAATCCCGCGGTGCTGATCTCCGTTGCGGCCGTGACCTTCTCGGCCGGTGTCCACGACGCCGAGCTGATCGAGACGTTGCGCCGCAAGGAGGACGAGAGCTTCGGCCTCGTCAACGCCCTGATGAAGCTCTACGTGCACGGCCATCCGGTCGACGTCGCGTCGCTGTTCGGGGCCGGCGATTATGCCGCGATCCCGCGCACGCGCTTCGAGCGCAAGGAGTTCTGGCTCAAGGCGCAGCTCGCCTCCGGCGGTTCGGCCGGCCGCGTGCCCGGTTCGCACGTCGCGCTGCCCGACGGCCGGCATGCGTGGGAGGTCGACGCCGCGGCGGTGACCGACCCGCGCGCGCTGGTACGCGCCGCCGCATCGCAGGTCCTGTCCAACGCGGCCGTCGGCGCGGCGATCTCGCATGCCGAGCTGCCGAAGACGGGCACCGTCACCACCACGCTCGCCCCGCATCCGGGCGGCGCGTCGGTGACCCTGCACGTCAAGGAGGACAAGAACTTCCGGCTCGTCTTCGAGGCCGTCGTCACCGGCGACCTCGACGCATTCGCCGAGAACGCGCCCGCCGCGGCGTCGGAGGGTTCGGCCGCCGAGGTCTTCGCCGACGACACGGTGGTCGTCGAGGACGAGGTCGTCGACACCATCGGCAACAAGTGGGACCCGGAATCGGGTGAGACCGTGGGTGATCGCCTCGCGACCATCGTCGGCGAGTCGATGGGTTACGACCCGGAGGACCTGCCGCGCGAGATCCCGCTGATCGAGCTGGGGCTGGACTCGCTGATGGCGGTGCGCATCAAGAACCGCGTCGAGTACGAGTTCGACATCCCGCAGCTGCAGCTGACGGCCATGCGCCAGGCGAACTTCTCCGACGTGGAGAAGTTCGTCGCCTTCGCGGTCACCCACCGCGATCAACTCGACGACCTGGCCAATGCCGGCGGCGACGGCGAGCTCGACACCGCCGCGCTCAACGCCTACATCGACGAGCAGCTGGCCAAGGAGGCCGAGTCCGGTTCGCCGGCAGGCGATTCCGCCGGTCCGGGCACGACCACGCCCGAGCCGAAGCTCGAGGTCGCCGAGGACGCCGCACACGTCGAGCAGGCGGTCGCGGAGTCCCCGGGCACCGAACCGGAGCCGGTGAAGGCCGAGCCGGAGAAGGCCCCCGAAACCGCGAAGGCCACCGAGACCGCGAAGGCCCCTGCGGCCGCGGCGAGCCCCGAGACCCCGAAGACGGACATCACCTCGCAGAAGGCGGTCGCCGAGGCGGCCGGGTCGGACGTCCCGCCGCGTGACGCGGCCGAGCGCCTGACCTTCGGTACCTACGCCGTGGTGACCAAGAAGTCCCCGGGCGGCATCTTCAACAAGCTGCCGGTGCTGTCGGAGGACGTGGCCCAGCAGCTGACCGACCGGCTCAACGAGCGGACCGGCGGCGACATCGACGTCGAGGACGTCCTGGACTCGGAGACCATCGAGGAGATGGCGAACTACGTCCGCGAGCACCTCGACGCGGGCGCCGCGACCGACGGGTTCCTGCGGTACCTGCGACTGGTTCCCGAGGGCAAGAAGGTCTACGACCCGGCCGCGGGCGACCCGACGCCGATCCTGCTGTTCCACCCCGCGGGCGGCAACACCTCGGCCTACGAGGCGCTGCTGAAGCGACTGCCCGACGACCAGCCGGTCATCGGCTTCGACCGCGGCGTCGAGGGCACCATCGAAGAGCGTGTGCGCGAGTACATCCCGCGCCTGCGTGAACTGCAGCCGCACGGTCCCTACGTGCTCGTCGGCTGGTCGTTCGGCGGCGCGCTGGCCTATGGCGTCGCGCAGGTGCTCCGAGAGCAGGGCGAGGACGTGGCCTTCGTCGGTCTGATCGACGTCGTCCGCCCCCGCGAGGACATGACCGAGACCCCCGAGACCAAGCGGGCGCGTCTCGAGCGGTGGAAGCAGTTCGCGATCCGCAACTACGACCTCGACCCCGACGTGCCGATCCCGATGGACCGTCTCGTCGAGGCCGACGACGAGGGTCAGTTCGCGATCATCATGGAGATGATGTCGATGTCGGGCACCAAGATCCCGGGCGGCATCATCGAGCACCAGCGGACCTCGTTCATCGAGAACCGGGTGCTGAGCAACATCGAGCCGACCCCGTACGACGGCAAGGTGGTCCTCTACCGCGCGGACAAGATGCACGCGGGCGCGATCGAGCTCGAGCCGCAGTGGGCCGAGATCGACGAGGACGGCCGCTGGGGCGAGGTCGTCGACGACCTGGAGATCATCCACATCGGCGGTGATCACCTGTCGATCGTCGACGAGCCCTACATCGCGAAGATCGGTGCCGACCTGACCAACCGTCTGCGAGAGCTTGGTAAGAAATAGCCAGACGGACTACACGCCGAGAGGCGTCCGCAGACCGTTGCTTCACGAGACATCGTGGTCGCGTAGAAAGTGAAGGACCGTGACTGACACCACCGCAGGCAAGCTCGCCGACCTCCGCACGAAGCTGGAGGCCGCTCGCGAGCCCGGAGGCGAGAAGGCGATCGCCAAGCGCGCGGCGAAGGGGATCTGCTCCCCGCGCGAGCGTCTGGAGATGCTGTTCGATCCCGGGACCTTCGTCGAGATCGGCGCGCTGGCGAAGATGCCGGGCGCGGCCGACAGCGGCTACGGCGACGGCGTGGTCACCGGCCACGGCCTGGTGAACGGTCGGCCGGTCGCTGCGTTCTCGCACGACCAGACGGTCTTCGGCGGCACGGTCGGCGAGATGTTCGGCCGCAAGGTGGCGTCGCTGATGGAATGGGCCGGCAAGATCGGCTGCCCGATGGTCGGCATCAACGACTCGGCCGGCGCCCGCATCCAGGACGCCGTCACCTCGCTCGCGTGGTACGCCGAGATGGGCCGTCGCAACGACCTGCTGTCGGGTCTCGCCCCGCAGGTGTCGGTCATCCTCGGCAAGTGCGCGGGCGGCGCGGTCTACACCCCGGCCAACACCGACATCCTGGTGGCGGTCGAGGACAAGTCGTACATGTTCGTCACCGGCCCGGACGTCCTCAAGCAGGTCAACGGCGAGGAGATCTCCGCCGAGGACCTCGGCAGCGCCCACAACCAGGCACGCTGGGGCAACATCCACCACGTCGCACCCGACGAGAAGGCGGCGTTCGAATGGGTGCGCGAGTACCTGCAGTACATGCCGTCGAGCGCCTACGAGCAGCCCCCGGTGGTCAATCCCGGCCTGGAGCCGGAGATCACCGAGTCGGACCTGTCGCTGAACGACTTCATGCCTGACAACGACAACGCCGGCTACGACATGCACGACATCATCATCCGGCTGTTCGACGACGGCGCCTTCCACGAGGTGGCGGAGTTGTTCGCGCCCAACATCATCACCGGTTTCGCCCGTGTGGACGGCCGATCGGTGGGCGTGGTCGCCAACCAGCCGAGCGTCATGTCGGGTGTGCTGGACACCGATTCGTCGGAGAAGGCCACCCGCTTCGTCCGCATCTGCAACGCCTACAACATCCCGCTGGTGTTCCTCGTCGACACCCCGGGCATCCTCCCGGGCCTCGCCGAGGAGCAGAAGGGCACCATCCGTCGTTCGGGGCGCTTCCTGTACGCCTACGTCGAGGCCGACGTCCCGAAGGTGACCGTGGTGCTGCGCAAGGCCTACGGCGGCGCCTACGCGGTGATGGGGTCCAAACACCTCGGCGCTGACATCAACTTCGCCTGGCCGACGGCCAAGATCGCCGTGATGGGCGCGGAGTCGGCCGCCGCGGTCCTCACCCGCAAGCAGACCGAGGGCCTGTCCGCCGCCGAGGCCGACAAGGTCCGGCAGGACTTCATCAGCTTCTACAACACGATGATGGCGACGCCGTACCTCGCGGCCGAGCGCGGCTACATCGACGCGGTCATCGAGCCGGCCGAGACCCGGCTGCAGCTCCGAAAGGCGTTGGCGCAGTTGCGCGACAAGCAGGTCCTCAAGACCCCGCGCAAGCACTACCTGATGCCCATCTGATCCCTCTCATCCCCCGACGGACCCGGCACCCGCAGAGGCGCCGGGGTCCGTTGTCTGCGGTGGGTGGACAATCGACGGATGTCGAGTTACGAGAACACCTCCCAGGCCTTCGACGACGGGCTGGCGGTTCGGCGCCAGGTGATGGGCGACGACTTCGTCGACCGCGCACTGTCCCGGACCGACGGCACGGAATCGGCGGAGATGCAGCGGTTCGTCACCGAACACGTCTGGGATGCGGTCTGGAACCGTCCGGGCCTGCCACGCCGCGACCGCAGCCTGCTGAACCTGGGCATCCTCACCGCGCTGCGCGCCCACGAGGAACTCGCCGGGCATGTGCGCGGGGCGCTGAACAACGGGCTCAGCCGCGAGGAGATCGTCGAGGCGATCGTCCACACCACCGGCTATTGCGGTGCGCCGGCGGCACTCTCGGCGATGAAGGTCGTGCAGCAGGTCTTCGACGAGGCGTAGTCCGCGCCCGCGAACCCACCCGTCTTCCGTAGGGCCACCGGCGAAACGGCCAGCGTCACCATGGAAGACGGGTGGGTGGCGCGTCAGTTGCTGATCGCCCGCATCGGCCCCGGCGTCCAGAGACCGTTGTGGGTCTCGGTGGTGATGGTCAGCTCGGCGTTGCGCTGCGGCAGGATCGGGGTCAGGCCCTGGAGCATGCCCCAGTCCTTCGCCCAGTCGTTGCGCAGGTACGACGGGTAGACGCGCGGGCGCAGTTCGTTCTCGATGATGCCGAGCGGGCCGCCGGCGTCACCGGACATCCAGCGCTGCGAGTTCACCCGCTCGCCCTCGCGGTCGGGGGAGATGCGCCACTTCGGCGTCTCGAGCACGCCGTACTTGACCTGGGCGGGACGCTGACAGGGGAACGCCAGGCCGGCCTCCCAGTCGATGAGGACCGGCTCGGTGCTCCCGACGAGGTCGTTGAGCGTCACCATCTCCGACACCCGGGGCGGGGTGACCGCGAGCCACTGGTCGCGCAGCGGCGAGTTGTCCTCGGCCAGGACGCGGACCACGCTCGCGCCCGGAGGGGCCTGGTCGAGCGGGAACCGCAGGTTGCGCCACTCCGGCGCGCCGCCGATGTCGAGCGGGACCATCTGTCCCGCGGGAGTGACGGTGCCGTCGGGCTCGACCCGGCCGAACTGCAGGCGCACCTTCTGGCCCGACCGGGTGACCGCGAGGTCGTCGATGTACTCGACATATCCGGCCACCGACATGGTGATCAGCGGCTGGTTCTCGGAGCGACGCTCCGGCAGCTGGTACCAGTCCGAGGTGAGGCGCCCGGTCCCGGTGGGGGAGTTGTAGGTGCCGAGCACGGGGGTCTTCGACGGCGACAGGCCGAACGGCAGCTTGACCGTCGAACCGTTGACGCCCGCCTGTGAGGTGCGGCCACCGCTGGTGTCGCTGGAACCGGTTGTGCCGGAATCCGACCCGCTCGAATCCTCGGTCGGGTCCGACTGTGTGCGGTCGACCTCGGCGGTCGACGTGCCGGAGGAGTCGTCGGACTCCTCCTCGGTGTCCTCCGACAGGTCCGAGGCGACGCCGTTCGGGTCGAAGCCGACCATGTCCGGTCCGGCTAGGGCGGCACCGGCCGACGGGTTGTCCTGTCCGGCGACCTTGGCCGGCTCGAGCAGGCCCGCGGTGGGGTCCGCCTCGACGAGCACCGCGTCGGCGAGACCACACGGCTGACCCCGGACGGCCGCGACGTTGGAGCTGAGCCACGACCACGAATGGCGCTGCGTCCAGTCCGCCTTCGCGAAGGAGACCAGGGTGAACAGCAGCATGAACGCCGACACGACGATGATCGAGGGACTGCGCAACCTCGACAGCAGCGAACGCCGCGACCCGGTGCGGACCGCTTCGTCGACGTAGTCGTCGCGGAAGTGCTGCCACAGCCCCAGCAGCGTCAGCGCGATCGCGATGGCGAGGATGCCCGCCCACAGCGGGATGCCCTTGACGTCGGGAGTGGCGTCGCGCCACGGGATCCCGTAGCTGCCGACGTACCACCACTGGTTCCGGCCGGAGAATGCCAGCGCCAGCACGTAGGCGCAGGCCGCGGCGAACAGCGTCCGGTTGCGGCGCCGCCGCATGATCGTGCGGTCCGCGCAAGCCGTGGCGACCGCCGCCAGCGCGCCGCCGATGCCGGCGTACACACCCATCTGGTGGGTCCACTTGGTCGGCAGGAACGCCATCAGGACGACCGAGCCAGCGACCATCGCGAGCAGACGCCAGGTCGGGGCGGTCGCGATCCCCGGCAGCCGCCGCCGGTTCAGCAGCATGACGACGACGAGGATGAAGCAGGCGAACACGATCAGGATGCCGAAGCGGCGGGCGATGCCGCCGTCGGCGGTCGGGTTCATCAGCATGTAGTAGCGCATCGGCTCTTCCCACCACTTGTTGGTGGGACCGACCTGGCCGTTGACCGACACCGCCTCCAGGATCGGGGCGAGGGGCTGGTCGGCGAAGATCTCGAAGAGCACCGCGAGGCCCGCTGCGAGGATCGGCAGCAGCAGCGGCCACACGCCGTCGCGCTTGCGGCGCACCATGAATCGCTTCAGCAGCGGGCGGATGCCGGCGATCAGGGCGATCGCGGCGATGACGCCGGTCGGGTGCACCGTCAGCGTGAACGCCGCCGAGATGATGGCGACCGTCAGCGGGAAGAATCGTCCCGTCGCGATCGCGCGCTCGACGCACACCCAGGTGAACAGGGTCCCCAGCGCGATGAGCGGTTCGACGCGCAGGCCGTTGTTGTACGGCATCCAGACGGCCAGGAAGACCAGCGCGGCCGCCCAGATCGCCGGGGTCGACTCACGGACGGCGCGGCCCAGGCGCGGGATGGCCGCCCGCGAGATGAGCCACCAAGACGCCAGCGCGAACCCGAACGGCAACAGGCGCAACCACGGCGTGGCGGTGCTGACGTCCATCCACAGCGACAGGTACTGGTAGTGCCAGCCGAACGGGTCCTGCGGCACACCGAAATAGCGGTAGTAGTTGTCGAGGTAGCCGGCCTCGCGGGCGACGCGGCCGACCGTGACCTGGTAGCCGTCATCGGCGGTGTTGCCGCCCACGAACAGCCAGATCAGCAGGATCAGCGTCACGAACCCGTCCACCGGCCGCACCCGCCACCAGCCGGCCGGGAAGACCTTGTGGTGGCCGCGGCCGTCGCGGGCGTCGAGGACGGCCAGTGCGATCAGCGAGACGATCGTCGACGCCACGCCCAGCACGAGCAGCCAGAACTTCAGCGTCGTCGGGGTGGACACGAATCGGGTGTCGATGACCGACCGGAACGACAGCCCCTCGGTGGACACGTTCGGCGGCAGGCTCGTGTAGACGCCGATGATCTGCGGCCGTGCGTTGGAGTCCTTCAGGTCGAAGGAGTGGTCGGCGCCTGCGGTCTCCGGCAGGCCCTCGATGGCGCCGCGCGTTCCGGAGGTGTCGGCCTCGACCACGATGCGGCACCCCGGGGTGTTCTGGGCCGCCTCGCGAGGAGTGTTGAGCAGCACGACATTCCGCTGCACCACCTGCAGCTGGTCGGCGGTGGCGCGGATGAACAGGCCCACCTTGCCGGCGTCGACCCCGCCCTCGGGCACCGTCGACAGGAGCACGCCGCCGCCCTGTGGCAGCGACTTCCCGAGCTCACACGGGACCGAGACGTCCATCGACACCGGCACGAACGAGACGTTCGGCGCGGCCACGTTGGACACCGATCCCTGCTGCGGCCACTGCAGTTCGGACTTGGTGTAGTCGACCGGCAGGAACGGGCTGAGCAGCGCCAGCAGGATGCCCAGCGCACCGGCGACCATCGCGACGATGCGGGCGGTGCCGGCGTGGTGTTCGGAGAAGCTCGACGCGTCGGCGTCCCCGGATGCGGGGGCGACTGCTGCGGGAGCGTCGGTACGGTCAGTCATCTTCGGGCACCACCCTGATCGGGCCGGGTCGCGACCAACCCCAGGTGGTCGCCGAGCCGGTCATCACGTCTGCCGGCCGCGCCTGCGGCTCCAGCGGGTCGAGTCGCTGCAGGTTTCCCCACTCGCGATACCAGTCGTCGTCGAGATAGGTCGCCATCGTCGACGGCCGGGTCAGCGCCTCGACCGTCGTCAGCAGGCCGCCGTCCTCGGTGGCCATCCAGGTCTTGGACTGCGAGTTGGCGAGCCACGACTCGGGAAGGATCCGCCAGTCGGGGATGTCGTAGATGCCGTCGTGTGCGGTCATCGGTCGCTGGCACGGGAACCACGCGCCGGCGGCGAAGTCGATGAGCACCGGATCGGTGGATCCGACGACCGACTGCAGCGTCTGCAGCTGCGGCGCGCGCGGAGGCGTGATCGCCAGCCACTGGTCGGCGTCGAGGTTGTTGTCCTTGGCGACGATCCGCAGCACGGTCGCCTCGGCGGGCACCCGGTCCATCGGGATGCGCAGGTTGCGCCACGGTCGGTTGGTGCGCTCCGGGTCGATCGGGATCGCGGGCGCGCCGACCTGGACGAACTCCCCGTTCTCCTCGCGGCCGAACTCCACCTGCAGCGACTGGCCGAAGATCGGCACGCCGTCGCGGTCGAGGGTGAAGACGGCGCCGGCCGCGGTGATGACGATCAGCGGCGAGGCGTCCCGCTCCGGCAGGCGGTACCAGCCGGTGGTCAACGACGCCTGGCCGTCGGTGGTCTCGAAGCTGCCCATCACCGGGGTCGTCTTCGGGTCGAGTCCGTAGGGCAGCGCGGCGGTGGAGCCGTTGACGCCCGCGGGGCCGAAGCCGCCCGCGGTGCCGGGGTTGGAACCGTAGACGATGAACGTCTTCGACAGGTCCGCCGAGGTGTTCATGGCGCCCGGCTTCTGCGCACCGGCCTGCGGTGTGAGGTCGGGCTTGACCCCGTTGGGGCTGAAGCCGTGGGAGTCGCCCTCCAGGGTCCTGGTCGCCGAGCCGTTCACCGGGGCGAGCATGCCCTTGTTGGGGTCGGGTTCGACGAGGACCGCGTCGGCCATCGCGCAGGTGTCGCCCCGCAACGACTTCAGGTTGCTCGACAGCACGGTGAACGTGTCGGCGCGGCTGACCGCCGCCTTGGCGAAGACCGCCAGCTCGCAGACGACGATGATCACGGCGATGACCGCGATCGGCGCCGAGGCGATGCCCACCCGCCAGCCGGCCGGCGCGGCTCCCTCAGCGTGCGACAGCCCGGTCTCGGAGACGTAGTCCATCCGCAGGTGCTGCCAGACGGCGAAGACCAGCGCGACGACGGCCAGCGCGAGCAGGATCGTCGACGCCTGCATGCCGGCGACCACCGGGGCCTTGTCGAACCAGGCGATGCCGAAGTTGTACGGCCACGGCCAGGCGTTCTTGCCGGCGGCCGCGGCGGCGCAGGCTACGAGCAGGCCGGCGATCAGGATGGACAGGTTGCGCAGGGTGCGCTGTGCGGCCTGGCCGATCGCCACACACGCGACGGCGGCGAGCGCGGCGCCGAGCCCGGCGAAGATGCCGAACTGGATCGTCCACTTGGTGGGCGTGAACGACAGCAGCAGGATGGTCAGCAGGGATGCGCCGAGGGCGCGCCAGACCGCTCCCGGGTCGACACCGTCGATCCGCTTGCGGCGCAACATGATCGCCAGCACCAGGAACAGCGACACGGCGAACAGCAGTACCGGGATGCGGCGGGCGAGTGCGCCGTCGGTCGTGTTGACGGCGAGGAAGTAGTAGCGCAGCAGCTCCTGGTACCAAGCGAGGGTCGGGCCCACCGTGTAGCGGATGCGCAGGGCCTCGAACACCGTCGCCAGCGTCTGGTCGCGGAACACGACGATCACGACCGCGGCGCAGGCGCCCAGGATCGGGGCGAGCAGCGGCAGCAGGCCGTTCTCGCGCCGTCGCCGGACCAGGATGCGCAGCATCGGTCTCGCACTCGCGATGAGCAGCGCCAGGGCGACCAGACCGTGCGGGGCGAGAGCGAAGGTCATCAACGCGGCGCCTGCGGCCAGCGCCGCGGGCAGCATGCGCCGGGTGGAGACCGCCACCTCCACCGCCCACCAGGTCAGCAGCGTGCCGAGGACGATGATGCCCTCGCTGCGCAGACCCGAGCACATCGGCAGCCAGAAGGCGAGGAACACCGCGGCGGCGGTGAGCATCGCCCAGTGCGACCGCCGTACCGCGGCCCCGAGCCGCGGCAGCAGCACGCGACTGAGGATGAACCACGACGCCAGACCCGCGACGAGCGCCGGCAGGCGCATCCACAGTCCGGTGGTCGAGATCGCCGACCAGTGGGCGAGGAAGTCGTAGTACCAGTCGAACGGCGCCTCGGGGATGCCGTAGTAGCGGTAGTAGTTCGCCAGGTATCCCGCGTCGCCTGCGTTGCGACCCATGTTCAGGATGTAGCCGTCGTCGGGGGAGCCCGCGCCCAGGAACTGCCACACCACCAGGGTCAGCGTGACGCCGATGTCGGTCGGCGTGGGTCGCAGCGCCTTGCCCCACCTCATCCTGCTGCCGATTCGGCGGTGGTAGCCGTGGAGGCGCTCGAGCCGGGCGACGGCGATCAGGGCCGCGATCGCGGACAGGATGCCGACGATCATCACCAGCAGCTTGACGACCGACGGCGACGAGTCGAAGCGGTCGTCGATCTCGATGCGCACGTCGATTCCCGAATCCCGGACCTGTGCGGTGCTCAGGCCGGTGAACACGCCCGCGATCTGCGGATTCTGGGATGGTTCGGCGAACCCGACGTCACCGCCGCCGGCGGTGGCCGGTCCCGGCGGGAGTCCGACGAACCGGGCCCCCGTGGTGGTGGCGTCGGAGAAGATCCGCAGCGTCTCGCAACCGCCCAGGGCGTCCCGGGGAACCGAGGCGAGGGTCTTGTTGCGGTTGGTGACCGTCACGTTCGCGGCGTCGGCGACCACGAAGAGCCCGTTCTCGCGGGCCTTCGAGGCGCCGGCGGGCATCGTGGACAGGACCGTGGTGGCCTTGTCGCCCGGCGTGGACGCGAGGACGCGGCACGGGATCGTGATCTGCAGATCCTGCGCGGTCTGGGCGACCAGCGGTGCGGTGACCGACGCCGAACCGGATCCGAGCTCCTGGCCCTGCGGCCACGTGATCGACGCCGTCGACGTGCTGACCGGCAGGAACGGGGTCAGGACACCGGCGACGACCGCGACCAGTCCGGCGACCGTGGCGACGATGGCCGCGGTGCGGGACGAGGAGGCGGAGGACTGCTCGGAAGAGGTTTCGGCGCCGACGGTGGGTTCGTCTGATTCGGAGACTCCAGGCGACTTCGGCACAGGCGCATCGTAGTCAGCCAAGCTGTGACAATCCCAAACCGTCGTGTTCCGGTCCGCTCCCCGGGGAGGCCCGGAGGGTCAGGCGAACCGGGCGAGGATCGAGTGCACGGCCTGGGTGACGGTCATCCGGTCGTAGGTCTGCACGAACTCGAAGGTGCGCTCGAGGTCGGGGCCGGCGTCGTGCTGGTCGCGGGCGGACAGCAGCGCGGCGAAGTGCGGTCCGAGGACCGCCACCGTCCACTCGTTGACCAGGTCGTCCTCGGGGTCGAGGGGCGCCCGGTGCACGTTGCCGTCGCGGATGTCGGGGAGTCCGACGCCGTAGACGCCGGCCAGGCCGGTCCTCTCCGACATCTCGCGCCACCGCTTGGCGGTGCGCGGCGTGAAGTGCTTGGCGAACTGGAAGGTGCCCAGCACGATCGCGGCGCCGCCGATCGCGGCCTGGTGCTCGAGCGCCTTGCTCATCTCGACGAGCAGGCGCTTGTTGCCCATCCTGGGTTCGATGGACGTCGACGCTATCCGGTACGGGGTCGACTTGTCGGGGTCCGGGGTGGTCCACACCGGCATGTCGGGCAACGGGACGATGGTCCGGCCGGACAGCACGGCCGGGTCGGAGACCGGGGGATAGAGGTCGCCGATGCCGAATGCAGCGCCCATCGTCTGGGCGGTGACCCGGCTGGATTCGTCGTCGACGCCCTCGGCGATCACCACGGCGTGGCTGCGTTCGGTGTGGGCGGCCAGCGCGTGCGCGAGCTGGGCGGAATCGGCCGAGGCCTGCCGACGGAGGAGGTCGGGGCCGGTGACGATGATGTCCGGCTCGACCAGCGACAGCAGGGTCGCGGCGTGCTCGCTGCGGACGAGCCCGTCGACGCAGATGATCTTGCCCGCCTTGCGGGCGCGGGCCACGCGGGCGAGGACGCGCTGCGGGCTGCGCTCGACGGCGTCCGGGAGCGCCACCATCACGTGGCGTTCCAGCGTGCGGGTGGTCTCGTCGTCGAGGTCGTCGATGAGGTCCAGGTCGAGGTTGACCAGCAGCGGCAGGATCTTGGCGATCGACTGAGCGCGCGGGCTGGTGGCCATCTTGCGCTTGCGCTGGTCGAGGACGGGATGCTCCTCGACGAGGCGGGCGGCGCGCTTGAGGGCGGCGGCGGTGGCCAGGCGGGTGCCCGACGGGCCGCGGAGCTGCAGCTCGACGGCCGCGAGGGCGCCGTCGGACAGCCGGCAGACCGGCGCGAACTGCATGTCGAGCTCCAGATCGTCGAACAGGGTGAATGTTCGTGCCTCGGCGTCGGTCACACGTACCTCCCTCTCGAAGCGAAGGTGCCCCGATGGATGCGATGGACGCGGGTTCTACACATCCTGTTCAACGGCGAAATGCCTGTGCACAAGCCTACACAGGCATCTCGTCGTCAGGGGCGGTGAACGGACGTGGGAGGCGGGTCAGCGCGCGGCGTCGGCGGCTTCCTGCTCGCCGGTGGCCCCCGCGTGCTTCAGCTCGCCGGTGTAGCTCTCCAGGTGGGCGCGCACGAACCACTGGAACTTCTCCAGCTCGGCGGTCTGGCCGATGAGGACGTCCTCGGTGATCGGGTCGAGCTCGCCGATCTTGTCGATGGCGTCGCGATGGGAGGTCACGAACCCGTCGTAGACGAGGTCGAGGGCGCCGAGATGGGCCTGGGCGGTGTCGCGGCCGATCGAGTAGTCACTCCAGCTGCGGTCGTCCTCGATGGCCTTGGCGGTCCCCTTGGGCGAGGAGCCGAGGGTCGCGATGCGCTCGGCGACGGTGTCGGCGTAGCCGCGGACGAGCTCGACCTGCGGGTCGATCATCTCGTGCACGCCGATGAAGTTGGCCCCCACCACGTTCCAGTGGATGTGCTTGAGCGTGAGGTGGAGATCGTTGAGGGCGCTGAGGCGCTCCTGCAGAATCCCGGCCACCTCGTCGGCTGCTTCGGTACTGAGTCCTGGTGCCGTGAACTTGGTCATGGGTTCGACGCTAGGCGTGACGGGCCGCGGCGACGAGGCCCGACGACGATGAGAGACGCAACCGAGACTGCGGGTCACGAGGGGGTCACGAAGCAGGCCGGCGGGGTTTGGGCAGGGGTGCACGGGGTAGCCGCGTCACACCCCTGCCCGCCCGGGCGAGGACCGTCAGGCGTATCCGCTCGACCGCATCGGAGCCGGGTCGTACAGGCCGGAGCGCCGGGCCTCGCCGAGGTCGATGTGCGCCGGCGGCGCCGGGATGATCTCGGTGAACTTCTGCAGGCCGCCCCAGTCGCGTCCCCAGTTGTTGCGCAGGTACGTCGGCATCAGGGTCGGGCGCAGCATCGCCTCGGTGATGCCCAGCGGACCGCCCGCGGTGCCCGACATCCAGGTCTGGCTGTTCTTCCGGGTGGCCTCGGCGTCGGGCATGATCCGCCACTTCGGCACCTCGAGGACGCCGTTGCGGACCTTCATCGGCTGCTGGCAGGGGAACACGAAGCCCGGCAGCCAGTCGATGAACACCGGATCGGTCGTGCCGACCACGTCGTTGAGCGTCTTCAGCTCGCTGACGCGCGGCGGGGTGATCGCCACCCAATCCGCCGCCGAGGTGTCGGCGACCTGGATGCGCACGACGTCGGCCTCCGGGGCGTCGGACAGCGGGAACCGCAGGTTGCGCCAGGTCGGGGCCTCGCCGATGTCGATCGGGAACATCGTGCCCACCGGGATCACGCGGCCGTCCGGGCCGAGGCGGCCGAACTCGGCGAGCACCTTCTGTCCGCGGTGAACCACGCCGATGCCGTCGACGGCCTCGACCTGGCCGGCGACCGCGATCGTCAGCAACGGGGCATCGGCCGAGCGCGGCGGCATCCGGTACCAGTCGGTGGTCAGCGAGGCGGTGCCCGACGGCGAGCCGTAGCTGCCGAGGACCGGCGTCACGGCGGGGTTGAGGCCGAAGGGCAGGCGCACCGTCGAGCCGTTGATGCCGCGCACGCCGCGGCCGCCCTCGGTGCCTCCCTGGGCCGACGACGAGTCCGCCGACTCGTCGGCGCCGGCCCCGCTCTGTGCGGTGTTCTGCGCACTCGAGGTGGCCGAGTCGTCGTCGACGGTGGCATCCACCGAGAGCTTGTTCGGGACCCCGTTCGGGCTGAAGCCCTCCGCGTCCGGGCCGGCCAGCGCGGCCGCGATGCCCGGGGCGGGGCGGCCGCCGACCGCGGCCGGCTCGAGCAGACCCGCGTTCGGATCGGCCTCGACGAGGACGTCGTTGGCCAGACCGCACGAATTGCCGGCCAGCGCACGGGCGTTCGACTTCATCCACGACCACGAATCGCGCTGCGCGTAGGCGCCCTTGGCGAACGAGGCGACCATGAACAGCACCATCAGGCCCGAGATCACCGGCAGCGGCGAGAACTTCAGCTTCGAGTACCAGTGGTCGCCGCCGCGGGTGCGGGTCTGCTCGTCGACGAAGTCGTCGCGGAAGTGGAACCACAGGCCGGCCAGCGCGGTGACGACCGCGGCGGCCAGGATCAGCCAGGCGATCTCGACACCGGCCAGGGTCGGCGGCCGGTCCCACCAGGGCACGCCGTAGCTGCCGACGAACCACCAGCCGTTGGTGCCGGAGAAGGATATGCCGGTGACGGCCAGGACGGCGGCGGCGAAGAACGTGCGGTTGCGGCGCGAGCGCAGGATGGCCGGGGCCATCATGGCGCCGGCGGCGGCCGCGAGGCCCGCCGCGATGCCGGCGTACACGCCGAAGTGGTGGGTCCACTTGGTCGGGGTGAACGCGATGAAGAACATCGTGCCGAAGGTGACCGCGATCAGGCGCCAGATCGGTGCGCGCGAGACGCCGTTCGGGTGCTCGCGACGCAGCAGTCGCAACAGCACGACGAACAGGCACAGGATCATCATCAGCACACCGAAGCGGCGCGACAGCGTGCCGTCGGCGGTGGGCAGGATGAGGTAGTAGTACCGGATCGGCTCCTGCCACCACTCAAGCGTCGGGCCGACGTCGGAGGCGACCTTGTTGCCCGCGATCAGCGGGGCGAGCGGCTGGTCGAAGAAGATCTGGTAGAGCACCGCGGTGCCGGCGGCCAGGATCGGCGCCAGCATCGGCAGCAGCCCGTCGCGGGACCGCCGCGACACCACGGTCTTGATGATCGGGCGGATGCCCGCGAGCAGCGCCGCCACGGCCATGAGGCCACCGGGCGCGAGGGCGAGGGTGAATGCGGCGGTCACCACCGCGACCGCATACGGCAGCAGGCGGCGCGTGGCGATGGCGCGCTCCACGCAGCACCAGGTCAGCAGGGCCCCGACGGCCTCGGCGGGCTCGGGACGCAGGCCGTTGTTGAACGGAAGCCAGATCGCCAGGTACACGAAGGCCGCCGACCACACCGCCGGGGTGCTGTTGCGGACCGCGCGACCCAGGCGCGGGATCACCTCACGGCTGATCAGCCACCAGCCGAGCAGGCCGAGCAGGAAGGCCGGCAGGCGCATCCACGGCGCCGCCACGCTCACGTGCGACATCCAGGAGATCACCTGGAAGTGCCAGCCGAACGGGTCCTGCGGGACGCCGAAGTAGCGGAAGTAGTTGTCGGCGTAGCCGGCCTCGCTCGTGATGCGGCCGACGGTGAAGTTGTAGCCGTCGTCGGAGGTGTTCGCCCCGGCGAACCACCAGAACGCGAGGATGAGCAGCACCGCGACGTCGGGCGGGCGGATCGTCCACCAGCCCGCGGGCAGGAACCGCTTGTGCCGGCGGCCGTCCCGGTGGTCGAGGATGCCGAGCGCGACGAGCGAGGCGATCGTCATCAGGATGCCCAGCACGATCACCGCGAGCTTCAGCGGCGTGGGCGAACTGACGTAGCGGGTGTCGATCGTCGCGTGCAGCGACAGGCCGTCGCGCGAGACGCCGGCGGGCAGGTCGCTGTAGACGCCGACGATCTGCGGGCGCATCTCGTGGTCGGGGATGTCGAAGCTGTACAGGGCGCCGGTGCGCTCGTCGGGTTCCGGCATGCCCTCGATACGACCGGCGACGCCCTCGCCGTCGGCGTGGAAGACGATCCGGCAATCCGGATTCGACTGCGCCGCGGCGCGATCGGCGTTGAGGAGCACCACGTTGCGGTCGATCATCGTCAGCGCGTCCGCCGTCGCGCGGACGAACAGGCCGCGGGCGGAGGCGTCCTGCCCGCCCTCCGGGATCGTCGACAACAGGACGCCGCCCTGCTCGGGCAGGCGCGACGCCAGCGAACACGGCACCGACATGTCCATGTCGACGGGCACGAAGGCGACGAGCGGCGCGGCCACGTCGGACACCGAATCACCCTGCGGCCAGGACAGTTCGGCGGTCGTCTGGTTCACCGGCAGGATCGGCGTCACCACGGCCAGCAGGAAGCCGAGCAGGCCGGCGACGACGGCGACGATCTTCGCGGTCCGGTGATCACGCGACCGTACTGCCCCGGTTCGTCCAGACGATGCCGGTTCGGACGAGGAGGCCGCCTGAGGCGTGGTGCTCGTGGGGTCGGATTCACTCATCGGATTCGGGCTCCACCCTGATCGAGCCGGCGCGTGACCAGCCCCATTCCGTCGTAGATGCGGTGTCGATCTGTGCGTTCGGTGCGTCGGGCACCAGCGGGGTCAGTTTCTCCAGGGCGCCCCACTCGCGGGCCCAGTCGTCCTTGAGGTAGGTCGACACGGCGCGCGCGGAGGTCGTCGCCTCGGAGACGCCGAGCAGGCCGCCGTCGACGCCCGCCTGCCAGGTCTTGGACTGGCTGTTGGTCAGCGGGTAGTCGCCGAGGATGCGCCACTGCGGCACCTGCGCCACGCCGTGCGAGACGCCCATCGGGTTCTGGCACGGGAAGTGCGACGCCACGCCGAAGTCGATCAGCGTCGGGGCGGTCGAACCGACCACCTCCTGCAGGGTCTGCAGTCTCGGCGCCCGCGGTGGCGTGATGACGATGAACTGCTTGTCGCCGAGATTGTTGTCCTGCAACGACAGTCGCATCACGGTCGCCTCCGGAGGGGCCGCCGACATCGGCACGCGCATGTTGCGCCACGGGCGGTTGAGGATCACCGGTCCGGGATCGATCGGCAGGACGTCGGGCCCGATCTGCTCGAACGACCCGTCGGGTCCGGGTCGGCCGAACTGGACGACCATCTTCTGGCCGAAGTTGCGCACCCCGAAGACGTCGATCGTGGAGACGGCACCCGCAGTGGAGAAGACCAGCAGCGGCGACGCGGCCCGGTCGGCGGGCAGGTCGTACCAGCCGGTCGTCAGGCGGGCCTCGCCGTTGTATCCGTAACTGCCGAGCACCGGGGTGGTCGCCGGGTCGAGGCCGAACGGGAGCTTGGCGGTGGACCCGTTGACGGTCCTCGGCCCGCGGCCGCCGGTGGTGCCCGCGCCGAGTCCGCCGGTGATGGCGAACGGCCGCGCCATCGAGGCGGAGACGTTCATCTGGCCGGGACGCTGGGTGCCCGGCTCGGGCTGCAGGTCGTCGGGGACGCCGTCGGGGGAGAAGCCGACCGGGTCCTCGCCCGCGAGCGCGCGGCTCGCCGACTCGCCGCCGGCGGGCCGCAGCATCCCGGCGTTCGGGTCCAGCTCGACGAGCACCTCGTCGGCGAGGCCGCACGGGTTGCCGCGCAACGTGTTGAGGTTCTCGGTGAGCACGGTCGGCGCCGGATACCGGGCGACCGCCGCCTTCACGAACAGCAGCATCTCCACGACGACGAGCAGGCCGGCGATGACCGCGATCGGAGAGGACGCGAGGAACAGTCGGACGCGGTCGCCGCGGGTCTGCTGCTCGCCGCTGCGGTTGTGGGCGAGACCGCGATTGGTGACGTAGTCCTGCCGCAGGTGCTGCCACACCGCCACCGCCGCCGCGAGCACCGCGAGGATCAAGAACAGCGTCGACGCCGAGTACCCGGCGATGACGGGGGCGCGGTCGAACCAGGAGATGCCGTATTCGTAGGCGAACGGCCACGAGTTGTAACCGGCCGTCGCGGCGGCCATCGCGAAGAGCAGGCCGGAGACGAAGACGGTGAGGTTGCGCGCCGACCGGGCGGCCGCCTGCGTGACCGCGACGGTCGCGACGGCGGCGACCGCGGCCGCGAGACCGGCGAACACGCCGAATTGGATGGTCCACTTGGTCGGGGTGAACGCGAACATCAGCAGCGTCACGCCGGCCGCACCCACCAGACGCCACACCGGGCCCGAGTCGACGCCGCGAATCCTCGTGCGGCGCAACATGACCGCCACGACGACGAAGATGCCGGCGAGGAGCAGCAGCAGCGGCACGCGGCGGGTCAGCGAGCCGTCGTCGGTGACCACGGAGATGAAGTAGTAGCGCAGGAACTCCTGGTACCAGTGGATCACCGGACCGACCGTGTAACGCAGCTTGACCGCCTCGTACACCGTCGCGAGCGTCTGGTCGCGGAAGACGACGAGGAGCACCGAGGCCCCCGCGGCCACGATGGGAGCGACGAACGCCACGGTCGCGACCCACTTCGAGCCGCCGAGCGCGGTGCGACGGTCGAGCAGGATGTGCAGGAGCGCGCGGGCGGCGACGAGCAGGATCGCCACCCCGATCACGCCGTGTGGCGCGAGGGCGAGGGTGAACGCGGCGGTGGCGGCGGCGAGTGCGGCCGGCAGCAGGCGCCGCGTGGCGATCGCGTATTCGGCGGCCCACCAGGTCAGCAGCGAGCCGAGCACGATGATGCCCTCGCTGCGCAGGCCGCTGCAGAACGGGAGCCAGAAGGCGGTGAACGTCAGCGCGGCCGCCCAGGTCGCCCAGCCGCTGCGGCGGACCGCGGGGCCGAGGCGGGGCAGCAGCACCCGGCTGAGCACGAACCACGACACGAGACCGGCGACCATCGGCGGGATGTGCATCCACAGGATCGACGGCGAGACCGACGACCACACCGACAGGAATGCGTAGTACCAGTCGAACGGCGCCTCCGCGATGCCGTGGAAGCGGTAGTAGTTGGCCAGATAGCCGAAGCCCTCGGCGGTGCGGCCCATGTTGAGGATGTAGCCGTCGTCGGGCGACCCGGCGCCGAGGAAGAGCCAGACGACGAGGATCGCCGTGACGACCAGGTCGGCGGCCCGCGGTCGCAGCGCCTGCCACCAGCGGCGGGCGCGTTCGCCGACCCGGCGGTGCATGCCCTGGATCCGGTCGAGGAGTGCGAGGGCGACGACCGCGACGATCACCGAGATCGCGGCCAGGATCATCACGACCAGCTTGAGGACGGTCGGCGACGACTCGTAGCGGTTGTCGATGCCGATGGACACCGCCAGCCCGTTGCCGGCGGCGCGGGCCTGCTCGGGGGTGAGGTTGGTGAAGATCCCCATGGTCTCGGGGCGCTTGTCCGGCGGGAGCACCGTCTGTTCGCCGAGACCGGCGAACTGCGCGCCCGGCCCGGTCGGGGCGGAGAAGATGTGCAGCTCACGGCACCGGTCGAGATCGGCGGTCGGCGCGCTCGCGGCGACGGTGTTGCGGAAGGTCACGGTGACCGCGGCTCCGGACTTCGTCACCCACAGCGACGAGCCCTTCGACTTCGGCGCGTTGACCGGCATCGTCGACAGGACGACGCCGTCGGGCGCGTCGGCGAGGACGGAGCAGGGGATCCGGGCGTCGAGGGTCCGCGGTGTCTGCGCGATGAGCGGGGCCATGACCGAGGCCGTCTCGCCGCTCAGTTCCTGCCCCGCGGGCCAGGCGAGGCCGGCGTCGACGGTCTTGACCGGCAGCAGCGGCGTGATCGCGCACAGCAGGACGCCGAGCACACCCGCGACGGCGGCGACGAGAGCCGCGGTACGTGCGGAAATGCGGGTGCTCGCGAGCCCGGAACCGGTCGCTCCAGACCGATCTGCCGAGCGGCCGGCGGGATCTTCTGGGGGCGTCGGAGCTGTCACAGGCACGGTGCTTGATCGTATGCGACGGGTGCGGGCGCACCTAGCGCCCACCCTGACCGACCCATCACCCCGACCGGCCCATCACCCCGACCGGCCCCATCACCCCGACCGGCCCCGTCGGCCCGATCGGCTCAGTACCGGATCGGCGCCGGGCTCCACAACCCGCTGCGGGTCTCGGTGCCGGTCTCGATCTCGGCCGGCGCCTCCACCCCGCCGTAGGGCTCGTAGCGTTCCAGCGCACCCCAGTCGCGTCCGATGTCGGACATCAGGTAGGTCGGCAGCGCGGTGGGCTCCTGGGACACCTCGAGCCAGCCGAGCGGGCCGCCGCCGAAGCCGTTCTGCCAGGCCGAGACCGCCGCGGCCAGGTCCGAGCCCGGCTTGATGCGCCACTCGGGGATCTCGGCGACGCCCACGTCGTGGGTGAACGGCCGCTGGCACGGGAACGCCAGGCCCGACGTCCAGTCGACGTGTACCGGGTCGTCGTCGCCCACGACCTCCTGCAGGGTCTTCATCTGCGGGACCCGGGGCGGGGTGAGCACGATGAAGCGGTCCTCGTTGAGGTTGTCGTCGGTCGCCACGATCCGCACCGCGGTGGTGTCGGCGGGCAGTTCGTCGGTGTTGTAGCGCAGGTTGCGCCAGGCGGGCCGGGGGCCGGGATCGATCAGCTCGGTCTCGCCGGTGGGCTCGAGATCGGAGTCGCGGGTGTCGGGCCCGACGGGCTGCGAGGTGTACTCGAGCATCACGTTCGGGTTGTTGTACTCGCCGGCCACCGACATCGTCAGCAGCGGCCGGTCGCGCCAGTCCTTCGGCAGGGCGTACCAGCCGGAGGTCAGGCGGGCCGGTACCTGGTCGAGCTTGGAGTAGCTGCCCATGACCGGGGTGGTGGCCGGGTCGAGGAAGTACGGGAGCGCCGCGCTGCTGCCGTTGACGCCGGGTTCGGCGAGCTCGCCGCCCCCCGTTCCGCCCGGGTTGGAGTTCAGGATCTTCGGGTCTGCCCACACGTTGCCGGACAGCACGCCCAGCGATCCCTCGCTGGCGGTCGACGCGAGGTCCAGCGGAACGCCGTCGGGGGAGAAGCCGACGGTCTTGGGCGCCGTGCCCGGCTCGGGCGGCGGGCCGCCGAGGGGGTTGGCCAGCGTCGCGTCGACGGGCTCGAGCATGTCGCGGTTGGGGTCTTCCTCGACCCACACCTTGTCCGCCATCCCGCACTGCTTGCCGGCGAACGCGGCCAGGTTCGACCGCGGCACCGAGAACGACTTGGACTGGTGGATGCCGGCGAACACCGCGGTGACGATCTCGAAGACGACGACGGCCAACGCGAGATAGGCCAGCGGTGCGGCGGCCACCGATCCGGCCGCGCGGCGGTACCAGGGGCGGTCGGAGTCCTCGGCGGGCGCCGCCGGGGCGTCGGCGGCGGTGCCGGAGTGCGGGTCGGTGCCGGTGAAGGGCTCCCGGAAGTGGAACCACAGCGCCAGGAGCAGCAACGCCAGGGCGGCGTAGAGGAAGACGCTGCCGAGCATCACCCCGCCGATCGTGACCTGCTGATACGCCCAGGGCATGCCCCACGCCGAGTAGTAGTAATAGGAGTTCGGCGCGGTGAACGCCAGGCCGCCGATGAACAGCACCAGCGCGCAGAACAGTGTGCGGTTGCGGCGCGAGTGCATCGACTGCGCGCTCGCGGCGATGGCGGCGATGGCGGCCAGCGCCGCGGCGATGCCGGCGAACACACCGAAGTGGTGCGTCCACTTGGTCGGGGTGAACATGAGGAACACCAGCGACGCGAAGGTGATCGCGACGATGCGGCGGGTCGGTCCGATCGCGGTGCCGGGGATGCGGTTCTTGCGGATCAGGACCGCCGCGGAGACGACGAGTCCGAGGATCATCGCGAGAACGGCGAAGCGCCGGGCGATGTCGCCGTCGGCGGAGAACGCGAAGAGCAGCGAGTAGCGGCCCATCTCGTTGTACCAGTTCAGCGACGGGCCGAGCGCGGTCTTCATGCTCGACGCCTCGGAGAACGCGCGCAGCGTCAGGTTGGAGAAGACCACGAAGACCACGAACACGCCGGCCGCCAGGATCGGCGCGATCAGGGCGACGAACGACCAGCGCAGGGCGCGCTTGGAGTCCTGACCACCGACGGCCTCGGTGATGACCCGGGCCCGCTTGATGAGGGCCATGATCATCGGCCGGGCACCCGCGATGAGGGCGGCGACAGCCAGCAGGCCGGTGGGGCCGGCGGCGAGGCTGAACGCGCCGACGGTGCAGGCCACCGCGGCGGGCAGGAGGCGGCCGGTGGCGATGGCGCGTTCGACCGAGCACCAGGTCAGCAGCGCGCCGAGGCAGATGATCGGTTCGGGCCGCAGGCCGTTGTTGAACGGGAACCAGCAGGCCAGGAAGGTGAACGCCGCGGTCCAGGCGACCATCGGGCGGGTGACCGCCGCGCGTCCGAGCCGGGGGATCACCTCGTGACTCACGATGAGCCAGACCAGGATTCCGCAGGCGAGGGCGGGCAGGCGCATCCACGGGCTGGCCACCGAGACGTGGCTGAGAAGCCCGAAGACCTGGTAGTACCAGCCGAACGGGGCCTCCGGGGCGCCGTACCAGCGGAAGTAGTTGGCCGTGTAGTCGGTCTCCTGCGCGACCCGCGACATCGTGAGCAGGTAGCCGTCGTCGGAGGTGTTGGGGCCGACGAGGTGCCACACGATCAGCGCGCCGATCACCACGTAGTCGCGTGCGTTGAGATGCCACCAGCGGGCGGGGAAGATGCGCCGGTGCCGGCGGCCGTCGGTGGCGTCGAGCGCGGCCAGGGCCGCGAGAGACAGCAGCGTGCAGGCGATGCCGACCACGATGACGAGCCACTTGGCGACGGTGGGCGCGGTGTTGTAGCGGGAGTCGATGGTGACGTGCGCGTCGAGTCCGGCGACGTCGGCGGCCGGACCGCTCAGGTCGGTGAAGATCCCGGTGACCTGCGGACGCTGGTCGGGCGAGTACTCGAAGGCCTCTTTGTCCTCGGTCGACCCGCTCAGGGGCTCACCGGAATCATCGGTCATGCCGACGAATTCGGCGGTGACGGCGTCGGAGTCGGCGTGCACGACGATCTCGCGGCAACCCTGCGCGCGCATGTCGGCGACGCTTGCCGAGACGAGCGGGACGTTGCGGATCACCACCTCGACCCCGCGACGGTCGCCGCTGCCGGTCGTCCGGACGAAGAGTCCGCGTTCGGCCGACTTCTCGGCCTGCTTCGGGGTGGTCGAGAACAGGACCGATCCGCCGGGCGGCAGGTCGTCGACGGCGGTGCACGGGATGCTGACGTCGAGATCGACGGGGGTGTAGCCGATGAGCGGGGCGGAGACCGAGCCGATCTGCCCGTTCTGGGGCCAGTTGATCTCGGCGGTCTTCTGCTCGACCGGCATCAGCGGGGTGGCCAGCGCGAGCAGGAAGCCCAGCATGCCGGTGACTATGGCGACGATCCTCGCTCGTCGAACGGTCTGCGCTGGCACAAAGAGAGATGGTAGCCGTTGGGCTGTCTCACGCCCGTGGGCGGCGCTTCGACCCCCGGCGACCCAGGTGACGGGTACTAAGGTGTGACCCATGTCCGATGCCACGCCCGCCGACGGCGCGCAGCGCCTGCCGATCCTGCTGCTCAACGGTCCCAACCTCAACACGCTGGGCACCCGGGAGCCGGCGATCTACGGCTCGGAGACCCTCGCCGACGTCGTCGACCTCGCCGAGCGCACGGCGGCGGAACTGGGCTTCGGGCTGCGCGCCGCGCAGACCAACCACGAGGGTCAGATGCTCGACTGGATTCACGAATCGGTGGGCAGGATCAGCGGCATCGTGATCAACCCCGGCGGCTGGACGCACACCTCGGTCGCCCTCGCCGACGCACTGGTGGTGCCCGGGGTGCCCATCATGGAGGTGCACATCAGCAACGTGCACAAGCGCGAGGCGTTCCGCCATCACTCCTACGTCTCGCAGCTCGCCGAGGGCGTGATCGCCGGCTACGGCATCCGCGGGTACGAGTTCGCCATCCGGCGACTGGCGGAGCTGATCGGCTGACGCCGCCTCCTCGGCCGGTCCGGTCAGGAGACCTCGAGTGCCCGGCGCGCGGCGGCTGCGACCCCGTCGCGATAGAGCGGGCCGTGACCGGCCAGCAGGAGGTCGGCGTCGAGTTCGGTGAAGCGCTCGACGCTGCGCCGGGCGGTGGTTTCGTCGTGCTGGAACGGCGACGGAATGCATTGCGGGCCGGCGATGGCGGAGATCTCGTGTCCGCTGATCAGTGCGTCGCCGGAGACGAGGGCCCGCCCGTCGGCGACGAGGTAGGAGCTGTGGCCGTCGGTGTGTCCGTGGCTGGCCACCGGGACCGGTGACCCGGGCAGGTCGAGTGCGGCGCCCTCGCCGGCGACGCGGTCGTGCGGGTGGGCCGCGGACAGGCCCTTGCGGCTCAGCACCCCGAGCGGGGTGGTCTTGGCCAGCCAGGACCAGAGCCGCAGCTGGCCCGCCAGCGGTGCCAGGTCGAACGCATTCGCCTGCTGGAGGTGGTGGCGCAGCGCGTGGTCCACCTCCACCGGGTCCATGTACACCGCGAAGCCGAAGCGCGACTGCAACTTTGCCAGGCCGCCGAGGTGGTCGACGTGCGCGTGGGTCAGCAGCGCGCCGGCGATGTCCGAGGGGTGCCGCCCTATCCGGCGGATCGACTCCACGACCTGCGCGGCCTGCCCCGGGTAACCGCCGTCGATCAGGGTCAGCTGACCGTCTTGTTCCAGCAGCACCCAGTTCACCACGTCGGTGTGGACGAAATGCGTTGTCGACGAATCACCTTCGACGGAGGTGATCTCCATGGGCCGGTCGAAGGCGAAGGGGGGACGCATGGCTCACTTCCGGACGACGAGGACGAACGGGCCGATCTCGGTGACCTCGAAGCGCGGGTCGTCGAAGACGCTGGGGTCGAAGGTGACGTTGTACCGCTTCACGTTCGGGTCGTTCGGGTAGACGTCCTCGGCCAGCCGCAGCGAGTAGCCGTCCGAGCTGTACCGGAACAGGAAGACGTTCGGCGGGCGCCACGGTGAGGAGTCGAGTTCGGCGATCAGCCGCTCGGTGTCCTCGGACTCCGCCCACTTCTCGATCGTCGCCGCCCGCTTGTCGAACTCGGCGAGAGGGTTGGCGTAGTGCGAGGTCAAACCCTGGAATCCCCAGTACGGGTAGATCGAGAGGAAACCGTAGTCGGCGGTGAGCACGACGTTGTCGGTCGGGGGCCTGCCGGTCTGCTCGCGGATCAGCCGGTCGATCTCCCCGAAGTACGACTCGGCGCCGGCGGGCCGCTCGTCGGCCCGCTTCCCGTAGCCGTCGGTGTCGGTGTAGGCGGTGGTGATCTCCGTGCCGAGGTGGCCGGGGATGCTCTGTGCCACCGCGATCGACGCCAGCACGGCCACCGCGCAGACGACGGTGCGGACATCGCCGAAGCGGTCGACGGCCCACCGGCCCAGGTCGACGACGCCGAGTGCGCCCGCGGCGGCGAGCACCGACACCAGGATCGGCTCGAGGCGGAATGAGAGCAGCGTGGTGCCGAGCGCGGTCATGAGCATCGACAGCAGGCAGAACAGGTACACCGCGAGCACCGTGGTGCCCAGGGCCAGCGCGGCGGTGCGGGTGCGGAAGCGCAGGAGAATCCAGACGAGGCCGATGAGCGTGATGGCCCCGATCAGGTTCACGTGGAACATCGGCAGCGGCAGGTAGGCGCCGCGTTCGGGCAGATAGTGCTCGGCGGTGCCGCCGCTCGCCGGTGCGCTCGACAGCCGCTTCAGCAGGTACGGCGCCCACACGAGCGGGGCGATGAGGCCGGAGATGACGCCCACCGCGACCAGGCGCCCGACCACCGCGACCACGATCTGCCGGCGCCGGGCCCGCACCTGGGCATCCGGCAGGGCCTTGTTGGCGGCGGCGAGCCACCCCTGGACCAGCAGCCACAGGGTCAGGAGGACGGCGGTGAGCGCGAAGAGTCCGGTGTAGAGCGTGTACGTCGCCGCCGAGATGCCGAAGAACACCCCGGAGGCCACGACCGCGGGCCAGCTCGTCGCCCGGCCGAGCGGACCGGTCGGTCCCTGGCCGGCGCGGCTCTTGCCGCGCAGCGCGTAGGCCAGGGTGATGAGCATCGGGACGCCGACCATGACGAGGATCGCGGCGTAGGGCTCCGGCGACGCGTACAGCAGCGACATCGTGGTGACCGCGAGGGCCAGGGCCACACCGCGATCCGCGCCGAACATGCGGTTGAACAGGATGACGCACACCGCGGCCGCGATCGACATCGACACGATCGCCCACGGCTTGTACGCCTCCCAGCCCGGCTGGCCCAGCAGGTTCGCGAAACGTCCTCCCCACCAGAACCATCCGGCCGGGTAGTACGGCGGGAGATCGACGTAGGTCATGTCCGCGAGCCGCGGGCTCGAGGTCATCCGCGTCAGGTATTCGGTGCGGAACTCCTGGTCGACCGAGAGGCCGAAAAGGTAGAGACGCGTTGCGCCCAACGGCATCCCGATGGTCACCGTGACGAAGGCGCTCATCGCGGCCGCAGACAGGAACGGAACGAGCAGGCGCCCTTTGCCGTACCGGTACAGCAGCGCGACGACCACCAGCAACGCGATCGCGAGGACCTGGCCGGCGGTCGTCAGCGACCGGGTGACGTTGGACGAGTTGAACGCCGGCCAGTTGACGGAGTCGATCGCCGTCAGCCCCACCAAGGAGACGAGTCCGCCGACCACCAGCGCGGTCGACAGGGCCAGTGCGGCCCCGACGTATCGCCTTGCGGCGGAATCGGTTCCCTCGGTCGGCGGAACGGGCGGAGTGGGTTCGGCCTTCACAGGTGTCGTCATTGCGTCGCAATCAGTCGGCGCGGGCAGTGCTGAAGGGCAACCGCGATCAGATCGGCAGCTTGCGGAAGACCGGTCGCGGGATGTGGCGCAGGATCATCATGATGTAGCGGAAGGTGCCCGGCACCCAGACGATCTCCTTGCCCTTGATCGCCGCGGCCACCACCAGGCGGGCGACGTCTTCCTTCTCGACGGTCAGCGGGGCCTCGGCGACATGGGCCGACAGCCGGGTGCGGACCTGGCCCGGGCGGACGACCAGCACGCGGACGCCGAAGGGGCGCAGCGCCTCTCCGAGTCCGAGGTAGAAGCCGTCGAGGCCGGCCTTGGTGGAGCCGTAGACGAAGTTGCTGCGGCGCACGCGCTCGCCGGCCACCGAGCTCATCGCGATGATCTGGCCGTGGCCCTGGGCGCGCAGCTTCTCGCCGAGCAGGACGCCGACCGACACCGCGGCGGTGTAGTTGATCTCGGCCTCGGCCACGGCCAGCTTGTGGTCCTGCCAGGCCTGCTCGTCGTCGCCCTGGATGCCGAACGCCACGATCGCCACGTCGACGTCGCCGTCGGCGAACGCCTTGTCGATGACCTCGCGGTGGGTGTCGGTGGCGCGGGCGTCGAAGTCGATGACCTTGACGTCGGTCGCGCCGGCCTTCTTCGCCTTCTCCACGGCGGCCTCGACGGTCGGGTCGCCGGGCAGGGCGGCCAGGATGACCCGTGCCGGGCCCTTGCTCAGGTACTCGGCGGTGATGGCGAGCCCGATCTCCGAGCTCCCGCCCAGGACCAGGATGGACTGGGGGACGCCGACGGCGTTGATCATCGTGTGCTCTCGCTTTCTGTCTCCCCGGCGAGGGGGCAGTGGGTCTGGTGGAGGTCTCGAAGCGGTTGTGGGTCAGGCGAGTTCGAGGCGACGGCCCATGTCGGACATGAACACGCGGTGCGGGTCGATGCGGCGGCGCACCGCGATCCACTCGTCGATCCGCGGGTACATCGCGTGGAAGTTCTCCGCCGACGTCCGCGAGTCCTTCGCGGTGTAGAGGCGTCCGCCCATCGCCATCACGCGACGGTCCAGATCGTTGAGGAACTCGGCGAGCCCCTTCTTGACCGGGAAGTCCAGGCAGACGTTCCAGCCCTTGAACGGGAAGCTCAGCGGCGCCCGGTTGCCGTCGCCGAACAGCTTGATCACGTTGAGGAAGCTGACGTGGCCCGACGCCTGGATGTGCTCGATGAGGTTGGTGAACTCGGCCTCGTTGCCGGTGGGCACGATGAACTGGTACTGGCAGAAACCGCCGCCACGGCCGTAGGCGTTGTTCCAGTCACCGAACACGTCGAGCATGTGGTAGAACTGCGCGAGATTCTTGACCTTGCCCTGGCTGGGCGGGCCCATCCGGTAGTACGCCTCGCCGACCGCGGCGAAGCTGAGCTTGTTGGCCAGCCCGCGCGGGAAGATGTCCGGGAACCGCAGCAGCGGCTTGTTGTTGAACGACAACGGATCCTTGCGGTACTTCTCCGGCAGCTCGTCGAGGCGGGCCAGGTTTCCGCGCGAGAAGGTGCCGCGGCCGAGCTTCGGCGGCGCGCTGATGGTGTCGAACCAGCCGGACGCGTACTCGTAGCCGTCCTCGAACCCGTCCTGCAGGTGCAGGTCCAGGGTCTCCTGCAGAGACGCGGTCTGCGCGGTGTCGGCGATGAAGTAGGCACTCTCGGTGCGCTTCATCTGGATCTTCGCGCGCAGGATGATGCCGGTCAGGCCGATGCCGCCGACGGTCGTCCAGAAGATCTCGGCGGTCGGGTCGTCGCCCGTGCCGTCGGGGGTGAGGGTGAGGATGCGGCCGTCGGCCACCAGCAGCTGCATCTCGACGACGTGGTTGCCGAAACTGCCCTGGCTGTGGTGGTTCTTGCCGTGGATGTCGTGCGCGATCGCGCCGCCCACGGTGACCTGGCGGGTGCCCGGGAGGACGGGGACCCACAGGCCGTGGGGGAGCGCCGCCTGCATCAGGGTGTCCAGGGAGACGCCGGCGTCGAGATCGACCGTGGCCGTCTCCTCGTCGATCGCATAGATCCTGGTCAGCGGCGTCATGTCGATGGTCAGGCCGCCGCTGTTCTGGGCCGACTCGTTGTACGAGCGGCCCAGGCCGCGGGCGATGACGCCGCGCTTGAGGTAGTCCGGCTTGTCCGCGTTGTGGTCGGCGACCCGCGCGACCGCCTCGGCGATGACCTCGGGGTACGGCGTGGACAGGACGTGGCCCTCGATCGGGGTGGTGCGAGACCAGCCCACCAGCTTGCGGGTGGTGATCGGCAGCAACTCTTCAGTAGACATCGGTGAAGAGACTACTCGGCCGCTGGTGACCACCGGTGAGAGACGAGGTGCGAGGGTTGTCGCACACCGGGCTCGCCTGTGGTGTCGGGCTAGTCGCGGGGCCGCAGTGCATCGGGCCCCAGGACCTTCGCGGCCGCGTTGCGGCCCGGGATCCCGCTCACCCCGCCGCCGCGCCGGGCGCCGGCGCCGCAGAGCAACAGCCGGGGATGCGGGGTCTCCACTCCCCAGGTGCCGACCTCCGACGCGGACTCCGCCCACGGCCACCGCAGCGGCTGGTGGAAGATGTTGCCGCCCGGCAGGCCCACGCTCTCCTCGAGGTCCTGCGGGGTCTTCACCTCGATGCACGGCCGGCCGTCGAGGTCGTGGGCGATCACGTTCTGGATGGGCTCGGCCAGCACCGAGTTCAGCGAGGCGAAGGTGGCGCCCACGGCGTGTTCGACGGCGCCCGGCTCGTCGAACACCTCCGGCGGCATGTGCAGCCCGAACAGCGTGAGGGTGTGTCTGCCGGCGAGTTCGGGGCCGAGGATCGACGGGTCGGACAGCGTGTGGCAGTAGATCTCGCACGGCGGCACCTCGGGGACCTCGCCGCGTGCGGCCTGCTTCCACGCCTCGTGCAGCTGCGCGGCGGACTCGTTGACGTGAAAGGTCCCGGAGAACGCGGCGACCGGCGACACCGTGGTGTCGCGCAGTCCGGGTAGCCGGTCGAGGAGCAGGTTGATCTTGAGCTGGGCGCCCTTCGGGTCCGGGTCGCACGGGATCGGGTCGTCGAGCAGCCGGTTGAGCGCCTGTGGGGCGCAGGCCGCGTGGATGACCGATCCGCGCAGGGTCCGCGCGCCGTGGACGGGGTCGGTGACCTCGACCGTGCCGTCGGCCGGGTCGATGCCCGTCACCGCCGCGGCGGTGCAGACCTCGGCGCCGGCCATCGCGGCCGCCTGGTACAGCGACCCGGACACCGCGCCCATGCCGCCGACCGGGACGTCCCAGTCCCCGGTTCCGCCGCCGATCACGTGGTAGAGGAAGCAGATGTTCTGTCGCAGCGACGTGTCGTCGAGGTCGGCGAAGGTTCCGATCAGCCCGTCGGTGGCGACGATGCCCCGCACGACGTCGTCGTCGAAGTACTGGCCGAGCAGTGTGCCGAGGGGGAGGGTCGTCAGCGACTCCCACAGTTCGGCGTCCGAGGTGTCGGTGCCGATCGCGAGTTCGTGCATGTCGGCCGCCGCGCGCAGCGGCTCGATCATCGTCGGGAAGACGCGCCGGGCGATGCTGCCGACGTGGCGGTAGAACGACTGCCACGCCACGAAGGCGGCCGGGGTGAACCCCGCGGCGTCCGAGCCCACGCGGTCGCCGTGCAGCGCCCGCCGGAACGACGCGGCGGTCGCGCCGGCGTCGGCGTTGTCGATGAGGATGCCGCGGGCGGGATCGGACGGCAGCGGCGTGTACGAGGAGTAGCGGCGGCGCACGAGCGAGATGTCGAGGTCGAGGTCGGCGATGATCTGCCGCGGCATCAGCGAGACGAGGTAGGAGTAGCGCGACAGCTTGGCGTCGAGCCCGGCGAAGGGCATCGCGGAGATGGTGGCGCCGCCGATGTGGTCGGCCTTCTCCAGGACGACGACGCGGCGTCCGGCACGCGCGAGATAGGCGGCGGCGGTCAGACCGTTGTGTCCCGCACCGATCACGATGTCGTTGTAGAAAGCAACTGCGGTGCCCATCGATCCAAGGTTCTCAGATCGACGGGCACCGCAGAGGCGTGGAGGGAAAACTCGCGTCAGCGCAGGATGCGCGCCACGAACGGCGTCGAGTCCTTCATCGACGCCAGCACCGCGCTGGAGTGATCGTCCTCGGGGTAGACGAACAGCGTGACCGGCTGGTTGTTCGCCTTCATCTGCGCGTACAGCGAGAGCGCGGACGGCGCCGGGACGTCGACGTCACGCAGGCCCTGGCCGAGGAAGATCGGGCGGTCGTAGCCCTTGTACGGCGTGGCCATGTACTCGTGCAGCGCCGGGCTCAGACCCGGGATCGACATCAGCGGGGCCTTGAACCAGGTGCGGACGTCGTCACCGGCGAGGGCCTTCTTCAGGATCGGGTAGCAGGTGGTGCGACCCTGCTGCAGACGCTGCAGGCCCTTCTGGTTCATCACCTTGGTGATGTTCAGGTCGGGACGGGTGTCGTTGAACCCGGCCAGGATGTAGGCGGTGTAGGCGTTCAGGCTGCCGGGCAGGGTGAACGGCGGGATCGCCGGGCCCAGGTTCTGGTACAGGTACTCCAGGTTCGCGGGGATGCCGGTGGCCACGACGCCGCGGTAGTCCAGGCCCGATCCGCGGCTGAACTCGGTGGCGTAGCGGGCGCCGTTGAGGGCGGCGGCCGCACCCTGCGACTGTCCGATGATCGCCCAGCGCTTGGCCAGCGGCAGATTCATCTGATGCGACGCGACGACGATGTCGACGATGGCGTGCGCGGCGGTCTTGCCGTTGAGGTAGGCCATCAGGCCGGGGGTGCCGAGACCGACGTAGTCGGCGGCGACGACGGCATAGCCCTGGTCGAGCCAGTGGCCGAGGTACACCTGGTCGCGCTCGCTGCGCGGGAAGGCCGACGGCGTGCAGTCGTCGTTCATGCCGACGGTGCCGTGCGCCCAGGAGATGACCGGCCAGCCGCCGGCCGGGGCCTTGCCCTTCGGCAGGAACACCGCGCCGGTGCTCGTCGCCATCTTGCCGTGCTGGTTCAGCGACGAGTACTGGATGCGGTAGGCCTCGCCTGCGGCCGGGAGCCACAGCGGCTTGGCGAGCGGGACCTGCGCGACGAGCGTGCCGGCCTTCGCGGGGATGGGGCCGGAGTAGTTGGTGACGTTCAGCCCCGACCAGTTCGGGACACCCACCGACACCGCGTCGTCTGCGCGGGCGGGACCTGCGGTGCCGAGCGCGAGCAGGACCATGCCGAGCCCGGTGAGGACGGAGATGAGCGCGCGTGTCGATCGCGACACGGGGGAACGGGACATGAGGACTGACATGTCTTCGAACCCTAAAGGGCGAAACCGCTCCCGACTGCCACAGCGGGTGCCGATTCGTGCCAATCCTCCGGCAGTTTCCGTGCCGTCGTGCAGAAATGTCGTCCGACGCCGCGAGAGCGCCGTAATGTCCGGTGGTTTCCGGTTGGTCTCGTCGGGGCGCCGACGAGGGCCTTGCGGACATATCCTTGCGGTGTGGACATCCCAACGGTCGCACTCGGCAACGGTCGATCGATCCCTCTCGTCGGCCTCGGCACCTACAACATGATGGGACGTCCCTGCATCGGCGCCGTGAGCTCTGCGATCGAGGCGGGATACCGGCTCATCGACACCGCCCCGCGCTACTGCAACGAGCTCAGCGTCGGGATGGGCGTGGTGAAGTCGGCTACCCGCCGCGACGAGGTGATCATCCAGACCAAGCTCAGCGGCGGCGACCAGGGCTTCGACGAGGCCATCAACGCCGCCAAGGAGAGCGCCCGGCGCCTCGGCGTCGGGTACATCGACGTCTACCTCATCCACTGGCCGTGTCCGAGTCTGGGACGCACCGTCGACTCGTGGAAGGCGCTGCTCACGCTCGCCGACGAGGGGTACGTCCGCACGCCGGGCGTCTCGAACTTCAAGCAGCACCACCTGCAGATGCTCTACGACGAAACCGGTTGCTGGCCCGCGATCAACCAGATCCAGTGCTCGCCGGCGCTGCCGCGCACCGAGCTGCGCGAATTCATGGCCGCGCGCGGCATCCACGCGCAGGCCTGGCATCCGACCGGGCGCAAGCAGGGGCTCCTCGCCGATCCGGTGATCCTGCGGATCGCCCGAAAGTACGGCAAGTCGCCGACCCAGATCGCGCTGCGGTGGGCGGTCCAACACGGTATCGGCGTCGTGCCCAAGTCCTCGCATGCCGGGCGGCAGCAGGAGAACGCCGACCTGTTCGACTTCGAGCTCGACGCCACCGACCTGGCCGACCTGGCGACCCTCGACCAGGGTGAAGGCGCGGCGAAGGACTCCGACGTCCACGAGGAGTTCTGACCTCCGCGGGACGGGGCGCCCCTGCGCTCGCGGATGGCCGTCACCGATACTCCGCTAGGGTGTCAGCGTGTCTCGACCCGACTCCGGCAGCCAGGATCCCGCAGGTGAACTTCCTCATCACCACGAGGACTTCAAGACCCGGCATGCCCCCATGCCGATCGAGCTGCCCTTCGACGACGAAGAGGCGTCGACCGACGTCGACCTCAAGACGCAGCTGATCCGGTTCGTCGTCACCGGTGCGGGATCGGCCGTCCTCGACTTCGGGCTGACGCTGTTCCTGCAGTACGTGGTCGGGACCCCGGACTGGGTCGCCAAGGCGTTCGGCTTCATCCTCGGCACGACGGTCGCCTACCTGATCAACCGGCGCTGGACGTTCCGCGCCGAACCGAGCGCCGCCCGGTTCATCGCGGTGGTGATCCTCTACCTCGTCACGTTCGCGGTGAACGTCGGCCTCTACAGCTGGCTGTCGTCGCTGTGGCCGCAGACCGCGCTCTACTCGGCGATCGCGTTCGTCATCGCCCAGGGGACCGCGACCGTCATCAACTTCGTGGTCCAGCGGGTGGTCATCTTCCGGATCCGCTAGGCCCGCGCCGGCACCGCGGGCGGGATCGCCGCCAACAGGGTTCTCGTGTACTCGGTCTCGGGCTCGTGCAGGATCCTCGACGCCGGGCCGGTCTCGACCACCCTACCGTGCTGCATCACCGCGACCGTGTCGCTGATCTGCTCGACCACCGCGAGGTCGTGCGCGATGAACAGGTAGGTCAGTCCCTTCTCGCGCTGTAGTCCGGCGAGGAGGTCGAGCACCCCGGCCTGGACCGAGACGTCGAGGGACGCGGTCGACTCGTCGAGGATGAGGATCTCCGGTTCGGAGGCGAGCGCCCGTGCGATGCAGACGCGCTGACGCTGCCCGCCGGACATCTCGTGCGGGTAGCGGTCGAGGAACGACGCGTCGAGGCTGACGTCGGACAGCAGCCTCCCGGCGCGATCCCGGATCTCGCCGCCTCGGCGGGCCAGTCGGTGGGTGCGCAGCGGCTCGCCGATCGAGGCGGCGACGGTCATCCGCGGGTCGAGCGACGCGGCCGGGTCCTGGAAGACCATCGCGACGCGTCGGCGCAACAGGGCCTCGTCGGCGCCCCGGGCGCCGATGGCCTCGATCTCGCGGCCGTCGACCGACACGCGGATGCTGCCGGTGACGGTGGTGCCCTGTCCGGAGCCGATGAGCCCGGTGATGACGCCGGCGACCGTGGACTTGCCCGAGCCCGATTCGCCGACGATGCCGAGGGTGCGTCCGCGGGCGACCTGTAGGTCGACGCCGTCGGCGGCATGGACGTGGACACGGCCGGCCGGGCCGCGCACCATGTGGTCCACGCCGAGGCCGTCCACGCGGAGTGCGATGTCGCGGGCCTTGTCCGTCGATGCCCCGTGTCCCCGCTGCTCGACCTTGCTGAGCAGCGGCCGGGCGTCGAGGAGCTTCTTCGTGTAGTCGTCGTGCGGGTCGTCGAAGAGCTCTGCGACGCCGCGGCTCTCGACGACGCGCCCGTCGCGCATCACCATGACGCGGTCGGCGATGCGGCCGATCACGCCGAGATCGTGGCTGATCCACAGCACCGCCATACCTCGTTCGCGTTGCAGTTCGGCCACCAGGTCCACGATCTGGGCCTGGGTGGTGACGTCGAGTGCGGTGGTGGCCTCGTCGGCCACGAGGAGGTCGGGGTCGCAGGCCAGTGCGATCGCGATCATCACCCGCTGGCGCTGGCCGCCGGAGAGCTGATGCGGGTAGGCGCGCAAGCGGCTCTCGGGATCGGGCAGGTGCACGTCGCGCAACAGTTGCAGTGCGCGTTCGCGTGCCTGCTGACGGGAGAGCCCGAGGTGGCGCCGCGGCCCCTCGGTGAGCTGCTGCTCGACGGTCAGCAGCGGATTCAGGCTCGACGACGGGTCCTGGAAGACGAAACCCACGCGGGTGCCGTGCAGTGCGCGCAGCCGTGACGCCGGCGCGCCGACGATCTCGGTGCCGGTGAGGACCGACGACCCGGTCACGTAGGCGCTCGGGGCGTCGAACAACCCGGTGGCCGAGAGAACGCTCAGCGACTTGCCCGATCCGCTCTCGCCGACGATCCCGAGGGTTTCGCCGCGGGCGACATGGAAGTCGATGCCGTGGACGATCTCTCGCGATCCCACACCGACGACGAGGTTCTCGACGCTCAGGACGGCATCGTCGGGAACCGGATCGGTGCGGGCGGCAGCGGTGGTGGCGACCGTCGGTCTCCGCTCGTGGCCGCGATTGCGCAGGAGCGTGCGCTGTCGGGGATCGAGGACATCGCGCACACCGTCGCCGACGAGGTTGAACGCGAACACGGTCAGCAGGATCGCCAGCCCGGGGAACACCCCCATCCACCACGCGTCGGTGATGAACCCCTGTGCGTCGAAGAGCATCCGGCCCCAGGACGGATCGGGCGGTTGCACGCCGAGGCCGAGGAACGACAGGGCCGCCTCGGAGAGGATGGCGAAGGCCAGCGAGATCGAGGTCTGCACGATCACCGGCCCCGAGATGTTCGGCAGCACATGGCGGGCCAGGATCCGCGAGGTCCCGACCCCGGTTGCGCGAGCCGCCTGCACATACTGCGTCTGGCGCACGCGCAGGGTGTCCGCACGGGCCACGCGGGCGAAGATCGGGATGTAGACGACGCCGATGGCGATCATCGCCGACGTGACGCCGGGTCCGAGGATCGCCACGATGGCCAGCGCCAGGAGGAGCACCGGAAACGAGAAGACCACGTCGACGATGCGCATGAGCGCGGTGTCGAGGACGCCGCCGGCGTAACCCGCGACCATGCCGAGGATCACGCCGACGGTCAGCGAGATCGCCACCGCGATGACCGCCACCAGCAGGCTCACCGAGGCCGCGAGCACCACCCGGGAGAAGACGTCGCGTCCCAGGTCGTCGGTGCCGAACAGGTGCGACCAGCTCGGCGCCGCGAGTGCATTCGGCACGTCGATCTCGTTGGCGCCGTAGGGCGCGATGAGCGGTCCGAAGACCGCGCACACCACGACCACCCCGATGACGACGAGCCCGACGACCGAGGCGCGGTTGCGCAGGAACAACCTCCATGCGGAGTCCGTCGACGTGGGTTCGGCACCGGCGGGAGCGCCAGCGGCCGACTCGTCACCGCTGATGGCTTCGGGCTTGGTCATGACAGGCGGATCCTCGGATCGATGGCGGCGTAGAGGATGTCGACCACCAGGTTGACGAGCAGGAAGATCACCGCGATCAGCAGGATCGCGCCCTGCAGCACCGGATAGTCGCGTGCGGCGACCGAGTCGTACACCAGCAGTCCGAGGCCGGGCCAGGCGAACACGACCTCGACGACGATCACGCCGCCGAGCAGGGCGGCGAACTGGATGCCGGAGATGGTCAGGACCGGCACCAGGGCGTTGCGGCCGACGTGGTCGAGCATGATCCGTTTCCGGTTGAGCCCCTTGGACTCCGCGGTCGTGATGTAGGGCGCGTTGACCACCTCGAGGACCGAGGAGCGCACGTAGCGGGTCATGATGGCGCCGGTGACCAGACCCACGGTGATCGCGGGCAGGACGAGATGCTGCAACCATCCGACCGGACTCTCGGCGAACGACTCGAAGCCCGCCGACGGCAGCCAGCCGAGTGCGGTGGAGAACAACCCGATCAACAGGATGCCCATCCAGAAGTCGGGAACCGAGATGCCGAACTGGCTGATGACGCGGATGACGTTGTCGGCCCAACGGCCTTCGCGCAGTGCCGCCGTGAAGCCGAGGGGAACGGCGATCACGAGTGCCACCACGATCGCCGCGAGAGCCAGCGTGATGGTCGCGGGCAGGCGGTCGAACAACATGGTCGTGACGGGTTCGCTGTTGCGGAAACTGACCCCGAGGTCCCCGGTGAACGCGTTGCCCACATACGACGCCAGTTGCGACATGAGCGGCTGGTCCAGACCGGACGCGCTGCGCAGCGCGCCGTACGACTCGGGCGTGTAGCGGGTGCCGAGGGCGATGCGCACCGGGTCTCCGGGAACGATCTGGATCAGGAAGAACACCGCGACCATCACTCCGAGGAGCACCGCGACGGTGTAGGCGAGGCGGATCACGATGAACCGCACCAGCGGTGAGCGCAGGACCGTCATCAGGTGTTCCTCTCCAGGCGGACCGAGCGGAAGCGGACCGCCTTGTCGGAGCGGACGGTGTAGTCGCGGACCGCACGTGAGTACGCCTGCGTCGCCGACGGGTTGTACAGGTACAGGTAGCTCACGTCGTCGGCGATCTGACCGGCCGCCTCCGCATAGATCCGCTTGCGCTTCTCGACGTCGAGTTCGGTGCGCCCGCGGTCGAGCAGCTCGTCGACCCGGCGGTTGGAGTACTTCTGCGCGTTCGACGTCCCCGCCGAATGATGCTGCGCGTAGTAGAAGTCGTCGGGATCGATGTTGCCGAGCCAGCCGAGCATCAGCGCGTCGAAGTCGCCGGCCGCCTGACGGTCGAGCCAGGCGCCGAAGTCGAGTTGCTCGATCTTCACCGCGATGCCGATCTTCTCCAGGTTGGACGCCACCACCTGCGCCGCGGTCACCGTCTCGGGGTATTCGGTGGTGACCATCAGGCGCATGTCCGTGCTCCGGATGCCTGCCTGCCGCAACAGGTCCCGCGCCTTGTCCAGCGCGGCGTCGTGGTCGGGGCCGACCGAATACCGGTCGTAGGGGGCGTACCAGGGGCTGGTCGACGGGATGGCCAGCTGATTGGGGTTCGCGGTACCGTACCCGACCACCTGGGCGATCGAATCTCGGTCCACCGCATACGAGACGGCCTGGCGGACGCGGGGATCGTCGAAGGACTTCGCCTCGAAGTTCATCGTGATGTACCAGTAGTCGTTGGACACCACGGTGCCGACGACCAGGGCGTCGTCGCGGGAGAGGACCGGCAGTTGTTGGGCGGGAACGGCATCGGTCCAGTCGATCTCGCCCGAGCGGAGCGCGGAGGCGGCGGTCGTGCCCTGGGAGATGAAGCTGTACCGGATTCCCTCGATCGCCGGCGGGCCGGCCCAGTGATCGGGATTGGCGGCGAGGTCGATCCAGGCGCCGGGGGAGCGGGAAGTGAACGAGAAGGGCCCCGTTCCCACCGGCTTCGTCGCGATCTCCCCGGATTCCACGTTGCGGCGGTTGACGATCGCGAGTCCCTTGAACCCGCCGATGTTGGTCAGCAGGTTGGGGGTCGGATCGGTGACGGTGAACTCGACCCGCCGCTCGTCGAGGGCGGTGACCAACTCGATCGCCGCGAGCTTCCAGGCGTTCGACAGTTCTTCGTCGATGATTCAGCGGAACGAGAACTCGACGTCCGCGGCGGTGAGCGGGTCGCCGTTGTGGAAGGTGATCCCGGGTCGGAGGAGGAAGATCCAGCGCCGGCCGTCTGGGCTGACCTCCCAACTCTCGGCCAGTGCCGGGCGCATCCGGAGTTGGTCGTCGGGTTCGACGATGGTGTCGAAGACGTTCTCGAGAACCTCGAAGGTGAAGTAGGAGCTGGATTTCTGGGGATCGAGCTGGTCGGGCTCGCCGGCGATGGCCACCCGTAGCGTGTTGGGGGAGACCGACGCCCCGCCGCAGGCGGCGAGCGCCGACGCGCCGAGGACCGAGGCTCCGGTGAGACCCGCGAGGGTGAAGAACCTGCGCCTGCTCAATGGCATGACGCGCGCGTACCCGGGGACGGCGCGCCCCAAACCGCCCCGGGGCCCGGTCAGACGGTCAGCCGTTCACCTTGGCGATCACGTTCTCGGCATACCAGTTCAGGTGGTCGATCTTCTTCTGCAGCGGCTCGGTGTCCTCGCCCATGATGTAGGGCAACCGGAATCCGACGATCACGTCGGTGATGCCCTTGTCCTCCAGGCGCTTACATCCGTCGACGGTGTAGGCGTCCATCGAGATCACGTGGATCTCGAAGGGATCGTTCGCCTTGCCCTCGGCCTTGCGGATCTCGTCGATGCGCTTGAGCAGGGCGTCGAGCTCCTCCGGCGGGCCGCCGCCGTGCATCCAGCCGTCGCCCCGGATGACGGCCCGCTTGAGCGCGGCGTCGGCGTGGCCGCCGACGAGCAGCGGGATCGGCTCGGTGGGCGCCGGCGTCATCTTGATCTTCGGGATGTCGTAGAACTCGCCGTGGAACTCGAAGTACTCGCCGGTGGTGAGCCCGCGGATGATGTCCATGCACTCGTCCATCCGCTTGCCGCGACGCCGGAAGTCCACGCCCATGAAGTCGTAGTCCTCCGGCCACGGGCTCGTGCCCACGCCGAGGGCGAGGCGGTTGTCGGTCAGGTAGGCGACCGAGCTCGCCTGCTTGGCCACCAGCACCGGCGGCCGGACCGGCAGCTTCAGGACGAACGGGGTGAACCGGATCGTCGAGGTGACCGCGCCGAGCGCCGCGGCCTGGATGAACGTCTCGATGAACGCCTTGCCGTCGAGGAACTCGCGGTTCCCGTCGGGGGTGTAGGGGTACTTCGCGTCCGATTCCTCGGGGTAGGCGATCGAATCCGGGATCGTGAACCCCGCGAACCCGGCCTTCTCCGCGGCCTGCGCGAGCGGCGCGTAGTACGACGGGTCGGTCATGGCCTCGGCGAAGGTGAACCGCATTGTGCTCCTCGTGACGGCGCGGACGGACTCCACCCAGAGTAGAACACGTTCTAGTTTGGCGGGAGGGGATTTGCCGTCCGCCCAGGTCGGAGGGGGAGCGAAGATGCGGCCGCCGGTGCTGGAACCCGCGACCAGATGCCGCGACTCGGCGTGTTCGGGGAACAGGGAAGCGTTCGCCCTACGGCCGCTCGAACCTCTCCCGGCGCCCCAGGCCGCGCAGCCGGATCCACTCGGCGAAGCCCTTCGGATCACGTTGCTGCACAAGGAAGAACCAGCCGAAGCGGGCGTACTCCTGGGGCAGCAGCTTGCGCATCCCGGGCTGGCTCATCAGGTACCCGCGGTTGCGGTAGGTGAAGTAGCGCTTGACCTCGTTGTCCGGGTATTGGGTGTGCATCCGCCCGCCGAGGATGGGCCGGAACTCCGCCGACCCGTCGGGGTGCAGGTAACCGGCCCGCAGGCAGGTCCCGAACCGCGCGCCGGACCGCGCCAGGCGGCGGTGGATCTCGACCTCGTCGCCGCGGAAGAACAGGCGAAGGTCGGGGACTCCCACCCGCTCGAGGCACTCGGCCGAGAACAGGGCGCCGTTGAACAACGACGCGATGCCGGGTAGGAGGTCGTCCTCCTGCGCCTCGCCGTCGGCGAAGAGTTCCGAGCGCTTGCGACGCCACACGAGCCCGCGGCGCAGCGGGAACGCGAGGGTGTCCGGATCGTCGAGGTTGGCGACGACCGGCGACACCTCGTCGAGGCCGTGGCGCTTCGCGCAGTCGAGGAGGGTGGACAGGACGGTCGGGCCGTCGGGGCGGCCGTCGTCGTCGGCGCACCAGACCCAGTCGGCGCCGAGCGCCAGCGCCTGCAGCATGCCGAGGGCGAAGCCGCCGGCACCGCCGAGGTTGCGCTTGGACCCGATGTAGGTGGTGGGAACCGGCTGCGCGGCAACCAGTTCGGCGACCTCCGGCTCGTCGGCGTTGTCCACGACGACGAGATGGTCGACGGGGCGGTCCTGGCCGGACACGATCGTCAGCGACTCGGCGAGCAGCTCGACGCGACGATGGGTGACCACCACCGCGATCACCTTCTCGGCCGGGGCCGGTGTCGCGCCGTGGTCGGGGTGATCCGGGCTCACTCGGACGCCTTCGTGGAGTCGTCGGCCTTGACCTCGGCCATGATCTTGCGGACGTGCGCGGCCGCGGCGGGGCCCTCGTAGGCCTCGACGACCTCGTCGATCCCGCCCTCCATCCGGACCTCGCCCTTGTCGATCCACAGGGCGCGGTCGCAGAGCTGGGCGAGGAACTCGTTGGAGTGGCTGGCGAAGACGAGGATGCCCGAACGCTCGACGAGCGCCTGCAACCGTCCACGTGCCTTCTTCATGAACTCCGCGTCGACCGCGCCGATGCCCTCGTCGAGGATCAGGATCTCCGGGTCGATCGACGTCACCACGCCGAGCGCGATGCGCACCCGCATGCCGGTGGAGTAGGTCCGCAGCGGCATCTGCAGGTAGTCGCCGAGCTCGGTGAACTCCGCGATGTCATCGATCTTCTTGAGCATCTCCTTGCGGGTCATGCCCAGGAACATGCCGCGGATGATGATGTTCTCGTAGCCGGAGATCTCCGGGTCCATGCCGACGCCGAGATCGAAGACCGGCGCCACCCGGCCCTGCACCCGGCAGGCGCCGCGGGTCGGCTCGTAGATGCCCGACAGCAGGCGCAGCAGCGTCGACTTGCCGGCGCCGTTGTGGCCGACGAGGCCGACGCGGTCGCCGTGCTTGAGATGGATGTTGATGTTCTTGAGCGCCTCGACGACCACGACGTTGGACGCGTTGGCGCCGATGACGCCACCGGCCGCGCCGATGACCGTCTTCTTCAGCGACCGGGTCTTGGCGTCGAAGATCGGGAAGTCGACGCACGCGTCCCAGGTATCGACGCGGACCCGCGTATCGGGGGCGATGTTCTTCTTGGCCATCAGTACAGTCCCTACACCCAGTACGCCACGCGGGCCCGGTAGTTGCGCATCACCAGCATGCCCAGGATCCAGCCGAACGCGGTGCATCCGAGGACGACCGCCCAGTGGTAGAACTCCACCGGCTGGCCCAGCAGCGGGCCGCGGGCGATCTCCAGGTAGTGGAACATCGGGTTGAGTTCGACGAGCTTCAGCCGCGACGAGGTCTCACCGGTGGCGTTGGACAGGCTGGTGGTGGTCCAGATGATCGGCGTCATGAAGAACACCAGGCGCACCGCGGTGGTCAGCAGCTGGCCGATGTCGCGGAACCGGGTCGACAGGATGCCGAACACGATCGTCACCCAGATCGAGTTGAGCATGTAGAGCACCAGGGCCGGGACCACCAGGAACGCGCTCCAGCCGATCGGCGGCGGGAAGATCAGGAAGACGATCACGATGATTGCCACGTTGTGGGCGAAGATGATCAGCGCTCGCCACACCACCCGGTAGACGTGCACGCTCACCGGTGCCGGCAGCTGCTTGATCAGGCCCTCGTTCTTGGAGAACACCTCGGAACCGTCGAGGATCGAGCTCTCGATGAAGTTCCAGAAGATGAAGCCGAGGGTGACGTAGGGCAGGAACACCTTGATGTCCATGCCGAACAGCTCGCCGTAGAGCAGCCCCATCGCGGTCGCGGTGACGGCGGTGGCGATGGTGATCCAGAACGGTCCCAGCGCCGACCGCCGATACCGTTGCTTGATGTCCTGCCAGCCGAGGTGGAACCAGAGTTCGCGGCTGGCGAGACCGTCGCGGAGATCCTTGACCGCACGCGCGAAGGTGCGTGACTCAGAGCTCTCGGGACGCGCGGGAATCGCGTCGTCGTCTACTACCGCTGACACGAGGAGTCAGCGTACCCGCGTTGCGGGGAGTCCCACCTCAGAGGTACTGGCCGGTGCTGTGACCGGGGTTGTGCTGGGCGGCCTGCATGCCGGCCGGCAGCGCGCCCTGGCGCATCTGCTCGAGCTGTGCCCGCGCGGCCATCTGCTGGGCGAACAGCGCGGTCTGGATGCCGTGGAACAGGCCTTCCAACCAGCCCACGAGCTGGGCCTGGGCGATGCGCAGCTCGGCGTCGGACGGCGTCTCCTCGTCGGTGAAGGGGAGGGCGAGCCGCTCGAGTTCCTCGCGCAGCTCGGGGGCCAGGCCGTCCTCGAGCTCGCGGATCGAGGACTGGTGGATCTCCCGCAGCCGGTTGCGCGATGCCTCGTCGAGAGGAGCGGCGCGCACCTCCTCGAGGAGCTGCTTGATCATGGTGCCGATCCGCATGACCTTCGCGGGCTGCTCGACCATGTCGGCCACGCTCGTCGACTCGTCGGACGAGTTCTGGTCCTCGGCCTTGCCGGGCTGCTCTCCGCGCGACCCGACGATGATCACGTTGTTGTCGGGCCTGATCACGCCGGGATCGGGACCCTGTCCTGGAGTGCCATTGATAGCCATGACTCTCATTGTGCCCGGTCGGCGGTCGGCGATGGGCCGGGGCGCGGGTTTCGTCCGCTTTCGGGCCGCGACGACGGCGTCGTGCGTGGCTCGCGGGACGGCCGGGGTGGGCCCGGATGCGGCGTCTATCCTCGTGCCATGGCTTTCGACGTCGCCTATGTGCGTGGATTGATTCCATCGCTGGGCGACGGCTGGATTCACCTCGATCCGCAGGCGGGGATGCAGGTTCCCGACTCCGTCGCCACCGCGGTGACCACCAGCTTCCGGCACCTCGCGACCGCGCCGGGCGGGGTGTACCCGTCGGCGCGGGCCGCGGCCGAGGTGACCGACAGCGCGCGTCGCGCGATCGCCGACCTGGTCGGGGGCGACGCCGCCGGTGTCGTGCTCGGCGCGTCGCGGTACGCGTTGCTCTCCGTCCTCGCCGAGGCGCTCGCGCCGCACGCCTTCGTCCGCGGCGACGTCGTGGTGACCCGGCAGGACGACGAGCCCAACATCGTGCCCTGGCTCCGAGCCGCCGAGCGCTACGCCGGTCGTATCCGCTGGGCCGAGGTCGACGTGGAGACCGGCGCCCTGCCGACATGGCAGTTCGGCGAGCTGATCACCCCTGACACCGAGATCGTCGCGGTCACGCTGGCGTCGTCGACGATCGGCGCCATCACCGACATCGGCGAGATCGCCCCACTCGCCCGGCAGGCGGGGGCGCTGCTCGTCGTCGACGCCACCAGCGCCGCGCCGTACCTGACCCTCGACATCGACGAGCTCGGCGCCGACGTGCTGGTCGTCTCGGCCGAGCGATGGGGCGGTCCGCGCGTGTCGGCGATGGTGTTCCGCGAACCGCGCGTGATCGACCGGCTGAAGATGATGTCGATGGACCCGACCGCGACCGGCCCGGCGCGGTTGGAGCCGGAGCCGCTGCAGCCGTCGCTGCTGGCGGGGCTGGTGGCCTCGGTGGAGCATCTCGCCGGGCTGGACGAGGACGTCATCGGCAAGCGCCGTCGCCGCCTGGTCGCCTCCATGGACGGCGTCTACGAGTACCTGCAGCGGCTCGGCTACTACCTCATGTCGACGCTGTCGCAGCTCAACCATGTGAACGTGGTGGGCGCGGAGGAGAACCGGGTGCCGTTGGTGAGTTTCACGGTGGACTCGGTCGGCGCGAAAGATGTCGTCCGGCGTCTCGCCGACAACGGGGTGTGCGCCCTCGCCGACGTCCCGAACCGGGCGCTGGTGCGGATGGGCGCGCCCGACTTCGGCGGCGCGGTGACGGTCGGGCTGGCGCCGTACTCGACCCCCTACGAGGTGGACCACCTGGTGCGCACTCTCGGGTCGCTCGCCTGAGCGCAGGGTGCACCCGGGTCACAGAAACTCACTATCTCGTGCACAAAATTGCAACAATGTATGTTGGCCCGTTGTGTCGGGAAAGAACCACACCACGGCCGTTCGGCGCGCGTTGACATCCGACGAGGCGCAGAGCTGGCTCGAACTGGTCGACGGCGGGTGGGCGCTCTTCGAGCGCATCAACGACGAGTTCGTCCGGCGCGGGCTCTCGCTCTCTGACCTGCGCATCCTGGAGGTGATCGGCCAGTCGCCGCGGCAACTGGTGAGCGAGGTCGCCGACGCGGTCCACATGCGGGTGAGCACCGTGTCCCGGATGATCGGGCGGCTCTGCGACGTCGGCGACGTCGAGCGGCTGGAGTCCAAGGCCGACGGCCGGTATCGCCTCGTGCGGCTGACCGATCAGGGGCAGGCCACGCTGGAGACCCACGTCCTGCTTCGCGACCGCGTCATCCGGCGGTACGTGGTCGACGCGATGACCGCCGACGAGTTCGCCGCCCTCGGGTCCGCGTTCGGCAAGATCCGTGCGGCCCTGGCCGCGGCGGACGCCGGGGAGTAGCCCGCGGGCCCGGTGTCCGACGGTCGGCACCGCCGGCCAGGCGACCTCGCCGCCCGTCGGGTCGGCGCGATCGGCTCCCTTTCGGCTCCGAGGGGCGGACAATGGCCTCATGCCCACAGTGGTCTGGATCGTCATCGCAGTGGTCGCCGTCGCACTGGTCGTCGGCGGACTGGTGCGGATGCGGGACTGGCTGAAGAAGCCCGTTCCACCCGAGGTGATCGAAGCGGCGCAACGCCGACGCGAACTCGAGCGCGAGGAAGGCGACTGAGCGAGAGGGCGCCCGGCCCTCTCAGCCCGTCAGCAACACCTTTCCGACGGCGTCGCCGCTGTCGAGGTGGGCATGGGCTGCGGCGGCCTCGGCGAGCGGGAAGGTTCGGTCGACGACCGGCTGCACCTTTCCGGACTCGATCAGCGGCCACGTCCGGCCGACCGTGGCGGCGACGATCTCGGCCTTCCCTCCCGGCCCGTGGACCGGCCGCGCCCGCAGGGTCGTCCCCATCACCGAGAGCCGCTTGGCGAGCAGCAGCCCGATGGGCAGTTCGGCCTTGGTGCCGCCCTGCATGCCGATGATCACCAGCCGGCCTCCGGTGGCCAGCGCCTTGATGTTCGAGGCCAGGTACTTCGCGCCGATGATGTCGAGGATGACGTCGGCGCCGCCGTGCTCCTTCATGACCGCGGCGAAGTCCTCGCTCGTGTACTCGATGAGGATCTCCGCGCCGAACTCTCGGCACCGCTCGAGCTTCTCGCGGTTGCGGGCCGTGACCGCCACCCGCGCACCCATCGCGTGCGCGACCTGCGTCGCGTGGGTGCCGATGCCGCTCGAACCCCCGTGGATCAGCAGCAGCTCCCCGGTGGACAGGCCCGCGGTGTCGAAGACGTTGGACGACACCGTGCAGGCGACCTCGGGGAGCGCGGCGGCCGAGACGAGGTCGACCCCGCGCGGCACCTGCATCACCTGCTCGGCCGGCACCGCGACCTTCTCCGCATATCCGCCGCCGGCGAGGAGGGCGCACACCTCGTCGCCCACCTGCCAGCCCGAGACCCCTTCCCCGACCGCCGAGATCCTGCCGGACACCTCGAGGCCCATGATCTCCGACGCCCCGGGCGGTGGCGGATAGTTGCCCGCGCGCTGGAGGAGGTCGGCGCGATTCACTCCCGCCGCGACCACGTCGATGACCACTTCGCCGGCGGCCGGCGACGGGTCGGGGACATCCTGCAGGGACAGATTCTCGGCTTCGACGACGATGGCTTTCACGGTGTCGATGGTTCCACAGCGGCGTGTGGGCCCGAGGGCCTTCGATCCTCCCGGTCAGGAACCGGCCAGCACGGTGACGTGGTTGGCGACGGCCAGGCCGCCCATGTTGTGGACCAGCGCGTGGTGCGCGTCGGGCAGCTGCATGTCCCCGGCGCGACCGGCCAGCTGGAGTGCGCCGATCACGTGCTGGGACACGCCGGTGGCGCCGACCGGATGTCCCTTCGCCTTGAGTCCGCCGGAGACGTTGACCGGCAACCGGCCGTCGCGGGCGGTCCACCCCTCCTCGATCGCGCGGCGTCCCTGACCCGGTTCGGTCAGGCCGAGCATCTCGTAGACGATGAGCTCGGCGATGGTGAAACAGTCGTGCACCTCGGCGAGGGACATGTCGGCGAGGGACAGCTTCGCCATCTCCAGGGCGCGCTGGGTGGCCAGCCGGCCGGCGACGAAGTCGGTGATGTCGCGGCGGTCGGGGTCGAGGTGGTCGTTGGCGTGGGCGAACCCCTCGACCCAGGCCAGTGCCGACGACGGGTTCCGTTGCAGGACGAGCGCGGCGGCGCCGTCGCTGACGAGCGAGCAGTCGGTGCGGCGCAGCTGCCCGGCCACCACCGGATTGCGCTCGGAGACGGTCGAACAGAACTCGACGCCGAGATCCTTGCGGACCTGTGCCCAGGGGTTGGCGCACCCGTTCGCATGATTCTTCGCCGCGATCCGGCCGAGCACGTCGCCGAGGTCGTCGATCTCATGGCGTCGCGCGTACTGATCTGCCACCTCGGCGAAGACGCCCACGAAGCCGCCGGGGAAATCGGTCCCGGCGCGCTGCGGGTCGGCGCCGAGCAGTGCACGCCCGACGGTGGCGTTGTCGACGTGCGTCATCTTCTCCACGCCGACCACGAGCACGGTGTCGGCCGTCCCGGACAGGATGGCCTTGACGCCCTGGTGGACGGCGGCCGTGCCCGAGGCGCAGGCGTTCTCGACCCGGGTCATGGGCTTGCCCCAGAGGCCGGGTGCGGCTCGCATCGGCAAGGAGGACGGGAAGGCGAAATCGGTGAGGCCGCTGTTGAACTGGGCGACGAAGACCTCGTCGACCTCGCGGGCGTCGGCCTGAGCGTCGGACAGGGCCTCGGTGGTGACCGCGGACACCAGTGAGGACAGGTCGTCGTCGACGAGTCTGCCGAAGCGGGTGTGGCCCACCCCGGTGATGCCGATGCGTGTGCTGGTCATGCTCTCTCCTGTGCTGCGAGTTGGAAACGGCGGATCTTGCCCACCGAGGTGCGCGGCAACTCGTCGATGACGGTCCACCGGCGCGGCCGCGCCGCGGGTTGCAGGTTCTGTTCGGCCCACTGCCGCAACTGTTCCGGCGACGGCGGCACGTCCTTGTCGGCCGGCACGATCCAGGCGGCGGGAACGTGGTCCCGGATCGGGTCGTCGATCGCGAGGACCGCGGCCTCGAGGACGCCGGGCGCCTCGGCGAGTGCGGCCTCGATCTCGGTCAGCGAGACGTTCTCGCCAGACACCTTGACCACGTCGTCGACGCGTCCGACGAACGTCAATTGGCCGTCGTCGCAACGCCGTACGAGGTCACCCGTGCTGAACCACACATGGTCGGCGTCGGGCGTCGGCACGTCGAGGTCGACGAAGGCGCGGGCGTCGGCGGCGGGATTGTCGAGGTAACCGGCGAACAGGTCGCGACCCCGCACCCCGGCCACGGTGAGGATGCCGGGCTCCCCGTCGGCGGCCGGTCGGCCGGTGTTCGGATCGATCAGAGTGATTGCGCGACCGTCGATCTCCGGTCCTATCCGGTCATGGGTGGGACGATCGGGGTCGTTGGCGGTGACCACGGCGACGGTCTCGGTCATGCCGTAGATCTGCCGCGGGGCGGCACCGCACAGCCTCGCCATCTCCGACCAGTGGCCCAGGGCCAGGTTCTGGGCGAACCAGAGATGGTGCAGGCTCAGCCGTGGCGCGTCGTCGCGGCGTCGGGCGAGGATCATCCTGATCGGCGCGGCGAACAGGCTGGCATGGGTGGCCTGCAGTTCGTCGACCTCGTGCGGCCAGCGACTCGCGGTGAACCGTGCGGTGAGGGCCACCGACGCGCCGGTCGCGATCGCCGAGGCGAAGCAGTAGTACTGCGCGTTGGCGTGGAACAGCGGCAGGCACACGTACCAGCGATGATGCGGGCGGAGTTGTGCCAGGTCGGCCATGGTCCGTCCGACGTGGGCGTAGTTCGCCTGGGTGAGCACCACGCCCTTGGGCTCGGAGGTGGTGCCGGAGGTGAACATGACCGCGAGCCGGTCGTCCGGTGCCGCGCTCGCAGGTTCCTGCCACAGGTCGGAACCGACCAGCGGCGAACCGTCCCGGAGGTCGGCGGCGGTCTCGGCGAGGGCGATCGCCTGCTCGGCGCCGCCGGCGGCGACCGTCTCCTCGAACTCCTCGGCGCAGATCGTCACCGCGGGACGGATGCGGCGCAGCTGACGGGCGACGTCGCGCGGGGTCGAACCGGGATCGACCGGGACGAACCAGGCGCCGAGCCGAGCGGCGGCCAGCCAGATCGCGATGAACGCCGGACAGTTGCGCAGCATCACGTGGACGGGAGCGTCGGCATCGACGCCACGCTCGGCCAGGGTGGCCGCGACCCGGCCCACGACGTCGTCGAAGCGGTCGTAGGTCCAGGAGGAGACGGTGCCGTCGAGATCCCGGAACACCAGGAACTCGCGCGCACCGTGGTCGCGGACCGCTCGGTTCCACAGGGCAGCAAAGGTCTCGGCCATGGCTGTGACGGTAGTCACCTGTCCCGGGGGTCGCCGTGTCCCAAGTTGGGACAGCCTCGGGCCGTGGACAGCGCGGACCACTCCCGAGACGCCTGGACGACGGGTCCCGGAAGGGCCGTCGCCCAGGGTATTTCGGGATGACGTGGCTGTTTGGCGCGTTGCAGAGGGGAGGAGGGTCAGGCGGTGATCCCGTACGTGCGGAGCTTGCGGTAGAGGCTGGAACGGGCCATCCCGAGGTGGGCCGCCGCCGCCACCCGGTTGCCGTCGAACTCGCGCAGGGCGGCCACGATCGCGTCGCGTTCGGCCTGCTCGAGCGGGGTCAGGTTGTGCGAGACCGTGGTCTGGCAGTACCCGGGGAGGTCCTGCTCCTGGATCTCGCCCACCGGGCGCTGGCGCAGTGCATGCTGCAGGGCCTCGGTCAGCTGGGTGACGTTGCGCGGCCACGAGTATCGCGACACTACACGCATCGCCGCCGGGCTCAGGCGAACACGACGCTCGGGGGCGATCTGCCGGAGGACCGAGGCCACGATCTGGGGCAGGTCGTCGGTGCGCAACCGCAGGGGTGGGACGGTGATCGCGACCTCGAAGTGCGACAGCAGCATCTGGAACGGCAGGTCCGAGTCGAGCGACGAGTCCGACAGCGTCGCCACGCACCACGTCGGCTCCTCGTGCTCGGCCAGCGCCCTGAGGATGTTCGAGATCTGTTCGGCGCCTTCGGTACTCGCCTGGTCGATGTTGCGGATGATGAACAGGGTCGGCCCGGCCTGGCCGGCGAGCATGGTGTCCAGATCCACGTCGGTGTCACCCTCGTCGACGATCTGGCAGGCGTCGATGCTGACGCTGCGGGCGTCGGGGAAGGCGTCGTGGAAGATCTCGGCGACCAGGGTGAACTTGCCCGAGCCGCTCTCGCCGATGACCACGGCGGGTTGGTTCTCGGTCAGCACCTGACGCACCTGTTCGCAGGCTCTGACCCAGGCCGGGGTCGAGCCCACCGCGACGCTCTGGTGCTGCTGACGCGTCAGGTCCCCGACCACGCGCGACGACGAATGTCCTGCGATGGCGATCTGCGGCAGCACGTGCTCGTCGAAGTCGCCGGGGAGGCCGAAGCGCGGGGCCGAGGCGATCTCGGCGATCACCACCAGTCCGGCCACTTCCGAGCCCACCAGGATGCGGGTTCCCCGCAGGGTCACCAGCCGGTCGTCGGGCAGGGCGATGGTGTCGCTGGCCTTGTCCCGCCGGCCCATCATGAAGATCGCGTGGTCGCGCAACAGTTGCTGCTCGGCACTGGAGAACAGTGCCTGAGCTGCGGCGTTGGCCATGAACACCGAGTCTCCGAAGGCGAGCACCGCCTGGCGTCCGGCCTTGGCGTCGATCTGGATGTAGGTGTCGAAGATCGCCTGTTGGGACTGGCTGCGGTCCAGGAGCAGGTTGCGCGCGATGTCCTTGGCGGCCGCCTTGACCAGGGTGTGCATCAGCGGGCTCCAGCCCGTGCTCAGCGTGGAGATGTCCAGGACGCCCTCGATGCGGCGGGTCACCGGGTCGATGATCGGGGCGCCGGTGCAGGCGAAGGTCTGCAGGTTCTCGGCGAAGTGTTCGGGTCCGACGACGCTGATGGGCTGGCCCGCCTCGAAGACGGTGCCGACCCCGTTGGTGCCCATCGAGTCCTCCGAGTAGCGGAAGCCGGGGGCGAAGTTCACCCGGTCCAGGAGGCGTCCGACCGCGCCCGAGGTGTCGATCCGCTGGATCACGCGGGCGCGGCTGTCGGTCAGCGCGATCACCATCGGGGTGTCGCCGACATCGGTGCCCAGCTGGCGCAGGACCGGGCGGGCGCAGCGCATCAGCAGGGAGCCGGTGTCGATCTCGTCGCTGAAGTCGGTGCACGGCTGGGAGTGGTCGACGCCGGCAGCCTGGCTGCGCTCCCACGAGGCGGCCACGATGTCGGGTACGCCCGCTGCGCCTGATCTGCCCGATTCGAGGAAATCCGCCCTGGCCGCGGCGGTTCGCAGCATTCGATTCGTGGCGTTGGGCACGCTCGTCTCCTCACTTCCTCGGAAGATGACTGAACCATCATCCCTGTGACGCGGGACACAACCAACCCTCGAAAGTGTCCGAACTTGGGACAGATCGAGGGTGTGAGACACGCGTCACAGTGGTCTGCGTCACTTCCCGAACCCGACGACGACGCCGGGTCCACACCAACCGAGTTCCATCGAGAACTCCCGGACCAAGGAGTGCGCCCCAGTGACCACACTCATCAACATCGACAACGGGGGAACCCTGACCGACATCTGTGTCTGGGACGGCCAGGGCTTCACCTTCACCAAGACCCTGACCACGCCACACGACCTGTCCGAGTGCCTGTTCAGCGGCATCGAGAAGGTGTCGGAGTCCCTCTACGGGCAGGCCGACCTCGAGAAGATCCTGCACGCCACCGACCACATCCGGTACTCGACGACCCAGGGCACCAACGCCCTCGTCGAACGCCGCGGACCGATGATCGGCATCCTGACCACGCTGTCGAACCTCGACACGGTGATGCGCAAGTCCGACGCCGAGAACGACCTGTGGGACGGCCTGATCGCCGACCGCTACCTGACCGTCGACGTCGAGGACGAGAACCTCGAATTCGATCTGGTCCAGTCGGTCAACCGGCTCACCACGCTGGGCGCGGCGCGCGTCGTCGTCACCGCGGCCAACCCCGAGGACGAGCGCCGCCTGCGCAACGTCCTGCTCCGCAAGTTCCCCCGCCAGCTGTTGGGTTCGATCCCGGTGATCTACAGCTGGGACCTCGCCGGCGACCGCGACGACGCCCGCCGCACCTGGTCGTGCGTCATCAACTCGTTCCTGCACCCGACCATGGAGCGATTCCTCTACGGCGCCGAACGCCGGCTCAAGGACTTCAAGGTCGCCAACCCGCTGCTGGTCTACCGCAACGACGGCGCCTCCTCCCGCGTCGCCAAGTCCGTGGCACTCAAGACCTACTCGTCCGGTCCGCGCGGCGGCCTCGAGGGCACCGCTGCCCTGGCCCGGGTCTACGGACTCAACCGCGTCGTGATGATGGACATCGGCGGCACCACGACCGACGTCGGCGTGGTCGAGGGCGAGCAGGTCGCCACCCGCGAGCGCGGCTCGATCAAGGGCGTGCCGATCTCCTACCCGATGAGCGAGGTCCACTCCAAGGGCGTCGGCGGCTCGTCGGTGATCCAGGTGGTCGACGGCGAGATCCAGGTCGGCCCGCAGTCGGTCGGCGCGGCACCCGGTCCCGCCTGTTTCGGTTTCGGCGGCAAGCAGGCGACCATCACCGACGTCAACCTCCTGCTGGGCGTGCTCGACGCGGACACCTACCTGGACGGCACCTTCAAGCTCGACGCCGAGCGTTCCAAGGCGGTCATCACCGAGACCATCGCCGAGCCGCTCGGGGTGGGCCTCGAAGAAGCCCTCGTCCGGATGGAGCAGGCGTACTTCGAAGCCGTCGCCGGTTCCTTCTCCCACCTGGTCGACGCCGACACCACCCTCGCCGCCTTCGGCGGGGCCGGCCCGATGAGCGCCGCGGGCGCGGCGCGCGTCGCGGGCGTCAAGCGGGTGCTGATCCCGCGCACCGCCGCGGTGTTCTCCGCACTGGGCATCTCGTTCTCGAACGTGGGCAAGACCTACGAGGTCACGGTCCCCGTCGCCACCACCGAGGCAGCTGCGGCCACCCACGCCGAGCTGGTCGAGCGAGCCGAGCGCGACATGTTCCAGGAGGGGTACGCCCTCGCCGACTGCACGGTCTCCAGCGAACTGATCATCGAGGGGATCGACGGCAACATCGCCGAGCGGCGGCCCTACATCCCCGGCGACGCGGTCGACTACCCCGAGCAGCTCGCGACCCTGCGGTTCACCGTCACCGCCGAACTGTCCCAGCCGGAACTGACCGCCGACACCGAGGTCACCCCGACCCCGGCGCCGAGCATCGGGACCCGCCGGGTGCGCAGCGGCGCCGACCAGGTCGACGAGGTGCCGGTGCACGTGCTCGACGAACTCTCGCCCGGCAACTCCGGCGAGGGGCCGGCCATCGTCGAGGGCCCGTTCTTCACCGCCCGCGTGCTGCCCGGCTGGCAGTTCCGCGTCACCTCCGCCGGCGACCTGCTGCTCACCGACACCCTCTGACATCCCCGCCCTGAAAGACACCGATATCTGAGAGGAGGACTCGAGATGCGAGTCCCCATGACCGAGTACCTCGTGATCGATCTGGACACCGAACGCTGGGTGTGCCGGGTCTGTGAACACGATATGGGCTCCGCCCACGACAACTACAAGCCGGGAACGCTTGTGTACGACCGCGATCCGCGTGAGATCCATCAGCCGATCATCGACCCGGAGCGCTACGAGTACACCTTCAGCCCCGACCCCACCTACTGCCGGATCCTGGAGTACTACTGCCCCGGATGCGGCACCCAGATCGAGGTCGAGTACCTGCCGCCGGGTCATCCGCCGACCGTCGACATGGTCATCGACGTCGCCGCGCTGCGCAAGCAGTGGGAGGAACGCGGCGTCGATCCCGAAGAGGTCTTCAACTACGGACCCGGCGAGGACGCCCAGAAGTACACCGCCGCACTGAAGGCCATCGGCCACATCCGCTGACCCACCACATAGGAGCTGCACCATGAAGCGCATATCCGTCGACATTGGCGGTACCTTCACCGATTGTTTCTTCGTCTGGGACGACATCTACGTCGACGCCAAGGCCCTGACGACCCACCACAACCTGGCACTCGGCTTCAACGAGGCCCTCGACCTGGCCTGCAAGCGGGCCGGCCTCGACCGCGACACCGTGCTCAGCGAGGTCGACTCCGTCCGCTACGCAACGACTCTCGGAACCAACGCACTGATCGAGCGCAAGGGACCGAAGGTGGCGGCCATCGTCACCCACGGCTTCGAGGACACCATCCCGCTGTCTCGAGGCCGCGGCTACGGCGAGGGCCTCGACTACACCATGCAGCAGAACCTGCCGGCCGCCGAGCGTCCCGACCCGATCGTGCCCCGTCAGCTGATCCGCTCGGTCAAGGAGCGCATCAACTCCGCCGGCAAGATCGTCGCGCCGCTCGACCCGGAGGACGTGCGCAAGACGGTGCGCGAGCTGGTCAACGAGGGTGCCGAGGCCATCGTCGTCTCGCTGGTCAACGCCACCGAGAATCCCGTGCACGAGTTGGCGATCCAGGAGATCATCCTCGACGAGTTCCCGCCCCACGAGCTCGGCGCCATCCCGGTTCTGCTGGGCCATCAGGTGTCCGGCCGCAAGGGCGAGTACGTGCGGTCCACGTCGACCATCATCGACGGCTTCCTGCACGAGATCATGTTCCACGCGCTGTCGCAGCTGTCGAACAACCTGCGCGACTCCGGGTACGACAAGCCGATGCTGGTCATCCACAACTCGGGCGGCATGGCGCAGATGAACTCCACCGACGCGCTGCAGACCATCCACTCCGGTCCGATCGCGGGTGTCGGTGCGGCCGAGCACCTTTCCGCCGAGACCGGGCTCGGCCACGTCATCTCCACCGACATGGGCGGCACCTCCTTCGACATCGGCCTGGTGCCGGAGGGCGGCGTCAAGCACTACGACTTCCTGCCGACCATCGATCGGTGGCTGGTCAGCGTGCCGATGGTCCACCTCGACACCCTCGGTGCCGGCGGCGGGTCGATCGCCAGCTACGACCGCATCCACAACTCGATCAGGATCGGGCCGGAGTCGGCGGGCTCGAACCCGGGGCCGGCGTGCTACGACCGGGGCGGCCTGCGGCCGACCGTCACCGACGCCGATCTGCTGCTCGGCTACCTCGACCCCGAGAACTACGCCAACGGGTACATCAAGCTCAACCCCAAGCGCTCGGTCCAGGCGATCGAGGACACCCTGTGCGATCCGCTGGACATGGACGTCATCGACATCGCCCGGGTGATCAAGGACAGCGTCGACGAGCAGATGGCGATCGGGATCGGGAAGGAGCTGCGCGTGCGCGGCTACCTCCCCGAGGACTTCACCATGCTCGCCTACGGCGGCAACGGCCCGCTGCACGCCTGCGGCATCGCCCGCCACGCCGGCATCCGCCGGGTTCTGGCCCCGCCCTTCTCGTCGGTGTTCTCCGCCTGCGGCGCCGGCAACATGAAGCAGCTGCACTTCCACGAGCGTGGCGTCCACGTCACCTTCTACAACGCCACCACCCGCACGCTGTACGACAAGTACGACGAGTTCAACGCCGTGGTCGAGGAGCTGGAGGCCCGCGGCCGAGAAGACCTGGTGCGCCAGGGATTCGACGGCGATGAGGTGAGGTACCGCCTCGAGGTGGACATGCGTTACGGCAATCAGCTGCTCACCCAGGCGGTGGCGCTCGACGGCATCAGCCGCATCAACGGCGTCGGTGACGTGCTGGAGATCATCAAGACCTTCGGCGACGTCTACAGCCACCGCTTCGGCGCGTCCTCGGCGGCGCCGGAGGCCGGAATCCGGTGCAACACCATCCGGGTGGCGTCCTACGTCGACGGCGACGTGGTCAACTTCGACTCCCTCGACGCCGGCGGCGACCGCACTGAGCCGACCCCGGTGGCCCGGCGCAACGTCCACTTCATCGGACACGACAAGGCGCTCGACACCCCGGTCTACGACCAGGGCGCACTCACCCACGAGCACGTCATCCACGGCCCGGCGATCGTCACCACCGAGAACACCACGTTCCTCGTCGAACCGGAGTGGCGCCTCGAGCCCACCCGCCAGGGTGCCGTCTGGTTCCTGCAGGACTGAGCCACAAACCATTCCAAGCGAGAGAAGAGTTCATCATGACCGCAGTTCACGACCATGACAGCCGCGTCCTGACCCCGCAGGAGCAGGAGTGGGTCGACAAGTTCATGGACGAGACCACGCTGTTCCTCGGGCCCGACCCGGAGATCATGCGCAGCCATGCGATCGCGCCCCGCACCGACCACGAAGAGGTGGCCATCGCCGTCGGCGTCGACCGCCTCGAGGTCGAGCGCATCCGCAAGCGCATCGCCGGCGCCCTCGACGAGGGTTACGAGATGTGCGAGGCCCAGGGCGCCGCACCCGGCGCGAAGTGGGGCGACCTCACCACCGCGATCTACACCGCGAGCGGCGACGTCTCCTACCTGTCGTGCCACGGCGTGATCGCGTTCAGCGCGATCCTGCACCACCCGATTCGGTACATCATGAAGTACTGGAAGGACGAGCCCACGGTGGGCGTCCACGAGGGTGACGGCTTCATCCACAACGACGCGCGTTTCGGGAACGTGCACAACACCGATCAGTCGATGATCATGCCGATCATCCGCGACGGCGAGATCATCGCCTGGGTGGCCGCCACCATCCACGAGGGTGAGAACGGCGCCTGCGAGCCCGGCGGCATGCCGTCCGGTTCGGAGACCCCGTTCGACGACGGCCTGCGGATGAGCCCGTTCAAGATCGTCGAGCGCGGCGAGCTGCGCCGGGACCTGCTGACCTTCCTGCAGCACTCGGTGCGCGACCCCAAGCTGCAGCTGGCCGATCTGAAGGTCAAGATCACCGCGGTCCGCAAGATCATGGAGCGCATCGACAAGGTGATCGACGAGGTCGGTGTCGACACCTTCGTCGCGGCCCTGCGCGTCACGGTCGAGGACGTCGACGCCGAGGTGCGCCGGCGGATCAGCGAATTGCCCGACGGCACCTACCGCTTCGACCAGTTCATGGACTCGACGCTGAAGGAGAACATCCTCATCAAGTTCGCCTGCAAGATCACGATCAAGGGCGACAAGATGATCGTGGACCTGCGCGGGACCGGGCCGGAGATCCTCAACCGGGCCATCAACTCGCCGCTGTGTTCGGTGAAATCGATGTTCATGCAGGCGATCCTGGCGTTCTGGTGGCCGGACCTGCCGCGCTGCACCTCGGCGATGAGCTGCATCGAGATCATCTCCGACGAGGGGACCTGGGCCGACGCGTCGTACGACGCCCCGATGGGCCAGTCGCTGCAGGCGTCGTTCCGCGGGTTCTCGGCCTTCCAGGCGCTCTACAGCCGGATGAGCTTCTCGACGCCGAACAAGTACTCCAACGTGGTGGCCAACTGGTTCAACCAGATCAACACCTTCCTGTGGGGCGGCATCACCCAGCACGGCGACATGGTGGGCAACCTGTGTGCCGACCTGAACGGCATGCCCGGTGGCGCAAAGCCTTTCCGCGACGGTGAGGACGCGGTCTCGCCACTGTTCTGCGCGATGGCCGACACCGCCGAGCAGGAGGTCATGGAGGAAGAGGTCCCGTTCATGCAGCTGGTCTCCAAGCGACTGGTGCGTGACAACATGGGCTTCGGCAAGTTCACCGGCGGCATGGGCTACGAGATGATCGTCGCCGCCGAGGGCACCCCGCAGTGGGGCTTCATGACGGTCACCTCCGGCGCCAAGTTCTCCTCGATCTACGGCATGTACGGCGGATACGGTTGCGGCACATACCCGCTGTGCATGGTCAAGGGCACGAACGTCTACGAGCACATCCGCAAGGACCCGAAGAAGTTCGACCTGTCGATCGAGAAGGTCATGAACGAGCAGCCCTTCGAGGACGGTCGCTACTCGACCTACCACATGGGCCTGCAGTTCGACCTGGCCAAGGACGGCGAGCTGTACATGATCAGCCAGGGCGCCGGCGGCGGCTACGGCGATCCGCTGGAGCGTCTGCCCGAATCGGTGGTCCACGACGCCGAACTGGGCCGCATCACCCAGAAGGTGGCCGAGGACATCTTCGGCGTGGTCTACGACCCGGTGAACTTCCGCCTGGACGTCGAGGCGACGAACGCCAAGCGCGATGCCGCCCGCAAGGCGCGCCTGGAGCGCGGCAAGCCCTTCGACGAGTTCTGCAAGGAGTTCGTCCAGGACGAGCCGCCGGCCGACGTCCACTACTACGGCTCGTGGGGAGACGTCGAGGAGCTGACCGCCACGGTCTTCACCATCGACGGCCCCGAGCGCGTGGTCGCCCCGCTGGCCGAGCTGCCGCCGATCATGATCCCGGACCGCCGTGAGGTCAAGATCGGACAGTTGGAGGCCCGGATCGCCGAGCTCGAGTCGAAGTACGGCGAGAACGTCCGACGACTGGCCTGATCCGGTCGGCCGGGTGCACCCGTGACCCCGCGCGGGTGCACCCGGCCTTCCGGTCGACACCGATTCTGGAGAAACCAATGTCATCGCTGAAGTCTCTGATCGCCTCGCCGGCCAGTGGGCGCACTCGTCCGGTCCTGATCGATCACACCGATTACGCCACCGCGGTCATCCGCCAGGGGCAGCCGATCCCGTGGGCCGACCTGGCCGCACTCACCGGGCACCAGGGCCAGGTCCATGCCCTACTCGATCCCGACGCCACCTGGCTCGACGTCGGCGCGGTCCAGGGCGCGCACCTGGTGGCCGATCCGGAACTGGTCGCCGCGATGGGCGCGCGCTCCCGCACGGGGTATGCGCTCCGTACCCTGCTGGCCGACGAGGACGGCGTCGCGGGTGTGCAACGCACCGCCAAGACGCTGGCCGACGCGGCCCGTCGTCCGCTGGTCCTCTCGCTCCCGTCGCCGGCGCGCTGGCTTGGTCGTGCGCACGGTGTCGCCGGTACCGGGCTGGACGAGATCGACCCGGATCGCGCCGACACGGCGTCGACCTACATCGCCGAATGGCTCGGCAAACTCTCGGAACTCCCGGTGGCGCTGGTGATTCTCGACGCCCGGGCTCGCGTCGGCGATCCCATCGCCCAGCCCGAGTCGGTGTCGGACTACAGCGCGATCACCAACATCGCCTCGCACCTGGACTGGGTGGTCGCCCTGCGCACCGACGACCAGGTCGAGACGAGCGACGGCACCACGATCTCGCTTCTGCCGGAGGGGTTCTGGTCCGACGACGACGAGATCCCCGCCGGTGACGCGCTGCTCACCGGCATCCCGGCCTCCGCACAGCCCGAGCGGGTGCTCGAGAAGCTGGCCCGACTCGCCTGAAGGGGGACACATGGACAAGACCGCACCCTCCGCCGACGCCGCGGTGTCGGCGGTATCGGACTCGATGATGGTGGCCTCCGGTGGCTTCGGTATCTGCGGCATTCCCGCGGTGTTGCTGGAGGCGTTGTCACGCACCGGCGTTCGCGACCTCACCGTGGTCTCGAACAACTGCGGGATCCCGGGCATCGGCAACTCGCTGCTGCTGGAGAACCGGCAGATCCGCAGGCTGATCGCCTCGTACGTGGGGGAGAACAAGGAGCTCGAACGCCAGTACCTCACCGGCGAGGTCGAGATCGAGCTGACGCCGCAGGGAACCCTTGCCGAACGGCTGCGTGCCGGCGGGGCGGGCATCGCCGCCTTCTACACCCAGACCGGCGTCGGGACCCAGGTGGCCGACGGCGGCCTGCCGCTGCGGCACGACGCCGACGGCGCGGTGGCGGTGGCATCGGCCCCGAAACCACAGGCGGAGTTCGTCTGGGACGGAGCGCCGCGGACGTTCGTGCTCGAGGAGGCGCTGCGCCCGGACGTCGCGTTCGTGCGGGCCTGGAAGGGCGATCGCCACGGAAACCTGGTGTTCCGCAAGGCATCGCGCAACTTCAACCCACTCTGTGCGATGGCGGCGAAGTACACCGTCGCCGAGGTCGAGAACATCCTCGATCCCGGTGACCTCGACCCGGACGAGATCCACCTGCCGGGCATCTACGTCGACGCCGTGCTGCCGTTGACCGTGGCCCAGGCGGCCGACAAGGGCATCGAGCGTCGCACGGTCCGCGAGCTGGAGGAGGTGTCCGCATGAGTTGGACCCGCGATCAGATGGCCGCGCGCGCGGCGGCCGAACTCTCCGACGGCGACTACGTGAACCTCGGCATCGGCCTGCCGACCCTGGTCCCGGGGCATGTGGCGCCCGGGGTGGAGATCGTCATGCAGTCCGAGAACGGCATCCTCGGCCTCGGCCCGTACCCGTTCGCCGGCGACGAGGACCCGGACCTGATCAACGCCGGCAAGGAGACGGTGACGGTGATCCCGGGCGCCAGCTTCTTCGATTCGGCGACGAGCTTCGGGATGATCCGCTCCGGCAAGGTCGACGTCGCGATCCTGGGCGGCATGCAGGTCAGCGAGCGCGGCGACCTGAGCAACTGGGTGGTGCCCGGAAAGCTGGTCAAGGGCATGGGCGGGGCCATGGACCTGGTCCACGGCGCGCGCCGGGTGATCGTCGTCATGGAGCATTGCGCCAAGGACGGCTCGCCCAAGATCCTCGTCGAGAACACCCTGCCGCTCACCGGCGCCGGCGTCGTGGATCGCATCATCACCGACCTGGCGGTGATCGACGTGACCGACGACGGCCTGGAGCTGGTGGAACTGGCCCCCGGGGTCACTACCGACGAAGCGGTGGCCGCCACCGGCGCGCCCGTGCGCGTCGCGGTCCCGGAGGCGGTGTAGGCCAGACGGTCCGGCCTGTCGGGCGGACACCCTGCCGGCCGGACCGCAGTCGTTCCCGCGTTCGATCCCTTCGCCCGGCGGGCCTGTGGGAAGGGAGCGGGGTGGTGCTCGACAGGGCCGGACTCTGACGTACCCTTGCTGGTCAGGGAAGCGTGGCAGAGCGGCCGAATGCACTCGCCTTGAAAGCGAGCGTGGGTAAAACCACCGGGGGTTCAAATCCCTCCGCTTCCGCAGAAGGCCCGTCATCGGAGAGACCCCGGTGACGGGCCTTTTCCATGCTGCCGGGGCTGTGTCTCGGAGACGGCGTCACACCGTCGTCGCGAGTGCGGTGCGGAGCGCTTCCAGCGAGTCCGGTCGTGCGCGGTAGTACACGTTCATCCCGCGACGGTCGGGCGTCACCATTCCCGCCTTGCGTAGTTGCCCCAGGTGATGACTCGTCGTCGCCTCGGTGAGACCGACCGCAGCAGCCAGGTCGCAGGTGCAGACTCCCTCTCCCGCCTCGTCGGTGAGCAGGATCGACAGCAGCTTGATGCGTACCGGGTCGGCCAAGGCCTTGAGCCGCAGCGCGATCTCGAGCGCCGTGTCGTCGTCGAGTGGCGCCGCCGAGACCGGCGCGCAGCAGATCGGGGCGCTGATGTCGACCACCGGGAGTGCCTTCGGCATGCCACCACCGTACCGACGTGCTTGACATAGGTCGAAAAGGTGGCATCCTGCGATAGTTCGGTCAATTAGATATATGTCTAACAAGTGAAAGGTTGCTGCCATGTCCCGGATGCAGCTCGCACTCAACGTCGACGACCTCGACTCCTCGATCGTGTTCTACTCCAAGCTGTTCGGCACCGGTCCGGCCAAGCGCAAGCCCGGCTACGCGAACTTCGCGATCGACGAACCCCCGCTGAAGCTGGTTCTCCTGGAGAACCCGGGCAAGGGCGGCACCATCAACCACCTCGGGGTGGAGGTCGAGTCGAGCGAGAAGGTCCACGACGAGATCGCCCGTCTCGCCGGTGAAGGGTTGTTCACGGATGAGGAGATCGGCACCACCTGCTGCTTCGCCACCCAGGACAAGGTCTGGGTCACCGGCGCCGCCGGAGAGAAGTGGGAGGTCTACACCGTCCTCGCCGACTCGGACACCTTTGGCACGAGTCCGCAGCATCTGGGCGAACCGGCCGCCGCAGCGGGCGACGCGTGTTGCGGCACCGCCGCGGCCATGCCCGAGGATGCGCAGGACGGTAAGGCCGCGCCGTCCTGCTGCTGAGCAGCGACGAACCGCACGCCGGCTCGTCGGCGACTCAGTCGTCTTTCGATGCGGTCGATCGCGCAGGATTTCGGCGGACGAAGCGGGCGCGCAGGGCGAGCGAGCAGCACCAGGCCGGCCACCATCGCCACGCCGATCCACACCGGCAGGAACCGGTCGAGCAGCGGCAGTCGCCCTGCCACGGCCGTCCCGCCCCCGCTCACTGCGGGTCCTCGCACGGACGAGGCTCGCCCTCGACTGCGGCCAGACCGGCCAGTAAACCCGAGACCTGCTGCAACACCGCAGTATTCACCCGGTAGTAGACCCACGTACCGCGCCGCTCGCTGGTGACCAGGCCGGCGTCCCGCAGCACCTTCAGATGATGTGAGATCGTCGGCTGCGACAGGTCGAACGGGCTCGACACATCGCACACGCACGCCTCACCGCCCGGACGCGCCGCCACCTCCGACAGCAGTCGCAACCGCACCGGATCACCGAGCGCTTTGAGGGCCGGCGCCGCGCTCAGCGCTCGATCGGCGCCGAGGCCCTGCGGTTCGGTCACCGGTTTCTGATTCGACACTCATCTATATGGGCCGTCGTCGAAGTGCCGGGGACACAAGGGGGTCGTCCTGCGCAAGCGATCGAGATGGTCGACCACGAGGCCGACGGCGTGATGACGACGAACCACAGTGGGTCGTCGAAAGCGAGATCGGACCCGGCCCGTGACCGAGGACTGGGCGCCCGACCCGGCCGGCGATGCGGTCCGCGTCGCGCTCGTCCTTCGGTGGGGGTCGCTCTGTCCGTGAGATGCGGTTCTGTGACGAGCTCTCGCCCGCACGCGTCCGTGACCCCCGACACTGCGCGCCGAGCCCTATCATCGTCGCCGTGCAGTACTCGCGCTTCGTGGCAATCGGTGACAGTCAGACAGAAGGTCTGGGCGATCCGCACCCGGAGTACGAATTCCGCGGTTGGGCCGATCGCTTCGCCCACCGCCTGGCGGCGTACAACCCGGACCTGCGATACGCCAACCTGGCGATCCGCGGCAAGCGGACGCGGCAGGTCCTCGAGGAACAACTCGAGCCGGCGTTGGCCCTCGAACCGGATCTCGTCGCCGCCCCGCTCGGCATGAACGACGTGATCGGCAGGTCCGACCTCGACGAGGTGCGCTCGGATCTCGACACGATCTACCGGAACCTCGCGAAGACTGATGCGACGGTCATCGTGTCGACGTTCCCGAACGTCTCGCGGACCATCCCTCTCGCCGCGCGCAAGGAGCACCGGCTGCTCGCATTGAACGAGATGAACCGCGAGTTCGCCGAGATCTACGACTTCGTCCTCGTCGACCTGCATGCCGCGCCGGTGCTGACCGACCCGCGGTCGTGGTCGTCGGATCGCCTGCACGCCTCGCCGTTCGGGCACGAGCGGTTTGCCGACGCGGCCGCGCACGCCCTGGGTCTGCCCGACGCCGACCCGGACTGGGGCAAGCCGTTGCCGCCTGCGCCCGAGCCGCATCCGGTGGCGGCCGTGATCCGCGACGCACGCTGGGCGGTCGAGTTCTTCACGCCCTGGTTCATCCGCAAGCTCCGCGGCGTGTCCCTCGGCGACGGCCGGGAACCCAAGCGGCCGACTCTGACCCCGGTGGTCGAGCACGAACTGCACTGAATCGATTCATCTCCGGGACGCTTCACTCCGGGGATACTCGTCCCGCGCCCGTCGGCAGTCAGCGGTCCGGCGACCACAGCGTGACGTGCGCGGTCCACGGGATCTCATCCGGCGTCACCTCGAACGGGGGAGTCCGCGCAGCCTCTGAGCGTGCATGCGGCGCGATCACGTCCAGGATGTGCTCGGCGCACTGCGACACCGGCACCTCGCCGGTCTCGCCTCCGCTGCCGCGCTCGATGACGACGAGCCGGCACCGACGTTCGCCCGGATCGACGCGCGGATGTTCGTGCATCCACTGCTCGCGCAGCGACGGGTCGTCTGCGGCGTCGTCGAAGGAGATCGCCGGCAGCAGCGGAAAGCGCTGCGCGACTTGATAGATGACGCGTCCCTCGTCGTCGGGATCGATGAAGACGGTAAGGACGGGTTCTCGGGTGGTCATGCGGAACACGGTAGGGGCGAGGTGTCACGGGCGCACCGGGATTTCGACGACGCCGGCGTCTGCGGCACCGCCCAAGGACCGGTCGACCGGGGTCGCTAGCGTGGGAAGGGGTAGGCGACCGGCGAGGGGTTGCCCAGTGGAGGCGAGCGAGGAACGCGTGACAGACACCGATCTCACGGTCGTGTCGTTCAACGTCAACGGGATTCGGGCTGCCCGCCGCCGCGGATTCGACGACTGGCTGACCGCGCGGGACGCCGACGTCATAGGGCTGCAGGAACTGCGTTGCGGGATCGACGACGTCGGCCGGTTCGGCGATTACACCGCGGCCGTCGACGTCGGGACCATCCCGGGACGCAACGGCGTCGCGATCCTCACCCGCACCGCACCCGCTGCCGTCCGCACGTGGCAGACCCACCCGCCGAAGGCCCGCGGCCTGAACGCCTTTGCCGCCGAGGGCCGATACGTCGAGGTCGACCTGGCCGACACGCCCCTGACCGTGGCGAACATCTACCTGCCGAAAGGCGGGCTCCCCGCCGAACTGCAGCGGCCGGGCTCGATGCGCGAGAAACCCGACGGCGGCGCCAAGTACTTCCGTAAACAGCGGTTCCTCGCCGCGTTCGCCCGCGAGCTGCAGCGCAACCGGCTCGCGGCTCGTCGCGCCGGCCGGGAGTTCCTGCTGCTCGGGGACCTCAACGTCGCCCATCTCGAACACGACGTCACCAATTGGCGGGCCGCCCGCAAGATGGAGGGCTTCCTGCCCGAGGAACGCGAGTGGTTCGGCCAGATCACCGGTCCCCGCCGGCTCGTCGACGTCGTGCGCGCACTGCACGGCGACCGGCCGGGGCCCCTGACCTGGTGGAGCTGGGCGGGCGAGTCGTTCGTCAAGGACGTCGGATGGCGGATCGACCACCAGCTCGCGACGCCGGCACTCGCCCGGCGGGCGCGGTGGGTCGAGGTCGACAAGGAGGCCGCCCCGGAGCTGCGGCTGTCCGACCATGCACCGCTGGTCGTCGGATACGACGAGATCGACGGTTGAGACCGTCCCGATTTGCGAGGCATTCCGGGGGCGGCGACTCCCGGCCGTGGCGATTGCGGGGCGGCCCGTCCGGCTGACGGAGCCGGAAGCCGCAGGTAGTTAGCGCAGCTGATAATCTCCCGCCGGTGACGAGCTCCGCACCGACGCCATCAGAGGAAGGCATCAGCACCCGCCTCCTGCTCACCCTGGCGCTGCTGTCCGCGACGGCACCGATCGCCACCGATCTGTACCTGCCGTCGTTCATCGAGGTCCAGGACGCACTCCACACCGACGCGACGCACGTGCAGCTGACGCTGACCGCGTTCCTGATCGGCGTGGGTATCGGGCAGGTCATCTGGGGGCCGATCTCCGACCGGTTCGGCCGGCGGCTGCCGCTGATCCTCGGTTCCGCGGGCGCCGTGCTCTCCGGCGTGGTGGTCGTCGCGGCCCCGACCATCGAGGTGCTCATCGGCGCCCGGTTCGTGCAGGCGCTGGCCGCGGCGTCGGGCATGGTCATCGCCCGGGCCGTGATCGCCGACCGCGCACGGGGATTCGCCGGTGCACGCGCGATGACGATCATGATGACGATCCAGAGTCTCGCGCCGGTCCTGGCACCCCTCGCGGGAGGGCTTCTGGCAGGCCATGTCCCGTGGCGAGGCGTGCTCGCGGTGATCCTGGCGACCGCGGTCCTGCAGCTCGTCGGCGCGGTGACCTCGGTCCCGGAGACGCTGCCGGCCGAACGTCGTGCCCCGCGCCTGCGATTCGGCGATGTGCTCAGCCGCTTCGCCAGACCCGCGTTCATGGCGTACGTGCTGACGCAGGCGTTCGCCTTCGGCGCGCTGATGTCCTACATCTCGAGCTCGTCGTTCGTGTACCAGAACGTCATCGGCACATCGGAGCTCGTGTACGGGCTGGCCTTCGCCGCCAACGCCTGCGGCATGATGATCGGCGGCGTCGTCTCCTCACGCCTCTCGCGGCGTCACGTGCACCCGGCGACGACGATCGGATACAGCCTGCCGGTGCTGATCCTGGCGTCCGTCGGAGTGCTGGGCGCCGCGCTGTCGTCGGTGCCGGTCCTACTGGTGATCCCGCTGTTCGTCCTCGCACTGTCGATCGGCTTCATCTTCGGGAACGCGGCCGCCCTCGCCATGGAACACACCCACGACGCGGCCGGCGCCGGAAGCGCGGTCCTCGGCGGGATCATGTTCCTCGTCGGCGGAGCGCTCTCGCCGCTCGGCGGTCTGGGCGGCGACGACACCGCGGTCCCGATGGCGTGCATCATGATCACGTCGTCGGTCCTGACCGCGGTCTGCTTCGCGATCGGCCGGCGCGTCGTCGCCCGGAACCCGGAGTCCGAGGCGGCGTTCGCCCACGCATGATCCGGCCCGCGGGTCAGGTGCCGGGTCGTCGGCGATGGTGCCATACGTGACGATCGTCGGGCCGTAGTGCTTCTTGAAGAACTCGCGGAACGCAGTGCCCGTGTCGAAGGCGGTGACCGCCACCGTGGTGATGTCGAACTCGTGGCCGGTGACGCGGTCGCCGAACAGCGATCGCACGTGGTCGGCATCGCCCCACAGCGGACCGGGTTGCGCGCCGGGCGGTGGCGGCGGGGCGTACGGCTTCATCACGCGGAACAGCTCGCCGATGAATCCGGTCGGCGTCCAGTTGATGAGGCCGATCCGGCCACCGGGGCGCACGACGCGGACGAGTTCGTCGGCGCACCTGCCGTGGTGGGGCGCGAACATCACGCCGACGCACGACGTGGCGACGTCGAAATCGTCGTCGTCGAACGGGAGGTCCTCGGCATCCGCGGTGCGCCAGGTGATGCCGAGGTCTCGGTGGCGTGTCTCGCCCGTCTCGAGCAGCTCCGGGGTCAGGTCGCTGGCGACGACGTGGGCGCCGGTGCGTGCCGCGGGAACCGCGACGTTCCCCGCCCCGGCGGCGACGTCGAGGACCTTCTGCCCAGCGCGGATGTCCAGTGCGTCGACGAGTCGCCGGCCCAGTGGGGCGATCAGATCGGCGACGGCCGGATAGTCGCCCGATGCCCACAGGCGGCGGTGCCGTGCCTTGATCTCGGTGTCTGAGGGAGTGGAGTGGATCGTCGTCATGATGGTGAGTCCTCGTGGAGTCGGTGTCGTTGGATGTCCGGACACCATCGAGCGTCCGACGAACCGGGACCCGGCCTCCAGACCAAGATCTGTACCGTCGGCGGTTCAGATTCTGTACTGGTCATCGCCGCAGGTCGGGTGTGTACTTGAACCCGAGGACGTGAGGGGGACCGTGATGACCTCGTATGGCCAGTTCTGTCCCGTCGCGAAGGCGATGGAGCTCCTCGACGAGCGGTGGACGATCCTGATCGTGCACGAGATGCTGCTGGGGAGCCGTCATTTCAACGAGCTCCGGCGCGGGGTGCCGAAGATGTCTCCCGCGTTGCTCACCAAGCGACTCCGCAGCCTCGAGCGTGCCGGCGTGATCCGCCGATCGCAGGTCGGCGGCCGGTCGGTGTACACGCTGACGACGATGGGGCAGGAGCTCGAGACCGTGGTCGACGCGTTGAGCGCGTGGGGGATTCGTTGGATCGGGGAACTCGGCGACGCCGACCTCGACCCGCACCTGCTGCTGTGGGACATGCGACGCACCATCCCCGTCGAACGGTGGCCCCGACGCCGCACCATGGTGCAGTTCGTCTTCTCCGATGTCGTCGGCAAGGCGCGGTCCTGGTGGCTCGTGGTCTCCGGCGACGAGGCGCAGGTGTGCGACTTCGACCCCGGGTACGAGCTCGACGCGACGGTGACGACCGATCTGCGCACCCTCACCGAGATCTGGCGGGGCGACACCGACTGGCGGATCGCGCTCCGCGAGAACCTCGTCGAGATCCATGCGGCGGCCGAGATCGCCCGCGACCTGCCGTCGTGGATCGGCCAGGGGCTCACGGCCGAGATCCCGCGGCCGGCCTGACGTGCCGGACGGGCCTCCGGCGAAGGGCAAGGCCGCCGCTTACGCCCTTCGCGCCCCGGGCACGGCCGCCTGCCGTCTCCCTACCCGATGTCCCGCCGCAGCGTCGTGTACCGGCCGATCAGCGCGAAGACCGCGATGTAGGCCAGCATCACCAGCGCACCCGCCCACTGCGGCAGCAGATCCGACGCGCCCTCGCCCAGGCTCGAATAGAAGCTCGTGCCCAGCAGTGCGTCGGCCGCCGAGCCCGGCAGGAACTTCGACACCGACGACGTGGCGTCGAAGGCGGCCAGCGCGATGCGCGCGATGGGCTCGACGAGCTGGGTGAACGCGAGCAGGATGACGATCGCCGCCACTTGGTTGGAGACGACGGCGCCGAAGGCGACACCCATCATCGTCCACAGGATCATCACCACCATCGACAACACGATGACCCGGATGGTGGCGCCTTCACCGAGGTACGCCCCGTCGCCGGCGAACGCGAGAACCGGTGCGGCCGTGGCGACCACGGCCAGGGTGCCGAGGACGCCGTAGAGCGCGCCGATCGGGATCCCGGCGAGCAGCTTGGCGCCCAACAGGACCCCGCGCCGGGGCTCCACCAGCAGACTCGCGGTGATGGTCTTGTGGCGGAACTCGCCGGTCACCGCCAGGCTGCCGATCACCAGCGCGAAGACATAGCCGATCGGCGACGTCAGGGCGTAGATCGACCGTGCGAGATCGCCGCCCGACAGCAGGACCGGTCCGGACATCGAGTCGCCCTCGACGGTCATCGAGAACGCCAGCACCGCACCGATGAACGCCAGGTACGCGACCATCGCGATGAGCAGCACCCACCACATCCGCGTCGAGGTGAACTTGCGGTACTCCGCGACCAGTGCCGCCTTCATCGGATCGCTCCTGTCTGCATCGGCACGCCGGCCGGTGCGGGTGCGCCTGTCAGCTGCAGGAACACCGCCTCCAGATCGGCTCCCGCGTCGGACAGCTCGTGCAGCTCGATGCCATGGGCGAAGGCCGCGGAACCGACGGTGGCGGTGTCGACGCCGTGGACGCGGAACCCGCCGGGCGCGTCCTCGACCTGCCAGCCGCGTTCGCGGGCCAGCGCCACGAACGACGCCGGATCGGGGGTGCGCACCGCCACCGCGTGCACGGCGAGGTCCTCGAACTCGGTCAGCGTCGACGCGCGGACCAGTCGGCCGTTGCCTATCACGATGACGTCGTCGACGGTCGCCCGCACCTCGGCGAGCACGTGACTCGACAGCAGCACGGTGCGGCCCTCGGCGGCGAGCGCCCGCAGCAGGCCGCGCAGCCACACGATGCCCTGCGGGTCGAGACCGTTCGCGGGTTCGTCCAAGATGATGATCCCGGGGTCGCCGAGCAGCGCGGTCGCCAGGCCGAGGCGCTGGCGCATGCCCATCGAGTAGCCGCCGACCCGGCGGTTCGCGGCGTCGGCGAGTCCCACGAAGTCGAGGATCTCTTTGCAGCGGGCGGTCGGCACGCCCACCTGCGGGGCGAGTGCCTGCAGGTGCCCGAGACCCGTGCGGCCGGGGTGGAAGCTCGACGCCTCCAACGCCGCGCCCACCTCCCGGGCCGGTCGGCGGATCTCGCGGTAGGGACGACCGCCGATCAGGGCGCGGCCTGCGGTGGGCTCGACGAGGCCGAGCAGCATGCGCAGCGTCGTGGTCTTGCCGGACCCGTTGGGGCCGAGGAAGCCGGTCACGCGGCCGGGCGCGACGGTGAAGGACAGGTCGTCGACGGCGGTGACCGCGCCGAAGCGTTTGGTCAGCCCCTCGATCGTGATGGCGGGTGAGTACACGTGGCGGTCACAACCAATCGCGGCGTCGGAACGAGATGTACAAGATGACGACCACAAGAACTATCAGCACGACGCTCGTGACGAAGCCGGAGGTCTCGTATGCGCCGGGAAAGGGCACGTTTTCGCCGTAGAAGCCGGTGATCAGCGTCGGCACCGCGATGATCGCGGCCCACCCGGTCAGCTTCTTCATCACGGTGTTGAGACGGGCGTCGGCGAGGGTGAGATTGGTCTCGAAGACCGTCGTGATCATGTCCCGCAACGACTCGATCCATTCGGTCGCGTGCAGCGCATGGTCGTAGAGGTCGGAGAAGTGCGGGTCGAGTTCGGGCGGGGCGTGGTTCACGAACCGGCGCCGCTGGATCGCCGCGATGATCTCGCGCATCGGGAACACCACCCGCCGCAGGATGACCAGATCCCGGCGGAGGTCGTAGGTGCGCCGCTGCAGTTCCCGGCCGGACACGCGCTCGTCGAACAGCAGCCCCTCGAGATCCTCGATCTCGTCGTCGAGCCGCTGCACCGCCTCGAAGTGGCCGTCGGCGACGACGTCGAGCAGCCCGTGCAGGAGTGCGCCGATGCCGTACTGCATGGCGTCGCTCGCCGCCCACCGGCGCCGGACCTCCTCCATCTGGAAGTCCGGCGTCAGACGCACCGTCACCAGGACGTTGCGCTTGACGAAGATCGAGATGCGGTGCAGGTCGAACAGTCGCGCCCGCGCGTACGGTGCGCCCGACGACTCCCGCTGGGCGCCGGCGTCCGCCTCGTCGGCGTCGTCGCGCAGCGAGACCGCGTAGACCATGAAGAACGTGTGCCCGGCGTAGGAGACGGTCTTCACGCGCTCGGAGGCCGCGACGCTGTCCTCCACGGCGAACGGGTCGAGGTCGAGCTGGGCGGCGACGTGGGCCAGCGTCTCGTGCGACGGGCATTCGAGATCGGCCCAGGCGAGCGTCTCGTCGTCCTCGAGGCACGTGGAGAGCCGGTCCAGCTCGAAACCCTCGACGGCCTCGCCGTTGCGCCAGATCTGGCCGCGCACCCGCTCCAGCCCATCGGCGTCGGCATCGGCCGGGACGAATTCGGTCACCCCCACATCGTGGCATCGAGGGTGCCGGCCGGACGTCAGGGCGTAGTCGACGTCACGAAGCGTGTCGCGGACCGCGGGTAGCATCGGTTCCGGTGTCTGGTTACGACGGGGCGGACACCGGTTCTCCCAGGTAAGGCGGCAAGGAATGGTCTCACACGGCGCAGATGGACATCGTCGGATGCCCGCGCGCACGAGCGAGCAGATCCGTGAGTGGTGCGACCGGTCGTCGGTCCCCGGTGAGCGGCGTGAGCTCTCCGACACCACGGCGACGCTGATCGCCTCCGGCTACCTGACGCCCGGCGGTCGCGCGATCGTCGTCCGCAGGATCTCGACGGGCCGCCCGATGCCCACCCTGCCGAACGGCTTCGGCGACCTCCGCCGCCTGCAGCGTGCGATCGTCCAGCTCGAACACCAGCTGGCCAGTCCGATGGTGCCCGGCGTCGTCGCCGCCGTCCTACGCAACCGGCTCAACGGCCTGCAGCGTCGTCGCGAGGATGCGCGCAAGCAGATCGTGACCGCCAAGGGCGTGATGGCCTCGAGCACGCGCGCGATCCGCCGCGAGCGCCGCGAGAACATCTACCTCGAGATCGACGAGCGGGAGCGCCTGTTCTCCGGCCTGTTGTGCACCCCGACCCCCAACGCCAATGCGTCGTCGTATGTCCGGCGGGCGGGCACCGCCGCGATCGACCGGATCGCCGGCGTCGTCGGACAGGTGGCCGCGCGCTCCGGCAACCCGCAGGCCGAGCAATGGGCCGACCAGTTGCTGAGCCCGGCCCGTGACTCGCAGGCGGGCGCCCCCAAGTCGGCGAACTTCGTCGACGGCTACGAGACCCTGCTGTTCGTCGCGGGCCACTACTACGACCGCATCGTGAACAACCCGGCCTGGCGGTCGGACCATTTCGAGGTGCAGCGCACCCAGGTGAACCTCCACGCCGAGCTCGCCGAGATCGCCGCCGACGTGATCGCCCTGCGTGCGGTGCGCATCGACCTCGACCGCGCCAAGCGCAACGGCGGTTTCGATCGCAGCTTCGCGGCCGAGATCGACCGGCGCGAGACCGCGCTGCGACCGGTGTGGACCGAGCTCATCGACCGCGTCCAGGCCCTCGGCGAGGTCGCGCACGTCGTCGAGTCGGCGGCCATGGAACTGCAGGTGCTCGCCGAGTACAACCGGGCGATGACCCTCGACGACCGCATCGACGCGCTGATCGCACGCTCCGGCGACCGCGAGATGTCGGTCGACAACGCCAAGCGCCTCACCGAGCAGGTGCGCAGCGGCGAGGAGCAACTGCGCATCTACCGAGATGTGTTGCAGGGCAACATCGCCCGTATCTCGCCGGCGGTGCCGCGGGAGCTACCTGCCCGATACGAGCCGTCGTGACCAGGCCTTCAGGTACGCCTTCTCGTCGGCACTGAGCCGGCGCAGCGTCTTCTTCTCGACGTCGACGACGGCCATCCGCGTGGCCGCGACGCAGGCCGGCCGACTGCCGGGCTCGGCGTGCGCGCTCCGGATCTCGTAGCCGATGGTGAAGTCCACCGACCGGAACCCCTTGATCCACATGCCGATTCGCAGCGGCGAGTCCTCGTGCCGGAGCTGTGCCTGATAGCGGATGTCGACGTGGACGATCATCGCGCTGGTGATCAGCGGCTGGTACTCCTCGCCCGCGCTCAGCAGCCAGGCGATCCGCGCCTCCTCCATGAGGGTGACCATCCGGGCGTGGTTGATGTGCCCGAAGGCGTCCATGTCCGACCAGCGGACGCCGACCTCTGCGACGAACGCGTACTCGTCGTCTCCGAGCCCCTCGGGGGCTTCGTCGGCCGGGGTGGCCGGTGGGTTCTGCATCGTCGACCTTCGCTCTCCGGGCGCCGGAATCGGGTGTTGTCTCGCAACCTGGGCCGCCGCTTTCTCAACCGTCGCGATCGCGGCCGCGCAGGTAGTCTGTGAGTCTAGATGCCCGGTCGGAACCAACCGTTCGGCGCGGGCGTTGCACGTGCACGATGGCCGAGGACTCCGGACGTTCCTGGTCCGGATGAGGAGTTGGACGTGAAATCGAGGCGTTGGATCGCAGGCCTTGCCGCTGTGTTCATGACCTTTGCGCTGGCCCCGGCGATCGCCGAGGCCGCGCCGAAATCCCCCAAGAAGCCTGTCGCGCGGATCTCCAAGACCGTCGAGCTGAGCGCCCAGCGCACCGACATCTGGGTCTACTCGCCGGCCATGGGCGGCCGCATCCGGGTGTCGGTCCTGTCGCCTCCGGGCGCCACGGCGCCGCGGTCGACGCTCTACATGCTCGACGGCGCCGGGAACGAGAAGGACGTCAGCGACTGGATCACCAAGGGGCACGCCGGGCGCTTCTTCGCCGACAAGAACGTCAACGTGGTCATGCCCGCCGGGGCATCGGGAACCTTCTACACCGACTGGCAGAAGCGCGACCCGAAGCTCGGCAAGCCGATGTGGGAGACGTTCCTCACCAAGGAGCTCCCCCCGCTGATCGACGAACGATTCAACGGCAACGGCCGCAACGCCATCCTCGGCCTGTCGATGGGCGGCCAGGCGGCGTTCGCGCTGACCGTGCGCAACCCGTCGATGTACACCGGGGTCGCCTCGCTGAGCGGGTGCCCGCCGGTGTCGGGTCCGTTCAACGAGGCCTACGTGCGCACCACGGTCGGCCGTGACGGCGGGGACGCCACCAACATGTGGGGCCCGTTCGGTTCCGCGGGCTGGCGCGCCCACGACCCGAGTCACCATCTGGACAAGCTCCGCGGCAAGAACATCTTCCTGGCGGCCGGTTCCGGGGCCGTCGGCCCGCTGGACCTGCAGCGTCGCATCGAGCCGGAGGAGGGCTCGCGCGACGTGGTGACCGCGTCGTCGTCGGCGCTGGAGCTCGGGGCCTACCGCTGCTCGCTGGAGTTCGCGCTCACGCTGCGGGCCAACCGCATCCCCTACACCGACGGCTTCCGCCTGATCGGCACCCACACCTGGGGCTACTGGGAGCGCGACCTCGAGGTCGCGTGGCCGACCCTCGCGCGGGGGCTCTAGGCCCGGGGGCGGTCCCAGTTCTCCGCGAACCGGAGGAACACGTCGCCCTCCTCGGCGTTGGTGACGGTCACGCGCACCCCGTCCCCGTCGAAGGGGCGGATCACGACGCCCGCCTCGACCCCGGCCCGCGCGAAGTCCATCGCTGCGGCCCCGAGGTCGAGCCAGACGAAGTTGGCCTGGGAGTCGGGCACGCGGTAACCGGCGGCACGCAGGCGCTCGGTGACACGCGCGCGTTCGGCGACGACGGCGTCGGTGCGGGCGAGGAGCTCGTCGGACGCCTCGAGGCTGGCGAGCGCGGCGGCCTGGGCGACGCTGTTGACCGAGAACGGCACGTGGACCTTGCCGAGGGCGGTGATGACCTCGGGGTCGGCGATCGCATAACCCACACGGAGGCCGGCCAGGCCGTACGCCTTGGAGAACGTGCGCAGGATCACCAGGTTGGGGAACTCGCGTCGCAGCTCGAGGGCGTCGTAGGCCTGGTTCTCGGGCAGTCTCAGGTATTCGAAGTACGCCTCGTCGAGGACGACGAGAAGGTCCGACGGCACGTTCTCCAGGAACGCGCGCAGGTCGGCGGCCTCGACGACGGTGCCGGTCGGGTTGTTCGGATTGCAGATGAAGACCAGGCGCGTGCGGTCGGTGATCGCGGCGGCCATCGCCTGCAGGTCGTAGGTGAGGTCGCCGGTCAGCGGCACCTGGACGGGGGTCGCGCCGACGACGCGGGTCGCCAGCGGATACGTCTCGAACGAACGCCAGCCGAACAGCACCTCGTCGCCGGGGCCGCTGGTGATGAGGATCAGGTTCTGGCAGAGGATGACCGATCCGCAGCCGACTTGGACTTCGTCCTCGGTCACGCCGTACTTCTTCGCGAGCGCGGCGGTCAGCTCGACCATGCCGTTGTCGGGGTAGCGGTTGATGCCGGCCGCCGCCCGGGCGATCGCGTCGGCGACGCTGGGCAGCGGTCCCTCGGTCACCTCGTTGCTCGCGAGCTTCACCGCGCCCGGGAACGTCTTTCCCGGAACGTAGACGGGAAGGTCATCGAGATCGGGGCGGATTCGCAGGCTCACCCGATCCAATGTAGACCTCGGCGAATCGGGGCAAAAACCGGCTCTGACCAAACGGTTTGCTTGTGAGCGCCAAGGGTGTGTAACCTTTCGTCCGGCAGTTCGAAAGGACTCCGCCAGGGAGGCGTGCCAGAGCGGCCGAATGGGACTCACTGCTAATGAGTTGTCCCGCTAACACGGGACCGGAGGTTCAAATCCTCTCGCCTCCGCCGAACCGCGGTCGGCCGACCACGGTATAACTGAATAAACACCACGCGCCCGTAGCTCAACGGATAGAGCATCTGACTACGGATCAGAAGGTTTGGGGTTCGAATCCCTACGGGCGCACCGGCGAGAAACCCGCCACCGACACGGTGGCGGGTTTCTTCTTTGTCGTTCACCGCCCGGCGGGTCGGTGCGACGAGACGAGGATCACCAGTTCCTGCGTCGCCCGCGTCATCGCCACGTAGCGGTCCACCGCGCCCTCGACGCCGTCGCCGAACGACTCGGGGTCGACGAGCACCACGAGATCGAACTCCAGGCCCTTCGCGAGCGTCGGGGTGAGCGAACGCACACGGTCGACGCGCGCACCGAGGGTCGGGTCGAACTCCCCGGCGCCGATCACGCACACGGTTCCCTCGTCGTGATCCGCCAGCCACTCGTCGACGACGCGGTCGAGGTCCGCGCGGTCGCCGTGGCGGACCGGGATGCCGGTGCTGCGGACCGAGGTCGGGACGTTGGCGTCGGGGAGGGCCGCGCGGATGACGGGCTCGGCGACGGTCATGATCTCCTGAGGCGTCCGGTAGTTGATCGTCAGACCGGCCGTCCTCACCTCGCGGAACCCGATGCGTTGCAGGCGCTGCGCCCACGACCCGGTGAACCCGTGCCGCGCCTGGGCGCGGTCGCCGACGACGGTGAAGCTCTGCGACGGGCACCGGCTCAGGAGCATCTGCCACTGTGCGTCGGTCAGCTCCTGCGCCTCGTCGACGACGATGTGCGCGAACGGCCCGGCCAGACGGTCGGGGTCGGCCGACCGCACGGCGAGACCGTCGTCGAGGGTGTTGCGCAGGTCCTCGCCGCGCAGCATCGTCATCAACCCCTCGCCGTCGTCGTGGACCTCTGCGGCGATGAGGTCGTCGATCACCTGGTCCATCTGCTCGCGGTCGGCCTCGGCGGCCGCCTGCGAGCGCTGGCGCTTCCGTGCCGCGTCCGGGTCCCCGATGCGGCGTCGGGCGGCGTCGAGGATCGGGAGATCGGCGTCGGTCCAGGCGTCCGGGACCTCGCGCTGGAGCGTGCGCACCTCCCGGGGCGTCAGCCAGGGCGCACACAGCCTCAGGTACGCGGGCACCGACCACAGGTCGCCGACGATCTCGGCGGGATCGAGCAGCGGCCAGGCCCGCCCGAACGCGGTGGTGAGCTCCCGGTCGGCGGCAAGGGCCCGGCGGAGGGCCCCGAACGGCACCTCGTCGTCATGGCGGGAGGCGATGAGCGACACCAGCTCCTCCCACACCTCCTCCCGCGCATCGTTGTGCGGCGTACCCGGCTCCGGGACGCCGAACGCCTCCGCCCAGTCGTCTGGTGTGAGAGTGACCTCGGTCCACGGGGTCTCGACGACGAGCGGCGTCGCGGGCGGTTGCTCGTAGAACCGCACGGCAGTCTCGACCGCCTCGCCGACCATGCGGGCCGACGACTTGAGCGCCGACACTTCGGGATCGCGTTCCGTGGTCGCCGTGGCGCCCTCGGGGACGAGGTCGGCGAGGGTGCACGTCTGCACACTGTCCTCGCCGAGACCCGGCAGGACATCGGCCACGTAGGCGAGGTAGGGCCGGTGCGGCCCCACGACGAGCAGCCCGCCGCGGTTGCCTCCCAGCCGGGGATCGGCGTACACGAGGTAGGCCGCGCGGTGTAGCGCCACGACGGTCTTGCCGGTGCCCGGCCCGCCGTCGACGACGAGCGCGCCGCGGGAACCGGCCCGGATGATCGCGTCCTGGTCGGCGGCGATGGTGCCGAGCACGTCCCGCATCCGCGGTGTGCGGACCGAGCCGAGGTCGGCGATGAACGCCGACTGGTCGTCGAGCGCGGCATGCCGCGCGGACACCGCGGCATCGTCGACGAACACCTCGTCCCAGTAGTCGACGATGCGTCCCCGCGACCAGCGGTAGCGGCGCCGGCTCGCCAGACCCGCGGGGTCGCGCAGGGTGGCGGAGAAGAACGGGCCGGCGAGCGGAGTGCGCCAGTCGACCAGCAGCGTCGTCCCGTCGGGTGCGGTCAGTCCGACGCGCCCGATGTAGAGCACGCTGCCGTCGACGCCGACGGTGCGTCCGAGGCAGAGGTCGAGACCGAACCGCCGCAGGGTGCGGATGCGCGAGGCGAGGTGGTGGATCTCCAGATCCCGGTCCAGGGCGCGACGTCCGCCGCCGCCCTCGGCGCGGCGCACGTCGGCGAGGCGGGCGGAGGCATCGTCGATCGCCTCGGCGAGGGTCGCGGCGATCGACGAGAGGTGGTGCTCGTCGTCGGCGATGAGCGCGGGGTCGGCTTTCGCAGTGAGCCGGGGCGGCAGGTCGAACACGGATTCCGGGGATCGGGGTGTGGCAGCGGGCGAGAGGGACAAGGGCGTCTCCGAGGTGGGCGGGCGGTGGATCGCAGCACGTGGGAGTGCGATTCTGCACCCGATACGGGGCCTTGCGGCAAGCCCCTGGTCGGCCCGTATGGTGAAAGGGGATCGATAACCGCGCCGGGGGCGGGCTGTGGACCCGCGACAGGCGACCAGGCCGGATGCCTGAGAAGATCTCCGCCATGGAATTGCTCATCCTGGTGCTGGTCGGGGCCATCATCGTGACTGCCGTCGCCGACCGCAAGGACATGCAGCCGGCCCTGGTCATCGTGGTCGTCGCGCTGGCGGTGTCGTTCCTCCCGGGTCTGCCGCGCGTCGAACTGGATTCGGAGATCCTCCTCACGGTCGTGTTGCCGCCGCTGTTGTACACGGCGGCACTGGGATTCTCGATTCCCAACTTCATCCGCAACATCAAGCCGATCCTGGGCCTCGGTGTCGCGATGGTCGTGATCACCGCGTTCGCGGTGGGACTCGTTGCCTCGGCGTTGATCCCGGAGTTCACCTTCATGCTGGCGCTGTTGCTCGGCGCGATCGTCGCCCCGCCCGACGCGGTCACCGCGGTCGCGGTGGGCCGCAAACTCGGTCTGCCCAAACGACTGATGGCGATCCTCACCGGCGAGTCGCTCGTCAACGACGCCGCCGCGCTGTCGTTGTTCGCGATCGCCATCGCGCAGATCGCCAACACCCACGCGTTCATCGACAATCCGCTGCTCCTGTTCGGCTACAACGCGATTCTCGGCCCGGTGGTCGGTGTCGTCATCGGCGTAGCGACGCTGTGGATACGCAAGCACATGAAGAACCCGGCCCTCGAGACGGTGCAGGGATTCGTGGTGCCCTTCGCCGCGTTCCTCGCGGCCGAGCACATCCACGCCTCCGGCGTCCTCGCAGTGGTGATGGCCGGCTTCGTCGTCGGAACCGGCTCGGTGCGTGCGGGTTACCAGACCCGCCTGCAGGAGCGCTACGTCTGGAACTCGGTCGACGTCCTGCTCGAGGCGTTCGTCTTCGCCTACATCGGCCTGCAGATGCGGTTCATCATCGACGACCTGCGCGAAGCTCGGGAATCGTTGGTGGAGATCGGGATCGCCTCGCTGGTGGTGCTGCTCGTGGTGCTCTTCGTCCGCCCGCTGTGCGTGTTCCTGATGTTCGGCCGGGGCGTCGTGAGCCGGCGGATCGACCGCGCGGTCCAGGTGCACGTCGACGCCAGTCCCCGGCGCGCCGCCCGGTCGCCCGAGGAGTTGCTGAGGCAACCCGGACGATTCCGGCAGTGGAGGGAACGCATCGACAACCGGCCGCTCACCTGGCAGGAGTCGATCGTCGTCTCGTGGACCGGCATGCGCGGCGTGGTCACCCTGGCCGCAGCCTCCGGTATCCCGGTGCTGATGGACAACGGGGAGCCGTTCCCCGAGCGATCGGCGATCCAGGCGATCGCCTTCGTCGTCGCCGTCGCCACGATCCTCATCCAGAGTCCCACCCTGCCGTGGCTGATCCGGCGTCTCCATCTGCACAACGAGGACGAGGAGCGCTACGACGCGGAGCAGACCGAACGCGCCGAGCGGATCGCGAGGGTCGCCGCCGAGTTGGTGATCCGGGACTTCGTGCAGCATCCGCCCGCCGGCCTGGACGCCGAGACCGTCGAGTTCATCAGGGAGACGGTCGCCCGGCAGGCCCAGGACGCCGACGAGATGCCCGATCCCGAGGCGCAGACCGCACGCAGCGTCGCCTTCGCCGCGCTGTACCGGTCGGTTCTCCAGGCCCAGCGGCAGTCGCTCGTCGAGAACCGCGACGAGGGCGCAGTCGAGGACGAGGCGGTGCGGGCGATGCTCGAGCGTCTCGACCTCCAGGAGGCGGCACTGTCGGCCCGGCTGGAGAGCCGCCTCTGACCCTGGATGCCCGGCCGTCGCCCCGCCCAACCGGATCCACGCCCCGCGACCCTCGCCTCGATCCGCCTTCGCGCGACGGGCGGGGGTCGCGTCGCGTCTGCGCGCCGTAAGGTCGAGGACGGACGACGACATCCCATTGCGACCGGAGGCGGACGATGTCATACCCGTACGGCGGGCCGAACCCCGACGCCGAGGACACGCGGCGCGGTGGCGGCGACCCGTATGGGCCGGCCCCGAGGGGTCCCCGGCTGTACCCGCCGCTGGGGTACGCCCCGGACGGTACGCCGTTGTTCCGGCCGTTCCAGCCGACCAACACCGAACTCCATGCGGCCGAGCAGGCGGCACGGGCCGAACGCGTTGCGGCCGAAGAGGCCGCCGCACGGGAGGAGCAGCAGCCCTCGCGCCTCGGCGGGCTGTCGACCTCGACCCTGATCGTGTGTCTCGGCATGGTCGTGCTCGTCGCCGTGGCGATCGTCGGGTTCGGCGGCGTGTGGCGCGACCGCACGCCCGACACCACCCTCGCCGACCCGCCGGCCACCCTCCTCGAGACCGTCCCGAGGACATTCGAACCGCCGACCCTGACCCCCGACGGCCGCGGCTCGGTGCCCGGCCGGCCGGGGCAACGCGTCGATCCGCAGAACAAGTCGGTCAGCTACGAGGTCACCATCGACGGCCAGGCCACGATCCTCTACGTGGACGCGGTGGGCCTGAGATCGGACTTCGCCCCGTCGAATCCGTGGAGCGTCGAGTTCACCGGCAGCGACAACCCGCTGCGGGTGCTCGTCATCGCCGGCACCGGAAGCGGCGCCCGGTGTGTGATCCGCGTGGACGGCGAGGTGGTCGTCGAGGACGCCGTCAGCGCCTCGTCGCCGCGGCGAACCGCCTCCTGCATCGCCTGAGCAAGCACGGCTCGCTACCGTAGTCGTGTGAGTTCTCCGCAGACAGCCCCCGAGAACGGGCAGTCCTCCGCCACCACCGACGAGTTCAAGACCGTGCTCACGTGGCGTGGTGAGGACACCGATCGACTCGAGCAGGTGCGCCTCGTCGTGTCCGGTTCGCGGATCAAGGCCTACGGCCGGATCATCGCGGCCGCCACCGACGAGCACGAGGCCTTCTCCGCGTCGTACGAATTGCAGACGACCGATGCGGGCGTCACCAAGCGACTCACCGTGCACCTCATCCGAGAGGCCGGCGAGACCCAGTTCGGCATCACCCGCGACGGCGAGGGCACCTGGCTCGTGCGCCGCCCCGACGGCGAGGTCATCCAGTCCGACTTCGACGGTGCCGAGGACGTCGACCTGGCGCTGTCGCCGATGTTCAACGCGCTGCCGCTGCGACGGCTCAAACTGGGCCCGGGCTCGCCGACCGTCGACGTGCCGGTCGTGTACCTGTACCTGCCCGACGGCGAGGTCAAGTCCGCGACCGTCTCCTACACCGTCCGCGAGGACGGCATCGGCCTCGTGTCGCCGCTGGCCACCACCACGCTCACGCTCGACGAGAACGGGTTCGTCATCGACTATCCGACCCTCGCGCGGCGGGTGTAGGCCGGGCCCGTCGGCCCGTCCGGACGCGACTCGCGACATCGGCCCGACCGGGATGGCCGGTGTCAGCCGACCCACACCCGACCCGCGTGGGCCTGGCGTCGCATCTCCTCCTGCCATCCGGGCTCGCCGGGCGTCACGCCCGTGATCGGCTCCGGATCGCCGGCGTGCAGGCGCTCGTAGGCCGTGCGGGCGCGGTGGCCGTCGTCGACGAGCACCTCGACGGTGCCGTGATCACGCAGTTCGTCGCGCGCGGCGATCAGCCGGTCGATGGTCTCGCTTAGCACGTTGAGCACGGCGACGCCGTTCGCCTCGATCATCGCCCGCTGCAGAGCCGGGGCCGTCCCGGCGACGCGGGTGCCGTCGCGGAAGCTGCCGGCGGCCAGTCGCAACGCCAGGTCGCTCTCGCCGGCACCCACCGCGGCCGTGGCCGCCGCCGTCAGGTGCGGCATGTGCGAGATCGCGGCGACCGCGCGGTCGTGGGCGTCGGGGGCGACGGGCACGACCAGCGACCCGGCGAGGCGGGCGATCGACGCGACGGTCCGCCAGTCGTCGGCGTCGGTGTGATCGGTGGTGGTGACCGCCCACATCGCGCCGGTGAAGAGCGTCGGATCGGTCGCCGACCATCCCGATCGGCTGGTCCCGGCCATCGGGTGGCCGCCCACGTACCGGGCGCCGGGATGCTGTGCCCCGATCACCTTCTCGACTTGCTGCTTGACGCTGATCACGTCGGTGATCAGCACTCCCGGCGCGTGTTCGGCGATCGCCGAGAGCAGCGGCTCGATCGTCGTCACCGGGGTCGCGAGCACGACCGTCGCATCCGACTCCGCCGCACGCCGCAGGGTCGCGACGAGGTCGGTGGAGGCGTCATAGCCGTCGGCGGTGGCGGCGTCCACGGTCTCCGACGACCGGTTGTATCCGAATGCGGAGTGGCCGGCGTCGTGCAGCACCCGCAGGAGCGATCCGCCGATCAGGCCCAGGCCCAGGACGCACACCGGCGTCGCGAGCGCAGGTGAACCGTGTGCAGAACGTGAAGACGAATCAGCAGTCACCCTGACAACGTTCCCACATCGGGGTTCGCCCGCGGCTCGGGACTTGGGACTGTGGGTGTTTGCGACTACGGTTTCCACCATGGCCGGTGCCGGATATGGGAAGTCGGGATCGAACGCGCAGGACGTGGACGATGACATCGATGGTTTCGCGGTCGCTGTCGTCCGCGACGAGACCAAGTGGAAGGTCACCGCGCTCAAGCCGTCGGCGCTGAACGATCTGGCCGACGCGGAGCGGCAGCTGCGTGAACTCCGTTCCACCGGAGCGGCGTTCGGTCTCCTCGACGTCGACGACGAGTTCTTCATCGTGATCCGGCCGGCGCCCTCCGGGGCGCGGCTGCTGCTCTCGGACGCCACGGCCGCCATCGACTACGACGTCGCCGCCGACGTTCTCGACGCGCTGAACCTCGACGTGCCCGACATCGACCCCGACGAGCTCGACTCGGTCGACCCGTGGGAGGAGGGCGACCTCGGCATTCTCGCCGACCTCGGTCTGCCCGACGCGGTGATGAGCATCATCGTCGGCGACACCGACCTCTACGCCGACGAGCAGCTCGGCATGATCGCCGCCCGTCTCGGCTTCGCCGACGAACTGGGCAAGGTCCTCGACTCGCTCGGCCACTGACCGGCGAGCCGGGACCGGACCGATGATGCGCGACCCCGTCTGGGAGTCGATGATCCGAGCGGCGCTCGACGCCGCGGCGGAATCGGGCTCCGACGACGTGCCGATCGGCGCGGTGGTCTTCGATCCCGAGGGCGTCGAACTGGCGCGAGCGGCGAACCGTCGTGAGGCCGACGGCGACCCCACCGCCCATGCCGAGGTCCTCGCGCTGCGAGCGGCGGCCAAGGCGTTCGGCGACGGCTGGCGGCTTCCGGGTTGCACGATCGCCGTGACCGTCGAACCCTGCACGATGTGTGCCGGTGCGATCACCCTGTCCCGCGTCGACGCGTTGGTCTTCGGGGCGTGGGAGCCCAAGACCGGTGCGGTCGGATCGTTGTGGGACGTCGTGCGCGACCCGCGCCTGACCCACCGTCCGCAGGTGAAGGGCGGCGTCCTGGAAGAGGAGTGCCGTGCTCTGATGGTGGACTTCTTCTCTGCCCGGCGGGATCGCGGAGCCGCGTCTGACCGGGGCGTCTGGCCGGGTCAGGGCGGAAAATCGGGGTGATCTCAGGGTGGTGATCCCATGGTCGTCGGCGGTGTGCTCTGGCAGATTGGTGATGGAGTCCGCCACACCTGAGGAGAAGTCATGACAGACCCGGCCGACAAGGTCACCGCAGCCTTCGACACCGCGAAGGTCAAGATCAACGAGCTCGCCGAGAGCGGCAAGGTGCAGGAGGCGCTCGGCACCGCCCGCGACAAGATCGACGAGCTCGTCGAGAGCAAGCAGGTCCAGGACGCGATCGGCACCGCCAAGGAGAAGCTGACCGAACTCGCGGACAACGAGAAGGTCCAGGACGTCGTCACCACCGCGAAGGACAAGATCACCGAAGTCGTCCAGAAGCTCGGCGGAAGCAGGTGAGTTGAGCCCTGACCTGCGGTTTCTGCAGGTCAGGGCATTCCTGTGGCACGGTGGAGGACAGGAGTCATCTCCTGATCTGCATGGCGACACTCTCGTCCAGCCAGTGGCGTGGGAACGGTTGCCGAGTTCGACGACTCGGCCGGCATCCCGCCGCGCCGAGACCTCACACCAGGAGGCCACATGGGCACCACTGACGACGCCAAGAACAAGGCCGAGGAACTGAAGGGCCGCGGCAAGGAAGCCGCGGGCAGCCTCACCGACAACGATGACCTCAAGAACGAGGGCAAGGGTGAGAAGACCGAGGCCCAGGGCAAGCAGAAGATCACCGAGGCCGCCGACGCCGTGAAGGGCAAGGTCGACGACCTGAAGGACAAGCTGACCGGCAACTAGCCGCGAAACCGCACCTTTATGCCCTCTGACCAGCCGATTTAAGACTCACCGCCCTCCTGCGGTACAGTCTTCGGCGGTGGCGTGTCCGAGCGGCCGAAGGTGCAGCACTCGAAATGCTGTGTACGGTAACCCCGTACCGAGGGTTCAAATCCCTCCGCCACCGCCATGAGAATGGCCCCTGACCGATCCGGTCGGGGGCCATTCTCGTTTTTCGGGCGGCAGCGGTCAGCCCGGAACGTGGGCCTCGTCTCGGGCGCACGACTCGGTGAAGCCTCGGAGCAGGGCGGCTGCATGGTCGTCGACGTGCCAGAAGAGCTCGGGATGCCACTGGATGCCGACCACGAGTCCGTCCTCGGTCTCGAATCCCTCGACCAGTGAGTCGGCGCTGTGCGCGACCGGACGAAGCCCGGGTGCGAGTTCACGGATGCCCTGATGGTGCTGGCTGTTGACCTCGAGCTCGATCGCGCCGGTCCATCGTGCGACCGCGCTCGCGTCGTCGAGGTGCACCCGATGAGCAGGGTGTACCACGTTCTCCTCGCCGAGCCGGTGGCGGACCGACGTCGGGTGGTCGCGGAGCAGGTCCTGCCACAGGGTTCCGCCCATGGACGCGTTCACGAGGTGGAATCCGCGGCAGATGGCGAGCACGGGCAGCCCGCGTGCCCGGGCGCTCCGCAGCGCGGCGATCTCGTTGCCGTCGCGGACGTCGTTCACGCCCCACAGAGTGGTGTCGTCGGGGTCGCCGCCATAGAGGGTCGGGTCGATGTCCCCGCCGCCGGAGATGATCAGTCCGTCGACGTTGCCCATGACGGTGTCCATGTCGTGGTGGATGTGACTGCCCGTGTCGAGGGCCAGTGCGGTGGCCCCGGAGGCGTTGATGCCCTCGAACATGCGGCGCCAGTGGATCAGGATGGGTAGTTCGGCGATGCTGTAGGTCACCGCGATGACCGGACGTTTGGTCATTTCGACGTTGTTCTCTCTACTCGCAGGACGGTCAGAAGGCGTCGGCGTGCTCGGGCAGGGTCTGACCGCCGTCGACGACGAGGGTCTGCCCGGTGACGAAGGCGGCCTCGTCACTCGCGAAGTACATCGCCGCCGCGCCGATGTCGCCCGGCATCCCGAGGCGGCGGGCCGGAATGGCCTCGATCATCCGGGCGATCGCGGCCTCGCCGAGCCCGTCGAGGCCCTCTGTGCGGATGCTGCCGGGCAATACCGCGTTGACGGTCACGCCGGAAGGTGCCAGTTCGAGTGCGGCGGAACGCATGAAGCCCAATTGCGCGGCCTTGCTGGCGCTGTAGTGGCTGAGGCCGGAGTACCCGGTGACCGGTCCGGTGATCGACGAGGTGAGGACCACCCGGCCGTTGCCTGCCTCGGCGAGGGCGGGCAGGCACGCCTGTGTCGTGTAGATCGCGCCGTAGGTGTTGATCGCGAACATCCGGTGCAGATCCGTCTCGGTGAGCTCGGACAGCGACGTCTCCGGGTAGATACCGGCATTGGCGCACACGATGTCGAGTCCGCCGAGCAGTTCGACGGCCTGGGCGGCCATGGTCCGGCAGGACTGCGGGTCCGAGACGTCGGCTTCGATGGTGAGGCACTCGGAGCCGAGACCGTACTCGAGACGGCTCCGGGCCGCTTCCAGGGCGGCCGGGTTCCGCCCGGCGATGGCGACGCGGGCGCCGGCACCCAGGAAGGTCGCGGCGATGCCTTCGCCGATGCCTCGGCTTCCTCCGGTGACGAGCACTCGTTTGGTGGACCAGTCGGTCATGTCAGGGGACTCCTGTTCGGGGATGTCGATGTGATGGTGCGGGCGCGTCGTCGGCCGCCCTCGAACGAGCACCGGCCCCGGGCCACGATCGCTGCGATCGTGAACCAGAGCCGGTGCTGCTACGGGGTGAGGGGAGGATCAGGTGGCCGTCACGGCTTTCCGAGCGTGCCCGTTCGGTGGTCGGGATCGGGATCGTCGTCGAGCACGTGGCTGTCCATCGCCGGCAGGTCGTCGAAGATCGTGCTGCCGATGCGCTGGTAGACGGCCGGGTGCGACCTGCGCAGGTAGAGGGCGGTCACCAGCGAGGCGACGAACAGGACGATCAGGATGTACGGGATGGCCTTGAACAGCAGCGTCTCCGAGGCCGCGCCGGCTGCGGCTCGCATGTTGGAGGCCATCAGGTAGATGACGAACAACATGCCGAGGGCGCCGATGACCGGGCAGACCAGGGTGCGCAGCCAGTGCTTGGTCTCGGGGTGTTCGCCGCGGACGTGGAAGTAGACGATCGTCGAGATCGAGCACATCACCTGCACGGCCAGAAGCGAGAGGGTGGCCATGATCCCGATGAGGACGAACATGACGCCGTAGGGGTCGGAGCCGGAGATCACGCAGCCGAGCAGGAGGATGCCGGCGAAGCAGCTCTGGGTGAGCGAGGCGATCCAGGGAGAGTTGTGGGTCGCGTGCACCGCGCCGAGCTTGTTCGGGAGGATGCGGTCGCGGCCGAAGGCGAACAGGTAGCGCGCGGCGGAGTTGTGGATCGCCAGCGCGCAGGCGAAGGAGCCGCCGATCGCCAGCCACTGGTAGGCGTGGACGCTCCATGCGCCCAGGTACATCTCGCTCGGTGCGTAGATCAGATCGAACGGTTCTGCGCCGGAGGCGAGTTCGACGGACTTCGCGCCGCCGTTGCCCGCGATCACGCCCCAGGAGATGAACGTGTAGAACACGCCGATTCCGATCACCGCGATCAGCGTCGCCTGCGGGACGATGCGCTTGGGGTCCTTCGACTCCTCGCCGTAGATGGCGGTGGATTCGAAGCCGACCCACGACCAGAAGGCCATCAGCAGGCCGAGGCCGACGACGCCGCCGGGGACCCCGTTGGTGCTCAGTGCCGTGGCGGGATTCAGCGACGTCAGCGAGAGGCCCTCGGGCGCGTTGACGAGCGAGGACACCGCGGTTGCGGTGAGCAGCGCGATCTCCAGGACGAGGACGAGGCCCAGGACCTTGGCGGCCAGCGAGATGTCCTTGTGGGACAACACCGCGATCACCACCAGGCACGCCGCGCCGTAGACGATCCACGGCAGGTCGAGGCCGAACTGCGACTCCACCGCCTGCTGGGCGAACGCCGAGAAGATGCCGATGAGGGCGGCTTCCATGGTCATGTACGTGAACATCGACAGCACCCCGGCGGGGAGTCCGACGATGCGCGACCAGCCACGGGAGACGAAGGTGTAGAAGGCGCCGGCGGCGGTGATGTGACGCGCAAGCGCGATGAACCCGACGCTGAAGATGGTCAGGACGATGGTGGCGATGATGAAGCCGGCCGGGGCCCCGATCCCGTTGCCGAAACCGACCGCGACCGGGAGGTTGCCCGTCATGGCGGTGACGGGTGCGGAGAACGCGACCACCATGAAGACGACGCCCACCAGTCCGAGGGCGCCCTTCTTGAGCTGCGGCGGAGTGGATGTGCCAGTGGATGCGCCGGACTGCGCAGGCCCACTGCGAGCTGAATCGAGAGCCATGGCTCCCCTTTCGTGATGCCTCGGTTGCGCGGCAACCGACATAGGCCTAAAGGACTAAAAGCAGGACCAGTAGACCACAGGCGACGAGACTTGGGCCACAGTTTTCATGCCAATGTGCGTTGTGCAACTAGCAGGCCGGGGCAAACGCCCAGGTCATAAAGGTCTATTGACTAGATCTTTAAAGCGAACGTAACATCGCCGCATCTCAAGGTCCGGTCGGTCACGTCCCCGGAGGGAGTTCGCCATGGTTACGGATCTCATGACCAAACCCGCCCACGACGACGGCATTCTGTCCGAGTGGCTGGAGGAGGCCGTCGAGGTGGGTGCGCGTGCGGCCGAGCGCGGCCGGGTGTCGACGCAGATCCCGGCGCTGTCCGAGGTGACGCCGTCGCGCTTCGGCATGGCGGTGGCCACGACCGACGGGCAACTCGTCCATGCCGGCGACTCCGCCGAGCCGTTCTCGATCCAGAGCCTGTCGAAGTTGTTCGCGCTCTGTGCGCTTCTCGAGCACGACCCGCGTTCGTGGGCGCAGGTCGGTTGGCATCCCACGAATGCGCACTTCAACTCGGTTGCCGAGCTCGAGCGCAGCGGTGGGCGTCCGGCCAACCCGTTTGTGAATGCAGGGGCGCTCGTGGTGACCGACCGCCTGCTCGAGCGGACCGGCGATGCGGTCTCGGCGACCCTCGACCTTCTCCGGAGGGGCTCTCCGGGCCGGGTTGTCGAGGTGGATCAGTCGGTGGCGATGTCGGAGATGATCGCCGACCACCGGAATTCGGCGTTGGCGCATGTCCTCGCCGAACACGGGCGATTGACGTGCGGGATCGAGCGACTCCTCGCCCAATACTGTCAGCAGTGCGCGATCGCCGCGGATGTGCAGACCGTCGCGTCGGCCGCCTTGTTCCTGGCCGACCGCACGCGTTCCTCGACCGAGCTGACACTGTCCACCGTGCGCCGCATCAACGCGGTCCTGCTGACCTCCGGGATGTACGGGGCAGCGGGGGACATCGCTTATCGGATCGGGCTCCCGGCCAAGAGCGGCATCGGTGGTGGCGTGGTCGCGATCATGCCGGGTCGCGGGACGGTCTGCGTCTGGAGTCCTCCGCTGGACTCCGACGGGAACTCGGCCGGGGGAGTGGCCGCGATCGAGCGCTTCGCGGAGCTCGCGGGATGGTCGGTCTTCTGACCGTCAGCGCTTCAGGTAGGACTCGACCGTCGACCGGGTGCTGTTGATGTGCTCGTTCATCTTCTCGCCGGCGGTCTCGGGGTCCTTGTTCTCGATGGCCTCGACGATGACCTCGTGGAAGTCGTTGGCGTTGGGCTCGAGTCGGCCGAAGACCGCTCCCACCGGTAACCACATCTTCCGGCGGGCGTCGGCCACCGCCTCGATCAGCAGGTTGTTCTGGCTTGCGCGCGCGATCGTCAGGTGGAACGTGTTGTCCAGCGTCTGGAACTCGTGGACGTTGTGCGCGGTCTGATCGCCCAGTGCCACCCCGAGGGCCTTGTCCATTGCCGAGAGCAGGCGGTGGAGCTCGTTGACATCGGAGACCCGGCGGCGTTCGGCCGCAAGGCGTGTCGCCGCGACCTCGACCGCGCTCCGGTACTCGAAGGCGTCGCGGATCGCCTTCTTGTTCTTGCGCATCTCGCGACGCGTTTCGGTGGCGTCGTACTTCGGTGCCTGGACGATGAACCCGCCGCCGCGGCCGCGACGGACCTCGATGAGGCCCTCTCGCTCCAGCACATAGAGCGCCGACCGGACGGTCGTCCGCGAGACCTGGAGCAGCTCGGTCAGTTCGCGTTCGGTGGGCAGCCGGTCGCCTGGTCGGAACTGGCCCAGCTCCAGCGACCGCCTGATCTGATCGAGTACGAGTTCGTGGGCAGGAATCTGGCGGACGGGGACCAGGGCTGCCTTGTCGGCGGTCATCTGCCACTCCCTTCGGTTTTGCCCAGCGTAGCGCAGATGCGGGCGCTCAAGTGCGCATTGTTGGACCTTTAGACCTCAATGACTCTTTCTCCTGGTCGACGACCTTCCGGCGCGGGAGCCGCAAGGGCTAATAGGTCTGAAAACTTGACCAATAGTCCTTTAGCGGTGACACTGATCTCACTCGCACGGAAATGTAATCCAGAGCAGAAGGAGCCCTTCGTGGGGAACAAAGTCATAGTGACCGGCGGTGCCGGGGTCATCGGCCAGGCCATCTGCCACCGGCTGCGTGAGTCGGGGTACACCCCGGTCGCCGCGGACCTCGAGCCGGCCATCGACGCACTCGACCCGGCCTTCGTCGAGCGCGACGGAATCGTGACCGTCGAGATGGATGTCACCGATCGCGCCGACGTGGACCGCGCCGTCGAGTCCGTCCTCGACGAGGGTGAGACCTTCGCCGGGCTCGTCAATTGCGCCGGCGTCCTCCGTGATTCGTTCCTCGGTGAAATCGACGAGGCGAAGCTGGAGCTGATGTTCCAGGTGAACATCGCCGGCATGGCGCGCGTGACCGACGCGGTGGCGCCGCACCTGACCGAGGGGACCGCGATCGTCAACGTCGGCAGCCTCACCGGGCACTTCGGACGCTTCCGGGGCGCGTCGGTCTACGGCGCGACCAAGGCGGGTATCGCCGCCTACACGCGGTACGTCGCCGAGGAGCTGGCCGAGCGCGGCATTCGGGTCAACAACGTCGCCCCCGGTGTGATCCGTGCGCCCATGAGCGAATCGATGGCCCGGGTTTCCGGTGGCGAGGAGAAGAGCGCGGCCCACGCCATGCTCAAGCGCATCGGTGAGCCGTCCGAGGTCGCCGAGGCGGTCGAGTTCCTGCTGTCGCCGCGGGCCTCGTTCATCACCGCGCAGACCCTCCTCGTCGACGGCGGGGTCGTCGCATGGTGAGCGGCGGGAGCGCGTCGGGAGTGGCCCTCGCGCCGTCGGTGTCGGTCGACGAGGCCAACGCCGAGGCATTCTCCCGGTTGGACGCCGCCGACCCGTGGGTCGTCGATGTCGCGCCGGCGGGCGAGGTGCTGCCCGGTTACAAGGAGAACCTGGTCCTCACCTCCGGTGCTCCGATGGCGTGGGAGGACTACACGGGAGGCCAGCGTGAGGCGCTGATCGGCGGCGCGCTGTTCGAAGGCCTCGCGACGTCCCGAGAGGAGGCCATCGAGGGCTTCGCCAGTGGACGCATCGAGATCGGCGCCTGCCATGACTACGCGGCGGTGGGATCTCTGGCCGGCATCTACACGGCCTCGATGCCGGTGTTCGTCGTCGAGAACCGTGCCCACGGCAACGTCGGGTTCTGCAACTTCTACGAGGGCAAGGAACCGCGCCGCCTCAACTACGGCTGCTACGACGAGGGGGTCCACGAGCGCCTGCTGCACGTCAACACCGTGCTGGCGCCCGTTGTGGGCGAGGCGATCCGCCGCAGCGGCGGGATCGCGCTGAAGCCGCTCATCGCCCGGGCGCTGCGGATGGGCGACGAGGTCCACAGCCGCAACGCCGCGGCGTCGATCCTCTTCAACCGGGAGATCCTGCCCGCGGTCCTGGGCATGGTCGGTGAAGGCGTGCCCGGCGTGCAGGAGACGATGCTGCATCTCGCGGAGAACGACTACTTCTTCCTGCGGCTCTCGATGGCCGCGGCGAAGGCGTCCGCCGACGCCATGGTCGTCGAGGGCTCGACCCTGGTGTCCGCCATGGCGTTCAGCTGCCGCGGCTTCGCCATCAAGCTCGCCGGCCTCGGCGACCAGTGGTTCGAGGGACCGCCGCCGGTTCACGAGGGCAAGCTGTTCGCCGGTCACACCGAGGACGAGATCACCTGGATGGGCGGCGAGAGCCCGATCACAGAGACCGTCGGATTGGGAGGCTTCGCACAGGCCTGCGCGCTGTCGCTGCAGGACTATCAGGGAGGATCTCCCGACGTGATGATCGAACGCAATCGGGAGATGTACTCCATCACCCACGGTGAGAACGGCACCTACCGGATTCCGCTGTTCTCCTTCCGCGGCACCCCGACCGGCGTCGACGCCCGGATGGTCCTGGAGAAGGACATCTACCCCGTGATGGACGTGGGCCTGGCGGGCCGCGACGGCGGGCAGATCGGTGCCGGTGTCATCCGCGCGCCGCGTGAGTGCTTCGAGAATGCCATGGCCGCGTTCGAGGAAAGGTACGGAGCGCGATGAGCCCGTCGACCGCACACATGGCCCTGACCTTTTCGGGGAAGGGCGCCGTCGTCACCGGCGCGGCGTCGGGTATCGGCGCGGCCGTGACCGCGGTGCTGATCGACGCCGGAATCCGGACGCTGGCACTCGACCTGCGTGAACCCGAACAGGTCAGTGGCCCACGTGCCCACCTCCACGTGCCGTGTGCGGTCGACGTCCGCGATCGTCGCGGCCTGCAGGACATCGTCGACGAACATGCCGGCGAAGGCCTGAGCTACGTGGTCAACTGCGCGGGCATGCTCGAGACGACGGGCTTCGCCGGCGTGAGCCAGGACTCGTGGAGCCGGGCCCTGGATGTGAACCTGGTCGGCGCCTACAACCTGATCGACGCCGTCACGCCGCACATGGAGCGGTCCGGTCGCGGAGCGGTGGTCAACATCAGCTCGATCGAATCGCATTGCGTCGTGGCCCTGACCGATCCGGACCCGACGCCGCAGTACGCGGCGTCGAAGGCCGGGCTGTCGATGCTCACGCGGACCGCGGCCCGTGCGCTGGCCTCACGGGGCATCCGGGTGAACTCCATCGCCCCCGGGTTCGTCGCCACGCCGATGGCCGCGGCGCACGGTGACACCTCCCGTCTGCCGGACAGCCTGCAGCGGCGGGTGCCCACTGGGCGGTTCGGCAGACCCGACGAGATCGCGCACGCGGCGGCGTTCCTGCTCAGCGATCAGTCTTCGTACACGACCGGTGCGGAACTGCTGGTCGACGGCGGGTTCGAGCTCACATGACCGTGGGCCAGGATTCACCGGTCGTCGCGCACAGCACGTTCCTCGGGCGCCCGGCCCGCATCGGTTCGTGGGACGAGTTGTCGCAGGGGACCTTCAGGGCGGCCAAGGCGCGTATCGAGGCCGGCGACCACCGAGCGGCGGCCGACCTCCTCGAGGTGTCGCTCGAGGAGGCCGACGAACTCCGCGACGTCTACGAGCGGTGGCCGGCAGAGGTCGCCCGGTGGCTCACCGGACGGGGCGTGGATCCCGCCGAACTGGAACGTGAGCAGGACCGGTTGCGTTCGGTCATCGGCGACGTCGCCATGACCGGTATCCAGGCAGAGTGGCCGGAGTACCGCGACGCGGCCCTCGACGCCGCCCGACGATGCCGCGACGGCGACAGTCGCGCGATCGAACTCGTCGACGAGGTGCACGCCATCTGGCTCGGCATCCACGACCGTGCCGTGGATCGGGTCGCCGGACACATCGACATCGCGGTCCGGCTCTGCGGCGAGGACATCCTCGGAGAACTCTGGGACTTCCTCATGGCCGACTGGTACGACGCGCACGAGCGGCGCTTCTCCCCGGAGAACCAACCGTGGCAGGTGTCGGCGAACCAGCTGATGGTCGCGATCGTTGACGGGTTCCACGCCCACCTGGTCGGGCGGGATCGCCAGGGAGACCTCGAGATGATCGAGGAACCCGACCGCATCGGCTTCCGCTTCGCGCCCTGCGGCTCCGGCGGCCGGATGCTCGACGCCGAGGTGACCGGCGGCGAACCGCGATCGGCGGCGCCCTACGGCTTCGCCACCACGACGCGTCGGCACGACTGGGCGTGGAACGAGGTGGGGATCTGTTCCTACTGCGTCCACTGCTGCCAGCTCAACGTGGTGATGCCGATCGACCGGATCGGATTCCCCACGCGCGTCATCGATCCGCCGATCTGGACCGGACACCCCGGTGCCGCGACAGCGTGCACGTGGTGGGTGTACCGAGACCCCTCGCTGGTCCCCGACAGCGTCTATCACCGCGTCGGACGGACCCCTGGAAACCGTGGAGGAAAGGCATGAGCAGACTCAGGCCGATGACCCAGATCGAGGTCCCGGACTACGACCTCGGCCTGCGGGGCAAACTCGTCCGCTCCAACAAGACGAACTCGGGGATGGCGTTCTGCACCATCGCGTACGGGCTGTCGCTGGTGGACGACACCAGTGACACGCCGTTCAGCAACGCGGAGAACGGATATCCCGACGGGGTGGTCGTCGCCGATGAGGCCACCCGGGTCGAGCTGCCCTGGCGGCAGGGGACCGATGCGGTCATCGCCGACTTCGTGGACGCGGACGGCCGGCCGTTCGGCCCCTCGGCGCGCGGTGTGCTCCTGGGCCTGATCGACGAGTATCGCTCGCTCGATCTCGAGCCCGTTCTCGGATACGAGTACGAGGTGTGGATCTTCCGGGAGACCCCGGGCGCGGAGTTCCACGGCACCTCCGGACTGACCCCGCTCGGCCGAACCCACAACGCCTACAGCCTGACCAGATCCGTGGAGGCCGACGAACTGGCGTCGGAGTACATCGACCGCATGACGCACGTTGGTATCGAGGTCGAGGCCTTCCACTCCGAGCTCGGACCGGGGTTCTTCGAGTTCGCGCTCGCGCCGGCGCCGGCCAAGGAGGCGGCCGACGGCGCCGCCCGCGCGCGCCAGTATCTCCGCGACCTGTGTGCCGAGCACGGGCTCCGCGCGAGTTTCATGGCGAAGCCGTTCGGCGGCTTCTCCGGGGCCGGCGGGCACGTGCACTCCAGTCTTGTCCGAGACGGTGCGAACGTGATGGTCGACGAACCGGGCAGGTTCTCCGACGTGGGCTCGCGATACCTGGCCGGTCTGCTGCAGACGATGACGGACTTCACGGTGCTGTTCAGCCCGTACGTCAACTCGTTCAAGCGGGCCGATCCGGCGATGTTCGTCGGCGACCGGGCATTCTGGGGGAGCGACGACCGAAACGCGACGTGTCGAGCCCTTCTGGGGAGCACGAAGGCGGCGCGGATCGAGCACCGCCGTCCCGGCGCCGATGCGAACCCCTACGTCGTCGCCGCGGCCCTGCTCGCGGGCGGACTGGTGGGACTTCAGGACCAGCTGCCCCTACCGGAGGCCGGGCCCGTCGGGGCGAAGGCACTTCCCGACAATCTGGGCGATGCGATCACCGCCCTGGAGAACTCCGGGTATGCCGCACAGACTCTCGGCAAGGCGTTCGTCGAGGCATTCGCGTCCACCCGCAGAGCCGAGCACCAGCGATACGAGGCGTGGATGCGCACGTTCATCACGCCGTGGGAACTTCAACGACACCTGGAGCACCAGTGACACATTCCGGAATCCTGTCCCTCGACGAGTTCGACGCACATGTCGCCGACGGAACGATCGACACGGTCATCTGCGCCGCACCCGACCCCTACGGACGAACGGTCGGAAAGCGGTTGACCGTCAACGCCTTCCGTTCGCTGTGCCTGAACGGTGGCGGTGTCAACGCGAGCAGCTTCGTGTTCGCGGTCGACCTCGAGATGAACCCTCTCGACCTGCCGGTGTCCAACGCGTCCAACGGGTGGGCGGACATCCGCCTGGTCCCCGACCTGGCGACCCTCCGCCGTGTTCCGTGGGAACCGAACTGTGCCATGGTCATCTGTGACGCCTACGAGGCCGACCGCGACGAGCTGCTGTCGGTTGCGCCGCGCACGATCCTCAAGAAGCAGATAGCGCGTGCGGCCGAGGAGGGACTGGCCTTCCAGTTCGCCTCCGAGCTCGAGTTCTTCCTGTCCCAGACGCCGCCGCGCAAGGCCTGGGAGCTCGGATACCAGAATTTGGCGATGACGTCCGATTACCGGTCGGACTACCAGTTGATCCAGTCCGCCCGCGACGACTGGTTCATCCGCCAGATCCGGAACATGATGCCCGAGTTCGGCATCCCGATCGAGTCGTCCAAGCCCGAATGGGGCCTGGGGCAGCAGGAGATCACGCTGGACTACTGCGGCGCACTGGAGATGGCCGACCGGCACGTGCTCTTCAAGTACGGGGTCAAGCAGTTGGCCAACCAGTCGGACCTGACCGTCACCTTCATGGCGAAACCCGCCATCGACGAGGTCGGCTCCTCGTGTCATCTGCACGTGAGCATGTGGAGCACCGATCCCACGCCCGCCCCGCTGTGCTGGGCGAAGGAGGGCGGCGGCATGTCGGAGAAGTTCGGGTCGTTCGTCGCCGGCCAGATCGAACACGCCGCCGACGTGGTCCTGATGTTCGCGCCGACGATCAACTCCTACAAGAGGTTCCAGCCCGATCAGTTCGCCGGATCGGCGATCGCGCTCGGTGCCGACAATCGATCCTGCGCGTTCCGGCTGGTCGGCGAGGGCGCGTCGTTCCGCGTCGAGAACCGGATCCCGGGGGCGGATGTCAATCCGTACTACGCCTATGCCGCCACCATCGCCGCCGGGCTCGACGGTGTCCAGCGCGACCTGCCGACCCCCGAGGTGTTCTCCGGAAACGCCTGGGACGACGCACATCAGATCGAGACGGTACCCACCTCCATGCACGCAGCACTCCACCGGTTCGCCGAGTGCAAGATGCTGCGCGCGGCCTTCGGCGACGAAGAGTTCGAACATCTTCTCGTCTCCTCACAGAACGAACTGCTCGCCTTCGATTCCGGCGCGGTGACCGACTGGGAGAAGAAGCGCTACTACGAGCGCGTCTGACCCGCACCGGAATTCCCACCAGGAAGGACTGTCATGCCCCTCAATCCGATCGCCCAGAAGATGATCGACGACTCGAAGGCCTCGGGTCGTCCGAATGCCCACCTCCTGCCGGTGGAGACCGCGCGGGAGAACTTCGAGAACACTTTCGCCGCGCTGGAGAAGCCGCCGATCCACGAGACCCGCGACGTCGCGATCCCCACTCGTGACGGTGAGACCATCCGCGGACGGCTGTACCTGCCCTCGGGGGCCGAGGACCCGCCGCTCACGGTCTACTACCACGGTGGCGGGTGGCTGTTGGGCAGCATCGATTCGCACGATGTCACGACCCGGCTCCTCGCCACCGCATCGGAATCCGCCGTGTTGTCGGTGGACTACCGCCGCGGACCGGACCACCGGTTCCCGACCGCGGTGAACGACGCCATCGACGCCCTCGAATGGGCGCGTGTGCCCGGGAACCTGCCGGTCGACGTCTCGCGAGTGGCCGTCGCGGGCGACAGCGCCGGCGGCAACCTGGCCGCCGCGGTCGCGCTCGAGGCGCGTGACCGGATGGCTCCGCTCGCGCATCAACTGCTGATCTACCCGGTGACCACCTGTGACCTCGGCAAGGGTTTCGACGACGAGTACGAGGGCATCATGCTCGAGCGCGACGAGATGCAGTGGCACCAGGACAACTACCTCCCGGGCCCGGACTGGGCCACCGATCCGCGGGTCTCCGTGCTCGACGCGAAGCTCAAGGGTCTCGTGGCGGCAACCGTGATCCTGGCCGAGTGCGACCCGATTCGTCCGCAGGGCGAGCTCTACGCGCAGGCCCTCCGCGAGGCGGACGTGCCCGTGGAGGTGTTCGAGAGCGAGGGGCTCATCCACGGATTCTTCGGGCTCGACCAGATCTTCCCGACCGCGTCCGAGGCGATGGAGTTCGCCGGCAAGCGCCTGCGTGAGGCGTTCGCGACGGGAGCAACCCGATGAGCCGCACCGCGCTGGTCACCGGGGCGGGTGGCGGGATCGGACTGGCCACCGCGCAGCGTCTGTCCGCCGACGGCTGCCGCGTGGTGGCGACCGACATCAAGCCGGAGCGGCCCGCCTCGCTGCCCGACGATGTGCGGTACGTGCCCCTGGATCTGCGTTCCGGTGATCTGGACGAGCTGCTGAGTCCGTTCGCCGACGGCGGCCTGGACCACCTCGTCAACGCCGCGGGCGTGGCGTTCTTCGACCGGGACGGGTCGGCGCTCGACGCCGACGAGGCGGTGTGGGATGTGACGCTCGGCGTGAACCTGCACGCAACCCGTGCGCTCATCTCCGCGGCCGTCCCGGCGCTGCGGAAGGGCAAGGGACGCAGCATCGTCAATGTCGCCAGCATCGCCGGCACGCGGGGGATGGATTCGCCCCTGGACGCGTATCAGGTCAGCAAGGCGGCGATCGTGTCGCTGTCCAGGTCTCTCGCACTGCAACTGGCTCCGGAGAACATCCGGTGCAACACGGTCTGCCCGGGCGCGATCCTCACGCCCATGATCGAACATCTCTACGTGGAGGATCCGGCGCGCCGGACCGACATGGAGGAGCGCACGCCGATGCGCAGGCTGGGGTACCCCGAGGAAATCGCCGCAGCGATCGCATTCTTGCTGTCGGATCAGGCATCTTTCATCACTGCCACGGACCTCGTCGTCGACGGCGGCTGGAGCGTGCAGGTCAAGTAGGGAAGGTGTCCGAGTAGGGCACAAGAGGCCCTTGACACATCCAAATAAGGTCTAAAGACTAGGCCAATAGTCAACAACCGCCGTGAGTGGTCGGCGTCGGATCATCAGCAGGGAGACATCCACATGGCAACACCAGTACGAGTGGCGATCATCGGAACCGGGTTCAGTGGTATCGCCGCGGCCGTCGAGTTGCAGCGCAAGGGAATCGACGACTTCGTCATGTTCGAGAAGGCCCCCGGCCTCGGTGGCACCTGGTTCTACAACCGGTACCCCGGGGCGGAGGTGGACCTGGAGTCCCACATCTACTCGTTCTCGTATGAGCGCTACGACTGGTCCCGCACCCACGTCGACTGGCAGGAGCTGCTCGGCTACCTCAATTACGTGGCCGCCAAGCACGGGCTGATCGAGCACATGCGGTTCAACGAGGCGGTCGAGGACGTGACCTGGTCGGACGAGAAGCGCCAGTACACGATCAAGACGAGCTCGGGTGAGGACCACGGGCCGTTCACCGCGGTGATCAGCGCCGTCGGATTCCTGAACATCCCGCTCATCCCGCCCTTCGCTCGCGGCGACCACGATTTCGAGGGCGCCATCTGCCACACGTCGCGCTGGATCGAGGGACTCGACATGGCCGGCAAGAAGGTGGGTGTCGTCGGCACCGGCTCGTCTGCGGTGCAGATTGTGACCGAGGCGGAGAAGGTCGCCTCCGAGGTCAAGATCTTCCAGCTCGAGCCGAACTGGATCCTGCCGAAGAACGCCCGGGAGTTCACCGCGACCGAGCGTCGCCTGAACCGGTTCGCCCCGGTGTACTGGTACCGCCGTCTGCGGCTGTACTTCGACTACGACAAGCGCCAGTTCTTCGCCGGCCACGCCCGCGCCAACGGGCGGCCGAACCGAATGCGGTACGCACAGTCGCTGGCGTTCCTGCAGAGCGAGCTGGGCTCCCATCCGGAGCTGTTGGAGATGGCCACCCCGAAGTTCGCGTTCGAGGGCCGCCGGACGGTCCTCAGCGACACGTACTACAAGGCGCTGAAGAGTCCGCACGTGACGCTCGTCCCGCATGGTGTCAAGGGGCTGACCAAGCAAGGTGCGATCGACGCGAACGGCGACGAGCATGATCTCGACATCATCGTGCTCGCAACCGGTTTCGACGCGGCGAACTACCTGGGCAACTTCGAGGTGCATGGCGAGGGTGGGGCCGATCTACACGAGCAGTGGGCCGGTGAACCCGACGCTCTGCTCGGCATGATGGTGCCGAACTTCCCCAACTTCTTCATCATGTACGGCCCGAACACCAACTCGGTTCCGCTCGTCTCCTTCTACCAGTCCCAGGCGAAGTTCGCCGCCGGCCTGATCGCGAAGCTGCGCGACAAGTCCCTGACCCGGGTCCGGGTACGCGAGCGCGCCTACGCCATGTACAACGAGTGGCTGCAGGACCAGCTGGCGAAGACGGTCTGGGCGGACACCTCCAACTACTTCCGCGCGAAATCGGGCAAGGGCAGGATCGTCTCCCAGTGGCCGCTGGGTGCCACCCCCTACCTGGTCGCCACCAAGGTGGCCCGTCGACTCGGTACGCGCGCGGACTGATCCGGCCGGTGCCACCACCCGGTGGCGAGGGCGGCCGCCCCAGGAGGGCATGACGAGTGCGGGGTCGCCGGTCCCGGAAACATCGGGGCCGGCGACCTCGCGCGGTCAGGGGACGTAAATGACATCCTGTGGATGCCCGATCATGATCCGACGACGTGCGGCTGCGGCGGGGTGAAGCTCGTGTTGTCCGGCAGCGGCGACTCGCCCTTCTCTGCGCCGATCTCCTTCACCGTCTTGATCGACGAGAACTTCGAGTCGCCCTGGCGGGCGAGTGAGTCGTCGTACCACTCGAACCACGGGTAGCCGTGTTCGACGTACTCGGCAATCGTGGGCGGCTCGTGATGCGGCCGGGTGCCGGTGAGGGCCTCCCAGTCGGCGCTGTTGACGATGCGCAGGGTCGACCGGCTGGTCGCGGTGGTGTCCCAGTTGCCGCGCGGCTCGACCGGCGTCGCGATCGACTGGGTGATCGTGCCCCCGGCGCCAAGGCCCATGCCGGTCGCCCCGTCCGGGTCGGGCACACCCTCGCACAGGAGGCCGTCGAACACCGCGCCGGCCGGCATCCCCGGGGTAGCGATGTCGTGCCGGGCGGCGACCCGCTCCTCCCAGACGTCGGCGCGCAGCGGCGTGACCTCGATTCGGATCGATCCGTCGTCGTCGCCGGTCAGTTGCTCGGCGGCGGTGTAGCCGCGGCCGAGCGGCATCGCGACGAACTGCCGAACGGTCGTGGCGTCGACGCGGAACCCGTCGAGCCACGGTTGCTCCGGCACCTCGAAATAGTCCTCGCCGAAGAAGTCGATCTCCTCGGCGAAGTCCTCGCCGGTGACGGCGTTCACCCCGCCGACCGAGATCCGCACCAGGAACGGGTAGTCGGACGGGCAGTGGAAGCTGAACCACGCGGCCTCGGCCTGCCACATCGGGAGCACCACGTCGGTCGGTGTCCAACCGTGCGCGCGTGACCAGGTGTCGGCGGCGGTGCGCAACTCGAATGTGCCCATTCCCGGCGGCAATCCGTAGGTGGTGTCGTCGTCGGGGACGCGAAGGGTGCGCATGACGTTGATGCGGAGACGTGCGTCGGCGTGGAGTTCTGGGAAGGCGAAATCGAGGGATCTCTCGGTGACGGTGACGGGCATGCGATGACCTCCGATCGGGATGGACACAAGGCACGTTAGGCCCGGGGTACGACAGGCCCGCGACGCCTCGTTATCGGTGCTAAAGAACTGCTCCGACGGTGGGCTCGTCGTGCTCTACTGGACTCATGGTGTTCGTCGCGGTGGCCGTCTTCGTGGTGGTGCTCGCGGTGGCCCTCGTCCTCCTCGCGTCGGCGGCCATCGGAGCCTTCTCCGCGATGTTCGGCGGCATGAAGAGGGACCTCGGCCGCCGCCGCTCGGGTGCCGCCGTCACCGCGGACGAACGCCCGGCACGTCTGGTCGGCGCCGCCGACGCCGCGGGTGATCTCGCCGACCGGCTGCGCCTCGCGCGCGCACGCCGCTGGACCGCCTGCCAGGACATCCAGCAGCGTCTCGAGGGCTCACGACGTCCCGACGACGACGGGGTCGGCGACTTCGGGGTGCTCGCCCTCGACATCTGGGCGGGCCGTCCGCTCGACGACCAGCAGATCTCGCAGTCCACCCGTCGCCACCGGCCGGGCCGGGAGGAACGCGCCGAACTCGAGAACATGGTGCGGGACCCGGTCGGCCGGATCGCGTGGACCACAGCGCTCGTCGCCGACCGCGTCAGCCGGAACCCGGCCTGGGGGCTGGAGTTCTTCGACCTGCATTCCGTGCGCGTCGACCTGGCCGGCGAGGTGACCGCGATCGCCCGGGCCGCCACCCGGATCCGCGACCAGCTCGCGATCCTCGGCGACCCGCCGGACGGTCCACTCGGCACCGACGACGAGGTGATGGCGACCTACGCGGAGAAGGCGGGGCTGCTCTCGACCCGGCTGGACGGTCTCGTCGAACGTCTGGAGGCCTTCGCGAGTTACGAACAGATCGTCGCGCGCATCCAGCAGCGTCAGGAGAAGCAGGCGTGGCTCGACCGGGTCAGCGCGATCGACGAACTCGAGCACGCCATCGACGCCGAACGCGATCGGGCCGAGGGCGATCGGGTTCGCAACATGGCCGACGAGTCGGGAATCCTCGCGTCGATCTACCTCGACGAGATCGCGCCGCTCGCGAGATCGCTGAAACGCGACGTGATCCCGGGTTCCTAGGGTGCCACCGCCCTCTGGAACACGACCTCCATGCGCACGACGAACCCGAGACGCTCATAGAGCCTGATCGCGGTGGTGTTCCGTCCGTCGGCGTGCAGGATCGGTGTCTCGCCGCGGTCCCGGATCTGCTGCACGAGTGCGAGAACCAGGCGTGTCGCGAGACCTCGGCCCCGATGGTCGGGATCGGTGCACACCGCGCTGATCTCGGTATGGCCCGGCAGGCGCAGTCGTTCTCCGGCCATCGCAACCAACCTGTCGTCGTGCCGGATTCCCAGATATGTGCCGAGTTCGATGGTGCGGGGCCGAAAGGGGCCGGGTCGGGTTCGTCGTGCCAGGTCTGTCATCTCGGGGACGTCGTCGGTGGTGAGGAGCACCGCTTCGGGGACGGCGAACAGGAGCAGTGCCCCGCCGGGGCCGACGAGTTCGGCGGCATCGGACCAGTCGCTCCCCGTCGGTGCGGTCGGCAGCGCGGCGATCGGGGCGACGCCGGGGTGGAATCGGACCGCGCGCCCGACGCGCTGTGCGAGCCCCGCGTGGGGGCCGCTGAGCGAGAACCACGCGGGATTGTCGAGCGCGGCGTCGTCGGAAGGCCGTGTCGGAGCCGCGGATTCGTCGTCGTATCCGGCCACGGGACGACGATACCCGGCGACGTGGTGTGCACTCCGCCGGTCGCGGAGGCGGACGAACCGGCATACGATCTGCTGGATCGTGCGATCGCGGGAGGAGTCGAGCGTGGGCACAGACGAGATCGCCGCGAGTTCGCCCGCGCCGCCACCGAGGCCTACCGGCGGTACCCGTGACCTCGTCCTCATGCTCGTTCTGACCTTCACCACCGGGATCGTCGACGCCGGAGGCTTCCTCGCGTTCGACACGGTGTTCCTCGGCAACATGACCGGAAACGTGCTGATCCTGGGCATGGGAGCGGCCGGTGCCCATGGGTTGCCGGTGTTCTCGCCGGCCCTCGCGCTGCTGGCGTTCATCGCCGGAGCAGGGGTCGCGAGCCTGTTCCTGCGGGCGGGGCCGGCGGGCTGGAGTCCCAGGCTGGTCTCGGTCCTGTCGGTCTCCACGGTGCTGGTCGCCGTCACCGCGGTGCTGACGGGATTCGACGCCGGCGATCACGCGGCCCGGTTGTCCGCGGTGGGACTGACCGCCGCCGCGATGGGGATGCAGGCCGCGGCGGCACGCCGGATCGGGGTCGCCGACGTGACGACCGTCGTCGTGACGTCGACGATCACGGCCTGGGCGATCGACATGTTCGCCCGCCCGAGTAGGGCGACGATCTTCAACCGCCGCCTCGCCGCGATCGCCGTGATCCTGCTCGGCGCCCTGGTGGGTGCGCTGCTGCTGAAGATCGCGCTGTGGCCGGTGTTCGCCGTGGCCGCGGCGGTGAGTGCCGGGGTGGTGGTGTGCGGATACGTCCTCGCCGCCCATGCGGGCGCCGACCCTGCGACTTCCGTGTGACGAGACCGGGCCGAGTCGTCTGGTCCTCAGAGCGGCAGGTGGTCGTGGAACCAGGAGATATCGGCGCGAGTGAGCGCTCGCACGGCGGACCGCCCCTCCCACACCGGGGTGTTGATCGGCTGGGTCAGATACAGGCCGTGTCCGGCTGCCACCACACGGTCGTACTGACTCGGCCAGTTGATCTGGGCGGCGAGTTCATCGAGGGTGCCGCGCCCCCGGTCGAGTGCGCGGGTGACATGGGCCGGTGCAGGCAACCGGTCGGACTTGCTGCTGTTGCAGCCTCGGCAGGCCAACACCAGGTTCGCCAGCCCGTCGATTCCCACACGCGACCATGGCAACACGTGATCGACGTGGCGTGACCGTCGGACCGCCGCGTTGCAGTAGAAGCAGGAGGGATCGAACGCCTCGGCCAGCACGTCGCCGGCGCGTTGGAGCGAGATCCGGTCGGCCCCGAACAGATGTTGCGCCAGATCGGGGCCGTCGGAGAGCAAGTCCTTGTTCATGCGTCGGACGTCGTCGACCCACGCGAGTTGGAAGGCGGGCTTCAGCAGCGGTGCCAGGCGGGCAATCGTGTGACAGACACCGGGATAGAGGGTCAGCTTGTTTCCGTGCTCGGCGATGCGCTTCACCGAATCCGTTCCCATCCACGAGTCGTCGTAGAGAAAGCGCTCCTCGGAACCCCCGGAGGTGAGGTTCTGCACCAGCTTCAGCGGGTAGCGCACCAGGGTTCGTTTCACGCGGAGGTGTGTGGCGAGGTACTCGTCCGGGTGAGAAGCCGCCACGGCGCGGAGACCTGGTGGTCGCCGACCCGCCGCGGCGTCCTCCGCCAGGCGGGCAAGCGCGTCGAAGATGACGCCGCGTCCGTCGTTGGACTGGCGCAGTCGATGTCCGTCGAGCGGACGCAGTTGCCGCCAATACAGCTCGATGACGCGTGTCGTGAGCTCGTCGAGATCGATGTCCACGGCGGCATCGGGGTCCTCGGGAACCGATTCGACCGCCAGATCCAGCAAGGCCATCAGGACCGCGAGTTTGTAGGTGGCGGTGCGCCGTCCGTCCTCGAGGACGGCGACGAGCCGCTGGCCGAGCGTGAGCGGATCGACGGTCAGGGGCACGGGTCAGAGTCTATGAGTGGTGGAGCCATGAGGCAGTGCAGATCCCGACAGTGGCGCGGCATGTGAGGCGGCCACGACGAGCAAACAGCCGGCGAGCACCATCGGAGTGCTCGCCGGCTGTCTTTCAGGTCCCGGCCGAACGGTCGCCGGGCCCGAGGTCGGTGGCTGCGATCAGTTGAGGACGATGTCCACCGGCACCGCGTTGCCCAGCGTGTGCCCGACGGGCGAGCTCGCCTTGACCCGGGCGTGCAGCTCGTCGAGCTTCTCCTGCGGGGCGTCGGAGTCGATGGTGACCTTCGCGGTGATCGAGGTGAAGCCGGCGTGTCCCTCGGCGAGTCCGAGGAAGACGCTCAGGTCGAGGTCGCCCTTCAGGTCGATGCGCAGATCCTTGAGCTCGATGCCGGCGAGCGTGGCGTTGGCCGCGTACCCGACGGCGAGGCAGTTGCCGAGGGCGCCCAGCAGCTGTTCGACCGGGTTGGGTGCGGTGTCGCCGCCGCCGAGCGCCGTCGGCTCGTCGGACGCGATGGGCGAGAAATTGCGGACGCGGGCCTGCGAGGCGAACGCGCCGTTCCACTGGACATGGGCCGCCCAGGTGGTCTGCGCCTTGGATTCGTCGGCGCGGATGCCCTCGACGAGCTGCCCGACGGCGGCGATGTCGACGTCGTTGAGGCGGGTGGCGGTCTCGGTCATGGTGCTCCTTCGCGTGGGATCCGGTGCCGACGAAGCTAGCCGTAGAACCGGGAGCGGACACCGTTCAGCGTCACGGTGATCCGAACTCGCCGAAGTCAGGACACGGAGTGGTCGACCACCGCCACCGGGTACTTCGACGCGTGGTGGGCGGCGCGTGTCACCGACGTGATCCAGGCGGGGAACAAGACGCCGGACCGCGGGCGGCTGATCACCAGCAGCGACGCGTGCGGGACGGCCTCGGCCAGCGAACGATGCGGGTCGCCGTTGATGAGCTGGATGGTCACATGCCGGTCGGGGTAGCGCTGCCGCCATGGCGCGAGAAGCGCCTCTGCGCGCGCATAGGCATCGGAGATCTCCTCCGGCGCAGCATCATCCGAGATCGCGGAGATGACGGTCACCGGCTGGTCGATCTCACGGGCCACGTCGAAGGCGCTCTGGAGCGCCTGCTCCGACGGCGCGTCGACGTCGATCGCCGCGACGACCGGCCCGTCGAAGCAGAGGTTGCCGAACGGAACCGTGACCACGTTGCACTTCGCGCGGGCCGCGACCGCGGCGCTGACGCTGCCGGCGGTGAGCCGCTCGAGCCAGCCGGCCCGATGGTGCCCCAGGACCAGGAGCCGCACCTCCTCCGACACCTTCAGCAGGAGGGGGATGGGGAGATCCGGCCGGATGAGGGTGTCCACGCGCAGGGTCGGATGGTCGTCGCGTAGGGCGGCGGCGACGGCGTCGGCGCGCGCGATGGCGGCGTCGCGGATGTTCTCGATGTCGAACTCGGCGAGACCCTGCGCCGTTCCCGTCGGCGCATAGCCGTGGACGAGCAGCAGCCGGGCATCACGACGGATCGCCGCCGGCGCGGCCCAACGAGCTGCCGCCTCCGACTCCGGGCTGTGGTCGAGCCCCACCGCAATGGTCGTCATCGTCCCGAGTACGACCTCCCCCTCCGCGAACCGGGGCGGCCGATGTCCGGGGCCGCCACGTGGCCGGTCTCGGAGGAAATGCTAGTCGGACAGCCGTGCTTCGCAGGCGGGTCGGGCGACGATCCGTCGACCTCGCGGTCAGCAGTCGTGGGGCTCGCCGATCTTGACGACGGCGAGAACGGCCTCTCCCTCACCGAAAGGCGTTCCGGGACTCGGTGTCTGGCCCACCACGATCCAGTTGCGATCGAGGATCTGCGATCGTCGCCGGCCGGTCGCGTCCTCGCTGCGGGAGAAGAACACGCCGGCCTCCTGGATCCTGTCCTGCGCGTCCTGGAGGTTCATGCAGACCACGTCGGGCATGATCGGCGCACCGGTGGTGGGTGGTGGCGGCGTCTCGGTCTGGCTTCGTCGGGCCGGTCCGGGGGCGGGCGCCGGGGTCGTGCCGGTCACCGTCTCCGTCACGGTGGTCGTCGGCAGCGGTGACGTCACGGCGGCCCCGGACCTTTCGTCCGTGGTTGCGCCGCAGGCCGTGGCCGCGGCGAGCGAGACGCTCACCGCAGCGGCGAGCGGGACGAAGCTGCTGCGCATGATGTCTTCGATCTCCTGGGGCTGCGTTTGTCGGGCGAACGGTAGATCCCGCCGCGGGAGCGAGTCGTTAGCCCGGGACAGGCGATTGGTCCGATCGGAGGAATCGAGACGCATCTGCCCGCGGCGCGCTGGACCCGTCGCCCGGACGCGGTAGCGTGCGGCGAGGCCGGAATCCGACGAGGCGCCCGCCGAGTGACGGGTGCGGGCGCGGTGGCCCCGGGATTCGAGCGAGCAGATTGTGGGAGGACGAGACACGACATGCCGACGGTGATCCCCGCGAACCCGCGCTTCGCGGCAGCCAGCGAAGAGATCGTCTTCGACGCCTTGGCCGCCCAGCTCGCCGACGAGGACCTGCTCGTCGTCGGGCAGCGGGTCACCGATCACGTGAAAGATCACGAGATCGACTTCGTCGTGGCGATCGAGGGCGCCGGGATCGTCTGCGTGGAGGTCAAGGGCGGCGAGGTCTGGCACGACGGCGAGTCGTGGTGGCAGGAGCGGGTCGGGCAGGCGCCGAAGCCCATCGACCCGGTCGCGCAGGCGCGGGAGGCCTGCTACGCGCTGAGGGAGTTCGTCGAGTCCGACCCGCGCTGGACCGTCGGCCGACTCCGCTGGGATCACGTCGTCGTGTTGCCCCACACCGAGGTGGGTCCGGCGTTCGCGCTCCCGGACTGCCCCCGGTGGAAGATCGTCGACCGGACCCAGCTGGACCAGCTCATGCCGCTGATCCGCAGCGTCGTGCTGAAGAGGGGCCTCGACCTGCCGCCGATCGACGCCGACGGCATCCATCAACTCGGTATCGCGTTGGGCGGCAGGGGATTGCCTCAGCGGGACGTCGTGGCCAGGGCGCTCGAGAACGAGAGCGTCGCCGACACGCTGACCTCCCACCAGGCGGTGATCCTGCGGGCGATCACCCAGCTCAACCGCGTCGAGGTCCGGGGCGGGGCCGGCAGCGGGAAGACGTTTCTGGCCGTCGAGCAGGCGCGGCGCCTCGCGAAGTCGGGCCGGCGCGTGGCCCTGGTCTGCTACTCCCACGGGCTGGCGTCCTATCTCGAAAGGCTCACCGCCACATGGGGGCACAAGGAACGTCCCGCCTACGTGGGGGAGTTCCACGAGCTCGGCATCACCTGGGGTGCGGCGACGGGTCCGGACGAACGGGAGCGCACCGAGGCCGCCCAGGAGTTCTGGGAGCACACTCTGCCGCGTCAGATGTACGAACTGGCACAGCAACTCCCGCCGGGAAAGCGGTTCGACGCGATCGTCGTCGACGAGGCGCAGGACTTCGCCGACGACTGGTGGAAGCCGTTGCTGGCCTGCCTGAAGGACCCCGAGAACGGGGGCATCTACGTGTTCATCGACGAGGCGCAGCGGGTCTTCGCGCGGCAGGGTTCGCCGCCGGTCGACCTCGTCCCGCTGGTCCTCGACCACAACCTGCGCAACACCAAGCAGATCGCCGAGACATTCAAACCGCTTGTCGGGCAACGGATGCAGCTGCACGGCGGCGACGGTCCCGAGGTCCGGTTCATCCCGTGTTCTCCGGAGGAGGCGCTCGACGTCGCCGACGACCAGATCGATCTGCTGCTCGACGAGGGGTGGCGTCCGGAGGATATCGCGCTGTTGACCACCGGAAGCCGCCATCCCGAGCAGAAGGCTCGGCAGGCCGAGGGCAACAAGGCCTACTGGGCGTCGTTCTGGGACGACGAGCAGGTCTTCTACGGGCACGTCCTCGGTTTCAAGGGGCTCGAGCGCCGGGTCGTCGTCTTGGCGCTCAACGAGAAGAAGGCCTGGGACCGGTCACGTGAGCGTCTCTACGTCGGCCTGTCCCGGGCGCGCGACGAACTCGTCGTGTGTGGCGACCCGGACTTCGTGTGCGAGGTCGGCGGACCGCAGGTGGCCCGTCGTCTGGGAATCGGGGTGTGATCTCGGGGAGCGCGGCAATGCGTCCGGTGCACTGGGACGGCTGTCCATTCCCGACCCGTTCCAAAGTGTGTCAGAGTGAACGAACGCTACTTTCACACAGGAAATCTCGCCGCCACATGATAGCGACCACGGAAACGGGACATATCGGTCGGGGTGTGTAGGTCGACTTACGTGCCGTGCATATGCCGACCCGTCATGAACGTCAGACGTGCCCTGTGCGCAGGCCTCGTGGCCGCTTCTGTCCTGGTCGGGGGAGCCGGCCTCGTCGGAGCGGAGGCCGCAGCCGCGCCGGCGACCCGTTGTGTGCCCGCGTCGACTCCCGAGAGCGAGAAGCGCCTCGCGGAACTCACCGACGTATCCGGGATCAAGACCTTCGACGATGCGCGCACCGCGATCAGCAACCTGCGCAAGGAACTCAGCACGTCGGACAACTATCTCGGCACGTTCCCGATCGCCTTCGACAACATCCTGCAACTCGTCGGTCCGAGCATCGCCTCGGGGACCTACGACGATCCCGAGTGGGCCGAGGCCCTGGCAGTCGAGGTCGTGCGGCTGTACGTGGGGAACCTCCACGAGTTCGTCACCGGCGGCACCCCGCAGGCGCACTGGGCCGAGGCCTTCAAGCTGACCAAGAAGTGCGACCGCAGTCCCGGCCGCGTCCTCCTCGGGCAGATCTTCGCCCACCTGATCGTCGACTTCCCGTATGCGCTGGAGAACATCGGCACCACTGCCGAACACACGCGTGACTACTACGCCTTCGGCAACGCGCTCGTCGACGCCACCCCGACCATCGTCGGGACGTGAAGAAGACCTACGGCGTGGACCTGCATCCGCTATTCACCGCCTGGTTCCTGGGCGACGTGATCGGTGACAGCCAGGCCACGACCCTGCTGTTCCAGTCGACGCGCACCGTCGCGCTCGTGAACAACTTCGGTCTGCAGAACCCGGCGACCCGCGGTGCGACGGTCGCCGAGATCGACGCGATGTACCGCACCTCGCTGTTCGCCCTGGATCAGATGGAGAACCTCGGTAAGATCTGATCTCCACCCACGACGAGAAACGGGCCGGTGACGCTGTGTCACCGGCCCGTGTGGTCTTCAGGGCTCACCAGGAGATCTCGACCTCGATCTCGCCCTCGCCCTCGCCGCTCTCGAACTCGATCTTCAGCTCGACCTCTGCCGGGACGTCGATACGGACGGTCTTGTCGTTCTGCACGTATGACACCTCGTTGTGGCGCGCGATCGCGTCGGCGAGTGCGTGGAGTCGCTTCGCCGCGTCCTCGCGCGTCAGCGTGGTCTTGGCCTTGTGCTCGAACAGTTCGTCGCTCATGGGTTCATCTGAGCCGATCGCGAACACCGGGTCAAGAAGTCGGGCACGGTTTGGCAGGCGGCCGTCGCCGGGCAGGTCCCGGCGCGGAGCTGCGGTCCCGGTGTGCCCGACGGGCCGCCGGAGATCTGCGACATGATGGCCCAGACGACCGCGCAACGGGAAGGGGAGTGGCCGCATGGAGCCGATCCGGGTCAGTGCAGTGGTGATCCGTGACGCCGACGGGAGGGTGCTGACGGTTCGCAAGCGCGGCACGAGCATGTTCATGTTCCCCGGCGGAAAGCCCGATCCCGGTGAGCGACCCGTCGACGCGGCGGTGCGCGAGTGCCTCGAGGAGCTCGGGGTGTCGATCTCGGCCGACGACCTGCGAGCGCTCGGCGAGTTCGAGGCGGCCGCGGCCAACGAGAGCGGGCGGCGGGTGATCGCCGACGTGTTCGAGCACCCCTACGTGGAGGTCGCCGCCCCGAAGGCCGAGATCGCGGAGGTGTCCTGGCGCGACCTCGACGACGAGACCGTGGCCCCGCTGCTCCGGGACGCCGTCTTCCCGTTCCTGCTCGCCGGCTCCGCGGAGCTCGGGGAGGCGGGCGAGCGCTGACCGGCGTGGGCCCCGGGAAGGCGCCCGTGATCGCACTGGTGGGGGTGGTCGAAACCCGGGTGACGGGATGCAGTACTTTGTTCGCAGCAAGGCCCTGTGGCGCAGTTGGTTAGCGCGCCGCCCTGTCACGGCGGAGGTCGCGGGTTCGAGCCCCGTCAGGGTCGCCAAAGTGCAGACATGGTCTGCGTGCATCTAGTTCCGAAGCGGTCGCAGGAACTCCCCGGTGACACCCACGGCCGGTGCCGACGATCCGCCCCCGACGACCAGCGTCGCGAACGCCAGATCGCCGGCGATCCCGGCGAACCAGCCGTGCGGGTTCTTGTTGTCGCCGTACTCCGCCGTCCCGGTCTTGCCGCCCAGGCCGGGGACGTCGCGTAGCGCGGTGGCGGTGCCGCGGGTCACGGTGTCGCGCATCATGCTCCGCAGCGGGCCGGTGACCGCCTCGGGGATCTTCCTCGGTTCGACGTCCCCGCTGGTGCTCTGTCCGTCGACGAGCACCGGGGAGACGGTCTCGCCGCGCGCCAGGCTCGCCTCGGCCAGCGCCAGCCCGAACGGACTGACCGTCACCGTGCCCTGGCCGATGCCGTTCTCGACGCGCAGAGCCGGGGAATCGGCGACGGGAACCCTGCCGGTCACCGTCGTGAGGCCGGGGACGTCGTAGTCGGCGCCGATGCCGAATCGGCGTGCCATGTCCGTCAGCGCGTTCGCGGGCAGCTTGTTGGCCAGCGCGCCCATCGAGGTGTTGCAGGATCGGGCGAAAGCCGTCGCGAGTGGCACTGTTCCGAGATCGAAGTCGTTCTCGTTGGGGATCGTGCGGCCCTCGATCGTCGTGCGGCCGGGGCACGGGACCTGCGACGTGGGTTGCACGACCCCGTCGGCGAGCGCGGCGGCGGTGGTCACCGTCTTGAAGGTCGAACCGGGCGGGTACAGGCCGCTGAGCGAGACGGGCCCCGACTTGTCGGCGGCGTCGTTCTGCGCCACGGCGACGATCCCGCCGGTGGATGGTGCGATCGCGACGATCATCGCCGGCCGTCGCTCGGCGTCGACGGCGCGCTGGGCCTGGGTCTGGATGTCGCGGTCGATGGAGGTCTGCACGGGTGGGGTCGGCCGGGGTTGCGCTGAATCCACGAGGTGTGCCGCGGATCCGTCGTCGTTGACCAGCAACACCGACCAACCCGCGGTTGCGTCGATGGTTTGGCGCCAGATCCCCTCGAGCCCCGACATAGCCGGGGAATGAAGGGATTTCGTCGCACTGAGCAGGGCGCCCTGCTCGGACGTGGTCACACCCGGGATGGACTGGACGGCGCGCTGCACGCGTTTCCAGTCCGATTCCCGCAGTCTGATCACGTTCTGCTTGGCCGCGTCGTTGCCGTCGAACAGCTTTCGGATCCCGGCGCCGGTCATATCCGGTTCGACGGGGCGCAACGCCCTGGCCAGCGCGTCCGCCGAACCGATCTGTGCGCGATCGAGGTCGACGAGCGAGACGGCCTGCCAGGTCATCAGCGGCTGTCCGTTGACGTCGAGAACCGGGGTGCGATAGGCGCGGTCGTCGCTGTATGAGAACGTCTGGCCGTCGCGGAGCTGACGGTGCAGCACCGCTGGTTGCCAGCGGATGCGCCAGCCGGAGCCGCTGTCCACCAGCGTCGCATCTGTCTGGTATTCGACGGTGTCGTCTCGGATCTGCCAGCGGTGTTCGAGCGTGCCGGTCACCTGCTTGTCGTCGACGAGGTCGGCGGAGACGCTCAGCTTCGGCTTGGATCCCATGCCGTCGAACATCGACTGGATCGCGGCGCGAGCGGCCGGCGGGTCATCCGTGAGGCCTGCGGCAGCTGCGACGTCACCCTTCTGCAGGTTCTCCGCGAATGACCGAAGGGTGTCCTCGGGCGAGTCGGAGAACAGCGAGCACCCCGACAGGGTGCCGACGGCCAAGAGGATCACGCCCAGGATTGCCGGCCATCGGAGCTGTGTGCATCGACGATCCGGGCGGCTTCTCGCCTCCCCGACGTGGACTTTCTCGGCTCTGGTGGTCGAAGGTCGCGGGTGCCTGATGAGATCCACGGTTTCCAGGGTGGCACGGATTTGCCGTCGACCGCGCGGACTCGCCGTTTGGCGTGGTCCAGGCCGCGAGGCGCAGGGCCACCGACAACCGTGGCCCTGCGAGACCACTCGGTGCTCGATCAGGCCGTCCACCAACCCGTTTGCCGGCCGGGAGCCGAGAGCGACAGATCAGAAGCCCGGCCGCACGACACGTGGCGACCCACGCTGGGACACGGGATGTCGGTGCCTGAGGCGCCGCTGGAGATCACCGCAGGAACGACGCCGCGGCGTCGGCGAGGTCCAGCACTGGTTGGGGGAAGATGCCGAGCACGACCGTGACCAGGGTGCACACCGCGACACCGGACATGGTCAGCACGCTGGGCCTCACCACGTGCGGGGCGCCGTCGACCGGCACGTCGTCGAAGAACATCGCGACGATGATCCGGATGTAGACGTAGGCGGCGATCGCGCTGCTGACGACGCCGATGACCACCAGAACTCCGCCACCGTTCCCGGCGGCCGCGGCGAAGACGTCGAACTTGGCGATGAAGCCGCTCGTCAGCGGGATGCCGGCGAAGGAGAGCAGATAGACCGCGAACATGGCCCCCACCAACGGATACCGACGCCCGAGTCCCGACCACTGGGTGAGGTCGGTCGCCTCGCGCCCAGACAGGTGTGGGTTGCGGACCGGCGCCGACGGCCCGCGGATCGCTGCGGCGCGGGCGGATGCGGTCGCGTCGGCGTCGGGTTCGCGGATCACCGCGACGAGGGCGAACGCGCCCAACGTGGTGAACGCGTAGGCGGCCAGGTAGAACAGGGTCGCGCCGAGTCCGGCGTCGTCGAAGGCGATGAGTCCCAGCAGGATGAAGCCCGCGTGGGCGATCGACGAGTACGCGAGCATGCGCTTGACGTCGGTCTGGGTCACCGCCATCACCGACGCGATCACCATCGACGCGATCGCGACCGCCCACAGCACGGGTGCCCACTGGTCGCGTAACGTGCCGAAACCCACGTAGAACACCCGCAGGAGCGCGCCGAACGCGGCGATCTTGGTCGCCGACGCCATGAACGCGGTGACCGGGGTCGGGGCGCCCTGGTAGACGTCGGGGATCCACGCGTGGAACGGCACGGCACCGACCTTGAACAGCATGCCGACCGCCAGCATCGCCAGGCCGATGAGGGCGAGCGTGGTGTCGCCGCCCAGGCCGGCGACCTCGCCGATCGACGCCCCGATGGCCGCCAGGTTCAGCGAACCCGTTGCGCCGTAGACGAATGCCGCTCCGAACAGGAAGAACGCCGACGAGAACGCACCCAGCAGGAAGTATTTCAGCGACGCCTCCTGCGAGATGAGGCGACGACGCCGGGCGAGACCGCAGAGCAGATACAGCGGTAGCGAGAACACCTCGAGCGCGATGAACATCGTCAACAGGTCGCCGCACGCGGGGAACAGCATCATCCCGCCGAGCGCCAGCAGCGCCAGCGGAAACACCTCGGTGGTGACCGCGCCGGCGCGGGTCGCCTCGAACTCGGCGTCGGTGTTGGGGACCGCCGCGCCCGACGGCGTGAACATGTCGGCGTCGACGCCGCCGTTTCCACCGCCACCGCCGCTGACCCCGGTTCTGCCGGAACGGTCGTCGCCGACCGACGCGCCCGCCAACCGGCGCATGTCCACCGGCGCCACCACGCGTTCGAGCCGGCGCTCGGCCATGAAGCCGACGGCTATGATCCCGACCACCAGCAGCAGTCCCTGCAGGTAGAGGGTCGGGCGATCCATCACCACCGCCCCGGACATCGTGATCTGTCCGTTGGCGCCGTTCGAGGTCTCGGCGGCGGCGACCGCGATCAGGGCGCCCAGCGCGACGAGGAGGCCGCCGAGCGAGAGGACGAGCTGGACCGGATAGCGCAACCGTCTCGGGGCGAAGGCCTCCACCAGGACGCCGATCACCGCGGCTCCGAAGACGACGAGCATCGGCGACAGCGCGCCGTAGGCGATGCTCGGCGCCTCGATCGCGGCCAGGGTGGTCGGAGTCGAGGAGACGGGGGTGAGGCCGGTGGAACTCATCGGTGTCCCTCCGCTTCGGTTGTGGTGCCGTGTGTTCGGCCGTCTCCGGGCTCTGCGACCGCGGGCTCGGGACCGGTGACCCCGACTGTGGTGATCGTGTTCTGCACGGCCGGTTCGATGAGGTCGATCAGCGGTTTCGGATACACGCCGAGGATGAGCAACAGGGCCATCAGCGGGGCCACGACGACCAGTTCGCGCCCGGCGAGGTCACGGATGCCGGGCGCCGCCGAGTCCCCGCTCTTCGGCGGGCCGCCCATCATCCGCTGGTAGGTCCACAGGATGTAGATCGCGGACAGGACCAGCGCCGAGGTCGCGACGACGGCCGCGACCGGGTACCGCGTGAACGTTCCGACGAGGACCAGGAATTCACTGATGAACGGCGCCAGTCCGGGCAGGGAGAGGGTGGCGAGACCGGCGACGAGGAAGGTTCCGGCGAGGACCGGGGCCACCTTCTGGACCCCGCCGTAGTCGGCGATGAGCCGGCTGCCGCGCCGCGACACCAGGAACCCGGCGATGAGGAACAGTGCGGCGGTGGAGATCCCGTGATTGACCATGTAGAGCGTCGAGCCGGTCTGGCCCTGCGCGGTCAGCGCGAAGATGCCCAGGATGATGAATCCGAAGTGGGAGATCGACGTGTAGGCGATGAGCCGCATCACATCGGTCTGGCCGATCGCGAGGATCGCGCCGTAGACGATGCCGACGACGGCGAGCGCACAGATCAACGGGGCGAACCACCGGGATGCGTCGGGGAACAGCTGCAGGCAGAACCGCAGCATCGCGAAGGTGCCGACCTTGTCGATCACCGCCATCATCAGCACCGCGGAGGTCGGGGTGGCGGCCACCGCGGCGTCGGGAAGCCACGAATGCAACGGCCACAGCGGGGCTTTCACCGCGAAGGCGAACATGAACCCGAGGAACAGGAGTTTCGCGAGGCCGGTCGAGTCGTCGATCTGGCCGCTCGACACCGCCGCCACGACGTCGGTCAGCGCGAACGTGCCCCCGCCGACCGCGTTCTGCGCGGTGACCACGTACAGCCCGACGACCGCGGCGAGCAGGATCAGGCCGCCGAACAGGTTGTACAGCAAGAACTTCACTGCCGCACCGGATCGGTTGGGGCCGTTGCCGAAGCCGCCGATGAGGAAGTACATCGGGATGAGCATGGCCTCGAAGAAGATGTAGAACAGCAGGATGTCGAGGGCGACGAAGCTCATCAGCACCATCGCCTCGGTCGCGAGGAACAGGGCGAGGTAGATGTGCGGGTTCTTGCGTGCGAGGCCGCCCGCGTGATCGAGCGAACCCGCCGTGTCGGCGTCGTTCCACCCGGCCAGCAGGAGCAGCGGGAGAAGCGCTGCGGTCAGCAGGATCAGCGCGAGCCCGATCCCGTCGAGTCCGAGCGAATAGCGGGTTCCGAGTGCGGGAATCCAGCTGACGTCCTCCACGAACTGGTAACGGTCGCCGGCCGGGTCGAAGCCGATGGCGAGTCCCACGCCGACGGCCAGCACGAGGACGCTCACCGTCAGCGCGAACCACTTCGCGATCACCGGTCGGTTCGCCGGAACGGCGAGCACCAGGCCCGCGGCGATCGCGGGGACGAGCCACAGAACGGTCAGCCAGGGGATGCTCACAGCACGTTCACCGCCATCACGAGAGCGAGGACCACCGCGGTGCCCGCGAACATGGACAGGGCGTAGGAACGCACGTAGCCGTTCTGCCACCCCCGTATTCGACGCGACGTCCGGGCGATCGCGGTGCCCACACCGCCGGTGAGCCCGTCGACGCCGTCGGACTCCACCGCGACGAGGCCGGCGGTCACGCGTCGGCCGGGCCGCATCAGCAGCTCCTCGTTGACGGTGTCCCCGTACAGGTCACGCCGCGCGGCGACGGTCAACAGGGAGACGTCCTCGGGGGCGGTGACGGGCACCGGGCGGGTCGCGTACTGCCGGTAGGCGACCCCGACGCCGACGGCGACGACGGCGAGGATGATGAGCGTCATCGCCCACACCGGCAGCACGTGATGCGGCGTGTGTTCGCCGACGACGGGGGCCAGCCAGTGCTCCAGTGTCCCGCCGATCGCGAGGAGCGCGCCGGAGGCCACCGATCCGATCGCGATGAGGATCATCGGGACGGTCATCACCCGCGGCGACTCGTGCGGGTGCGGAGCGGGGGCGTCGGTGCCGTCATGCCAGCGCTTCTCGCCGAAGAAGGTCAACAGCATCACGCGGGTCATGTAGAACGCGGTGATGCCGGCGCCGAGCAGCGCGGCGCCGCCGAGGATCAGCCCCTTCGCTCCGCCCTCGCCGAACGCCGCCTCGATGATGTGGTCCTTGGAGTAGAACCCGGCGAACGGCGGCACGCCGATGATCGCGAGGTAGCCGACCCCGAAGGTGGCGAACGTGATCGGCATGAGGGTCCACAGCCCGCCGAACCGGCGCATGTCGGTCTCGTCGTCCATGCCGTGCATCACCGAGCCGGCGCCGAGGAACAGCCCGGCCTTGAAGAAGCCGTGGGTGAGCAGGTGCAGGATCGCGAACGCGTACCCGGCGGGTCCGAGCCCGGCCGCGAGCACCATGTACCCGATCTGGCTCATCGTCGACGCCGCCAGTGCCTTCTTGATGTCGTCCTTCGCGCACCCGATGACGGCGCCGAACAGCAATGTCACCGCGCCGACGACCACGACGCCCACCCGGGCCCCGGGCGCCAGGTCGAAGACCGGCCCCGACCGCACGATCAGGTAGACGCCCGCGGTCACCATGGTCGCGGCGTGGATGAGCGCCGAGACCGGGGTTGGGCCCTCCATGGCATCGCCGAGCCAGGACTGCAGCGGCACCTGGGCGGACTTGCCGCACGCGGCGAGCAGGAGCATGAAGCCCAGTGCGGTGAGCGTGGATTCGCCGACCTGCGGCGCGCCGTCGAAGACCGCGGCGAACGACACCGACCCGAAGGTCGCGAACATGATCATCAGCGCCACGGCCAGGCCGATGTCGCCGACGCGGTTGACCACGAACGCCTTCTTCGCGGCGGTCGCCGCCGACGGCTTGTGCTGCCAGAAGCCGATCAGCAGGTAGGACGCGAGGCCGACTCCCTCCCAGCCCAGGTAGAGGCCGAGGTAGTTGTCGGCGAGCACGAGGACCAGCATCGCCGCGAGGAAGAGGTTGAGGTAGGCGAAGAACCGTCGCCGAGCCGGGTCGTGCGCCATGTACCCGATGGAGTAGACGTGGATCAACGCGCCCACGCCCGTGATCAGCAGGACGAAGCACATCGACAACTGATCGAGGCGGAAACCGAAGTCCACCTGAAGTTCTCCGACGGGGACCCAGCTGAACAGGATGTCGGAGACGCCGCGGTCGTCGGCGGACCGGGACGCCATCCCGACGAACATCGCCGCCCCGACCAGGAACGACGCGACGGCGGTCGTCGTGGCGAGCAGATGACCCCACCGGTCGGTGGCGTGGCCGCCGAGCAGGAGGATCGCCGCCCCGGCGAGGGGGAGCGCGGGAACGAGCCAGAGCAGCGACGCGGTCAGTTCGGCGTTCACCCAGTCCTCCTCTACCGCTTGAGCAGATCCGCGTCGTCGACCGACGCCGAACGGCGTGACCGGAAGATCGTCATGATGATGGCCAGTCCGACGACCACCTCTGCCGCGGCGACGACCATCGTGAAGAAGGCGATCACCTGGCCGTCGAACGACTGCGTCATCCGCGCGAAGGTCACGAACGCCAGGTTGGCCGCGTTGAGCATGAGCTCGATGCACATGAAGACGACGATCGCGTTGCGGCGCAACAGGACACCGGAGGCGCCGATCGTGAACAGCAGGGCCGAGAGGTAGAGGTAGTTCTCCGGGTTCATCGCCTCACCGCCGATCCGAGCCGGGTCGGTCCTCGCCCGCAGGCCGGCGATCGCCGGGACGACGCAGCGTTCGGGCGGCCAGTATCGCGTTCACCGACAGGTCCGAGGGGCTCCCGTCGGGCAGCCGCGCCGGGACGTCGACCGCGTTGTGTCGCGCGTAGACACCGGGACTCGGCAGCGGGGTGAGGTTCACGCCGCTGCGGAACCGGGCCTTCGACAGCTCCTTCTGGGTGAGCCGCGGGCCGAAGCGCTCCCGGTGGGCCAGCACCATCGCGCCGAGGGTCGCGGCGATCAACAGGGCCCCGGTCAGCTCGAACGCCCACAGGTAGCGCACGAAGATCAGCTCGGCGATCGACTCGATGGCCGAGTTGCTGTCACTGGCCAGGGCATACGGTTCGGTGGCGCCGGCGGTGACCGCGACGGTCGCGCTGCCGATCCCGGCGATCAGCAGGACGCCGAAGCCGATCCCGATCAGTCCCGCGGCGAACCGTTGTCCGCGCAGCGTCTCCTTCAGCGAATCCGACGAGTCGACGCCGATGAGCATCAGCACGAACAGGAACAGCATCATCACCGCGCCGGTGTAGACCACGACCTGCACGACGCCGAGGAACAGCGCGCCCTGCGCCACGTAGAACACCGCGAGAACGATCATGGTGGTCGCGAGGAAGATCGCCGAGTACACGGCCCTGGTGGCGAAGACGACCCCGAGTGCGCCGGCGACGGCCACGGCGCCGAGGACCCAGAACTGGATGGCCTCGCCGGTCGAGGTGCGCACCGATTCCGCGGCCAGCAGGCCCAGCGTGCCGGCCGTGTCCCAACCGGTCATGCCCGTGACCCCCGGGCATCGTCGGGTCGGACGTCGTCGCCGGTCGTCGCACTCGGCGGCGCACCGGGAGATCCGGTGCGCGGCACCAGCCTTCCTTCCGCGGTGATCTCTCCGCGGTAGTAGTTCTCCTCCGTCGAACCCGGCGCCATGTCGTGCGGGGGCGCCTCGGCGCCCGGCGGGAGCGGTGCGAGCAGACGGTCCTTCTCGTAGATGAGGTCGGCTCGGTTGTCGTCGGCCAGCTCGTAGTCGTTGGTCATGGTGAGTGCGCGGGTGGGGCAGGCCTCGATGCACAGGCCGCAGCCGATGCATCGCAGGTAATTGATCTGGTAGACGCGCCCGTACCTCTCACCGGGCGAATACCGTTCCTCTGGAGTGTTGTCGGCGCCCTCGACGTAGATGGCGTCGGCGGGACAGGCCCAGGCGCACAGCTCGCAGCCGATGCACTTCTCCAGCCCGTCGGGGTGGCGGTTGAGCTGGTGCCGACCGTGATACCGGGGAGCGGTGGGCCGCTTCTCCTCCGGGTACTGTTCGGTGATCGTCGGTGAGAACATGCCGCCGAAGGTGACGCGGAAGCCGTCGATCGGCTTGAGGAAATCAGGCATCGGTGGTCTCCCTGCTCGGCGCCGGCTCGACACCGGCCGGTGGGGGTGTGGCGGCGGACCCGGTCGCCTTCGGGTCGACGACCTGCCCCGGCATGGGCGGGACGGGGAAGCCGCCGGCCATCGGGTCGAACGGCTCGGACCGGCCGGGGCCCGCCCGGGCGGACCCGGGGTCGGGTGCGTCGGGGTCGGTCGGGACCCGCATCAGCCGCCAGATCGCGTAACCGATCAGCGCGGTCACCACCAGTCCCGCGGCCGCGGAGACGAGGGCGCGCACCAGCGTGTGGTCGCCGGCCGAGACCCGGATGATCGCGACGACCATCACCCAGGCCAGCGAGATGGGGATGAGGGCCTTCCAGCCCAGGTTCATGAACTGGTCGTAGCGCAGTCGCGGCAGGCTGGTGCGCAGCCAGATGAACACGAACATGAACGCCCAGACCTTCAGGGTGAACCAGAGGATCGGCCACCACCCGGAGTTGGCCCAGTCGAAGGCGCTCAACGGCCACGGCGCCTGCCAGCCGCCCAGGAACATCGTCGTGGCCAGCGCGGAGACGGTGACCATGTTGATGTACTCGGCGAGCATGAACATCGCGAACTTCAGCGACGAGTACTCGGTGTGGAACCCGCCGACGAGTTCGCCCTCGGCCTCGGGCAGATCGAAAGGCGCGCGGTTGGTCTCGCCGACCATCGAGATCGCGTAGATCACGAACGAGGGCAGCAGGAGCATGAAGTACCAGTGGTGCTCCTGCGCGGCGACGATCCCCGAGGTGGACATGGTCCCGGCGTCGAGGAACACCGCGGCGAACGTCAGTCCCATCGCGATCTCGTACGAGATGACCTGTGCGGTCGAGCGCAGGCCGCCGAGGAGCGGATAGGTCGAGCCCGACGACCACCCGGCCAGCACGATGCCGTAGACGCCGACCGACGTCACGGCGAGCACGTAGAGGATGCCGACCGGCAGGTCGGTGAGCTGCAACGGGGTCTGGTGGCCGAACACCGACACCATCGGCCCGAAGGGGATCACCGCGAACGCCATGACGGCCGGCACGACCGCGATGATCGGTGCGAGGAGATAGATCACCTTGTCGACTCCCGCCGGGATGATTCCTTCCTTCAGTGCGAGTTTCACGCCGTCGGCGACGCTCTGGAGGATCCCGCGGGGTCCCACGCGGTTGGGGCCGATGCGGCCCTGCATCCGCGCCATGATCTTGCGCTCGAGGAGGATCGCCGCGAGCGGGTTGAGGACGAGGAACGCGAAGACGCCGAGGGCCTTGAGGATCACGAGCCAGATCGGGTCGTGCCCGAAGTCGGCGAGGTCGGGGTAGTCGATGGCCAGGGTGGCGGCGTCGGCGGCGAGGATCATCGGTCGCCTCCGGGGACGTCGGCCGCCGAGGCGGGCGACAGCGCCACCAGGTCGCCCGCCTGCGCACGCAGGTCGGGGTGGACCCGGGAGCCGGGGGAGTTCAGCGGGACCCACACGACCCGGTCCGGCATGTCGGTGAGCTCGACCGGCAGCGTGATGGCGCCGTCGGCGGTGCTGATCCGCACCCGGCCGTCGACCGCGACGCCCGCCTCGGCCGCAGTGGCCGGCGACATCCGGGCGACGGGGGTGCGCGCCGTGCCGGCGAGGTACGGCTCGTCGTCCTGCAGGCGTCCGAGGTCGAGGAGCATGCGCCAGGTCGCCAGGACCGCCTGGCCGGCCGCCGGGGCGTGCCGGGGACTGTCGTGGGCGGCGATGGCCGTCCGGTTGCCCGCCCAGGCGCCGATGCGACGAAGGTCCATGTGGATGGTCTGCGGGCCGTCGCACCGGAGATCGACGCCCATGCGACGCGCCAGCGCGTGGAGGATCCGGTGATCGGGCAGGTGCCCGGTCTCGGTGAGCGCGGTCGTGAAGCTGCGCGGGCGGCCCTCCCAGTCGACGAAGGTGCCCTCCTTCTCGGCGACCGCCGCGACGGGGAACACCACGTCCGCGTGGGCGGTGACGGTGGAGTGCCGCTGCTCCAGGCTGACGACAAATGGTGCGGCGGCGAGTGATTCGGCCGCCGCGGCAGGGTCGGGCAGGTCGTCGAGGTCCACGCCGGCGATCAGCAGCGACAGCCCGTGACACCGGGCCGCGTCGAGGATGCCGGTGGTGTCGCGGCCGGCCCGTGTGGGGAGGTCGGCGCCCCACACCGAGGCCACCGCCGCCCGGGCCTCCGGATCGGCGAGGGGGCGTCCGCCCGGCAGCAGCCCGGAGAGCGCCCCGGTCTCGAGCGCACCGCGTTCACCCGCGCGCCGCGGTATCCACGCGAGATGCGCGCCCGTCCGGTCGGCGAGGTCTGCGGCCGCGGTCAGCGCTCCCGGGCTCGCTGCGAGACGCTCGCCGACGATGAGCACCGAACCCGGTTCGCGGAGATGGTGGGTCGCCTCGGCGGAACTCAGGACGGACCGCTCGGCGCCGGGCACGGCGGTGAACAGCTGCGCATCGAGCTTGCGCACGCCGCGACTGGCGAACGGCGCCACCGTCGCTACGCGCAACCCGCCGGCGCGGACGGCGCGCCGCAATCGCAGGAAGACGATCGGCGATTCCTCCTCCGGCTCGAAGCCGGCGAGGAGAACCGCGGGAGCGGCCGACAGGTCGTCGTAGGTGGTCTCGAGTCCGCGCCCGGCGACGCGGGCGGCGAGGAAGTCGGCCTCTTCGCTGCTGTGGACGCGGGCCCGGAAGTCGATGTCGTCGGTGCGCAGCACCGTGCGGGCGAACCGCGAGTACGCATACGCGTCCTCGACGGTCAGCCGACCGCCGGTCAGGACGCCGGTGTTCCCGATCGCCGTCGAGAGGCCTTCTGCGGCAACGCGGATCGCATCGGCCCAGCTGGACTCGCGCAGATCCCCGTGACGATCGCGCACGAGCGGGGCGGTGATCCGGTCGGCGGCGGTGGCGTAGGCGAAGGCCCAGCGGCCCTTGTCGCAGTTCCACTCGGAGTTGACCTCGGGATCGTCGCCGGCGAGGCGGCGCAGCACCTTTCCCCGACGATGGTCGGTGCGTTGCGCGCACCCGCTGGCGCAGTGCTCGCACACGCTCGGCGTGGACACGAGGTCGAAGGGCCGTGCGCGGAAACGGTATTGCGCGCCGGTCAGGGCGCCCACCGGGCAGATCTGCACGGTGTTGCCGGAGAAGTACGAGTCGAAGGGCTCGTCCTGGTAGATGCTGACCTGTTGCAGCGCACCGCGATCGGCCAACTCGATGAGCGGGTCGCCGGCGACCTGGGTGGAGAAGCGCGTGCACCGCGCGCAGAGCACGCACCGCTCGCGGTCGAGGAGCACCTCCGACGACAGCGGCACCGGTTTCACGAACGTCCGCTTGACCCCGTCGAACCGGGACTCGCTGCGCCCGGTGGCCATCGCCTGGTTCTGCAACGGGCATTCGCCGCCCTTGTCGCAGACCGGGCAGTCGAGCGGATGGTTGATGAGCAGCAACTCCATCACCCCGCGTTGGGCGTCGGCGGCGACCTTCGAGCTCATCTGCGTGTGCACCACCATGCCCTCGGTGGCGACCGTCGTGCACGAGGCGAGGGGCTTGCGCTGCCCCTCCACCTCGACGAGGCACTGTCGGCAGGCGCCGACCGGATCGAGGAGCGGGTGATCGCAGAAGCGGGGGATGGTGATCCCGATCTGCTCGGCGGCGCGGATCAACAAGGTGCCCTTCGGAACCCGGACCGGCCGGCCGTCGATGACGATCCCCACGAGGTTGTCTGCCTCGGTGGACGGGTCGCTGCCGTGGGTGAGGGTCATCGGGCACCTCCGACGGCCCCGGCCGACGGCGCCCAGGCCGTCGACAGCGAATGGTCGAACGGGCATCCGTGGTCGAGGTGGGCGAGGTACTCGTTGCGGAAGTACTGCAGCGAGGAGACGATCGGGCTCCCCGCGCCGTCGCCGAGGGCGCAGAACGACTTTCCGACGATCGAGTTGGTGACGTCGGCGAGGGTGTCGAGGTCCGCGGCGGTGCCGCCCTCGTGCTCGAGGCGGTCGAGCAACTGCACCAGCCAGTACGTGCCCTCCCGGCAGGGGGTGCACTTGCCGCAGGACTCGTGTGCGTAGAACTGCGTCCAGCGCAGCACCGCGCCGACGACGCAGGTGGTCTCGTCGAAGATCTGCAATGCCTTGGTGCCCAGCATCGAACCGGCCGCGCCGACCCCCTCGTAGTCGAGTGGGACGTCGAGGTGCTCGGGTGTCAGCAGCGGCGTCGACGACCCGCCCGGCGTCCAGAACTTCAGCCGGTGGCCCGCGCGCACCCCGCCGGCGTGCTCGAGGAGTTGTCGCAGCGTGATGCCCAGCGGCGCCTCGTACTGGCCGGGGTGGGTGACGTGCCCCGACAACGAGTACATGGTGAAACCGGGCGACTTCTCGGTGCCGAACGAGCGGAACCATTCGACGCCGTTGCGGACGATCGGCGGGACGCTCGCGATGGACTCGACGTTGTTGACGACGGTGGGGCTCGCGTAGAGACCCGCGACCGCCGGGAACGGGGGACGCAGCCGGGGCTGTCCGCGCCTGCCCTCGAGGGAATCGAGGAGTGCGGTCTCCTCGCCGCAGATGTACGCGCCGGCGCCGGCGTGGACCACGAGTTCGAGGTCGAAGCCCGAGCCGAGGATGTTCTGGCCGAGAAAGCCTGCGGCGTAGGCCTCGTCGACCGCGGTCCGCAGGCGGCGCAGGACCGAGGCGACCTCGCCGCGCAGGTAGATGAACGCGTGGTGCGCCCGGATCGCGTAGGCCGCGATGACGACGCCCTCGATCAGCGAATGCGGCGAGGCGAGCATGAGCGGCATGTCCTTGCAGGTGCCCGGCTCCGATTCGTCGGCGTTGACCACGAGATAGTGCGGGGGACCGGACTCGGCTTCCGACGGCTGCTGTTGCGGGATGAACGACCACTTCATGCCCACCGGGAAGCCGGCGCCGCCGCGACCGCGCAGCCCGGAGGCCTTGACCATCTCGATCACGTCGTCGGGCGGGGTGTCCAGGGCGATGCGCAGGGCGCGGTAACCGTTGTGCCGCAAGTAGTTGTCGAGTGTCCAGGAGTTCTGGTCGTGCCAGTGACGCGACAGGACCGGCACCTCGGCGGGTTCCGGCTCGGGCGCGGCGCCGACGGGAGTGTCCGCGTGCATGGGCTGCCGGGCGGGCGCGTCCTGGCCGGTCACCCCGGCGAGGTCGCGCGCGGTCTCCCGGAACGAGCGCACCCGCCCGGTGCCGCGGGCCGGCTCGACCGTGACGCCGGCACGCAGGTCCTCGACCAGCTCGACACCGGACTCGGGCGTCTGGTTGTCGAAGAACTCCCAGTTCACCATCACCACCGGTGCGAAGTCGCAGGCCGCATTGCACTCCACGTGCTCGACGGTGATGCGCCCGTCGGCGGTGGTCTCGCCCGGCTGCACGCCGAGGTGCTCGCACAGGGTGCGCAGGATCTCGTCGCCGCCGAGCGTCGCGCACAGGGTGTTGGTGCAGACCCCGACGAGGTACTCGCCGGTCGGCGTGCGGCGGAACATCGAGTAGAAGGTCGCCACCGACGCGATCTGCGCCGGGGTCAGATCGAGCTGTTGCGCGCAGAACTCGATGCCCGCGCGGGTGATGTGACCGTCCTCCGATTGCACGAGGTGCAGCAGGGGCAGCAGCGCCGACCGGGCCTGGGGATAGCGGGCGATGATCGGCCCCGCCTGCGCAGCCAGCCGCTCGGTCACCTCGTCGGGATACCGGTCCGGCCCGCCGAAGCCGATGGGCGGCGCCGGAGCGCACGGTGTCGGTGCCGCCGGCTCCTGGGGAGGAGAGGTCGACAGGTCCACGAACACGGGATCGGTCATCGGTCCACGCCTCCCATCACCGGGTCGAGGCTCGCGACGGCGGTGATGACGTCGGCGACCATGCCGCCTTCGCACATCGCCGCCACCGCCTGGAGGTTCGTGAACGACGGGTCGCGGAAGTGGACCCGGTAGGGGCGCGTCCCGCCGTCGCTGACCATGTGCACGCCGAGTTCGCCGCGCGGCGACTCGACGGCGATGTAGACCTGTCCGGCGGGCACGCGCATTCCCTCGGTGACGAGCTTGAAGTGGTGGATCAGCGCCTCCATCGAGGTGCCCATGATCTCGGCGATGTGTTCGGGGGAATTGCCGAGGCCGTCGGGCCCGAGCGCCAGGTCGGCCGGCCAGGCCAGTTTGCGGTCGGCGATCATCACCGGTCCCGGCTTCAGCCGGTCGAGGCACTGCCGGACGATGCGGACCGACTCCTGCATCTCCTTCACGCGGATCAGGTAGCGGCCGTACGAGTCACACGTGTCGGTGGTGATGACGTCGAACTCGTAGGTCTCGTAGCCGCAGTACGGCTGCGCCTTCCGCAGATCGTGCGGGTAACCGGTGGAGCGGAGCACCGGGCCGGTGACGCCCAGGGCCATGCAGCCGGTCAGGTCGAGATAGCCGACGTTCTGGGTGCGCGCCTTCCAGATGTAGTTGTCGGTCAGCAGATCCGAGAGCTCCTGCAGCCGGCCCGGCAGGGCGTCGACGACGCGCGCGATCTGCTCGGGGGCATCCGGCGGGAGGTCCTGCGCGACACCTCCGGGCCGGATGTACGCGTGGTTCATCCGCAGGCCGGTGATCATCTCGAACAGGTCGAGGATGAGTTCGCGTTCCCGGAATCCGAGGAACATCGCGGTCACCGCGCCGAGCTCCATGCCGCCGGTGGCCAGCGCGACGAGGTGGCTGCTGATGCGGTTGAGTTCCATCAGCATGACGCGGATGACCGACGCCCGTTCGGGGATCTCGTCGGTGACGCCGAGCAGCTTCTCCACGCCGAGGCAATACGCCGTCTCGTTGAAGAACGGGGACAGGTAGTCCATCCGCGTCACGAACGTGACGCCCTGCGTCCAGTTCCGGTACTCGAGATTCTTCTCGATCCCGGTGTGCAGGTAGCCGATTCCGCACCGGGCCTCGGTGACCGTCTCGCCCTCGATCTCCAGGATGAGGCGCAGCACGCCGTGCGTCGACGGATGCTGCGGCCCCATGTTGACGACGATGCGCTCGTCGCCGGGCTGCTGTTCGGCCCGGGTGCGCACGTCGGAGACGATCGAATCCCAGTCCTGGCCGGACACCGTGTAGGTGCGGGTCGGTTTCACGTCCTGGTCGGGCCCTGGGGCGGCGTCGGTGGACCCGGGGTTCCCCGGGCCGGTGACGGTGTCGGGCATCAGCTGTACGACCTCCTCCGGTCTGGTGGGTCGACGCGGGTCCCCTTGTACTCGACCGGCACCCCGCCGAGCGGGTAGTCCTTGCGCTGGGGGTGTCCCTCCCAGTCGTCGGGCATCTCGATCCGGGTGAGCGAGCGGTGCCCGTCGAAGACGATCCCGAAGAAGTCGTAGGTCTCCCGCTCGTGCCAGTCGTTGGTGGGGTAGATGTCGCAGATGCTCGGGATGTGGGGATCGGCGTCCGGCGCCGACACCTCCAGACGGACCCGGCGGTAGTGGGTCAGGGAGGCCAGCGGATAGACCGCGTGGAGTTCGCGTCCGGGATCGCCCGGGTAGTGGACGCCGTTGACGCCGAGGCAGAGCTCGAAGCGGAGGTCGGGGCAATTACGAAGTGTGAGAGCGACTGTGGGGAGGTGGTCACGCCGCACGTGGATCGTCATCTCGTCGCGGAAGATCACGATCTTCTCCACGGCGGCGTCGTACCGGTCGGCGAGTTCGCGTTCGAGGGCGTCGGCGATCTCGTCGAAGTACCCGCCGTAGGGGCGCGTCGAGCTCGGTGGCAGGGTGATCGGCTGGACGAGTCCGCCGTAGCCCGAGGTGTCGCCGGTGCCCGGTGTCCCGAACAATCCGTGCCGGACGCCAATCACCTCCGGATCGGGTGGATCCGGTTCTGGTGTCGGGGGTTCGGGGCCGAGGTGTGCGGGGCCCGTGTGGGCCGGGTCGCCGCGTGTGGGGTCGAGGTCGTCGGGCTTCATCGCAGCAGCCCCTTCATCTCGATGGTCGGGGTCGCCTCCAGGGCGGCGCGCTCGGCCGCCCAGACCGCCTCCTCGCGGTTGACCCCGAGGGGCATCTCCTGGATCTTCTCGTGCAGCTCGAGGATCGCGTTCAACAGCATCTCGGGCCGCGGTGGGCACCCGGGTAGGTAGATGTCGACCGGGACCACGTGGTCGACGCCCTGGACGATGGCATAGTTGTTGAACATCCCGCCCGACGACGCGCAGACGCCCATCGCCAGAACCCATTTGGGCTCGACCATCTGGTCGTAGATCTGGCGCAGCACCGGCGCCATCTTCTGGCTGACTCGGCCGGCGACGATCATCAGGTCGGCCTGCCGGGGCGAGGCGCGGAAGGCCTCCATGCCGAATCGGGCCAGGTCGTATCGTCCGGAGGTGGTCGACATCATCTCGATCGCGCAGCAGGCGAGCCCGAAGGTCGCCGGCCACAGCGACCCCTTGCGCATGAAACCGGCCAGCTCCTCGACGGTGCTCAGCAGGAAGCCGCTCGGCAGACGTTCCTCGAGTCCCATCTCTCACCTCCTGGTGACGGTCGTGAACCGGCGAAAAGCCCCTAATCCCAGCTCAGTCCGCCCCGTCGCCACTCGTAGGCGTACGCGACGGAGACGTTGACGATGAACAACAGCATCGCGGCGAGGCCGAACCATCCGAGCGAGTCGAACGCGACCGCCCACGGATAGAGGAAGACGATCTCGATGTCGAAGATGATGAACAACATCGCGGTCAGGTAGTACTTGACCGGCACACGCTGGACCTGGCGGACCGCGCCCGCCCCGCCCGAGGGGGCCAGATAGCTCTTCTCAACCGGTTCGATGCCGCATTCGTAGGCCTCGAGTTTGGCGCGGTTGTACCGTTTCGGCCCGATCGCGACGCCGACGAACACGCTGAAGACGGCGAACGCCACGCCGATTGCCCCGAGGATCATGATCGGGACGTAGGCGTTCACAGCGTGGACTCCTCCTCGCTCAGGGTGCCGGCATCCACCTGGTGGGTGGATCGGTTCGGCGGTTGTCCTCATCGCGCGGGCGGCCGGTCCGGCCCCTCCCACACGTATGTGAGCTACGACACAAGCCTAGGTGGTCGTCTGGCGGGCGTCAGCCATTTTGGGACAGTTCGGCGTTTCCCAGCATCTCGACGAAGGCCTCGGGGAGGGCGATCGGATCGACGGGCAGGTGCGCATACGCGTCGGCGCGCGACCAGTCGGCCAGCCATCGGTCGTCGGCGCGACCGAGCAGCACCAGGACGGGCGGACAGGGGTCGAGTTCGTCCTTCATCTGCTTCGCGACGCCCATGCCGCCGTACGGGGTCGCCTCGCCGTCGGCGATCACCGCGTCGACGACGCCGGCCTCGAGCTGGCTGAACAGCATTGGAGCCGTGGCGACTTCGGTGAAGGCGAGCTCTGGCAGGGCGCTCGACGGGCGGGATCCCAGGGCGGCGATGACCTGCGCCCTGGTGTCGGGATCGTCGGAGTAGACCAGCACGCGCAGCGCCCGGGGAGGCAGGGTGTCGGTCACGGCAGCGATGCTACCGCCGTTCGGCGTCCGCTTCGGGGAGTTGGCCAACCGGAGTGGCGATTGCCGTCCGGCCGGGGGCGGGTGCACGGGCCCCGGCCGGGGAGGTCAGTGCTCGGTCGAGAACCCGACGCGGCGTCGATGGACGTCGAGCGCGAAGGTGACGAGCTGGTCGATCAGATCGGGGTAGGCGATCCCGGTCGCCTCCCACAGCTTCGGGTACATCGAGCCGGGGGTGAATCCAGGGATGGTGTTCACCTCGTTGAGCAGCCACCCACGTCCGGACTCCTCGTAGAAGAAGTCGACGCGGGCCATGCCGCTGCAGCGCATCGCGGTGAACGTCCGCGCGGCGAGCTCCCGGACCTGTGCCACCGCCTCGTCGGGCAGCGGGGCGGGGATGACGAGCTTCGCGGCGCCGGTGACGTACTTGTCCTCGTAGTCGTAGAAATCGCTGCCGGGTTCGATCTCGCCGGGCAGGGATGTCTCCGGCGCGGTGTCGCCGAGGACGGCGATCTCGATCTCGCGGCCGTCGACGTTCTCCTCGATGATCACCACGTTGTCGTAGCGGAGGGCGAGGTTGATCGCCTCGTCGACCTCGGCGGCGTCGTGGGCCTTGCTGATGCCGACCGACGACCCGAGGTTCGCGGGCTTGACGAAGACCGGGAGGCCGAGCTCCTCGACGACGCGTCCGACGATGGCGCGCGGGTCGTCGACGCCGTCGCGGAACTCGATCCAGCGGCACTGCGGGATGCCCGCCTGGGCGGCGACGATCTTCGCCATGGCCTTGTCCATGCAGAGCGCCGACGAGAGCACGCCGGAGCCCACGTAGGGCAGCTTGAAGAGCTCGAGCATGCCCTGGATGGTGCCGTCCTCGCCGTGCGGCCCGTGCAACAGCGGCAGGACGACGGTGACGGCCTCGCCGGCGTGGCCGCGGAGTTCGGTGAGGGGGTCGATGGCGGTGCCCGCCACCTCGAGCGAGTCCGGCAGGGCGGTGCCGTCGGCGAGGGCGGCGATGGCCTTGTCGTTGCGGAGCCAGGTGCCGTCCTTGGCGATGCCGATGGGGACCAGGTCGTATTTCGTCCGATCGGCGGCGGCCAGGACGTGAGCGGCTGTCACCCGGGACACATCGTGTTCGGCGGAGACTCCGCCGTAGAGGACCACAAGACGCAACAGCCGGGATGACATGCCTGTCACGATACGGGCACCGGCGAGCGGGTTCTCGCGGAGTCGGCGCGGATGTGGAGTTCGACACGGTCGCCCGCCGCCTGGCATACCTCCTCCGCGAGCACGCCGGCGCCGACGAGCAGGGTGCCCCGGTCGGCCGAAGGGGCCGGGCGGCGCCGTCGGCTAGCGTGGAGCACGTGCATTTCATGGCGAGTGAGGTCGCGGCGGCGACCGGCGGCGAGTTGTCGGGTCCCGACGTCCGGATCGACGGTGCGAGCATCGACTCGCGCAACATCCGCCCGGGTCAGCTGTTCATCCCCATCGTCGCCGAGCGCGACGGCCACGATTTCATCGGCAAGGCGCTCGAGGCGGGGGCGCCGGCCTACTTCACCTCGAGGCCCGAGACGGCCGGCGGCACCGCGATCCGCGTCGCCGACACCGCGCTCGCACTCGCCGATCTCGGACGCGCGGTGCGCCGCCGCATCCCGGACCGCGTCGTCGGCATCACCGGCTCCGTCGGCAAGACCTCCACGAAGGATCTGCTCGCCGGGGTCCTGAAGACCACTTACCGGACCGCGGCCAGCGAGAAGTCCTTCAACAACGAGCTCGGGCTGCCGCTGACCCTGGCCCTCGCGCACGACGACGTGGAGGCCGTCGTGCTGGAGATGGGCGCCCGCGGGATCGGGCACATCGAGCTGTTGTGCTCGATCGCGAGCCCGACGGTCGGCGTGATCACCCGCGTCGAGGGCGCGCACCTCGAACTGTTCGGCGACATCGAATCCGTGGCCCGCGCCAAGGGGGAACTCGTCGAGGCCCTGCCCGCCGACGGCATCGCGGTGCTCAACAACGACCACCCGTACGTCGCCCCGATGGCCGAGCGCACCTCGGCGCGGGTGCTGCGCTACGGACTGTCCCCGGACGCCGACGTGTACGCCTCCGACATCGTCCTCGACGACGAGCTGCGAGCGTCGTTCCGTCTGCACACCCCGTGGGGATCCACCGACGTGCGTCTCGGCGCGCGCGGCGAGCACCAGGTGCCCAACGCCCTGGCGGCCGCGGCGGCCGGCGGGGGACTGGGGGTGTCGGTCGCCGACATCGCGTCGGGGATGTCGGCCGCCGAGCTGTCCGGTCTCCGTATGGAACTGGGGAGGTCGAGCGGCGGCGTCACGATCATCAACGACGCCTACAACGCCAACCCCACGTCGATGTCGGCGGCACTGCGGTCGCTGGCGGCGCTGCCCGCGGGACGGCGCGTCGCGGTGCTCGGCACGATGGCCGAACTCGGCGACGACTCGGCGCGCGAGCACCTCGCGATCGCGGAGCAGGCCGCGGGCCTGGGGATCGCTCTCGTCGCAGTGGACGAGCCGGACTACGGGGACACGGCACGGCACGTCTCGGGCATCGACGAGGCAGTGGCCGCGCTCGACGACCTGGGGCCCGGGGATGCGGTGCTGGTCAAGGGCAGCCGTGTCGCCGCCCTGGAACGCGTCGCGCAGGCACTGCTGGGCTGAGCGCGCCCCCGTGCGACCCTCAGTCGGCGGCTTTGTTGCGCCCGAGGTGGACCACCCCGTCCTCGAAGGCGGCCTGGGTACGGTATTCGCTGGGACCGCAACCGAACTCGGCACGGAACCGGTTGCGCATCGTGGGACTGGACGGGAACCCGGAGAGGCGCGCGACGTCGGCGACCGACAGGTCCGGACGCGTGCGCAGGAGCTCGCACGCGGTCTTGAGCCGTCGATCCGCGATACGTGCGGCCAGCGAGTCCTCGGTGTCCTCGAAGTGGCGGTAGAGCTGTCGGCGGCTGATGTGCAGAAGACGCGCGAGCCGGTTCGGCGTGAACGACGGATCGCGGTGATGGCGTTCGATGAGGTCGCTCACCGCCTCGCGCACGAAGAGCGCGTTGTCGGTGATGGGTCGCTGCTCGAAGTCGAGCTGACCGAGTGCGGCACGCACGAGTTCGATGGCGGCCATCTCGGTTTCCTCGGTGGCCTCGGTGACCTCGACTGCCGTGTCGGAGGTGAACTGGAGGATGAAGGACGCGGTGGCGCGGGCCAGCAGAGTGTCGGACGCGACCGGGCGTCGCGCCTGCTCGGCGATGCGGCGCTGACTGCCGAGCAGCTCGAGAGGGACGACGAGTCCGGCGGGGTCGTTGATTTCGTAGGTGCGCTCGACGTAGGGCGCCGCATTGCTGACGAATGCCAACTGCCCCGGCCGATATGCGTAGTCGCGTGTGCCTTGGCGGACGGTGTGGCGGCCCCGCATGGTGTGGACGGCGATGATGAGGTCGTCAGAGGGGGTATCGAGAACGAGCTGCGGTGTGCGGGTCAGTTGGAATGGCGTGTGCAGGGCGCAGAATGTCGTGATCAACGACAACTGCCGCGTGTAGATGAGCGAGTCGAACTTCTCGGGGTCCTCGACCTGTACCTCGATGATCGGGCTGTAGTTCTCCACGCCCTCGGGCCCGGAGAGGCGGAGCGGCTGGGCTCGTCCCACGTTCCGGTTTGCGCCGATCCGATCACGCCAGGACTCGACGACTGGCGTCGGGATGCCGAAATCCATTGCGTCATCGAACAGTTCGGTCACGCTGCTGCAGCCTCCGGCTTGCTGCGGGTCCACGCGGGCAGAACGACGAGCGAGGACAGGAAGAAGCAGATGGCGCCGATGAAGGTGCCCCAGTTGGCCATCGCGGTGTCGACGGTGACCCCGGCCTTGGAGACGTAGGCGCCGACGGCGGCGACGCCGAAGGCGATGCAGCCGATGAGGTTGATCTGGACCGACCACCAGTCGGCCGATCGGGGATCGAACCAGGTGTGCGCGTGCCGGTAGCCGCGCACACCGAGGAAGCCGCTGATGAGGAAGAGGATCGAGCCGCCCGCATCCGGCGACCACACGAACTCGCGTTGCGACGGAATCGAGTGCGCGGTGAGGGCCGCCGTGGTGCTGACGTTGAACAGGACGGTGCCCAGCGACTGCGTCGAGGCGGCGAGCCAGTCGGCCCGCACCATGACGCCGCTGCCGTAGTCGACCTTGGTGGTCACCGGGCCGCTGAGGATCAGCTGGATCAGGCCGGCCGCGGTGAAGAACCAGGCTCCGATGAAACAGCACAGGTTGACGGCGCCGGAACCGGCCCACGAGCCGAAGCCGGGCGCCGAGCTCAGCGCGAACAGGGACGACCCGATCATGAAGCCCCAGCACTGCTTGTTCAGTGTCGGGACGAACACTGTGCTGCGCCCGGGGGTCGACGCGGCAACGCTCATTGTCTACCTACCTACCTGTCTGCGACGAGCCTGTTTGCGACGAGGTCCCCGGCCCGGCGGGGGCCCGGGCCGGGGACCTCGACTGGCGATGATCTGGCGATCAGTGGTGGAAGTGGCTGCGCTCGCCCTCGGCCGGGATCGGGCCCTCGAGGCGCTCGAGGAACTCGACCTCGGTCTTGATGTCGGCGATGAGCGCGCGGGCGAGGTCATGGCTGAGGCCGGCACGGACGACGATGCGCTGGACCGTCATGTCTGCCAGGTCGTCGGCCATCGGGTAGGCGGGAACCAGCCAGCCCTTCATGCGCAGGCGATCCGACAGGTCGTAGAGGTTCCAGTTGTCGGTGTGGCCCTTCTTCATGCGCCAGGCGAACACGGGGATGGTGTCGCCCTTGCTGACCAGCTCGAAGGCGTCGATCTTGGCGATCTCCGACGACAGCCACTGGGCGACGTCGAGCGAACCCTGCTGGACCTGGCGGTAGCCCTCGAAGCCGAGACGCAGGAACTGGTAGTACTGCAGCAGGACCTGGGCGCCCGGACGCGAGAAGTTCAGCGCCAGGGTGGGCATGTTGCCGCCGAGGTAGCTGCAGTGGAAGACCATGCTCTCCGGCAGGTCCTCGACGCTGCGCCACACGACCCAGCCGACACCCGGGTAGACCAGGCCGAACTTGTGGCCCGAGGTGTTGATGGAGACGACGCGCTCGACGCGGAAGTCCCACTCCAGATCGGGCTGGCAGAACGGGGCGATCATCGCGCCCGACGCGCCGTCGACGTGGATCTTGACGTCGAGGCCGGTGTTGGCCTGGATCTCGTCGAGCTTGGCGGCGATCTCCTTCACCGGCTCGTACATGCCGGTGTAGGTCTGGCCCATGATGGCGACGACGCCGATGGTGTTCTCGTCGACGTACTTCTCGAGGTCATGGCCGTCGAGGACCAGGTGCTCCTCGCTGATCGGGACCCAGCGGGGTTCGACCTCGAAGTAGTTGCAGAACTTCTCCCAGCACACCTGGACCGCGGTGGACAGCACCAGGTTCGGCTTCTCGATGGACTTGCCCTCGGCCTTGCGGCGGGCCTGCCAGTGGCGCTTGAGGGCGAGACCGCCGAGCATGCAGGCCTCCGACGAACCGATCGTCGAGGTGCCGATGGCGTTGTCGACGTCCGGGTTGTGCCACAGGTTGGCGATGATGCGCCAGCAGCGATCCTCGATCGCGGCGGTCTGCGGGTACTCGTCCTTGTCGATCATGTTCTTGTCGACCGACTCCGCGTACAGCCGCTTGGCCTCGTCGTCCATCCAGGTGGAGACGAAGGTCGCGAGGTTCAGGCGCGCGTTGCCGTCGAGCATCGCCTCGTCGTGGACGATCTGGTAGGCGGTCTCGGGCAGCAACATGTTGTCGGCGAGCTTGAACTTCGGCAGATCGGTCGCCTCGCCCGGTCGGGTGAAGACGGTGCGCAGGTTCAGGTCGTCGCCGATGTTCGTGTTCGCACGAGCTTGGGAAGTCAAGGTGTTTCCTCCTGGATCTTTCAATGCGGGTTCACTGGTGCCGATTTCGGGGGTCGGACGACTGCACTCGGTGTTACCCGAAACAGCCGTTTCTCGTGGGGGTTTGGTGTTTTGACCTCCCTAGACTTCCACCGGCGGATACAGCCGATCCATCGTGTACTGGCGGTTTCGTCGCGCGGCCCATGCGGAGATGAGCAGGCAGACGATGGTGATACCGGCGAGCACGCCGATCGCCAGCCAGAGTCGATAGTCGATGCCGCCGACCGTGAGCTGTCTCAGGCCTTCCACGGTGTAGGTCATCGGATCGACGTAGTGGATGTACTGGAACGGTTTCGCGGTGGTGGGCACCGGATAGATGCCGCCCGCGGACACCAGCTGGACCATGAGGAATGCCAGTGTCACAACGCGTCCCACGGCTATGCCGAACACGGCGTCGAACATCTGGATCATCGCCATGAAGGTCGCGACCACCAACAACAGGAACAAGAACGTCGCTATCGGATGGACGGCGCGCAGGCCCACCGCGAAGGTGACGACCGAGTACAGGATGGCTGCCTGGGCGAAGCCGATCGTGAACGCCGGGGCGTACGAGGCGAGGACGACGCGCATCGACGAGAAGCCCTGCACGATCGGGCGGGACTGCAGCGGCGTCAGCAGCATCCAGGTGATGATGCCGCCCACGAACAGCGCGAGGGACATGAAGAACGGGGCGAAGCCGGTGCCGAAGGTCGGCGCCTCGTGGGTGTAGGCCTGCTTCAGCTCGACCGGGTCGGCGAGGGTCGCGGCGATTTCTTCCTTCTGCTGCTTGGTCCACGCCGGGATGGCCTTGACGCCCTCGTCGAGGCCGGATGCGAGTTCCTGGGAGCCGGAGGCCAGTTCCTTCATGCCGGAGGCCAGCTGGTCGGCGCCGGCGCTCAGTTCGCCGAGGCCCGTGGCGAGCTCGGCGGAGCCGCTCGCGAGCTCGTTGGCCGCGCCGCGGGCCGCCATGATGTCGTTGCGCAGGCCGCCGTTCTCGGCCAGCGAGAGGCCCAGGCGCAGCGGGCTGTTCGGGTTGCCGAGCTGCTGCGACAAGACGGTGGCGTCGGTGTTGAGCTGGCTCAGCTGGCTGTTCGCATCGGGGCCGAGCCCGCTGGTACGCAGGAACTGCTGGGCCGGGGCGAGCGCATTGGCGAGGCCGCGCACGGTCGGGTCCGACGACGCGCTCAGCTGGCTGACCACGTTGTCCAGCGCCTGGCTGGCCTGGGACTGCTGGTTGGCCGCGGCGCTCAGTTCCTTCGAGGCCGCGCCGGCATTGCGCGCGAGACGATCTGCGGCGGCGTTGACCTCGGCTGCGGAGAGTCCGGTCTGGTCGGCGCCGAGAGCGTTCAACAGCGGATCGGTCGCCTTGATGAGCGCGGAGTCGAGCTCGCCGAGGCCGCTCGCGAGCTGATCGGCGCCGTTCTTGGCGGTGACCATGTTGGTGGCGATCTCATCCGCGCCGGTGTTGGCGGTCTTGAGCCCGGAGGCGAGTTCGTTCGCGCCGTCGGCGGCCTGGGTCAGCTTGCCGGTCACCCCGCCGACGTCGTTGAGGACGATGTCGAAGGTCTGGGTGCCGACCTGGGCGCTCACCCTGTTGACGACCTGCTGAGCGGCATCCTGGCCGATGATCGTGGCCAGGTAGTTGTTGGCGTCGTTGTAGGTGAACACCAGCTGTGCGGACTTCGGGGAGTCGCTCGTCGGGGACGCGATCGCCTCGCTGAAGTCCTCGGGCAGGGTGATCGAGAAGTAGTACTTGCCGTGGGCGACGCCGTCGGCGGCCTCGGCAGGCGAGACCTCGTGCAGGTCGAGCTGCTTGGATTCGATCAGGCCCTTGGCGACCTGCTCGCCGGCGTTGAGCTTCTCGCCCATCACCACGGCGCCCCGGTCCTCGTTCACAAGCGCGACCGGGATCTTGTCGGCGGCGGCGAAGGGGTTCCAGAAGGCCCACAGGTACATCGCTCCGTAGAGGAGCGGCATGAGCATGATGACGACCAGTGCGAGCCGGGGCATCGTGCCGCGGTAGTACTACCGCTTGATGTCGCTGCCCGGGGAGAATGCGGCAAACATGTTCTCTAGGTCCGATCTTCGTGGTCGAGGCCGAGGAACTGGCCTTCTGTCAGGTTGTCGACGGGGATCACGGCGCGCACGCCGCCCGCGGGTGCCACGGCGTTGACGTCGGCGGTGATGACCGTCTGCGTCCGGCCCAGATCGACGAGCCGCTCCATCAGGAGGACCTGGTTCTCGCGCCGCGTGAGCCTGTCCACGCCGCCGATGACCAGCAGCGGGGGACGCCGGTGGTTGCCCACGGCGATGCGGAACAGCGCGGAGCTGAGCTCGGGCAGCTCCTCCACGAAGGCCTCGAGGTCCGGGAGCGGGTAGGAGCCGAAGACCGGGCGGCAGACGCGCTCGAGGTCGTCCTCACCTGCCGGCGTGACCCACTTCCACCAGGGAGAAGACCAGCGCTTGAGCTCGGTCACGACGTCGCGGATGCGGATGGCCTGCTGGATGCCGTCGACCTCGTCGATCCACGCGACCGCGGCGCGGTTGAAGAGGTGCTGGGCGTCATTGGTCCGGCCGAAGGCGGTGAGCTCTCCCTTGCTCGGGCGCATCCGGCCGGCCACGGTGAGCAGCAGCGCGGCGCGTCCGCGGCTCTCCGGCCCGGCGAACACGGTGACGCCGCCTTCGGCGACGGTGAAGTCGACCGGCCCGAAGATGTGCCCCCACGAGGCGTTCACCGTGAGGCCGCGAGCTTCCAGGAGCGGAAGGCCGGAGGAGGAGCCGCTCGGCTCCGGGACGTCACTCATCGTCGCCCGTTCTGAAGGCCGCACATCGTCCAACTTTCTTTCGTCGTACTTCGAGCACAGGTTCTCGGTTGCTCAGCCGGGATGGCCGAACAACCGGAGAAGAATCAGAGAATCTTTCGGAGAGTGGTTCCGGCAGTGGATGCGGGATTCGTCAGGGCGCCGACGTAAAGGTCCGTGCCATCGAGGAGTTCTCGGGACGCATTCTTCCGCAACCGCACGGTGGCGCGGGATGCGCCACCGTGAACTGCCACTTTCCAGGACATGGCATGGAACCTAGCCCACGGCCTTCGGCGGGTTCAACGGATTGCGTGCAACATGCAGCATCTGTGATGGCACGGATTTTGCTCCGACCGCCGTAACGCTGTCCCTGAGGGTCGCCGAGACCGGACAACCCTGCTCTGGCTGCGACGACAGTGCGGTGCTCGGGGGCCATTTTCAGGTTGCCGGGCCGGCGGCCGACGCCCGATTCCTGCCCCTCGAGCGCTGTCGCAACGGTGTCGGAGCGCGTGTCGGCAAGATGGCACGCGATTTCACTTACCGGCCGGGAAGCTCCATCTTCCAGGGGTTGTCGGGCTTCGGCGGGCAGCATCCGCCGCCGAGCCGTCCGCGGGCGGCTCTTGAGCGGCACGATATCCGCTTTCTTCCTCGGATACGCGGGATCGGGACGATCGGGGAACTGTCAGAATCGTCGCCATGACCCAACCGAAACATGCTCACGCCATCGAACTCGCGACCGTTCCCAATCTCCGCGACCTCGGCGGCTGGGTGACCGCCGACGGTCGGAAGGTGCAGACCGGCCGCGTCTACCGGTCCACCGAACTCCACCGTCTCGCCGGAGACGACCGGACGAAGTTCGAGGAGTTGGGCATCACGCTGATCTTCGATCTGCGGACCGCGGCGGAGCGGCAGGCCGCGCCCGATCCGGACCTGCCCGGGGTCACCGACGTGCCGCTCGACGTGCTGGCCGACTCCGCGACGGCGATCCCGGCCCACCTCAACGCGGTGCTCGCAGACCCGGCGATGGTCGCCAAGGCCAACGAGGCACTTGGCGGCGGCAAGGCCGAGACCCTGATCGAGGGCACCTATCGCCAGATCGTCACCCTGCCCAGCGCCCGGGCGGCCTACCGGAGGTTCTACGAGGAGCTGGCCGAGCCGTCGACCTCGGGTGCGGCGCTCTTCCACTGCACCACCGGCAAGGACCGCACCGGCTGGGCGGCGGCCACGTTCCTCACCGTGCTGGGCGTGAGCCGGGACGAGGTCTTCGAGGACTACCTGCTGACCAACGACGAACTCATCCCCGCCCTGCACCCGATCTTCGCGGCCTTCGAGAAGGCCGGCGGCGACCCGGATGTGCTGTCGGCGCTCCTCGGCGTCCGGCGCGAGTACCTCGAAGGCGCCTTCGACGAGATGGTCAAGGAGTTCGGCGATATCGACGGCTACTTCACCAAAGGCCTGGGGCTGGATGCGTCGGTTCCCGAGAAGCTTCGGGAGCGCTACCTGGAACAGTGAGGCCGGCCGCCACGGCCGGGATGCGGGCCGATGCCGCGGATCACCCGCGCTTCGCGGCGTTGGCCCGGATCACCTCGCGCAGGTAGACCGCGAGGCCTGGGGCCGCCTCGTCGTAGTGCGCCGTGAAACGCGGGTCGGCGACGTACATGTCGGCCAGGCCCACGTGCATCTCGTGGCTGCAGTCGTAGAACCGCCCGACCTGCGCGCGATGTTCTTCTGCCAGTGCGTCGGCCTCCGCCGATCCCGGCGTCACCCCGCGCAGCATGGCGTCGGCCAGACGGCGCTCGAGGTCGTCTGACTCGGCCTTGATGCGCTTCCAGTCCTCCTTCGAGTACTCGGACGCGCGCGTCTGGCTCTGGCGCCACGCATCGGTGTCGCCCCAGCGTTCCTCCGCCTCGGCGGCGTATGCGTCCCCGTTCCAGTCGTCGCCGAAGATCTCCGCCTGCTCGGCGGCGGACAACCGGATTCCCTGCTTCTTGGTGGCCATCATCTCCTCCACGGCCGCGACCATCCGACGGAGGCGATCGATCCGTTTCGTGAGCATGTCGCGCTGGGCGCGGAGGTGATGCAGTTCGTCCGCATCGGGATCGTCGAGCAGGGTCGCTATCTGCTCGAGAGGAAAGCCGAGTTCCCGATAGGTCAGGACCCGGTAGAGCCGCTCGACGTCGGCGGCGTCGTAGACGCGGTACCCGGCCGGGGTGCGCGCCGAGGGCGTGACCAGTCCGATCCGGTCGTAATGATGCAACGTGCGGACACTGACACCGGCCATGCCGGCGACCGCTCCGACCGTCAGCGGCGGCGTCGGTCGTGCTCGTCGGGAGCCTTCCCCATCACTCACATCGCTCACCTTCGGGCCTGACGCCGCGTCAGGGTCAAGTCCTGCGCGCCGGGCAGGGGCTAGGGCGCGAAGCCGATGACCGACTCGCCCTTCTGGCACGCGGAGAGGACACCGCGCAGCTGAGACGGGCCGCAGGTCCAGCCCGACACCTCGTGCTGTGTGCCGGTGGCGATCTTCGGGCCGTACTCCGCCCCGATCTCGTCGGCGGTCTCGCAGCTCACGTCGCCGGCGAGGATCGTGACGGTCAGTGCGCCGTCGGGGCCGGGGACGGTGCCGCACTGGGTGCCGGGACCGCCGGCCTCGGAGGCGGTCGCCCCGGAGGTCGTGGTGCGGGAGGTCGCGGGTGTCGTCGCGGGCTTGCGCCCGGCCACGACGGGCGCGGAGGCGTTCGGGCTCGCCGGCGCAACCGCGGCGCTCGAGGTGGCCGTGTCGGTGACATCCTGTTCGCCGCCGCACGCGGTGAGGGTCAGCAGGGCGAACGACGCGCCCACTGCCGCGGTGGCGACACCGGTGGCGATCTTCCTCGGGCGGGTCAGCACTCGTGGGCTCGACATGGTCCCACCGTATCGAACGGCGCCGTCGCGCCATCGCGTCGTCGCGGCGACGCAGGCCGATGCCGGGACCCGCCCGCGTCGCCGGTTTGGGATGGGCGTCGGCGACCTGCGAAGATGCTGCGGTGAGCAGTACCGAGAGTTTCGTCGCCGATCGTCCTTTCACCGTCGGCACCACCCTGCCCGGCACCCGGGGGCGCACCGGGGTGATCTCGACTCCCCACGGACAGATCCGCACGCCCGCCTTCATCCCGGTGGGCACCAAGGCCACGGTGAAGACCGTCCTGCCCGAGTCGGTCGCCGACCTCGGGGCGCAGGCGGTGCTGGCCAACGCCTACCACCTGTACCTGCAGCCCGGCCCGGAGATCATCGACCAGGCCGGGGGCCTCGGCAAGTTCATGAACTGGCACGGGCCCACCTACACCGACAGCGGTGGCTTCCAGGTCATGTCCCTCGGGGCGGGCTTCAAGAAGGTCATCGCGATGGAGGTCGGCAACCCCGACGACACGCTGACCGCGAACGGCCGCGAACGGCTCTCGCGCGTCGACGACGACGGCGTGACCTTCAAGTCGCATCTCGACGGGTCGGCGCACCGGTTCACGCCGGAGGTGTCGATGCGGATCCAGCACCAGCTCGGCGCCGACATCATCTTCGCCTTCGACGAGCTGACCACTCTGATGAACACCCGTGCATACCAGGAGAACTCGCTGGAGCGCACCCGGCTGTGGGCGATTCGTTGCCTCGCCGAGCACAACCGGTTGAGTGCCGAGCGCGCGCATCGCCCGCAGCAGGCGCTGTGGGGCGTGGTGCAGGGGGCGCAGTACGAGGACCTGCGGCGCAAGGCCTCCCGCGATCTCGTCGCGCTCAGCGAGGCGGACCGCGCCGCCGGTGGAAAGGGCTTCGGCGGGTACGGGATCGGCGGGGCGCTCGAGAAGCACAACCTCGGCACGATCGTCGGCTGGGTCAACGACGAGCTGCCCGAGGACGCGCCGAAGCACCTGCTGGGCATCAGCGAACCGGACGACATCTTCACCGCCATCGAGAACGGCGTGGACACCTTCGACTGCGTCTCGCCCACCCGCGTGGCCCGCAACGGCGCCATCTACTCGCTCGACGGCCGGTACAACATCACGAACGCGAAGTACCGCAACGACTTCCGTCCGCTCGATCCCGAGATCGAGAACTACACCTCGCAGTACAGCCGCGCCTACATCCATCACCTGTTCAAGGCGAAGGAGGGGCTCGCCGCGACTCTCGCGACCCTGCACAACGTGTCGTTCATCGTTCAGCTGGTCGATCGGGCCCGCCAGGCGATCGAGGACGGGAACTACGTCGAGTACCGCGACGAGTTCCTGCGTCGCTACTACGCCTCGAAGAAGGACTGAGCGTTCCGGACCCACCGGCGGATGTGGGGCGGGTCACGGAACCCGGCCGCGGTGCCGCACGTTGTCTGACCAGCGCAGACTTGCGCGACCGGTCGACGACTCGGCACCCTGTACGGGTACCCGAGCCCAGCGAGAGAGAAAGATGAGACGCGCCAAGCGCCGAAAACGCCGACGGCACCACCCGGCACACAGACCTGAATCGAGTCCCGACCCCGCGGCCGCCCGCGGGGACTCCCACCCTGACGCTCTCCTCGTCGCCGACGATCGGACGCTCTCGTGCTGACGATCGCAGGCATCGGCCTCGGGGTGCTGGTGGTCCTGCTGATCACCGCCCTGACCGGCTACTTCGTGGCCCAGGAATTCGGCTACATGGCGGTCGACCGCTCCCGCCTGAAAGCCCGCGCCGAATCGGGTGACCCCGCCGCCCGGCGCGCGCTCTCCGTCACCCGTCGCACGTCGTTCATGCTCTCCGGGGCCCAGCTCGGCATCACCGTCACCGGCCTGCTCGTCGGTTACGTCGCCGAACCGCTGATCGGCTCGGGGATCGGCGACCTGCTCGGCGAGGTCGGCATCCCGCTCGGCGTGGGTGTGGCGATCGGCACCGTCGTCGCGATCGGCTTCTCGACCGTCATGCAGATGGTCTTCGGCGAACTCTTCCCCAAGAACCTCGCGATCGCGCGCGCCGAGCCCGTCGCCCTGTGGCTGGCGAGGTCGACCACCGTCTACCTCGCTCTCTTCGGCTGGCTGATCGCGCTCTTCGACAAGGCCTCGAACCTGCTGCTGCGGGCCCTGCGGATCGAACCGGTGCACGACGTCGAGCACTCGGCCTCGGTGCGCGACCTCGAGCACATCGTCGCGGAGTCCCGCGACGCCGGCGAACTGCCCGCCGATCTGTCGGTCCTGCTCGACCGGGTTCTCGAGTTCCCCACGCGCACGGCCGAACACGCGATGATCCCGCGTCCGCACACCGACCACGTCGACGCCTCGGTCACCGCCGAGGAGTTGCTCGCGCTGATGGGCGGCGGACACACCCGCTACCCGGTCGTGGCCGGCCCCGGCGACGAGGTGCTGGGCGTGGTGCACCTGCACGATCTGCTCGACTGGTCGCACGCGATGACGACGACCCCGGCGCAGGCCGACCCGCATGCGACGGCCGGAAGCCTGTGCCGTCCGGCGGTCGTCGTGCCCTCGACACTGCCACTTCCCGAGGTGCTGGAGACCCTGTCCGACGCCGACGAGGAGATGGCGATCGTGATCGACGAGTACGGCGGCTTCGCCGGCGTGGTGACCGCCGAGGACATCGCCGAGGAACTGGTCGGCGAGATCGATGACGAACACGATCCCGAGACGTCCGCCGTCGTCGAGAAGACCGGGGACGGCTGGATCGTGCGCGGTGACGCCCACGTCGACGAGGTGTCGCGGGCGATCGGACTCGAACTGCCGGAAGGGGATTACGAGACCGTCGCCGGTCTGGTTATCGCCGTGTACGTCGGCCTGCCGCAGGAGGGGGAGACGGTGACCGTCACCATCGAACCCGACCCCGCCGCGATCCTCGACGACGAGGAGCCCGCCCCTCGGGTCGTCCGGGTGACGGTCCTCGAGGTCGACAAGCACGTCCCCGCACTCGTGTCCATGCGACCGGAGGCGGGCGAGGCCCGCGATCTCGTCGCGGGGGCCGGCGCAGGGCAGGAGGCCGACGATGAGTGACCCGTGGATCGTCGCGGTGCTCACGGTGGTCCTGATCGCCGCGAGCGCATTCTTCGTCGCCGTCGAGTTCGCCCTCATCGCGGCCCGACGCCACCGGCTCGAGGACGCCGCGGCGTCGAGCAGCAGCGCACGCGCCGCACTCCGCAGCGCGTCGGAGCTCTCGGTCCTGCTCGCGGGATCGCAGCTCGGCATCACCGTCTGCACCCTGGCGCTGGGTTCGGTCACCAAACCGGCTGTGCACCATTGGCTCACGCCGTTGTTCACCGGCTGGGGACTGCCCTACTGGTCGGCCGACATCGCGGGCTTCGTGCTGGCCCTGGTCATCGTGACCTTCCTGCACCTGGTGGTGGGGGAGATGGCGCCGAAGTCGTGGGCGATCGCGCACCCGGAGCGGTCGGCGATCGTGCTGGCCCTGCCGATGCGCGCCTTCATGTGGGTGACGCGCCCGGTGATCGTGCAGCTGAACCGTCTCGCGAACCGGTGCCTTCGGCGTGTGGGTGTCGAACCGGTCGACCAGGTCGCGGCCGGCCAGGACAGCGACGCGCTGCGGCACCTGGTGGAGCACTCGGCGACGGTCGGCACCATCGACGAGCGCTATCACGCCCACCTGACGAGCGCGCTGGAACTGGAATCGCTCACCCTCGGCGACGTGGTCACCCCCCGCGACCGGCTCGGCTCGGTCCCGCCGGCGGCCGGCCCCGCCGACATCCAGACGGCCGGGCGGACCTCGGGGCATCTGCGGCTGCTCGTGCGGGAGCCGGGCGGCGGAACCGTGCACGGAGTCGTGCACGTCCGCGACAGCCTGCAGGCCCCGGCCGGGACCACGGCCGCCGACCTGATGCGACCGGTCCTGCGGATCGACGCCGGCCGGCCGGTGTACGAGGCCCTGGCCGCCATGCGCGAACGCCGTGCCCACCTGGCGCTGGTCACCGACTCCGGTCGCGCGATCGGTCTGGTGACCCTCAACGACCTCCTGCAGCGGCTGCTGGCGACAGCGGCGTAGGGGGCGGGGTCAGTCCCACTCTCCCGGATGCAGGATCCAGGGAGTGCGGGGGAGTGCTGCGGGGTCGAAGCGCTCCGCGAGCGTGGGAAGGTCGGCGACCTCGCCGGGCGCGGCGAGCCCGAGCGACCGCGCGATGTGCGCCAGCACCCGCTCGGACGACACGCCCCGGGCCGCCAGGTCGGCGAGGGTCACCGCGCCGTCGCGCTTCGACAGGCGCACGTGTTCGGGGTTCAGCACCATCGGCACGTGCGCGTATGTCGGCGGCGTCGCGCCGAGCAGGGTGGCGAGGTAGGCCTGACGCGGGGCCGAGGAGAGCAGGTCGTCGCCGCGGACCACCTGGTCGACCCCCTGTGCCGCGTCGTCGACCACCACCGCGAGGTTGTAGGCCGGGGTCCCGTCGTTGCGCTGGATGACGAAGTCGTCGACCATCCCGGTGTAGCTGCCGTGGAGCAGGTCGGTGACGGTGAACTCGCTGGTCTCGGCGCGGATGCGGACGGCCGGGGGTCGACCCGCGGCGATCTTCTCGGCGCGCTGTGCGTCGGTGAGGTCGCGGCACGTACCGGGGTAGGCGCCCTGCGGCGCGTGGGGCGCCGACGGGGCCTCGAGGATCTCGCGACGAGTGCAAAAACACTCGAAGGTGCGCCCGGCAGAACGCAGTTCGTCGATGATCTCCGCGTAGATCGCGCGCCGGTCGGTCTGGTAGACGACCGGTTCCTCCCAGTCGAGGCCCAGGGCGGCGAGGTCGTCGAGCTGGCGCCGGTCGGCCCCGTCGACGGCTCGATCGAGGTTCTCCATCCGGATGAGGAAGCGGCGGCCGGTGGTCCGTGCGAACAACCAGGCGAGCACGGCGGTACGGAGGTTGCCGACGTGCAGGTCACCGGAGGGCGACGGGGCGTACCGGCCCGCTGCGTGCTGTGTCGACATCGCGTCGAGGGTACCGCTTCGGAGGCAGCGAATCCGGCGCGCCCGGGTCGGGCGATGAGAAACCGGGGCCTCGCCGGTCTGTCCCTCACGATGCACCCACCCGAGCATGACCATGCCGCGGCGGCCGCCGCGATGCCGGCCCGAATCGTTGCGCCCGCCACGAGATGTGAGGAACAGTGAACCCATGGATCTCCCGGTGATGCCACCCGTCGCCCCGATGCTGGCGAAGGCGGTCACCGCCGTGCCCCATCAGCCCGACGGCGAGACGGTCTTCTCGTACGAGCCCAAGTGGGACGGATTCCGGGCGCTCGTGTTCCGGGACGGGGACGAGGTCGTCATCGGCTCGCGCGGGGGCAAGGACCTGGCGCGATACTTCCCGGAGATCGTCGAGGCGGCCAGGGCCGAACTGCCGGACAAGGCCGTGCTCGACGGCGAGATCGGGGTGCCGGCGCTCATCTGCGGCACCCACCGTCTCGACTGGGACTCGCTCACCCAGCGCATCCACCCCGCCGAGTCGCGGGTGACCATGCTCGCCGAGAAGACGCCGGCGATCTTCATCGGGTTCGACGCGCTCGCGCTGGGCAACACCTCGGTGGCCGACGAGCCGTTCGAGGTCCGGCGCGAGGCGCTGCTGCGAGCGGTGGGGCGCCCCGAGCGCGATCGCAGCTTCCACGTCAGCCGGGTGACCACCGACCCGGCCGTCGCCGAGGACTGGTTCTCCGCATTCGAGGGCGCCGGCCTCGACGGCGTGGTGGCCAAGCGCCTCGACGGCCCGTACGTCGAGAACAAGCGGGAGATGCTCAAGGTCAAGCACAAGCGGACCGCGGACTGCGTGATCATCGGCTACCGGATTCACAAGTCGGGCACCGGACTCGGCTCCATGCTGCTCGGACTGTACGGCGACGACGGCGAACTCCGGATGGTCGGCGGCGCCGGCGCCTTCTCCGACGCCAAGCGGATCGAACTGCAGGAGATGTTCGAGCCGATGCGGCTCGACCCGGACAAGGCATCGCCCGGGGAGCCCACCCGCTGGCGGTCGGAGAGATCGGGGGAGTGGATACCCATCCGCCCGGAGCTCGTGGCCGAATTCGCCTACGACCAGATGGAGAAGCAGCGCTTCCGGCACACCGTGAAGTTCCTGCGCTGGCGGCCGGACCGCGACCCCGAGAGCTGTGGTTACGACCAACTCGAGGTCCCGCTCACCTACGACCTGCACGACGTCCTCGAAGGGGAATGACGCCCATGCCATCTCGTTCTCCCGCAGAAGAACTCGACGTCGACGGGATCGCCGTGCGTCTGAGCAACCCCGACAAGATCTACTTCCCCGAACTCGGCGAGAACGGCGGTCGCAAACGGGATCTCGTGGGCTACTACCAGACGGTGGCGCTCGGCGTCGACGGCGGAGGCGACGGCCCGCTGATGCGGGCGACGCGGGACCGGCCCACGTTCCTGCAGCGCTTCCCCGACGGCGTGGAGGGCGAGGAGATCTATCAGAAGCACATCGCCAAGAAACGGCCCGAGCACGTGCAGGCGACGCCGATCGTGTTCCCCTCCAAGCGAACCGCCGATGCCCTGCGCCCCACGGTCCCCGCGGACCTGGTGTGGGCGGCCAACCTCGGCACCGTCACCTTCCACACCTGGCCGACCCTCCACCCCGACAACGATCACCCCGACCAGTTGCGCATCGACCTGGACCCGCAGCCGGGGACCACATTCGACGACGTGCGCCGGGTGGCCATCGAGGGGCTGAAGCCGCTGCTCGACGAGCTCGGCTACAGCGGCTTCGTCAAGCTGTCCGGCGGACGCGGCATCCATGTGTACGTGCCCATCGAGCCGCTGTGGGATTTCATCGCCACCCGGCGCTGCGTCATCGCGATCGCCCGCGAACTCGAACGCCGCGACCCCGACAACGTCACCACGTCGTGGTGGAAAGAGGAACGCGGGGAACGCATCTTCATCGACTTCAACCAGAACGCCCGCGACCGGACGATGGCGGCCCCGTACTCGGTGCGGCGCAGCGCGATCGGGCGGGTCTCCACGCCGGTGACCTGGGCGGAGCTGGCCGAGGTGAACCCGGACGACTGCACGATGGCGACGGTCCCGAAGATGCTCGCCGAGCGCGGCGACCCGTGGGCCGACATCGCCGACCACCGCCGCGGGATCGAGAAGCTGCTCGAGATGGTCCACCGCGACGACGAGAACGGGCTGGGGGACATGCCGTATCCGCCGAGCTACCCGAAGATGCCGGGGGAGCCGCCGCGGGTGCAGCCGTCGAAGAAGGTCGCCTCGCACTGGGACGAGAAGGGCAATCGGATAGCGGACTGACCTCGCGGCCGCGATCACCGACGGGCCGAACACCGACGGGCCGAACACCGACGGGCTACGTGCGGAACACGAGCAGGACGACCAGGTAGATCACGTACAACGCCACGAACCCGATGCCCTCGAGCCGCGACACGCGCCGGCCGGAGACGAACACCGGGATGCAGAGCACGGCGACGGCGGTCATCAACGGAATGTCGACCCGGATCAGGTCGCTGGTCACCTCGATCGGCTTCACCAGCGCGGTCACGCCCAGGATGAACACGATGTTGTAGACGCTGGAGCCGATCAGGTTGCCGATCGCGAGGTCGCGGTCGCCGCGGATGGTCGACATCAGGGTCGTGACCAGTTCGGGCGCCGACGTGCCGATCGCGACGATGGTCAGGCCGATGAACGCCTCGCTCACCCCGAGGTCGGTCGCGATCGACACCGACCCGTCGACCAGCCAGTCCGCCGCCACCACCACCGCCGCGATGCCGCCGAGGAGTTCGAGGGCGCGCAGCCACAGCGGGCCGCCTTTCGCGGGTAGCTCCTCGGCGATCTCCTCCTCCACGGGGGTGGCCCGCTCCCGGAGTTCCGACCGGATCGCCGCGGCCGTGTAGCCGATGCCGAGGAGCAGGAGGATCACGCCGTCGATCCGCCCGAGCGAGCCGTTGAGGCTCAGCACCAGCATCAGCACCGCGCTGATCGACATGGCGGGCAGGTCGAGGCGCAGGGTCTGCTTCCCCAGGGCCAGTGGCACCATCGCCGCGGAGAGGCCGAGGATCAGCAGGATGTTGACGATGTTGGTGCCCGCGATGTTGCCGACCGCGAGGGGCCCGGCGTCGTTGAGCGTCGCGTCGATGCCGACCGCCAGCTCGGGCATGCTCGTCCCGACCGACACGATGGTGAGGCCCACGAGCAGCGGGGACACCCCGAGCCGGGTGGCGATCGCCGATCCGCCGCGGACGAGGAACTCCGCGCCGATGACGAGCCCGGCGAGGCCCGCGACGACCAGTCCTGCGTCTACGAGCATGCGTGCGCCCGACTCGTCAGATGCTGGGCTCGGTGGGTGTGCACCCGACGATCATGCGGCATCGGACGGCAGCGCGCCGCGCCGAGTTCGCGGGATCGGCGGTGCCGCCGGATCACCGATGCAGGGCCTCGGCCGCCCAGTTGGCGAAGGACTGCCAGCCGACGTCGGGGAAGCGGGCGTGCAGGGCCGGGATGTCGACCTCGTAGCCGCGATCGCCGAGGAAGGCGAACATCGCGCTCATGTCCGGGGACGGGATGCGTTCGGGATCATATGATTCCGCGATCACCCGGGTGCCGAGGACCTCGCCGGCGATCCGGGCCATCTCGTTCGGGGTGGGTTGATCGGAGGCGATCTCGATGCGCTCGCCCACGTGGTCGTCGGGTGTCGCGAACAGGCCGGCGACGAACCGGCCGAGGTCACGGCGCGAGAGTTGTTGCAGCGGTTTGTCGGCCGGCATCGCGATCGGCATGACCCCGGCGGCCAGCGCGTCCGAGCTCGCGAGCAGGTTGTCGTAGAAATACGCCGGGGCGACGACGGTGTGCCGGATGTCGGTGGCCGCCAGCATCTGCTCGACCTCGAACTTCGAGTCGAAATGCGGCACCCCGGTGCCGCGGTCGGCCGACGCCACCGACGAGAACACCAGGTAGGGAACCGACGCGGACGTCGCCGCCTCGATCAGCGCCCTGCCCTGCGCGATCTCCGCGGAGACCCCGGACTCGAACGGCGTCGTCATCGCGAACACCCCCGAGGCGCCGGTGAACGCGTCCGCGAGCCCGATGCCGCTGACGACGTCGCCGACGGCGATCTCGACTCCGCGCCCGGCCAGCGTCGCGGCCTTCGACGACACCGCATCGCGGACCAGGGCCCGCACTCCGAAACCGGCCTCGAGCAGCGCGTCGACCACGGCGCCGCCCTGGCCTCCGGTTGCCCCGATCACGACGACGGGAGAGGAATCGGACATGGCTTCGACCCTAATGCGGGTGACGCGGGTCGCAAGCGGTTTGGGCGAGCGGACGTCAGGCCGCTATCATCGCCAGCGTTGGAGGATTCGCCTAGTGGCCTATGGCGCTCGCCTGGAACGCGGGTTGGGTTAACAGCCCTCAGGGGTTCGAATCCCCTATCCTCCGCCGCGAGAGGTCCGCGGTGATCGTCACGATCGCCGCGGACCTTCGTCGTTTCTCGGGGTTTTCGCAGGTCGTGACGTTGGGGAAGGGTCGGTGTCGCACCCCTTCGAGCGCTCGCTACACTGGACGACGGATCCCGCGCGGCGTGCATCCTGTGAACTCCCCCAGGGCCGGAAGGCAGCAAGGGTCAACGGGCTCTCTCGGGTGCGCGGGGTCCCCTTATCTCCCATTCACATTTCTCTGGTCTGCGGCGTCGGAACCCCCGCATTTCGGCGTCGTGCCGCGAAAGGTCCTACGTTGAATTTCCACTCGATGAGTGCCGACCGACTTCGCGACACCCAGGCGGATCTGAAGAAGCGTTACGACGACCTCAAGGCGCTGGGCCTCAGGCTCGACCTCACCCGCGGCAAGCCGGCGCCGGAGCAGCTCGACCTCTCGAACGCGCTCCTGTCGCTGCCCGGCGAGGACTACCGGGACGGCACCGGCACCGACACCCGCAACTACGGCGGCCTCAAGGGCCTGCCCGAGCTGCGCGCGATCTTCGGCGAGCTGCTCGCCGTCGATCCGGAGAACCTCATCGCCTTCGGCAACTCCAGCCTCGAGCTGATGCACGACCTCACGGTCTTCGGGCTGCTGCACGGCACCCCCGACTCCGACGAGCCGTGGGGCCGCCAGAAGATCAAGTTCCTCTGCCCCGTACCGGGTTACGACCGGCACTTCGCCATCACCGAGAGCTTCGGCATCGAGATGATCCCGGTTCCGATGCTCCCGGACGGCCCCGACGTGCGCCTGTGCGCGGAGCTCACCGCCGGCGACCCGAGCATCAAGGGCATGTGGGCCGTGCCCACCTACTCGAACCCGACCGGCGTCACCTTCTCCGAAGAGGTCACCCGCGGGCTGCTCGAGATGCCCGCCGCGCCCGACTTCCGCATCTACTGGGACAACGCCTACGCGGTGCACACCCTGGTCGACGCGCCGCCGACCCCGCTGCCGGTCATCGAGATGGCGGCGCAGGCCGGTCACCCCAACCGCGTGTACGTGCTGGGCTCGACGTCGAAGATCACCTTCGCCGGCGGCGGTGTCGCGTTCTTCGGCTCGTCGCCGGAGAACGTCGCGTGGTTCTCCAAGTACCTCGGCTTCAAGACCATCGGCCCGGACAAGGTGAACCAGCTGCGCCACCTGCGGTTCTTCGGCGACGCCGACGGGGTGCGCGCCCACATGGCGCGCCACCGCGAGATCATCGAGCCGAAGTTCAAGATCGTGCTCGACATCCTCGAAGACCGGCTCGCCGAGTCGAAGGTCGCCTCCTGGTCGGAGCCCGAGGGCGGCTACTTCATCAGCCTCGACGTCATCGACGGCGCGGCCCGCCGCACCATCGAGCTGGCCAAGGAGGCCGGCATCGCGCTGACCGCGGCCGGCTCGGCGTTCCCGTACAAGGTCGACCCGCACGACCGGAACATCCGGCTCGCGCCGACCTTCCCGAACACCGACGACCTCCGGGCCGCGATGGACGGGGTGTCGACCTGCGTTCTGCTCGCGTCCGCCGAGACGCTGCTTGCACAGCAGTCCTGACCGGCCGACGCGACACGCCGTCGGCGAAACGCGGTGGCGGAGTTAGATTGATCTCATTGGCGGGCGAGCATCCCGGTATGCACCGTCTCTTATGACAGTCTTGTAAATCGTGAATCTGCCCAGGCCGGTTCTTCTCGCATCCGGGTTCGCCATCTTCGGGGTCGTCGCTCTGGCACTCCAGGATGTCGTCGTGCCCTGGGGAGCCCAGTTCTGGGGTCTGATGAACAATCAGATCGACCTGGCCGTCTACCGGCAGGGAGCGGAGGCGGTCACCGAGGGCGCGAACCTCTATGACGTGAAGATGATCGGCGACCTCGACTACACGTACTCGCCGTTCTCCGCGTTGCTCTTCACACCCTTGGCGCTGATCTCCTTCGACGTCGCGCGCTGGATCTGGACCATCGGGATCGTCGTGGCGCTCTACGCGGTGGTCATGCTCAGCTTCCGCGCCCTCTGCCGGACGCCGACCTGGCCGTTGCGGGTCGTCGCGATGTCGCTGGTCGCGGCGTCGATGCTGCTCGAGCCGGTGCGCACGACCATCTGGTACGGGCAGATCAACGTCTTCCTGATGCTGCTGATCCTGGCCGACCTGACGCGTCCGGACACTTCGCGGACCAAGGGTTTCGGCGCCGGCATCGCGGCGGGCATCAAGCTCACCCCGCTGATCTTCGCCGGGTACTACGCCGTCCAGCGGAACTGGCGGGCGTTCAGCGGCGTCCTCGGCGGGTTCGCGCTGACCGTGCTGGTCGGCTTCGCCGTGCTCCCGCGGGACTCCTGGGCGTACTGGACCGACAAGCTGTTCCAGTCCGAACGGGTCGGCTCCGCGCAGCTGCGCGGCAACCAGTCCCTGCGCGGGATGCTGGCCAACCACCTCGACACCGATCACCCGCCGACCTTGTTGTACGGAGGGCTGGCGCTGGCCACCCTCGTCGCCGGGTTCGCGGTCGCGACCTACGCCCACCGCAAGGGGCAGGAGCTGCTCGCGCTGAGCATCGTCGGCATGACCGCGTGCGTGGTGTCCCCGATGTCCTGGGGTCACCACTGGGTGTGGTTCGTGCCGGTCATCGTCATCGGCGTCCACCTGGCCCTCGACGCCCGGCTCGCCTCGGTACGCCGCGGACTCGCCGCGGCCGGGGCGATCGCCCTGTTCCTGATCGTGTTCGCGTGGCCGACGCACGTGCCCGAGCTGGTGCCCGACGCCTACTACACGGGCCTGTACGTGAAGACCCGCGTCACCTGGATGAACTGGTTCACCGTCAGCCCCTACCTCTGGTGCTACCTCGGAATCCTGGTCGCCGCCGTCGTCGCGCTGCGGGTGTCCGGGCGTCGTGGCGCGACGGCCGACCCGACCGCGCCGGTCATCGCGAAGGGCGTCGCAGCGGCCGTGATCGCCGACGGCGGCCTGCCCGCGGAACCGGCCGCGTCCTCGTCCGACGGCGATGGTCGACCGGTGGACGCGGGCACGCGGGATGCCGCCGCCAGGGGTGATGACCTGGTCGGAACGGCCGGCGAGCCGATGGCCGACAACCCGGACACGGGGGCCACCCCGGCAGTGTGAGGCAGGGTCCTCGGGTGTCACCGTCCGCCGGTACTCTCGACGCGTGGCTCTGTATCGCACCTATCGCCCGGCTACCTTCGCCGACGTCGTGGGGCAGGAGCACGTCACCGAACCGTTGAGCCGCGCCCTCGACTCGGGGCGCATCAACCACGCGTACCTGTTCTCGGGTCCGCGCGGTTGCGGCAAGACGTCGTCGGCGCGAATCCTGGCGCGGTCGTTGAATTGTGTCGAAGGCCCCACATCCCGTCCCTGCGGTGTGTGCGCATCCTGCGTCGCGCTCGCCCCGGGCGGCCCCGGCAACCTCGACGTGATCGAACTCGACGCCGCCAGCCACGGCGGTGTCGACGACACCCGTGAACTCCGCGACCGGGCGTTCTACGCGCCGGCCGAGTCGCGCTACCGCGTGTTCATCGTCGACGAGGCCCACATGGTCACCAACGCGGGCTTCAACGCGCTGCTGAAGATCGTCGAGGAGCCGCCGGAGCACCTGATCTTCGTGTTCGCGACCACCGAACCGGAGAAGGTGCTGCCCACGATCCGGTCGCGCACGCACCACTACCCGTTCCGCCTGCTCGCGCCGCCCGTCATGCGCGGCCTCCTGGAGAAGATCTGCGAGAAGGAGGGCGTGCGCGTCGCGCCCGAGGTCTACCCGCTGGTCATCCGCGCCGGCGGCGGATCGCCCCGTGACTCGCTGTCGATCCTCGACCAGCTCCTCGCCGGTGCCGACGAGGACGGCGTCGCCTACGAGCGCGCGCTCGCGTTGCTCGGCGTCACCGACATCGCACTCATCGACACCGCCGTGGAGGCGTTGGCCGAGGCCGACGGCGCCGCGTTGTTCGGCGCCGTGGAGAAGGTCGTGGACGCCGGGCACGATCCACGGCGATTCGCCGTCGACCTGCTCGAGCGCCTGCGCGATCTCATCCTGCTGCAGGCGGTCCCCGACGCCGCCGACCGCGGACTCGTGGAGGCGCCGGGTGATCAGCTGGCGCGGATGCAGTCCCAGATCGCCAAGCTCGGTCCCGCGTCGTTGACGCGGTTCGCCGAGATCGTGCACGACGCGCTCGGCGAGATGCGCGGCACCACCTCGCCGCGTCTCCTGCTCGAGGTGATGTGCGCGCGGATGCTGCTCCCGGCCGCATCCGCCGACGACGCCGCGCTGCTGCAACGACTCGAACGCCTCGAGTCCGGCGTCGGCACGACGTCGATCCCGGTGCCGCCGAAACCGGCCGAACCCGAACCGGAACCGAAGTTCATCCGGCCCTCGCAGCGCAAGGCGATGGAGGAGGCCAGGGCCGCCGAGGAAGCCCGGCGCGCTGCGGCCGAGGCCGCCGAAGCCGATGTGGCAGAACAGGTTCCGGCCGCGCAACCGATGCGGTCGGCACCCGACGCGCCGTCGGCGGAAGCCCGGCCGGTGCCGCCCGAGCCGACCGCCCCGCAGCCGGTCGCCTCGCAGCCGGTCGCGCCGCGGACCGCCGCGGAGCCGGCCGACGTCGCGCCGGCGGCCACGGCGGATGCTCCGGTCGCGGACGCGCCCGCCGCCGCTGCACCCGCCACCGCCGACGAGGACATGCTCGACGAGCTGGCGGTCGAACAGCCCGGTCTGGCCGACCCGGACCTCGAGCTCGAGGCCGCGGCGGAGATCGACGCCGACGACCCCGAGGTCCTGGCCGGGACCGACGTCCTGGCGGATGCGCTGTCCGAACTGGCCGTCGACGCGCCGGCGCCGGGCGCCGACGAGCCCGGCGCCGAGCCTGCGGGTGACGACGCCGCCGGACAGGTCGCGGAGGAAGCGGCCGTCGAGGACCTGACCGCGCCGCTGTTCGAGGAGCCGGCCCAACCCGCGGCCCGCAACGCGGGCACCCCGACCTCGCCCGAACCGCCGTCACGCCGGCCCGCAGCCGATGCGCCGGCGCCCGGCCCCGAGTCGCCCGGCCCCGAGTCGCCCCGCCCCGAGTCGCCCCGCCCCGAGTCGCGTGGCCCCGCAACCCGTGGCCCGGAGATCACCGGCACAGAAGCCCGAGGTCCCGAGCGCAGCGGATCCGAGACCCGGGCGCCGAAGCCGGCTCCTGTCCCGGAACCGGCACCGGCCGCCGATTACGACGACATCCCGCTGCCGGACGAGCCGGTCGACGAGTACTCGGTGCCGCCGCCCGATGCGATGCCGGCCCGACCCCGGCCGCCGGAGCCCGCGCGGACCCCGGAACCGGAACCCGAGCCGGCGCCGTCCGGCGGGCTCGACCTCGAGACGGTGAGCAAGCGCTACCAGGACATCCGCGCCGCGGTGCGGTCACGCTCCAAGAGCCTCGAGCCGATGCTGTCGGCCGCGGTCATCGTCGCGCTCGAGGGCGACACCGTGGTGCTCGCCCATCCGGTGGAGGTCCTGGTCGGACGTCTCTCCGCGCCGCACGCGGTCGCGATCATCCGAGAGTCGCTCGCCGAGGTCTTCGGCGTGCCGCTCGACGTCCGCACCGTGCACCAGCCTCCGGGAGCCGCCGCACCGGCGGGGGCCAGGGGCGGCGGACCGGCGCCGAGGCAGCAGCCCAAGCCGAAGCCGTCTTTCTCTCGGCCGAGCCGAGGGCGGAGCCAGGGTGCGCCCTCGGCCCCGGCGCCCGAGCCGCCGCCGGAGCCGGAGGAACCCGAGCCGCCACGCGCCGACGAGGACATCCCCGAGGACGAACGCGCGGAGATGGTGGCCGAGGCCCGGACCGCCAGCCCCGACCAACGCCTCGATCCCGATCAGGTCGCGCTCGAGCTGCTCAAGTCCGAGTTGGGTGCCCGGCCGATCGAGTGATCCGCCGGCCCGCGCGGTCGGCGTGGTAGAACGCTGAGATGGTGTTGTCATCTGCCCGGCGCGCAGCAATGGTCGCCGTGTCGGCCGCGATGGCGCTCGCGTTCTCCGCCGCATGTGCGGGCGCAACGCCGGGCGAGGAGCCCCCGGCGGCCGGGACACGGTCGGCGCCCGATACCTCGGGAGTTGTGCACTCGAGCCCGGCCTCGCCTGCGCCGCAGTCGTTCTCGCCGACCCCGCGGCCCGCCGTGGACGACAGAGCGCGGGCACTCGGCTTCGTCGACGTGCGTACCGCAGTGCCCGACGCGGTCGTCGATCTCCGGTACGCGACGCCGCGCAACTTCGTCGGTGAGCGGCTCTATCCCGCGAACGCACGGTGCCTCGTGCACGACTCGCTGGTACCCGGACTCCGCACCGCCGCCGAGAACCTGCGGGCACGCGGCGAGACTCTGGTGTTCTGGGACTGCTACCGGCCGCACTCGGTGCAGCAGCGGATGTTCGAGAAGGTCCCCGATCCGGCGTGGGTCGCCGCGCCCGGCCCGTACTCGACGAGCCACGAGTCGGGACGTTCGGTCGACGTCACCCTCGCCGCGCGGAACCCGAACTGCCCCGTGCACCGCCGCGTCGGTCCCGGTCTGTGCCTGGTCGACATGGGCACCGACTTCGACTCGTTCACCCCGAACGCCACCGCGTACGCCACGCAGGGGGTCTCCGCGTCGGCACAGGCGGCACGTGCGCGATTGCGAAAAGCGATGGCCGCCGGCGGACTCGAGGTCTACCCCGGTGAGTGGTGGCACTTCGACGGCCCCGGCGCCGACGTGCGGCGTCCGATCATCGACGTCCCGCTCGCCTGACCGCTCGTCCGGCGCTGGTCACGCCCGTCGCTGGGTGGCGTAGATGGTCAGCGTCCTGCCCCGGGACTCGGCGAAGTAGTCGGACCGGAAGCCGAGCGTTCCGTCGGGTCGGCGATCCAGCGTGATCTGCGACGTGACGCAGGGGCCGCTCGTGACCCGCTCGACCAGGCTGATCGTGTCACCCCGCCTCGACTCCTCAGACCAGGTTCCGGCACAAGGGATCTGGGGATACTCCACGGTGGCCCGCACCGGATTGGACCCCGCGAAGGTCACCACGACGTCGAAACCGCTGTCGTCACCGGTCACCGCCCCGCGCCAGGTCCCGGTCAACGGCGCGCCCGCAGGCGGATTCACGGTCGTGGGTTGGGGGACGGGGGCCGGCCGCCCGTCTCCGGGCGTGGGTTGCGCGACGCGCGGGGTCGACGTCGCCGGACCCGCACGGTCGTCGTCTCCCGTGCCGACGCCGTCGTCGACGCCCGCGTCGTGCACGGCGACGATGTTGGGGTGGTCGAGGCGGGCGGCGAGCTGCGCCTCGCGGCGGAACCGGTCGCGGAACGACGGGTCGGCGCCGAGGGCCGAGTCCAAGACCTTGAGCGCCTGGTTGCGGGACAGGCGTGGGTGGCGCGCCAGGTACACGGTACCCATTCCGCCGGAACCGAGTTCGGAGATGATCGTGTATCCGGCGAGGACGTCGCCTGCACGCAGCGAACCCAATTGGACTCCTCGTCTGTGATCGGGGCGGATACGCGACGGGACCGCACTCACACAGGCGTGGAGGCGGCCCCGTCGACGAGGTCGATCTGTCCCGTCAGGCGTTCCACCACGGACGCAGCGGCACCTGGTGTCCGCCGCGCTCGTCGAGTTTGGTCGCCAGCACGTGATGGAGCTGGATGATGTTGCGGTTGAAACCGATCCGGCATCCGGCCATGTACAGGCCCCACAGGCGGGCGGTTCCCTCGCCGACCTCGGCGACCGCCTCGTCCCAGTGCTCGACCAGGTTGGCGTTCCAGTCCCGCAGCGTCATCGCGTAGTGCTCGCGGAAGTTCTCCTCGTGGATGACCTCCATGCCGCCGATGTCCTGCAGCTTGGAGATGATCTTTCCCGAGCCGGTGAGCTCGCCGTCGGGGAATACGTAGCGGTCGATGAACGAGCCCGCCTTGGCGCGGCTCGAGTTGTCGGGCCGGGTGATGCAGTGGTTCAGCAGCATGCCGCCCGTGCGCAGCTTGTCGCGCATGAAGCCGAAGTACGCCGGGTAGTTGCTCACGCCGATGTGCTCGGTCAGGCCGATCGAGGAGACCGCGTCGAAGCCGGACTCGGTGATGTCGCGGTAGTCGCTGTGACGCACCTCCGCGAGGTCGCTCAGCCCCTCGTCGACGATGGCCTTCTGCGCCCACTCGGCCTGCTCGGCCGACAGCGTCGCGCCGAGCGCCTTCACCCCGCGCTTGGCGGCGTAACGGACCATTCCGCCCCATCCGCAACCGATGTCGAGCAGGCGGTCGCCCGGCTTGAGTCGCAGCTTCTCGAAGATGAGCCGGTACTTGTTCTCCTGTGCGGTCTCCAGCGACGCGTCGCGGTCGGGGTAGACGGCGCACGTGTAGGTCATCGACGGGCCGAGGACCCACTCGTAGAACGTGTTGGAGACGTCGTAGTGGTAGTGGATCACCTCGGCGTCGCGGGCCTTGCTGTGGCGCAGGCCCTCGGCGAAGCGGCGCCAGCGCGGGACGGCCTCCTGCGGCGGCGGGGCGATCGGCTTGAAGTGCTCGATGCCCAGCGACCGTGCGATCTGGGCGAGCTGCAGCGGCGACGGGCGGTGGAAGGACAGGTCCTCGGCCAGCGCCTTGAGCGCGGGGTAGGGGTCGCCCGGGTGTGCGCCGACCAGTTCGAGGTCGCCTGCGATGTAGGCGCGGGCCAGGCCGAGGTCGCCGGGTGCGGTGACGAGGTAGGTGGTGCCGCGCGGCGTCTTCAGGTTGAGGCCGTACTGGGCGTCGGCCGGGCCGGCGGTGCTGCCGTCGTAGGCCGAGATGCGGATGGAGAGGTTGCCGCCGAGGAGGGTCTCGAAGATCTCGGCGAGTGACATCTTGCCCGAGTGCGAGTCCGCACCGGCCGGTGCGTCCTTGAATGTCGTCATTGGCGTTTCACCGCTTTCGCATAGAGGTCCAGAAGGCGGCCGCGAGGGTCGTACCGCTTCTTCAGGAGCCGATAACTCTCACCGCCGTAGAGCTCGTCGAACTCGTCCGGCTCGTAGAAACTCTCGGAGTACAGCGACTTGTGGCCGTCGAGCTCGGCGACCTTGCGCTCGATGAGCCTGTTGGTGTGGCCCGGCTTGCCCGGGGTCACCGGCACCGCCGACCAGAAGCCGACGTTGACGTAGGTGCGACGCGGCTCCAGCGGGTACAGCGGCCAGGGGCGCACCGGGTCCGAACCCGGGAGAGCCGGCTCGCGAAGGCGCAACGGGCACAACCAGATCGGCTCGATCGGGATGTTCTCCAGGAACCACTCGATGTACTCGGTGGTGCGCTCGATCGGCACCTCGATGTCCTGGACGACCCGTTCGTTGGGCGGCAGGCCCTTGCGGGCGTTGAGCCGGTCGGCGATGTTGTACTTGTGGTCGTAGGCGATGAGCTTCCAGTAGAAGCTGCTGCGCAGGTACTTCTTCGGCCACCACCGGCGGATCTTCGGGTTCTGCGCGCCGAAAGCCCTTGAGCACCAGAACCAGTCGGTGTCCCAGCGCCACAGGTAGTCGTGGATGGTGAGACGGTCGGTGGTCTTGGACTGGATCGACCGGTAGTAGATGTCCTTCCCGGTGTAGTCGCTGACCGGGCCCTCCTCGTCGGTCTGGCGACCGAGCGTCAGATAGGACTCGTCGGCGGTGAACACGACCCCGTCGAGATAGTCCACGCGTTCGCCGTCGTAGGTCTTCTCGGTGACGATCCGGTCCATCGTCGCCTGGAGGTCGGCGATCGAGGTGAAGCGCACATGGCGGAGTGCGACAAACGGTTTGACCGGTTCGAGCTCGATCCTCAGGCGCACCGAGTAACCGAGCGTGCCGTAGGAGTTCGGGAACCCGTAGAAGAGGTCGGCGTGCTCGTTGGTGGGTGTGGCGGTGATGATCTCGCCGTCGCCGGTGAGGATGTCGATCTCCAGCACCGACTCGTGCGGCAGCCCGGAACGGAACGAGGTGCTCTCGATCCCGAGCCCGGTGACGGCGCCGCCCAGGGTGATGGTCTTGAGTTGCGGCACCACCAGCGGGGCCAGACCATAGGGGAGGGTCGCGGCCACGAGGTTCTCGTAGGTGCACATCCCCGCGACGTCCGCGGTGCGGTTCTCGGCGTCGACCGAGATCACCCGATCGAGCCCGGAGACGTCCAGCCCGGGATGTGGATTGGCTGCGCGCTTGCGGAAGAGATTGGACGTCTTCTTCGCCAGCCGCACTGTCGCGTTCGGAGGAATGGCACGATAACTGGCCAGCAGGGTGGACACCCCCTGGTCAAATGCCTCTCCCCCCATCTCCAGCCCAGAGCTCACCCGGCTAGCCTAGGACCTGATCAGTTCGCCCGCCAATCTTTGGTCCCGGAGGAGAGTGCAAACGTGCGCCAGATAACCGCATCGCAGTCGATCGACATCTCGGCCGCTCCCGATGCCGTCATCGGTGCCCTCGCCGACTACGCCGAGGTGCGTCCGGCGATCCTCTCCTCGCACTACCGCGACTACGAGGTCATCAGCGGCGGCAACGGCGACGGCACCGTCGTCCACTGGATACTGCAGGCCACCGAGAAGCGACAGCGCGACGTCCGGGCCGAGGTCAGCGTCACCCCCGACACCGTCACCGAACGTGACGCGAACTCGTCGATGGTCACCACCTACACCGTCGCGCCGTCGGGCAACGGCTCGAAGGTGACGGCCACCACCACCTGGAACGGCTCGGGCGGCATCGGCGGATTCTTCGAGCGCACCTTCGCGCCCCGGGCCCTCAACGGCATCCAGGCGGAGGTCCTCGGCAACCTCAAGAAGCGTCTCGAGAACTGAGCCGGCGCAGGCGCGGTCGGGCGCGACCCTCACCGCTCCCGATCCGGGACGGAGTCGACTCGACGCGGGTGGTGCTGCGGGCCGGTCCCGACACCACCGTCGGGGAGGCGCTGCTGCAGTCGCCGTCCCTCGCCGGACTCACGCCGGCGGACCTGCGCGCCCGGGCAGCGGCCGGTGAGATCGTCGACGCCGGCGGCCGGCCGGTCGACCTCGACGCTCCGTCGCAGGTCAACACCTCGATCTATCTGTACCGGGACCTGCCGGCGGAGGTCCCGATCCCGTTCGACGTGGAGATCCTCCACCGCGACGACAACATCGTCGTCGTCGACAAACCGCACTTCCTGTCCACGATGCCGCGCGGCAGGCACGTCACCCAGACCGCGCTGGTGCGGCTGCGGCGGGAGCTCGGCAGCGAGACCATCTCGCCTGCGCACCGGCTCGATCGCCTGACCGCCGGGGTGCTGCTGTTCACCCTGCGACCCGAGGTGCGGGCCGCCTACCAGGATCTCTTCGCCTCCCGCCGGGCGCGCAAGGAGTACCGCGCGCTCGCCCCCGTCGACGAGCGGCTCGCGGACACGGTCACCGTCTCCGACCGCATCGAGAAGACCGCGGGCGACCTGCGGGCCCGCGTCGTGGCCGGTCCGGTCAACGCGATCAGCGAGATCACCCTGGTCGAGCGGACCGCGCACGGCGGCGTGTACCGGCTGGTGCCGCACACCGGCCGCACCCACCAGTTGAGGCTGCACATGGCCTCGCTGGGGGTGCCGATCGTCGGCGACCCGCTGTACCCCGAGGTCCGTCCCGAACTCGCCGAACGTCCCGACCACGGCGACTTCTCCGAACCGCTGCGGCTCGTCGCGCACGCTCTCGAGTTCACCGACCCGATCGACGGCACGCACCGGCGGTACGAGAGCCGGCGGTCGGTGCTGCCCGAGAACCGTCCCTGAACTCCGCCCTCCAGCGCTCAGCGGATGCCCCATCGCCATCCGCTCCTTCCCGGGGGTGCTTTTCGGGGGGGTCCATTCGCGGGCGGGAGCGATTCACGGCAGCGGCCGAGGATCTACCCTGGCCACCGTGAGCATCCGAGCGTCCTACGAGCGGCACCCCGACCTCGGGTGTGAGGCCGTCGTGTTCATCGACGACGAGTCGATGGCGTGCTTCCAGATCCAGCGGGATCTCACCGGCGGGCCCCGGGCCGACGAGCACTGCGTGACCACCGGGGCGAGCGCGCCGGTCTACGGCGGCATTGTCGAGTGGCGCCGGGTCGACGACCGGTTCGAGTTCTCGCTGACGCCCCGCGCGGGCCGTCTCTTCGGCGACAGCGTGCTGTCCTTCGAGGTCAGTCCGGTCGACGACGCGACCGTCGACGACATCGCCGCGCATGTCGACCGACTGTTGCGCTGACCCGGCGGCTACGCTGGACACCGTGACGCAACCTTTCGATCCCAGCGCATTGTTCGGCGGCGGCCAGGGCGGCGAGAACCCCATGGCAGGTCTGCTCGCCCAGGCACAGCAGATGCAGGAGAAGCTGCTCGCCGCCCAGGACGAGATCGCGTCCGCCGAGATCGTCGGTAGCGCGGGCAACGGCCTGGTCGCCGTGACCGGCAACGGCACCGGCGAGGTGACCAAGGTGTCCATCGACCCGAAGATCGTCGACCCCGACGACGTGGAGACCCTGCAGGACCTGCTGCTCGGCGCGCTCGAGGACCTCTCGCGCAAGCGTGAGCGGCTCGCCAGCGAGAAGATGGGTCCGCTGGCCGGAGGTCTCGGCGGCGGCATCCCCGGGCTCGGCGGCTGAGCCGGCCCGCCCGACGCTGACGACTCACTTCCGACGACTCCCGAACGAAACCCGGACACCACGCGATGTATGAAGGACCGATCCAGGATCTGATCGACGAACTGGCCAAGCAGCCGGGTCTCGGTCCCAAGGGCGCGCAGCGCATCGCGTTCCACCTGCTCGCGGGGGAGAAGTCCGAGATCGATCGACTGATCGCGGCGCTCGGCCGGGTCCGCGACGACGTGATCTTCTGCGCCGAATGCGGCAACGTCGCGGCGAACCGGCTGTGCCGGATCTGCTCCGACCCGCGCCGGGACGCCACCAAGATCTGCGTGGTCGAGGAACCCAAGGACGTGCACGCGATCGAGCGCACCAAGGAGTTCACCGGGCGCTACCACGTGCTCGGCGGCGCGCTCGACCCGTTGTCGGGCATCGGCCCCGACCAGCTGCGCATCCGCGAGCTGCTGCGCCGTCTGGGCAACCAGGCCGACGGCGTCGACGTCACCGAGGTCATCGTCGCGACCGACCCCAACACCGAGGGCGAGGCCACCGCGACCTATCTGCAGCGCATGCTCAAGGACTTCCCCGGTCTGTCGGTGACGCGTCTGGCATCGGGCCTCCCGATGGGCGGCGACCTCGAGTTCGCCGACGAGCTCACCCTGGGCCGGGCACTCTCGGGCCGGCGCGTCCTCGCCTGAGCCGGGCGATGACCTCGTCGCTCAGGCCGCACGCCGCGGTCGTCGAAACCCGTCTGGACGACCTCGCCGATCAGCTCGACGCCGGGATCGTCGCCGTCGACGGCCCGTCGGGCGCGGGCAAGTCGACGGTCGCCGACCAGCTGGTGGAGCGTCTGCGGGCTCGCGGGACCGGGGTGACGCTCGTGCGCACCGACGACTTCGCGACCTGGGACAATCCGGTCGCGTGGTGGCCCGAACTGGAGGCCGACATCCTGCACTCGTTCGTCCGACGCCGCGACTACCGCTACCGTCCGAGGGTGTGGCACGACGGGGTGGCGACCCCCGGCCCGGCGGTCTGGGTCGAGTGGCAGCCCCTGCTCATCATCGAGGGCGTGTCGTCGGCGCGCCGGCGTATCGCCGAGCGTCTGACGCACGCCCTGTGGCTCGACGGCGGCACCGCCGAGGAACGCCTCGAACGCGCGGTGGCACGCGACGGCGAGACGTCCCGCGAGCACCTTCGGCAGTGGCAGGAGTTCGAGCGCGGCTGGTTCGCCGTCGACCGAACCCGCGAGCGTTGCGTGGTGCTCGACCGTCCGTGAGATGCGGTCTGTGACACCGGTCTGCGACATCGGTCTGGGGCGGTCCGGTATCCGGCGGCTCCCGGGCCGCTAGGGTCGGGACATGGCCACCCGACGACGGCGGCGGTACCGCGATCTCGCCGAACTCGACGCGGACCTGATCGACTGCCGCGCGTGTCCGCGACTCGTCGCATGGCGCGAGCAGGTGGCGCGCGAGAAGCGCCGCGCATTCGAGAACGAGGAGTACTGGGGACGCCCCGTGCCGGGGATCGGTCCGGCCGACGCGCGGTTGCTGATCGTCGGCCTCGCCCCCGCGGCGCACGGCGGCAACCGCACCGGCCGCATGTTCACCGGCGATCAGAGCGGCGACTTCCTGTTTGCGGCAATGTATTCCGCGGGCCTGACCAACCAGCCGCACTCGGTGTCCCTCGACGACGGCCTGGAGCTGGTCGAGACCCGCATCACCGCCCCCGTGCACTGCGCCCCGCCGCAGAACAAGCCGACCGTCGACGAGCGTGATCGCTGTGCCCGGTGGCTGCACGCCGAGCTCGAACTCCTCGCCCCCAGCGTGCGGGCCGTACTCACCCTCGGCCAATTCGGTTGGCAGTCAACGCTTCGCACGTTCGCCGCGCTGGGCTGGACGGTGCCGAGGCCGGCACCGAAGTTCGGGCACGGGGTCTCGACGACGTTGACGCGCGGCGATGCGGCCCTCGAGGTGTTCGGCTGCTATCACGTCAGCCAGCACAACACCTTCACCGGGCGGCTGACCGCCGAGATGCTGGTCGAGGTCCTCGCGGCGGCCGCACGGTCGGCAGGGATCGATACGGCGGGGATCGATACGGCGGGCCGGTGAACCGGAGGGCGGGCTACTCCTCTTCGAACTGCGACTCCATCGCCTCGATGACCCGGTTCTCGTAGCTCTCGCGATCGATGAAGCGCGCCTCGAAGCCCTCCTCGGTGCGCTCGCCCGCGGCGACCGCCTCGGCCAGCGAGATGATCCGCCATCGGTGTTCGTCGTCGTCGCCGAGGCGGTGCAGGGTCTCGACCATCTGCTCGAGGACCTCGTCGTGCGAACCGGCGATCACCGACCAGTCCTCTCCGCCGTATCGCCCCGTCCACACGCCGTCCTCGCAGGTGAGGATGGCGTGCTGAATCACGTGCAGCACCCGGTTCTCGGTCACGGTGCACCTCCGTAACTCGCACACGTCGGTTGGTGCACATCCTGCCCCACGATCAGAGTGCGTGTGGGGCGATTCGCCAGAGGTGTCCTAGCGGCGGCGTCCCGCCGCCAGGCGCTCCCGGCGCAGCCGGTCGACCTCGGGAAGATCCAGCGGGGCAAGCGAATCGACGCCCATAGCGGTCGCGAGAAGATGGTCGGCGAGTTCGGGATTGCGGGCGAGGGCCGGGCCGTGCATGTAGGTGCCGATGACGCTGCCCTGCACGACTCCCTCGGTGCTGTCGCCGACGCCGTTGCCGACGCCGTGCTTGACCCGGGCGAGGGGCTTCGCGTCGGAGCCCAGCCTGCTGCCGCCGCGGTGGTTCTCGAACCCGGTCAGCGGCTGCGTGAGCGCGGGGTGGACGGGCTCGGTGACGAGCTCGCCGATGGCGCGCTTCTCCTGCGGGGACGTGGTCAGGTCGAACAGCGAGATGCCGTCGACCCGCTCGCCCGCGGACGTCTCGTACCAGTGGCCGAGCACCTGGATCGCGGCGCAGATCGCCAGCACCGGGCGTCCCGCGGCCGCAGCCTTCTGCAGCCCCGGATACCGGGTGAGGTGGCGGGTCGCGAGGCGTTGTGCGTAGTCCTCGGCGCCGCCGAGGGTGTAGACGTCGAGCGAATCGGGCACCGGGTCGTCGAGGGTGATGTGCACGACCTCGGCGTCGATGCCGCGCATGATCGCGCGCCGCTTGAGGACGAGGGCGTTGCCGCCGTCGCCATAGGTGCCCATGACGTCGGGCAGGACCAGCCCGATCCGGAGAGTCGACTCGCTCACTGTTCGCCCTTCCGAGCCCGCGCGGCGCGCTCCATCGCGACCCCGAGATCGCGGAACGCGGTGTAGTTGGCCAGCACCTCGACCCGCCCCGGCGGACACGAGGCGATCGCCTCCATCGGGTCGGGGACGGTGGTGTGCTCGGCACCCGCGTACAGCAGGCGCACCGAGAGGTCGGCGGCACGCTCGCCGGAGGCGACGACCTGCATCGTCTCGAAGGCCTCGAAGCGCACGTCCCAGAGCCACGACAGGTCCTCGCCGTCGGGGACCTGGCCGTTGACGGCGATCACCAGGCCGTCGGCGTCCTGGTCGATCATCGACAGCGCCTCCTGCCAGCCGGCCGGGTTCTTCGCGAGCAGGGTGCGGACCGAGTGGTTGCCGATCTGGTGCACGCCGTAGCGCCCGGCGACCTCGCCCACGGTGCCGACCGCGGCGACCGCCTTGGCCGGGTCGGCGCCCATCGCGACGGCCGCGGCGACGGCCTGCGTCGCGTTGCCACGGTTCGCCCGACCGGGCACCGAGAGGGTCATCGGGGCGGAGAAGCCGTCGGGGCCATAGATGTTCTCGTCGTCGAACCACCACTGCGGGGTGGGGCGGCGGAAGTTCTCGTCCCCGGTCGACCGCCAGCCGTCCCCGGACCGCACGATCGGCTCGCCGGTGCGAGGGCAGCTCACCGAGTCGCCCACCCAGCTCGCGCCGGCGGCGACCCAGATGACGTTCGGGGCGTCGAAGGCCGCCGAGGTGACCAGCACGTCGTCGCAGTTGGCGACGACGGTCGTCGACGGATGTTGCGCGATGCCCTCGCGGAGCCGTCGCTCGATCATGTTGATCTCCCCGACCCGGTCGAGTTGGTCGCGGGAGAGGTTCAGCAGCACCAGCACCTCGGGGTCGACGGCGTCGCTGACGTGCGGCACGTGCAGCTCGTCGACCTCGAGCGCGGCGTACGGCGCGGTGCGGGTCAGGGTGAGCGTGGCGATGATGCCGGCGTCCATGTTCGCGCCGTCGGCCTGCGTGGCGACCTCGCCGAGCTCGGCCATCGCCGCCGCGGCCATCCGCGTGGTCGTCGACTTGCCGTTGGTGCCGGTGATGATCGCGGTGCGCTTGCCGGCCGCGAGGCGGCGCATGATCTCGGGGTCGATCTTGGCGGCGACGAGGCCGCCGATCATCGACCCCTTGCCGCGGCCGGTGGCGCGCGACGCCCACCGGGCCGCCGCGGCCGCGGCCAGCGCGACCGAGGTGCGGACGGGTAGACGGGTGCCCCGGCGGGATGCGGAACCGGCGGACGATGGACGGTCGGACATGGCCACGAGTGTTCCACAGGCTCGCACGCCGGGTTGCTCGTGGCGGCTGCCGACCAGCAAGTAGGCTCTGCGGATGTGAGCCGCGACACGCATCAGACACTGTCCCTGCCCGCTCGACTCCAGGCCGGCCTCATGCGCGGGGCGTCGAAGATCCCGCCGGGTGTCCTGGCACTGGCCGGCCGGTGGGCCCCCACCAACTCCGACGGCGAGCGACTCGCCCCCGAGATGTTCGCCGTGGGCTGGGCCGCCGAGCACGTGCCGGGCGTCGGCCTGGGCAACGACGACGTCGCCGAGTCCCGCAAGCAGATCGACGATTCGGCCGCAGGCCTCGCCGAGGACCTCCCGCCCATGGCGGCCGAGGAGGACCTGGTCTTCGACGGCCCCGGTGGCGAACTGAGGGCCACGAGGTACCGGTCGAAGACCTCCTCGCGAGGCATCCTCCTCTACTTCCACGGCGGTGGCTGGGTCATCGGCAGCCGCATCAGCCACGACGGCTTCGTGCGTCGCCTGGCGCACGACACCGGCCTCGACGTCGTCTCCGTCGAATACCGGCTGGCCCCGGAGAACCCGTTCCCGGCCGCGGTGGAGGATGCGGTCGCGGCGTGGCGATTCGTCGTCGACGCGGCGCCGCGCTGGGGCGTCGACCCGCGGCGCATCGTCGTCTCGGGGGACAGCGCCGGGGGCAATCTCGCCACCGTGCTGGCGCGCGAGGTGCGCGGCGAGGACATCGCCCCGCTGCTGCAGCTGCTGATCTACCCGGTGACGGACCTGTCGAAGAAGAGCGCCTCGCGCCGGGAGTTCCCGTCGGGCTTCTTCCTCACCGAGGAGCGGATGACGTGGTTCAGCGACCACTACGTCCCCGACCTCGCCCAGCGCACCGACCCGCGGTGCTCGCCGCTGCTGGCCGACGACCTGAGCGGTCTGGCGCCGGCGCACGTCGTCGTCGCGGGCTTCGACCCGCTGCGTGACGAGGGCCTGGCCTACGCCGAGCGGCTGAAGGAGGCCGGTGTCCCGGTCACCGTGCAGCGCGAGGGCTCGCTGATCCACGGCTTCGCGAACATGACCCTCATCAGCCCCGACGCGCGGGCGGCCGTCGACCGGATGTGCGCGGCCGTGCGCGACGCCGTCACCGCCGCGCAGTAGGGGAACAGTCGGCCGAGTCGGGGCACGCAGGACCGGAACACACGGAGCGGAGAGCACCGGGGGTCAGGGGCACGCCGAGCGCGCCGCGGGCCGGGGCGCGGTCTCCCCGTTGGCCCGCCCTCCCCGGTCTGGTCCGGTGACGGGTTCGGGCCCGGTGGCCTGTGGGACCGGGGTCGGACGCACCCGCGGACGTGAGCGCGGGCGCGCCATCACGCCGACCGCGCAGCGCCGACCGCGCAGCCGACCACGACGACGGTCGCGCCGATGATCTCCCCGACGGTGGGTACCTCGTCGAGGAAGACGAACGACGCCGAGATGCCGACGACGGGCACCAACAGCGACATCGGGGAGACGCGGCTGGCGTCGTTGCGGCTGAGCAGGAGCGTCCACAGGCCCGCGCCCACCAGCGTGCCGAGGACGGCGAGATAGATCAGTCCGCCGAGCGCGCGCAGGCCCGTCTCGGTGCCGATGGTCATGAGGGCGTCGATGCCTGCGGTCGGGCCCTCGGCGATGAGGCTCACGACATAGAGGGGCGGACCCGCGACGACGGCCATCCACAGGGTCATGCGGAACGAGTCGTCGGGCTGCGCGAGGCGGCCGCCGATGTTGCCGATCGCCCAACTCAATCCGCCGAGGACGGTCAGCCCGATCGGGATGAGCGCTGCCGCGCCGATGCCGCTGCCGGTGGCGCGATCCCAGGCGATGACGCCCATCCCGGCCACGGCGACGAGGAGCCCCAGGACCTGGAGCAGCGTCATCCGCTCACGGAGGAACAGCACGCCGAGGACGACGGTGAAGGGGGCCGAGGTCTGCAGGACCAACGAGGCCAGGCCTGCCGGCATCCCGAGGTCCATCGCCAGGAAGAGGCAGATGAACTGCACGGTGCCGAATCCGGCCACGTACAGCAGGAACCACTTCAGGCGGACCTTCGGGAATCGGACGAAGGCGATGACCGGGAGCGCCATGACGGCGAAGCGCAGGGCGGCGAGGAACAGGGGAGGGAAGTGTTCGAGGGCGAGGTGGATCGCCACGAAGTTGAGTCCCCACAAGAACACCACGCCGAGCGCGAGCAACCGGTCACGAGAGGACATGTCCTTCATCGTCGAGGTCACGACGATGAAGGACAATCGAATTTAATCGAAGCCTTGCTGAAGTTCTCCTACAGAGATGGGTGCCCTACAGCGACGGCTCCGGCGGCATCACTGTTGCTGAGCGGCGGCGACCTTGGCGCGCACGTCGTCCATGTCGAGGCCCTCGACCGCACTGATGAGTTCCTCGAGCTGGGCCGGGGGCAGCGCGCCCGGCTGGTTGAACACCAGGATCCCGTCGCGGAACGCCATCAGGGTCGGGATCGACTGGATGCCCAGGCTGCCGGCGAGCTGTTGCTGCTCCTCGGTGTCCACCTTGCCGAAGAAGATGTCGGAATGTTCCTCGGAAGCCTTCTCGAAGACCGGGCCGAACATGCGGCACGGACCGCACCAGCTCGCCCAGAAGTCGAGCAGCACGATGCCGTCCTTCGTGACAGTCTCTTCGAAGGTTTCCAGGGTTACGTCATGTGATGCCACGGTCGGCACAACCATTTCCGACGCCCCGGCATTCCATGACCGTTCTGTTGATTCCGAATCCGCGCTGTGTCCGGCGGGTCCAGCCCGGCCGGGCACTCAGGCCGGCTTGTATGCCTCTCGCGCGAGAACACCCCACCCGACCAGCAGGGCGGCAACGATCAGCCCGGCCGCCAGCGGCAGCAGCGAGCCGTAGCCGAACCTCGCGGCGAGGGACGACGGGACCGTCGCGCCGACGATCGCGCCCGCGGCCACCGCGCTGTTGAACAGTCCCATCGCGGACCCCTGGCCGTCGAGGGTGAGGTCGGCGGCCATCTTGGTCGCGCCGATGTAGTCGAACGGGTAGCCCAACGCCACCAGTATGAGCCCGGCGATGCCGATCCAGGAGTCTCCCGACGGGTGCCAGATCCAGGCGGCCGTCATCACCGCCAGGCCGGTCAGCGTGATCAGCAGACCCGTGCGCAGGACCCAACCGCAGCCGTACCGGTCCGCGAGGCGCCCGCACACGGGATACAGGCAGGCTCCGACGACCGAGGCCAGCAGGTACCAGGACGCGGTGTGCGACGACGACACGGCGAAGGCGTCCTTCATCACCAGCGGCATCACGTTCAGGAAGGTCTGTACGGCGGTCATCGCCAGGAACCACGACGCGAGGAACCGGCCGAACGGTCCCCGCAGTTCGCGACGCAGGCCGCCCGGCGTCGGCAGTGCGGAGTCGGGGCGGGCGGGGTCGGAGCCTGCGGACGCCAGGTGGGGGAGGCGTAGCCGGCCCAGCAGGGTGCCGAAGATGATCACGACACCTGCGACGTACCAGCCGGTGTGGACATGGCCGTCGGCGAACACCGCTCCGATCGCCAGTCCCGACACCTGGCCCATGCCGAACACGAAGCGGAACCATCCGATGCGCTCGTCCCACTCGTCCTCCGGATGGCCCTCGGTGATGAACACGCTGCCCAGGGTCTGCACGGCTCCCGCGGTGGCACCGGCGACCACGGCCGCGACACACCAGCCGAGGAGTCCGTCGGACAAGCCGAACCCGATGGCCGCGACACCCATCAGGGGGAATGACCCGAGAAAGATCGTCCGCTGTCCGCCGGTGCGGTCGGCGATCTTCCCGATCACCGGCGCGAAGAGCTGGCCGCCGAAGAACGCGGCGAGCGCGGCGGCGACCGCCACCGTGCCCCGTGAGGTCACGGTCAGCGGGATGAGCAGCGGCACAATGCCGTTCACGAGCAACCCGGCGAGTGCATAGGCGCTGAACCAGGGCTCGATACTGCCCCGCATGCCCACCCGGGCCGTCTGCGGGGTGGTCGACGCCTCGCTCGTCATCACGGTCCTCACTCTCTCGGGAGACAACGCGCGACACCGTAGCCCGGGCGCGGCCCCTGATCGCAGCGCCACGAGCGAGCGGCACGATCGCAGCGCTGTTCTGGCACAAAGGGCCCCTGGCGGGTTCGCCGGGTACCTTGACCTCCATGGAGGTGCGCCGACTGCGTCTGCTGCGCGAGTTCGCCGACCGCGGGTCCATCGGCGCGGTCGCCGAGGCGCTGCACATGACGCCCTCGGCGGTCTCGCAGCAGATGAAGGTGCTCGCCGACGAGGCGGGAGTGCCGCTGTTCGAACCCGACGGCCGTGGCCTGCGGCTCACCGAGGCCGGGCATGCCCTGGTGCTGCGGGCAGACGAGGTCATCGCAGCGGTGGAACGTGCGCAGGAGGAGATGGCGTCGTACCGGTCGGGCAAGGCCCGCGTGCGGCTGGCGATGTTCCCGTCCGGGTCGACCCTGCTGCTGCCCAGCGTCCTCGATCGGGCCGCACTCGCGGGAATCGAGGTGGACGCGTTCCACCTCGACGTCGGTTATGCCGACGCCGCGCCGGCGCTCGCGGACTTCGACATCGTGGTGACCCACCGCGACGAGCGGACTCCCGCGGTCAACCACTCGCGGGTGCGGGTCACCGAGCTGATGCGCGAACCGGTCGACGTCATCGTGCCCCTCGACAGCCCGTTGGGCGCGTCGGATCGGGTCACGGTGTCCGAACTCGCCGAGCACGACTGGATCAGCGTCGAGGGCGGATTCCCCGTCGACGATGTGCTGCAGTCGATCTCGGCGGTGACCGGGGTCGCGCCGAGGGTGACGCAGCGGATGCTCGACTTCACCACCATCGAGGCGCTCGTCGCCGGCGGGCACGGTATCGCTCTGATGCCGCGCTTCGCGGTGCGGCACCCGGCGGTGAAACGCCTGGAACTCAAAGGGGTTCGGGCCGCCCGCGTCTACGAGGCGCTGTCGAGGCCCAGGTCGCGCACCGTGGTCGAGCGGGTCGTCGAGCAGATCGCGGCGGCGGCAGCGGAGCATTCCTGAACGACAAGGGCCGCCGGCCCACGCATTTCGCGTGAACCGACGGCCCTTTCGTGAACCCCGTGAGAGAGCGGGTCAGAAGCCGAGGCTCTTGCCCACGATGTCCTTCATGATCTCGGTGGTGCCGCCGAAGATCGTCTGGATGCGGGCATCCTTGTAGGCGCGGGCGACCCGGTACTCGTTCATGTAGCCGTAGCCGCCGTGCAACTGCAGGCAGCTGTCGATGACGCGCTTGGCGAGCTCGGTGCACCACCACTTGTTCTTGGACGCGTCGACGGCGTCGAGCTCACCGTCGAGCACGCCCTGTAGGCAGCGGTCGATGTAGATCTCGGCGATGTCGAGCTCGGTGGCCATCTCGGCGATGGTGAAGCGGTTGGCCTGGAAGGTGCCGATCGGGCGGCCGAATGCTTTGCGGTCCTTGCAGTACTGGACGGTCTCCTCGAAGACCGCGCGGGCGCCGGCGATGGCGCCGATGCCGATCGACAGGCGCTCGGAGGGGAGGTTCTGCATGAGGTGGTAGAAGCCCATGCCCTCCTGGCCGAGCAGGTTCTCGACCGGCACGCGCACGTTGTTGAAGTGCAGCTCGGCGGTGTCCTGTGCGCGCAGGCCCATCTTGTCGAGCTTGCGGCCGCGCTCGAAGCCCTCCATGCCGCGCTCGACGACCAGCAGCGAGAACGCCTTGTGACCGGCCGCGGGATCCGGGTTGGTGCGGCAGACGACCACCACGAGGTCGGCGTTGATGCCCGAGGAGATGAAGGTCTTGTTGCCGTTGAGGACGTAGTGGTCGCCCTCGAGCTTCGCCGAGGTCTTGATGCCGGCGAGGTCGGAGCCGGCGCCCGGCTCGGTCATCGCGACGGCGAGGATGGTCTCGCCCGTGGCGATGCCCGGCATCCAGCGCTTCTTCTGCTCTTCGTTGGCGAGGTGCACGAAATACGGTGCGACGACGTCGTTCTGGAGGCTCAGGCCGGGCGATGCGCCGTCGAACTTGGCGAACTCCTCGACGACGACCGCGTTGAAGCGGAAGTCGTTCATCGCGCCGCCGCCGCCGTACTCCTCGGGGATGTTGAAGCCGAGGAGACCGGCGTCGCCGGCCTTCTTGTAGACCTCGCGGTCGACGATGCCCGCTGCGGTCCATTCCTCGTTGTGCGGCAGGCACTCACGGATCAGGAACTGGCGAGCGGTTTCCCGGAGGGCTTCGTGCTCTTCTTCGAAGATGGCGCGTTTCATGGCTGCTTCCTTTCCTTCAGGCTTCGGTTGCTGTCGTTGGAGTCGTTGTCGGTGGTCTGGGTGTCGCCGAGGTGGTCGACGTTCTGCGCGCCCACGACACGCAGCGAGATCAGTGCGTAGGACCGGGCGACCTCGGCGGGGGTGCGGGCACCGGAAGGGCGGTACCAGGTCGTGACCGCCTGGCAGGCGCCGAACAGGTACCGCAGCACGTCCTTGATGTCCTCGTCGAACCGGAACTCGCCCGACTCGCGGCCCGCCTCGATGACCTCGGCGAGCATGTTCTCGGTCTCCGTGCGCATCGCGACGTAGTTCTCGCGGCGCGGGTCGTCGGCTGCGAGATGGCGGAATTCGTGTGCGACGCTTGCCAGTTCGAGGTCGCTCGTCATGTGCAGGACGATGGATTCGATGGCGTTGGAGAGCTTCTCCGACGGCGTGTCGCCGGCCTCGATGGCGGCTCCCACCCAGGCGAGGACCGAGGTCATCGCCGCTTCGAGGAGTTCGACGAGAATGCCGAGCTTGTTGTCGTGGTGGTAGTAGAGGGTCGGCAGGGAGACGCCGGCGCGCGACGCGATGTCGCGGATGGAGGTTCCGTGGAAGCCGCGCTCGTAGAACGCGCGCTTGGCGGCCACGAGGGTGGGCGGGAGCGGGACGGGTTCGCGCCGTCGCCAGTCCACGCCCTCGGTGTCGATCGTGAACCGCCGTGGTGCGGCGTCCTTGCCTGCCTCAGCCACGGTCGGCGGCGGTGACGGGGGCGAGCGGTCCGACGGGCCCCGACCCGGACGCGCCGGTTCCGGGCGTGCCGACCGTGGGGCGGTTGGGGTCGACGACTGCCGCTACGGGCATGGGTTCCTCTCGAGTGTGATGTCGGCGGTCGCGGCCGAGACACGTCGCAGGCGGGCGCCGTGTGTCGTCGCGAACGTGACCGGGCACGGCATGGCGCCCATCACTTATCTAACGATCGTTATACGGTTTAGCATGCCGTCGCCCGCGGATGCAACACCGCCACGGATCAGGGCGGAGAGGCTCGGGTGTCCTAGATCGCGCCCTTGGCGGGATCGCCGGCGGGGACCGCGGTGAAGGTCTTCACGTCGAGCGGTCCGGCGAGCAGGGGGCCGAGGGCCTTGCCGAGCTCGGCGAGCGCCGGCGCCTTGCTGTGCGCGCCGAGCGCCTCGAGTGATTCCCACCGCTCGATCATCACGAGATCGGTCGAGTCCCCGGTCGCCTCGTGCAGCGCGTACTTCACGCAACCGGGCTCGTCGTGCACCTTCGGGATCGCGGCGAGCACGGCGTCGCGGACCGCCTGCTCCTCGCCGGGCTGGGGGGAGATGGTGGCGACGACGATGACCTCGGGCATGGGCGGGCTCTCCTCTGACGGGCGGACATTGATGTCGTCGTGAGGTTATGGGAGCCGGTGGCGTTCTCGTGGCGGTTTCGTCGAGAGCACGCGTCAGCGCCAGCCGAGGGCCGGTGCGACGTGGGTGAGGATCGACTCGATCACGTGCGCGTTGTATTCCACACCGAGTTGGTTGGGGACCGTCAGCAGCAGGGTGTCGGCCGCGGCGATGGCCTCGTCTTCCCGCAGTTGCTCGATGAGCTTGTCCGGCTCGTCGGCGTAGCTGCGGCCGAACCGCGCGACCGAGTTGTCGATGATGCCGACCTGGTCGGACTCCTGGCCGCCGCGACCGAAGTAGGCGCGGTCCCGGTCGTCGACGATCGCGAAGATGCTGCGGCTCACCGACACCCGCGGCTCGCGCGGATGGCCGGCCTCGACCCATGCCTTGCGGAACCGCTGGATCTGCTCGGCCTGCAGCTGGTGGAAGGGCACGCCGGTGTCCTCGGTGAGCAGCGTCGACGACATGAGGTTCATGCCCTTCTCCGCGGCCCATTCCGCCGTCGCGCGGGTGCCGGCGCCCCACCAGATCCGGTCGCGGAGGCCGGGCGACTGCGGTTCGATCGGCAGCAGGCCCGGCGGGTTGGGGAACATGGGCCGGGGATTCGGCCGCGCGAACCCGCCACCCTCGATGACACGCAGGAACACCTCGGCGTGCTGGCGGGCCATGTCGGCGTCGGTGGAGCCCTCCGGCGGGACGTACCCGAAGTACTTGTAACCCTCGATGACCTGCTCGGGGGACCCGCGGGAGATGCCGAGCTGCAGCCGGCCCTCGGAGATGAGATCGGCGGCGCCGGCGTCCTCGGCCATGTACAGCGGGTTCTCGTAGCGCATGTCGATGACACCCGTGCCGATCTCGATGCGAGTCGTCCTCGCACCGATCGCCGCCAGCAGCGGAAACGGCGACGCGAGCTGCCGGGCGAAATGGTGGACGCGGAAATAGGCGCCGTCGGCGCCGAGTTCCTCCGCCGCCACCGCCAGATCGATCGATTGCAGCAGCGAGTCCGACGCCGACCGTACCTGCGAGCCCGGGGAGTCCGACCAATGGCCGAAGGACAGGAAACCGATCTTCTTCATGATCCGGAGAAGGGCGCAGGGGCCGGTTTTGTTCCCGGCTACTCCTGTGACCCGCCGACGGTCGCCTGCTGTCGGTCGTCGGCGAGGGCCAGACTCTGACGAGGCCGGTTGCTCGCATCCGCCAGCGAGTCGAGGAACTGCTGTGCGGCCCACGTGAGGGTCGCGGGATCGTCCGGGAGCGTGGACTGCGAGTATCCGGTGAGCACGTAGTTGGCCCAGCTCGAGTACCGGTGGGCGGCGTCGCGGTCGTCGAGCAACTCCATCGCGATGTCGAAGACGACCTGGTAGCGGGCGTGGTCGGCCATCTCCTGGACCTTGCGGACGTCCGGATCCATGTTGGCCCACGTGCGGATGGCCGCCTCGGCGTGATGGGGGAGCGATACGGCGAACTCGATGAGGTCCCTCATCCGCTGCAGGGGATCGGCGACGGCCTGGACGGCAGCGACCTCGAGTTCGGTCCGGGAGGCCAGCCAGTGCCGGATGAGCTGGCCGGTGTAGTCCGACCAGTTCTTGAAGAAGTGGTAGAAGGAGCCGCTGGTGACCCCGAGACGCCCGCAGACCTCGGACAGCTTGAGCGCGCTGTAGCCCGAATCGGCGAGAATGCTGATTCCGGTCTCCAGGTACAACTCCCGTGTGGTGGCTGCCATGAGGTCACCGTATTCCACATCACGCATCCTGTGGGTCGAAGGGATGACCGATTTGCGCGCCCGACACACGCGTGCCGTCGCGGGAGCGCACAACGTGACGGGCCGGGACCGCGACGAGGATCGCCCGTCGCCGGTCCCGGCCCGATCGAACCGGTTGTTGTCGCGGTGTCGGCCTACGGGGCCCAGGTCCGCGGAGCGGCCTCGCCGTCGGCCTCCGGCGCCGAGGTGACGCGGTAGGCGCGGTTGACCGCCGAGACGACGGCCCGCAGGCTCGCGGTGGTGATCGACGACGCGATGCCGACGCCCCACACGGTCTCGCCGTTGACCTCGGTCTCGACGTAGGCCGCGGCGCTGGCGTCACCGCCGGCGGTCAGTGCGTGCTCGCTGTAGTCGAGAACGCGGACGTCGTAGCCGATGGTCGACAGCGCGTCGACGAAGGCCGCCAGCGGGCCGTTGCCCGAGCCGGTGATCTCGCGTTCGGTGCCCTCGACCTTCACCACCGCGGTGATGTGGTCCTCGCCGCCGTCGACCTCGGCCGCGTCGACCCTCTGGCGCATGCGCTCCAGCGGCCAGATCGGGTGCAGGTAGTTCTCGGCGAAGACGTCCCACATCTCCTTCGGGCTGACCTCGCCGCCCTCGCCGTCGGTGATCTTCTGGATCTCGCGGCTGAACTCGATCTGCAGGCGCCGCGGCAGGTTCATGCCGTGGTCGGCCTTCATGATGTAGGCGACGCCGCCCTTGCCGGACTGGCTGTTGACGCGGATGACGGCCTCGTAGTTGCGGCCGACGTCCTTGGGGTCGATGGGCAGGTACGGGACGGCCCAGATGATGTCGTCGACGTCCGCGTCCTGCGCGTCGGCGTCGAACTTCATCTGGTCCAGGCCCTTGTTGATGGCGTCCTGGTGGCTGCCGGAGAACGCGGTGTAGACCAGGTCGCCGCCGTACGGGTGCCGCTCGGGGACGTTCAGCTGGTTGCAGTACTCGACGGTGCGACGGATCTCGTCGATGTCGGAGAAGCTGATCTGCGGGTCGACGCCCCGGCTGAACATGTTCAGGCCCAGGGTCACCAGGCACACGTTGCCGGTGCGCTCGCCGTTGCCGAACAGACAGCCCTCGATGCGGTCCGCGCCGGCCATGTAGCCCAGCTCGGCCGCGGCGACGGCGGTCCCGCGGTCGTTGTGCGGGTGCAGGCTCAGGATGATGGAGTCGCGACGCTGCAGGTTGCGGTGCATCCACTCCACCGAGTCGGCGTAGATGTTGGGCGTCGCCATCTCGACGGTGGCCGGCAGGTTGATGATCATCGGGTTCTCCGGGGTGGGAGCGATGATCTCGGTGACCGCGTCGCAGACCTCCTTGGCGAAGCTCAGCTCGGTGCCGGTGTAGGACTCGGGCGAGTACTCGAAGCGCCAGTTGGTGTCCGGGTACTTCTTCTTCTCCTCCAGGACCAGGTGCGCGGCATCGGTCGCGATCTTCACGATCGCCGGCTTGTCGGCGCGGAAGACCACGCGGCGCTGCAGCACCGAGGTGGAGTTGTAGAAGTGCACGATGACGTTCTTGGCGCCACGGCACGCCTCGAAGGTGCGCTCGATCAGTTCCGGACGGCACTGGGTCAGGACCTGGATGGTGACGTCGTCGGGGATCGCGTCGTCCTCGATGATCTCGCGGACGAAGTCGTAGTCGGTCTGGCTCGCCGACGGGAAGCCGACCTCGATCTCCTTGTAGCCCATCCGGACCAGCAGGTCGAACATGCGCCGCTTGCGGGCCGGGCTCATGGGATCGATCAGGGCCTGGTTGCCGTCGCGCAGGTCGACCGCGCACCACAGCGGCGCCTTGGTGATGACCTTGTCGGGCCAGGTGCGGTCGGGCAGTGAGATCTTCTCGACCTCGTCGGCGAACTGCCGGTAGCGGTGGACCGGCATCGCGGAATTGCGCTGCGGATTCCAGGAGGGCTGGTCGGCGGGGATCGGGCCGGAGGGCTCTACGATGCGGCTCGCGCCGGAAGAAAAGTTGTCTGCAGGTGACATTACGGGGTCATTCTCCGTGTCTGAGTGGAAAAGTGACCGGCGCATGAAAGGGCCCCGCGACGGAGGGCCGGTCGTGTCAGACCCCGCCGCGGCAACCGAGGAGGAGTGCACGCTGCATGCATCCGACTGTACTCCTCGGTGCAAGAGGAACAAAATCGCAGGTCAACCGTATAGCTGGACCCTCCGGGATTCGAATGCGACCCCTCTTCGGGGGGTGGTCGGGACGTGGTGTGAGCCACACCATATGACCTACATCTCATCAGGTCGAGCGAGTGACGGAGTTCATCGGAGGGCTCGGGTCCGCCGACCGGGGATGGACGGGCCACCCCCCAGCCCGGACCCGACGACGGCCGTTCAAACCCGAAGCGGCCGACCGCCAGCAAAGGACGACGCCAGTGACCACCACCCCCGCAGATCCACCGAGCGCCGACTTCCCGGCCCTGCAGCCGCCCGAGGCGGCTCCCCCGAAGAAGACCAGCCTCAAGCGCGTGGCCGCGGCCAGCTCGATCGGCACGACCATCGAGTTCTACGACTTCTTCATCTACGGCACCGCCGCCGCACTGGTCTTCCCGACCGTCTTCTTCCCCGCCGCCGACGAGGTGACCGGCACCATCGCCTCGTTTGCGACCTTCGCCGTCGCGTTCTTCGCCCGCCCGGTCGGCGCGATGTTGTTCGGGCACTTCGGCGATCGCATCGGCCGCAAGCGCACCCTCGTCTGGACCTTGCTGATCATGGGCTTCGCGACCGTCGCGATCGGCCTGCTGCCGGGCTACGGGACCGGCGTCTTCGGCATCGCCGAGTCGGGCATCGGCATCGCCGCTCCCATCACGCTCGTCGTGCTGCGCTTCCTGCAGGGCTTCGCGGTCGGCGGCGAATGGGCCGGCGCGACCCTGTTGACCGCCGAATACGCACCTGCGGGCAAACGCGGCCTGTACGCGATGTTCCCTCAGCTCGGCCCGGCCTTGGCCTTCTTCCTGTCGAGCCTGACGTTCCTGATCGCGTCGCTGACCCTGGGCGAGACCAGCTCGGCCTTCCTCGAGTACGGCTGGCGCGTCCCGTTCATCCTGTCCTTCGCGCTCGTCGCCGTCGGACTGTGGGTCCGCCTCGCCGTCGCCGAGACCCCGGTCTTCCGGGAGGCCCAGCGCCGCAAGGCACTCGAAGGTGCGTCGAACGAACCCGCACTGCCGTTCCTGGATGCCTTCCGGTACCAGTGGAAGGAGATCCTGATCGCCGGCGGAGCGCTCGCCAGCCTGTTCTCGCTCTTCTACATGGGCACCGCCTTCCTCACCAACTACGGCACCAAGAGCCTCGAGCTGTCGCGCACCTTCGTGCTCAGCGCCGGCATGATCGCCGCCGTGATCTTCGGCCTGTCGACCGCCGCGTCGGCCATGTGGTCCGACCGGGTCGGACGACGCCTGGTCATCCTGACCTCCTGCGCCGTGGCCGTCCCCTGGGTGCTCATCCTGTTCCCGATCCTCGATCTGGGCGGCGGCTTCGCGTTCGTCGTCGGACTCGTCGGCACGCTGCTGATCTTCGGCATCGCCTACGGCCCCGCCGGCGCGCTCCTGCCCGAGCTCTTCGAGGCCCGCTACCGCTACACCGGTGCCGGGATGGGCTACAACCTCGCCGGCATCCTCGGCGGAGCGATCCCGCCGCTGATCGCCGCGCCGCTCATCGCCGGGCCCGGCGCGATTTGGGTGGGCGTGCTGCTCGCCGGCCTGTCGGCGGTCAGCGTGATCTGCACGATCGCCATCGTCGAGACCAAGGACAAGGCGATACGCGAGGAGGGCGCTCTCGTCGAGGAGGAGTCGGAGCCGGCTCTCGTCGGCTGAGCATCCCTGCGGCGCAGCATCTTCCGCCGACATGAGAACATCCCCGTCGGACCGCTCGGTCCGGCGGGGATGTTGCGTATGGGGCCGCGTCGGTGTGCCGGGTGTCAGTCTCGCTCGCCGAACGCGGGCGTACCCCACTGCCCGGCGAAGGCGACCTCGCTCAGCGGCAGGCGCGACCGGGGCTGTTCGTCGCGCTCCCGGATCTCGTCGGGCAGCGTGGCCGGATCGGCGGGGACGCCGATGGCGAGCAACACCAGAGGACGCTGGTCCGACGGGATGTCGAAGGCGCGGACCGCGGCCGCCGCGTCGAACCCGGCCATGGGGTGTGCGTTGAAGCCGAGGGCGACGGCCTGCAGGCTCATCTGGGCCACGGCGAGTCCGAGGTCGACGGCCGCGTAGGTGTGCTCCTTCGGGTCGTCGGGGCGGTCGGAGGTGCAGACCAGAATGAGTGCGGCCGACCGCGGGGCCCACCCGGCATTCCCGCGGGTGAGCGTGCCCACGAGCGTGTCGAAGGTGTCGTCCCCGCGCTTGCCGACGACGAACCGCACCGGCTGGAGCCGTCCCCAGGTCGGCGCCCAGCGGCCGGCGTCGACGATCGTCTCGAGGTCGTGGACGGAGATCGAGGCGCCGGGGTCGTAGCCCCGTGCGCTCCAGCGGGATTCGATCAACTCATGCATACCCCGAGGGTAGAGGGGCGGCGTCCGCGGACTACTTGGGCTCGCGCATGGCGAAATACACCGCGACCCCGAGGACGGCCAGCGCGATCCCGGCGGTGAGGGACGCCGCGTGCATGCCGTCGACGTAGGCCTGCCGCGCGGCGCTCGCGAGCCCCTCGCCCGGCGACCCCATGTCGAGGGCGCGCAGGAGTGTCTCGCCGAGGGTGTCGCCGAAATCCCACCCGTTGCGGTGAGAGCGGAAGATCAGTGTCGCCAGTGAGCCGAGCAGCGCCAGGCCCAGGGCGTTGCCCAGCTCGAAACTGGTCTCGGAGATGCCGGAGGCCGAGCCCGCCCGTTCCGGCGGGACCGCCCCGATGGCCACGACCGACACCAGGCTGAACTGGATGCCGTAGCCGACGCCGGCGACCGAGGTGCACAGCAGGTAGACCCAGATCGGGGACGAGGTGGTCAGCGCCAGGAGTCCGAGATTGCCCACCGCGGCGAGGCCGATGGCCAGCAGGAACGCGGCGCGCGTGCCGATCAGCGCGGCGACGCGTGAGGCCCCGACGGAGAACACCGCGACGGCCACCGCCATCGGGAGTCCGGCGATCGCCGCGGCGAGGACGTCGTGACCCATCACCGACTGCAGGTAGACCCCGGTCAGGTAGGACATGCCGCCGAGCGCCGCCATGCCGACGAGTGACACCGAGATCGCGCCGACGAACTGCAGGTTGCCGAAGAGCTTCAGGTCGAGCAGCGGCGCCGGGGCGCGGCGCTGCCAGACCACGAACGCCGCCAGCATCACGACGCCGACGATCCCGACGGCGACCGTCGTCGCGTCCATGCCGTCGCTCGCGAGCGTCTTCACGGCGTAGACCGCCGGGAGGATGCCGCCCATCGACAGCACCACGCCGAGCACGTCGAACCGCGCGTCCGACGGGGCCTTGAACTCCGGCAGCAGACGCGGACCGAGGATCAGCAGCACGGCGAGCACCGGCACGTTCATCAGGAAGACCGAGCCCCACCAGAAGTGGTGCAGCAGAACGCCTCCGACGACGGGGCCGATCGCACTTCCGCCCGCGAACGCCGCGGTCCAGACACCGATCGCCCGGCCTCGCTCGCGGGGATCGGAGAACATGTTGGCGATCAGCGACAGGCTCGACGGCATCAGCGTCGCACCGCCGACGCCCATCAGGGCGCGTGCGGCGATGAGGATGCCGGCGGTCGGTGCGAAGGCCGCGAGGATCGACGCGAGTCCGAACACCGTCGCCCCCGCCAGCAGGATGCGCCGCCGGCCGATCCGGTCGCCGAGGTTCCCCATCGTGATGAGCAGGCCGGCGATGAGGAAGCCGTAGATGTCGAGGATCCACAGTTGCTCGGACGCCGACGGGGCGAGCGAGGCGGTGATCGACGGGATCGCGAGGTAGAGGACCGAGACGTCGAGTGCCACCAGGAGGACGGGCAGGGTGAGCACCGCCAGACCCAGCCACGTGCGTCGGTCGGCGGTGTTGGCGACCTGCCGATCGGACGAGGCGAGGTGGGCTGACACGGGATGCTCCTACGAGATGGTCACGGATGGTCATGCCGCGTACGGCGTACGCGGACCAGGTTACGATCATGAGTACGCTGTACGCAATCGAGATGTTCCCGGTCGGTGAGGAGGGCCACAGGTGACCACGGGCACGCCCAGGCTGTCGCGGTCGGCCATCGTCGACGCGGCGATCCGGCTGGCCGACGAGGGTGGGCTCGCGGGCCTGTCGATGCGCAAGGTCGCCGACAGCCTCGGCGTCGGGGCGATGTCGCTGTACCGGCACGTCGCCGATAAAGAGGCTTTGCTGCTGGCGATGACCGAGGAGATCGGGCGCCTGTATCCGTACCCGGTCGAGACGTCGCCGCCATGGCGCGAGCGGGTGCGGATCGCGGTGGACGTCGACTGGGAGCTCTACGCGCGGCACCCGTGGGTGGTGCTGGCCTACTCGTCCCCGCGCAACAGCTACGGCGAGGATTCGCTGGAATGCCTGGACTGGTTGTCCGCCGGCTTCCTCGAGCTCGGCGTGGACATCGAGCAGGCCACCGACATGGCCCTGTCGGTGTGGAGTTTCGTCCAGGGTGTCGCGCTGGCCGCGGTCGGCGACGAGCTGCTCGCCCAGCAGGTCCGCGGTGAGTCCGGCCCGGACGCGCCCTGCCTGACCGACGTGATCTCCGGCAGGTCCGACGCGGACGTCCCGCAGCACCTGGCCCGCCTCGCGGGCCGGCCCGACGCGACGCGGCTCCTCGACCCGCGGGCCCGGCTCGACGCCGGGATCGATTACCTCTGCGCGGGATTCGAGGCCTCCGCGCGTTGACCCGGCGCGGCGGCCCGCCGTCCGGCATCCGCATCACATGGCGTGCGGGAAGACCGTCAACATGTGCGCGCCGAACCACGAACTCCCGATCACGATCGGCACCACGATCAGCGCCGCGGTGCCCCGCCGCATCCGGGCGAGCGCCATCGCCAGCGGGATCAGCAGGACGAAGGCGGGCAGCAGCAGGCGGGGCCGGCTCATCATCAGTCCGCTCGACAGGACGATCTGCGCCACGAGCAGGGACCCGAACAGCAGCACCGGCCACGGCACCCGCGACCACACCGCGACCCCGACCATCGCCACGGTGCTCAACACGATCCACGAGGTCGCCACCGGCGGAACGTCCGAGGCGTTCACCAGCTGATCGTTGACGAAGTTGAATGCCGCGACACCCCAGTCGAATTCGGTGTCCCAGCCCTCGGTCTGGATGCGGAACCAGCCGGTCGGGGAGCCGGTGTGCGCCCAGACCACTCCGAGGTAGGCGAGGTAACCCATGGGGCTGATCACGATCGCGGCGACGGCGCGGAGGCGGTCGGCGCGGGTCGCGTCGCCGGATCCGCGCGCCTGCCAGAGGTATACGGCGGCCGCCAGGATCACCACGCCGATGATGACCGCGGCGGTCGGACGGCACAGGCCGCACAGGCCGGCCATGATGCCGGCGAGCAGCCAACGTCGCTCCAGGATGCCGACGAGCGCCCACGTCGCCAGGGCGCAGAACATCGCCTCCGTGTAGGCCATGTTGAGCACGATCGACATCGGGGTCGCGGCGAACAGCGCCGCGAGGAACAGCCCGGTCGCGCGCTCCGGCGCACGACCGATGGGGGAGCGCCCGGCCATCAGCCGGGCACACACCATGCCCAGCCGGGCCGCGCCCGCCGCTGCCACGCACCCGAGGACGAGATTGAGCGACAGCGCCGCCCCGAAGGGCGTCACGCCGGGAAGCCTCGCGATGAGACCGACCAGATACGGGTAACCGGGGAAGAAGGCGTAGGCGGTGTCGGAGGTGTGGATGCCGCGGGCGTCGGTCAGCGTCACCGGCACGCCGCCGTAACCATGCGTGGCGATGGACAGCATCCACTGGCCGTCCCATTTCGTCAGCGCTTCGCCCAGCGTGGTGTGGCGCAGGTCGGCGAAGCGGGCCAGGACGAGGATCCCGACCGCGCGGATGACCAGGTACACGGCCAGGGCGTCCAGCCACCAGCGATGGCGTCGGAGTCGTTCGGCGTGCGGCGGTGTCGTGGTCGCGGACTCCGCCGCCGACTCCCCGGCGCGATGGTCACCGCGCTCCTGCCGGTCGGGGTCTTCTCGACGTCCCGCAACGTCGACGTCGGTTCGGGTGGCCACGGCAGCGATCCTAGGTGGTGGCGTCCGGGTGTCGCCCGATCGATGTATGCGCCTGGTCACACTGCACCGGGTGACCAGGTCAGAGCGGTTACCGGATGCCCGGTAAGGTTGTCCGAAGCAAGCTGACGTCTATCGAACCGGCGCGAGAGCCGGCGGGAGGTAACTCGACGTGGCCCTCGTGGTGCAGAAGTACGGCGGATCCTCGGTCGCGACGGCCGAACGCATCCGTCGCGTTGCCGAGCGCATCGTCGAGACGAAGAAGCAGGGCAACGACGTGGTTGTCGTCGTCTCGGCGATGGGCGACACCACCGACGAACTGCTCGACCTCGCGCAGCAGGTCAATCCGACGCCGCCGCCGCGCGAGATGGACATGCTGCTCACCTCGGGCGAGCGCATCTCCAACGCGCTGGTCGCGATGGCCATCTCCTCGCTGGGCGCACAGGCCCAGTCGTTCACCGGTTCGCAGGCCGGCGTCATCACGACCAGCAGCCACGGCAAGGCCAAGATCATCGACGTCACGCCGGGACGCGTCCGGAGCGCCCTCGACGAGGGCAAGATCGTCCTCGTCGCCGGCTTCCAGGGCGTCTCCCAGGACACCAAGGACGTGACCACCCTGGGCCGCGGCGGCTCGGACACCACCGCCGTCGCGCTCGCGGCCGCGCTGAACGCCGACGTCTGCGAGATCTACACCGACGTCGACGGCGTGTTCACCGCCGATCCCCGCATCGTCCCCGACGCCCGCCGCCTCGAGAAGGTCTCTTTCGAGGAGATGCTGGAGATGGCGGCCTGCGGCGCCAAGGTCCTGATGCTGCGGTGCGTGGAATACGCACGCCGATACAACGTTCCCGTTCACGTGCGCTCGTCGTACTCGACCAAACCCGGCACGATCGTGGCCGGATCGATGGAGGACATTCCCGTGGAAGAAGCCATTCTCACCGGCGTCGCACACGACCGGAGCGAGGCCAAGGTCACCGTCGTCGGCCTCGACGACAAGCCGGGCTACGCGGCGAGGGTGTTCCGCGCCGTCGCCGACGCCGAGATCAACATCGACATGGTCCTGCAGAACGTCTCCAAGGTCGAGACCGGCAAGACCGACATCACCTTCACCCTGCCGCGCGAACTCGGACCGGTCGCGGTGGAGAAGCTCAACAAGCTCAAGGAAGAGATCGGCTTCACCGATCTGCTCTACGACGACCACATCGGCAAGGTCTCGCTCATCGGTGCGGGCATGAAGTCGCACCCCGGCGTCACCGCCACCTTCTGTGAGGCCCTCAGCGACGCCGGCGTCAACATCGAGCTCATCTCCACCTCGGAGATCCGGATCTCGGTGCTGTGCCGCGACACCGAACTCGACGACGCCGTGCGCGCGCTGCACCAGGTCTTCGACCTCGGCGGCGACGAGGAAGCCGTCGTCTACGCCGGAACGGGGCGATAGGCCATGGGTGTGCGTATCGGAGTCGTGGGCGCGACCGGGCAGGTCGGCGCCGTCATGCGAAAGCTGTTGGAGGAGCGCAACTTCCCGGCCGACGAGGTGCGGTTCTTCGCCTCTCCGCGGTCGGCGGGGAAGAAGCTGCCGTGGAAGGGCGGCGAGATCGTCGTCGAGGACGCGGCCACCGCGGACCCGGCCGGTCTCGACATCGCGCTGTTCTCGGCCGGCGCCACCATGTCCCGCGAGCAGGCCCCTCGCTTCGCCGCCGCCGGTGTGACCGTCATCGACAACTCGTCGGCGTGGCGCAAAGATCCCGATGTGCCGCTGGTGGTCTCGGAGGTCAACGGCGAGCTGGCGAAGAACCCGCCCAAGGGCATCATCGCCAACCCCAACTGCACCACCATGGCCGCCATGCCGGTCCTCAAGCCGCTGCACGACGAGGCCGGCCTGCAGCGCCTCGTCATCTCCAGCTACCAGGCGGTCTCCGGTAGCGGCCTGGCCGGAGTGCAGGAGCTCGCCACCCAGGTCCGCGCCGTCGCCGACGACGCCGAGAAGCTCGTCCACGACGGCTCCGCCGTGGAGTTCCCGGCGCCGAACAAGTACGTCGCGCCGATCGCGTTCAACGTTGTGGCCCTTGCCGGCTCGCTCGTAGACGACGGCTCCGGCGAGACCGACGAGGACCAGAAGCTGCGCAACGAGTCGCGCAAGATCCTCGGCCTGCCCGACCTGCTCGTGAGCGGCACCTGCGTGCGCGTGCCGGTCTTCACCGGGCACTCGCTGTCGATCAACGCGGAGTTCGCCAACCCGCTCTCGGTCGAGCGCGCCCAGGAGATCCTCGCGTCGGCGCCCGGCGTCGAGCTCACCGACGTCCCGACCCCGCTGGCCGCGGCCGGCAAGGACCCGTCGCTCGTCGGACGCATCCGTCAGGACCCGGGCGTGCCGGAGGGGCGCGGCCTCGCGCTGTTCGTCTCGGGCGACAACCTCCGAAAGGGCGCTGCCCTCAACACGATCCAGATCGCCGAACTTCTCGTCTAGTCGGCGGCGTCACCGGCGACGGCCTCGGCCGCCTCGGTGATGATCGAACGCATCGACGCCTCCGCGGCTTCCGGGTCGCGGAGGCGTATTGCTCTGGCGACATCGTCATGCAGCGCAATCGCGGCGGGATTGGGTGTGCGGGGCATCATCCCGTGATGGGTGCGTCCGGCGAGGACCTCGCCCACCACGTCGGCCAGGGAACGGAACATCTCGTTGCCGCTCGCCTCGAGCAGGGTGCGGTGAAAGACCTTGTCCGCCTCCAGGTATGCATCCAGGTCACCGTCGCGGCCGTGGACCGACATGTCCGACACCGCGGCCGCCATGGTCCGGCACTGGTGCTCGTCCGCGCGTTCGGCGGCAAGCGCCGCGGCCACGGGTTCGAATCCCCTGCGCAATTCCGAGAGCGTCGCCAGGAACTCGGCGCGGTCGGCGCCGTCGAGCCGCCAGCGGATCAGGCGCGGGTCGAAGACGCTCCAGCGGGTCCGCGGCTGGATGGTGCTCCCCACCCGGCGCCGTGACTCGACCAGGCCCATCGACTCCAGCACCCGGATCACCTCGCGGGCGACCGTGCGCGAGATGTCGAAGTCGGTGCAGATGGTGTCGAGGGTGAGCACACTGCCCGTCGGCTGTGCCCCGGAGACGATCCGCCGGCCGATCGCGGCGAGGACCTCGTCATGGAGCTCCCCGGCGCCGCGTGTGTTCTGACTCACCGAAACATCTTCTCATTTATGGAGGCGCCGACCAATGGGACTACGTTATGCGGGCCGGTACTTGTAAAAGTATGACTATTGAGGCAGGCTGCGTGATCAGCAACACAGTGATGTGAGGAGTGGGCATGGGATCTCCGGTGGTCGTGATGGGCGTTTCCGGGTCCGGTAAGTCGACGGTCGGCGCGGCGTTGGCACAGCGCCTGCGGGTGCCGTTCGCCGACGCCGACGACTTCCACTCGCCGGAGAACATCGCCAAGATGTCGTCCGGGCAGCCCCTCGACGACGCCGATCGTCGCCCCTGGCTCGCGGACATCGGAAGGTGGCTCGCCGAACACTCCGACGGCGGGGTGATGAGTTGCTCCGCGTTGAAGCGGTCCTATCGCGACCTGCTCCGTGAACATGCGCCCACGGTGGTGTTCGCCCACCTCGAGGGCAGCGTCGAGGTCATCGCCCGCCGTCAGGCCTCCCGCCCCGGGCACTTCATGCCCAGCGCCCTGCTCCGGTCGCAGTTCGACACCCTCGAGCCGTTGGACCCCGCCGAGCGCGGCGTCACCGTCGACGTGGATCGAGACGTCGACACCATCATCGACGACCTGGTCGTCGCACTTCCGGCCGTCGAGGAGAACTGATCATGCTGTCGTCCACCGTTCTTCTCGCCGCCGGCGCCGACCTGCCCGAACCGGTCGCCCCGGGATGGCAGCTGGTCGTCGCGGCGCTGGCCGGCATCGCGGTCATCGTCGTGGCCATCACGCTCGCCAAGGTCCATCCGTTCCTCGCGCTCGTCGGCGGCGGCGCGACCGTCGGGATCGTCGCGGGTGAGTCGATCCCGACCGTGCTGGACTCGTTCACCAGCGGATTCGGCTCCACCGCAGCCGGTGTCGGCATCCTCATCGCGCTCGGCGCGATGTTCGCCAAGCTGCTCGCCGACTCCGGGGGCGCCGACGAGATCGTCGACACCATCGTCGGGCACGCCTCCCCGCGCATGCTGCCGTGGGCGATGGCCCTGGTGGGGGCGGTCATCGGCCTGCCGATGTTCTTCGAGATCGGCCTTGTGCTGCTGATGCCGGTCATCTACCTCGTGGCCCGCCGCTCCGGTCTCGGCCTGATCCCGGTGGGCATCCCCGCGCTCGCGGGCCTGTCGGCGATGCACGGCTTCGTGCCGCCCCACCCCGGCCCGCTGGTGGCCATCGACGCGCTCGGCGCCGATCTCGGCCTCACGCTCGCCCTCGGCGTGGCCGTGGCGATCCCGACGATCATCGTCTCCGGTCCGCTGTTCGCCACGGTCGCCGGCAAATGGGTGCAGGTCGAGGCGCCGCACACGTTCGACGTCGATCCCGACGACGGGCCGGCCACCCGACGGCCGTCGTTCGCGATCACCATGTTCAGCGTGCTGCTGCCCGTCGTGCTGATGCTGGGCAAGGCGCTGGCCGAGATCTTCATCGACGACGAGGACCAGGTCCTTCGTCGTGTCCTCGACATCCTGGGTACCCCGCTGATCGCGTTGCTCATCGCCGTCGTGGTCGCGATGTTCACCCTCGGCCGCGGGTCGGGAATGGACCGGCAGACCATCTCGCGATGCACGGGCGCGGCGCTGCCCGCGATCGCCGGCATCCTGTTGATCGTCTCAGCGGGCGGCGGGTTCAAGCAGGTCCTGGTCGACACGGGCATCGGCACCCTGCTGGCCGACTGGGCGACCGGCGCGAACGTCCCCGTCCTCGTCCTCGCCTGGGTCCTCGCCGCGCTGATCCGCCTCGCGACCGGTTCGGCGACGGTCGCGACGATCACCGCGTCGTCGCTGATGCTCGGCCTCGTGGACACCCTGGGCTCCGGGGAGATCTCGCTCGTCGTACTCGCGATCGGCGCCGGATCGGTGTTCCTCTCGCACGTCAACGACGCCGGCTTCTGGCTGGTCAAGGAGTACTTCGGCATGAGTGTCGGCCAGACCTTCAAGACCTGGTCGATGATGGAGACCCTGCTGTCGGTGAGCGGCCTGGTCGTGGTGGTTCTGCTCGGGTTGGTGATCTGACCGGCCGCACCCCGGCCGGAGATCGTCCCTGGAGCAGGCCCTCAGAGATCGTCGACGAACGGTCGGCGGACCTTCTCCAGGGAGCGGAATCCAGGGGCCTTTTCCAGTAGCTTGACGACTCATGAGGAGAGCCCGGCCCCGAATCGCCGCCATGGCGCTCGCCGTCGTGTTGTCGATCGCGTATCCCGCGGCAGCGCAGCCGGATACGACGACGAGCGGGCTCGGGCCGTCGGACACCTCGCTGATGCACGGCGACCCGGCGTCCACCGACTCGACCGGGAACCGCGGGCCGGGACGCGGCGCGCGGCTCGCGGCGTCGTCGGTGCCGGGCGGTGCCTGCGCCGCGACCTTCATCGGTTCGGACGGCATGCCGGTCTCCCTGTGCACGCAGTTCGTCGGGACGTCGCGCCCGACCTTCGCGGCCCCGTCCGTCGTCCTCTTCGACCCGCGCACCGCGCAACCGCTCGCATCGAGGCAACTGGCCAAGGGCGGGCTCCTCGGCGGCGTGTACGGCTATCTCGACGACCGCGACCGAGTCGTCGTCGCGGACGGAACCAACTCGATTCTCTTTGTCGCGCACCGGAAGCGGGCCGCCGGCTGGGAGGTCTACGTCGACGACCGGATCGATGTCGCGCGGCACATCCCGCCCGGCGACGCGATCACCGGTCTGGCGCCGGATCCCGACGGCCGCATCTGGTTCGCCACCACGCGCGGCGTCGTCGGCGTCATCGGCCGCGACCGGGTCGTGACGACCACGAGGCTCCCCGCCGGCGAGGAACTGGGAAACGGGTTGTCCGTCAGGCGGAACGGGGCATCGATCCTCACCACGCACGCCCTGTACGAGATGCGGGCGGACGACGGTCGCGCGCCGGCGGTGGTGTGGCGCCGCGCTTACGACCGGGGGCGGGGCCGTAAGCCGGGGCAGCTCACCTGGGGGTCGGGGACCACGCCGACGTACTTCGGTCCCGGCGGGGACGGCTGGGTGGCCATCGTCGACAACGCGGACCGCCCGCAGTTGCTGGTCTTCCGCAGCGAGGACGGGTCACAGGTGTGCCGGATGCCGGCGTTCGGCCGGTCGGGGCAGGGAACGGAGAACTCCCCGATGGCGTGGGGCGACTCGCTCGTCATCCCCAGCACCTACGGCTACCAGTACCCGCCGATGGCGGTGACGGGCCCGTCGATCCCGGCCGACGCGCCGTTCACCGGCGGCATGACCCGCATCGACGTCTCCGAGGCCGGGTGCCGCCGCGTCTGGGAGAACTCCGACCGCGTCGCCACCCTGCCGAAGCTGTCCCGCGCCGACGGGCTGATCCACGCCCTCGGCTACGGCCCGGCGGTGCCGGGGCTCCCGCAGCAGGTGGGGCCGGTCGACTACATCGCGACCGAGTTCGCCACCGGTCGTCGGGTCGAGACCCGGCAGGTGGGCACGGGCCCGTTCGACGAGCCGTTGGAACTGACCGGGACCATCGCCGCCGACGGCTCGCTCTGGCAGGCGACCGTCGGCCGGATGCTCAAGATCGCGCCGGGCGGCTGATCGTCGTTCTGTGCTGGGGGCGTGCTCGTGCCGGGTGTCCGCTCACCCTGCGCCGTTCCTGTGACCCCTCGTCACACCCATCACCTTACTGTGGGGTAAGTTACTCATCCATGAAACTCAAGTCGGGAATGAACATCGCGTCCCGCCGCAGGTCACGCCTGCGTCTGGGCGCGACGGCGGGGGCGGTCGCAGCGGCATGCGCGGCCGCGGTGATCACACCGAGCGCCCCGCTCGCGAACGCAGCCGATTTCTACACGCCGCCGGCGAAGATCGCCGGTGAGCCGGGGTCGGTCATCCGCAGCCAGCCGAGCGCACTGAGCCTGCAGATCCCGGGCGTGCCGGGGCAGTGGCCGGGAACCGCACGCAAGGTGATGTACACCTCCACCTACCAGGACGGCTCGCCCGCCGCGGTGACCGGAACCGTCGTGGAACCCACCGCGCCGTGGCAGGGCAGAGGGCCCCGCCCGACCGTCGTCATCGGCCCGGGCACCATCGGGCAGGGCGACCAGTGCGCCGCGTCCAAGCTCATGGGCCTGCCGATGTCGGTCGACATCACCAAACCGAGCCTCGGCGTGAACTACACCGCGCCGGAGATGTACTACATGCTGCTCAACGGCGTCCGGGTCTTCGTCACCGACTACATCGGCCTCGGCACCCCGGGCATCCACACCTACGTCAACCGGGCCGAGACCGGCCACGCCATGCTCGACGGCGCCCGCGCGGCACTGCGGATCTCGGGTGCGCCGGCCGACGCGCCGGTCGGGTTCGCCGGCTACTCGCAGGGCGGCGGCGCGGCCGCGTCGGCCGCGGAACTCGCCGCGACCTACGCACCGGACCTCAATGTCAAGGCCACCTACGCGGGTGCTCCGCCGGCCGACCTCGAGCGGGTCATCCCGGCCATCGACGGCTCCACGATCGCCGGCGCCATCGGCTTCGCGGTCAACGGGCTGACCGCCCGCTATCCCGAGGTCGCCACGGTGGTGGAGCGGGAGACCAACCGGTCCGGCAAGGCCGCGCTGAAGCAGCTGTCCACCAGTTGCATCGCCGACATCATCCCGGCCTTCGGGTTCCAGCAGACCAGGAACTGGACGCGCACCGGGGAGACCCTGTCCGCGCTCATCGACCGGTCGCCGGGTGTCAAGAAGATCGTCGACGAGCAGCGCATCGGACGTCTCAAGCCGAACGCGCCCGTGTTCCTCGAGGGCGGCCTCAACGACGACGTCATCCCTCACGGGCAGGTCGCACAGCTCGCCGCCGACTGGCGCGCGCAGGGAGCCGACGTCCGGTTCGTCACGGACCCGACACCGCCGATCCTGACCAAGTCGATCGTCAACCACGTGGTCCCGATGCTCGGCACCTTCGTGCCCGGCATGGAATTCCTGCTGGGCGAGTTCCGGAAGTAGGGAACCGAACCGATCGTCGACAGGGCCCGCCGAGTCGCTCGGCGGGCCCTGTCCGTGCGAGGAACGCAGATGGCAGGATCGAGGAATGAACGATCCGCACGGACCGGCGGGCGGTGCCTCCGGGGAGCACCCCGACCGCGACCCCGAGCGCATCCCGACCCAGGCAGAACTAGACGCGGAGGACCTCGCCGAAATGGCGCGGTCGTCCCGCGACCGCGAGCAGTCCGCGCTCTATCCGTCGAGGCCGGGCGATCCCGGCCCGCCGCCGGCGGCACTGGCGCTGCACGCGCGAGTGGCGTGGTGGGGCGCGGCGGTCGTCGGGCTGGTCCTCGCGGTCTACGGATTCCTCAACCTCGGCGCCATCACCGACGACCTGCGTGAGCGGCTGCTCGAAGGAGTGCGAACCGATCCCGCGAACTCCGCCCCCGAGGCGCAGGTCGACACCCTGGCCGGGTTCTTCCCGCCGTTCATGCTGCTGATGATCGTGGTGGTGCTCGCCATCGAATACCCGTTGCTCATCGCGGCGGCCACCCACCACAGCCGCAACTGTCGCAACTTCTTCGTCGCGATGGTCGTGGTGCATCTGCTGTGCATCCCGATCGGCGTCGACCTGCTGTTCCGCTACCCGGACATCCCGTCGGCGATGGTCGTCCTCTCCTACCTGCAGTTCGCGCTGGTGCTCGTCGCGGCACTGCTGACACTGCGCCGATCGGTGAACCGGTGGCTGCCGGAGTCGACCCGCATGCGCCCGAGCCGGATGCTGCGGGGCCGCTGACACCCGCGGCCACCGAGACCAGAGGCCGCCGACACCAGGGGCCACCGACACGTCCGCGCGCCGGTGTAAGCCCCGCCACCAGGCGGTTTGGCCGGAATGAATCCGGGTACAGAGTGGTTGGAAAGAACGTTGGTTCTTCTCGTCCCGGTGCCGCTCGTGCGCGCTGATGCGCGGGGGCCGGCACCGAGGCACCACTCATCTGAAGACCAGGAGGATCCGGCAGATGGCAATCGAACCGGTGTACACCATCTCATCGAAGGCGTCCGGCAGCGGGCGCGACGGCGAGGTCGTCTCGGCCTCCGGGCAGATCGACCTCGATCTCCGCATGCCGAAGGAGATGGGCGGAAGCGGTGAGGGCACCAATCCGGAGGAACTGTTCTCCGCCGGTTACGCCGCGTGTTTCCTCGGCGCGCTGCGCGCCACGTCGAAGCAGGCGGGTAATCCGGTTCCCGACGAGTCGACCGTGAAGGTCACCGTGGGCATCGGCAAGGACCCGTCCGACGGCGGCTTCGGCCTCACCGTCGGGATCGAGGTGTACATCCCCGGCGTCGACGAGGCGAAGGCCCGGGAGCTCGCGGAGAAGGCACACGAGTTCTGCCCGTACTCCAAGGCCACCCGCGGAAACATCGACCACAAGGTGACCGTCGTTGTCTGACCCGACCGGTCTTCACCACCCGAGGCAGGGCCGCCGCCCACCAGGCGACGTCCCTCGCCTCATGCAGCCCGATATGACAGGAAAGGAAGTCATCATCATGGCCACCAACCCCATCACCAGCACCCTCAGCGACGAGCAGAAGGCGGTCGCCGGCAAGGCGTTGCAGGACACGCTCGTCGATCTCATCGACCTCACCCTGATCGCCAAGCAGGCGCACTGGAACGTCGTCGGCAAGCAGTTCCGCTCCGTGCACCTCGACCTCGACGAGCTCGTGACGGTCGCGCGTGAGTTCACCGACGCCGCCGCCGAGCGCGCCACCGCGATCGGCGTCAGCCCCGACGGTCGCGCCGAGACCGTCGCGAAGACGGCCGGCACCAAGGGATTCGGCGAGGGCTGGACCAAGGACACCGACGTCGTCGAATCCATCGTCGCCAACCTGAAGGCGGTCATCGACGGCCTGCGTGAGCGCATCGGCACCACCGAGGAAGCCGATCCGGTCACCCAGGACCTGCTCATCTCGTTCGCGTCGAAGCTCGAACAGCTGCACTGGATGTGGCAGGCGCAGGTCGCCTGACCCGAGATACCACTCTCTCCCTCTCACAGACGAACCCCGCCGGGCGCACCGGCGGGGTTCGTCGTCTCGTGCCGAGGACGGTGCCCGGCGTCAGTCGTCGGATGTCGTCTTCTCCGGCGCGGCCGCGGGCGTCACCGTCTCGTCTGCGGCGTAGGAGTCCTGAAAGGAGACGCGCGGGGTCGACGCCGAGTGGTACAGCGCGATCCCGGCGAAGACGAGCGTCGACAGCGCGAAGACCGCCGACGCCGCGATCAGGACGATGTGCACGACGGCTGGATACACCCCGTCGAGAGAGTCGACCGCGAGCGCTCCCACCGCGGTCAGCGCCGCCCCGAGGAATGCCCAGGCAGCGCTGCGAATCCACGGCGCCACCACCGACGCATAGAACAACCGCTGGTAGATGGTGAGGGAGAATTCGTCCACCGCGGCCAGCCGGACCTCGTCGTCGCCGGCGAGATCGCGCAGCTCACGTGCAAGAACAGTCTGCTTCTGCAGGGTTGCGGCCTCCCGCTCGCGATAGCGCACGAACGCCGCCACCGCGAACGCCGACGCGAGGAGCCCCAACCCGACCATCACACCCCAGTAATCCACGGCTCACACGCTACAACGACGACCATCCCGCCAGGTGAACCAGGTCACAGGAGTGGGCGTCGTCGCCGGTCACCGGCGGGACGGTCGTCGGGGAGGTTCGTCGCTGCTACGTTGGGCGGTCGTCGGCCCACACCGTCGACGTACATCGACGAACGGAGGGGATGCGCGGGTGAGGTTTCGCCTGATGGGTGCGGCGATCGTCTGCGTCCTCGCCGGACTGCTCCTCGGTGCCTCGGCTCCCGGTGGATCGTCGACCGGGGCCTCGCCGTCCGGGCAGGTCGTCGCCCGCGCCCCAGACGCCGCCGACGCAGAGGCCCCCGAACCGGCGAGCGCCGCACCGGAACTGCCCGGCGGCGGGCGAACCGTGTTCCCCAAGCGGCGGATGGTCGCGCTCTACGGCTCGCCCGGGGCCCCTGCGCTCGGTCCGCTGGGACGGCAGGGCGTCGACGAGTCCATCGCGCGCGTCCGCGCGCTGGCCGCCGACTATCAGCGATTCAGCGCCGAACCCGTGATCCCGGCGTTCGAGATCATCGCGACCGTCGCGTCCGCCGAACCGGGGGAGGGGTCGAACTACACGAACATGATCGACCCGGAGGAGCTGCGTCCGTGGGTCGAGGCCGCGGGACGGGCCGGGGTGTACGTGACCCTCGACCTCCAGCCGGGCCGGATGGACTTCCTGTCGCAGGCCCGGCGTTACGCCGACCTGCTGGCGCAGCCGCACGTCGGCCTGGCGCTCGACCCGGAATGGCGGTTGCGGCCCGACCAGGTCCACCTCACCCAGATCGGATCGGTGGGTGCCGACGAGATCAACCGGACGTCGGACTGGCTGGCCGGGCTGGTTCGCGAGCGCGGGCTGCCGCAGAAGTTGTTCGTGCTCCACCAATTCGACCCGGACATGCTCGCCCACCGGGAACGGATCGTGACCGGCCGGCCCGAACTGCAGGTCGTCCTCCACGCCGACGGGCACGGTGAGCCCGGGGTGAAGCTCGAGACATGGCGCAGATTGCTCGCCGATCTCCCCGCGGGGGTGTGGATGGGCTGGAAGAATTTCTACACGGAGGACTCACCGACCTTCTCGCCCGAGGCGACCATGGCGGTCCGGCCGACGCCCTGGTTCATCTCGTACCAGTAGGGGGCACGGCCTCTGCCGGTTCCGGGTCCCCGGGCCCGGACGCTGCGGACGAGGAGGAACAGACGGTGACCACCGTGGATCTGGCGGCCTGCCCCACCAGGGGCGAGAGAGCGGACCCGCTCGCCATCCTCGCCGCACAGGCCCGCGATCGGGTGGCCGACCTCATCCCGGTCCGGCACGCCAGGATGGCGGCGACGCCTTTCACCTTCTATCGCGGCGCGGCCGCGGTGATGGCCGACGATCTGGCGCGGACGCCGAACACCGGCATCATCACCCAGCTCTGCGGCGACGCCCATCTGAGCAACCTCGGCCTGTTCTTCAGCCCCGAACGCCGGATGGTCTTCGACCTCAACGACTTCGACGAGACGCATCCCGGCCCCTTCGAATGGGACGTCAAGCGGCTCGCGGCGAGTTTCGTGATCGCCGGGCGCAACAACGGGTTCGACGACAAGACCAACCGCGCGATCGCCAAGACCGTCGCAAAGGCCTACCGCCGCACCATCAGGCGGAGCGTCTCGATGACCACGCTCGATTGCTGGTACGCGGGAATCGACGTCGAGTCGGTGATGGCCGAGATCGGCCCCATGCTCGACACCTCGATGACCAAACGGACCCAGAAGGCGTTGCGCAAGGCCCGCCACCGCGACAGTGCGCAGGCTCTCGCCAAGCTGTGCGTGATCGACGAGGCCGGCAGGGCGCACATCCGCAACGATCCGCCGTTGCTGGTTCCGCTCGCCGAGCGGTTCCCCCGCGACACCGCGAACGTGCTCGCCGACCGGGTGCGCGAACGCGTCGAGTCCTATCGGGCGTCGCTTCCGTCGCACGTCCAAACCCTGCTCGCCCAGTTCTCCATCGTCGACATCGCGTTCAAGGTCGTGGGCGTCGGCAGCGTCGGCACGCGCACGTGGGTGGTCCTGATGATCGGCAAGAACCTCGACGACCCGCTGTTCCTGCAGGTCAAAGAGGCGCAGCGCTCGGTCCTGGCCGACCACGTGCCCGCGCCGGGCTTCGACAACCAGGGGCGGCGCGTCGTCGAGGGCCAGCGTCTCCTGCAGGCGGCGAGCGACCTGTTCCTCGGCTGGTCCACCGGACTCGACGAGTCCGGCAAGCGCCGCGACTTCTACGTGCGACAACTGCGCGACGGCAAGGGCTCGGTCGTCGTGGAGGCGCTCGAACCCGAGGGCATGGCCCTGTACGCCCAGCTGTGCGGACTCGCGCTCGGTCAGGCCCACGCCCGCACCGCCACCCGGTTCGACATCGCCCGATACCTCTCGGAGACCAAGGGTTTCGCCGGCGCCATCGCCGATTTCTCCGTCGCCTACGCCGACCTCAACGAGGCCGATCACGTGCAGATGACCGCCGCGATCAACCGCGGTGAGCTGGAGGTCCACGACCTGGTGGTGTGAACGAGTCGCCGGCGTCGGGGTGTCCGTCGACGCCGGCGGCTGTGGTACCACAGACGAGGGGCGAACCCCGCAGACACGGACCGACCGAGGAGAGAGCGCATGGACGACGCGACGTTGCGGGAGCGGGTGCGGGAGTTGATGCCTCGTGCGAAATCCGATCTGGCCGAGATGGTGGCGTTCCGGTCGGTCCACGACCCGAAGCAGTTCCCGCCGGAGGAATGCGACGGGATCGTCGAGTGGCTGCTCGGCGCCTTCGGTGAACTGGGTTTCGACGACGTCGCCGCGCACGTGACGAGTGACGGCTCCAAGGCGGTGACAGGACAGATCCCGGGTCCGGAGGGCGCGCCCACCGTGCTGCTGTACTTCCACCACGATGTCCAGCCCCCGCTCGGCGAGGACGAATGGGATTCCCCCGTATGGGAATTGACCGAGCGGGACGGTCGCTGGTACGGCCGCGGCGCCGCCGACTGCAAGGGCAACATCGCCGTGCACCTGACCGCGCTCCGGGCACTCGCCGGAGACCTGGGCGTCACGGTCAAGATCGTCGGCGAGGGATCGGAGGAGCAGGGCACCGGCGGCCTCGAGCACTTCGTCGTCGAGAACCCGGAACTGTTGCGCGCCGACGCGATCCTCATCGCCGACTCCGGCAACTTCGCGGTCGGCAAGCCGAGCCTGACGACCACGCTGCGCGGCATCGCGAACGTCGACGTCACGGTCGAGACGATGGGGTCGGCCATGCACTCGGGCATGTTCGGCGGCGCCGCCCCGGATGCGCTGGCCGCCCTCATCCACATGCTCGCGTCGCTGCGCGACGAAGACGGAAACACCACCATTGCCGGCCTCGACGCCGATCAGAAGTGGCCCGGCGTCCAGTACCCGCCCGAGCAGTTCCGTTCGGATGCAACGGTTCTCGACGGGGTCGACCTCGCCGGCTCGGGCACGGTGTCGGACATGGTGTGGGCGCGGCCCGCGGTGACCGTGCTCGGCATCGACTGTCCGCCGGTGGTCGGATCGTCGGCGGCCGTCCAGCCCCGGGCCCGGGCGCGGATCAACCTGCGGGTGCCGCCGGGCATGGATCCGACGCAGGCGCAGGACGCGCTGATCGCGCACCTGGAGAGTGTCGCCCCGTGGAACGCCCGGGTGTCGTTCGAGCGCGAGGCGGTGGGTTCGCCGTTCGTCGGCTCGACGTCGGGGCCGGCCTACGAGACGCTGACCGACGCGTTGTCGACCGCGTACGGCACCGAGGTGGCCATCCAGGGGCAGGGCGGGTCCATCCCGCTGTGCAACGTCTTGCAGGAGACGTTCCCCGACGCCGAGATCATGCTGTTCGGCGTCGAGGAACCGCAGTGCCTGATCCACGCCCCCAACGAGAGCGTGGCCCCGGGAGAGATCGAGCGGATCGCGCTGGCGGAGGCGATCTTCCTGCGCGACTACGCCGCGCTGGCCGCCCGGAAGGGGTGAACCGCAGGCCCCTCGGCGCTACCCCGCGCCGGGGTCGTCGAGTCCGCTGAAACGCCGCAGCAGCAGGTCCTTCACCTCGGCACGGCTCGCCGCGACCAGGATGAACGCCGCCTCGCGATGGAGTCGCTCCGACGCGTAGCCGCGGATCAACGACGACCCGCCGTGCGCGGCGACCAGCGTGGACGTCGCATCGAGGGCGAGTTGGGCGGCGTCGGCGCGCGCCGCCACCAGGGCGTCTGCGCTCACGCCCATCGCGGTGTCCAGCGCCGATCGTGCGGCGTCGGCGCGTTCGCGCAGCCGACGGGCGGCATGAGGGAGGGCGGAGGCGTCCAACAGCGCGGCGCAGCGGCGGATCAGCCCGAACGGCAGCGTCCCGTTGATCCGGATGCCGGCGGTCTGATTCGCGAAGAAGTCCTCGCGGGTGACCCGGGTGACCACCCGGGCATCGGGGACGAAGAGGTCGGCCACGTGCAGGGACACGGTCGAGGTGGCGTTCGCGGCCGACAGCTGCATCGGGATGACCCGCACCCGGTTGCGCAGGTCGGTGAGCGGCAGGATCGTGGCGACGACGTCGTCGGTGTCCACGTCGCGAGCGGAGATCTGGAAGAGGTCGACGATGTCCCAGCCGCTGACGAACGGGGAGTGCCCGCTCAGCACCCAACCGCCGTCGACCCGCCGGGCCGTCATGTGCGGCGGGGTGCGCACGGCGCCGGAGAACGCCACACCGGCGCGGAGCCGGCCACTGACCGTGGCGTCGAGCAACTCCTCGCGCAGGGCGGTGTTAGTCGAGCGGGAGAGGGAGATGACGACCCCGTGGTGCTGGAGCCAGGCGAACGAGGTCGACAGGCAGCCGCTGGCCAGGACCTCGAGGATCTCGATGACCTGCGGGAATTCCAGCCCGGGGCCGCCGGCCTCGGGCGGCGCGGCGATGCCGAAGAGTCCGGCCTCGGCCAGCGCCCGCCAGTGCGAGTGCGGGATGACGCCGGAGCGGTCGACCTCGCCGGCGGCCGGGTAGAGGATCTCCTCGGCGATCCGGTACGCCTCGGATCGCAGCGCGATCGCCCTGGCGGCCGGGTCCTGCGTGCTCACATCCTCACCCTACGACGGAAGACCCGGGTCGACGGCCGACCTGCCCGACCCGACGCGTGTGAGTACGAAGGTGGGCATTTTCGCAGCACAATCCCGTGACAAGGTCCTTCCGAATTGGGACCTAAGGCCCAAGACCGGCACCTGGCCCGTCGGTAGTGTCTCAGATTGGGTGGGAGCATAACCTCTCTCATGGAAGGGAATCACGTGGGCCCAGGTGCCAATGGTCGTGACGTGCAGCTGACGAGGCCCGTCGGAGGTGCCGTTTCGCAACGCGAACCGCTCTCCCGGGCCGGGGTGTCGGACCTGCGGACGAGTGAGCGGTACTTGCGCGCCGCCGTCGCCGACCTCATCGAGCGCAATTTCCGTGATCCGGACTTCAGTGTGGAGGTCATCGCCCGGCAACTCCACGTGAGCCGGCGTCACCTGTACCGGGTCCTGGCCGGGAGCCCGACGTCGCTGGCCGAGATGATCGCCGAGCGTCGTCTCGAGTGGGCGCGGAGGCTCCTCACCGGTCCGGGCAACCTCAAGCTCGAAGCAATCGCACACGCATCGGGCTTCGCGTCGACCGCGACGATGCGAAACCGGTTCCGCGCGAAGTACGGGATGACCCCGGACGAGTACCGCCGGGCCGCGGCGGCCACCAAGGCCGAAGCCAGCTGAGACGATTCAGGGCAAGCACCACCTCGGGTGCTTGCCCTGAATTCTCTGTGAGAGGTCTGCCCGTCAGGTGGTGCGTGATCGCGCACGGTGTGCGGGATTCGGCGACGCCCCTGTGGGATCAGACGGTGCCCCGGCGGTTCAGATGGCGCACAGCGGCGAGTAGTCGTTTCGTCCGCCGGTGGTCGGCGAGATCAGGAACGTGCACGGGTTGAAGCCAACCCGCTCGATCTCCTTGGTGAGGCGGCGCAATTCGGCGTCGGACACCACCTTGTCGCGGGAGAGGAGGAAGCCCGACGCGCGGCTCGGGTCGCCGACGATCGAGTACTTGTAGGGCGCGTCCGGGGAGTCGCCGTCCTCGAGATGGGCGACGATGTAGTTCGGTGCCCCGTTCGGGTTGATGCTCGCGGGGGTCTGCGGGAAGCGCACGCTCAGAGCGGCATTCGACGTCGTGTCCACGACGGTCGCGCGTCCGACGACGCCGCCGCGCATACCGGTGGGGCCGGTGCACTGGTTGTCGACGCCGATGGTCTTCGCGTCGATACGGGTGTAGAAGGCGCTGGTGTCGCGGGCGCATGTGACGCCCCAGAACGACGGGACGGTGGCCAGTTGCCACCACTTGCCGAGGTAACGATCCACCTCGAGGTTCTGCACCGGTGCCAGCGGAGCCGCGGCCGCGGAACCGGTCCCGGCCGCGAATCCGATGGCGACGACGATGCCGGCGACAAGTGCGGCCAGGGTGCGTACGACGCGCATGATGTTCCTTTCGTGGGGCCGAATCACCAGTGGTTCGGTCCGGCCCGCACGACGGATGGGTCGTGCACCCCGGCGGCCTTCGTCGCCGGCATCGGTCAGTTGTGGCCCGGAGGTCAGGTCACAGGTTGTAGGCGCGATCGGGGTCCCAGGTCGACACCGCCCAGATGACGATGAGATCCAGGACGATGATCAGGATCGCCCACGCGGGGTAGTACGGCAGCCAGAGGAACTGCACGACGATCGACAGCGATGCGATGACGATGGCGGCGACGCGGGCCCAGTCGGCGCCGAGTGCGAGACCGCCGGCGATCAGGACGCCGATGATGCCCAGGATCAGGTGGATCCAGCCCCACGCGGTGAGGTTGAACTCGAAGATGTAATTCGGGCCGATGACGAACAGCTCGTCGTTGGCGATGGCGGAGATGCCCTGGAAGATCGACACCAGGCCGGCGACGAACAGCAGTGCCGCGGCGACGATCGAGATGCCGAAGGCAAATCCCTGCTTCGCAGCAGAGTCGATCTGCTTGTCGGTCGGGGAGCTCATGAGGAGTCCTTTCGCTCTGAGAGCGCCGCCGCCCTCTTCGAGAGCGCTCCGCGACGGCGCCGTGGGTGATGAAGCGGGTCGAACGTAGCCGAGAATGCACCCTCGGACACGCACCGCACAGCGTTTCGGCCACTTCCGGCACAGGTTTGACCAGGCGATTTAGTACTTCGCGGGGGTGGGGTATAAGCTATCGCAGGCTAAACCGCCACGGGGTGTGGCGCAGCTTGGTAGCGCGCTTCGTTCGGGACGAAGAGGTCGTGGGTTCGAATCCCGCCACCCCGACAAGAGACCGGGTCCGCCGGTCGACACAGAATGTGTTGGTTGAGACACAGCAGAGAGACCCCGGTCCGCGAAAGCGACCGGGGTCTCCTCGTATCCGTGAGTGTCAGTCGTCCGCTTCGGACGAGAGTCGGTCGCCGATGTGGGCGATGATCTCCGCGTCGTCGGAGTGGAAGCGGTCCACCTCTTCTCCGCCGTCGCACCGCAGCAGCGCGACGGTGACCCCTCCCGAGTCGCGGTGGACCACCCGCCAGGACGCCCCGAGATCCTCCCAGCGTCGGAGCTCGTCGAGGGTCACCGTTCCTCCCGCCGTCCGGTCCTCAGCAGCCCAACCGACGCGCCAGATCGAGCAGATCCGTCGCGTGGACGTCGTTGTCCGGTGATCCCGAGTCGTCCTTGGGTGCACCGCCCCACTCGTCGGGGCGTTCGACGAACGCGGTGCGCAGCCCGAACGAGCGTGCCGCGTCGAGGTCGTTCTGGTGGGTGGCCACCATCATCACCTCGGACGGCTGCACCTCGAGCAGCTCGGCCAGGCCGTAGTAGGTCTCACGCGCGGGCTTGTAGTGGTGCCAGAGGTCGGAACCGCCGATGACGTCCCAGGCGAAGTCGTTGTGCCGGGCCATGTCGGTCAGAAGCGCCACGCTGCCATTGCTGAGCGCGCACACGATGAATCCTCGCTTGAGCCGGCGGATGCCCTCGGCGGCGTCGGGCCAGCCGGGGATCGTCCGCCACGCACGCACCAGGACTCGGACCTGATCGTCGTCAGGCGCGACGCCGAACAGTGTCGCGACGTCGTGGAGGGTCTCGGTCTGCAGGTCGTCGAGGCCGCGCCAGCCGAGTTCTCCCGACTCGACACGGGCGAGGATCGGCGCATAACGGCGGCGCCACTCGCGGGTGAACTCGGCGGCGTCGACCTCGGGCAGGATTCGGGCGACGGCCCCGGAGATGCCGGTGAACCAGTCGGTGACCGTTCCGAAGGTGTCGAAGGCCAGGACCTTGACGCCGGCGGCGCTCATCCCCGGGTGACCTCCGGCCGCCGCCCGCGCATCACAGGGACTCTCGGGCCAACTGCGGGAGGGACTGGTCGGCGTCGAAGTCGGCGTCGCCGTGCGAGACGGGCGTCAGGGTCAGCAGGCTCGCCTCTGGGCGGCAGCAGAAACGCGCCGGCGCGTACGGCGAGGTGCCGAGGCCCGCACTGACGTGCAGCTTCATCGAGGCGCCCCAGTTCGAGGGGCCCTTCACCCGGGACCGGTCGATGTGGCAGTTGGTGACGAGCGCGCCGAGGAACGGCAGGCACAACTGCCCGCCGTGGGTGTGCCCGGCCATGACGAGGTCGTAACCGTCGGCGGCGAACCGGTCGAGGACGCGGGGTTCGGGCGAGTGCGTGAGGCCGAGACGCAGATGTGCCAGCGGGTTGGGCCGGCCGGCGATGGTCTCGTACCGGTCGCGCTCGATGTGCGGGTCGTCGACGCCGGCGGCGACGATGCGCACGCCGCTCACCTCGAGCTCGCGCACGGTGTGCGTCGCGTCGAGCCAGCCGCGTTCGGTGAAGGCCGCGCGCAGGTCCTGCCACGGCAACGGGTCGCCGTACGTGCGCTGGTGGTCGGTCTTGAAGTACTTGAACGGGTTTTTCGGCTTCGGCCCGAAGTAGTCGTTCGATCCGAACACGAAGAGGCCGGGCCGACTCAACAGGCCGCCGAGGGCCTGGATGACCGCGGGCACGGCCTGAGGGTGGGCGAGGTTGTCGCCGGTGTTGACCACGAGATCGGGCTCGAGCGCCTCGAGCTCGGAGATCCAGGCCTGCTTGAGGCGCTGCCTGGGCATCATGTGGATGTCGCTGATGTGCAGGACCCGCAGCGGGGAGGCGCCGGGTTCGAGCACGGCCATCGTGGTGTGGCGGAGCGCGAAGGCGTTGCGCTCGATGACCGTCGAGTAGACCAGCCCGGCGGCGGCGAGTCCTGCGGCACCCGCGAGTGCTCGCGAACCGACACCGGAACCGGACGAGCCGAGGCGTGAACGGCGCAGGCGTGCGAAGTCGAGGTCGGAGTGCTGCATCTGTTCAGGATACGCATGTGCCGATGCACACCGGATCGGCTCGCGGATGGCGATCACCGCCCGGTCCGCCGACCGTCCGCAGTGCGGGGTCGGCGGGCCGAGAGACGCAGGACGGGGTCGGCGGGCCGAGAGACGCAGGGCGGGGTCGGCGGGCCGAGAGACGGTGATCGTGGTCCGGTGGCCGGGGCGGGGAGCCGGTGTCAGCCCGGGAGCTGGATCACGACCGGCCCGACACCGGGCACGACGACGGTCGTCTCGGTGGGTCCGTTGCCGCTGTCACCGCCGGCGCGCCGGCCGTTGCTGACGTAGATCGTCACGGTGCTGCCGGGCATCGCCGAGTCCGACGGCGCGGTGAACACGACGGTCCCCTTCGGGCGGCCGCTGTCGACCTCGAGCTCGTTGACCCGGAAGCCCGACTGCTGCAGGCGCGAGGTCGCCTCGCTCGCGGTCAGGCCGCTCACCTGGGGGATTCGCCCGCGGTCGGTGCCGTTCCAGTACGCGCGGTCGATCGGGGGCAGCCGCACCGGCCCGAATTTGGTCGCGATCGGCTTCATGGCCTGGAACCACGTGCGTGCCGGTTCCATACCTCCGTAGAGGTCGCCGTCGTAGCAGGACCGCAGCGGGCTGGTGCACACGCCCTGCGGGTTCGGGCCGTCGCTGTAGACGTAGGCCGCGCCGGCGATCTGGTTGGTGAAGCCGATGAACGCCGAGCTGCGATGTGCCTCGGTGGTTCCCGTCTTGCCCGACATCGGCAGGGTCCAGCCGGCCGACCCGGCGGCGCCCGCGGCGGTGCCGGCGCCGAGGTGGTCCTTGCTCAGCGCGTTGGCGAGGGAGTCGGCCAGACCCTTGTCGACGACCTGCTCGCAGCCCGGCGGGGTGAACGGCACCGACGTCAGCGCGCGCTGGCCGTCGGGCCCGATCACCGGGTTGCCGTACTGGTCGCGCTTGACCCGGCTGATCGACTTGATCGGGTTCGGCGGGCACCACACGCCGCCCGAGGCGATGGTCGCCGCGACATTGGCGAGTTCGAGCGCGTTCAGCGGCAGCGGACCGAGGGTGAACGAGCCGAAGTTCCCGTCCTTGACGTACTGGGCCATGCTCTTGTCGCCGTAGCCCGACGAACCGGGGATCGTGTACGAGCGCAGACCCAGACGCACGGCCATGTCGACCGCGGGCTTTACCCCGACCTGCTGCAGGAGCTGCACGAACGCGGTGTTCGGCGACTGGGCGAGTGCGTCGGTCACCGACATCGACGCCGGGTACCGTCCGTCGTTCTTGACGCAGTAGGAGTTCTCGGGGCAGCCGAAGGCCCCGCCGCTGTTGCCCATGCCCTGCACGGAGACGAAGCCGGGCACCGGGATGCTCGACCCGGCTCCGAGCCCCTTCTCCATGGCCGCCGCGACGGTGAAGATCTTGAACACCGACCCGGCGCCGTCGCCCACCATGGAGAACGGCTGCGGCTGCATGGTCTCGCCCGCGGCGAGGTTCAGGCCGTACCGGCGGCTCGACGCCATCGACAGCACATCGTGTGACTTGTCGCCGGGGCGGATCGTGCTCATCACGTCGGCGACGCCGTCGGCGGTCGGGCTGGCCTGGGCCTTCACGGCCCGGTCGGTGGCCCGCTGCACCTCGGGGTCGAGCGTGGTCTGGATGATGTAGCCGCCGCGCATGACCGAGTTGCGCGAGATCCCGTTCTCGGCGAGGAACTGCAGCGCGTAATCGCAGAAGAATCCCTCGTTGCCCGCGGCGATGCAGCCCTGGGTCGGCGTCTTGGGCCGCGGGAGCACGCCGAGCGGCGTGTCCTTGGCGGCCTCCAGCTCGGCGCGCCGCTCCGGGAAGTTGGCGATCATGGTGTCCAGGACGATGTTCCGGCGCTCCAGCGCGCCCTCCGGGTTGGTGTACGGGTTCAGCGCGGAGGTCGACTGCACCATGCCGGCGAGCATCGCGGCCTGCTGGACGTTCAGGTCCTTGGCGGGGATCCCGAAGTAGGTCTGGGCGGCGGCCTCGATCCCGTAGGCGTTGTTGCCGAACGGCACGACGTTCAGGTACCGGGTGACGATCTGCTTCTTCGCCTCCTGCTTGGCGGCGGCGTCGTCGAGTCCCTTGTCGCGCTTGGCCTGGTCGATGAGGCTCTGCTCGAGCGTGAGCGCCATCCGGACCTCGCGGAGCTTGCGGGCCGGCGTCGTCTCGACCGCGGCCTGGCGGTCGGCCTCGGTCCGGGCCAGCACGAGCAGCTGATAGTTCTTGATGTACTGCTGATCCAGCGTCGAGGCGCCCTGCTGGACCTCGCCCGACGACGAGTTCTTGAGCGCGGCGCGGATGGTGCCCTTCCAGTCGACGCCGTCGTGCTCGAGGAAACGGCGGTCCTCCACGGAGATGATCGCGCGGATCATGTCGGGCGAGATGTCGTTGTAGCCGACCTGGATGCGGTACTGGTCGAACAGCATCGCGATCGGCTTGCCGTCGGCGTCGGTCATCGTGGTGACCTCCGGCAGCGTTCCGTTCAGCAGTTCGGAGGAGACGTTCTCGACCGCGGCGGCAGCCCTGTTGGAGACGACACCTACACCGCTGGCCACCGGGTAGAGGAGGCCGGCGACGAGAATGCCGGCCAGCAGGCTCGCCCATGCCAGTGACCACAGCTTCTTGGACATCACCCCGACAGGATACGTGCGATCCGGACGAACATCGTCGTGCCTCGCTCCCGGGACAGTCGCCCCGGCGACGCCGGGGCCGGGATGCATCGTCCCACGACAACGGCCCGCTGATGCCCGCCGAAGGGGGTACGCGCAACCCTCCGATCGGATGAGTTTGCACGGTTGTCCCACTTTCTTCAGCCGCAGGGGTTGCGGACCAATGCACAGATCCCTAGATTGAGTGCAGAATGTGACTCACATAACAGTTTGTTGTAAATGTGGCCTGAGCAGCGCGTTGAGTCTCGACTTCGGGGCCATGCACAACACGACGAGTAGGGGTGGCGGATGGCGACAGCTGCAGTTTCCAGCGGAGAAGATCGTCTGGCCTGGGTGGCCAAGGCACGGTGTCGGGGAGGGAACCCGGATGATCTGTTCGTGAGGGGCGCAGCCCAGCGCAAGGCTGCGACGATCTGCCGGCACTGCCCGGTCCAGCTCGAATGCGGGGCCGATGCGCTCGACAACCGCGTCGAGTTCGGCGTGTGGGGCGGTCTCACCGAGCGTCAGCGCCGCGCCCTTCTCCGTCAGCATCCCGAGGACGTCCTGGGCGGCCTTCTTCGAGGCCCAGCGTCGCCGCCAGCGGGCCGACGCGGTCTGATCCCCGCGACGCCTCACAGACGAGAACATCGGCTCGACCGGACCTGCCCGGTCGAGCCGATGTTCGTTGCGAGGCGTTCTTCGTGAGGTGTCCGCGAGTCGGTGACCCGGGCCGTCGGCCGGCACGGGTCACCGCGAGCCGTCCGGTCAGCCCCTGCCCGTGATCTGCTCGGCCACCGCGCGCAGGGCCGTCATGTCCGCGACCTCGAAAGGCAGCGCCGGGACCCCGACGATCGGGACGCGCGGATGCGACGCCGTGAACCGCTGCAGGAGATGCAGTTCCCGCTTGCCGGTGGCGGCGCGGTCGGCGTGGATCTGCAGCACGCCGCGGGTGAGGTCGTCGGTGATCGACTCGAGCGCCACCAGGGCGGCCTCTTCGTGGATCGACGTCAGGTTCGGGTGCGTCCGGTTGAGGATCAGGCCGGCCAGCGGCATCGACTCCTCCGACAGGCGGTCGACGAAGAACGCGGCCTCGCGCAGCGCGTCGGCCTCGGCGGCGGCCACCACCGCGAACCGGGTTCCGGGCTGCTTGAGCAGCTCATAGGTCTTCAGCGCGCGATCCTGGAAGCCGCCGAACATCGAGTCCAGCGACTGGACGAAGGTCGCGACGTCGCGCAGCATCTCGCCGCCGATGATCGTCGACACGCCCCGCATCGCCAGGCTCATCGCGCCGGTCACCATGCGGCCCACGCCGCGGCCGCCGCCGACGAGCATCTTCATCAGGCGGCCGGACAGGAACGACCCCAGGCGCTGCGGGGCGTCGAGGAAGTCGAGCGCGTTCCGCGACGGCGGGGTGTCGACGACGATGAGATCCCAGTGGTTCTTCTCGAGCAGCTTGCCCAGCTTCTCCATCGCCATGTACTCCTGCGTGCCGGAGAACGAGGACGCGACGGTCTGGTAGAAGGCGTTCTGCATGATCGCCTCCGCCCGTTCGGGTGTCGAGTACTCGAGCACCATCTCGTCGAAGGTGCGGCGCATGTCGAGCATCATCGCGTCGAGGCTGCCCTTGCCCTCGATCGGCACCGGCTGCGGCTCGTTGGTCAGCTCGCTCATCCCGAGCGACTGCGCGAGGCGCTTGGCGGGGTCGATGGTCAGCACGGCCACGGTGCGCCCCTGCTCGGCGGCGTACATCGCCATCGCCGCGGCGGTCGTCGTCTTGCCGACACCGCCTGCACCACAACAGATGACGACACGGGTCCCGGGGTCGGTCAGGACCGCCCCCATCTTGAGGTCGAGTGGCATCAGGCCCCCGCTTTCTGGAGAAGGTTGGCCAGCTCGTAGATCGAACCGAGGTCGATGCCGTCGCCGAGCGACGGGAGCTCGAGCATCGGCAGCTCCACCTCGTCGAGCTGTGCCTTCGCGATCTGCTGCGCCTGCAGCCGGGTGGCGTGCTCGATGGTCTCGGTGAGCAGCCCCGACAGGTCGCCCTCGGCCAGCTTGAGGCCGGCCGCCTTGAGGTTCTCCTCGATGCGGACCGCGTCGATGCGGCCCTCGGCGATCTCGTCGATGGAGTCGGCCGGCAGGTACGGCGGGCTGACCCGGTTGATGATCAGGCTGCCGAGATTGAGGTTCTTGCCGCGCAACTCGTCGATCGCCTCGATCGTCTCCTGGATCGGCATCGCCTCGAGCAGCGTCACCAGGTGGACGACGGTCTGCTCGGAGTGCAGCAACTGCGCCACGCCCTCGCTCTGGCTGCGGATCGGGCCGGTCTTGGCCAGGTCCGCCATGGCCTGGGTGACGTCGAGGAAGTTGCCGATCCGGCCGGTCGGCGGCGCGTCGACCACCACCGCGTCGTACACCGGATTGCCCTGCTTGTCGGTGTGGATGACGCGCTCTTTGATCTTGCCGGTGAGCAGCACGTCCCGCAGGCCCGGCGCCACGGTGGTCACGAAGTCGATGGCGCCGATGCGCTTCATCGCCCGGCCCGCGAAGCCCAGGTTGTAAAACATGTCGAGGTACTCGAGCAGTGCGTGCTCGATGTCGATGGCCAGCGCCGACACCTCGCCGCCGCCCTCGGCGGTGGCGATTCTGGTGTCGGCCGGCGGGAGCGGCGGGATGTCGAACACCTGCGCGATGCCCTGCCGCCCCTCGGTCTCGACGAGGAGCACCTTCTTGCCGTCGGCGGCGAGCGCCAGTGCGAGTGCCGCCGCGATGGTCGTCTTACCGGTTCCGCCCTTGCCCGAGACGAAGTGGAGACGCGCACGCGATGCCGCGTCCGGCCACTCGTTGTCGACGGTGACGGAGGAGTTGTCTGTCACGCCGGAATCGAGGGGTCCCCCCGCCCCGGAACGTGCGCCTGCTTGATTGGCCACCGCAACACCATATCCATTGATCGCCTGCGGATAGGCTGAGTCCATGAGTGAAGTGACCGCGTGGGAATACGTGACCGTGCCGCTGCTGACGCACGCCACGAAACAGATCCTCGACCAGTGGGGTGCCGACGGCTGGGAACTGGTCGCGGTGCTGCCCGGTCCGACCGGCGAGCAGCACGTGGCCTACATGAAGCGACCGAAGGGCTGATCATGGCGTCTACCTGGACCGATCGTCTCGCCGAACTGGGCATCACCCTGCCCGACGTGGTGCCGCCCGTCGCCAGCTACACGCCGGCGGTGCGCACCGGGAACCTCGTCTACACCTCGGGCCAGCTGCCGATCGTCGACGGCGAGCTGTCCGTGCGCGGAAAGGTGTCCGACGGCGCCGAGGGCGTCGTGCGGCCGGAGGCGGCCACCGAGGCCGCGCGCATCTGCGCGCTCAACGCCCTGGCCGCGGTGAACGCGCTCGTCGGCATCGACTCGATCGTGCGCGTGGTCAAGGTCGTCGGCTTCGTGGCCTCGGCCCCCGGCTTCACCGGCCAGCCGCAGGTCATCAACGGGGCCTCCGACGTCCTCGGCGAGATCTTCGGGGACGCGGGCGTGCACGCTCGCTCGGCCGTCGGCGTCGCGGAGCTGCCGCTGGGCGCTCCCGTCGAGGTCGAGCTGATCGTCGAAGTGGCCTGACCCCCTGGACGTCGCGCTGCTGATCGTCGCGGCCGCGGCAGCCGGGTGGGTCGACGCCGTCGTCGGCGGTGGAGGACTCGTCCTCATCCCCGCGATGCTGATCGCCCAGCCCGGCCTGCCGACGGCGACGGCGCTCGGCACCAACAAGCTCGCGGCGGTCTTCGGGACCGCGTCGGCCGCGTGGCGCTATATGCGGCACGTCCGCATCGACCTCCGGCGGCTTCTCCCGGTGTTCGCCGCGGCGCTGGTGTTCTCGGCTCTCGGTGCGCTGGTGGCGATCTCGCTGCCGACGGAGATCTTCACCCCGTTCGTGCTGGTGATGCTCGTCGGCGTGGGGTTGTTCGTCGCGCTGCGACCGGGCTTCGGCGGGGACCTGTCGGCGGGGCCGCGGTCGCGGCTCTCGACCATCGCGGGCCTGGTGATCGCCGGGGTCGTCATCGCGTTCTACGACGGGGTGATGGGCCCGGGCACCGGGACCTTCCTCATCATCAGCCTGACCGCGCTCGTCGGGACGTCGTTCCTGGAGAGCTCGGCGATGGCCAAGGTCATCAACACCGGGACCAACCTCGGTGCGCTGACGGTGTTCGGGCTGCAGGGCAACGTGCTCTGGCTGCTCGGGCTCGGTCTCGCGGTGGCCAACATCGCCGGGGCCCAGATCGGGTCGCACATGGCGATCGGGCGCGGTAGCTCGTTCGTGCGCTGGGTGTTGCTCGTCGTCGTGGTGGTGATGGTCGGCAAGCTCTCCTACGACCTGGTCACCGGGTGAGGCCGCGTCGTGGACTCGCAGGCGCTCCGCGCGACGCCGAAGCGGCGGCCCGCGCCGGTGCGAACCGCCCACGCCGTCGGCGGCGACCGGTGATGCTGTGAGGGTGAGGGCATCGACGGCGACGGCCAGGCGGATTGCGGTCCAGCGCCGGACCGTCGCCCTGCTGTGCCTGGTCCAGGTGCTGGCCGGATCTCGATGGGCGGTGCGCTGGCACTCGGCGCGATCATCGGAGAGCAGCTGTCCGGCAGCGAATCGTTGGCGGGCGTCCCGACGACCGTGCTCACCCTCGGCGCGGCCGCGGCGGGGCTGCCCCTGGCGTCACTCGCCTCGGCTCGGGGTCGGCGGCCCGCGCTGACCACCGGCCTCCTGATAGCGGGAACCGGGGCGCTGCTCGTGGCCTTCGGCGTCGACGCAGAGTCCTTCTGGCTCATGCTCGCCGGGATGTTCGCGCTCGGATCGGGCACCGCCGTCAGTCTTCAGTCCCGTTTCGCCGCAACCGATCTGGCGTCGCCCGAATCGCGCGGCCGGGATCTGTCGCTGGTGGTGTGGATGACGATGGTCGGTGCGGTCGTCGGGCCGGCGCTGGTGCCGGCCGGGGCGGAGGTCGCGTCGTTCCTCGGGATGGCCGATCTCGCCGGGCCGTTCCTGCTCGGTGCATGCGGATGTGCCTGCGCTGCAGCATTTCTCTTCCTCGGGTTGCGCCCCGATCCGCTCCTCGAGGCCGGCGGGGGAGTGGCGTCGTCGTCGACCTCCTCGATCGCCGCGGGTCTCGCCGCGATCGTGCACTCGCCGCGCGCGCGTGCCGCGGTCGCCGCGGTGGTCTCGGCGCATGCGGTGATGGTCGGGGTCATGGCGCTGACGCCGGTGCACATGCACCACGGCGGTGCGTCGGTGGCCGTCGTCGGGCTGTCGATCAGCGCGCACATCGCCGGGATGTACGCACTCGCCCCGGTCATGGGTCTCCTCGCCGATCGGGCCGGTCGGGTTCCGGTCGTCCTCGCCGGCCAGGCGATCCTCGTGGGCAGTTGCGTCCTCGGTTTCGTCTTCTCCGGGTCGCAGGCGGGCCTGGTGGCCGCACTCGTCCTGCTCGGCATCGGATGGTCGGCGTCCACGGTCGCGGCGTCGACGCTGCTGACCGATTCCGTCGAGGAGTCGAGTCGGGCTGCCGCGCAGGGTGTCTCGGACACCTCGATGAGCCTCGCCGGTGCGGCGGCGGGCGCCCTCGCGGGGGTCGTGGTCGGCGCGTTCGGGTACCCGGTCCTCGTCCTGTCGGCCGCGGTGATCGCGATACTGACCGCGGCCTATGTGGTGGTCGACGGTGCGCGCGGTCGTCGTGCCGGAGATGTGGCCTAGAGTTCGAGACATTCGACGCCGAGAACGGGATACGGCCGGACAGGGAGAGGTGAGGGTGTCGCAGCAACTCGTGGGGCGGACCGGCATCGTGACGCTGTCGATCCCCGGAGGTGAGCAGCTCGGCGAGGTCGAGCTGTCGTTCGCCGGCGGCACCGAGCGCTTCCTGGCGCGCGCGACCGAACCCGTCGAGGTCGACGCCGCGGTGCTCGTGGTCGGCGAGATGCCCGGGCGCGTCGTCGATGTCGAGCGGTGGACGAGGCTGCCGGGCCTGTAGGACATGCCGGTGGGGCCGGGCCTGTGGATGCAGGACCGTTGCCGGCCGTTCGATGAGGCAGGATGAGTCCGATGGTCTGCGGTCCGCGCGTGCTCGTGCGTGACCGGATGGATGTCGCGTGACGCCCGCCTCGCATCTGTCGCGGTGCGCCGGAGCGAGGAGCAGGCGGCACACCTACGACGACAAGGGGAAATCACATGCTCGGTTACTACGTCCCGGAGCCCGACGAGGCGATGCTCATCTCGGGTGGCAAGACCCAGATCGACGGTGCGCCGTTCGATGTGGTGGTCGGGCACGGCAAGTGGGTCATGCCGTTCTTCCGCAAGGTGCGCTTCCTGTCGCTGGCGCTGCACGAGGCGTCGATCCGCGAGGTGTGCGTCACCACGCAGGGCATCCAGTTGAACGTGCGCGCGGTGATCGCCCACAAGGTCGGCAACGACGTCGCGTCGATCGTCAACGCCGGTCAGCGCTTCATCTCCGAGCAGGAGAACGAGATGAATCAGCTCACCGGCCAGATCTTCTCGGGTCATCTGCGGTCGATCGTCGGCTCGATGACCGTCGAGCAGATCATCCGCGAGCGCGACACCCTCGCACGTCAGGTCCTCGAGGCGTCCAAGCGGGAGATGGCGTCGATCGGGCTGGTCGTCGACTCGTTCCAGATCCAGTCGATCGACGACATGGACTCCGGCTACATCAACGCCCTCGCGGCCCCGAACATCGCCAAGGTGCAGCGCGAGGCCGCCGTCGAACGCGCCCGTGCCGACCAGGAGTCGGCCAAGGCGCAGCAGGAGTCGCTGCGCAACCAGGCCGACTACGAACGCGAGACCGCGATCAAGCGCGCGGCGATCAAGGCCGAGACCGACAAGGCGAACGCCGAAGCGGCCCAGGCCGGTCCGCTCGCCGAGGCGCGGGTCAACCAGGAGGTCATCAAGGAGCGCTCGGTGCTGGCCCAGGCGCAGGCCGAGCTACGCGAGCAGGAACTGATCTCGGAAGTCGTCAAGCCGGCGGAGGCCGAGGCGCGGCGCCGCGAGATCCTGGCCGAGGCGGAGGCCAAGGCCACCGAGATCCAGTCGGCGGCCATCGCCAAGCACAACCGGATCGCGCTCGACCAGCAACTCATCGAGGCGCTGCCGGCGCTCGTGGGCGAGGTGTCGAAGGGCCTGGGCAACGCCAACCTGACGGTCTTCAACGGCGCCGAGGGCGTCAACGAGATCATGACCGGCGTCATCACGCAGGGAGCCGCGCTGCTGAAGAGCCTGCAGGAGCAGGTCGCGAGCGCGGTCGTCGACGAGACCGATGGCGACACCCCGGTCGAGGGGCGGCAGGTCAGCGGGAGCTGAGCGGATCCCCGAGCACTCGGTACACCGGGTGCTCGGGAGCGATCCGGGCGAACTCGTCGAGCGAGGCCTTCGGCCCCAGCCCCAGGTGCGGACGCGCGCCGGGGGCAACGGCCGCATACCGCCGCAGGATCGGGGCGCGCTCGTCGGCCGGGACCTCCTCCAGACGCACCGGTTGCTCGTCTCCCTGGCGGATCAGCGTTGCCCGACGCGCGTTGGCCTCGATGTTGCGGACCCAGTTCGCCTCCCGGCCCAGCATCGACACCAGGTAGTCCGCGCCGTCGAGGTCCGCGACGGCGATCGGCACCGTGGTCGGCTGCCCGGAACGTCGTCCGGGAACGCGCAGCACGGCCGCCTGCGGCACCCGCGATATACCGCGGGCGTAGAGCCAGGCATCGAACCGGTTCGCCCATCGCATGACGCGTCCCGGTCGGCCGTCGCGATAGAGGAACCGTTTGAGTCGTCCGGCGGCGTCCGCCGCCTGTCGCTTCAGGGGCGCCACGTCCGCGATTGTAGGAGGCGTGGCGGATGTTTCAAGGTCGTCGGAAATCGGGGTCGCCGCGCGTCGAGATCGCGTGATCCCAAGGTCGCAGGCCATCGTTCGGCAACCGACCGACGAGGTGCTCCGATCCTCGCGAGCGGATTCCCGCGGTGAACGGCGTCCCGGCCGTCGGCAATCGTTAGGCTCGCAGGTATGAGTGCACCGAACGACGCCCCCGCCCATCCCGCCTACGGGGTGCTGCGCGACGTCACGCCCTTCGCCTCGGTTCTGTTGTGCGACAACTCCGGGATGATGGAGCTCGACGGCACCAACACCTACATCCTGCGGGCGCCGGGCAGCGACGAGTGCGTCGTCGTCGATCCCGGTCCGCCGAAGTACAAGCACCACTCACGTCAGCTCGCCGAGATCCCCGGCGTCGCGCTGACCCTGGTCACCCACCGGCACTTCGACCACACCGGCGGGATCAAGCGTCTCCACAAGCGGACCGGCGCACCCGTGCGTGCCCGGCTGGACAAGTACTGCCGCGAGGCGCCACCTCTGCGAGACCGCGAGGTCATCGAGGCCGCCGGGCTGCGGATCACCGTGCTGCACACCCCCGGTCACACCGGTGACTCGGTCAGCTTCCTCGTCGAGCACGAGGACGAGCGCGCGGTGCTCACCGGCGACACCATCCTGGGGAGCGGCACGACCGTCCTGGATCCCACCGACGGCGGGCTGCGCGACTACCTGAACTCGCTCAACCGGCTCATCGTCGAAGGCGAAGGGGCGCGGCTGCTTCCGGCGCACGGCCCCGACCATGACGACCTGGGACCGGTGGCGCGCTTCTACAAGTCGCATCGAGAGGAACGCCTCGACCAGATCGTGTCGGCGCTCGACGAGATGAAGATGAGCCCGCACGAGGCGAAGCCGATGAAGGTGGTGCGCAAGGTGTACCGCGACGTCGACAAGAAGTTGTGGCCGGCGGCCCGGATGTCGGTGAAGGCGCAGCTGGAGTACCTGCGCGAGGTGTACTGATCCCCACGGGTGATCCGTGGCGGCGGGCCTCACCCCGGGACGCGGCGTCGTCGCCCCGTCGAACAGACACGGATACGAGAGACGCCGCCCGCCCCGTGGGGCGAGCGGCGTCTCTCGTCGTTCTTTCGGGTGCCTGCTCCGGGTCGTGGCGTCAGCGGGCGCGACGCGCCAGGCGCTCGGAGTCGGCGATCAGCACGCTCTTGCCCTCGAGTCGCAGCCAGCCGCGCTGCGCGAAGTCGGCCAGCGCCTTGTTCACGGTCTCGCGGGAGGCGCCGACGAGCTGGGCGATCTCTTCCTGCGTCAGGTCGTGGGTGACGCGGAGGGCGCCGCCCTCCTGCGTGCCGAAGCGCTGCGCCAGCTGCAGGAGCTGCTTGGCGACGCGGCCGGGCACGTCGGTGAAGATCAGGTCGGCGAGGTTGTTGTTGGTGCGACGCAGGCGGCGTGCGAGCACGCGCAGGAGCTGCTCGGCGATCTCCGGGCGGTCCTTGATCCAGGCGCGCAGGGCGTCGCGGTCCATCGACACCGCGCGGACCTCGGTCACCGTCGTCGCCGACGAGGTGCGGGGGCCCGGGTCGAAGATGGACAGCTCGCCGAACATGTCCGACGGTCCCATGATCGTCAGCAGGTTCTCGCGGCCGTCCGGTGAACGGCGACCGACCTTCACCTTGCCGGACAGGATGATGTAGAGACGATCGCCGGGCTCGCCTTCATGGAAGATCACGTGTCCACGAGGGAAATCCACGGGCTGAAGCTGCTTGGTCAGCGCCGCGACGGCAGAAGGCTCGACGCCCTGAAAAATGCCTGCCCGCGCCAGTACTTCTTCCACCTAGGGAACCTTTCTCGAAAACTCTGCTACAGCCACGTGTTGAGATCGCGCCCTTGGATACGCTACCCCGCGCATCAGCATATGTGTTGAATGGGTCACTGACGGCGCATTGGAGTGTGTGTCTGCGCAATGGCCTGTCGCGACCTCACGAACAACGGGCGAACCGGACACAATCCCGAGTTTAGTGACGTGAAGAACGTCCTGCGGAATCGGGCATCCCGTCGACGACGGATGGGCCCGGGGGAGGGTCCGGGCGACCGGACGTCAGCTGGCCCGTTGCGGAGAGGTGGCGCGGGAGGGCGGGGACTGGATGCGCCGCGGCCGCAACTTGTGCAGCTCGGCGGATTCGGCCAGGCGTGACGGCGCCCCGGCGTTCTGGGAGCCGGCGCGGTCGATGTAGTCGTCGACCTCGTCGTTGGAGACGGACACGCGGTCGACCCGGGCCTGCAACTTGTCCATGCCCATGGCGAAGAGCATGAGTACGGCCGGGAACAGCAACGCTGCGAGACCTTGCATGGGGACCAGTAAACACAATCGTCCCCGCGGATTCCGCATCGAAATGGCCGACGTCACTGACTTGTTACCTGACCGTAGGTTCGGGCCGAACGCCCCCGACGGGTGTCCGGGCGGGTGTCGGAGCCGGCGGCAAAACACTTCTGACCGGCGACGATGCGGCCGCGGAAGAGGGGCCGTCGTCGGGCGCGCCCGGCCGGGTGGGCCGGGGTCGCCCGTCACCTCGCTAACCTGAATCCCGTGAGCGCACGCAAGGCTGCGGCCGCGGGCAGGTCCCCGGCCCGCAAGCAGGAGACCCGACTGGGACTGGTTCGCCGCGCGCGCCGCATGAACCGGGCGCTCCAGGTCGCCTTTCCGCACGTCTACTGCGAACTCGACTTCACCAACCCCCTCGAGTTGTCGGTGGCGACGATCCTCTCCGCCCAGTGCACCGACGTGCGCGTGAACCAGACGACCCCGGCGCTGTTCGCGAAGTACCGCACCGCCCGCGACTACGCCGAGGCCGACCGCACCGAACTCGAGGAGTTGATCCGCCCGACCGGCTTCTACCGGAACAAGGCGAACTCGATCATCCGGCTGGGGCAGGAGCTCGTCGCCCGGTTCGACGGCGAGGTGCCCCGAACGTTGGAGGAGCTGGTCACGCTCCCGGGGTTCGGTCGCAAGACCGCGAACGTCGTGCTCGGCAATGCCTTCGGAATCCCCGGGATCACCGTCGACACCCACTTCGGGAGACTCGTCCGCCGCTGGCAGTGGACCGACGAGGAGGACCCGGTCAAGGTCGAGCGCGCGATCTGCGAGCTCTTCGAGCCCAAGGACTGGACCGACCTGTCGCATCGGGTGATCTTCCACGGGCGGCGCGTATGCCACGCCCGCAAGCCCGCCTGCGGGGTGTGCATCCTCGCCAAGGACTGTCCGTCGTACGGCACCGGACCCACCGACAAGATCGAGGCCGCCGCCCTCGTGAAGGGCCCCGAGCGGGAGCATCTCCTGCAGCTGGCCGGACTGGCGGAGCCGTGACCGACGCCGAGAGCCGCGCAGACGCCCCGGAGCCCGACCCGACGGAGGTCCCGCCGGCCGGGGGCGGGAGGTTCCCGCCCGCCGCGCGCTGGACCGTCGTCTTCATCGTCGTGATGGTCGCGTTGATCGTGGCCATCTGGCCTCGGGGAGACGACCCGGACCCCATGACCTCGGCACCGCCGTCGGCGAGCGGCCAGCGTCCGTTCGACGCCCCGGTCGACGAGAAGCGGGTCGCCGAGGCGCGCGCCGCCGCGGAGCTTCCCGACTGCCCGGTGACCGGGCTGCCGGAGAGTCCCGGGTCGGTGCTCGCCGGGATCGTCGAAACCTGCCTCGGCACCGGCGCTCCCTACGATCTCGGCGCCGCGACCGCGGGCCGGCCGCTCGTGGTCAACGTGTGGGCGCAGTGGTGTGCGCCGTGCAAGACGGAGTTGCCGTACTTCGAGGAATTCGCCGCCAAGGCGGGCGACCGCGTGACCGTGCTGGCCCTGCACGCCAAGGAGGGCGGCAGCAACCCGTTCTTCCCGCTCACCCTGCTCACCGAGATCGGAGTCCAGTTGCCGGCAGTGCTCGACACCGACGGCCGCGTCGCCGCCGCCGTCAACGCGCCCCGGGTCTTCCCGTCGACGGTCTTCCTGCGGCCCGACGGAACGGTCGCGAAGGTCTACCCCGGCGTCTTCGACAGCCCGCAGGAGATCGCCGACGCGGTCGAGGAGTACCTGGGCGTGAAGGTGGCGGTATGAGTACCGAACCCCACGTCGGCCCCCTCGTGGGCCCCGAGGAGATCCCGCCGTGGCTGCGCACGCTGACCGGCGACGTCTTCGCCGTCACCGAGGCGGTGAACAACCGAGGCGGCGACCGCACCCGCTGGGCGCAGATGTTCCGCCGCGATCGCCGGTCGGCCGCGGTCCTGGTTCTGTTCTCCGGCTCGTGGGATGCCGCCGACGACCATCCCGGCGGGGTCCCGGCCGACGCCGAGGTCCTGCTCACCGAGCGGGCGGCGACGCTGCGACAGCACAGCGGCCAGGTGGCGTTTCCCGGCGGCGCCGCCGACCCGGGCGACGACTTCCCGGTCGGGACCGCGCTGCGCGAGGCGGAGGAAGAGACCGGCCTCGACGCATCCGGCGTGCACATCCTGGCCAACCTGCCCAGCTTCCCGGTCCCGCCCTCGGGCTTCGACGTCGTGCCCGTGATCGCCTGGTGGCACGAGCCGGGCGAGGTCCGCGCCGTCGATCCGGGGGAGACGTCCCGCGTCGACCGCATCCGGCTGCGTGATCTGCTCGCGCCGGAGAACCGCTTCCAGGTGCGGCGCTCGGTCCTCGGCGGCAGGCTGTACCAGGGGCCGGCGTTCTTCGTCGACGGTCTGCTCGTCTGGGGATTCACCGGCGGACTCATCGCCGCCATCAGCGAGGCGTCGGGCTGGGACCGTCCGTGGGACAAGGACGACGTGCGGCCGCTCGACGAGATGATCGAACTCGCCGGCAGCCGACAGCAATCGGGTTTCGAGGCGCTCCACCCGCGCGAGACGGCCGATCCCGGTGAGCTCGACGCCCGGCCCGGTGGTGGATGATGACCGGCTCCACGTGGGTCGACGTCATCGTCATCGGGATCGCGCTGCTCGCGGCGCTGAGCGGCTACCGCTCCGGTGCGGTGGCCTCCGCGCTCGCGTTCATCGGCGTCGCCCTCGGTGCGGTCGCCGGGCTGTTGCTCGCACCGCATCTCATCGAGCACTTCGACGACCTCCGGATGCGGGTGCTTCTCGGTGTCCTCGTGCTCGTCGTGCTGGTGGTCATCGGCGAGGTCGCGGGCATGGTGCTCGGCCGGGCCGCCCGCGGAGGCATCCGGTCGCCGGGCCTGCGCGCCGTCGACAGCGCGGTCGGCTCGATCCTGCAGGTGGTCGCGGTGTTGCTCGCCGCGGGACTGCTGGCCATCCCGTTGCGCGAGTCGGCGGACCCGGCGATCGCCGGTGCGGTCCGCGACTCGAAGGTCCTGACCGGCGTCGAGGTGCTGTCACCGCAGTGGGTCAACGACCTTCCCGGTGAGTTCAAGGCCCTCCTCGACAGTTCGGGACTGCCCAAGTTCCCGTTCGTCTCGACGCCGTCGACCAACGTCGACGCGCCGGATCCCGCGCTCGCGGATCTTCCCGTCGTGCGGCAGGTGCGACCCTCGGTCGTCAAGATCGAGGGTGTCGCGCCGAGTTGCCGCCAGGCGCTCGAGGGCAGCGGATTCGTCGTCTCGCCCGAGCGGGTCATGACCAACGCGCACGTCGTGGCCGGCACCGAGCGGCTCGAGGTCGAGACCAGCACGGGCGCCCGGCTGCCGGCCAAGGTGGTGCTCTTCGACAGCGACAACGACATCGCGGTTCTCGACGTCCCGGGCCTGCGCGCTCCAGCACTCCGATTCGCCTCCCGCGCGGCGTCGACGGGAGACGACGCCATCGCACTCGGCTTCCCCGAGGCCGGTCCGTTCACCGTGAGCCCGGTGCGCGTGCGCACGACGTTCATGCACACCGGCGACAACATCTACCGCAACGGCGAGGTCACCCGCGAGGTGTATGCGGTGCGCGGCTCCATCCGGCAGGGCAATTCCGGTGGGCCGCTGATCAACTCGGACGGGGAGGTGCTCGGCGTCGTGTTCGGCGCGGCCGAGAACGCCGAGGACGAGACGGGGTTCGTGCTCACCGCCCGACAGGTGCGCGCCGACTTCGTCGAATCCGAGCGGCGAAGCGAGCGGGTGAGTACCAGGAGCTGCGTTCTGGCCTGATCCGGCGGGTCTTGCGGACGGCGACGTCGGTGGTCGCCTCCGGCTCCGAGCGCAGGAACTCCAGGATCGCCTCGGTCACCGCCTCCGGCTGCTCCTGGTGCACGAAGTGGCCGCCGCCCTCGATCTGCCGGTACGTCTGGTGGGCCGCCCAGCGGTGGCCGTCGGCCATCGCGTCGCTCAGGATGTACGGGTCGTCGCGCCCGCGGAGCGCGAGCACCGGCAGATGCAGCCGCTGGTCCATGAGCTCCATGAACCGCCAGCCGTCGGGGCGGAACTGGGACCGGTACGCCCAGCGCCGGTACTCCAGGCTGCAGTGGGCGACGTTCGGGATGAGCATCGCCGAGCGGTTCAGCGCGACGGTGCGGGCGTAGTCCTCGGTGCCGCGCCACGACGCCGACGCCCGGTGCGCGAAGTAGTCGGCGATGAACGCGGCGTCGTCGCGGGTGACCTGGCGCTCGCCGAGACGCGGGAGCTGGTTGCGCAGGAACGGCACGAGGAACTGCGACCGCTGGGCCCGGTCGCGCAGCGCGCGGTGGCGCAGGGCTCGCGGATGCGGGGACGCGACGACGACGATGCGGTCGACGACGCGCGGATGCAGGGTGGCGGTCGCCCAGCACACGAGACCGCCGTCGGAGTGGCCGATCAGCGTCGCGCTGGTGTGCCCGAGCGCGCGGATGAGCCCGTTGGTGTCGCCGGCCAGTGTCCAGCCGTCGTAGCCGCGCGGCGGTTTGTCGGTGTCGCCGTACCCGCGCAGGTCGACCGCGACCGCACGGTAACCGGCGTCGGCGAGCGCGGTGAGCTGATGCCGCCAGCTCCACCAGAACTCGCCGAACCCGTGGAGCAACAACACGAGTGGGCGGTCGGCGGGGGTCCCGGCCGGTTCGACGGCATGGAACCGGACACCGTTCGCGCGGACGTCGAGATGTACCCAGTCGCCGGGGAGACGAACGCTCGAGGGGTCAGGCGCCTCGCTCAATGCTCAGCCTTCGCGCGCGGGAGGGATCCTCGGATGCGCGGTCTGGCCGGGCCCGGCGGCGCCGCGGTTGGGCAGGACGGTCTGCAGCTCGTTGACCGACTCGATGGTCTTCTTGGGGCCTCTGACCTTCTTGAAGAAGATGTAGCCGACGAATGCGGCGAGGCAGGTGACGACGACCAGCACCAGGAAGACGATCAGGAACGCCAGCCAGCGCGGCAGGAACTCGTCCAGCAGTTCGGCGAGGAAGAAAAAGAAGAAGAAACTCGAGTACAGCGCCATCACGCCGGCCACGATCAGCAGGCCGGTGCCGGCTCCCGCCTTCTTCGCCTCGCCCACGATCTCGGCCTTGGCGAGTGCGACCTCTGCACGGAACAGCGTCGACATGCTGGTGGTCGCATCCTTGACCAGGCTTCCGATCGTCGGCTCACCACTCGGACCTGCGTTCGGGTCGGAGAGCGGGATCGACGGGACGGAGTCCCGGCCCGCTTCGGGCAGGCCGTGCTCGTTGGGGCTCACAGAATCCTCCGTTGTTCGGCTGATGGGGCATATGTTGCCATGCGCGCGGCTTCGGGGTGGCGGCCCACCCGAGGAGCCGCCGCATCATCGCCCCGAAACAGCAGGTGCGCCACCGGCGTGAGAGCCGGTGGCGCACCCGATGGTCGGCAGGCGCCGCGGAACGCTACGCCCGCTTCGAGCGGATCGCCTCGAAGACCGACGGGTCGACGAGGGTCGAGGTGTCGCCGAGCTCGCGGCCCTCGGCGACGTCCTTGAGCAGGCGGCGCATGATCTTGCCCGACCGGGTCTTGGGCAGCTCGGGCACGATGTTGATCTCCCGCGGCTTGGCGATGGGGGAGATCTCGACCGAGACCTGCTCGCGCAGCTCGGCGATCACCTTCTCGCCGGTGTCCTCCACGCCCTCGCGCAGAATGACGAAGGCGACGATGCCCTGGCCGGTGGTCTCGTCGGCCGCGCCGATGACCGCGGCCTCGGCGACACCGGAGTGTCCGACGAGTGCCGACTCGACCTCGGCGGTGGAGATGCGGTGACCCGACACGTTCATCACGTCGTCGACGCGGCCGAGGACCCACAGCGCGCCGTCCTCGTCGTAGCGGGCGCCGTCACCGGCGAAGTACCAGCCCTGCTCGGCGAACCGCGACCAGTAGGTCTCGCGGTAGCGCTCCTCGTCGCCCCAGATGCCGCGCAGCATCGACGGCCACGGCTGGTCGAGCACCAGGTAGCCCTGCTCGCCGGCGCCCACCGGGTTGCCCTCGTCGTCGACGATGTTGGCGCTGATGCCGGGCAGCGGACGCATGGCCGAGCCGGGCTTGGTCGCGGTGACGCCGGGCAGCGGCGAGATCATGATCGCGCCGGTCTCGGTCTGCCACCAGGTGTCGACGATCGGTGCCTTGCCGCCGCCGATGACCTCGCGGAACCACTTCCACGCCTCGGGGTTGATCGGCTCGCCGACGCTGCCGAGCAGGCGGATCGAGGACAGGTCGTGCGCCTCGGGGATCTGCTGGCCCCACTTCATGAAGGTGCGGATCAACGTGGGCGCGATGTAGTAGATCGTGACGCCGTACTTCTCGATGATCTCGAAGTGGCGGTGCTCGTTGGGCGAGTTCGGGGTGCCCTCGTAGACCACCTCGGTGGCTCCGTTGGAGAGCGGGCCGTAGACGAGGTAGGAGTGGCCGGTGACCCAGCCGATGTCGGCGCCGCACCAGTAGACGTCGCGGCCTTCCTTGTGGTCGAACACGTAATGGAAGGTGTAGCTCACCTGGGTGAGGTAGCCGCCGGAGGAGTGGACGATGCCCTTGGGCTTGCCCGTGGTGCCCGACGTGTAGAGCAGGAACAGGGGGTGCTCGGCGTCGAAGGCCTCCGGCTCGTGGGTGTCGGACTGCTTGTCGACGGTCTCCTCCCACCAGACGTCGCGTCCCTCGACCCAGTTCAGATCCGGGTCGTGGTCGGTGCGGCGCACGACGAGGACCTTCTCGACCGACTTGGCGGCGTCGTCGCCGCTGCCGAGTGCCTCGTCGACGTTGGCCTTCAGCGGCGCGGGCTTGCCCCGGCGGAACTGGCCGTCGGTGGTGATGACGAGCTTGGCCTCGGCGTCGTCGACGCGCGAGCGCAGTGCCCCAGCGGAGAAGCCGGCGAAGACCACCGAGTGGGTCAGGCCCAGGCGGGCGCAGGCGAGCATCGAGATCAGGGCCTCGGGGACCATCGGCATGTAGATCGCGACGCGGTCGCCGGCCTTCAGCCCGATGGAGGCGAAGTAGTTGGCCGCCTTGGAGACCTCGGCCAACAGCTGGCTGTAGGTGATGTCACGGGTGTCGCCGGGCTCACCGACCCAGTGGATGGCGACGCGATCGCCCTTGCCGGCGGCGACATGACGGTCGACGCAGTTGACCGCCACGTTCAGCTTGCCGCCGACGAACCACTTCGCGAACGGGGCGTTCGACCAGTCGAGGACGTCGGTGAAGTCGGTCTCCCAGTCGAGGCGGCGCGCCTGTTCGGCCCAGAAGCCGAGCCGGTCCTTCTCGGCCCGGTCGTACAACTCAGCGGTGCCGTTGGCCTGTGCGGCGAACTCCTCGGACGGTGGATAGGCCTGAACGGTGGTTGAGGACATCGGTTGTAAGAGCCTTTCGCTGTCGACGGCTGGACCACCCGACGGTGAGGGTGATCCGGACGGATGACGGATCGCTGTTGTGAGCGTAGTCACCCCACGTTGCAACGGGGTACCCGTCCTCCGGTGAGCGAGTCCGATACGCGACGAACGGCGTGCTCACCGCGATGAACGGCGCGCGGGTCGGGACCCGGTCGGGACGAAGGGTATATCGCGGTCGTTCGACGGTTCGGTGCCGCGTCGGTTTTCGAAACGGTGACTAACAATTCAGGTCGGATCGCACCGGTCGGGTGTGCGCATCTATCGTCGGATCGTGACCAACGACCCCCTGACCCCGCTGCTGGATCTGCCCGGTGTCGCCGACGCCGCCGATCGCGCGCGTGACGCGCTGTCGGCCGTGCATCGGCATCCCGCGAATCTGCGCGGGTGGGACAAGACCGCCACCGAGGCGTCGTGGCGGGCGGGCCGGTCGTCGGCCGCGATCGACGGGGGCAGCGTCGAACTGCGGCGCGACGGCGATTTCGACGACCCGATCCTGGCCGGGGCCATGCGCGTGTCGCAGGCACTCGACGGGGAATCGCTCGAGAACCTGATGCGCGTCGTGCGGCGGGCGCCCGCGCAGGCACTGGCCCGGTTGCACACGCTGGCCGCGGCCGATTTGGTCGACGACGCAGAGGAACTCGGACGCCCGCGGACTGAGACGGATATCGCTTCGCGTCTCGATCTGCTGGGCCAGTTGATCACCGGCGCCACCTCGGTGCCGGCGCCGGTGCTGACGGCGGTCGTCCACGGGGAACTGCTCGCACTGGCGCCGTTCCCGACGGCGAATGGTGTTGTCGCGCGCGGCATGGCGCGACTCGTCTCGGCGGCGACTGGTCTCGACCCGCACTGCCTCGGCGTCCCGGAGGTCACCTGGTTCAAGCGCGTGGTGGACTACCGGCGGCTTGCCGACGCATTCGCCGCCGGCACGCCCGACGGGCTGCGGGAGTGGCTGCTGTTCTGCTGCGAGGCCCTCGAAGCCGGTGCGGCCGAGGCGAAGTCGATCGCCGACGCGGCTCGGGGCAAGTAGGGGGCGGGGAAGACAAAGACCCCGGACAGCACTGCGGGCGGCCTCCCTGTCGTCTCCGACGAGGTTGCCGCCCGCGTAGCACGGACTCAAGTTACCAAGCGTGCTTGGTGGGTTGTGGTCACCGCCTCGGCGAGGGATCACGAGTCAGGGGCGTGCCGTCCACGTGCTGCCACTTCGTGGGCCGAACGTCCCGGGCTTTCGCCGGCGGGACGAGGCTGTGGCGCATCTGGTGTGACGGTCGTGTCTCCTGGCCATGATGTCGCAGGCGCACAACGCTTTTGCCTTTATGCGGCGTGCTCCGCGTGGGTGCTTGCCGCCCGTGCTGGGAAGTGCTCGGAGCGGGGGCTCGGTCCTTCTCTTCCGGATCGGGCTTGGCCTTCCGAACTTCCGTAACACTGTTGTACACCGTGATCGCGGTCACATCAAGCGATTGGGCCCGAAATGTCGCAACACCCGAGGTTTGGGGCGGAATCTGCTGTATGCCAGGGCATTCCGGCCCGAGGTGCGACGTGTCGGCGTTCTGGACCCTGGCGCTGCCGCACCGGGGGCGTCGGGTGTGGCCGGGTTGCTCGTCGAGGGTTCGGCGGGCGTGGTTGGACCTGGCCGGCCGATGTCCTCCTCGATGCGCGCGCCGAGCCGCGCGCATCGAGGAGCTCCTCCGGAGGGGCGTCTCCACGCGGGTTCACCATCGCAAAGAATGATCATGAAAACGAATTTCGATCGTTTCGGCAATTCGCGGGTTCGTGAAGCGCGGAATCAGAACAGGAATTCGCGAAAAGCGGTTGTTGTGCTTGCAAAGATTCCGTAGGCGTGTGTATAGTCCTTTACACCGGTTTGATACCGGCGCGTTTCAGCCCGACCCCCCGGGGCTGAAACGCGACAGCCCCGGCCTCCTCCCCCCCTGGCCGGGGTTGTCTTCTATCTACGGTCTTTTTACCCGGCACTTCTCCCATGCCGAACGATCTCTCCACAGGGGTTCGCGGCGCGGCTTCTGTCGTCCACAGCCGTCGTCTGATCGCCGTTGCGCGTCTCCGGGCGGGCGAGGATCGCCGTCATGTACGACGAAAGTTCGACGACTACGACGGCCGCGCATTGAGGCCCCGTCACTCCCGCCAGCCGCCTCCGCACCGTGCAGATCCGCCGACGTCGCCGCGATCGGCGAGGGTCACTCGGATGGCCTCATCTCGACGCATGGCACCAGCCCGAAGTGAAGGAAGGCTACTCATGAGACCGGGCGACTGTCACCCGCGCACAGCGCACCGCATCCCAACTATCCAGCCCCCGCTCCCACGCCGCCCGTGCCAACGCTGTCCGGTTGGCGACCCCGACCTTGATCAACGCCGACTCGACATGGGACCGAGCCGTCCGCACTGAGATCCCAAGGGCATTGGCGATCTCGTCGTTGGGCCAGCCTCGGGACACCAGGCCCACGACGTCGAGCTCGCGGGGCGTGAGACCGGCAGGTGGATCGGTGCGCCTGAGTGTGATGAGAACACCGTCGCCTCCGGCGTCAGCGCGAATCGACCACCATTGGCCGTCGTCGCCGCGTCTGCGGAACCGCAGCGGGGGCGAACCGGGTGAGAGAAGCGTCGCGACGCGACGGAGAGCAGAAGCGTCGAGCGGACTCTCCGCTGAGTCGCCAAGGCGGGGCTCCACGCGTCCTGGTGACACATGAACCACAACGTCGGCAGACTCGGGGTCCGGGCGGATCTGCGGGGCGGCGAGGCCGGCGAGCTCGGCAGCGAGCATCGTCAGCGCCAGGCGTGCGTCGTCGGCCAGGGCTCGACCATGTAGCGAACTCATCGCCACGAAAGCCGGGCGAGGATGGGAGCCGGTGTACCGGCCGAGCGGAAGCGTGATACCTTCGTGAAATCCGCAGGGGCGCAAGGCTTCCTGATAGGTGATGGTGTCGCGGACGTCGAATGGCAGATCGATGAAGCGGAGGGCGACGCGTCTCTCGATGGCATACCGGTGCCCAGCACACTCGAACGCATGGGTCGTGGCGATGAAGTCGGCCACCTCGGTGGGGTAGTCAAGGTTGACGATGATCGGTTGCCGGGAGCTGGCCAGAGTGCGCTGTCTGCCGATGAGCGCCGCGCAGTCGAAGCCGAGGCCGTCGCGAAGCATTCGGACAGGCTCTTCGATCGGTGCCTCGCCACGGCCGGCCGCGCGGACGCTGTCGGCGACGCGCACCCACCAGGTCACGTCTGTGCTCACTGGACCTCCTGATGGAGTCGTGGTCGAGGCGTGCGGTCACCTCGGCTATTCGGCCGATGTGCTGTGGAACACAGCCTGCCATTGTCAAGGCGGTCCGGCAATCGAGGTGCCGGGCGCCTGACGATTTGAGGAGAATCCCATGAACATCGAGGAGTACGCCGCGCTCGATGCCACCGGCCTGGCCGAGGCGATCAACTCCGGTGACGTCACCGCCGACGAAGCAGCCGAGCTCGCGACCGACGCGATCAACGCCGTGAACGCCGAGCTCAACGCGGTGGCGACCGGTCCTTTCGACCGACCGCTCGACTACGCTGCCGAGGGACGATTCGCCGGGGTTCCGTTCGCCATCAAGGACCTGGTTTGCCATGCCGAAGGTGTTCCGACGCGCATGGGCACCCGGATGCTCGGCGATGGCGTGACGCCGCCGGCCGACACCCACCTCATGGAGCGGTTCCGGGCGGCCGGCCTCGCAACCGTCGCTGCGACCACGACCCCGGAGTTCGGCTATAGCGCCAACACCGAGGCTCTCGCGTACGGCCCGACCCGTAATCCGTGGGACACCGGCCGCAGCGCGGGCGGTTCCAGTGGTGGCTCGGCAGTCCTTGTCGCCGCCGGGGCTCTCCCCGTCGCGCATGCCAATGACGGCGGCGGATCAATACGGATCCCTGCGGCGGTCAACGGCCTTGTGGGTCTGAAGCCCAGCCGCGGCCGGGTTCCGCTCGGTCCCGACCTCGATGCCAATGCGCTCAGCGGCCTGGCAATAGAGTTCGCCGTCACCCGTTCGGTGCGCGACGCCGCCGCACTGCTCGACGAAGTCGCGGTCGGCTACCCGGGTGACCGCTTCATCATCGCCCCGCCGGAGCGGCCGTTCGCGTACGAGGCCGGTGCCGATCCCGGCCGGCTCCGCATCGCGCTGCACACGGACGCCTGGTCGGGGACCGCGGTCGATTCCGAAGTCGTCGCGGCAGTCGAGGAGGTCGCCCACACGCTGGAGGCTGCTGGTCACCTGGTCGACCGCGCGACGCCCAGCCTCGATTGGGAGCCCTTCCTCGAAGCAACTGCAGTCACGTGGTCGGCGTTCCTGGCCGAATCAGTCGCGGGAGTCGAGGCCATGACCGGCACGTCGGCCGGTCCCGACAACCTTGAGGCCACGACTTGGGCGTGCGTTCAGTACGGTCGCGGCCTCACGGTCCTCGATCTGGCCGGCGCCAACGCCCTCTTCGTCAGGATCTCCCGGACGGTGGGAGAGTTCTTCGGCGACTACGACGTCCTGCTCACACCGACAACCAACTACCCGGCGATGGAACTCGGCTACCTAAACGCCAACGACCCGGATCTCGACGCCCTGGGCTGGACCCGGCGGATCTTTGATGTGTTCTCATTCACGCCGCTGTTCAACACCACCGGCACCCCGGCGGTCAGCCTGCCGCTCGGCCAATCCAGCGACGGCCTGCCCATCGGCGTCCAGCTGGCCGGACCGATGTGCTCGGAATCGATGCTGCTGCGGGTCGCCGCCCAGCTCGAAGCGGCGATGCCGTGGCGGGACCGGCGGCCGGCGGTGCATGTGACGACGGTCTGACCGCGTCGCCTGGTCGCTCGCCTCAGCTACATGAGCCGGGCGATCAGGCTCTCACCGCTAGCTGTTGCGGGTCATGAGGTTGGTGACAGCAGCTGAACCGATCAGCGGTCGGCTTGGCTGTATGCGGTAGCTGCGGGGGTGGCGGAGTAGAGCTGAAACGCGACAGCCCCGGGCTCCTCCCCCCTGGCCGGGGTTGTCTTCTATCTGCGGTCTTTTTACCCGGCACTTCTCCGATGCCGAACGATCTCTCCACAGGGGTTCGCAGCGCGCCTTCTGTCGTCCACAGCCGTCGTCTGATCGCCGTTGCGCGTCTCCGGGCGGGCGAGGATCGCTGTCATGTACGACGACCAGCCGATGTGTGATCTCCTCGTCCTCGTCGGCCCGGACCTGCATGACGACGTCGCGCGATGTGCGGCGGCGGCCGGGTACCGGGTCCTCTCCGTGCCGGCCGGCGACTGCCGTCGGGAATGGCTGACGGCTCGGGCGGTCGTCGCCGACCCGGCGGCGGTCGCCGAACTCGGCCGCATCCGCCCGCCACGGCGGGATGCCTTCGTCCTGGTCGCCACCGGCGATCCGGGCGGCGACATCTGGCGTTCGGCGATCGACCTCGGCGCGACCGACGCCGTCACCCTGCCCGCCGACGAGAACGACCTGGTCAGGGCCCTGACCGGTTTCCGCGTGCCGCGCCGGCACCCGGCAGGCGTCGTCGCCGTGATCGGGGCGCACGGCGGTGCCGGGGCATCGACCCTCGCCGCGGCGGTCGCCCTGACCGGGGTGGGACGGGGTTCACCGACACTCCTGCTCGACCTCGACGACGTGGCGCCGGGTGCGGATCTCCTGCTCGGCATCGAACAGCGCCCGGGACTCCGCTGGCAGGGCCTGTCCCTCGACGGCGGCGCCGTCAGCGGCGCGGCTCTCCACCGGGCGTTGCCCCGTGCCGAGAACGACCTCGTCGTGCTGACCTCGGAACGGGTGCCGGCTGCCGGCATCTCGCCGGAAGCGGTCACCGCGGTCATCGACGCCGGCCGGACGAACGGGGACCTCGTCGTCCTCGACGTGCCCCGGTCCGACTCGGCGGTGGTGCGGGCGGCGATGTCGTCGGCCGATCTCGTGGTGCTGGTCTCGACGCCGACGGTGGGTGGCTGCGCGGCCGCGCGCCGGGTGCACGCCCGGCTGATCGGGAACACCGTGGCGGTCGAGCTCGTCGTGCGGGGGCCATCGCCCGGTGGGCTCCGTCCGGCCCGGGTCGCCGCGGCGATCGGCGTTCCCCTCCTGGCCGCCTACCGCCCAGATCCGAGGCTTCCGATGCGTCTCGAGAGCAGCCCCCTCCGGGTGAGGCCCCGGAGTCCGTTGGGTCGGGCAGCGTGGGCGGTCCATTCGCGCGTCACCGGTGGGAGGGCCGCATGAGCCGCATGCAGGCCGACGACGCTCTTCTCGACCGGGTTCGCGCGCGACTGGCGGCCGAGTCGGCCGACCCGGACCCGGCGGTGATCGCCGAGGCGATCCGCGCCGAGGCCGGGGGAGTCCTCGGCGACACCGACCTGCTCTCCGCGCTGCGCTTCCTCCAGACCGAGCTGACCGGGGCGGGCAAACTCGAGCCGCTGCTCGCCGAGCCCGACATCGCCGACATCCTGGTCAGCGGTCCCGACGAGGTGTGGGTCGACCGGGGACAAGGGTTGCAGCCGACGGACATCCGGTTCCCCGACGAGGCGTCGGTCCGTCGTCTCGCGGCGCGACTGGCGCTCGGCGCCGGCCGACGGCTCGACGACGCCCAACCCTGGGTCGACGGGCAGCTCTCCGGTGTCGGGCGGCGCGGCTACACGGTGCGCCTGCACGCGATCATCCCGCCGCTCGCCGCCGACGGGAGCTGCATCTCGTTGCGCGTCCTGCGGTCGGCCACAAAGGATCTCGACGGTCTCATCGAGTCCGGTGCGATCCCCGGTGAAGTGGTCGGGACCATCGACGAGATCCTGCGATGCCGGTTGGCCTTCCTGGTCGTCGGCGGCACGGGCTCGGGCAAGACGACGCTCCTGAATGCGCTCATCGGTGCGATGGACCCGCGCGAGCGGGTGCTGTGCGTGGAGGACGCACTCGAACTCGCGCCCCGGCATCCGCAGGTCGTCCGTCTCGTGGCGCGTGCGGCCAACGTCGAGGGAGCCGGCGAGGTCGGCGTGCGCGTGCTGGTCAGGCAGGCCCTGCGGATGCGTCCCGACCGGATCATCGTCGGCGAGGTGCGCGGCGGCGAGGTGATCGACCTGCTCACCGCGCTCAACACCGGGCACGACGGGAGCGCCGGCACGGTCCACGCGAACTCGACCGCCGAGGTCCCGGCACGGATGGAAGCCCTTGCCGCGCTGGGCGGTATGGGCCGTGATGCGCTCCACAGCCAGCTCGGCGCGGCACTCCAGGTGATCCTCGGCGTGGCGCGTCGCGGCGACGGAACGCGCGGACTGGTCGAGATCGGCGTGGTGCGCCGAAACGCCGACGGGAGGGTCGAGATCGTGCCGATCTGGCAGCGCGACAACGGGTTCACAGCCCACCGCCGAATCTTCGACGCCATGATCGGCGCTCGTGACCCGGACACGCGTGGGCGGACGACGTGAGCGTCGCCGTGCCGCCGGTCGCTCCGGTCCTGGCGGCGCTGGGTGCGGCGGTGCTCCTGTGGGCGCCCGCTCGGGCCGAGCTGCGCGTCGGTGGCCTGTTCGGGCCGGACGCCGCACGGCGAAGAGCGGATCTCACGAGCGTCCTCGCGGTGGGGGTGCCGGTGTCGGCGCTGGTCTTCGTCGGAGTCGGGCTCGCGCTGGCGACGGCGATCCTGGTGGCGGTCGTGGGGTGGATTCGCCGGCGCCGACGCTCGGAGCGCGACCATCAGCGCAGGCTCGACGACCTGCTGATGGCGTTGTCGCTGATGATCGCGGAACTCTCGGTCGGCGCGCCGCAGGTCCACGCGTGCGAGGTCGCGGCCGCCGAACTCCGCCGCCGCGCATCGGACGATGCGAACAGGTCCGAGATCGCCGACGGGCTCGAGGCGATGGCGTGCCGGGCCTCGCTGGGCGGTGCGACGGTCGAGGCGGTCGAATCGGGAGACGAGGCGCTCGAGTCGGACGCCGCTTCCTGGCGGCGCATCGGAATCGCTTGGCAGACAGCAGAACGGCATGGATTGCCGATGATCGACATGCTGACCGCGTTGCGGTCGGATCTGTCGGCCCGCCGCGGCTTCGTCGACCGCACGCGTGCAGGCCTCGCCGGACCGCGGGCGACGGCGATGGTGCTGGCCGGGCTGCCGTTGCTCGGAATCGCACTGGGGCAGGCGACCGGGGCGGATCCGCTCCGGGTGCTCATGGGCGAAGGCCTGGGCGGAATCCTGCTGGTGGTCGGGTGCGGGTTGGCTGCCGCGGGCGTGGTGTGGGCGGAACGGATCACGGGAAAGGTCCTGGCGCGATGATCGCGATCGCCGTCGCTGCGGTGCTCGTGGCCGTCGGGTTGTGGCTCTGGCCGGAACCCCGGTGGAACCTGTATCGGGTGATCGACCCACCGCCGGTGCCGGACCGGTCCCCGAGGTGGCTTGGGGCGGGACCGCCCGCGAGCGATCCGTTTGCGGTCGCTGCGGCCCTCGACCTGTTCGCGGTGTGCCTGCGGGCCGGGTTGCCGGTGGGCACCGCGGCGACGGCGGTCGCGGATCGGGCGCCGGGGGCTGTCTCCGGCCCGCTGCGCAGGGTTGCCGAACTCCTGCAACTCGGTGCCGACCCCGACACCGCGTGGTCGGCGCTGCTCGATGACCCCGCTGCCGGCGACATCTCGGGCGACGAGCACCTCGAGGCCCTGGCCGCGCTGGCGAGACGGTCGGCGCGCGCCGGCTCGTCGTTGGCGGGTGGCCTGTCCGAGCTGGCCGACGACGTGCGACGCCGGGCGCACGACGACGCACTGGCCGCCGCCGAACGCGCCGGGGTGGCGATCAGCGGTCCGCTGGGCCTGTGCTTTCTCCCGGCATTCATCTGCCTCGGGATCGTGCCGGTGGTCGTGGGTCTGGCCTCTACCGTTCTCGGTTCGTTCTGAGGTGGCGGTTGCCGGACCGCAGCGGTGGCGGCGGTCCGAGCTCGTCAGACAAATCGCTGGATCCGATCGGCGCTTGGATGCGTCCAAGTATGTGCACCGATTCGGTGTCCCCATCCGGACAACCCACTCGACTCACAGGAGATCTCGTGACACATTATGCTTCTCGCATCCTTGACCAGGTCGGCGCGCACGTCACCCGACTCGTGACCGACGAGGACGGCATGTCGACCGCCGAATACGCAATCGGCACGATTGCGGCTGCGGCATTCGGGGCCATCCTCTATACGGTGATCACCGGGGACAACATAGTGAGTGCGTTGACCGGGATCATCGGGAAGGCGCTCAGTACCTCGGTCGGATGATGCTGTTGCGTGGCTGTCGATCTCGACTCTCGCATCTGGCCCGCGACGAGTCCGGGATGGTGTCCGTCGAGGCGGCGTATGCGATCGCTGCGATCGTCGTCGCGGCGTTGCTGGCGATCGGCGCGATCTCCGGTGTGACGGCGCAGATCCGGTGTACCGACGCCGCGCGCGAGGCCGCACGGTTGACTGCGGCCGGTGACGACTCGGCACGTGAGATCGCGAAGGGTCTGGCTGGTGACGAGGCGGTGGTCGACATCTCGGAAGAGGGTGAGCGGGTGATCGTTCACGTTCGGACGTCGGTGGCGCTCATGCCGGGGCTGACCCTGTCGGCACGAGCCGTGGCAGTGAGGGAACCGCGCGGTGAGGATCAGGTCGTGTTCGCGCCGGGGGCCGAACCGTGAGGTCCATTCGCGGTCCGGCCGCCGACGAGGACGGAAATGCGACGGTGCTGGGCGCGTTCGTGATTGCGGCGATCGCGGCGGTTCTCGTCCTGGTGATCTACGTCGGTGCAGCCGTTCTCGCTCGCCATCGAGCGCAGTCGGCAGCCGATCTGGCTGCACTGGCGGCTGCCGTGGACCACGCCGGAGGAGGTGCCGATCCCTGCGGCCAGGCGCGTTCGCTGGCACGGGTACAACGTCCGCGGGTCGAGGTTGTTTCGTGCCGCATCGACGGGGCCGACGCCGTGGTGTCGGTGCGGTTGTCAGTCGAACTCGGTGGTTTCGGGACCGGTGAAGCGATCGCAGTCGCACGAGCGGGGCCGGTCGAGTGACGCGGCCAAAGGACCCGGCGTAGGTCGGGGACCGTTGGCGCATCAGAGTTGCTGAACCCAGTTCAGTGCTGGGACTTCCGCCGGGTTGGCCTCCGGTGCAGAGTCCGTCCCTGCGGCATGCGATCACGGTCGCCTCACCCGGCGACACCGTGAGGGGATTCGCGCCGAATGCGACATGTCTGGCCTGGGATCTCGAGGGTGTCGCGAACCCGTCTGACATGCTCCACAGGACAGGCGATCACGTCGATTAACCGGGGCGCGCTTGGTCAAGACGACCGGGTTCACCATCCCCGGACCGGCCGGGATCACCGTCCGTCAGTTCGCGACACTGCTGAACTCAGAGGAACACGGCCAGGTCGAGATCTTCACTCGCATCGAGATCGGAGCCGCATCGGGCAGGCGCGGTGTGCGCAGGATGTTTCAGCGGCCGAGTTCTTGTCCGATCATCCCCGACGTCGAGCACCCCGGGCTGCCGGACCTGCCCGACTCGGCCTTCGTCGGTGACTGACCGGCACCACGAACACCGCAAACGAGAAGGAGTTTCACCGTGACCCACGCTGTCGAACACCGCGGCGCGCATCGCGCTGCCGAACCCGCGCAACCGAAACCGCCGAAGCACACCGAAACCCGCACCTGGGTTCTGTTCGCGCTCGGATGCGTCCTGCTGCTGCTGATCGCCGCGAACCTCACGCACTTGTCGGAGTGGGCGGTTCGGTGGGGGCAGATCCCGGTATTCCTCGCCTTCTTCCTGCTCATGTCGCTGGCGGGCCGGTGGTTCTGGGCCGGGTGCGACGCCATCATCGGCCGTCTCCGACGCGGTGACGGAGAGGGCTAACCCCTGTTGTCGTCGTCGACGACGATCTTCTTCGGGTACACCCGCACCGATCGCACGGGGGCGAACCACAATTGGTGGAAGTGCACGTTCACATCGCCGCGGTAGGCGAGCTCGAACGAATCGGTCCCGATGTGCAGCGGGATCAGCGAACGTGCCGCCCGCACGAACGACGACCAGTGGATCAGCTCGCCCTCGGTGAGGAATCCGCCTGCGGCAGCCCACGTCTGGCCGGTCTGCGCGTCCGATCCGGCCAGGTAGACCTCCCCGAGTGCGGGCGTGATCCGCGGACCGATCATCGCGGTTTGCAGGTACCACTGCGCGGTCGTCACCACGGAGGTGAACCCGCCCGACCGGGCGGCGCACCAGCCGTGGTGGAGGTCGAGCGCGTCGAGCGCTTCCTCCTCGGAGAAGAAGACGTCGCGTTCGCCGATGGAGGAGGGGAGTGTGTCGGTGTTCTGGGTCGGGCGCGCGAGCAGGAAGAAGGCGCGTGACGGCCGGGTCACCAGCCGCTTGGTGCCGACCCCATGATCGGGTGCCTCGTCATGCATGAGCCAAGTATTGCCGAGATACGAGCTCGAGGACGGTCACTGCGCCATCTTTGTCGAGCGGGTCATTCCCGTTGCCACACTTCGGACTCTGGACGCACGACGGGCAGCCGCTCTCGCAGCCGCAGCTCGCCACGGCGTCGCGGGTGGCATCGATCCAGGTGAGGAACGCGGCGTGCCCCCGTTCGGCGAATCCGGCACCGCCCATGTAGCCGTCGTAGACGAACACGGTGGGCAGCCCGGTGTCGGGATGCAGGTCGGTCGACACGCCGCCGATGTCCCAGCGGTCGCAGGTCGCGACGAGCGGCAGCAGGCCGATGGCGGCGTGCTCGGCGGCGTGGAGCGACCCGGGCAACCTCGCCTCGTCGATCCCCGCGTCGGCGAGGGCCTCCGGGGTGAGGGTGTACATGACGGCCCGCGTGTGCAGCGTCTGCGCGGGCATGTCGAGCTCCACCGCGTCGAGCACCTCGCCGCTCCGCAGGGTGCGCAGGTAGCCCACCACCTGGTGGGTGACGTCGACATCCACGAAGGCGACGGTGAGCGCCCCGAACGTCCGGCTGTCGATGACCGACGTGATCGAGATGTCGGTGGTCTCGCGGGCCGAGGTCGTCCAGTCCGGGTCCTCGGGGTGGGCCAGGGCCAGGCCGTCGTCGAGGTCGAGTTCGTCGACCAGATAGGTCTCGCCCTGGTGGATGTGCACGGCACCCGGGTGCACGGTCGACATCGCCCGCCCGGTGTCGACGGTGCCGAGCACCTGCGAGGTCGTCGTGTCGACGATGAGGACCTGCCCGCCGATGCCGCCGCGGATGTCGACCTCGGCGTGGGGTTCGACGCCGGCGGCGACGTACCAACCGGCCTTCCTCTTGCGCAACAGCCCTTCCGCGGCGAGATCCTCGGCGACGTAGCGAGCGTCCCAGGAGTCGATCTCGGCGTCCGACAGCGGCTTCTCCGCGGCCGCGCACAGCAGGTGGGGTCCGAGGATATAGGGGTTCGACGGGTCGGTCACGGTGGCCTCCACCGGCTTGTCGAGCAACGCCGATGGGTGGTGCACGAGGTAGGTGTCGAGCGGGTCGTCGCGCGCGACGAGCACCACCAGGGAGTCGCCCGACTCGCGCTGTCGGCCGGCGCGGCCGGCCTGCTGCCAGAACGACGCGACGGTACCCGGATAGCCGCTGACGATGACCGCGTCCAGTCCGCTGATGTCCACGCCCAGCTCGAGCGCATTGGTGGTCGCCACGCCGATCAACTCGCCGTCGTTGATGGCCTGCTCGAGTTTCCGCCGGTCGTCGGCGAGGTAGCCGGCCCGATACGCCGCGACCCTCGACACCAGCTCCGGGGCGCTGTCCGCCAACAGGTTTCGCGCCGTGAGGGCGGTCAGCTCGACGCCGCGCCGGCTCCGTGCGAAGCACAGGGTCCGGGCGCCCTCGACGACGAAGTCGGCGAGCAGTCGTGCGGCCTCGGCGCCGGCCGAACGTCGGACCGGGGCGCCGTTCTCCCCGGTCACCGCAGGCAGGAAATCGGGTTCCCACAGTGCGACGGTTCGCTCCCCGCGCGGCGAGGCGTCCTCGGTGACCGCGACCGCGGGCTCGCCGATCAGACGGCTCAACGCCTCCGCGGGCGCGGCGACGGTGGCGCTGGCCCCGATCACCGTCGGGTTGCCGCCGGCGGCGCGCGCGATCCGCAGCAGCCGGCGCATCACCAGTGCGGTGTGCGAGCCGAAGACCCCGCGGTAGTGATGGCACTCGTCGACCACGATGTAGCGGAGGTTGCGGAAGAACTGCCGCCACTTGGCGTGGTGGGACAGGATCCCGATGTGCAGCATGTCGGGGTTGGTGAAGATCCATCGCGAGTGCACCCGCGCCCACTGCCGGATCTCCGGATCGGTGTCGCCGTCGTAGGCGCACGGCTGCAGGTGCCCGAACTCGGGTCGCCCGGAGATCACCGCAGTGACCGACCGGATCTGGTCGGCGCCCAGGGCTTTGGTCGGCGCAAGGTACAACGCGGTGGCGTTCTTCTCCGTCAACAGGGTTGACAGAATTGGCATTTGGTAGGCCAGCGATTTGCCGGATGCGGTCCCGGTGCAGATCGCGACGTGGCGACCGGTGAAGGCCGCGTCGGCCGCCTGCGCCTGGTGCGTCCAGACCCGCTCGATCCCGTTGTCCGCGTAGGCCTCGCGGAGCGGCTCCGGCACCCATTCCGGCCAGTCTGCGAAAGCCTCACGGCGCGACGGGATTACCGAGAGGTGGGTGAGTGGGGAACTCTCGGGATCGGTGCCCGCGAGCGAGCGTGCGAGGAGATCTGTCCCGAATGTGGAGTACTGCATTTTATTGACGGATGTTCTTCAAAGTGGTGCCGACGCCTAGGGTCTGGGCCGGTCGGATGGTACTGGCGGGTGTCATGGATCTGAAGTTTGGCGAGGTTTTTGTTCAACTTGGTTGGTGCGACTATCGCAACCGGGCGGAACGTGATTGACTGGGCTCGGCCGCAGCTTTCGCAACCCACCGGCGGTGGGCGAACAGCGTGTTGCAGCCGTGGTACTGAGGCTAGTTTGGCGGATCGACGCAGATCATCGCGGGGCTCTTTGAGGTATGGCGGTCAACCGGCCACGACGGGGTGACCCATCTCGTCGCGACAGTTGATATGTAAAGGATTGCAAGACATGGCACAGGGAACTGTGAAGTGGTTCAACGCGGAAAAGGGCTTCGGCTTCATCGCTCCGGATGAGGGTTCCGACGACGTGTTCGTCCACTATTCCGAGATCCAGGGATCCGGTTTCCGCACCCTCGAGGAGAACCAGCGGGTGGAGTTCGAGGTCGGCCAGGGCACCAAGGGCCCGCAGGCGACCGGCGTGCGCGCCGTCTAGAGACTCCTGGGCAGCTGCGGAGCCGCAGCCTGCCGACAACCACTCCCGTCCCGATCCGTCGAGACGGGAGTGGTTCGTTTTTCCGGCGTCGCCTCTCGGGGATGCCGGGCGGAGGGATCGAGCACGAACCGCCGGGGCCAAAGAGCGGTTCGGGCGCCTGTGAGGCCCTAACCTCGAACCGTGGGCCAGTTGTCGTTCTTCTCCGCAGAGACCGAGGAGCCTGCGTACTCCGATCTCGAGGGGTTGCTCGCCGCCCACGGCCAGACGGTTCGCTCGGAATCCGGTACGCGGGTCTCGATCGTGGTCGCCGACCGCTGGCGCGCGGAGCAGATCGTCGAGCAGACGCGGGCCGCCGGTCTCGAGGCCGAGGTGACGACCTCCGACGAGGGCACCCCGCTCGCGCGCACCGCCCCGTCCCACGACCTCGACGCCCTGCATGCCGCGTGGTCGACCGGTGCGGTGAAGTCGATGCCGGCCGGTTGGGTTCCGACCTTCCGCGCGCTGCGCCTGTGGGTGATCGCCGCCGGCCACTCCGACGAGGGGCGCTATGAGCTGGGACTCGACCCGCACGCGCCCGAGACGCACGCAGACCTGGCGACCGCGCTCATGAGGGCAGGCATTGCGCCCACGCTGGTGGGCACCCGGGGCAGTTCCCCCGCGCTCCGGATCACCGGTCATCGGCGTCTCGCGCGACTCCATGAATACGTCGGCCCTCCGCCGTGCCCGGCGGCCGTCGCGGACTGGCCCGCCGCCGAATTGCATTGACGGCCGCCTCGGCGGCGCCCTGACCTGGGCGAACGTCGTTGATCGAGGTGTGGATCGGGATATTCTGCGACCCGCCGCGGAATTCGGATGTGCAAACAGCGCTATACATAAGGTACAAACCCATCCAACACACCTGAACTCCAGCGCAGGACGTTTTACCCAGTCAAACGAAGGACGCCCCGGTGGCCGAGACCAGCACCGCATCCCGCTCAAGTGGGGGAATCCGACGACTCGTGATCGTCGAGTCCCCGACCAAGGCGCGCAAGATCGCCGGTTACCTGGGGCCCAATTACGTGGTGGAGTCCTCGCGCGGCCACATTCGCGACCTCCCGCGCGGAGCCGCCGACGTGCCCGCCAAGTACAAGGGTCAGCCGTGGGCGCGACTCGGCGTGAACGTCGACGAGAACTTCGAGCCGCTGTACGTGGTGTCCCCGGACAAGAAGTCCACCGTCAGCGAGTTGAAGTCCTTGCTCAAGGACGTCGACGAGCTCTACCTCGCCACCGACGGTGACCGCGAGGGGGAGGCCATCGCGTGGCACCTCCTCGAGACGCTCAAGCCCAAGATCCCGGTCAAGCGGATGGTCTTCCACGAGATCACCGAGCCGGCCATCCGGGCGGCGGCCGAGAACCCCCGCGACCTCGACACCGACCTCGTCGACGCCCAGGAGACCCGCCGCATCCTCGACCGCCTCTACGGCTACGAGGTGTCGCCGGTCCTGTGGAAGAAGGTCATGCCGAAGCTGTCGGCGGGCCGTGTGCAGTCGGTCGCCACGCGCATCATCGTCGAGCGGGAACGCGAGCGCATGGCGTTCGTCTCCGCCGACTACTGGGACATCGCCGCGACCATGGACGCCGGCGCCGACGCCAGCCCCCAGACGTTCAAGGCGCGCCTGGTCAACGTCGACGACAATCGGGTCGCCACCGGTCGCGACTTCGAGTCCACCGGGCGGCTGAAGAAGTCCGACGGGGTCATCGTCCTCGACGCCGACCGCGCCGAAAGCCTGGCCGCGGGCCTGCGCGGGGTCACCATGACCGTCACCTCGGTCGAGGAGAAGCCCTACACCCGTCGCCCGTATGCGCCGTTCATGACCTCGACGCTGCAGCAGGAGGCCGGCCGCAAGCTGCGGTTCACCTCCGACCGCACGATGCGCATCGCGCAGCGGCTGTACGAGAACGGCTTCATCACCTACATGCGTACCGACTCGACGAGCCTCAGCGAGTCGGCGATCAACGCCGCCCGCGCACAGGCCCGCGAGCTGTACGGCCCGGACTTCGTCCACCCGACTCCGCGCCAGTACACCCGCAAGGTGAAGAACGCGCAGGAGGCGCACGAGGCGATCCGTCCGGCCGGCGAGACCTTCCGCACCCCGGGCCAGGTCGCGGGCCAGCTCGACACCGACGAGTTCCGGCTCTACGAACTCATCTGGCAGCGCACGGTCGCCTCGCAGATGGCCGACGCCAAGGGCACCACCATGAGCCTGCGGATCGCCGGCACCGCGTCGACCGGTGAGCGCGCCACGTTCGCCGCGTCCGGCCGCACGATCACCTTCCCGGGTTTCCTGTCGGCGTACGTCGAGACCGTCGACGAGCAGACCGGCGGTCAGGCCGACGACGCCGAGAACCGCCTGCCGCAGCTCACCGAGGGCCAGACGCTCACCGCGACCGAGCTCACCGCCGACGGCCACTCGACCAATCCGCCGGCCCGCTTCACCGAGGCCTCGCTGGTCAAGGTCCTCGAAGAGCTCGGCATCGGCCGCCCGTCGACCTACGCGTCGATCATCGGCACCATCCAGGATCGCGGCTACGTGGTGAAGAAGGGCAACGCCCTCGTCCCGTCGTGGATCGCGTTCGCCGTGGTCGGGTTGATGGAGGCGTACTTCGAGAGCCTCGTCGACTACGACTTCACCGCGACCCTCGAGGACGACCTCGACCGCATCGCGACCGGCAACGAGGACCGAACCCGCTGGTTGTCGGAGTTCTACTTCGGCGAGGAACGCCCCGGCACCAACGACGACGGCAAGTCCGCGCACTCCGAGATCGCCAAGTACGGCGGACTCAAGAAGCTCGTCGGCGTGAACCTCGAGGAGATCGACGCCCGTCAGGTCAACTCGATCAAGCTCTTCGACGACTCCGAGGGGCGTCCGGTCTATGTGCGCGTCGGCCGGTTCGGGCCCTACCTCGAGCGCGACCTGAACGCGACCAAGTCGGGCGAGGACGTCGAGCCCGATCTCCAGCGCGCCAACCTGCCCGCCGACATGACCCCCGACGAGCTGACGCTCGAGGTCGCCGAGAAGCTGTTCGCGACGCCGCAGGAGGGTCGCTCGCTCGGTGTCGACCCGGCGACCGGCCACGAGATCGTGGTCAAGGAGGGCCGTTTCGGCCCGTACGTCACCGAGATCCTCCCGTCCGACGACGATGACGACGAGGGCGACGACGCGCCGCTGACCATCCCGGCCGGCCCGACGCCTCGTGACGGCGGCGGTACGTCTGCGGAGCCGGGCGACGCCGACGTCGTCCCGCTCGATGCGCCCGGCGGCGGCACCGCGACCAAGACCAAGCCCGCGGCCAAGAAGGCCGCGAAGAAGGCCACCAAGAAGGCTGCCGGTCCCAAGCCGCGCACCAGCTCGCTGTTCAAGTCGATGGACATCGCCACGGTGACCCTCGACGACGCGCTGAAGCTGCTGTCGCTGCCGCGGGTCGTCGGTGTCGACCCCGAGTCCGGCGAAGAGATCACCGCCCAGAACGGCCGCTACGGCCCGTACCTGAAGAAGGGGACGGACTCGCGGTCGCTGACCAGCGAGGAGCAGCTCTTCACCATCACGCTCGACGAGGCGCTGAAGATCTACTCCGAGCCCAAGCGCCGGGGTCGTCAGGCCGCCGCGCCGCCGCTGCGTGACCTGGGCGCCAACGACGAGGTCAGCGGCAAGCCGATGGTCATCAAGGACGGCCGCTTCGGGCCGTATGTGACCGACGGCGAGACCAACGCCAGCCTGCGCAAGGGCGACGAGGTCGACTCGATCACACCGGAACGGGCGATGGAGCTGCTCGCGGATCGTCGTGCGCGGGGCCCGGCCAAGAAGGCGGCGAAGAAGGCCGCCAAGAAGGCGCCGGCGAAGAAGGCCGCGAAGAGGACGGCTGCCAAGAAGGCCACCGCCAAGAAGACGACCGCCAAGAAGACGACCGCGAAGAAGACCACCGCGAAGAAATCTGCGGCCAAGAAGACCGCCGCGAAGAAGAGCGCGGCCGACGCTGCCGCGGAGCCAACCGAGTCGTCGGAGAACTGAGCCGCCGAAGCCCGGTGACCCGACGCGCAGGAGCCCGCGGGCCGACGTCAGTCCCGCTGGTAGGGCTCCATGTGCGGGCGGGCCAGCAGTGTCTCGATGCCGCGGCCGCGGAGTTCGACGCCCTCGCCGATCTCCCAGTGTTCGGCCTCCTGATGCGAGGCGAGGAACACCGCGCGCGCCGAACCGAGGACGCGGGTGGGTTCGTCCTTGGCCAGCTCGGTGAGTCGGGCCGCCTCGTTCACCGGATCGCCGATGACGGTGTACTCGAGGCGCTGCTCGGCGCCGATGTGACCGGCGATCGCCTTGCCGGCGGAGACGCCGATGCCGATGTCGGTGTCGCCGAGGGCCTCCAGCTCGGTGCGCAGTTCGCGGGCGGCGGCCAGGGCGCGTCCGGCGAAGTCGTCGAGGTCGAGCGGTGCGCCGAAGATCGCCAGCGCGGCGTCACCCTGGAACTTGTTGACGAAGCCGCCGTGGCGTCCCACCACCGCGACGACGACCCGGAAGAACTGGTTGAGCAACTCCACGACCTCGCGCGGGGGACGGTTCACCGCCAGCCGCGTCGACCCGACGATGTCGACGAACAGCACGCCGACATAGCGTTCCTCCCCGCCGAGTTCGGTGCCCTGCTCGATGGCGCGTCGGGCGACGTCCTCACCGACGTAGCGACCGAACAGGTTGCGCAGCTGCTGGCGTTCGCGCAGGTCGGCGACCATGTCGTTGAAGCCGGCCTGCAGCAGACCGAGGTCGCTGCCGTCGTAGATCTTCACCGCGACGTTCAGATCGCCCTCGGAGACCTTCGCCTGGGCCTGACGCAGCTGCTTGATCGGGTCGTTGATCGCGGCGACGACGCGGGCGATGGCGATCACGCTGAACGCCAGCGCGGAGGTCGCCATCCACAGGATCGGCCGTTCGAGTCCGGTCGAATCGCCTTCGAAGATGCCCAGCCGGTGCAGCACGATCAGGCCGATGATCACCGCCATCGGCGCCACCACGCTGATCACCCAGAACACGGTGATGCGGGTGGTGACGCTCGGCGCGATCGCGTCCTCGGGGTTGTTGGCCATCGCGGCGACGGTGATCGGACGCAGCACCTTCTCGGCCTGCATGTAACTCAGCGCGCAGGTCACCATGGCGCCGATCGCGGAGGCGATCGCGACGATGAACGCGTTCTTCGACGACACCGTCATGTTGACCAGCGTGAACAGCGTTCCGCCCACGACCCACAACGCCGCGTTCACCACGGTCAGCAGGGAGGGCAGGGCGAGGGCGCGTCGTCGGGCCGCCTCGTTGTCGAGTCTGGTGCGGCGCCGGTGCCACAGGAGCACGGGCAACGACAACTGGATGGAGGCGTAACCGCCGATGACCATCGCGATGAGCAGGTAGCCCGCGAAGATGACCTGGTTGAGCGCGGTGATCTCGTCGAGGCTGATCGAGTCCTGCAGCGGCATGCCGAAGCGCAGGAACGCGAAGGTGAAGAGGGCGCCGACGAGATTCGCCCGGAGCATGTCCAGTGCGAGGATCGGCCACGGGGTGTGGATCAGCCACCGGCCCAGGTGCAGGACCTTCGACCACCGTGACCTCTGTTCCACCACGGTGACTACGGTAGCTGGCTGCTTGCAATTGTTAAACAGCGTTCCTGCGCGAGGCCTGTCCGAACTGCGGTTTAGGGTGTCTTTGTGACCAATGTCTTCGACCAGCTGACCGGGCAGGACGCGATCGCGGACGAGCTCCGCGCCGCTGCGCGGGCCGCTCGGGTGCTCGCGCAGCGCCTCGACGCGGGCGACTCCGAGGGTCTGTTCGTGCCCGACGACGAGATCCCCGGTGTCGACGCGGGCTGGTCACGCGCGTCGATGACCCACTCGTGGCTCTTCACCGGGCCGCCCGGCAGCGGCCGGTCGGTGGCCGCGACGTGCTTCGCCGCCGCCCTGCAGTGCCAGGCGCCCGATCCGGCGGACATCGGCTGCGGCGAGTGCCGCGCCTGTGTGACCGTCATGGCCAAGACCCACGCCGACGTCCGGCACGTCGTCCCGGAGGGGCTGAGCCTCGCGGTGAGCGCCATGCGCGACATCGTCCAGGCGGCCTCCCGGCGCCCCGGCACCGGCCGCTGGCAGGTGGTGATCGTCGAAGATGCCGACCGGCTCACCGAGCAGGCCGCGAACGCCCTGCTGAAGGTCGTCGAGGAGCCGCCGCCGCGGACCGTGTTCCTGCTGTGCGCGCCCTCGGTCGACCCGGAGGACATCTCGGTGACGCTGCGCTCGCGGTGCCGGCACATCGCGCTGGTCACCCCGACCACCGCGGACATCGAGCGAGTCCTGGTCGAACGGGACGGACTCGATCCCGAGCAGGCCCACTGGGCGGCGTCGGTCTGCGGTGGCCACATCGGTCGCGCGCGCCGTCTCGCCACCGATCCCGACGCGCGGGAGCAGCGGGAGAAGGCCCTGTCCCTGGCCCGGGCCGCCACCCGGGACTCCACCGCCTACGCCGCGGCGGAGGAGCTGGTGAAGTCCGCGGATGCCGCGGCCAAGGCGATCGCCGCCGAACTCGACGAGGCCGAGACCGAGGAGATGCGGACCGCGCTCGGTGCCGGTGGCACGGGTAAGGGCACCTCGCGGATGCCGCGCGGCACCGCAGGCGCGCTCAAGGAACTCGAGAAGCGACAGAAGTCGAGGGCTACCCGCGTGGGCCGCGATGTCCTCGACCGCGCACTCGTCGATCTCGCGGCGCTGTTCCGCGATGCCCTCGTGGTCAGCGTCGGAGCGAGGGTGACGCCGATGCACCCCGACAAATCCGACGACATCACCATCCCGATGGCAGGCTATGCCCGCCCGGAGCAACTTCTGCAGTGTGTCGAGGCGGTGCTCGACTGCCGCGAGGCCCTCGACATGAACGTCAAGCCCAAGTTCGCCGTCGACGACATGGTCGCCCGCATCGGGTTGGCGTTGAAGCGGCAGGTCGACGCCTAGGACGAGGACACCTAGGACGAGGACACCTAGGACGACGATGCCCGGGGTCGATCCCCGGTGCCGATCCCCGGGGAGTGCCGCAGGTCGGCCGGTGACCCCGTTCGTCCCGCTGTCCCCCTCGTCGGGCCGGTTGGGAGTACCACCTCGGCCGGCCTCGTCGCCGCGGAGACGACCGGCGCGGGTGTCGACATCGTCGACCTCGACTCCTATCACCCCGCGCCCGCATACACGGAGATCTCCGCCGGCTGAGTGGCCGGCTCGGGCGACGGCGCCCGTCGCTCGAACGAACAAGCGGATCGGACGCGGGGTCGGTGGCGTACGGCGTTGCGACTCTTACGCGTTGGTAATCAGGAAGCAACACAGCATCCTTAACGTCTGCGGTCATGACACGCCCGCTGGGTACGGGGATCGACATCTCCGGTCTGACCAAGACGTTCACCACTCGTTCGCTGCGCGGCAGCTCGACGGTGACGGCGCTCTCCGATGTCTCGCTGGCCACCGCCGAGGGATCGTTTCTGTCGCTGCTCGGCCCGTCGGGGTGCGGCAAGTCGACGGTGCTCCGGATTCTCGCCGGCCTGGAGGAGGCCACCGAGGGCACCGCGCTGATGAACGGCCAGTCGCCGCGCGAACTCCAGCGAAACCATGAGCTGGGCATCGCTTTTCAGGACTCGGCATTGCTGCCGTGGCGCTCGGTGGAATCCAACATCAAGTTGCCGCTACAGGTCGGGGGGATGCCCGTCGACGACGACCTGGTCACCGACCTCATCGAGCTCGTCGGGCTGAAGGGCTTCGAGAAGGCCAAGCCGGCGATGTTGTCCGGCGGTATGCGCCAACGTGTCTCGATCGCCCGCGCGCTCGTCGTCAAGCCGACGGCACTGTTGCTCGACGAACCGTTCGGCGCGCTCGACGACATGACGCGGCAACGCCTCAACCTCGAGTTGTTGCGGATCTGGACCGAGAAGCCCGCCACCACCCTGATGGTCACCCACGGCATCGGCGAGGCCGTGTTCCTCTCCGACGTCGTCGCGGTCATGAGTCCGCGCCCCGGTTGGGTCGTCGAGGTCGTGCCGATCGACCTGCCGCGCCCACGGGTCCCGGAGATGATGCGCACGCCGGAGTTCCACGAACTCCACGATTACCTGTCGGGCCTGCTGTTCGGGAAGGTCACCGGGGAGCACGGGGCCGCGGACGACGATGCGTCGGAGATGGTCGCGGAGGGCGTGGGTGGCTAGATCCGGGGCGGGTCGATGGCCGGCCGGACTCTTCGGGATCGTCGGGCTCGTCATCGTGTGGTGGATTCTCGGTGCGATGGAGGCATTCGGCGGCACCATCCCGACGCCGTGGTCGGTCCTGACGGAGATGGGGGAGACCGGCTCCGCCTACTATCTCGACAATTTCTCTCTCACAGTCGAACTCGCGTTCCGCGGGTTCCTGTGGGGCAATGGGTTGGCGATCGCGCTGGCCGTGGTGGTGATCCTCTTCCCGCCGGTGGAGGGGCTGGCCACCCAGCTGGCGATCCTCTCCTATTGCACCCCGATCATCGCCGTGGCGCCGATCATCCAGGTCGCGTTCGCCGAGGTGACGACGATGATCGTCTTCCTCGCCGCGATCTCGGTGTTCTTCACGACGATGATCGGCACACTGTCGGGCCTGCGATCGCCGCACCAGGGCAGCCTCGACCTGATCAAGGTGTACGGCGGCGGGCGCGTCGCGCAACTCTGGCGCGTCCGGTCGGTCGCCGCCCTGCCGAACACGCTGGCCGCCATCAAGATTGCCGCTCCCGCAGCGGTTCTCGGTGCGGTACTCGGTGAGTTCCTGGCGATGCCGGAGACCGGGGCCGGGCCGGCGATGATCATCGCCCAACAGAGTGGCAACATCCCGCAGGTGTGGGCGATCGCCCTGATGAGCGGCGCAGTCGCCGGTATCGGCTACGCGATCATCGCGGTGATCGCCAGGTACGTGACCCGTTGGTCGACCGGAACGGCGGCAGCACGATGAGTACCGATGTGACGGGCCCGGCGGCCACCACCGGCCCGGTCGGGGTCGAGCCGAAGAGCAGCGCGAGAGGCGGTTTCGGCGCCGGTGGGGTGCTCGCGGCCGCGCGGTTCCTCGGTTCGCTGACGATGTCGTTCGTGCTGATCCTGGTGATCTGGTGGCTGTTCCTGTTGGACTACCCCGACATCGGTCCGATCATCGGACGCACCCCCGCCGACGTGTTCGAGTTCCTGTTCACCGACCCCGACTCGAAGGTCGCGCGGGACAGGATCTTCGACAATCTGTGGATCACCCTGACCGACGCGGCGATCGGCTTCGTCGCGGGCATGCTCGCCGCGGTCGTCGTCGCCGCGATCTTCGTCGTATCCCGTCCGGCGGCACAGACCTTCATGCCGATCGCGATGCTGCTGCGCTCGGTGCCGCTGGTCGCGATGACCCCGCTGATCACCGTCATCGTCGGCCGGGGTGTCGCGCTGGTCGCGGTCATGGGCGGCATCGTCGTGTTCTTTCCGGCCCTGGTCATGATCATGACCGGCCTGGCGAACGCGCCCAGGCAGATCGGCGACGTGATCAGCGTGTACGGAGGCGGACGCTGGACCGCGTTGCGCCGCTCGGCGATTCCGTCCGCGGTGCCGTCGCTGTTCAGCGCGGCCAAGGTGTCGGTGCCGGGTGCTCTCATCGGCGCGACCGTCGCCGAATGGCTCGGCACCAACAAGGGGCTGGGTGCCTCGCTGCAACAGGCGCTGCCCTCGGCGGCCTACGACGAGCTATGGGCCTCCGTCCTCGTCATCACCGTCTCGTCGATCGTCATCTACGCCGTGGTGGGTGTCATCGAGACGGTCGTGCTGTCGCAGATGGGGATGCGGCAGACCTGAGATCGCATCGGCGCGAGCTCGTAACAGCTTCGGGTGAAAGGTGATTGTCACATGGTCGGTTCCTTCGATCGTCGGTCGTTCCTGCGCTACTCACTGATGGCGGGTGGTGCGGCCGGTGCACTCGGCCTCACCGGCGCGCTGTCGTCGTGCAGCAGCGGCGACAGCTCGGGTGGCGGTTCCTCCGCCATGAACCCGAAGGTGCAGCTGTCCTGGCAGAAGAACATCGAGTTCGCCGGCGAGTACTTCGCCCTCGAGAACGGCTACTACGAAGAGGAAGGGCTCGGCACGCCGGAGCTCCTCACCGGCGGCGGCGCCGGTACCGGTGTGGAGACCGGCCTGACGTCGAACAAGGTGTGGATCGGCATGACCGCGCCGATGCTGACCGCCCCGGTGATCCTCCAGGGCGCCAAGTTGATGACCGTCGCGGCCACCTTCCAACGCAACCCGTTCTGCATCGTGTCGTCGGCGGAGCGTCCCATCCGCAGCCCGGAGGAGATGAAGGGTCGCAAGATCGGCGTACAGGCGTCCAACGAGAACGTGTTCAAGGCGCTGCTCACGGCCAACGACATGACCGAGTCGGACATCCAGAAGATCACCGTCCAGTACGATCCGACGCCGCTGAAGAACGGCGAGGTCGACGGCTGGGTCAGCTACGTGACCAACGAGCCGATCACCCTGGAGGCCGGCGGTTTCCCGAACGTCAACTACTTGTTCGCCGACTTCAACCTGCCGCTGGTCGCCGAGACACTCGTGGTGCGCCAGGAGACCATCGACAACGAACGCGACAAGGTCAAGGCATTCCTGAAGGCCGACATCAAGGGTTGGTACGACGCGGTTGCCGACCCGGCCGGCTCGGCCAGGCTCGCGGTCACCAAGTACGGCAAGGACCTGGGGCTCGACGAGGCGGAGCAGACGAAGGAGGCCATCGCCCAGAACGCGCTCGTCGTCTCCGAGGACACCAAGGTCAACGGCCTGCTCACGATGACCGACGAGCTCATCGAGCAGAACATCGAGGCGCTGGCCAAGGCCGGCTACGACATCAAGGCCGAGCAGATCTTCGACATGTCCCTCATCAAGGAGGTCTACGAGGAGAACCCCGATCTGAAGCGATGAGCCGCCCTATCATGGGGGTACGGTCGTGGGGTCATGCGCACCGAGGAGCGAGGGAGCAGTCGATGTCGGACTTCATCCGCAAGATCAAGGACGAGGCCAAGGCGGTCGCGGCCGCGATCGACCAAGAGCTGACCGTCCTCGAAGGCGTGCCCGGGTACGACCCGCTCGCAGATGACACCGATACCGACGAGTCGTCGGAGAGCGCGACCGGCGAGGGGCTGGTCGAGGAGACGCCGGTCGAGGGCGAGGCGGCGAAGTAGTCGATCTCGCCGACCGGATCAGCGTCGCACGTGCCTTCGAAAGCGGGACCGTTCGCGATCAGGACACGCGATGACGGTCGTCGGGTGGCGTCCACCCGACGACCGTCATCGACTGCGGGGTTCTCCCGCTCACTTCTTCACGAACCGCAGCAGGGCCTCGTTGACCTCTGCGGCATGTGTCCACAACAGGCCGTGAGGGGCGCCGTCGATCTCGACGTACTCGGCCTCCGGGAAAGCCTCGTGGAAGCGCCGGCCCGTGGCGTCGATCGGCAGGATGTTGTCGGCGGTGCCATGCAGGATCAGCGCCGGCTTGCCCGAATCACGAACGGCGGCAACGTCGGAGCGGAAGTCCTCGATCCAGGTCGGGACCACGGCGTACGCCGCGACCGGTGCGCTGCCGACGGCGGTGTTCCAGTTGGCGTTCACGACCTCCTGCGAGATGCGGCTGCCCAACGTCTCGTCGAGGTTGTAGAAATCCTTGTAGAACTGGGTGAACCACGCGTAGCGGTCGTCCTTGGCCGCCTGAACGATGCCGTCGAACACGGACCCGTCCACCCCGTCGGGGTTGTCGTCGGCCTTCACCAGGAAGGGTTCGAGGGAGGCGAGGAACGCGAACTTCGCGACCCGCTCGGTACCGTACTTGGCCGCGTAGCGCGCGAGTTCTCCTGTGCCCATGGAGAATCCGACGAGGATCACGTCCCGCAGATCCAGGGTCTCGAGCACCGTGTTCAGATCGGAGGCGAATGTGTCGTAGTGGTATCCGGTGCCGACCTTGCTCGACTTGCCGAAGCCACGACGGTCGTAGGTGATGACCCGATACCCGGCGTCGAGCAGCGCGCGGGCCTGGAGCTCCCAGCTGTGGCCGTCGAGGGGGTACCCGTGGATCAGGACGACGGGCTGTCCGCTCCCGTGGTCCTCGTAGTACAGCTCGATGTCGGTGGTGTTCTCTTTTCCGACGGTGATGTAGCCCATTTCGATCACTTCTCTCTTCTTGAGGCGGTGGGGATGATCGTTGTTCCGGCTCCGTGGAGAACGTTCGTTCTCCGCGGTGATTGCTAGACTAGAGAACGAGCGTTCCCCGCGCAAGGGGTTTGTCGGAAAAAGAGAGGACGGTGCGCTGTGGCATCGGCGAACGGCACTGCGATCGACCCCCGTGAGCAGGTGATTCGTGCAGCAGATGAGCTGTTCAACGCGCACGGTGTGCGTGCGGTCGGCATGGACAGGGTGCGCGACGCGGCGGGCGTCTCACTGAAGAAGATCTATTCGCTCTTCCCGTCCAAGGAGGCGCTGATCCTCGCCGTGCTCGAGGGTCGCAGCCGTCAGTGGAACGATGGGATCGCCGCGGCGGCGGAGGGTGCCACCGGTCCGCGTGACAAGCTGCTGGCGATCTTCGACTTCCTCCTGCACTGGTTCGGCACCGACGAGTATCGCGGTTGTGCGTTCATCAACGCGTACGGGGAGCTGGGGGCCGAGTCGCCGGCGGTGGCAGAGGCGGTTCGGCGGCAGAAGGCCGACTTCCAGGAGTACGTGGCCGGCCTCGTCGCCGAGCTCGGCGGTCCTCGACACCTCGCCGCGCAACTGGCGATCCTGGCCGAAGGAGCCCAGACCACCGCGGCCATCTCCGGTGGTGTTCAGGCCGCAGTGGACGCACGAAGCGCTGCCGAGATTCTGATCGATCACGCGCTCGCCAGTTGACGATGATTCACGTTGGCGCGCACCCCGCCGGTGAAAAGTGGGTCAAGTGAACCATTTCCGAGACATTTTCGATGAATGATCTCTGTCGCAGCAAATTTGAGCCAGAATCGTGATTTCGAAAAACCTGGCCATACTGGCGGGTAATTTCTTCTCCTAATCTCCGGACGTCGTTGATCCGTCGGGGTGTGTCTACGGCACGTGTTGTAGAGCAATGGATCACGTGTACCCGAAAGGAAACAGATGCGATTCTCTCGGCTCGCGACTGCTGGAATCGGATTGGCGGCCGCAGGTGCTGTGGCACTCGCCGGTGGCGGAGAGGCCTCGGCTGCGCTGTTGCCCTTGTCGTACCCGCACCAGGCGTCGCTCGCCAACGGCAAGTTGTCCGTGAAGGTGACCAACGATACGTCGAAGACGGCGAAATGCTGGCTGTCGGTGCACGACGCCACCAAGGAGTCGCAGCTGGACCTGCGTGCTGCTGCGGTCAACGCCATCCTGGTAACCGGGATCGAGTCCGGTGTCCTCGACAGCGCTCGCGCGGACGCTCGCGAGGGAGCGCTCCACATCCTGGCGAACGGTGTCTCGGTCTCCAAGGGCGGATCGACCACCAAGACCTGGGACTCGGGTCGCACCGAGACGTCATACGCGATCTACCAGGAGTGCACGACCCCTGATCCCCTCACGGGCCTGACGGTCAACGGATATGCCCGGGCCTACCGGGTGACCGGAACCGGCCGGGCTCCCGATGTCCCGGGCGGCGGCGGCTCCACCGGCAGTCTGGAGAACATCTTCGGCGGCCTCTTCTGACCTGACCTCCGTCGGCGGGGAGTGCGGGCCATGATGCCCGACTCTCCGCCGGGGCGTTGGTGGACGCCGCGCCGGCGATCGGCGCGGCGCGGGATCTGCTGTTTTCACGACGACCGGCGAGGACGGTGTCGCTCCGCCTGTGCCGGGTTGCGTCGTGTCCGGGGACGGATCGGAATCGTCCCCGGAGAACTCATTCCGCTGATGCCGACTCGTCGGTGTGTCGGGTCGTGTCCGCGACACATGTTGTCGATTCAGCGGATCGCGTGTATCGAAAGGAAACAGATGCGTTTGACTCGACTGGCCGCAGCGGGAATCGGGCTGGCGGCGTCGGCTGCGGTGGTCTTCGCCGGGAACGGTGAGGCATCGGCCGCGCTGCTGTTGCCGTCGGCTTACCCGCACGCCCAGACGTTGACCGACGGAACGTTGTCCCTGACGGTGACCAACTCGACGACCAAGACGGCGACGTGCTGGGTGTCCATCCACGACGCGAGCAAGGAGAGCCAACTCGATCTGCGTGCGGCCGCGGTCAACGCGATTCTCGGAACCGGTATCCCGTCTTCCTTGCTCGACAACGCCCGCGCGGATGCCGCTCAGGGTGCGCTCGAGATCCTGTGGGACGCCAGGACGATCGCCAAGGACGCCTCGGCCACCGGCACGTGGAACTCGAACCGTGCCAACACCTCCTACGCGATCTACCAGGAGTGCACCACTCCCGATCCTGTCACCGGCCTGACGATCAACGGTCTTGCGCAGGTCTACAAGGTGACCGGCACCGGCAAGCCCGCCGACGGCCCTGGTGGTGACGACGGCCCCGACAACTCGGGCAACGGTAGCCTGAGCGGCCTGTTCGGTGGCCTCGCCTGAGTCACCCCCGCGGTGAGTTGGGTCGGGTGGCCTCGCGGCCGACGACCCCACCGGCCGAACCGGTGCCGGGTGAGCCCGACTCTCCCGGTCTCACCCGGTACCGGTGCCCGCGCTCCGATGTCCTCACGGTCGGTCTCCATCCTGTGCGCCCATGGGCTCGGGAAGCGTCCTACCACAATGGCGGGAGCCGCGGTCCGTAGACCGGTCGGTCGGTGGGCCGGCTTGCGATCAGTCCGTCGACTCCCCGCTGTCAGAACCGTTTTCGGACGAAGTGGAATGGGTCGATTCATCGACGTCTCCCCGCGTCGGCGTCGACGTATCCGAGGTCGGCCTCTCCGAACTCGAGTCGGTGCCGTCTGCGTCCCCGGCGTCACCGCCTTCGTCTCCGTCCTCACCAACCGCTCCGGGATCGGCCGGAGACCTGGGATCACGGTCCTGAGAAGGGGTTTCGTCCTTCGACGTCTGATCGTCGGCCGGTGCTTCGTCGGCCGAGGTATCCGGCCCCCCGGTGCCGGTCTCGCCGCCATCGACCGAGGTGACCCCGGGCGGCACGATGCCCTGATTCGGCGGCACGATGCCCTGGTTCGGAGGTGGGGTGGGATTGTCCTCCGGTTCCTTCGGCTCGTCGGGGTGGGCCGGATCGAACGGCAACGAGCCGCCGTCGTCCATCGGCACGGCCGAGGTGTCCACCGAGGGACGTCGGATCGGGTAGAGATCCTGTGCCAATTCGTCCCAACGCTCGAGATCACCCTTGTCGTAGCGGATTCCGAGCTTCTCGTAGACGACTGCCAACAGTAGTGCGAGCGGATGCGCGGCCTCGTAGACCGCGTACGTGGTGTTGTGGCTCGTGAACAGCTTCGGATCGCCGAGTCGCATGAGGTCGTCGTAGTTCTGCGGACCGTTGCCCGAGCGAATCGTGATGTAGCCGGCGATGTTGACCAGCATCGAGCTCAGCGGCCGGGTCGGATCCCACTGGAAGTTGCTGACCGGGTCGCCGACGATGATCACCGAGACGACCTTGGTCTTGCCGGAGGACTCGGGGTCGCGCGCGCCATTGGCCTTGATTCCGGCGGCCTCGACGAACGGCTTGAGCCAGGGCATGGTGTCGAACCACGCCTTGATACCCCATGGGCTCCGGGGGTCGGAGATCACGAGGATTCGATCCTTGTCGGGGAGGATGAAGTCGTCATCCCACTCGCGGTCGTCGGTCGCGGTGTTCTCGGGTGGGTCGTTGAGCGGCTCGAGGTCGTTCGGGTGATCGCGGACGTCGGTGACGATCACGACGGGCCGGCTGGGCGTCCCGGGCCGGCCGCCACCGAGGTCCGCGAATGCCTCCATGACCGCGAGATCCTGCTTCATCGCGGCGACGGCTTCGTCGCGGCCCGGTGCGAGAGGCGCGAGCGGAGTCGGGCGGCCGGCGGCGGTCAGGCTCACCGGGTACCCAGCGGCGGGCGGTTGCCGGTCTCCCCTCGTCGGCAGGCCCGCGATGAGCATCGTGCCCCCGTCGGGCGTGGCGACCTTGATCGTCCCGCGCGGCAGCCCGGAGAAGGGGTCGGTGGTGCTGCCGTGGCGGTACGGCGTCCCGTCACGGGCGACCTCGCGGTCGACGAGTGATTCGACCACCGCGGCGACGTTGGTCGAGGCCACGGCGATGGGCACGACCGAGGCGAGGGCCAATGCGCTGAATGCCAGGGAGGTTGTCGTGGAGCGCGAGGACGCCCGGAACGGCTTCGTGGTGCGCGCCGACCACGCCCGGCGTGATCTGCGACGTTCCCCCACGTGTCCTCCTATTGTCGGAGTGAGTTTATTGAGGTCGAGCGGATGGTGTCTGTCATTCGAACGTATTAAGGCCCGCAAAACCGGCAGAACGAACATGGTTCGCGCGGGTGTCCGGCTCTTCGGAGGGATCTCGCCCGCGGCGCCGTTCGGCCCCGGCGACCTCGGCCGATCGCGCGCGACGCAGTGACGTGGCAGGCGACATCGGTTGGGTGCGATGCACCGATCGGAAAAGCAGAAACGGCGTCCTCGGGGTTTCCGGGAACACCGTCTGGCTGTGACTCGTGGAGCCGCCCAGGGGAATCGAACCCCTGACCTATTCATTACGAGTGAATTGCTCTACCGACTGAGCTAGGGCGGCGTGCTGCGCGAGGCAGCGCAGACGAGTCTAGCGAGTCGACGGCCCGCAGCAAAAACCGGCTCGGACTTTCCTGGCCTGGCGTGCCTCAGAGGGGATAGTCAGACCCGCAGACGACGGGCACCGGGTGGGTCGGATCAAGCGCGTTGCGGACCAGCGCGGCCACCGTCGGGGAGTACGCCATGCCCACATGACCGATCTTCGATGCCGGGCACACGTCCTGGACCAGCGTGTTCGTCACGTTCGGCCCCGGGGGCATCAGCGTGACCCGGTAGGGCGTGGAGATCTTGTCGAACCGGGTCGCGAAGTTCACGTAGCGGATCGTCGGATGCCGCGGACCCCAGTCGGCCTCTCCGGGGGCTCGGGCCGGGAGTCGGTCGGTGATCGATCCGACCCGGGACGTTCCCTGGTGCGTGGCCGACAACGAGACGATGGTGTCCACCTGCGCGGCCCGTCCCGGCAGCTGTGTCACCAGCTGTGCGATCGCCCCGCCCTGACTGTGCCCGACCAGGTCGACCTTCGACGCGCCGGTGGCGGCGAGGACACGATCCAGGAACGACGCGACCTGCCCGGCGGCCCGCTCCTTGTTGCCGAGTCCACCGGTGTTGCCGCTCCACGACGCCTGCCCGTACGTGGTGCTGAAGACGCAATAGCCGGCGTTGGCGAGGGTCGGGGCGAGGTACGCCCAGTTGGCGCTCTGATTCATCGCCGTCGCGTGCAGGAGGATCACCGGGTCGCGGCCCTGGTCGTCGCGGCAGTCCCACCGGTTGCTTCCGGCCGGCGCTTCGGTTGCCGGCGAGAAGTAGTGGTCGGCGACGGCCTGGTTGACGTCGGTGGTGACGGGAAACGGCGCCGCGTGTGCGGCGCCCGGGGCGAGAGCGAGCGCGGCGGCGAGACCGGTGGCCGCTGCGAGGAATCCGGACCGGAGAAGACGCATGGAAATCATTGTCGCGCGTCACCTACTCATCCGTCTGCACCTACTCATCCGTCTGCACCTGGTCATCCGTCTGCACCTGGTCATCCGTCTGCACATCGTCATCCGTCGGTACCTCGCGCCGCAGGAATTCGACGCCCCGCGGCGAAAGTGCGTAGCCGACCTCCAGGCTCTCGGTGAGGCCGAGCTTCTTCAGCTTCGTGACGTCGGCCTTGAAGCTCTTTCGGTCCCGGCCGAGTGCGGCGGCCAGCTCGGTGGACACGACGCCGGGGCGTCGCCCGATGAGAACCAGGACCGCGCGCGTCCACGGACCGTGCCTGGACCGTGCGTCCATCCCATCCAGGCGGGCGCGGATGTCGGTGACATCGTCGTCGGACAGGTTGTCGTCGGCGCGCAGCGCGATCCGCGGGTCCTCACCGATGCAGCGCAGGCCGATCCGGTAGGTGGGATTGTGGGCGTTGACGCACAGCGCAGCGCGCACGTCGTCGGGGCTGTCGTATGCGGCGCGACTCGCGTCCTGCGCCGTGATGCGGTCGGGGTCGACCTTCTCGAGCGACGTCACCTCGATGACGTGACCGAGCGCGATGAAACTAGACCCGACGCGGATGCGGGAACGTGCCCAGCGTCGGAACGCGAGATCGACCGATCCGTCGGCGACCCCGCGCGCCACGGCCGCGGTGAGAAGCACACGCCCGAGCCTAACCGCGGCCGGATTCGGCGATCCGTGATTCGACGTTCTGTGATTCGACGTCCCGGGTCGTCACCCTGTGGACGACATCTGAGACCTTCCTGAGAGCTGATGTAGGGTGACCCGAGATCAGCGACAGCCTTGTCGCTGGCGCCTTCGGGGGGATTCCTGCGGTGTCGTGCTGTCGCGTGCGTATCGACGACGACGATCGCCGTTCGGGGGAGGGGGATTCTGGTGCAGTCGCGCCCACGGTCTCTGTGGTACCCCGATCTCCCCGCATGGCCGTCCACCGGTGCCACGCCGGCCGCCGATCTGGCCGCTCACCTCGCCCGATTCCGTTCTGTCGATGCGGTTCAGCCGCCTGACGCAACATCCTCGATCGCCGTCCTCGACGCGCCGCAGCAGATGATCGACGAGGCGGAGAACTTCCCTGGACGCGTCCCGATGGAGGTTCCGGATCGCCCGTCGGACCTGGATGCGTTCCTCGCAGAAGCAGAGAAGTCGGTCCGGGAGAGGCGAAAGGCCGCTTCCCCGGAGGAGCCCGCGTGGCGCCGGCTCCTACGTCCTCGCCCGCGAATCGCCGCTGCGGCGGTCGCAACCGTTGTGATTGCGGCCACAGTTGCTGTCGCGCTGTCGATCACCGGCGGCGGGACGGAACGACCCGTCGCGGGCGACACCACGGAGTCCGTTGCACCGACCGACGCGTCGAACTCGCCTGCGGTGAGGGTGCCGGCCTGCGCACAGCTCCCGGTGGGTGCGGGGTCGACGGTGTCGAACAGCGACGACAGGGGCGATCAGGAATCCGGCGAGGGCGCGATCCGCGCGTTCAATTATGCGTACTACGTGCTGCGGTCGGCGAAAGCCGCGCGGGCCGTGACCGCCCCCGGCGCGGTCGCATCCGAATATGTGATGCAGCAGTACATCGACCAGCGTCCTGTCGGCACCGAGCACTGCCTGAAGATCGGCGAACTCGAGCCCGGCGAGTATGCGGTGACGCTCACCGAGTTGCAGCCCGACGCCACGCCGATCACCTACAACCAGATCATCCGCACGTCCAAGACGGGCGGGAAGTATTTCATCGATTCCATCAAGGCTGTCGAATGAGTTCGCACGCAACAGCATTCGTCACACATGAGGTCTCGCGCATGCGGTGCGCCGGGGAAGGGTAGGAGAGGATGAGTCAGTCGCGGGGTCGGCATCGTAGGCGTCGGGTGCCGTCGGGGTCGGTGTTGTCGGTGACATCGGCTGTGGTTGCTGCGTCGATCACCGCGGGCGCTGGTGCGGCGCTCGCGGTTCCGCAGCAGGGTGGCACGGACCCGTCGGATGTTGCTCCGGGACAGGGTGGTACGTCGCCGTCGGATGTGGCGCCGGGTGCTCCGGAGTCGGGGGAGACGATCGTCCGGCCGGTGGAGGTTCCGGGGCCGGGTTCGATTCCGGGTCCGCCGGTGGAGGCTCCGTATCGTCCGTATGACGATTCGCTGGCGCAGTCGTATGACCAGCCGTATTCGCCGGTGATCACCAAGCCTGTTGCGCCGCGGGTTGCTCCGCCGGTGCGTCCGATCGCTCCGCCGCCGGAGAAGATTCGTATCGGCAACTTCGTGTCGGATATTCCGGAGGGGTTGTCGGAGAAGGATGTGAATTCGATCAATGCGTGGTCGGCTTATGGTGAGGCGAAGATCGCGCAGGGTTTGATCTCGCTGGGTGTGCCGGAGGATGAGGCGTCGCGTCGTGCGGCGGCGACGATCATCGGTGTGATGGCCGGTGGTACGGCTGGTGCCGTGGCGCTGGGGATTCCGTCGGCGGTGGTCGGCGCGGTTGGTGGTGCCGTCATCGGCGGATCCATCGGCTCGGTTGTTCAGCCGATGCCTCTCCAGACCGGCCCTGGCGCGTTGATCGGTGCAGCTGTCGGCGGCGCGGGCGTAGGAGCGGCCGGCGCTGCGGTGGGATTTGCGGTCGGTGGCACTGTCGGCGGGTTGCTTGCATACGCGCTGGGTGCGGGTGATCCGGGTGCGAATCCCGATGAGCCGTGGAAGAAGGACGGTCCTCGTCGCGCTGCCCCAGAGATGAAGGGGCCGAACCAGTTCGAGTTCCATCTGTCTGCTGATCAGGCACGCCGTTCGGGTCTTCCGGCCGTCGACTACGTGGTGAACAACCGCGGTGATGTGGACGTGAAGGTCGGTGCGTCTCAATACAAGTGGTCGGGAGCGCAGGCGCGCGCGCCGTATGCGGTGCTCGGCTCTGGTGTGGCGAAGTCGGTTCGCCACTGGACCCGAACGCAGTCGGACAATCTGAAGCGTGCTGTGCCGGGGAGTGACGTTCGGTGGCCCGGTGAGGGCTCTGCGGCAGGGTAGATCCACGCCCATGGTTCCGCGGAGAGTGGTCGAGATCCACGCCGCCGGGCGCCTGATCTTCAGTTTCTCGTCGGTTGGTGAGCGTTCGTGGCCACGACCTCACGAAACCCGTCACGGTTTCGTTCGGTCCCCGCCCAGGTGAGACGACGTCCTGGGAGATCCGGACTGGATCCGGCCCGGTGCAGCTGACGGTCGAAGCGGTGGCGATCAATGGTCCGGTGCGCGTGCCCGCGGGTTATGGGGGGCGCTGTGGATGTTGGGCCCCTGATCTCCGCGAGTGTGATGAGCCGCTGACGATGTGGCGTGAAATGGAGGGAAGAATGAAGAAGTTCCTGGCTGTCGCGGCAACGGTGTGTGCGGCCATCATGTTGTCGGCCGGTGGAGTCGGGGTGAGTTCTGCCGCACCGATTCCCCAGGTCTCGACGACCGGAAACGATTTCGGGATGTTCGGTGATCATTCGTTCTGTCGAGGGTCGGTACGGGTGACCCTCGACGCGCCCGAGAAGACCCGCGGGATCGTGCGGGTGACGGTTCGTTCGCACGGGTTCACCGGTGAGGGTGCCTCTTGGAAGCGAAACCCCAAGTGTCGGATCAAGTTTGCATCGATCTACACGAGGGCCCGGGCGTATTACGCCTACAAGTGGAATACCGTCAGCTTTGGGCCGAGGCGCGGAGAGACCAAGACCTGGGACGTGCATACCGGCTCTGGACTGGTGGGGTTCACTGTGAGTGCGTACTCGGCGAACAGCCCGGTCGCAGTGCCCCAGTCCTATGGCTACGGCGGCTACCTTCTGGTTTCCTAGCCCGTTCAAGCGTGCTTCGGAGCCAGGCGTTCGACGCTGTGATGCGCGAGCGGCGCTGTGCCGAGGCCTGGATACGGGTTGTCGGTAGAGACAACAGGCCATGGCGGTCACGGCGACCACCTTCTGGTTCCATGAGGACTGATGACTGGTTCAACTCCTCTTCGCGACGGCGACCCGCAATCCTGGGATGAGCGGGCCGTCGTCGTCTGTGGCACGGCGGGCGGCGTCGGCACGTCCGTCGTCTCAGCGCTGCTCGCCGAGTATCGCGCGGCGTCGGGTCTCGGCCTCCTGTCCTGGTGGGTCGACGCGTCGTGCAACGACTGCGACATCGAGCTCCGCCTTCGCGGCACCGGCGATGACGAGTTGTTGCGCACCTCGTCGGGGACCGGTCTGTGGCTTCCTCCCGAGGAGACGACCGTCACCGACGCCGTCGTCGAGGTGTGGCGCCAAGGGGCCGTACCCGTCGTCGACGCCGGCGCGCATCCGCTGACGCTGCTGCCCGAACTCGCCGAGGACGACCTGCCGAATCTCACCCCGGTCCTCGTGATCAGCCCGCGACCGGACCTGCTCAACCGGGCACGTGTCGTCTTCACCGAGTGGGACCGCGCCGGAGTGCTGGAGCAGACCGTCGTCGTGATCACCACCCCGCTGCCCGTACCTCGGCAGGAGGGACTCGCCGAGATGCTGGTCGGTGTGGTGTCCGGCGCGGTCGGCGGTGTGATCGGCCTCGACTACGATCCGGTGATCGGAGCGGGAACCGGCCTCGACGCCGAAGCGCGCCGCGGCTTCCTTCCGGCGACCGCCGCGACCATCGCCGAACTCGCCTCGGCCACCTCCAACCGGCGCTGAAGCCCCGGCAGGGTGCGACCTGGGGTATCGGGAGACGACACCCCGACACCCTTTGCGAACGCGGTGCCCCTTTCGGATCGGCCGCACGTGGAGCAGCATGGGGGAGTATGACCGGGTCAACACGCACGCCACTGTCCGCCGAGCAGGTCACCGAGACCGTTGCCGACCCGTGGCGCGTGGTCGCCGGGAAACTCGCCGCCGCATACCGCACGGGCTCGATGGTGAAGGGCGGCGAGTTCGTCTCCCGGATCATCGATGCCGCCGAGGAGGCGAATCACCATCCGGACATCGACCTGCGTTACGGCTCGGTGCATCTCACGCTCACGACGCACAGTGCGCACCAGCTCACCGAGGCCGACGTGGCGCTCGCGAACCGGATCACCGGAATCGCCGCAGACATGGCACTCGAGGTGTTGCCGGCGCCCGCGGCGGCGATTGACCTGGCGATCGACGCTCTCGACATCGCGGCCATCAGCCCGTTCTGGAAGGCCGTGCTCGGATACTCCGACGGTCATTCGGAGGAATTCGCCGACCTCGTCGACCCGTCCGGGCGGCTACCGACGGTGTGGTTCCAGCAGATGGATTCGCCACGCAAGCAACGGAATCGGGTCCACTTCGACCTGTTCCTCCCACACGATGTGGTCCACGGACGCCTGCAGGCCGCGATCACCGCGGGCGGTCAGCTGCTGTCGGACGACTACGCGCCCGCATGGTGGGTCCTCGCCGATCCGGAGGGCAACGAGATCTGCCTGTGCACCTGGCAGGACCCGGACGACCAGATGATGTCGCTCTGAGACGAGACCAGCGGGGGCCGAAGCCCCCGCTGGTCGAATTCTCTTGGTGGACCGACCCTTACGAGCAGAGACCCTCGTCCTGGGCGGCCTTCGCGACCGCGGCGGCGACGGCCGGGGCGACGCGCTTGTCCAGCGGGCTCGGCACGATGCGATCTGCGGCGAGGTCGTCGGCGACAACCGAGAAGATGGCGTCGGCGGCAGCGATCTTCATGCCCTCGCTGATCCGGCGCGCACCCGCGTCGAGAGCGCCCCGGAAGACGCCCGGGAACGCGAGCACGTTGTTGATCTGGTTCGGGAAGTCGCTGCGTCCGGTGGCGACGACGGCCGCGTACTTGGCGGCGGTCTCGGGGTGGATCTCCGGGTCGGGGTTCGACAGCGCGAACACGATCGAGTCCTTGTTCATCGACGCGATCAATTCCTCGGGGATGACACCGGCCGAGACGCCGATGAAGACATCCGCACCGGCGAGCGCCTCGACCGCGCCGCCGGTCACACCGCGTGGGTTGGTGCGCGAGGCGAGCTCGGCCTTCGACTCGTTGAGGCCGTCACGGCCCTGGGAGACGATGCCCTTCGAGTCGAGCACGATGACGTCGGTGACGCCGGCCGCGAGCAGGATGTTGGCGCACGCGACACCCGCGGCGCCGGCGCCGGAGATGACGACGCGCAGGTTGGTGATGTCACGGCCGAGATGGGTGACGGCACCCTTCAGGGCGGCGAGGACGACGATGGCGGTGCCGTGCTGGTCGTCGTGCATCACCGGGCAGTCCAGCGCCTCGATCACACGGCGCTCGATCTCGAAGCACCGCGGTGCCGAGATGTCCTCGAGGTTGACCGCGCCGAAGCTCGGGCGCAGGCGGATGAGGGTCTCGACGATCTCGTCGGGGTCCTTGGTGTCCAGGACGATCGGGATCGAGTTAAGCCCTGCGAAGCTGCGGAACAGGGCCGACTTGCCCTCCATGACCGGCAGCGACGCACGCGGGCCGATGTCGCCGAGGCCGAGAACGGCCGAACCGTCGCTCACCACGGCGACCAGCCGGTCGGTCCAGGTGTACTTGTTCACCAGGGTGGCGTCGGTGTCGATGGCGCGCGAGACCTGGGCGACGCCCGGCGTGTAGGCGATCGACAGGTCGCGCTGGGAGTCGATCGGCGCGCGCAGCTCGACCGACAACTTGCCACCGGAGTGAGCCAAGAAGATCTCTTCGTCGGTGATCGGCATGTCGGCGATCGAGGGTTCGGGGATGTCGCCCATGCGTGTGTCCTCCGTGCTCGTCACGGTCGGGTCCTCCTGGGTGCCGCGCACAGTGCGGCGCGGGTTGCATCGTCTCGCCGGCGACGCTGCCCGCGAGCTATTCAAATAACCGCGTCTACGCGAGCGGGTGGCTCAGCGGACGCGGTCGGGCCGCGAAGAGCGGGGGTGGACGCTCGTCACGGCTGCATCAAGTGTCTCACCGTCCCACCCAGTGGAAGCGCCGGGGTATGGGGTGGTCAGGGCTTCATCGGGCATTGGTAAGGTACAACTTGTGTCTATGTTGCATACTTCGGCCGAATCCGCTGCTGAGCGGGTGTATGCCGAGGTCAAGGAGCAGATTCTCACCAACTCCATCGCCGGCGGCGAACTGATCAGCGAGGGCGAGATCGCCGCGAGGTGCTCGGTGAGCCGCACCCCGGTGCGCGAGGCGTTCCTGCGTCTGGAAGCCGAGGGGTGGATGCGTCTGTATCCGAAGAAGGGCGCGCTCATCGTGCCGATCGGGCAGCGGGAGAAGCGGGACGTCGTCGACGCCCGGCGCCTACTCGAAGGGCACGCGGTGCGGTCGGTGACGTCGCGTCCGGGCGCGGTGCCCGAACTCGTCGCGCAACTGCGCGAGAACCTCGAGGCGCATCGACACGCCGATCCGTCCGACGTCGTCGAGTTCTCGCGTCTCGACGCCGAGTTCCACCAGCTGATCGCGGCGGCGGGCGACAACCCGATCCTGGCCGACTTCTACGTCACGCTCGGCGAACGTCATCGCCGCATGACGATCGCCTCGGTCTATCGCGACGCGGCCGTCGCAACCCGCATCCTCGAGGACCATCTCGAGTTGCTCGACGCCATCGAGGCCGTCGACGCCGACCGTTTCGAAGAACTCCTCGCGGGGCATCTCGCCGGAGTCCACGACCTGCCGGGAGCATCCGCATGAGTGACAACACGTCCCGTCTCGGCTGGCCGGCGGTGTCCCTGGCGGTGTTCGCCACCGCGTGGGGCGGCAACGAGTTCACCCCGCTGCTGGTGATGTACCGGCAGATCAGCGGCCTGTCGCCGGTCGTCGTCGACGCCCTGCTGTTCGCCTACGTCTTCGGCATCGTGCCCGCCTTGCTGATCGGCGGTCCGCTGTCGGACCGCTTCGGACGACGTCCGCTCATGCTGCCCGCGCCGGTCTTCGCGGCACTGGGTTCGGTGCTGCTCGCCGCCGGCTCCCAGTCGGTCGCCCTGTTGACCGTCGGTCGCGTCTGCAGCGGGATCGCGCTCGGCCTGTCGATGGCCGTGGGCGGCAGCTGGATCAAGGAACTCTCCGACCGCGACGGCGCGCGCCCCGGATCGGGCGCGGGACGCGCCGCGATGAGCCTGACCGCCGGTTTCGGCATCGGCGCCGGAGTGGCCGGCGTGCTCGCCGAGTGGGGTCCGAAGCCGCACATCCTGCCGTATGCACTGAACATCGCGATCGCGATCGCGGCCGGCGTTCTGCTGACCCGAGTGCCGGAGACACGGCTGCGCCGTGCGAACCCGGGCCCGCTGCTCGACGACCTGCGCATCCCCGCCGCCGGGCACCGCCGGTTCCTGTTCGTGGTACTGCCCCTCGCGCCGTGGGTCTTCGGCGCCGCCGCGTCGGCGTACGCGATCATCCCGGCCGTCATGGCGGTCCGCACCTCCGGCGCGCCCATCGCCTTCGCTGCGCTGTGCTGCGTGCTCGGCCTGGGCGCCGGATTCGCCATCCAGTCCGTCGGGCGTCGCATCGACGTGCCTGGGACGTCACGCGGCGTGGTCGTCGCCCTGACGACCCTCGTCGCGGGGATGGCCGTGGCTGCGGCGGCGGCACACGTCATGACCGTGTGGCTGGCGCTGGTCGCCGCGACGCTGCTCGGCTGCGGCTACGGCATGGCGCTCATCGCCGGGCTCCTCGAAGTGCAGCGCATCGCCGGGCCCGACGACCTCGCCGGGTTGACCGCGGTCTTCTACAGCGTCACCTACCTGGGCTTCGCCGTGCCGGCCCTGCTGGCGTGGATCTCCCAGACGTGGACGGCGGTCACCTACACCGAGATGTTCGGCTTCGGCGCGGTCGCCGCCGTGGGCTGCCTCGGCGTCGTCGTGGCAGGGCACGCGCGGAACCGGCCCCGGATCGAGGAGATCGTGATCGACGCCGACGTCGTCGACGACGGGGCGGTGGTCACCGGACAGTCGCGGTGACCCGTCGCCGGGTACCCTGCTGAATGTTTGGTCGGGGCCGGTCAGTCGGACGACGGGACGTGAGGTCCGACCCATTCCGGTGTGACGAGCGACTGTGGAAGGGCACGGGCTGATGGTGCTGGCGGCGTGGGTGGTCATCGTTACCGCGCTCGTGCTGATCCTCCCCGGCGCCTTCGTCGGCCGCCGCATGAGCCTGCCGTGGCCGGTCGCCTTCGCGGCCGGGCCGGCCATCACATTCGCGCTGGTCTCCGTGCTCACCGTCCTGTACTCGGCCGTCGGTTTCGTGTGGAACCCCGTGTCGGCGCTGGTCGGCCTGCTCATCGTGCTCGTCGGCGCCTGGATCTGGTCCCGACTCCTGCAGACCGGCATCGGCCTGCGACTCGCCCCCGCGCCCGCAGACACCGGTGAGCCCGGCGTCGGCCGGACCGCGATCCTGCGCGTCGCGGCGGGGCTCGGCCTGGGCGGCGTCATCATCGCCGTCACCTGCATCCGGCCGGTGGCCAAGACCGCGTTCGCCGGTCTGAACAACATTTCCCAGGTGTGGGACTCGTTGTGGCACGCCAGTTCTCTGCGGTGGATCAACGAGACGGGCATCGGCTCGGCCATGCGCATGGGCGAGTTGATGAACTACGACACCCACGGGTTCAACTACTACCCCAACACCTGGCATGCGCTGGGAGCGCTGCTGTTCCCGTTGACCGGCGCCAACCCGGTCGAGATGTACAACACCTATTCGCCGGCGGTGCTGGCGGTCACGGTGCCGCTGGGGGTCGCCTCGCTGGCCTACTGGTTCGCGCGGCACCGCTACGACGTCGACACCTCCGCCCTCATCGCCGGGGTCGCCGGTGCCGTCGGCGCGCTGTTCCCGTCACTGCCCTACGTCGAGGTGCAGTTGACCTCGGTGCCGAACGCGGTCGGCGTGAGCCTGGCACCCGCGGTCGCCGTGCTGGTCATCAGCGTCGTCCGCGACCGCCGCCGCGTCGGACCCGCGGCCCTGGCCGTCTCCGGCGTGACGGCCACCCACCCGTCCGGCCTGATCCTGCTCGGCGTCATCGTCGCCCTGTGGTGGCTGCTGGAAGGGGCATGGCGTCCCGCGGCGAGCCGCCTCGCCGACCTCGCGACCCTCGCGGTCACCGCGGCCCTCACCCTCGTCCTGATCTTCCCGGTCGTGCTGGGCACGATCCGCGTCGCCGACACCAACGAGTTGCCGTTCTTCGACTTCCGCGAGGACGGGATCGGCGTTCTCGACGGTCTGGCCCAGGGGGCGTTCAACGGGACGATCCCGCTCAACCTCGACCACTACCCGAACTGGCCGCTCATCATCGTCACCGTCGTGGGCCTGGCCGTGCTGGCCTGGTTGCGATGCTGGGCCGGTCTCGCCGGATGGGTGGTCTTCGCACTCGTCACCACCAATGCGGTCGTCTCGCTCGGCCCGCTGTCGTATCCGCTCGGTGCGATCGGCGGCTACTTCTACAACTCGCCGCACCGCCTCACCTTCGTCGTCGCGATGTTCTCGGCCGCGGCCGCCGGAACGGCCATCGGCGTCGCGCTCGTCGCGGTGACCCGTTTCCTCGGTCGTCGTCTCGCGCCGTCCGGAGACGACGCCGCGCCCGCGCCGACGAAGAAGTCGCGGGTGCTGGTCGCCGCCACCTACGTCGTGCTGCTCGCGCTCATCGCGGGTGCGGCCGTGGTCCGGTACCCGCCCAACGCCCAGATCGCGTCCAAGGAACGCGGCGGCAAGTACATCGGCCCCGACGATCTCGTCGCCTACGAGTGGTTGGCGTCCCAGCCCGACGCCTACGACGTCCTGGTCCTCAACAACCTCGATCAGGGCACCGGATGGCTGTACCCGGTGACCGGGGTGACGCCGCTGTTCCCGTTCTATCGGGCCAACGAGTTCTCCGACCGGCAACGCGACCTCTTCTGGGGTGCCGCGAAGATCGGCGCCGATCCGGCGATCGACCAGATCGTGCGAGACCTCAACGTGCACTACGTGATCGACTCCCCGCCCAGCTACTGGGAATTCCAGCGCGGCCGACCCGATCCCGAGAACGGCCACCAGGGAGACCCGTTCCTCGAACTCCGCGAGAACGGGGCGCCGGGTCTCACCGAGGTGTTCCGTCAGGGCGAGACCGTCGTCTACCGGGTCAACGAGAAGGTCTACCCGCCGGCGCCGGTACCGGTCCCGCCGCCGGCGGAGGCGCCGGTTCCCGCACCTGATCAGTGACGCGGTCGCTCGACCCGGCCGTCCGGATACCGGGCGAAGCGGGTCTCCGACCGCGCATGCACCGGCGCGTCCGAGGGCCACGGCCAGCCGCCGAACCCTGTGCGGCGGTAGTCGTCGAAGGCCTGCTGGATCTCCTCGGCGCTGTTCATCACGAACGGGCCGTACTGCACCACCGGCTCGCCGATCTCGGCGCCTTGCAGGACCAGGATCGTCGCGGGCGAGTCCCCGTTGACGACGTGGAGCGCCGCCTTCCGGGACTGCTCGAACCCCTGACCGGATCCGACTGCCACGCCGTCGATCTCGACCCCGGCTCCCGTGCCGTGGACGTACAGCAGGCGAGCGGTGCCGGCGTCGGCCGCGGGCAGGTCGATCACCGCGCCCGGTTCGAGGTCGACGAGCCAGATGGCGACGTCCGACGCCGGGTCCGCCGCCCACGAGTGCGTCGGCGGGGCGAGCGCGGTCGCGTCGTCGAACCGTCCGGCGATGACTCGAACGACGGCCCGCGAGCCGTCCTCGCCGCGCGTCACCACCGGGATGTCCTCGCGCCACTGCATCGTGAACTCGGGATCGGCGGTCTTGTCGCGCGCCGGTAGGTTGAGCCAGATCTGGCACAGCTCGAAGGGGTTGTCGGAATCGGTGTCGAGCAGCGGGAACATCTCCGAGTGGGAGACGCCGCGGCCGGCGGTCACCCACTGGACGTCCCCGTCCCCGTATCGCGCACTGGCGCCGGTCGAGTCGGCGTGATCGACGACGCCCCTGCGGACGATGGTGATCGTCTCGAAGCCGCGATGCGGATGAGCGGGGAAGCCGGGGACCGTGCGCCCGTGGTACATGTTCCAGCCCGACGGATGCCCGAAGTCGCTGCCGAGTTCCCGGTCGGCGATGCCGGCGGCCGGGCCCATCTGCTCGTTGCCGGCGGGATAGGCGTCGACGTGGTGGGCGGCGAAGAGGAACGGGCCGACGCCGCGCCACGGGTGCCCGAGCTCGACGACGCGTCCCGCGGGGGCGGTCGGGGTCGCCGGACGGCTCTGTTCGGTGAAAGTCATGGTGAAGTTCCTTCCCATCGCTGTCTGCGATGCTGCCGGACTCAACACCGGCGACTCCACTCTTATTTCAAGAGTGCTCTCGTTTCGAGAGAGGCGTAGGCTCGCCGTATGGCTGAGATCCGGTCCACGGTGTCGGACGAGGTGACCGTCGACGACGTCCTGGCCGGCTCCGGGACCGTGCGCGCCGCGCTGGAGACGATCGGCGGCGTGTGGCCGATGATGGTCCTGATCGCCCTCGACACCGAGCCACGTCGCTACGGGGAACTCCGCCGCACGGTCACCGGCATCAACGACCGAATGCTCTCCCAGACGCTGCGCCGGTTCGTTCGCGACGGGCTCGCGGACCGCGGCGTGATGCCGACGCGGCGCTCCTGTGTGCAATACACGCTCACCGACCTCGGGGCCGAGGTGCGCGCGGCCGTCGCCGACTTCACGGCGGTGATCATCCGGCTCGCCCCGCGCGTCGAGCAGGCCCGCGAACGCTTTGATCGTCTATCCGGTGAGGAGTCCCCATGACCGACTACGGACAGCCGTTGCGCTTCGGGTTCTTTCCCAGCCCTCGCGCCGACAACCTCGACAACCTGCTGCGCATGGTCGAGATCGCCGAGGATCGCGGCCTCGACCTCGTCAGCATCCAGGACCACCCGTACCAGAAGCGGTTCCTCGACACCTGGACGCTGCTGTCGGTGGTCGGTGCGAGATCGTCGTCGATCCGCCTGTCGCCCAACGTCGCCAACCTCCCCCTGCGGCCTCCGGTGATGCTCGCGAAGGCGGCGGCGAGTCTCGACGTGATCACCGGCGGCCGAGTCGAACTCGGCCTGGGTGCCGGGGCGTTCTGGGACGGCGTGGTCGCCGCCGGGGGACCGAGGCGGTCGCCGGGCGAGGCGGTGCGCGCCCTGACCGAGGCGATCGCCGTCATGCGCGCCTTCTGGTCCGGCGGCACGGTCGATCTCGACGGAGAGTTCTATCCCGTCCACGGACTGCACGCGGGACCCCCTTCGGCGCACCGCATCCCGATCTGGCTCGGCGCACTCGGCCCGCGCATGCTGCGACTGACCGGCGAACTCGCCGACGCCTGGGTCCCGAGCCTGCAGTTCGTGCCGCCCGAGAAGGTCGCGGAGAAGAGCGCGATCATCGACGATGCCGCTGAGGCCGTCGGCCGCGATCCCGGCGAGATCGCGCGGATCTACAACATCGACGGCAGCTTCGGGACCGGTGGCGGCCTCCTCGAGGGAAGCCCTGCGCAGTGGGCGGAGCAACTCACCGACCTCACGGTGACGCTGGGGATGAGCACCTACATCCTCGCCACCGACGATCCGGATGATCTGGCGCGCTTCGCGGACGAGGTGGTGCCCGCGGTGCGGGAGCTCGTCGCCGCGGAACGGCAGGGTTGAGCAGCCGATGCCGGCGAACCCGGAGCGATTACGATCGGCGACCGTGCCACCCGTCGACGCCCCCACGCAGCCTGCGGCCTCCGCCGGCCGGCGCGCGAATCGCCGCGGGCAGGCCACGCGCGACGCCATGCTCGACGCGGCGATCAGGTCGCTGGCGTCGGGCGACCCGGCGTCGGTGTCGGGAAACCGGATCGCCAAGGACATCGGCGCCACGTGGGGCGCGATCAAGTATCAGTTCGACGACATCGACGGGCTGTGGGCCGCGGTCCTGCGCCGCACCGCCGAACAGCGCGGCGACCTGCCGGTCAGCGTGAAACCCGAAGCGCCGCTGGCCGAGCGGGTCGAGGCGATCGTCGACCTGCTGTACGACGGGCTGTTGACGAAGGAGTCCCGGGCGATCGAGACGTTGCGGGCCGCGTTGCCCCGCGACCCGGACGAGTTCCGCCGGCTGTTCCCCAAGACCGCGGCGGAGTTCGCGTCCTGGGGTCCGTCGTGGACGGACGCCTGCCAGCGGGCGTTCGCCGATCTGGGTGTCGACCCCGACCGGGTCAAAGAGGTCGCGGCATTCCTACCGGGCGCCATGCGCGGCCTCGTGTCGGAGAAGCAGCTGGGCAGCTTCCAGGATCAGGAGCTCGCCCGCAAGGGCCTCGCGCGGGCGATCGTCGCGCTCCTCTCCTCCGGCTGAGCTGCCGACGTGATCCTCGGCCTCGCGGTCAGCCCCGCCACACATCCATCGTTCGTGTCACCACGGTCTCGACCGCGAGGGTGACGACGCACAGCATGGCGATGCAGCCTGGGACGAAGACGAGCAGGTCGTCGATGCGTTCCCACGCAGCCGGACTCCACAGCGCGACCCAGGTGAGCACCAGTGCGATCGCGGTGGCGAGCTCACCCACGACGTTGACCGTCATGAACAGGCGTGCGCTCAGCTTGTGGCGCTTCGCCATGCGGCGGGAGAAGTGGAAGTCGGCTCCGAAGGCGAGCAGCAGGACGGCGAACACCGACAGCAGCACGCCGAAGTCGTCGGCTGTGAGATCACGCATGCCGACCATCGTGGCCCATGTGAGGCGGAGGCCACATGAGGACACCTGGCACCTTTTGAAACCGGCCTGAATTTAACCGGCTTCTGGCTGGAGCACTCCGCATGCATCTGTATACAACTAAATGCAGTTCGAGTCCCGAAGTGCGAAGAACAAGGAGAACTGTGGAGATGGAGACGACCACCATCGAGTCGCCCGAGGTACAGGCCGCCATCGCGAGCCTTCGGGACACGGCGCCGTTCGTCTACGGCCTCACCAACTACGTCGCGGCGAACCTGAGCGCCAACGTCCTGCTCGCGCTCGGCGCCGGACCCGCCATCGGCGCCGCCCCGGGCTTCACCGCTTCGTTCCCGGCAGGCGCCGGCGCCGTCTGGATCAACGGCGCGGCCCTGATGTCGTCGGTCACGCCGGAGGCGCTCGAGGAGGCCGCGGCCACCGCACACAAGGCAGGTACGCCGTGGGTCTTCGACCCGGTCGCGATCGGTGCCGGGGCCACCGAGTACGACGAGATCCTCAAGTCGTTGCTGAAGTACAAGCCGGCGATCATCCGCGGCAACGCCAGCGAGATCTCCGCGCTGGCCGGCGGCGAGGGCGGCAGCGGGGTCGACTCGACGCTCGACTCCTCCGAGGTCGTCGACACCGTCAAGCAACTCGCCGTCCGTCTCGACGCCGTCGTCGCGGTGTCGGGGCAGGTCGACTACCTGTGCGACCCGGCCGGGCGTGCCACCTCCGTCGAGGGCGGCGACGCACGCATGCCGCAGGTGACCGGAACCGGTTGCAGCCTCGGCGCATTGAGTGCCGGATTCTGTGCGGTCACCGATCCGTTCACCGCCGCGCGGGCCGCACACGCCGCGTTCGCCGCAGCAGGTCAGCGTGCCGGGGCCCGCGCCACCGGCACCGGGTCGTTCGCCGTGGCCTTCGTCGACGAGCTCTCCGCACTCTGACGATCCCCGCCGACGACACGACCAGCCATCCCACCCCGATCCGTCACAAAGGAGCGAATGACATGTCCCGCAAGCAGATCCATCTGGCCGCATTCATGAATGCAGGTCCGCAGGGAACGGTCGGGTGGCGTCATCCGGAAGCCGGCGACGGTTTCCTCACCGCGGAGCACTACCTGCACATCGCCCGGGTCCTCGAAGACGCCAAGTTCGACATGGCCTTCGTGCCCGATGCGCTCGCCGTGCCGCGCAGCCTCGGCGGCTCGTTCGAGCCCGCGGTCAGATACGGCACCGGGACCCCGCGTCTGGACCCGATGACGGTCATCACCCTGATGAGCTCGGTGACCACGAGACTGGGTGTCGCGGCGACGATGTCGACCGGCTATCAGGAGCCCTACAACCTCGCCCGCTCGATGGGCACCCTCGACCATCTCAGCGGCGGCCGGGCCGGCTGGAACGTCGTCACCAGCTTCCAGGACGCGGAGGCGCAGAACTTCAACCAGGACAAGCTGCCCGACCGCGAGGACCGCTACGCCCGGGCCGAGGAGTTCCTCGAGGTCACCACCCGACTCTGGGACTCCTGGTCCGACGACGCGCTGATCCGGGACAAGGAATCCGGCCGGTTCGCGCGGCCGGAGGAGGTCGAGGCCATCGACCACAAGGGCCGCTTCTTCCAGGTGCAGGGGCCGCTGGGCGTTCCCCGGCCGCCGCAGGGCTACCCGGTCATCGTCCAGGCCGGGGCATCGCCGACCGGACGCGACTTCGCCTCCCGCTGGGCCGACGTCGTGTTCTGCAGTCACGAATCCCTCGAGAGCGCAATCGACTTCTACCGCGACATGAAGGAACGCGCCGCCGCACACGGTCGGGACCCCGAGCAGCTCAAGATCCTGCCCGCGGCGACCACCGTCGTCGGCGCCGACCACCGCGATGCGCTCGCCAAGCACGAGGAGTTCTTCGAGCTCGTCGACCCCGAGGCGGGACTGTCCCGACTGGCCTACCACGTCAACGTCGACCTCACGAAGTACGACCTCGACGGCCCGCTCCCGTCGCTCGAGGTCGTCGGCGTCGAAGGTCATTACCGTGAGGTCGTCGAGTTCGCCGAACGCGAGAAGCTCTCGATCCGCGAGATCGGCCGCTGGTACGGGGCACGCACCGAGGGCAACATGATCGGATCGGCCGCCGACATCGCCGACACGATGGAGCAGTGGATCGACGCCGGCGCCGCCGACGGCTTCATGATCCAGGCGACCCACGTGCCCGCGGCCTTCGAGGACTTCGCCACCCAGGTGGTGCCGGAGCTGCAGCGGCGCGGTCTGTTCCGCACCGAGTACGAGGGGGAGACCCTTCGCGAGAACCTGGGACTCGACCGACCCGAGCGGGGCGAATGGCGCAACCGTGCCAAGAGCGTCGCGGTGGCTCACGGGGCGACCGCGTGACGCAGGGCGTCACCGCGTCGTCCGGGGCGGTCGGGACCGGTTCGACGGGCCTCGGAGCCTCGCTCTCGGGTTCCCTGGTCTCTGCGGAATGGCTTCGCGACCATGCGGATTCGGTGGTGGTCCTCGACGCCAGCATCGCGCGGTCGGTGGACGCCGCCGGGCTGACGGTGTTCGATCCCGGCCACGAGGTGTTCCGGGCCGCTCACATCCCCGGGGCGCGGTTCGCCGACCTGTTCGCGACCTTCTCCGACCCCTCCTCGCCGATCGCGTTCACCAGGCCCACGGCCGCTCAGATGGCCGCCGCGGCCGCGGAACTCGGCATCACCCCGGCCGACGACATCGTCGTCTACGACCAGCTCAGCGGAGCCTACGCGGCGCGGGTCTGGCTGGTGCTGCGGTCGTTCGGATTCGAGCGCGCCCGGGTTCTCGACGGCGGTTTCGCCCGATGGGCCGCGCTGGGTTGCCCGATCGAATCCGGCGACCCCGCAGCGCCTGACGGGTCGGGACGTGCGATCGAACTCGCCGACCTCGGCACGTCGATCTTCGCCGGTCTCGACGAGGTCCGGTCGATCTCCGCGGACGAGGACTCGACGACGACGCTGATCTGCGCACTCCGGACCCCGGACTACACCGGTGAATCCGGCGGCGACCGTCCCGGCCACATCCCCGGCAGCCTGAGTGTGCCGTTTCCCGACCTGCTCTCCGACGACGGCACGTTCTCGCCGGAGCGGACACGAAAGGTTCTGGAAGGCGTCGGGATCGGGCCCGACTCCGACGTGGTCGTCTACTGCGGCGGCGGCATCAACGCATCGGGGGCGGCGCTGGCGTTCGTCGAGGCCGGATATCCGCTGCCGCGCGTCTACGACGGCTCCCTGAGCGAGTGGCGCAGCGATCCCGACCTCCTGCTCGTGACCGGACCGGATCCGCGATGACCCGCGAATCCGCGCAGACCCTGGTCATCTTCGACATCGACGGGACGCTGCTCGACTCGGCCGCCACCCACGACCGGGTGGCCATCGACGTCCTCGCCCGCCACGGACTCGATGTCCTCGCCAAGCCGTGGGAGGCCTACCGCGCCTTCACCGACTCGGCAGTGACCGGCGAGGTGTACCAGGACACGCACGGCGTGTCGGCGGACCCGGAGTTCATCGCGGAGCTGGAACGGCTGTACGACAAGGAATTCGACACCCACGTCGCCACCGGCGTGGTCGACGAGATCGCCGGCGCCCGAAAACTGCTGGCGGAGTTGGCCGACCGGGATGACGTGCACTGGGCGTTCGCCACCGGGTCGTTCCGCTCCCTCGCCCGGACCAAGCTGATGCTGCTCGGCGTCGACGCCGACGACGTGCCGCTGGCCACCGGAACCGAACACGACGACCGCGCCGCGATCGTGCTCGACGCCATCGGCCAGGCCACCCGCGGTCGCGCAGGTGACGACTGGCGGATGGTGATCCTCGGCGACGGCAAGTGGGACGAGCTCACGGCTCGCCGGCTGCGGATTCCGCTCGTGGGCGTGCAGACCGGCGCGCATCGGTTCGCGGAGGACACGGCACTCGTCGTCGACGATCTGACCTCGGTGCGCGTCGACACCCTCGTCGAACTGTCTGCGAGGATCGAGGGACTCGCACTGCCCGCCTCGAAGTCCCACGGAAGGTGACCGTCGATGAAGAGCGCCCGCGACGCGGTCTACGAAGCGCTGCACGAGCGTCTGACACACGGCTACTACCCCGCCGACGTCGTGCTGATCCCGCAGGCTCTCAGCGAGGAGTTCGGGGTCTCCCGGACCCCGGTGCGTGAGGCCCTGGGGCTGCTCGAGCGGAAGGGGCTGCTGGTCGCGGCGTCGCGGGGATTCGTCCTGCGCATCCGCAGCGACGAGGAGATGCTGGAGATCTTCGAGGTGCGGGCCATCCTGGAGTCGAGTGCGGCCGCCGCCGCGGCGGAGCGGCACACGCCCGTCGACGTCGCTCGTCTCAAGGAGGCGCTGGCGCTCAGCCGCAGCCAGACCGATCCGGCCGAGATCCGCCACGCTCTCAACGTGTTCCACGACTGTGTGATGCTCGCCGCGCACAACCAGACGATCTACAACCTGGAACGGGAGCTGCGGGACCAGATCAAGGTCGGCGCACCGTGGTTCACCCCGACGGGTCGGGAGAGCTTCGACAGTTCGGTGGACGAGCACGGTCAGATACTCGAGGCGATCATCGACGGCTCCGCCGAGAAGGCGCGGCTGCTGATGCTCGAACACCTCAACCACGATCGCGATGTACGTATCTCGCAGCTGGTGTCCCGATCGATGGGGGCCGACAAGCCCTCGTCGTGACCGGCCTCGGCGTCGGAACACGCCACGCGCGGCGGTCACGCGATGCCACGAGGGTGTTGCGTGACCGCCGAGGCGTCAGCGGGTGGTGGCCGACCGTCCTACACCCGGCGCGCGACGAAGCGGGCGCCGTCGAGCGTCATCCCGTTCACCGAATACAGGGTGTGCAGGGCGTTCGGCCCGCCGACCGGGGAACCGTCGCAGATGGTGTCGCCGGGGACGCAGAACCGGACCGTCCGCGAACGGTAGGGGGCCGCGACCTTCACCGGCGGTGCGCCGACGTCGTCGATGAACCGGTCCGACGGCGCCCCGAACAGAACGATCGCCTTCACGTTGCGGGCCAGGGTCGCCGGCAGCGGCGGCGGGACGTACCGGTTGTAGGCGGCGTACTGCGGGGGCAACTCGAGACCGGCGTGGACTGCATATCCCGCGACCACCGCGCCCTGCGAGTAGCCGCCGAGGACGACCTTGGTGGCGGGGCACTTCGCGGCGAGGTACTTGACGCGGTCCTGCGTCTTGCGCACCCCGTCGGTGACGGTGCGGGCGAACTCGAGGCGGTCGCCGAACCGGTCGCTCGCGGGGTAGGGGACGCCGTATCCGACGACCGACCTGCCCGGCAGCTGGCTGCGGACGGCCTCGACGAACGACAGTCCGGTGACGCCCAGCGGTGGTGCGGGCTCGACGGTGCCGCGGGCGAAGATCACCTCCACGTCGGCACACGGGGCGGCCTGGGCGTCCGGGGTCCCGACGGCCACTGCTCCCGTGGCCGCGGCAAACAGGCACAGGGCGGACACGCCGAGCCGTCTGATGGTTCTTCTCATGTTCGGGACACCTGTTCTCTCATCTCGTGTGCGGCGGTCGCGACGACATGACGTTCCCGCCACACGATGCCACCAAACCCGCGATCATCGGGGCATGTTCAGTCGACACGTCAGCACGGTGATCGAGGCCTCGGCGAAAGCCGTGTACGAGTTCGTCTCCGAACCGGACAATCTGCCGAAATGGGCTGGTGGCCTGGCCCGGTCGGAGGTGATCCGGCGCGGCGAGGAACTGATCGCCGAGTCGCCGATGGGCACCGTGACCGTCCGGTTCGTCCCGCGCAATCCCTTCGGGGTCGTCGACCACGATGTCGTGCTCCCCGACGGAGCGGTCGTGCACAACCCGCTGCGCGTCCTCGATCACCCCGATGGGGCCGAGGTGGTGTTCACGCTGCGGCAGCGCGACATGTCCGACGACGAGTTCGACCGCGACACCCGGATGGTCGAAGACGACCTCGCCCGGCTGCAGTCGTTACTCGAAGCGCGCGAGGAGGCCGACGGCGCCGCGACCGGGCCACCCATGCGCCGACTCGTCTCGTCGGGCTCGCCCTACGAGCCGGAGATCGGGTTCTCCCGCGCGGTCCGGGTGGGAGACCGCGTCCTGGTGTCGGGCACCGGACCGGTCTGGCCCGACGGCTCCTGCGACCCCGACGCCGAGGTCCAGGCACGACGCTGCCTGGAGATCATCGAGACCGCACTGACCGAGGCGGGGGCGACGCTCGCCGACGTCGTCCGAACCCGCATGTTCATCACGACGCCCGACGCGGCCGCGGGCGTGAGCCGTGCGCACGGCGCCGTGTTCGGAGAGATCCGCCCGGCGGCGACGATGATCATCGTCGCCGGGCTCCTCGATCCCCGGTGGGTCGTCGAGATCGAGGCGGAGGCGCGGCCCGGTTCGGCCTGACCTTTTCGAGGAGCGCGCGGTCACCGCACGAAACCCGGTATGTCCTGGTACTTCTTTTGGCCGCGGCCGGGTTTTCGAGGATTTGGCCACAGTTGCCGTCCAGAATTGGTCTCTGACAACACCACGCACTAGATTCACTTCGGTTATCCGAATGTGATTCGGCCGTGATGGTCGGTGCCTGGAAACGGGAGCGTCGTGAACAAGCTCGTTCGTGCGTCGGTGTGCGCAATGGTGTCGGTGGTGGTCGCCCTCGGCTCCTACCTGGGAGGCGGCGTCGCAACCGCCGACACCCTGGATTCCTATCTGAACCTGCCCCTCGTCAACCGGGATGCGTCGCAGGGCCCGGGTGGCGTCCACCCGAAGCTGCCGACGGACCCGAAGGTGCTGCAGAAGCTCGTCGACGAGGCCCGGGACCGCGGTCTGCCGCCGTCGTCGTACACCGCGCTGCTGTTCCAGTACTGGCTGGTCGACACCACCACGCGCGCCGGCATCGACCTCGCCTCGTGGGATCCGCGCAAGGGCGTCGCGGCCAACCACCAGAACCTGCTGAAGTCCTACCGCTACTACGAGGACCTGCAGTTGGCGCACCGTGAGCTGCAGTGGGCCGGCATGGGCGGACTGGTCGGCGCCGACTTCGGCGGCGGCCTCCTCGATTACAAGGACGCCACCGAGATCTACGAGTTCACCCGTCTGCAGCCGGTCGTCCAGGCGATCGTCGCGAAGGTGAACGAGCTCGCCGGCAAGCAGGCCGTCGACAGCCTGCCGGCCGGCCTGCCCGCGCTCGCACGCGTCGGAGCCAAGATCACCACCGACGACCTGCGCATCGTGCAGGGGCAGATCCTGGTGATGCAGAAGAACATCTTCTCCGACCTCATGCCGATGCACCGCGCCTATGTGTCCGGCGGCCTGCCGGCGCTGCGGGAGATGCACGAGGCCGGGATCTTCGACGACGAGATCATGCACCACTGGGAAGGCATCGCCTCCAAGGATCCGGAGCGGGTCGCCGCCGGCAACGCCCGTCTTCTCCAGCGTGAGCAGGGCGAGGTCATCAAGAAGCAGTGGGATGCCACCCGCAACTACCGGAACGGGGTCGGCGAGGCGATGACCTACGCCAGCACCATCCTCGCCGCGCCGTCGGTGGCCGGTGTGGTCCCGCCGCGCGACATCAACCAGGTGCAGGTGACCGGCCGCGCCCTCGACGGCCGCAAGGCCATCGTGACCCTGCCGCTGCCGGAGTGGAACTGGTCGGTCTACGAAGACCGCTGGGAGTACATCACCGAGCAGCTGCTGCCGAAGTACAAGTACCAGGTCGAGCACAACTGGCCGGCTCTGAGCGCCGCGATGCGCGTCCCGTACTTCGAGCAGATGGAAACCCACCGTCCCACCCGTAACCTGCTGCCGCTCTTCCAGTCGGTTCTGACCTCGATCAAGGTGACCTACCAGTGATTTCAACCAGCGCACGCGCCACCCGTCGGATCACGGTCGCGGCCGTCATCGCGATCGTCCTGTCCGGCGTCGGACTCGTCGCCCCGGCAGCCGCGGCCCCCAATCGGACCCCGGAGCCGGGCGAGGTGTTCAACGGCTTCTTCCTCAAGGCCATGCGCGACGGCCGGATGGGCAGCCCGCAGGAGATCGCCGAGCCGCTGCTCGAGCCGTTCCTGCGGACCGACAAGTTCTACGACGAGCCGAAACTGAAGGGCACCGAGAAGCCCGGCGACGTGCTGAAGGCCAAGAAGGTCGCCATCCAGTTCATGGGCTACCGCCCCGGCAACCTCGACGCCTACAAGCTCATGTACGTGACGCGCGGCCTGCACGACGAGCCGGAGATCTCCACCGGCCTGCTCGTCATCCCGCGTGACGGGCGCTCGGACAAGACCCGCCCCATCATCGGCTACCAGCTGGCCAACGACAGCGTCGGCGCGTACTGCCACCCCGGCACCATGTTCACCGGCGGCGACATCATGGACGGCGCCTCGTGGTCGGCGCTCGGCCCGCTCGCGCAGTTCTTCGACAAGGGTTACGCGGTCATGATGAGCGACGTCGGCAACGACGGCGACCCCAAGCCGCACGGCGTCTTCGCCGGCAAGTTCGCGGGCAAGGCGCTGCTCGACGGTCTGCGCGCCGCGATCGGCAACGACAAGACCCAGCTGTCGGCGTCGTCGCCGATCGGCGTGTTCGGCATCGCCGGCGGCGGTGTGGGCGCGGCCTTCGCCGCCGAGAACGCCAAGAAGTATGCGCCCGAGCTGAACATCAAGGGCTACGTCCTCGAGGGCATGGTCGTGGACCAGAAGAACTTCATCGCGACCGCCGACGGCTCGGTCGGTTCGGCCTTCGTCCTCGCCACGCTGCTCGGTCTCGAACCGCGCTACCCGGAGATGAAGCTCAACGAGAAGTTCACGCCGGCCGGTCGGGCCATCGCCGACGTCTTCCGCACCCAGTGTCAGACCCCGGCGTACTTCACGATGCCGTTCATCCCGATGAACACGATGTTCAAGAGCGGGCAGAACCCGGCCGACATCGCCGACTTCCAGCACGTCTACGAGGACAACCGGCTCGGCAAGGGCACGCCGAGTGCTCCGGTCCTGATCGCCTCGTGCGCCAAGGACGACTCGATCATGTCGCTGGTCCCGGCCAAGGACTCCAAGAAGCTCGCGGAGGACTACCGCTCCCGCGGTGCCGAGGTCGACTACCAGCCCACCGACTGCAACATGCTCCGGTTCCTCACCAACCTCTACGGCTGGGGAACCGACCTGTTCGGCATGCAGACGATGGACTGGCTGGCCGAGAAGCTGGCCGAGAAGTAGGGGCTTTTGGCTCGTAGTCGCGTTTTCCGCGACTACGAGCCACCTTCCACGACGCCGTGACCTCACCCCGAGGTCGCGGCGTCGATGTGTTTCCGGGACAAGCCCTGCCCGACGACAGATCGTCCGGCACCCGGAACTGACGCCGCCTATTCTCCGGATGCGTAGCCGCGTCGCCACCGGACCGGCGACCACCAGGTCGTCGGGCCCGACGAGGCCATCGCCGTCGATGCCATGAATTCACAGCGCGGGGTCGAGCCCCGCAGTCGCGCCCTCGATTGGGCGTGAAGCCGTGTGGCAGTCGGGAATTGGGTTACCCGCCAGTACGTCCGGTGTGTCGCCTGTGCGCCATGTGTGTGGTACATATTGTGACCTCGGACACCGGCGTCCGAGGTTTGTCCGCACGGAGGTTCAGCCCCATGTCCCTCGTTCTGTTGTCGGCCCGCCGACAGACGTCCCTCGGCCACGGCTCCGCCACGACGCGGCCCGGAGGCCGGTCGTGACGGCGCGAACGGTGTGGGACGCGCTCAAGATCTCCGCGGGTGTCCTCGTCACGGCGGCAGCGTTCATCGTCGGGTTCTTCGTTCTCCTGGTCGCCCAGTTCGTCGTGTTCGCGGCACGTCTCGCCGTCGATCTCCCGGGTACCTGAGCGTCGGGACGCCATTTCGCCCCTGGCATACATCAGTCGGGAACAAACTTCCAGCCACCTGGGTTGAGTCGAACAGACTTAACTCTGGAGGCTTACATGACGCAGACATATTCACTACCGGTGCTGTTCGTGCCGGACGTCGTCATGCTGCCCGGCATGGTCGTGCCCATCCCGCTCGACGACGCCGCGCAGGCCACGATCGACGCCGCCCGGGCGAGCGAGTCCGGCAAACTCCTGGTCGCTCCACGGCTGGAGGACCGGTACCCCACCTACGGGGTCATCGCGTCGATCGTGCAGGTCGGACGCATCCCGGGCGGCAGTGCGGCCGCGGTCGTCAAGGGCGAGAAGCGGGCGCAGATCGGAACCGGGACCCCGGGCCACGGCGCCGCGTTGTGGGTCGAGGTGACCGAGGTCGACGAGCCGGAGGTCACCGACGAGGTCCGCACGCTGGCCGGCGAGTACAAGAAGCTCGTCCTCGCCATGTTGCAGCGCCGCGAGGCGTGGCAGCTGATCGACGCCGTGAACAAGATGACCGATCCGTCGGCCCTTGCCGACACCTCGGGCTACGCATCGTGGCTGACCGACGCCCAGAAGCGACAGCTGCTGGAGACGCCGGACACCGCCGCGCGGTTGCGCGTGCTCATCGAGTGGACCACCGACCACCTCGCCGAGACCGAGGTCAGCGAGAAGATCGCCGAGGACGTTCGCGCGGGGATGGACAAGCAGCAGAAGGAATTCCTGCTGCGCCAACAACTGGCGGCCATCCGCAAGGAACTCGGTGAGGACGAACCCGACGGCGCCGACGACTACCGCAAGCGCGTCGAGGAGGCCGACCTTCCGGACAAGGTGCGCGAGGCCGCACTGCGCGAGGTCGGCCGGCTCGAACGGGCCAGCGACCAGTCGCCGGAGACCGGATACATCCGTACCTGGCTCGACACCGTCCTGGACCTGCCGTGGAATGTCCGCACCGAGGACTCCACGGACATCCAGGGAGCCCGCGAGATCCTCGACGCCGACCATCACGGACTGGAGGACGTCAAGGACCGCATCGTCGAATACCTGGCCGTCCGCGCCCGGCGTGCCGAGCGCGGCCTGCAGGTCGTCGGCGGCCGGGGGTCGGGCGCGGTGATGGTGCTGGCCGGTCCTCCCGGTGTCGGCAAGACGTCGCTCGGCGAGAGCGTCGCCCGGGCCCTCGGGCGCAAGTTCGTGCGCGTCGCACTCGGCGGTGTGCGCGACGAGTCCGAGATCCGCGGCCACCGCCGCACCTACGTCGGCGCGATGCCCGGACGCATCGTGCGGGCGATCGCCGAGGCCGGTTCGATGAACCCGGTCGTGCTGCTCGACGAGATCGACAAGGTCGGCTCGGATTACCGGGGCGACCCGGCCGCGGCCCTGCTCGAGGTCCTCGACCCCGCGCAGAACCACACCTTCCGCGACCACTACCTCGATCTCGACCTCGACCTGTCCGACGTGCTGTTCCTCGCGACCGCGAACGTCGTCGAGAACATCCCGACGGCCCTGCTGGACCGGATGGAGCTCGTCACGCTCGACGGCTACACCGAGGACGACAAGGTCGCCATCGCCCGCGACTACCTGCTCCCGCGGCAGGCCGAGCGGGCGGCACTGACCACCGACGAGGTCACCGTCACAGAGGAGGCGTTGCGCGAGATCGCGGCGAACTACACCCGGGAACCCGGTGTGCGACAGTTCGAGCGGCTCCTCGCCAAGGCTTTGCGCAAGGTGGCGACGAAGCTCGCACAGGGAACGGCGACACCGCCGGTCGTGATCGACAAGCCCGACCTGCGCGAGTACCTCGGGCGGCCCCGGTTCACGCCGGAGTCGGCCGAGCGGACCGCGGTGCCCGGCGTGGCGACGGGCCTCGCCGTCACAGGGATGGGCGGCGACGTCCTCTTCATCGAGGTCAACGCCACCGACGGAGAGCCCGGGCTGAAGCTCACCGGCCAGCTCGGCGACGTCATGAAGGAGTCGGCGCAGATCGCGCTGTCCTACGTCCGGGCCCACGCCGAGCAACTCGGCGTCGACCCGAAGGCCCTCGACAAGACCATCCACGTGCACGTCCCGGCCGGGGCGGTGCCCAAGGACGGTCCGAGTGCCGGCGTCACCATGGTCACCGCGCTGGTGTCGATGGCGACCGGGCGCCGCGTCCGGGCCGACGTCGGCATGACCGGTGAGGTCACGCTGAACGGCCGGGTCCTGCCGATCGGCGGGGTGAAGCAGAAGCTGCTCGCCGCGCAACGCAACGGGCTGAAGACCGTCTTCATCCCGCAGCGCAACGAGCCCGACCTCGACGACGTGCCGGCGGAGGTCCTCGACGCCCTCGACGTCCGCCCGATGACCGATGTCGCCGAGATCGTCGCGCAGGCACTGGAACCGGCGGCCGGCGAACAGGTCGCGGCCGCCTGACGACCGATGACGGAGCGGGGCGTCGTCCGGAGAAAACCGGACGGCGCCCCGTCGTCATGTGGTCAGCGCAGCCGCAATGCCCTGGCCACGGACTCCAGCACCAGGTAGACGATTCCCGCGAGACCGGCCGCCGCCCCGGCCGGCACCAGCCACAGCGCGCCGACCGCGGCGATGAGACCGGCCATCCACTGTCTCCCCCAGAGCGGGGCCGCGACGACGATCAGCGCCAGCGCCGCCACGAGCGTCCAGACCGGCTGGGAGACCGGCCACGGCCAGTCGAAGACCAGCGCGCCGAGCGAGCCGACGAACGTGGTGATGCCGACGACGCTCAGCGCCAGCCACACCACCAGGCTCAGGCGTCGCAAACCTCCTGCGACCCAGCGTGTCCGGAGCGCCACCGCCGACCACATGATCCATCGCTTGAGCCACGGGACTCCCGAGGTCCGCATCATCTCCCGGAAGAAGCGGTCGGCGAGGGCATCGCTGCGCAACGATCCGGAGTTGGCCGAGTCGGTGATGAGCTCGTCGTGCAGGATCGCCGCCAGCGTGTGACGGCCGTACGGGTCCTCGAACCACCGCATGAAGCGCGGAATCGACGCCAGGTCGGTGGGATTGTCCTCACTGGGCACGAAGGTGCGGGCGTCGTCGATCGCCCGGCGCGCCTCGCTCTCGCCCATGCCGTTGCGGACCAGCAGCGCGAACAGGTCCTTCATCACGGCGCGGTCGGAGTGGCGAAAGGCATTGCGGACGACGAAATGCCGGTCGTCGACCTGGACCATCTCGACGCTTCCCCGGCCCGAGGGGTCATCGACCTCGAAACCCGAGTCGGGCGCGACCCGCCATGGAACCCAATTCGATCCGGCATCTGTCCGCGTGGTGTCGCTCATGCCGCCTCCAGCCCTCGACACCAGCGAACATAACCCCGCCGGATGGTGAATACCAGACCCCGACCGGTCAGGACACCCGCGACGACGTCCACTCGGCCACGGCGTCGGTGTAGAACCTCATCCGCTCCCGCAGTGCGTCCGGGTCGATCCCGAATTCCTCGGGCGTGTACCGGTGTTTCCCCTTGCCATGGCGCGGCTGCTCGGCGTTGTGCTCGGCGAGCATCGTCGTGATGTCCGGAGGGTCGACATCGGCAGCGGCATAGACCAGGCCGACGGCCTCCTCCGGGCGCGCCACCAGATCCCGATAGTCGATGTCCACGATCGTCGCCGATCGTGCTGCGGTCGAACCCCGGACCTCCACTGCGCGCCGGAACCACAGCTCGGACTGTTCGGTCTGGAACCACCCGACGTCGTGGCCGTCGACCTCGTCGCTGTAGGTCGACCGGTACGTGGCGAAGAGGCTGGCCCCCGACGCGACGGTCTCGACGACGTCGCGGTGCAGGTGCACGACGCAGACGCCGGGGTAGGTGGTGGCCAGATGCGCCAGTTCCGGCGTGTGCGCCGGCGCCTTCAACAGCCATCGCCGCCCCGAACAGTCGTCGAGGATCTGCAGCATGGTCCGATGCGCGGCGTACTCCCCGCCGAAGTCCTGGGTGGCCAGCCACCGGGCGTAGGAGTCCAGGCGGGTGGTGGAGCTCAGGGCCCAGTTCCGCATGGTCGTGCCCATGCCCAGGACGCACTCCTCGGGCAGCGCCGGACCGGAGTCGTGGACCGCGGCCATCGACGGATTGAGCAGATGCAGCGGATTCGGCTCGGCCGCCTGGGTTTCGATGAGCTCCTCGCGCTCGGCGGGGGAGAGCTTCGCGACCCGCCACGGCGCGTACAGCTCGACCGGCCGCGGCGCGCGAAACCGCGGGTCGCGCGCCAGGAGGCGGAACAGGAAGGTCGTGCCGGTACGCCACCCGCCGATGATCACGATCGGTGGGGCGACCTCGCGCTCGGCGACTCCCGGGTTCTCGCGCAGGACCCTGCCGAAGATCGAACGGGCCCGAAGTTTCCCGACCATGGCGTTCTGCGCGTTGCGTATTCCGACGGCGTTCAACCGCCCGTCCTCGGCCGCCGACTCCAGATACCGTTCGAGCCCGGGGCGCCAGTGCCGGGGATCTCCCAGGGCATCGACGCCGTGCGTAGCGGCAGCCTTCTCGACGAGGAGGTCGGCGGCATCCGCGCCGAGTCGGTACCGCTCGGGCCGGGCGGCCCGGTCGGCCTCGGCCGCGGCATGCATCCTCGCGGCGACCTCGCTGCGCGGTGGGGGAGTCCAGGCCGTCATCGCCGTCCTCTCAACTCGTCCAGGGAGACCACGCGTGTCGTCGGGAGGGGAGGGGTCGTCGCGGGGTGGAGGAAGCGCATCACCACGATCCCGAAATCCCTTCCCTCCGAGTCGATCCAGTCGCCGTTGCCGGGGTCCTCGGCGGCGACGACGAACCGGTAGCGGCCGTCGGCGACGGTTGCGGTCGCTCCCGTGTAGGAGACCGTCCGGTGCCGGAAGTCGAGCGAGTTGAGAAATCGGCTGTAGGCGAGGATGTTCCAGTAGCGGCAGTCCACCACCTCGCCCTCGATCACCAGGGCCTGTCCGGCGCCCAGTCGCCAGCCGCCGCGCAGGTAGTGGATGCCCGGTTCGGTGAACACCGCACCGCCGGCCATCTCCGACCAGTGGCGCAGGACGTTCGGCGGATCGAGGTCGTCTCGCACCGACGCCTCGAAGATCGTCGGGAGCATCGACGTGGTCGCCGACACCGTGGCGAGCGCGGAGCCGAAGCGCACCGGATCGATCGGCGGCGGCGTTCCGGGGTCCTCCAGCGGCTCGATCTCGGCCCAGCCCGGCCGGTCCCGTGCCACGTCGTCGTGGAAGAAGCGAACCCACACCACCCCGGACCGTTCCGGCAGCGTCAGCCGGTCGGCGGACCCGGAGTCGGTCCCGGGGTCGGCCCCGCCGAGGACGATCTCGAACCCGCCCTCGTCGTCGAAGGCGATGGCGTCGCTGTCGAGGCGGTCGGTCGCCTCGGCGCCGATGCCGCCGGTGCGCCGATAGGCGGTGACGGACATGTACGTCGCATCGCCGCGGTTGCCTCGGATGCGGTAGCGGCGGTCGCCGCGGACCTCGGTCACCCAGTACCGAAAATCCGGGTTGTCCATCAAGAACTTCTGTCGCCACCCGTTGAACGGGACGAGTTCGGGGCGCTCGCGGTCGGTCTCGATGCGCGACAGCAGATTCGACAGGCCGCGGAGGAGAGCCCGGAATCCGTCGGCCTGCTCGGCCGGATCGAGTTCGGAGGTGTCGGCGGCGAGCTTCTCGCCGGCCGTCCGCAGGGCGTCGACCAGTCCGTTCCACGCCGCCACCTCGGGACGCGAATCCCGGTCGTCCGCCGAGGGGCTCACGACGGGCGGACCGGGTCGTCGTGCCGGTGGTGCGGTCCCGTGTCGTCGACGAGGACGCCCGGTCCGGCGGCGACCACCGCAGGGGTGGCGTCGAGCACGGCGCGCACCGAGGCCGTGGCGATGGGGTTGGTGTGTCCCGTCCCCATCCCGACCTCGCCCGGTCCCCACGCCGCGATGCGGTGGGTCCGTCCGGTCGTGTCGGGGGCGGTGCGGGCCGGGCCGGTCAGCGTCATGGATGGTCCTCGCAGGGAGTGGGGAAGTGGAACCGGGCGATTCCTGTTGGAATCTGCCGGTCCGGGCCTGATGTGTCAAGCATCACACCCATGCATCGCAAAATTGAGCGGAATCCGCTCAACTCTTTCCGGGAACCGGGAACAAACCCTGAACGGGGCCCGTTACACACTTCGAGAAACCTGAGTGAGAGGGACTCAAGTAGGTTTGACTCGACGCCCCGCTTTCAGTAGGACATTGAGTCGGATGCACTGAAGTCCGCCTCGTAGGGTTCGGACATCATCCCCGCGTCCACCGACCGCGGGGGCACAAGGACTTGGGTGCACACCCACGAACTAGGAGGAAGCCATATGTCTCGTGCTGTTGGAATCGACCTCGGCACCACCAACTCTGTCGTCGCGGTGCTCGAGGGCGGCGAGCCGACCGTCATCGCCAACGCCGAGGGCTCGCGGACCACGCCGTCCGTGGTCGCCTTCGCGCGCAACGGTGAGGTTCTGGTCGGCCAGCCCGCGAAGAACCAGGCCGTCACGAACGTCGATCGCACCATCCGCTCGGTCAAGCGCCACATGGGCGACAACGACTGGAAGGTCGAGATCGACGACAAGAAGTACACCCCGCAGGAGATCAGCGCGCGCACGCTCATGAAGCTCAAGCGCGACGCCGAGGCCTACCTCGGTGAGGACGTCACCGACGCCGTCATCACCGTGCCCGCGTACTTCAACGACGCCCAGCGTCAGGCCACCAAGGAAGCCGGCCAGATCGCCGGCCTCAACGTGCTCCGCATCGTCAACGAGCCGACCGCCGCGGCGCTGGCGTACGGACTCGACAAGGGCGAGAAGGAGCAGACCATCCTGGTCTTCGACCTCGGTGGCGGTACCTTCGACGTCTCGCTGCTGGAGATCGGCGACGGTGTCGTCGAGGTCCGTGCGACCTCGGGTGACAACAACCTCGGTGGTGACGACTGGGATCAGCGCATCGTCGACTGGCTCGTCGAGAAGTTCAAGCAGAGCCACGGCATCGACCTGACCAAGGACAAGATGGCCATGCAGCGTCTGCGTGAGGCTGCCGAGAAGGCCAAGATCGAGCTGTCCGCATCGCAGAGCACCTCGATCAACCTGCCCTACATCACCGTCGACGCCGACAAGAACCCGCTGTTCCTCGACGAGCAGCTGACGCGCGCGGAGTTCCAGAAGATCACCTCTGACCTGCTGGACCGCACCCGTGCGCCGTTCCAGGCCGTCATCAAGGACGCGGGCATCTCGGTCAACGACATCGACCACGTGGTCCTCGTCGGCGGCTCGACCCGTATGCCGGCCGTCACCGACCTGGTCAAGGAACTGACCGGCGGCAAGGACCCCAACAAGGGCGTCAACCCGGACGAGGTCGTCGCCGTGGGCGCGGCCCTGCAGGCCGGTGTCCTGCGCGGTGAGGTCAAGGACGTGCTGCTGCTCGACGTGACCCCGCTGTCGCTGGGTATCGAGACCAAGGGCGGCGTGTTCCACAAGCTGATCGAGCGCAACACCACCATCCCGACCAAGCGGTCGGAGGTCTACACCACCGCCGAGGACAACCAGCCGTCGGTGCAGATCCAGGTGTACCAGGGCGAGCGCGAGATAGCCGCGCACAACAAGCTGCTCGGCAGCTTCGAGCTCGGCGGCATCGCTCCCGCGCCGCAGGGTGTCCCGCAGATCGAGGTGACCTTCGACATCGACGCCAACGGCATCGTGCACGTCACCGCGAAGGACAAGGGCACCGGCAAGGAGAACTCGATCCGCATCCAGGACGGCTCCGGCCTGTCCAAGGAGGAGATCGACCGCATGATCAAGGACGCCGAGGCGCACGCCGAGGAGGACCGCAAGCGTCGCGAGGAGACCGAGACCCGCAACCAGGCGGAGTCGCTGGTCCACACGACCGAGAAGTTCCTCAAGGACAACGAGGACAAGGTCCCGGCCGAGGTCAAGGAGAAGGTCGAGTCCGCGATCGAAGGCGCCAAGGAAGCCCTCAAGGGCACCGACACCGCCGCGATCCGCTCCGCGATCGAGAAGCTCTCGGAGGAGTCGCAGGCCCTCGGCCAGGCGATCTACGCCAACGCCGCTGCGGAGTCGCCGAACGGTGAGGCCGCGTCCGGCGCCGCCGACAGCGGTGAGTCCGATGTCGTCGACGCCGAGGTCGTGGACGAAGACGCAAAGGAGAACAAGTGACCACAGGACCCGATCAGACGAACGGGTCCGGTGAGCAGGAGCCGGTCACGGTGACCGACCGTCGTCGCATCGACCCGGAGACGGGCGAGGTGCGCGACGAGTCGGCCGCCGGGCCCGGCCCGGCCGAGGCCGAACCCGTCGCGGACGAGAAGGACAAGGCATCGGCAGACGGCGCCGAGCGGGCGGAGTCCGGGGAGTCGGACGCCCGCATCGCGGAACTGCTGGCGGACCTGCAGCGTGAACGCGCCCAGTTCGCCAACTTCCGCCGGCGCGCGGACGAGGAGAAGCAGGGATCGATCGCCTACGGCAAGCAGATCCTGATCGAAAAGCTCCTCCCGATCCTCGACGACCTCGATCGTGCGCGTGAGCACGGCGATCTCGAGTCCGGCCCGCTGAAGATGTTCGCCGACAAGCTCGTCGCGGTGCTGACCGCCGAAGGGCTCGCGCCCTTCGCCGCTCCCGGCGAGGAGTTCAACCCCGAACTCCACGAGGCGGTCCAGCACGACGGGACCGGCGAACACCCGGTCATCGGCCAGGTCTACCGCTGCGGTTACCGGCTGGGCGAGAAGGTGATCCGCACCGCCATGGTGACGGTCACCGATCCCGAGCCCGGAGCCGCGCCGGCGGGTGGCGCGGGCGATCAGCCGGGTGCCGACGCTCAGGCCGGTGCAGAATAAAGCGACCGTCGAGAACCGGGCGGATCGCCTGTCGCTCCCGGATGTTCGAGGAGTTCGAGCGACGAGCCACGAAGGGCTCGGCCCTTCGTGGCTCGTCCCGCACGACCCCCGGGGATCGGGTGGTCCCCCGGCTCGCGGCCGGCGGCCGCGAGTCCACAACTGAATCAACAATCCAGACAACAGAAGACTTGAAGGAGGTGACGTCTGGTGGCTCCCCAACGAGAGTGGTTGGAACACGACTTCTACAAGGACCTGGGCGTTGCTTCTGACGCTTCGGCTGAAGAGATCAAGAAGGCCTATCGCAAGCTCGCGCGCGAGCTGCACCCGGATGCCAATCCCGGGGACCCGGAGGCCGAAGAGCGCTTCAAGCGGGTGTCCGAAGCCCACAGCGTGCTGAGCGATCCCGAGAAGCGCAAAGAGTACGACGAGACGCGAGCGATGTTCGCCGGCGGGCGATTCCGCGGCGGCAACGGATTCCCCGGCGGATTCGGCGGCGGCGGTACGACCTACACGACGGGCGGTGCGGATTTCGATCTCGGCGACCTGTTCGGCGGTACGGGCGGCAGCGGCGGTATCGGTGATCTCTTCGAGGGTCTCTTCAACCGTGGCGGCGGAACCCAGCGCACGTCGACGGCCAGCCGTCCGCGTCGCGGGAAGGATCTCGAAACCGAGACCACGCTGTCGTTCAAGGACGCGGCACTCGGCACGACCGTCCCGCTGCGGGTCACGAGCCCGTCGCCGTGTACGACCTGTCATGGCTCGGGCGCCAAGCCCGGCACCAGCCCGCGGGTGTGCCCGAGGTGCAACGGCTCGGGCTTCGTCAGCCGCAACCAGGGCGCCTTCGGGTTCAGCGAACCCTGCCAGGACTGCCAGGGCACCGGCTCCCGCATCGACGACCCGTGCACCGACTGCAGCGGCACCGGTGTGAAGGTTCGCGCTCGGACGATCAACGTGCGCATCCCCGCCGGTGTCGAGGACGGACAGCGCATCCGGCTCGCCGGGCAGGGCGAGGCCGGTCGTCGCGGGGCGCCGTCGGGAGACCTGTACGTGGTCGTCCACGTGACGCCGCACAAGTACTTCACGCGAAGCGGCAACGACCTGCGCGTGACGCTGCCGGTGCGGTTCTCCGAACTCGTTCTCGGGGCGACGGTCTCGGTGCCGACGCTCGACGGTTCGGTGGGCGTCAAGATCCCGCCCCACACGACCGACGGCCGGACCCTGCGTGTGCGGGGCCGCGGCGTGCCCAAGCGTTCGGGAGGCGCCGGCGACCTGCTGGTGACCCTGAAGGTTGCGGTGCCCGACAAGCTCGACGAGGCTGCGCTCGAGGCGATGCGTGCCTACGACAAGGCCGAGCGGGAGAGCGGATTCGACCCACGGGCCGACTGGGGGCGATGAGTGATGGCCGGTGAGAAGAACTTCGACGACGGTGCGACGTTCATGATCTCGGTCGCTGCCGAACTCGCTGGCATGCATGCGCAGACCCTGCGGACCTATGACCGCCTGGGCCTGGTCACCCCGCAGCGGACGAGCGGCGGCGGACGCCGCTACTCGCCGCGCGACGTCGAACTCCTGCGAGAGATCCAGCGTCTCTCGCAGGAGGAAGGCGTCAATCTCGCCGGCATCAAGCGGATCATCGACCTGACGAACCAGGTCGAGGCGCTGCAACAGCGCGTGCGCGAACTGACCGACGAGGTGGCCGCCGCGCAGAGCCGCCGGAGCGGAGAACTGGTGCCGGTACCGCGCACCAACGCTCTGGTCGTGTGGCAGCCGCGGCACAAGCGGCGCACCGACTGAGCGGACACGCTCCTTAGAGTACCCGCCGGATCGGCGACGATTCGCCGTTTCGGTGCGATCACCGGCAGGACCGTGCCACACTGGGCCCGCTGATCGTCGCAGGGGGTGTTCGATGAGCGAAGACAGCACGTCATCCGCAGAAGGGTCGTCGGCACTGCCGGTGGAGCGGCTCCGCCGCGGCGGCCGCGTGGGCGCGGTGGCCGCACGACATGCCGCCCGTTCGGCGGCCGTGGCCGCGACCTCCCGGTTCCGCGGCCCCGAACAGGAGGCCAGGGCGCGGGAGCGGACCATCCTGCGCCTTGCCGACGATATCGCCACGGTCGCAGTCGGGATGCGCGGTGCCGCACAGAAACTCGGTCAGATAATGGCCGTCCTCGACCTCGGCATCGCCGACGAGGAGACCAGGGCCGAATTCAGCCGGCGGATGGAACGCGTCTTCGCCACCGCCCCGCGATGGACCGACTCGTCGATGCAGCAACGCATCTCCGACGAACTCGGGCCGCACGTGGCCGACCTGACCGACGTCGCCGGGCCGGTGTCGACAGCATCCATCGGGCAGGTGTACCGGGCACGCCTCCGCGACGGAAGGTCGGTCGCGGTGAAGGTCAAGTACCCCAACGTCGACCGCATGGTCCGCGCCGATCTACAGAACCTGCGGTTGCTGGTCCGCGCGGTCCGACGCCATCTGCCGGCAGTGAACTCCGAGGCGATCGTCGACGAGGTGGCGCGCCAGATCTCGACCGAACTCGACTTCGAGGCGGAGTGTCGCAACCAGCGGATCTTCTCAGACCGCTTCGACGGCCACCCGGTGATCCGAATACCCTCTCCGGTCGAGGAGTTGTGCACCGGGGACATGCTGGTGACGGAGTTCTTCGACGGGATGACTCTCGACGATGCAGCCGCTCTGCCCGCGCCGGAGCGGGACCGGATCGGGGAGGCCATCTACCGCTTCTACTGCGGGGAGATGTACCGAGTGGGGCACTTCTGTGCGGACCCGCATCCCGGGAACATCCTCGTGAATCCCGGTGGCACGGTCTGTTTCGTGGACTTCGGGTCATGTGTGACGCTGTCTCCCGACGAGCACGCCCTCGAACGGCGCGCGCTGGAGGGGCTCCTCGGCGGACGACACCGGGAGGTGTACGACCTGGTCCGCGAGGCCGGATTCGTCGTGAACGACAAGGCCATGGGCCCGGACGAGCTGACCGCCTACATCCGCGACGTCGCGGGTTGGCACCTCGAGTCGGGAATCCTGACCATCACCCCGCAGGTCGCCGCCGCCGCGGTGAGCGCCGCGCTGCTCCCACAGGGCGGCCACATCGGTACGTTCGGCGCCCAGGCCATCGTCGAGGCGCACGCGCTCGGGCGGCGCAACGAACTCGCCGTGTTGGCCCTGCTCGGCAGGCTGAACGCGACCGCGCCCTGGTCCGACATCGCCCGGGAGACCCTCGGGATCTCCGGGCCGGCGACTCCGATGGGGGAGGAGATCGCGCGCTGGCGTCGCCGTCGGCCGGACCGCTGAACCCGCCGCCCTGACCGGAAGCGCCCGGTCAGGGCGGCTTCTTTTCCGAAGACGCCGCAGGGGCAGCCCGTTGACATTAAGTGAATGACATGTCAGTCTGTGTGGCGGGAGGGTTGATCATGACACCGGACACACTCGTCGCCATCATCGGGGGCGGCCCTGGCGGCATCTGCGCCGCCGCACTACTCAAGAAGCGCGGGATCGAGGACTTCGTGATCCTCGAGCAGGCCCTGGATTTCGGGGGCAGCTGGCGCGACAACCACTACCCCGGGCTGGGGGTGGATGTCCCGGGCTTCACATATCAGTACTCGTTCGCACGGAATCCCAAGTGGTCGCGGATGTTCCCGAAAGGTCGCGAGGTCCTCGACTATCATCGGGGAGTGGCCCGCAGCCTCGGTCTCTACGACCACGCCCGGTGGGACACCAAGGTCCTCGCCGAGCAATGGGATGACGAGAACGGCTGGTGGGAACTACATCTCGGTAACGGCACGATCATGACCGCGCGGTTCGTCATCTCCGCGATCGGTGCCTACATCAAGGCCAAGGACGACCCCGGGATTCCCGGGCTGGACGACTTCGACGGAAAGATCCTTCGGCCCAACGCGTGGGACCATGACTACGACCTCGCCGGCAAGCGGATCGCGGTGATCGGGACGGGTGCGTCGTCGGTGCAGATCACCCCGTCGATCGCGCCCGAGGTGGCCTCGCTCGAGGTGTACCAGCGCACTCCCGTGTGGGCGCTGCCGAAACCTGATTTCGCGATCGGGCCGGTGCTGCGGACGATCTTCGGTCTACCCGGTGTCCAGTCGGTGCTGTCGGCCATCGCCAACATCGTCGTCGAGATCGGACTGCGCATTCTCTATCAGACGCCGCGGCCCCTGTTCCGCCTCGCTGCGCCGTGGTTCGACCGGACCGCCCGATTGTTCTACCGGTTCTACTTGCGTCGGGTCGTCGACGACGAACGGACGCGGCAGGCCCTCATGCCCGGATACGGTCTACTCGGCAAGCGACCGACACTGTCGAACGAGTTCCTGCAGGCATTCAACAGGGACAACGTCGCCCTCGTGACCGAGCGGATCGCGCGGATCGCACCGGACGGAATCCTCACCGGCGACGGCGTGCACCACCCGTGCGACGCGATCGTGCTCGCCACCGGCTACCACCTCTTCTCCGATCCCGAGAGTTATGTCGAGGGTGCGGTCGTCGGCCGCGACGGATTCGATCTCGGTCGGTTCTACAACTCTGCGGGACTACAGGCGTACCAATCGGTTTCGGTCCCATTCCTGCCGAACCGGTGGATGCTCGTCGGGCCGTACTCCTGGATCGGCACCGGCTGGCACGAACTCGTCGAGATCACCTCCGGGCACGCGGTCAACGTCATCTCGGCTGCATTGCGCCAGGATGTTCAGGTCGTGGAGGTCACCGAGGACGCCCATCGCCGATACCGCGACATGATCGAACGCAACGGCGAGAACATCGATTACTACTTCAACACCGTCAACGCGGGCCTGCGGACCTACTACGTGAACTCCGCCGGCGACACGCCGTATATCCGGCCCACGAGCCTGTTCCGCGCGCGATCCGACAGCCGCGACGTGGACCTCGACGCCTATCGGTTCACCAAGGCGGGGTCCGTGGCGCACGCGCGGGTCTCCGACGACGAATCGTCCCCGACCTCGAAAGCGGTGATCTGAATGATGTTCCGTCCCTTTCCGACCAGCGGTGCCGTGGCACTCGTGACCGGAGGAGCGCGCGGAATCGGGTTCGCGGTGGCGCAACGACTCTTCGACGCCGGGGCGCAGGTGGTGATCGCCGACCTCGACGGGGCGGACGCACATTCCGCCGCGCAGCGCCTGGGACCGCGGGCGACGGGCCTCGCCCTCGATGTCGGTGACCGGTCGGCGTTCGAGGATCTGGTGGAACTGGTCGAATCGACCATCGGGCCGATCGACATCGTGGTGAACAACGCCGGGATCATGCCGGTCGGTCCCTTGCTCGCCGAGCAGACGGGTGTCGCGGAAGCGACTCTGCGCGTGAACTTCTGGGCCCACTACCATTCGTTCAAGATTCTGGCCCCGCGCATGATCGACCGTGGCCGAGGGCATTTCATCAACATCACCTCGGCGGCCGGCGCCATCCACTCGCCGGGACTGGCGACCTACGTCGCGAGCAAACACGCCGCGACCGGCTTCGCCCGCAGCGCACGCGAAGAGTTGAACGGGACCGGAGTGACGTTGACCGTCGTGATGCCGTCGGCGGTGAGAACCCAGCTCATCGACGGTATTCCGATGAAACGGTGGGAACAGTGGGGGATCGTCACGCCCGAATCGGTGGCACGGCGTGCCCTCGAGAGTCTGGAGCGTCGCCCCCCGGTGGTCGGCGCACCGCGCGGCATCGTTCCCCTCCTGCGGCTTCAGCACGTCGTGCCCGAGCCGATCTGGCTTCTCGGGCGCCGGTTGACCGGCGCCGATCGCACTCTGGAACCCTACGACCGCGCGGCCCGGGCCGAGTATGACGACCGGATCGCCCGGCAAGTCGCCGGCTGAGGAAGGAACGATTCCCATGCCACGAGCACGGACCAGAAGGCACGAGCCGGAACCGTACTTCGACCACAAGGTCATCATCATAGGCGCCGGCTTCGGCGGGGTCGGGATGGCCATCGCGCTCAAACGGGCACGCATCGACGACTTCGTCATCCTGGAGCGATCCGAGGGGGTCGGTGGAACCTGGTATGCGAACACCTATCCGGACGTTGCGGTCGACGTTCCCGGAATCGTCTACCAGTTCTCCTTCGCCAAGAACCCCGACTGGACCAGGACCTTCCCGAAAGGGGCCGAGGTCCGCGCCTACATCGACGGCCTCGTCGAGCGCTACGGCCTCGACGACCACCTCCGGCTCGGGCACGACGTGGTCTGTCGCCAGTGGGACGAGGACGGACAGCGCTGGGAGGTGTCGCTGGCCGACGGCCGCACGCTGACCGCTCAGTACGTCGTCTCTGCGATCGGAGCCTTCGTGGAACCTCGCAGACCCGACATACCGGGACTCGACGACTTCGAGGGCACCATCATCCAATCCCAGCGGTGGGACCACGACTACGACTTCACCGGCAAGAGGGCCGCGGTGATCGGCACCGGGGCGACATCGGTACAGCTTGTCCCGAAACTGGCCGAACAGGCCGGACATCTCGAGGTGTTCCAGCGCCGGGCGATCTGGGTGTTCGCGAAACCCGACTTCCCGATCCCGCGCGTGGTGCGGTTCGCGTTCCGTCGATTGCCGTTCCTGCAGAGCGTGATCCGCGGGATCGTCGCGGTGCTCGTCGAGGTCGGCCTCGTCGGCATCACGGTGTATGGCAAACAGGTCGCGCCCCTCACGCTCGTCCCGAACTGGGCATGCCGCTTGTTCCTCTTCAGTCAGGTTCGTGACCGGGAACTACGGAAGAAGCTAACGCCCACCTATGGGTTCGGATGCAAGCGGCCGAGCGTGTCCAACGTCTACTACCGCACGTTCACCCGGGAGGACGTCGATCTCGTCACCGAACCCATCGAACGTGTCACGCCCGCCGGAATCCGAACCGCCGACGGAGTCGAGCACCCCATTGATGTGCTGGTGCTCGCCACCGGATTCGAGATGTCGCAGAGTCCGGAGCCATACCGGCGCCGGCCGCTGCGGGGGCGTGAGGGCTTCGATCTCGCCGACTTCTACGAGAACAACCGTGCCAAGGCATACGAGGGCGTCTGCATGCCGCAACTGCCCAACCACTTCATGGTCTTCGGGCCGTTCGCATGGAGCGGCAGCAGTTGGCACGTGATGGTCGAGAACGCCATGCGGATCGTCACCACGGTGATCACCGAGGCCGACCACAGGGGAGCGACGTCGGTGGCGGTCACCGAGGAGGCGAACGATCGGTTCTTCGAGTTCATCTCCGAGCGCGGCAAGCACACACTCATGCACGGCAAGGCTTGTGTGAACGCGAACTCTTACTACATCGACAAACACGGTGACTTCGGATTCCTCCGGCCCACCACGGCGTACCAATCCACGCGGGCGAGCAAGCGTATTCCGATGAGCGACTTCGAATTCCGGACCGTCGACCGGGTTCCTGCACGGCGTCGGCGGGGGCTCGCGCCAGTCGCCGCGTCCGACGGCGCCTGACGTCACGTTGCAGACAATCTCGAGCATGCACTCGAAAACCAAGCAGGGTGACATGTCAGTCGGCTAATATTCCACTACCCGGTGATGGTCCGGACGAGTTCGTTCGGACCCCGAGATGAGGGGGATCACGCGTACCCCACGGGGGAGCTTCAGGTGGGGTACGCGTGACCGTCTTCACGGTGTCGTGCCGACGCCGACATCCGGTCGGCGACCTCGGCGTCGCACCTCCACACGAGCCGAGGTCAAGTCGTGAGATTCAGCAGAACCAGAGGGGTGATCTACATGGTCGTTGCGATTGTCGTCGTCGCGATCGTCGCGGTGTTGGGGGGACTCGTGGGCCTCCTCGTGCAGCGGGGCCTCACGCGGGGGTCGGTCGAGAAGGTGGCAGGATGAGCGCGCCACGCACCGCGGCCGACGCGGCGGCCGTCCCGGTGCCCGTCGGCGCCCCGGGGATGGTGCGCCGCCGGACTTTCGGTCCACCCGGCCTGCGCTCCCGGATGATCGCAGTGTTCATCCGGATCTTCGTGCGAACCGTGATCGTCGTGTGGTCCCGAGTTCCGCATCTGCCCTGGCCGTACCGGCTGCTCGACGATCTCGCCGCGCTGCTGCCGCCGCTACCGGGCGTTGCCCGTCGCCGCGTACGACTCGCGCACTGCGGGGCGGAGTACTCGACGCCGCGGACGGTGGCCGACCCGGACGGCGCCATCCTCTACATCCACGGTGGCGCCTTCATCCTCGGCGGCATCCGGACCCATCGTCGGCTGGTGTCACGACTTGTGCGCGAATCGCACATGACCGCGCTGGCGGTCGACTACCGTCGCGCACCGCGGTATTCGGTTGCCGAGGCACTCTCGGACTGTGTGGACGGGTACCGCTGGTTGCTGGACCTGGGCTACGCGCCCGACCGGATCGCCATCGTGGGGGATTCCGCCGGAGGCTATTTTGCCTTCCACGTCGCGGCGCGGGTTTCCGAACTCGGGCTCGGCACGCCGGGCGCAGTGGTCGGACAGTCGCCGTTGGTCGACGTCGGCGACGACCGGCCGCTCACCCCGGGCTCTGCTGACCCGTTGTTCACGCCCGACGCCGTGTCCGCGATGCTGCGGGTGACCCGACGGGCCGAGATACGCTCACGACGTCGGGTGGGCAAGACGAACAACGCACTGCCGCCGGTGGGTTCGGCGCATCAACTCGTGCTTGCCGGTTTTCCACCCGCGCTGATCCAGGTGGGCTCGGGCGAGATCCTCCACCATGACGCAGAGTTGATGGCAAACGCGCTGGCGGAGGCCGGTGTCGACGTGGAGCTCGAGGTGTGGGAGGGGCAGTTCCACGTCTTCCAGGCTGCCGCCGACCTGGTCCCGGAAGGCCGTCGGGCGATCGAGAACATCGCCGGCTTCCTGCACACCGCCCTCGGGATCGAGGAGAAGGCCAAATGGTGACGGCGCGGCCGGTGACCGCGATCCCGGGACGATGGGCGGCCCGCGGACGGCACCTCGCCGGCCGTGCGGTCGCGCGCGGCCTTGCCTCGCTGGCCACGTTCGGTCGCGCCGTTCAGATCGGCATGAGCAGCTTCGTGTACCTCGTGACCGACCTCGTCACGCTGCGGTTCCCGTGGCGCGACGCGGTTCGTCAGGCATGGTTGTTGGTCACGGTGACCGCGATCCCGGCGGTGCTGGTGTCGGTGCCGTTCGGCGTCATCGTCGCGGTCCAGGTCGGGAGTCTGACCCAGCAGGTCGGTGCCAGTTCGGTGTCCGGCGCCGCCGGCGGGCTCGGCGTCATCCAGCAGGGCGCGCCGATCGTGGTGGCCCTGCTCATCGGCGGCGCCGGTGGTGCTGCCATTGCCTCCGACCTCGGCGCCCGCAGCATGCGGGAGGAGATCGACGCGCTTCGCTCCATGGGGGTGGACCCGTTGCGGCGACTGGTGGCCCCGCGAATGGCCGCCATCATCGCGGTCGCACCTCTGCTGTGCATGCTGGTGATCTTCATGGGGCTCACGACCGGATACGTCATCGCCGTGACATTCCAGGACATCACGCCCGGCTCGTACACCTCGTCGTTCTCCGCATTCGCATCGACATCGGATCTGGCTGTGGCCGTGGCGAAATCGCTCATCTTCGGAGTCGTCGTGGTCGTCATCGCAGCACAGCGTGGTCTGGAGACCAGATACGGACCCAAGGCAGTCGCCGACTCGGTCAACGCCGCGGTGGTGCTCGGCGTAGTGGTCGCGTTCGGTATCAACCTCGTCATCACCCAGTTGGTCACGATGTTCCTTCCGCAGCGGGTGGGCTGATGGTCCCGGCACGCCACTATCCGCCGCACACGGCGCCACTGGTCCGAGCCGCCGGACAGGTCGTGGGTGCGCCGGTCCGCGCGTTTCAGATGGCCGGGCACCAGGCGACTTTCGTATCGCGGTCACTGGGCGCGATTCCCCATGCAGCGCTGCACTATCGGCGACACATCGCCGCATTGATCGGTGACATGACGCTGGGGTCGTCGGGGATCATCGTCGGCGGCGGGACCCTGGCGGTCCTCGCATTCCTCGGCGTTGCGGTCGGCGCGTCGATCGGCATCCAGGGGTATGCGCTGCTCGACATGGTCAACATGGGTCCCCTCACCGGTCTCGTCTCCGCTTATGCGAGTACGAGGGAGCTCGCACCGATGATCGCCGCGGTCGGCTTCGCCGCCCAGACGGGGTGCCGGATCACCGCGGAGATCGGGTCGATGCGGATCTCCGAGGAGGTCGATGCGTTGGAGGCCAATGGAATTCGTTCGATTCCGTTTGTGGTGTCCACCCGGATGGTGGCCGGCGCGATCACCATCGTCCCGCTCTACCTGATCGCGCTGATCCTCGGATACGTCTCGTGCGCGTTCGTCGTCATCGTCGTCCACGGCGAGTCCGACGGCGCGTACCAACACTACTTCGGCCAGTTCATCAGCGGCTCGGACATCGTCTACTCGGTGGTCAAGGCGGTGGTGTTCGTCGTCCTGATCATCCTCATCCACAGCTACTTCGGGTATTTCGCCTCAGGAGGCCCGGAGGGCGTCGGCGTGGCGTCGGGCCGCGCGATCCGCGCGAGCCTCGTGGTGATCGTCAGCGCGGACATGGTGCTGACGCTGATGTTCTGGGGCCTCACCAACACGATTGCGATCTCGGGATGAATCCACTTGGCGGCTGGGAGAGGTCACCTCGCGACCCGAGCGCGAGCGGCCTGTTCCTGCGCGGCGTGATGACCATCGCGGTGCTGTGCGCAGTGGCCGCGCTGCTCGGCACCCATGCGCAAGGCGGATTCGACGATCGCTTCGAACTCCTGCTGGAGGCAGACCAGGTCGGCGACGGGCTGATGGTGGGCGCGCCGGTCAAGCACCGCGGCTTCGTCATCGGTACCGTCGACGAGATCACCGCGCTCGCCGACGGAACCCAGCAGGTGCGCCTCTCGATCGACCCCGCGGAGGCATCCGGCCTGGGTTCCGATGTCGTACCGGGCTATTCGTCGGCGAACCTCTTCGGAACGACGGCGATCGAACTGGTCTCGAACGGGCCGGGAGGCGAGCGGCTGCGGAGCGGGCAGCGGTTGCGGATCACCGGCGATGCCACCGTCGGAACCGTCACCGGTGTGATGAACCGGACGACCACGCTGACCGACGCCTTCACCTCCTCGGAGATGCTGGCCGCGATCGACGGGCTGGCCGACAATGCGGGACCGATCGCCCGGACGGCGCGCGCCTACCTCACCCTGCTGGGTGACGCCCGCGAGGAACGCGCGATGAGCGTCCGTGATTTCCTGGGCGAGACCACCGACATCCTCGACGGCATCCGGGCGATCCTCACACCGACCATCGGCGTGGTCAACACCACCATGGATGCGAGTCGGTTTCTGGAGACGGCGGCGGGGCAGAAGCGCACGATCGCCGCTGTGAGCGGCCTGTCGAGCCGCCTCGTGCTTCCCGTCGCCGAGATCCTCGCCGATCACCGCACGAGCCTCGGCACGATCATCGCGGTAGCACTCGACATCGGACTGCCGCTCGTGCTGTCCGCGGGGACGATCCCCGACGCCTACAACCGCATCGGCAACTTGCTCGCCGACACAGAATCCGCCTTCACCGGGGCGCCCGATCGTCCCCACCTCGAACTCGAGGTGCTGTTCGACGTCTTCCCACAGGGCATCGGTCCGGTCCTGCGTTCCAGCGGAGGAACCCAATGACCACCGAGATGCGTTCTCCCATCCTCCGTCTCACGGCGTTCGGCATCGTGGTGGCGCTGATGTCCTGGGGGATCGTGACCGCGATCTCGCGGCCGCTGCCGGGAGACAAGGCCACCTACCGGGCCGTGTTCTCGGATGTCTCCGGGCTCTTCGCCGGCGACCCCGTCCGCCAGGCCGGGGTTCTCGTCGGCGAGGTCCGCGACATCGCCATCGACCGGGGGAACGCAGTGGTGACCTTCGAGGTGCAGCGCGGACATCGCCCAGGACGATCGGCGAGAGCCGCCGTCCGATACCAGAACCTGATCGGCCAGCGCTATCTCGAGGTGGTCCCCGGACCGCACGAGGCCACCGAGTCGCGGCTCGACGACGGCGCGGTCATACCGCTGGAACGGACCATCCCGTCCTTCGACATCACCCGACTGTTCAACGGTGTGGGTCCGCTCCTCGCCTCGTTCGATCCCGCGGCCTTCAACGATTTCGCCGCGAACATCCTGACCGTGCTCGAAGGCGATGGACGAGGGTACGCCCCGGTGCTCGAGAGCCTGGACCGGCTCACCGCACTCGCCCGCGACCGGGAAGCCGTGATCCTCACGCTCATCGCGAATCTCGGTGCGGTGGCCGACGAGATCGGCGGCCGCTCGGCCCGGGTGGCCGGCCTCGTCACCGTGCTCAACGGGGCGGTCACCAAGTTCACCGGCCGCATCGACGAGGTCGACCGCGCCTTGCACGACGCCGACCGCGCCCTGGTGCCCGCCACCGAATTGCTCGAGATGATGTCGGGCAGTTACGACTCCAACTACGGACCGCTCGACGCATTCCTGCGTCGGGTACTCCCCGCCACCCCACAGATCGTCGAGGCGCTCGGCACGATCCCGACGCTGCTGTCGGCGATCAACTCAGCCGTCGGAACCCATCCGTCTGCGGGCCTGACGTGTAGCCGTGGACAACTCACCTCCACGGCGCTGCCCCGACTCCTGGTCGGAGGGAAGGAATTGCGAGTATGCCGATGACCGACCGCGCATCAGATCTCATCGCAGAGTTGATGGGCCGAGGTCCGATGCGGACCGCCGACCACGATCGTCGTGTCCAGGTCGGCATCGGCTGTGTCGGCATCGTCGTCGTGGTGGCGCTGCTCGCCGCCTCGGCGCTGCTCTACCTGGCGCCGCCCGGCCATCGGTCGGTAACCGTGCAGTTCGCCCACGCCAACGGCCTGCGCGCCGGCGATGACGTCCGGATCGCAGGCATCAGCGTCGGCAAGGTCGACACCGTCAGCCTCGACGGCGATCGGGTGCGAGTGGTACTGAACGTGAGATCCGACGTTCTCGTGGGAGATTCCTCCGGGGCCGCCATCAAGCTGCTGACTCCGGTCGGTGGGCGCTTCGTCCAGCTGACCACGGTCGGTGACACCGACATCGGCGACGGCATCATCCCGGTGACGCGGACGGAGACGACCTTCGACATGTCGTCGGTGATGGAGATCGCGACACCCCGCGTGGCCCAGCTCGACGGCGCGCTGCTGCGCGACACCCTCGATGAACTCGATGCCGCGCTCGCCGGCCGGCCACAGGCGATCCGCGAGGTGCTGCAGAACTCTTCGCGCCTCGCCTCGACCGTGGCGACCCGCGCCGACCAGTTGGCGACGGGACTGCGGGTCTCCGAGGAATACGTGCGCGCCACGACGAGGGACCGGCAGATCCTGCTGACCTTCGTGCGGAACTTCGGGACGATCGGGGTGAAGCTCGGGGTGCAGCGCGATCTCGTGGTTCGCGTGTTCAACAGGCTCAAGCGGGTCTTCGCCTTCCTCCACCGGCCGATCCTCGCCTACGCGCAGGCACTGGAGCAGCCCGTCGACGACGCCGTCGCGATCATGGACAAGCTCGCGGCGCGCCTGTCGTCCCTCGACGAGTCCATCGCGGCGATCCACGACTTCCTCGATGCAGCAAGGGGTTTCCTCGGCGAACAGGCCGCACAGACCGCGCGGTCACCGCAATCCGCGATCATCGTGTGCATCCCGAGCCCGGAGCGGGGGTGCTAGATGACGTCACCACACTCGCGCCGGAACATCGTCGTTGGGGTCCTCATCGTGTGCTGTGCCCTCGTCGCCGTGGGCGCAGTCGCCGCCAGGCCGCTCTTCGGGGTCGTCGCGGATCGGTTCTCCCACCGCACCGTCTGCGCCGAGTTCGACGACTCGATCGGCGTGTACACGGGCAATGCGGTGACCCTGATGGGTGTACCGGTCGGATCGGTCGACGAGATCACCTCTGTCGGTGGAGGCGTGCGCATCACCATGCAGGTCGATGACGACCTCCGTCTGCCCGCCGACGTGGGCGCGGTGGCCATCGACGGTTCGATCGTGACCGATCGTCGGATCGAGTTCACCAAGCCCTACACCGCTGGACCCGAATTCTCCGGCGACCATTGCATTCCCGAGTCCCGGACCAGGACGCCACTGGGCATCAGCAAGTCCTTCGACGCCACCAACGCGTTGATCTCGGCCGTTCTCGGCGTCGACGAACACGGGCAGGTGGATCGCGAACGGGCCGACGTGATCGGCGAACTCGTTCGCAAGGCCGACGCCGCGGTGTCGGGGACCGGCCCCGACGCGGCGGAACTGTTCGCGTCGCTCTCGCGTGCCCTACCCGATCCGGGGCGGATGGACGGCCAGATCCGTGGTCTCGTGGACAATCTCGATGTCCTCCTGCAGAGCTTCACCGAGCGGTTCCCCGAGTTCGAGCAGGCTGTGCGCAACCTGTCGATCACGGCGGACACGTTCGGGGGTTTCGCCCGGGAGTTCGCCGCGGCTATCGACCTCGCCGTGGACTTCTTGCCGGTCCTCGACCGGGTCCTGGACCGCCACGGCGACCGGCTGCTCGACGCCGCCGACCGGATCGTGCCGGCGGTGCACCTCTTCGCGGCGCGTGCCGGAGATGTGAAAGATGTTCTGGAGCAACTTCCTTCGGTGGGAAACAGTCTGCGTACCCTGTACGCGGACGACCTGCGGGCCGGTCGGATCCGTTATCACCCGCCGACCGTCCGTCTGTCCGCCGAATCGGTCGGTGAGGTGTGCCGCGCACTGCGGAATCCGCCGGGTTGCCCGCGTGCACCGAACCGTGGCGAGGTCGTGGATCTCGGCGTCGTGCAAATCGTTCTCGGTGCTGCGGGGTGGCGCTGATGAGTTCGCGTCCCGCACTGTTGCGTCGTGCCGCCGCGATACTGGTGATGTGCCTGCTCGCGAGCGCGTGCGGCCCCACTCTCACCGACATCCCGCTCGGCGCCGGGGGTCGAACCGATGCGACCATCCGTATCCGTGCCGAGTTCGCCAGTGTGCTGAATCTGCCGGACCGCGCGCGGGTCCTGATGGACGGCGTCGAAACCGGCACCGTCGTATCGACAGAACTCGCCGGTGACCGCGCGATCGCGGTGATCGACCTCGACCGCACGCGCCGAGTCCCTGTCGGTACCCGCGCGGAGCTGCGCCAGACCACGCTCCTCGGCGACATCTATGTCGCACTGGTCCCGCCGACCCATCCTGTCGGGGACGCGGTGCTGGTCGACGGGTCGATGATCCCGCTGGACCACACCGAACCCCCGATCAACGTCGAGACGATGCTGACGACCGTGGGCAACCTCGTGAACGGCGGGACGCTCACCCGGCTCCAGTCGGCCATCAGGGATGTCAACGCGGCCCTCGACGTCCCGCCCGCCGAGTTGCGGCGGATCGCCGCGGCCGGCGCCGCCGCGGTGACCGGCCTGGGTGAGAACACCGGGCCGATCCAGGCGATCCTCGAGCGCGCGGATCAGGTCGCGGCCACCGTCGCCGCACAACGGCACCGGATCGACGAGATCTTGACGCACGGCGAGACGCGGCTGGGCGGGTTGTCGAACACCCTGCTCAGCGTCGTGGACCTGATCATCGCGGTCGGAGGTCTGGGCCGTGGGGTGGCCGGTGTGCTGAATCCCGTCCACGAGGAGCTGACATCGATGCTGGCGACCGTCGACCCGTGGCTGGTCACCATCGCGAACGCCGACCGTTCGGTCGCGGAGAACGCTCATCGGGCAGCTGTTCTGGTTCGAGACCGCCTCGTCCCGTTCCTGCGCGGTGGATCGCTCGACATCGTGAGCGTCACCGACACCGGACGAGACGTCGAGCGCGCGCGCGACGTGACCGACATCCTGCGCGGACTGGGGTTGCTATGAGGCAGATGACCGGACGGCTCTCGATCGTCCTGCTGATCGCTCTCACCGTGCTGGGCGTGGGGTACCTCGCGGTCGGTGTGCTCCGGATGGACCCGATGCGTGAGCCGATCCGAATCGAACTGACGATCCCGGAGACCGGCGGCCTCATGGAATCCTCCCGGGTTCTTCTACGAGGGATCGAGGTCGGACGTATCGCCGACATCCGCACCCGGCGCGACCATGTCGAGGTGACCGCGGAATTGCGACCGGGCACCCGTGTGCCCGTCGACAGTCCCGTCGAGATCGCCAATCTCTCGGCGGTGGGGGAGCAGTACCTCGAGTTCCGGCCCGACTCCGATTCCGGGCCGTACCTGTCCGGCGGCGACCGTATCCCACCCGAACAGGTCCGGGTGAGCAGTACGGTCAGCGAGATGCTCACCCGCGTGGGCACCTTGGCCGATCAGGTCGACCCCGAGCAGATGCGTCGCATCGCGGATGTGCTCGGAAACGCCTTCGGAGACCCCGCGGTCGCCGCGAACCTGCGCGAAGCGGGTCGGCTGATGGCACAGACCATCACCGAGAAACGTGACGCCCTGCGCCGGCTGTTCGTCAACGCGCAGCGACTCACCCGGTCGATGGGTCAGGCCGACATCGGCGCCGAGCTCGGCGATACCGCACCCCCGATGGCGTATCTCGAGCCTCAGATGGGCCACCTGATCACGTCCCTCGGCGCCTACAGCCGCGTTGCGGACACGACCTGGGACGAGACCATCGGACCCGTGGTCGACCGCATCGCCGGTTACTTCGACACCCTCGCACCCGATTTCGGATTCATCGCCACCGTGCTGCGACCGGCGACGCAGCACTTGCGGTCCTGGCGCGTCGACGCGGCCGCGATCACCGACCTCTGGCGCAGCGTGTTCCCGGGCAACGGCCGCGCTCGCGTGACCATCCGGGTGCCTGCCATCAGCGGCGAGGAGACCCCGAACCCACCACCGACCCGAGGAGGGCCACGATGACGACCATCGAGAAGGCGACTGCACAGGAGAACATCCCGGAGAAGACAGCCCCGGAGAAATCGGTCACGGGGGAATCGGCCCCGGATGGGACGACCGCGGCCAAGACGTCCGTGGCCAACCATGACACCCACGAAGCCCATGACACCGACGAATCGGTCGTGGTGGTAGGTGAATCCGCCGATGACATCCACCCCGCGGAAGGCGATGCGACGACACCCCCGATCGGCCCGGTGGACAGGCGCGAACCCCGGCGTCTCCCACGCCCTCCGCTAGTCGGAGTCCTGTCCGTCCTCCTGCTCGTCGCGCTGACGGGCCTGGCCTGGGTCTCGATCTCGCTGCATTCGGTGAACCAGCGTGTCGCCGAGGATCAAGCGCACGAGCGGGCGCGACAGGCCGCGGCCGAGATCGCAGCCGAATACGCGACGCGATCGATGAACTTCAGCTACACCGACCCGGACGGTTTCGTGGCCGAGATGAAGAAGGGCATCACGCCCGAGTTCGCGAAGAAGTACGAGTCGGCCGTGGACCTCATCCGGGGCGTCATGCAGCAGGCGAAGCTCATCTCACGCGGAGACGTGCTGGCCACCCACCTCATCTCGTCCACCGGCGACCCGGGCACCGACGGCGCGACCTACCGGTTCGTCGTCGTCGGCAACCAGATCTCTCGGAGCGTGCAACGGCCCGAGGAGGCGCCGTCGCAGGTGGTCCTCGACGTCGCGGTCACCGAGCGCGACGGCCGGCGGCTGATCTCCGACTTCGGGGTGCTGGACGATGCCGACGACACCGCGCCCGTTCCCACCGAGCCCCGATAGGCCGACCCATCGACCACTCACCTTCAGGAGCACCGTATGCATATCCGCAGTCGACGTCGCGTCGCCGATCAGATCGTCCGTGGACGCACGCCACGCCGCCCCGTCGTCATCCGAGCGCGATCCGCCGATTCGGCATCGGCCCGACTCGTGGGCATCGGCCTCGCGGGCTCGGGGCTCGCCCACTTCACCAGCCCGCGGCTGTTCGAGCCGATCACCCGGCCCGTCTTCCCACGGGGAACCCGCGCCTGGGTGTTCGCCAACGGCACCACCGAGACCGTCCTCGGACTGGCCATCGCGGGTCGCCGGACCCGAACCATCGGGGCAGCGGGAACCATCGCCTATGTGGCATTCTTGGCCGGGCACGCATTGGCCAGGGCGACGCCCCGCGTCCCCGAGGACAGCGAGAGGACGAATGACGACACCGGCGAATAGTTCGGCTCCGACGCAGAAGCGTGGACGGCCCCCGGTCGCGGGGCTGGCGGAGAAACGTCGCGGTGAGATCGTCGAGGCCGCGTACAAGGTCTTCACCGGCAAGGGGTACGAGGCGACGACGATCGCCGATATCGCGCGCGAGGCCGGAATCGGCCAGGGCACCATCTACCGGTACATCGAGAGCAAGCGCGAACTGCTCGACCTCGTCTTCGACAACGCCATCGACCGGTTGTTCTCGACCGTCGATCCGGATTCGCTGTTCGATTCCGACCCGCAGTCGCTCGACGACATGGCTGCCAAGATCACGACGATCGGCCGGCGCCTGTACCGCCTCATCGACGAGGACCCGGCACTCATCCGCCTGATCGCCGTCCAGGCCAACGCCATCGACAAGGACCTGCGCGAACGCGTCGTGGGACTCGAGGCGATCCTGAATTCGCTGGTCGTCCGGGCGCTGGGAATCGCCGTCGACCGGGGCTGGATCGAGGTTCCCGACGAACGCAGGCCGATTCTCGCGCGGCTGCTCACCAGCCTGACCATTCCCGGTGTGGTCGCTTCGGTGGAGGGCAAGACCGACCCCGCCCTCCGCGACCTGTTGGTCGGCACGGCGACCGACGTCGCCCGCCGCGGCATCGTGGCGAGGCAGGCCGGCCGGTGACCAGGGAACAGATGTCCACCGCGGCGACCCGCGGTGGCGACCGCACCCAGCAGCGTCGGACCGAGTTGCTCGACGCCTTCCTCGCTCTCTGCGTGGAACGCGGCTACCGGGAGATCGGCGTCGGCGATGTCGTCGCGCGTGCCGGGGTCAGCCACGGGACGTTCTACAACTATTTCGACAACAAGCGGGACGCGCTCGCCGCCCTGATGACGCGCGAGGTCAACGACATCGTCGCGGTGGTCGAACTGCACCGCACTCCCGCCGCAACCCTCGAGGAGTTCACCGACGAGCTCCGGAGCCTGGCCGCGCGCATCTTGGAATACGCATTGCGGCGCCCCGCGGAGCTGGCTTTCCTCACCATGGAGGCCCCGGGAGTCGACGATGCCGCGCTGCAGGAGATGCTCTCGTACTACCACCGGATGAGTTCTCTCAGTGCAGATTACCTGCAAGAGGGAGTCGACGCCGGATACCTTCGCGGCGATATCGACGTAGAGGTCGTCGGAGAGATCGTGGTGTCCGGCCTGGTCGGTCTCCTCATCCCGGTGCTGTTGGAGCCGGACCAGGAGATCGACATCGAGGCGTCTGCATCCACCTTCGCCCGTTTCCTCCTCTACGGCGGGTGGCCGGCGGACGCCTGACGTGACCCTCGCTCACCTCACCACGTGATGCCCGGGACCGCGTTGGCGACGCGGCGCGAATACCGGCGCAGCGGTGATCGCGATGCCGCCCGATACATGGGACGGACCTTGGCGTCCAACGTGTGTCGGGTGCGATGCAGCACCTTGTGCGCCCGGCTGGGCTGCGGGGCGGCGGCGGTGTCCCGGTCGGCGGCCGGATCGAAGGTGATGTGGTAACCCAGGTTTCGGGCCTGTCGGTTGAGTCCCGGCGCCGCGAACCGCGCCAGCCGGGCCCAGGTGCCCAGCGGGGTGTCGATCAGGACCGGTCGCTCGATGATCGCCCGCAGCACGATCGCCGCCGCCTTGTCCGTCGACATCGCCCGGGCATTCTTGTAGGCACTCGTCGGCTCGATCATCGGCGTCCGGGTGAGCGGCATGCGGATCGTCGTGAATGTGATGTCGTCTGAACGCAGTTCGCTCGCCGCGACATCGGTGAAGGTCTCCAGGGCCGCCTTCGATGCCAGGTAGGCGCCGAACCTCGGCGCGTGTACACCGACCCCGATGCTGGACACGTTCACGACGTGTCCGCCGCCGTTTGCACGGAAGTGGTCGACGACCGCGTCGATCACGTTGAGCGCGCCGAAGTAGTTGACCTCCATCGTCCGCCGCAGATCCCGCGACCTCGCGAGGGAGAGCCGCGCCGACCGGCGGATCGAGACCCCGGCGTTGTTGACCACCACATCGATGCGGCCGTGCGCGTCGAGGATGTCGTCGACGACCTCGGTGACGGCTCCCGCATCGGTGATGTCGCAGGGATACGCGTACGCGCGACCCCGCCCGATACGGGTGTCGACGGGCTCGGTCCCGGCGATCTGGGTGCGGCGCAGTGACAGCGTCTCCACGTCGCGGGCGAGCATGAACACGGTGGCGCCGCGCGCGACGCACTCTCTTGCCGTGGCGGCGCCGATTCCCGACGACGCACCGGTGATCAGGATGTTGATTCCCTGCAGTCCTTGTCGGGGATCACGGCGATGCCGCGCCGGATCCAGGTGCCGCGCCCAGTAGTCCCAGAGCCGTGGACCGTACTCGGTGATCTCCGGGAGCTCGACACCGAGTCGGCCGAGTGTCGCGAAGGTCTCGCCGGTGGTGAAGTGGGCAGGCAGGGAGACGGTGTCGAGTACCGCGGGCGGGATGCCCTCGCGTCGCGCGATGCCGTCGCGCAGTGAGCGGAGTGGTTCGCGCCCGAGGATTTCCAGTGCGGTCCGGCCCACCGAGGGCGGCAGTGCGTCGACGGCGTGCGGTGCACCCAGTGCCGGTGCCAGGGCGTTGTAGAAATCGGTGGTGTTGCGGTACTTCGGGTCGACGAGGTGGAAGACGCGGTTCTCTGCCTCCGGGTCGTAGGTGACCAGCGCCGTGAGCGCATCGACGACGAAGTCCACCGGCACGGCGTTGAGCTGGCCGAGATCGGGAAGGGGCAGCGGGACGCGTTGCGGCAGCTTCGAGGCCAGACGGAAATACTTGAACATGTAGTACGGGCCGTCGACCTTGTCCATCTCCCCGTTCCGGGAGTCGCCGAGCACGATCGCCGGGCGATAGACGCGCCACCGCAGACCGGGACGTGAACGCACCCGCTCCTCGGCCGCGAACTTGGTCTGGTGATACGGGGTCGGGAATCCTTGTCCCTTGTCGAAGTCGTGCTCGGTGAACCGGCCGCGGTGGTCCCCGGACACGGCGATGGATGAGACGTGGTGCATCAGCGCGCCGGTCGACTCGGCGATGTCGATCATCCGCTCGGTGCCGAGGACGTTGACCCGCAACTGTTCCTCGGCGCCGGCGTCCATGTCGTAGATCGCGCCGAGATGGACGACGTGTTCGACGGTGTCGGGCAGTGCCCCGTCGGACAGTCCGAGTCCGGGCTGTGCCAGGTCCGCGGCGACGGTGATCAGCCGGTCGCGGCCCGTCCACCCCGCGGTGCGGGTGGCGAACCGCGGAATCGAAGCCGGTCTCACCAGGGCGTAGACGCGGTGTTCGGGATCGGTTTCCAGCAGTTGCCGGACGAACCGGGAGCCGATGAATCCCGTTGCGCCGGAGACGATGAAGTCGGTCATGAGCCTGTTTCCCCCAAGAGACGAGCCGCGGCGGACCTGGTCGGTCGTCCAGGTTTGCGCCGAGTGCTCGCGAATTTACCGGACTGACATGTCAGATTCAATGGGGTCCGTGCGCCGGCCCGCGGGGCCGGCGTGGGTCGATAGGATCGCTCTCGACCGATAGGTGTGGCGTGGGAGGCATCGTGGCAGGCAGGCGGCGGCCCTATGCGCCTCGGGTTCCGGCGGCGCAACGCCGTGACCAGGTGCTGGACGCGGCGTTGTCGGTCCTCGTCGATTCCGGCCTGTCTGCGGTGACCATGGACGCGGTGGCCGCCCGGGCGGGCGTCACCAAACCGGTGGTTTACACGCACTTCGCCAACCGCGACGAGGTCCTCGAGTCCCTGCTGGACCGGGAGAAGCGTCGTGCGATGGACCAGCTCCGGCAGGTGATGGCCGAGGTCTCCGATGTGGGGGCGCGGTTCGACCTCGCCGCCCTGTTCGACGGCTATCTCGGCGCGGTGCGTGAGGCGCCGGAGCGTTGGCGATGCATCTTGATCCACGTGCCCGGGCTGCCTCGACGGGTTCAGGATGTGCGGGATCGGGCTCGGCGTGCGGTGGTCGAGGGTGTCGCCGCCGCACTGGAGTCCATGCCCGGGCACGCCGGTGTCGACGTCGAGGTTCTCGCACACTTCGTCGTCTCGTCGTTCGAGGAAGCCGGTGTGCTGGTGCTGACCGATCCGGAGTCCTTCACCCCGGACCGCTTCGTCGGTGTGGTCCGAGAGCTCGCGGCGACGTTCGTGAAGCGGAACTGATCCGAGCTTCTGTTTCCCTCAACGATTTTCGCGTCAGGTCTGGCGGTCGGCCGCCGCGTGGCCTAAATTACTACGCGAACGTAGTAATCAGACGGGGGAATACAGATGGCGGACATGCAAGGGGTCGAGCGCGGTGGGGTCGCCGCACGGCCTGCAGATCACGGTTTCTTCGGACCCGGGTCGGTCACCTGGAAGGTGTGGTCGTACCCGACTTCGTTGACGGTGGGATTCCAACGGGCGGTCGTCATCGAAGAACTCGATCCGTTTCTGGTGGCGCCGGTCGACCACACCGCGAAGATCTTCACCAAACCGCGGCAGCGGTACGACAACACCCTGAAATACTTCGCGACGGTGGCGTTTGCCGACTCCGGGACCGCGGTTCGCGCAGCCGAGATGCTGACGAGGACCCACGCTCACATCCACGGTCTGGAACCGGTGAGCGGTCGTCCGTACGACGCCAACGACCCGGCGCAGCAGTTGTGGATCCACCTCACCGCTTGGCACTCGATCCTCTATGCGTACGAGCGTTTCGGTCCGGGACGGCTCACCGAGGAGGAGGAATCGCGATATTGGGAGGAGTGCGCGATCGCCGCCGAGTTGCAGACGTGCGCGCCGTCGGCGGTGCCACGTACGCGGGAAGGGATTCGTCGGTACTTCGAGGCCATGCGTCCGCGTCTCGCCGCAAGCGAGGCCACGCAGTACGCGATGGAGCACCTGCTCGATGCCCATGTCATGTACCCGCGCATGTGGTTCTTCCTGCGGCCGGGTGGCTGGGTGATCAGCCGAGGGCTTCGTGCGGCGACGCTGGCGACGATGCCGCGGTGGCAACTCCGGCTTGCGGGAATCCGGCAGTCGCGACTCACCCGCGCGTTGATCGTTCCGGTCATGCGGTTGTCGTTCCACGTGGCCGCATTGAGCGTGACCGGTCAGCTGGCACTGCTGAAATGGATCTCGCCGGCGACCCACCCGGTGGTGGAACCGGTGCTCCGAGACGTTCCGCCGCACGAGCCGGTGACCAGGACACCGGGGGAAGCGTTCGCCGCCAACGGTGTTCGACGGCCGGGTGAGCTGCACGCCGAATTCGTCGCGCGGCGGACGATGCACCCGGTGCCCGATCTCCCGCCGTCGGCACCCATGGCGCAGCCCATTCCCCATCACGGCCGGAGGCCCGGCGGCGGTGCCGTTCCGACGAGCCTGAGGCGTCCCGGGCGCGGATCTACGCCTGCGGGGTCGGCCGTCGCGCTCGTCGACGAGGGCTCGCTGGATCGATAGGCGGATCTGCCGGATCGGCGGGTGCCGGCCTCTCCTCACCTGCCGATCCGGTGCTCGACGACATCAGACAATCCCATACCCGATTCGCGAGGCAGGCCGCGAAGTCCGAAGCGGAACACCGCCTGCATCGGGCGCGTCAGGAACCGCAGCGTGACGTTGCCCAGGAATCGGACCCGGACGCCCATGGTCCATCGGAGCCGGGAACCGCCGCCCGCCCGCGGTTCGACGATGTACTCCTCGCACCACGTGCCGAAGAACGGCAGCGTTGCGTCCGTGGCGGTGTACACGAGACGCTCACCTGCTTCCCACACCAGAATCTGCTCGCGCTGGGCGTAGATGAGCCAATGGTGGATGTACATCTGGAAGTCGCGGACCGTGCCCGGCCCGATCGGGTCGCCGGGTGGATACCGGCACCCCCAGACCGTGGGCAACCACGACCACATCCGGTCGGAGGAGACGACCTTCCACAGTTCGCCGGTGTCGAGATCGGGGAAGTCGTAGACGACGTGAGTACGGAACGGTGCCTCGATGAGGAAGTCGGGAACCTCGTCGGCGGTGATCGGACGGGTCGCTGCGAAGCGGAAACGCGCGAAGGGTTGCATCACACCCGCACCTCGTCGTCGTTGTCGGTGTCGATGTCGTCCGTGTCTGTCCGGCCGGCGCCCACCAGCGCGTCGGCCGGAGCGGACGGTGCGGCGGGGCCGAGCGACGAGAAGCGATAGTCGTGCCGATCGAAACCGACACTGCGACGCCGGGATTGGTAGATGGTCCACGGCCGCACGTACACGGCCTCACCGTGCGAGTTGACGAAGTAGGTGTTGGAACCCGCACAGTGCACGCCGAAATAGTGGGCCAGGTTTCGGCCCCGGTGGATCATGTCGTCATGGAAGGCGTCCTGCGCCGCCCGGGTGACCTCCACGCGTGTGCTGCCCCGCTGCTTGGCCTCGGCGAGCACGGCGGTGATGTGCCGGGTCGCGTTCTCGAGGATGTAGTGGAACGCCGTGCCGGTCCACGAGTATGGGCCGACGAGAATCCAGCGGTTGGGCAGGCCGGAGACCGCCGTGCTGTGATAGGCGCGCAGCCCGACCGTATTGTAGTAGCGACCCAGGTCGAATCCGCTGTGCCCGACAACCGTTCCCTCTCGATAGGATTCGGGGTCGGAGAACATCTCGTAACCGGTTGCCAGGACCAGGAGGTCGATGGGCCGCCGCACCCCGTCCCGGGTGACCACGGCATCGGTTTCGATGCGTTCGATGGGTGTGGTGTGTAGTTCGACATTCCTGCGGTTGAAGATCGACAGGTATCCCCCGCCCAGGGTGCCTCGCGTGCAACCGGCGCCGTACTTGGGCCGGAGTTTGTCCCGAACGCTCTTGTCCCGTACGCACAGCCACAACCAGAAGTCGTACAGGCGATGCGCGATACGGTCGAAGACGGTGGCGCCGGGCGCGAACAGGCTCGGGGGAGTGTAGATCAGGACCCGCAGGCCGAGTTCCAGGAAGAACAACACCGCCTCGTGGACCGCGCGAGCCAGCCCCGGCATCCCCAGTGCGCGTTGCATCCAGCGCGGTGTCCGGAAGTCCGGTTTGGGGAAGTACCACTGCGGTGTGCGCTGATAGATGTCGAGGTGTTCCACCTCCGACGCCAGCGCCGGCGCGATCTGGACCGCACTCGAACCCACCCCGATCACCGCCGCCCGCTTGCCGCGAAAGTCGTAGTCGTGATCCCAGTCCGCGGGGATCATCACCTTGCCGCGGAAGTCCTCGAGTCCCGGGATGTCTGGTTTGTCCTTCGGGTTGATGTAGGCGCCGATCGCGCTCAGCAGGAACCTAGAGGTGATGACGTCGCCGGCCGCGGTGTGCAGCAGCCATCGGTGGTTCGCCTCGTCCCATTCCTCCTTCACGATCTCGGTGTTGAACAGGGTTTTCCGGTCGAGCCCGGCCTCTCTGGCGAGTCCGAGGTGGTACTCCTGGATCTGCTGCCCTTTGGCGAAGAAGTGATCCCAGTCGCCCTTCGGGGCGAACGAGAACTGGTAGACGAGAAACGGGAGGTCGGCTCCCACGTTCGGGTAGGTGTTCGCGCGCCAGGTGCCGCCCATCTCGTCTGCGCGTTCGATGAGGACGATGTCGTCGATCCCCATCTGCTGCAACTTGATACCGGCGCAGATTCCTCCTGTCCCGGAACCGATGATCGCGACCTCGTAGTCGGGATCGGCATGGTGTGGCTGCGTCGTGGTCATCGGGTCCCCCTTGTGTGACGATGCCGCCGGCGACTGCGCTCCAGTCGGCAGACAAACGAACTCCAACAAGACTGACACATCATTCGAATAAATCAAGTTCCGATTCCGACTTGCTCGACGGTCGATCCGCGTAGGTTGAGGACATGGCTTCCGACCTCGTCACCACCGTCGATACGGGCCCACACCGCGTCTCTCGGCGAGTCGTCGTCGACGCGCCCGCCGCCGAGATCTTCGAGCTCATCGTCAACCCGCATCGGCATCCAGATCTCGACGGTTCGGGCACGGTCCGAAAGAAGCCGGTGAAGGGGTCCGAAAAGCTCACCGACGGGGCCAGATTCAGTGTCCGGATGAGGCAGTTCGGGGTGCCTTACACGATCACGTCCACGGCCACCGAAGTCCGGACCGACAGGGTCGTGGAGTGGAGGCACCCCATGGGGCATCGCTGGCGATGGGATCTCGAGGCGCTCTTGCCGACCACCACGCAGGTGACCGAGACCTTCGACTACTCGACGCTCGCCGTCCCCAAGGTGATGGAACTGCTCCGCTACGACAAGAAGAACGGTCAGGGGATCGAGGAGACGCTGCGGGCGCTGGCGCGCAGGTTTCAGGGCGCCTAGTCGCGGGCAAGGTCGCGGGGTGCAGAGTTCTCCCGCCGCCGGGTCGGCGGGCGGCCCCGGTGAGGGGCCGGTCGTCGTGCTCGGGATCGTGGCCGCGCCCGGACAGCCGATCGGCCTGGCGCGCAAGCTCCTCGACGCCGACCTCGCCGCTCACGTGCAGTCGTTGTTCCCCGGTGCCCGCTGGGTCGTCGAAATCGTCGAATCGGCGCTCGTGCGGCCGCCCGCAACCGATGCCGAGATCGTGTACGCCGCGAGAAGTCTTCTCCTCGAACGCGAATGGGATCTGATCGTCTGTTTCACCGATCTGCCGCTGCACGTCGGGAAACGGCCCGTGGTGGCGCACGCGAACACGGTTCACGGGGTCGCGGTGGTCTCGGTGCCGGCGCTCGGTCCCACCGGCCTCCGTCAGCGTGCGCGTGAGACCCTCACCGGTTTGCTTGGGCAGCTTCTCGGCGCGGACCCCGACGACATGCGGGAGCACCGCCGGTCGCCGTCGAGATCGCCGCTGCGACACCGGGTACGCCAACTCGGGACCGACACCGACGACGAGGGCATCGCCTTCACTGCGCGGGTGCTGACCGGGAACCTCCGGCTGCTCACCGGGATGGTCCGCGCCAACCGGCCGTGGCGCCTCGCGCTCGGCCTCACCAAGACGCTCACGGGTGCGATCGCGGCCGGCGTGTTCGCGCTCGTGACCGCCGACATCTGGTTGCTCGCGGACACCTTCGGGTGGGTGCGGCTCGCGGGTGTCGCCGTCGGATCGATCGTCGCCATCACCACGACCCTGATCGTCGGCGCCGACCTCTGGGAACGCGCCTCCACCCCGCAGGCCCGTGAGCAGGTTGTCATGTTCAACCCCGTCACCGTCATCACCGTCGTGCTGGGTGTGGCGGCCTTCTACCTCGCGCTGTTCGTCCTCGCGGCCGTCGGAGCGGTGTGCCTGGTGGTGCCGCAGGTGTTCGGCGGCGCACTCGGCCACACCCCCGGAGTCCTCGACTACCTGGAGGTCGCGTGGCTGACCTGCTCGCTGGCCACCGTCGGCGGAGCGCTCGGCGCAGGACTCGAGTCCGACGCCGCGGTCCGTGCCGCCGCCTACACCCAGCGGGCCGCCGAGTCGGTCTGATCGAGCGGTCCGTGACCGTGCGTCATCGTCGTCGACTTACGAACGTCAGACCTGCGTCATCGTCGTCGACGACGAACGTCCGGTCGGCACGTGGTCGTGCAGTGAGGTCGGCGCGCAGCGTTTCCGGTCAGGTCGATCGGTGGCATGTGGATCGGTGGCATACGGCACCGCGATACGCCCGGCGTGCAAGTGTCCGGCCGTGGCACGCCAGGTCGGTTCGGCAGTCGACATGGCCGGTGGTGCGGCTCGGGTGACGGGGCCGCGCACGATTTACCGACACTGTGTCGGTAAACTGTCGGGGTCCCGCTGTTCCCAGACCAGGAGTCGACGAATGTTCGTAGTCACCAACCGGATCGACGTCACCGTGAACGCCGAGGCCTTCGAGAAGGCGTTCACCGAATCCATGCGCACCACGCTGAAGGGCGTGCCGGGCCTGCACCGCGCGACGCTGATGCGTCCCGAGGCGGACGGACTGCCCTACGTCAGCACCATGGAGTTCGACTCCAAGGAGGACTTCCTCGCCTGGCTGAAGTCGGACTCGTTCCGAGCTTCCCACTCGGACAAGCAGGCACCCGGCATGCAGGCCCCTTCGGCCGTGGAGCAGCACACCCTCATCGAGGACTTCACCGCCTGACGACCCACGTCTTCTTCACGTCGCCCCGCGTCGGCCTCCGGCGAGCCCGCAGTGGTCCGGACGGTTGACGGGTCAAGGTCCCGCTGCCACGCGATCGCCGGTAACGACTAGGCTCCAGGGCAACGACGACGCGGAGGTGACGATGACCCAGGGGCCGGAGGGGGGCGGGCTGCCCGGATCCGTGGTTCTGGGGATCTCCGTCGTCGACGATCAGATCGCATCGGTCGTCCGAGACGCTGATGGCCACGTCCTGGCCAGCAACCTGGTCGACCTGCCCGACTCGACCGCACAGGGGGCCGAGGCCGCGATCGTCGAACTCGTCGAATCGGTCCCCGTGGTCGTCGACCGGATCGGTGTCTCGGTCTCGCGCGAGGAGGTGCGCGCGCACCTCGCACGGGCGTTCGCGCCCGCCACGCCGGGTGCCCCCGAGTGGGCCGCGAACGTGACCGTCACCGGTCATGCCTCGGCGCTCGCAGAGATCGCCTGCACGCATGCGACCCGCGGGGGCGTCGTGGCCGTCGTCGACCTCGACCGCGACGCGGCCCCGGCGGCCGGGACCACGCTGGCCACGGTCGACACCACGACGGGCGCCGTGCTCGGCACCGCCGACTTCACGGCCGGTCAGCTCGGTCCGGTGACCGATCCCGACGGCGCATCGCGCCTCGCCGACGCGATCGGCGGGCTACCACGAGGCCGCGAGATCTCGTCCATCGTCGTGTCCGGTCCGGGCGCCGAGGTGCCGGGGATCGCACCGGCGATCGAATACGCCGCCCAGCGGCCGGTCACTGTCGCCGACAATCCCGCGCTCACGTCGGCACTCGGTGCCGCCGACGCCGCGGCCATTGCGCTCGGTGCGCCCGAACCTGCTCCGCATCGTGCATCGACGGGCCGGCGCTGGTGGTTCGTGGGCGCGGCGATCGGGGCTGCGGTGTTCCTCGGGGCCGTCGGGCTCACCCTGATCGTGGCCGCCGAGCGCGACACCCCGGAGCCCGCCCCGGTGACGGTCACCCGGACGCCGTCGGCGGTCACCGTCACCGCCGACGCGAAAACCGTCACCGAGACGCGGACCGAGGTCGAGACCCGGGAACGGACGACGACGGTCACCAGCACCCCGCGGCCGGTCACCCGGACGACGACCGTGACCGAATCCGAGGAACCGGTCGCGACGGTGACCGAGACCACGACCACCACCGTGACCGTGCCGGTGCCCGGTCAGGCCCCTGCCTACGGTCCCGGGACGCCCGGCACCCCGGGCACGTCCGGTACCCCCTGATTCGACCGGCTCTGCCCGGCTGCCTCGAGGAAGTCCCGGTTCGCGCGGTATCTCGTCGGCCTCAGAACACGGGATCGTGCTGGATTCGGCTGGCCCGAACCCCGGCGATGATCAACTTGCGGCGCGTGGTCTCGATCATCTGAGGTGAGCCGGCGACGAGAACCTGGTGGTCCTCCCAGTTGCCGGCCCGGGGGACCACGTCGGCGAGCGTGCCGATGTGGTGCTCGATGCCGAGTTCTTCCGGCGTGGCCACGGAGTTGATCCACCACGGGTCGTGTTCGTGCTCCGACACCGCGGTGACCTGCAACCACGGGTTCGTCGAGGCGACCCGGCGCAGCACCGCGAGGTCGTAGAGCTCACCGGGGTGGCGCGTGCCGTAGAAGATGTGTGTCGGCGGGTTGTCGACGCGTTTGGACATCTCGATGAGCAGTGCGCGCAGCGGCGCCAGGCCGGTTCCGCCGGCGACCATGAGTACCGGGTGCTGCCTGTCCACGTGCAGCGTCCCGTGGCTCTGGGCCAGGGTCCACACGTCGCCGACACGGGTGTCGCTGACGATAGCCGAGCTCACCGTCCCGCCCTTGATGGCGCGGACGTGGAATTCGAGCTCCCCGGCCGGGTTGGGCGGGATCGAGGGGGACAGGTTGCGCCAGACCTTCGGCCACTGCGGGACGTGCACCTCGAGGTACTGGCCGGGCCGGAAGGTCAGCGGTGAGTGCGCGATGAGGCGCACCACCGCGAGGTCGCGGGTGATCCGGTATTTCTCCACCACCTCGGCCGTCCACCGCGCCGGATCGGTGGCGGTCTCCGCCGCACCCCGCATCACGCCGGTGACCAGCATCATCGCCTGCGAGATGGTCTGCTGGGTCTCGGGGTCCCAGTAGTCGGCCATCAGCTCGGCGAACTCGCCCATCAGGGCGCTGTACATGATGTGGTAGTGCTCCGGCTCCACCCCGTACTTGCGGTGGTCGCGGCCGAGTTGGGCGAGGAGCTCGACGAGCTCGGTGTGGCCGGTCGCGGCCGGGATGGCCTCGAGCACGTGGTCGATCACACGGTGGAAGGCCTCGTGCTGGGCCGCCATCGACACGCCGAAGAGATCGCGAAGGTCGGGGTCGATCGCGAACATGCGCGTATAGACCTCGGTGACGAACCGCTCCGGGTCGCGGTTCACCTCGATCCGGAGCTGATGCAAAGCGTGGCGTGTGTGACTCGCCATTCTGTCTGGGCAACCTCCGTCGGCGTTCGTCCCCGCATCCCCCAAGAAACTCCAGAGTAGTCCCTTGACTGCATCCAATTCAGGATCCGTCATCGTATGTCGGACGATCACCCGGTGTGGCAAGGTACACCCATGACGTCCCTCGATGGTGCCCTACCGGGCATCGTTGACGCGCACGTGCAGCATTGGAATCCACGCCGCACGCCGTGGGCGGCGACACGCGCATCACGCCTCTCCGGGCTCGTCTCCCGGCTGGGGGACAGGGCCTTTCCGCTGATCGCATCCCGCGCGGATCGCGAGTTCGTACTGAATCCGAGAATCGTGGCCCGCCCCTACGAACCGCCCCAGTACGCCACGGACTGCGCGCTCGTGCCGACCGTGTTCGGCGTGCCGATCGAGTGTGTCGTCCACGTCGAATCCCATTGGCGCAAGGCGCTGCCCGCCGAGGAGCAGATGTCCGCGCACAGCACCGCGGTCGAGGAGACGCGCTACCTCCGGCAGCTGCCGTTCGGGAGAGACGGCGCCCCGCCGCTCGGCGCGATCGTCGCGCACGGTGATCCGCGCGACCCCGATTTCGGCGCGATGCTCGACGAATTGTTCACGGTGTCGTCGGAGGTCCGTGGCGTACGCCTCGTCGCGACCCGGCACCCGGACCCGAAGGTGCGGTCCGGCGGCGACAGCGACAACATCCTGTCGTCGTCGCGGTTCCTCGACGGCTTCGCCGAGCTCGCCGGCCGGGATCTCGTCTTCGAGGCCGCGGTCTACTCGCATCAGCTCTACGATGTCGTCGTCCTGGCCCGCGAGTATCCGGACACGACGATCGTCCTCGACCACTTCGGGATGCCCGCCGGGGTGTTCGGGCCGATCGGCACGCGCACCGGGGCGACGGCCGCGGCGCGCGCCGACATCTACCGGTTGTGGCGCGAGCGGATGACCACCCTGGCCTCGTATCGCAATGTGGTGGTGAAACTCTCGGGACTCGCGATGCCGATCCTGGGGTACGGGCACGAGCGGTGGGGCAACATCGGCGGGCAGTCGACGCTGGGGGAGATGATCGGCCCGTTCGTCGACCACGTCGTCACCCATTTCGGTTCGGACCGCATCATGTTCGGCTCGAACTTCCCGATCGACCGTCCCAATGCGGCGATCGACGTCCTCGTCGGCGCCCTCGTGGATCGGGTGTCCCAATGGGGCGACGAGGCGTTGCGGCGGATACTTCGCGACACCGCGGTGCGGGTGTACCGCCTCGACGAGCCCGTATCCGAGATCTGAGGTGTCTGCGCGTCCGCCGGGCGGATCTCACGGTTGCCGCAGGCGTCCCCACCAGCGAGACCGAGCGGGCGCCTCGGGCACCGGGACGTCGCGCAGGAGACGGGTGAGGATGTCGACGAGTTCGGTGCAGGTCCGGTAGCGGTCGGCGGGCGACTTCGCGAGGGCCTTCGCGAAGATCGAATCCATCGCCGAGGGTAGCCAGGGGCGTCGGCGGGTGAGTTTCGGCGGGTCGGCGTGGATGTGGGCGTAGGTGATCGCGAAGGACGTGTGGCGGGGGTAGGGCGGGACACCGGTGAACAGCTCGACGAGGGTGCAGGCGAAGGCGTAGATGTCGGTGGCCGGCGTCAGCCGCTGCGCCTGGAGCAGTTCGGGCGAGGCGTATCCGATCGATCCCTGTACGCGGCCGTTGCGGGCGAGTGGCCTTGTGTCGTCGAGGAATTGCGCGATTCCGAAGTCCGAGAGCAGTGCATCGACCGGGGTGTCGTCGTCGGTGTCGGGGCCGACGGGGCGAGACAGGAGGATGTTGCCGGGCTTGACGTCCCGGTGGATGATCTCCTGGCGATGCGCGTGGTCGAGGGCGTCGGCGATCTGGGCCGCCACCCGCAGGATGGCGTCGACGTCGGGTTCGTCGTCGGCGGGTGGGACCAGCGCGGTCGCCGACGGGCCCGGAACATATTGCATCGCCAGCCACAGCGTCGGCCGGTGGGCCGAACCCCGCGGCGTCTCGATCTCGCCGTGCGAGTGCATCGTGACGATGTGGGGGTGGTGCAGGAGAGACGCGATGCCGTACTCGCGCTCGAATCGTTCGCGCACCCGCGCGTGGTCGGATGCGTTCGGGTGCAGCACTTTCAGCGCGACCGGCCCGCTGCCGTCGTCGCGATGGGCACGGAAGACGTCCGCGCTCGCACCCCCGCCGATGAATTCGTCGATGGTGAAGCCGGCCACCCTGTCGCCAACCTCGAACACCCTGACCAGGGTAGAGGGACGAGACACGCGAGGGCGGTCCGCCCGGCCCAGCGCGTCGGGCCGGGCCGAGTGAAAGCAATTTCCTGCCCGAGCTCTTCGCACGTGCGGCGGGAACGTACGGCGAAGCCGAGCCGGGCAGGGTGCACGGACGAATACGCTGAACCCATGAGCGCCGATCCGAGTTCGCTGGCCGCCACCCTTCCCGACGGAATGGTGATCACCGATCCCGACATCCTCGCGGGGTACCGCCAGGACCGTGCCGCCGATCCCGACGCCGGCACGCCGCTGGCGCTGGTGCGTCCCACGTCGACGGCAGAGGTGCAGGAGACCGTCCGCTGGTGCGCGTCCAACCGGGTCCCGATCATCACCCGGGGTGCGGGGACGAGCCTGTCGGGCGGCGCGACCGCGGTCGACGGCGCGATCATGCTCTCCACCGAGAAGATGCGCGACATCGTGATCGACCGGCCCACCCGCACCGCGATCGTCCAGCCGGGAATGCTCAACGCCGAGGTCAAGGCCGCCGCGGCGGCCGCGGGCCTCTGGTACCCGCCGGACCCGTCCTCGTTCGAGATCTGCTCCATCGGCGGCAACGTGGCCACCAACGCCGGCGGGCTGTGTTGTGTGAAGTACGGCGTCACCACCGACTACGTGCTGGGGTTGGAGGTCGTGCTGGCCGACGGGCGCGCGGTCCGCATCGGCGGTCGGCAGCTCAAGGATTCCGCCGGGCTGCCGCTGACGAAGCTCTTCGTCGGCAGCGAGGGGCTCCTCGGCATCATCACCGAGGTGACGCTGCGACTCCTGCCGCCGCAGGACCGGGCGTGCACGGTCGTCGGGATCTTCCCGTCGGTCCACGAGGCGAGCCGGGCGGTGCTCGCGGTCACGGCGCAGATCCGGCCGGCGATGCTCGAATTCATGGACTCGGTGTCCATCAACGCCGTCGAGGACATGCTGCGGATGGGTCTCGACCGTGAGGCCGGCGCCCTGCTGGTCGCCCAGTCGGACGCTCCCGGCGCGGCGGGGGCCGCGGAGGTGGAGCTGATCCGGCGCGCATTCGAGGACTGCGGCGCGGGCGAGGTCTTCGCCACCGACGATCCCGCCGAGGGAGAGGCCTTCACCGCGGCGCGGCGGGCCGCGATCCCGGCCGTGGAGAGACTCGGATCGTTGCTGCTCGAGGACGTCGGGGTCCCGCTTCCCTCGCTACCAGATCTGATCGGGGGCGTCGAGAAGATCGCGGCCGCCAACCGGGTGATGATCTCGGTGATCGCGCACGCCGGCGACGGCAACACCCACCCGCTGATCGTCTTCGATCCCGACGACGCCGACGAGGCGGAGCGGGCGCAGCGCGCGTTCGGCGAGGTCATGGACCTCGCGATCGAACTCGACGGAACCATCACCGGCGAACACGGCGTCGGCCGCCTCAAGAAGGGGTGGCTGCCTGATCAACTCGGCCCCGATGTCATGGAGCTGACGACGCGGATCAAGAACGCACTCGATCCGGACGGCATCCTGAACCCGGGGGTGGTTCTGTAGGTCAGGATGCGATCTCTCCGGCTCGAGTGATCGTGTAGGTGCCGCGCCGGGCCGACTTCGACTCGAAGAGCGCGGCGTCGGCCAGGGCGAAATCGCGCTGGATGCGGGCGGTCGCGGCCTCGTCGATCAGCTGCCCGCCGGGGATCGGGCCGACGGCGACGCCGAGGCTCACGGTGGTCTGGTCGCCGTCGTCGAGTTCGACCGGGCTGCCGCAGATGCGCTCGGCGACGACTCCGGCGGCCAGTTCGTCGAGGTGCACGGCGATCGCGAACTCGTCGCCGCCGAGTCGTGCGATGACGGCGGGCTCGTCCACCGCTTGCTCCAGGATTCCGGCCAGACGCTGGAGAACGAGGTCCCCGGTGGCGTGACCGTGGTCGTCGTTGATGCGCTTGAAGCGGTCGACGTCGACGATGAAGAGGGCGAAATGGCCTGCTGTGCCGTCACGCAGCAGCGTGGTCGTGGCGAGGATGAAGCCGCGCCGGTTGAGCAGGCCGGTCAACGGGTCGGTGTTGGCCATCCGCAGCTGATGCCGCAGCGTCCGTTGCATGTCGGAGGTGTATCCCTGATGCAGCGTCACGGTCGAGTTGACCGCGACCAGGATGGCGAGGGTCGTGGTGAAGGCGATGATCGGCGCGACTCCGTCGAGCCAGATGCCGACGCCCAGGACGCAGGTGACCGTGCTGGAGAAGATCATGTGCGCGTACGCGACCGAGGGCTTCACGAAATGCGCGCTATAGGAGCCCACGACCGCGAACAGGACGCAGAAGCACAGCGCGACGCGGGGGTCGGCGGTGGCGAACACGCAGATCGCAGTGCCGACGTCGGCGTAGATCACGAACCACGTGTTGAAGCCGCGGACCTGCGACCTCTTGGTCCACCAGATCTCGCCGAGGTGGATGCGGCTCACCATGACGGCGGCGGGGATGGTGCTGGCCGCCGCGGTGCCGATGATCACCGAGCGGATGACGGAGCCCTGTGCGCTCGCCGGGCTGAAGAGTCCGCAGAAGGCGATGAGGCCGAAGACGAGGACGAGCGCGGCGATGGAGTATCTGATGTGGCTCTCGCGCAGCCTGATCTGCTGCAGGACGTGATGCGTCTCGTCGTAGATGGCGGTTCCACGCGCGATCTCCCTGCGGCCGGCCGATTCTTTCACCTGCTCCACTCCGGAAATCGGTGGGTGCCGGGCCATCCGGGTCCGAGACCATGGCACCGCGCGAGTTGTGGGACAGGCCGAGTGTAGACGAGATCAACGTCAGCACATCGAAGTTGAACAATCGTTGAACGGTCTGGTCGAGGTCCAGGACGAGGTGGTGCGCAACCACCGGAGAAGGCGTCCTGTCGGGGTCCCCCCGTCCCCTCCGCGGGGGGACCCCGACAGGAACCGATCTGCAACTGGTAGCTGATGAACAGTGCCAGGCAAAAGTGAGCCTATTGTCTAAAAGATCAACCTACAATCACATCAATCCGGATAACTGACAGGAGTTGATTGATGAACGTGGGTGTCGACTCCGGGCTGCGGGACATCGACCTTCGGCGTCTGCGCATGTTTGCCGTCGTGATGGAGTCACCGAGCCTCCGAGTCGCCGCCGACGCCCTGTTCATCAGCCAGCAGGCGTTGTCCTCGGCGATCAGGGAACTGGAGCGTCAGCTGGGCGTCGAGCTGTTCTCGCGGTCGCGCCGGAGCCTGACGCCGACGCCCGCCGGCGAGGCCCTCTACCGGGGTGCGGTGCCACTGCTCGCCGGTGGCGAGCAGCTCTTGACGCACGTCAGGCGGGTCGACGCCGGCGCTCCCGCTCCGTTCGTCATCGGGCACGCACCGGACCTCGCCTCGTCGGAGGTGTTCCGCATCATCGAGCCCGTCGTGCTCGCCGACCCGTCGATCCCCATCACGGTGCGTCCGGTCTTCGCCGATGCCATGCGCGAGGAGTTGCTGTCCGGCGCGATCGACCTGGCGCTGGGCCGCGGCGTCGCAGCACCGCCGGACATGGCGACGACCATCGCCACCCAGCACGAGCTGCGACTCGCGGTTCGCGGTGACCACCCGCTGGCCGCGCACGAACGCGTGGACATGGCCGCTCTGGCCGATTACGAGATCGTCGTGTGGGGGCCGGAGCACGAGTACGAGTACACCGACATCCTCGTCGGCCTGTGCCGACGCGCCGGCTTCGAGCCGCGGATCATCCTCTCGACGCTCCTGGGCACACCGCCGCACACCGCGGTGATCGCGCACCCGCAGGCGTGCGCCTTCGTCACCAACGAACCCGGCTGGCTCTACGGCGACACCATCCGGATCGTCGAGTTCACCGACCCGCCGTTCGCGCCGGTCCGCGCGATGTGGCTGCCCAACACCGCCTCGCCGCTGCGCAGGCGGATCCTCGCTGCGGCAGAGGAGGCGCGGTGAGAGGCGGCCGGCGCGACCCGGACTGCGCGACGAACCGACGGCTGGGCGGGCAACTCGCCGGATCGAGGAGGTCGCCGGTCCGACGAGGCGACCGGCGGAACCGCCTTGCTCTCAGTGTCGTTCGAGAATCGCCCCGAGATCGGTGCCGGTCGGCAGCGCGCCGTACTCGAAGCTGCGGTCCGGGCCGAGCCGCGCGGCGATGAAGGCGTCGGCGACCGCGGCCGGGCTGTAGCGCACCAGCAGCGAGGCCTGAAGTGCCAAAGCCATTGCCTCGACGGTGAATCGGGCCTGTCGCTGCGCCCCGGCGGGGTCGAGGCGCGAGAGCTCGCCGAGCTGGTCGCGCACGCGGTCTAGGTGGGTGTCGAGGATTCGGTTGGCCCCGCGGGCCTTGCCGATCTCCGCGTCGAAGGCGGCCACCGATTCCGGTTCGCGGGTCATGGCGCGCAGGACGTCGAGGGCGATGACGTTGCCCGATCCCTCCCAGACGGCCATGACCGGCTGCTCGCGGTAGCGCATCGCGAGCGGGAAGTCCTCGGTGTAGCCGTTGCCGCCGAGGCATTCGAGGGCCTCGTAGGCGTGGTGGGGGCCGCGCTTGCAGATCCAGTACTTCGCAACGGCGGTGGCGAGACGACGGAAGGCCCGCTCCTGGTCGTCGGCGTCCTCGTCGTGGGCGCGCGCCAACCGGATCGCGGTCGTCGTCGCGGCCTCGGATTCCAGTGCGAGATCGGCCAGAACGGCGGTCATCGCCGGCTGGTCGGCCAGCGTCGCGCCGAAGGCGGCGCGGTTGCGGGCGTGCCAGAGCGCCTCGGCGACGGACTGACGCATGCCCGCGGTCGAGCCGAGGACGCAGTCGAGTCGTGTCTGCGCGACCATCTCGATGATGGTGCGCACCCCGCGTCCAGGCTCGCCGACCATGATCGCGACGGTGCCGTCGAGTTCGATCTCGCTCGACGCGTTGGACTTGTTGCCCAGCTTGTTCTTCAGGCGCTGGATGCGGAAGACGTTACGGGTGCCGTCGGGCAGCACCCGGGGGAGCAGGAAGCAGGAGAGCCCTTCGCCCCCGGCGCCCTGTGCCTGGGCGAGTACGAGGAAGGCGTCCGACATCGGTGCCGAACAGAACCACTTGTGTCCGGTCAGGAGGTACTCGGTGCCGGGGCCGCCGGTTCCGGCCGGGACGGCGACGGTGGTGTTGGCGCGCACGTCGGACCCGCCCTGCTTCTCGGTCATCGACATGCCGAAGATGGCCGATTCCTTGTCTGCGCTCAGTTCGGGGGAGTAACTGCGCGACAACGCCTTCGGAACCCACGACGCCGCGACATCGGGCTGCAGCTCCAGGGACGGGATGACCGCGTGGGTCATCGACACCGGGCATCCGTGGCCCGGCTCGATCTGGCCGAACAGCATGAACGCGGCCGCGCGCACGACGTGCGAACCCGGCTGCGGATCGGCCCAGCAGCGCGTGTGCGCTCCGTGCGCGATCGCTGCGGAGATGATCCGGTGGTAAGCGGGGTGGTACTCGACCTCGTCGATGCGGTGGCCCCAGCGGTCGAAGGTGTGCAGCACCGGGGTGATGGTGTTGGCCAGATGGGCGTCGTGCTTGAAGGATTCGCTGCCGACGAGTGCGCCGATCTCACGGAGCTCGGCATCGCCCCAGGCGCCGTCGTGACGCCGGACCGCTTCGACCAGCACCGTGTCGAGTTCGTACTCGTTGACGTCGACCCGCGGGGGAGCCTGGTTGAACACGCTGTGCGTGACGTGCGGCTCCGGGTGGATGTGTGTCGCGGACTGGGTCATCGTGCCTCCTGGGGTGCGTATTCGAGTGGCCGATCCAGAACCCGTTCCGGGATCTGCAGATTCGTGAAGATCACCGCGACCGCGTCCTCGAGCCGGTAGCCGAAGTCCGATCCGGTGGCGGCCTTCTGGACCGCGAGGCCGAAGATCGCCGACCAGAACGCCCTGGCCTCGACGTCGATGCCGGCCCGGAGCTCCCAGCCGGTACGGACGAGGGTCGCCATGAGGGCCTGCTCGCCGCGCTCGTGCAGCGTTCGCAGGGTGTCGGTGATGTGCGGGCGCAGGTCGGTCCGGCGGGAGACCAGCAGCATCGCGGTGGTGAACAGTTCGACGTCGCGACCGCACGGACCGAGCAGCGTTCCGACGAGGGTGTTGGTGTACTCGCGAACCGTGGTCGCGTCGGCGGCCGCCTCCTCGGCCCGGCGCCCCGCCCGCAGGATGCCGGCGCAGGCCACTTCGACGAAGAGCTGCTCCTTGGACCCGAAGTAGTAGGTGACCTGGTTGGGGAAGGCGTCGGCTCGCCGGCAGATCTGCGCGACCGATGCCGCCTCGCCGTGCTCGGCGAAGACCTCCGCGGCCGCGCGCAGGAGCGCCTGGCGGGTCGCCTTGCCCGCTTCCCGGCTCGCGCGTCCGGTGGTCGCCATGGAGATCCTGCTCGTCGGGGTCAGTGTTTGTATGGCAAACAATAACGAGGTATGGCGGGCGTCACAAGGTCGCGGTCACGGTGTACGAGCGCGACGACCGCCTGGGCGGCCTGGGCGTCGTCGAGGATGTGGGTGTCGGACGGGCGCTCAGGCCTCGCGATCGGACAGGTCTCGGGCGGAGCGCGTCCACGCCAGATATCCGATCCCGACGCACGCGAACCACACGGCGCCGACGACGAGGGCGACACGTCCGTCCTCGTCGAAGAACAGGAGAACGAACACCAGCGCGAGGAAGGCGAGCGCGAGCCACGTGGTCACCGGGGCGCCGGGGACCCGGTAATCCGAGGCAGGTAGTTCGCCACGGGCGACCTTGCGCCGGAACGCCATCTGGCAGAGCAGGATGGTCGCCCAGATCACGATGATCCCGACCGTGGATACCGCGGTGATGTAGGCGAACGCATGCTTCGGGTCGAGGGCGTTGACCACGACGCCGATCACCATCATCGCGGCGCTCGCGCAGATGCCGAGGGCCGGGACCCGGCGCTTGGAGAGGCGGGTCAGCTGCTTCGGCGCGTCGCCGCTGTGGGCCAGCGACCGGAGCATGCGACCGGTGGAGTAGATGCCGGAGTTGCACGACGACAGCGCGGCGGTGAGCAGGATGAAGTTGACGATGCCGGCCGCGCCCGGGATGCCGATGTAGGAGAACACCGAGACGAACGGGCTCTCGCCCGCGTGGTAGTCCTTCCAGCTGCGCACCGACAGGATCACGGCCATCGCACCGACATAGAAGATGCCGATGCGGAACGGGACCGAGTTGATCGCCTTGCGAAGGGTGACGCGGGGGTTCTCCGCCTCTCCCGCGGTGACGCCGACGAGCTCTACGCCCACGTAGGCGAACATCACGATCTGCAGGCTGAGCAGCGCGTTGCTGAACCCGGTCGCGAAGAACCCGCCGTCGTTCCACAGGTTGGCGACGGACGGGCCGGTCTCCGGGCCGAGTCCCGAGATCGGCAGCAGCACACCGATTCCGATCACGATCATGCCGAGGATCGCGGTGACCTTGATGGTCGAGAACCAGAACTCGGCGCGACCGAACAGCCCGACCGAGATGAGATTGGCCCCGAACAGCACACCGAGCGCGACCAGCGCGGTGACCCAGACGGGGATCGACGGCCACCAGTAGTTCACGTACTTGCCGGCCACCGTGATCTCGGCCATGCAGGTGGTCGTCCACACCGCCCAGTACGTCCAGCCCTGGCTGAAGCCGGCGAACCGGCCGAGGAACTCGTCCGCGTACTCGCTGATGCCGCCGGAGATCGGCCGGTAGATGAGGAGTTCGCCGAGCGCCCGCATGACGACGAAGATCGCCAGGCCCGCAAGTGCGTAGGCCAGGATGAGGGCGGGGCCGGCCTCCTCGATGGCGGCGCCGGAGCCGTAGAAGAGGCCGGTGCCGATCGCGCCGCCGATGGCGATCATCTGGACGGTGCGCGCGGTGAGCCCGCGCTGATAACCCTCGTTCGGCTCGACGCCCGAAGCGTCGCTGTCGTGCTCGATCGACACCTGGAGAACTCCTGATCGCCAGTGCTCATCTGGCCGTGAAAAGGGTAGACCCGTGCGACCCGGCGTGCGCTACGGACCGGATTGCCCGATTCTGGTGCGGTGGCGGCGACGTCGCGGCCGTGGGCGGCGCACCGGGGTGGGTGCTCGGCGCCGGACTCGCCCTCGCGGCCGCGATCGCCGGGTATTGTTCGCAACCGACAACAATCGAGCCGACCACGAGATGGGGTGTTGCCCATGTCCGGTACCGACGATGTCGCACCCTCTGTCGTGCTGGCCGAGTTGGCCCGCGACCTGCACGCCGAGAGCGAGTGCGGGGTCGAGGCGGTGGCCCCGCGGATCGCGCGGGCGGCCACCGACGTCATCGAGGCGGTCGAGTTCGTCGGCGTGACCCTCATGGAGGGGGACGAGGTCCGCTCGACGGTGCGCAGCGACGACGTCGCCGAACAGTTCGATCGTCTCCAGCAGGAGGCCGGCGAGGGCCCGGGGCTGGATGCGGTGCGTGTGGGGCGGATCGTCCACGCTCCGGATCTGACCAGCGACGGTCGCTGGCCCGAACTCGCTGCGCTCGTGGACGAGAAATCCCCGGTCCGGTCCGCGCTCTCGTTCGAGCTCTCCACGCGCAGGCAGGGATTGGGTGCGCTCACGCTGACCTCGACGAGCGTCGACGGATTCAGCGACGCCGACGTCGAGCGCGGGTATGCGCTCGCCGCCCATGCTGCGCTCGCGGTCGACGCGGCCCGTTGCCACGAGCAGTTCCGGAACGCGCTGGCCTCGCGCGACGTGATCGGGCAGGCAAAGGGCGTGATCATGGAGCGCTTCGCGGTCGACGATGGACGCGCTTTCGAACTCCTGCGAGAGTTGTCGCAGTCCACCAACATCCCCGTCGCGGAGATATCGCGGAGGCTCACCGCCGACGTGGGGCAGTCCGCCGACAGCGCCAAGAGCTAGCAGGGCGCGCGGAGTGGACTGTACGGCCACCGATTTCGGTGTCGCACGGCCCGGTGCCCCTGCAGAGGAGCAGGCAGTGAGTGAGTCGGAAGCGGCGAGGGTCCTGGTCATCGGGGCGGTGAACGTCGACCTCGTCGTCGAGTCCGACCGTCTGCCGGGTCCGGGGGAGACGGTCGTCGGATCGGACCTGGTCCGTCACGGCGGCGGCAAGGGGGCCAACGCAGCGGTCGCCGCGGCCCGTGCCGGCGCATCGGTCCGCTTCTGCGGCGCAGTCGGCGACGAGGACATGGGGGCGAGCGCGCTCGACGGTCTGGCCGGCGAAGGCGTCGACACCTCGCACGTCGCGGTGATCGACGGGGTCTCGACCGGTGCGGCGCTGATCGTCGTCGACCGGGACGGCGAGAACCAGATCGCCGTCGCCGCCGGCGCCAACCGCCGGGTCGATCCCGGGCGGTGCCGTGGCGCTGTCGAACACGCCCGATCCTGGGATGCGGGTTGCGTTCTCGTCAGCACGGAGATCCCGGCGGCCGCGGTCTCCGCTGCGCTGGGTGCGGCGCGCGATCAGGGAATCCCGACTGTGCTGAACCCGGCGCCGGTGTCGGCGGGCATCATCGACGTCCTGACGACAGCCGACGTCGTCACCCCGAACTCCGCCGAACTCGGCGGCCTGTACCGAGGTCTCTTCGCACCGGGGACGACGTCGTCGGTGCCGCAGATGGCACACGCCGTCGCCGAACACTGCGGTGTGACGGTCGTGGTCACGCTGGGAGCCGATGGGGCCCTCGTCGCCGATGGGAGGCGGACGACCCCGATCCCCGCGGTCTCGGTCGACCCGGTGGTGGACACCACCGGTGCCGGGGACACGTTCAACGGCGTCCTGGCGGCGTCACTGGCCGCCGGGGACGACATCACGACAGCCGTGCGTCGCGGCGTCGCGGCCGGATCGCTGTCGGTGACGAGGGCAGGTGCGAGGACGGGGATGCCCACGGCCGACGCCATCGCCCGGGCGATGCGCGCCGGCTCGGCGTGATGACTAGCGCGACAACGGCTTCGGTCGCTTCATGAAGCGATGGTGCTCGTCGCTGGGGAGGAAGTAGTCGCCGAGACCGCCTGCGCGGAGCAGGGGTCGGGCGGCGGCGGTCCGGTAGGTTCGGTCCTCGCCGAGCAACTCGTTCGATATGTGCACCTTGACGACCTCGCCCAACGTCATCCAGGTGTCGACGGGATCGCCCGCGGCCGAACGCAGTTGAAAGCACTCGGTCACCCGGCACTCGAAGCTGACCGGGCTCTCGGCGACCCGGGGCACGGCCACGATGTCGGAATCCCGCGCCGTCAGGCCGGACAGCTCGAACTCGTCGGCGTCGGCGGGGATCGCGGCGGAGGTGGCGTTCATCTGCTCGCCCAGTTCGTCGGTCGCCAGGTTCCAGACGAATTCTCCGGTCGCCTTCGCGTTGGCGACGGTGTCCTTCCAGCCGACGCTGGAGAAGGCGACGATCGGCGGCACGTAGTTGAAGAGGTTGAAAAAGCTGTAGGGGGCCAGATTCCGCACGCCTTCGGGCGACACCGTCGAGATCCAACCGATCGGACGCGGCGCGATGATCGCGTTCAGCGGGTCGTGTGCCAACCCATGTCCCTCGGACGGGGCGTAGGAGTGGTAGCCGGTCATCGGTGACCTCCCTGGACTGTGTGGGCGGTGGGTCGTGCCCGTCGCGTCGATCAACGTCGGTACCGCAGCACAGTACGGCAGCACGGTACGGTGTCACCGACCTGTCTGCCGCACGAGGACGATGGAGGCCGGTGTGACATTCTCCGCAGCCGGTGGGACCGACACCGATCAGGTGCCGCGTTCACCGGCGAACGTCCGTGACCTCGGCGGGTTGCCGCTCGTCTCGGGCGGGACCACCGCGCACGGCGTCCTGATCCGCTCCGACGCCCCCTATCCCGGCGACGACGCCCCACAGGGCGTCCCCTGGCCGCCGTCCACGGTCCTGGATCTCCGCGACCACACCGAGCCGGGCGCGCAGGCCGTGTCGTGGCCGCCCGAGGTGCGCCTGGTGCACAAGCAGGTGTCGTCGGGTGCCCGAGTGGACCGGATCGCCTCGATGGCGCTCACCGACATCTACACCGCGATGCTCCGGACCGGCGGCGACCGACTGACCGCCGCGCTCAACGAATTCGACCTCGCCGGAACGACCCTCGTGCACTGCGCCGCGGGCAAGGACCGGACCGGCGTGATCGTGGCGATCGCCCAGATGCTGGCGGGCGTCGCCGAGGACGCGATCATCGCCGACTACCAGCGCACCGAGGAGAACATCGGCGGTGTCTTCGCCCGCCTGCGCGACCGCAAGCGCATTCCGGCCGGCACCACGATCGACGCGCCGATCCTGCGTACCCCGCGCGAGGCCATCGACCTGGTGTTCGACGCGGTCGCGGGGTTCCGGGGCGGGCCGTGGGCATGGTTCGACGCCCATGGCGGCGACGTCGGCCATTTCGAGGCCTGGGTGGCGCGGTTCCGGGCCGGGAGATGAGGGGCCAGACCGCAGAGAACGTTCCGGGTGGCCCGTCGGGCGTCAAGGGGTGGGCGCCCGACGGGCCGTGCGGGAGGACAAGCGCCGGGGTGGCGCGCTTGTCCCGCGGGGTGCATGCCCGACACCATGCCCGGTCAAACACCGACGACGATGAAGTGCCGACGAACGAGGAGAGATCCACATGTCCGACGACCAGACGCCGCAGTTCCCCGACGATGTCGTGGCCGGGGTCCTCGACCACATGAACACCGACCATGCCGACGACTCGCTCGTCATCGCCAAGGCGCTGGGCGAGCGACCCGACGCCACCGCGGCGGTGATGACCGGTCTCGACCACGAGGCCGCCGTCTTCGACGTGACCGTGCCCGAGGGCGTCGTCGAGATGCGGTTCGCCTGGGACCGTCCGGTGAAGGACCGCAATGACATCCGCATGGCCGTGGTCGCCATGTTCCGCGAGGCGCAGGCGCGCCTGGGAATCACCTCGGAGTAGCCCCGGGCCGGGTGGGGCGGTCCGTAGAGTCGCGGACATGGGACGTCTCACAGGAAAGATCGCGTTCATCACCGGCGTCGCCCGCGGCCAGGGGCGGGCCCACGCCGTCCGCCTGGCCTCCGAGGGAGCGCACATCGTCGGGGTGGACCTGGCCGGACAGCTTCCCGGGGTGCCCTACGACTCGGCGACCGAGGACGATCTCGACGAGACGCAGCGTCTCGTCGAGGCGCAGGGCGCGAAGGCGATCCTCACCCGCTGCGACACCCGGGACCTCGACGGGTTGCGGGCCGCGGCCGGCAACGGGGTGGAGGCGTTCGGCGGTCTCGACATCGTGGTCGCCAACGCCGGGATCTGCATCCCGGAGACCTGGGACGAGGTCACGCCGACGAGTTTCCGCGACACCATGGACATCAACGTGACCGGCGTGTGGAACACCGTCACCGCCACGGCCGGTCATCTCATCGAGCGCGGTGGCGGGTCGATCATCCTCACCAGTTCACTGGCCGGAAAGAAGCTGCAGCCCTTCATGGTCCACTACACGACGAGCAAACACGCGCTCGTCGGGATGTCGCGGGCGTTCGCCGCGGAGCTCGGAAAGCACGACATCCGGGTGAACACCGTCCACCCCGGCGCGGTGATCACCCCGATGGGGTCGGGCGCGATGGTCGCCCGCATCCAGCAGACGAACGAGGCCAATCCCCGTCTCGCCGGCATGGGGATGACGTTCCTGAACCAGTTCGCCGCGGAGGCCGAGGAGGTTGCCGGAGTGGTCGCCTTCCTGGCGTCGGACGAGGCGAAGTTCATCACCGCCGAGGAGATCTCCATCGACGGTGGTGCCCAGCACTTCTAGGTTCAGGTGGTGCCGCGTGCGACGAGTTCGACGGGGAGCCGCTGCGACCCGACCTCGCGCCCCGCGATGAGGTCCAGCAGCCCTCGGACCGCGGCCTCGCCGATCTCCTTGGCGGGGGAGTGGACGGTGGACAGCGGGACCGGCAATTGTGCGGCGATCGGGATGTCGTTGTAGCCGATGAGCGCCACGTCCTCGGGCACGCGCAGGCCGAGGTCCCGGGCCACACCCAGGACGCCGACGGCGATGGTGTCGGACACGGCGAAGATCGCCCGCGGGCGGTCGGGTGAATCGAGCAGCGTACGTCCGGCTTCCGTGCCGCCGCGCACCTCGAAACTCGACGCGACGATCCGGTCGTCGGGCAGGGCGAGGCCCGCCTTCTCGGTCTCGGCGCGGAAGCCGGCGAGGCGATCGGTTGCCGTCGTCGCATGAGACGGACCCGCGATGACCGCCAGGTCGGTGTATCCGCGGTCGATGAGGTGCCGTGCGGCGAGCGCCCCGCCGCGCACGTCGTCGCCGCCGACGAACGGCAGACCGGCATCGGCGTGCCTGGTCAGTGTCAGCATCGGCACGTCGCCGACCCGCAGCGACGCGATGAAGTCCTTCCCGGGGCGGTGCAGCCCGCTGAGCAGCAGTCCGTCGACCTGGCGTCCCACCAGGAGTTCGATGGCCGCACGTTGCGCCTCGGGCTCGTCGGGCGGGCTGGACAGGAGCACCGAATAGCCGGCGCGGGTCGCCTCCTGCTCGATGCCCTGATAGGTCGTGGCGACCACGCCGTCGGTGAGGCGGGTCATCACCACTCCCAGGGTGGTGGTCTTGCGCGTCCGCAGGCTCGCGGCCCACTGGTTGCGCTGGTAACCGAGTTCCTCGGCGACCTGTCGTACCCGCAGCGCGGATTCCGACCACCCGTCGGTCGGTTCGGACTGTCGCAGCACGCGTGACGCCGTCGAGACGTGGACACCTGCGCGCCGGGCGATCTCCTTGAGAGTCGGTGTCGGTCGACCACCGCCCACGTGAGTCCTCCGTCTGTCGTCCGGCGCGCCTGTTGACCTGGGGGTCAGGGACCACCTACGTTAGTCGATGCAAACGTTCTCGCAAACGTTCTCATGATGCTCGTCACCGACCGCTCGTGAAGTCTCCGGAGGTTCCGATGTCCAGTCCCAGCACCCTGTCGCAGCTGTTCGCGCTCGACTCGCTGCTCGAACCCGAGGAGATCGCGATCCGCGACACCGTGCGCGACTTCGCGAACGCGAGACTGCGCCCGCACATCGCGGACTGGTTCGAGGACGCGAAGCTCCCGGTCCGTGAGATCGCCCGCGAGCTCGGCGGGATCGGCGCTCTCGGAATGCACCTCGAGGGCTACGGCTGCCCCGGGACCAGTGCGACCGCCTACGGCCTGGCCTGCCTGGAGCTCGAGGCCGTCGACTCCGGCATCCGCAGTCTCGTCTCGGTGCAGGGCTCGCTGGCGATGTTCTCGATCCATCACTGGGGCAGCGAGGAGCAGAAGAACGAGTGGCTGCCGCGCATGGCGGCCGGCGAGGCCATCGGCTGCTTCGGCCTGACCGAGCCCGACTTCGGTTCGAATCCGAGCGGCATGCGCACCAACGCCCGGCGCGACGGTGAGGACTGGATTCTCAACGGCACCAAGATGTGGATCACGAACGGCTCCGTCGCCGACGTCGCAGTGGTGTGGGCGAAGACCGGCCTCGAGGAGGGCGCCCGCGGCATCCGCGGGTTCGTGGTGCCCACCGACACCCCGGGCTTCTCCGCCCCGGAGATCGGCAAGAAGATGTCGCTGCGCGCCTCGGTGACCGCCGAACTGGTCCTCGACGACGTGCGCCTGCCGGCCTCGGCGATGTTGCCGAAGGCACAGGGGCTGCGCGGGCCGCTGAGCGCTCTCAACGAGGCGCGCTACGGCATCGTATTCGGTGCGATCGGCGCGGCCCGCGACTGCCTCGAGGCGGCCATCGCCTACTCGCAGTCCCGCGAGGTCTTCGACAAGCCGCTCGCCGGTTACCAGCTCACCCAGGCGAAGATCGCCGACATGGCCCTCGAGGTCGGCAAGGGACATCTGCTGGCCTACCACCTGGGCCGGCTGAAGGATCGCGGCGAGGTCCGTCCCGAGCAGATCAGCACCGGCAAGCTGAACAACACGCGTGAGGCCATCAAGATCGCCCGGGAATGCCGAACGATCTTGGGCGCCAACGGCATCACGCTCGAGTACTCGGTCATCCGGCATGCGAACAACCTCGAGTCCGTCCTCACCTACGAGGGCACGTCGGAGGTCCACCAGCTGACCATCGGGCGTGCCCTCACCGGCCAGGACGCGTTCCGCTGACAGACGAGACCCACCCTTCTCCGGTGGAATCGCCGGCCGAATCGGCGATCGAGATGCCGGAGAAGGGTGGGTGTCCGCGGGCCGGTCAGGCCGACGCGAGTTCTCGGGTCCCGGCGAGTTCGCGGTAGGCGGCGACGACGGCGTCGAGTTGGTCGTGCGAGTGCCGTCCGAGGCCGCACTCGGTGGAGATGCCGAACCCGGGCAGGAACTCCGAGGCGATGGCCGCACGGTCGCGGGCGCCCTCGGCGCCGTCTTCGGCGTGCAGCAGGCCCAGGAAGATCTCCGTGGAGGGTTCGACGGCGAGGTTCTGCAGCGGCTGCCAGTGCGCGCGCCGGTTCCAGGTCGCCACGGTCGCGGCGTGGATCGCGTCGATGCGCCGGCCCACGTGCCGGGAGAGGCCGTTGGCGACGGTGACGATCGCCGACGCGTCGCGGGGCAGGATGTGGCGCCCGCCGCGTGCTGCGGCCTCGGCGTCCGGCGGGTCGCCCATGAACGGCGACGCCCCGAATTTCGAATCCCCGTAGCAGAGATGGAAGGTCAGCTCGGCCTCGTCGGGAATCCAGGAGGCCAGGCGCGCGGTGGCCGCAAAGATCGCCTCGTTTCCGGGATAGGGGTTGGGGAACCAGCCCTCGACGGTCGCGAGTTCGGTCGGCAGGTCCCACTGCACGGCGAGATCCGAGGCGGGCACGAGCGAGAAGAGTTCCTCGACGCTCCTGCGGAGCGCCTGTTCGTAGGCCAGTGCGACCTCGACCTGTGAGTCGAACTCCACGAAGGAGTTCACCGCGTTGAACGGGGTCGGGATCGACACCAGGAAGCGGGATTCGGGAAGCAGGACGCCGGTCCGCCGGACCTCGACGAACCGCTGGTAGGACGCGGCGGCGACGGAGTGGTAGTCCACGTCGCCGAACTCGACGGCCACGCCGGGCCTGACCTGGGCCCGGTCGCCGACGACGTCGAGTGTCGGATTGTCCAGGAAGAGATCCCGTTGCGTCAGGACCCAGTTCGCGCGATCTCCGGGTTCTCCGTCCGGAACGCGGAGCACGTTCGGCTGCAGGTTCTCGCCGACGAGGGCGAAGGCCGCGTCGACGTCGGGCACGTTGATGCTGCCGGTCAGATAGAAATTCGTCATGGGTGATCCTCGGGGTGACGGTGGAGACAGAGGTGATGTCGGGCGAGCGAACGGTTCACAGGAGCACGCCGAGCCGCGGAGGCCGGGTGCCGTGCAGGGTGTGGTTGCCGATGTGGACGTACTTCCATCGGGCGGGATCGTGCAGCGAGTGCACGCGCACGTTCCGCCAGTGCCGGTCCAGTCCGTACTTGCCGTCGGTCGACGACGTGCCGGCGAGTTCCAGAACGCCCGAGGCGATCTCGATCGCGAATTCCTGGGCGAGGGCCTTCGCCGACGCGATGGTCAGTGACGCCGCGGCAGCCGAGTCCCGGGTCAGCTCGGGCTCGGCCCGCGCCGCGTCGATGAGCCGGGAACCCTTCTCCAGCAACGCCTCGAGTGCCCACAGTCGGGCGGTGAGTTCGCCGAAGCGGCGGATCACGTGGGGCTCGTCGGCCGCCCGGTCGACGTTCGCCTCGAACCACGGTCGCGACTTCGTCCGGACGAACTCGGCGCCGTCCTCCAGCGCCGCCCGCGCGATCCCCACGTCGATGGCGGTGTGCAGGGCCTGGTCGAAGGCGCCGAGCACCGACGGTGCCGCGGTGACGGGATCGGGGTCGGGCCCCTCGTCGATCACGAGGCGGTCGTCGACGATCACGTGATCGAGGATCACCGTCCCGCTCGCGGTTCCCCGCTGGCCGAAGGCCGACCAGTCCTGGAGGTCGAGGGTCACCCCCGAGTCGGTCGGACGGACGAAGACGGTCGCACCGTGGTCGGTGCCCTCGACGCGCGCGCCCACACCGATCCAGCTCGCGCCGAGTGAACCGGTCGCGTAGTACTTGGTGCCGTGCAGTTCCCAGCGGCCGTCGTCGAGACGGCGCACCGTGGTCTTGCGCTCGGCGGCGGTGCGTGTGCCGCGCTCGGCGGAGGCGTTGCCCAGCTGCGCGCCCGCCAGGATGTCGCCGTAGATCGTCGGTGCGGGCTCGGTGCGGCCGAGTCCGCGGATGCCTGCGCTGAGGACATAGTGCGACAGCAGCAGCTGGCCGACCGCGGAATCGGCCCGTGCCAGACGCCGGATCACCTCGACCGCCACCGACTGCGGCAGGTCGGGTCCGCCGTGTTCGGCGGGCACGAGGATGCCGAGGAGACCGGAGGCGGCCACGGTCTGCAATGCCTCGGTGGGGAGTTCGCCGTCGAGTTCGCGCCGCAGCGACCCTGCGGCGACGACTGCGGCGACGGAATCGGCAGCGGCGAGTGCGGCGTGCTCGTCGGACAGCACCGGTACGGCCGGGGCGTCGGTGGTGGTCGTCGGTGTCAACGTCGAAATCCTTTCGTGGACGTCACTGTTCGCGCTCACGCTAGGGTTTCGGCATCGCCTGTGGGCGGTGGTTCAAGCAACACTTACAGGTCGTGCAGGAACGGTGTAGGCCCGACGCCCGCTGGCCCGTTCGCGGTGTGTCCCGACCGCGCGGGCCACGGCCACCAGCGCGGCGACAGCCCCATTGGCCTCGGGTTCTTCGGTGGTGGCCAGCGAGATCCGGCGGGACGGCGGACGACCGGCAACCGGTCGGACCACCACGTCGTGCCGGGCACTGCGGAGGGCGAGCGAGGGAACCAGAGAGACACCGAGTTCTGCGGCGACGAGTCCCTGGACGGTCGGGTAATCCTCGGCCCGGAACGACACCGACGGGGTGAAACCGGCCCGTCGGCAGGAGTTCAGGAAGACCCGCGCATCCGGGCAGGTCCCGGTCGCCGAACTCACGACCCATTTCTCGCCGGAGAGCGCATCGAGCGGCACCGCACGGACGTTTGCCAACCGGTGGCCGGGCGGCAGGACGACATGGAAATCGTCGTCGAACAGCGGTGTGAGACAGAGGTCCCCGTAGTCTCCGCGGGACTCGCCGGGCACCTCGGTGACGACGGAGACCTCGACGTCGCCGGCGCGCAGCAGTTCGACGGCCTCGTCGGGGTCGGCGGCGGCCAGTCGGACCTCGGTGCGCGGGAAGGCTTCTCGAAATCGTGCTATCACTCGCGGGAGGATCTCCGACGCTGCGCTGGAGAAGGAGGCCACCCGTACGAGCCCGGGTTCGGGCGCCGAGGACCGGGACAGGTCGCGCTCGGCGTCCTCGACCGCAGCCAGGATCACCTCGGCGTGGCCGACGAGCCGTTGCCCCGCAGGGGTCGGATGCACCCCAGACGGGGTGCGTACGAGCAACTGGTGCCCCAGGTCGCGTTCCAGTGCGGTGATCTGTTGGGAGACCGCCGACGTCGTGTACTGCAGCGCGGCGGCGGCAGCGCTCATCGAGCCCCGACGGACCACCTCGGAGAACACCACCAGCTTGCGCACGTCGAACACGTCGAAACCATAGAGCGCGCGCGGTGCTTCGCAGACACTTCTGCTCAGGCGTACCGAAAAGCCCTGGCTCCGGCGCCGGCCGGCGAGCGGCCGGTCAGTAGGCGGAGGCGGGCTGGGTCGGGACGATCCCGTGGTGCAGGTGGGCCACGTCCGGGTGGGCGCGGGTCCGCGACTTCCACGCGTTCTCGCCGTAGGTGTTGAAGATCGGGTTGTTCGGATCGGCCTCGACGCCCCGTGACAACGCGGCCAGCTCCGGCGGCAGCTCGATGATCGGGATGACGGCATCGAGCGCGGGGTTCAAGAAGAACGGGATGGACACGCGGTCGGTGCCCGGTCGCGGCGCGCGGACACGGTGCTGGGTCGCCCGCAGGTAGCCGCCCGTGGCGACCTCCAGCAGCTCACCGATGTTGACGACGAAGGCGCCGTCCACCGGGGGGACCTCGAGCCACTCGCCGGCGGAGGTCTCGACCTCCAGTCCCTCGGAGCCGGGTTCGACCAGCAGCAGGGTGAGGACGCCGGAGTCCTTGTGCGCGCCGACCCCCTGCGTGCGATCGGGGCTCCCGGGATAGCGCACCACCTTGATCAGGGTGGCGGGCAGGTGTTCGAAGGCGGTGTCGAAGAACGATTCCGGAGCCCCGAGCGACACCGACCAGTGGCGCAGGAGCCGCAATCCGACCTGTGAGAGGGTCTCGCCCCAGGCCTCGAACGCCTCTCGGAAACCCTCGGGCCTCGACGGCCACAGGTTGGGCCCCTGGAGATGCCAGTAGCCCTCGGCATCCGGCACGACCTCGCGCTCGGGACCGATGTCGATCTGTTCGCGCCAGTCCACCCTGCCGTTGGTCAGCTCCCCGCCGAGACGTGAGTAGCCACGGAACTGAGGGCTCTGGAGCTGGCTGATCTCGTTCTTCACCTCGTCGGGCAGGGCGAAGAACTCCCGGGCCAGTCGCAGGACCTCGTCGAATGCCTCTTGGGGCACACCGTGGCCGGTCAGGTAGAAGAAGCCGTGGTCGTGCGCCGCTTCGCGGAGCGCCGCGCGGAAGGGCGCCGGATCGGTGTCGGCGTCGCGGAGATCGAGGATCGGGAGCATGCCGTCAGAGTGCCAGAATCCCGCGCTTCGACGGAAGGTCGTTCACAGACCGTGAAAGCGCCTTCACCACGCCTGCAGGCAGTACGTTGGAGTCTCGAGGGCCGAAGTGTCTGAGAGCGTCTGAGAAGGCTACGCCCTGGGAAGGAATCCGTCGTGACCCATGAATCCGACGACGTCGTACATCTGCGGATCGCGGAACTGGCGCGGGAACTGCACGCCGACACCGCCGACGACGAGCTGATCGCCAAGACCATCGTCGAGGGTGCGCTGGCCGAGATCCCGGGGGCGCAATATGCCGGACTCACGGTGGCCACGGATCGTCGCTCCATCGAGTCGCTCGGGTCCACCCACGAGTACGTGGAGATCCACGACCGGATTCAGGCCGAGACCGGCGAGGGCCCGTGCCTGTCCGCGGCGCTGCACGAGCGGATCGTGCGCGCCGACGACCTGGACGCCGACAACCGGTGGCCGAAGTACCGGCGTCGCGCGGTGGCGGAGGTCCCGATCCGGTCCGTCCTGTCGTTCCAGCTCTTCGCCAACCGCAACCGGATCGGGGCGCTCAACGTGTTCGCGGACGAACCGGGGATCTTCGACTTGCACGCCGAGGACATCGGCGTGGTGTACGCGACCCACGCGGCCCTGGCGTGGAACGCGATCCAGAAGGACCAGCAGTTCCACAGCGCACTGGCGAACCGGGACGTCATCGGTCAGGCGAAGGGAATGCTGATGGAACGGTTCGGAGTCGACGCCCTGGCGGCCTTCGACCTGCTGAAGAGACTGTCGCAGGAGTCGAATACCAAGCTCTCGGAAGTGGCGCGCCAGGTCGTCGAGAAGCGGTGACCTCCCTCTGGGGGAAGGTGAATCACTCAGGCACGGCGAACTCGACCGTGCTCGGTCCTGTGTCGCCGTCGGCGAGCACGCGGCCGGCCTCCTCGAGGGTCTTGTAGATCCGGACCTTCGCGGTCAGCCCGCTCACCTCGAGCGGTCGCGAGACGGTCCGCTCGCCGGCCAGGGCGACCGGGATCGCCGCCCTGGTCGCGTCGCCGACGAAGGCGTCGAGCAGGACGAGGCCGACGGTGCCGAAGAAGTTGACGGCAGTGAGATCCAAGACGATTCCGTCGCACCTGCTGCGGACGACGCGATCAAGGGCGATGGCGAAGTCGGCGCCGGTCTCGGCGTCGATGCTCCCGGAAAAGCCTTGTACGCAATACGATTTCGAGGAATCGAAGCGGCGGGTAGAGGTTCTCGACACGGATTCCGTTGTGGCTCCGAATGCCGACAGGAACGTCGTCGATGTACTGAGGGGCATGAGGTTGCTCATCTCGGTTGGGTGTTGTGCTCGGTAGCGCCGCGTCATGAGACGAAAACCGTTGTCTTCCGGCCGGTTAGGCCGCATCCCAAGTTCACGATCATCCTCTTGTGAGGAGATAACCCGTGATGTGTCGTGAGTGGCGGGCCCTGGTCGCCCGATTCGCTCTTTGTCCCGGCTCTGCCCTGAACCGTACGTCTCACCCTACGGACGCTTAGCAGCCCGAACAAGGCCTTTACTCTCTTGTTGCCACGACCAGGGATTCGATATCTTTCCGTGACCTACCGGGCGGTCACTTCCGACTGGACGTGACGCGCGGAACATGGTTGCCTTGTAGTTGATGTGTGTCGAGTCGCGTGCGCACATCCGCTCCATGCTGGATTTCGGGCATTCAGCCCATCGATCTCTCATGATCAGAAATGTCTGGGTGGTGACTCCTATGGCGACACAAGCCGAGCACGACGATTATCGCGACGTCCTCCCCATGCTGCGGGACATCCGCAACGAGGCCGACGCTGTTCTCCGTGCCAAGAAACGCGACGAGGTGATCGAGCGGTGTCTTCCGCTCGCGGATCACGTCGCACGCCGGTTCTCCGATCGCGGTGAGCCGGTCGACGATCTCCGCCAGGTGGCGCGGATCGGTCTGATGCACGCGGTCGATCGTTTCGACGTCGAACGCGGCAACAATTTCCTCGCCTTCGCGGTTCCGACCGTGATGGGTGAGGTCAAGCGGTATTTCCGGGACAGCACGTGGTCGATCAGGGTGCCACGTCGCGCGCAGGAAGCCTCGTTGAACATCGCGAAGGCCAGTGAGGAGCTGTTGCAGACTCTCGGCCGGTCGCCGCGCCCCAGCGAGATCGCCGAACATCTCGGATTACCCGTCGGTGAGGTCATCGAGGGGATGGTGGCTCGCTCGGCGTATACGGCGAGTTCCATCGACGCCGAGGCCGGCTCGTCCACGGACGGCTGGACCCTGGCCGACACTCTCGGCGACGACGACGATCGCCTCGGCATGGTCGAGGAGTTCGTGACTCTCCAACCCGCGCTGGCCATGCTCACCGAGCGCGAGCGCAAGATCCTCACTCTGCGGTTCTTCAAATCGATGTCGCAGAGCGAGATCGCGCGCGAGGTCGGCATCTCGCAGATGCATGTGTCGAGGCTGCTCACCCGCATCCTCGAGACTTTGCGTGAGGCGGTTGCCGACGATGAGTATTACGAGGAGCCGTTGCGGGCTCACGCCTGATCGGGTGCTGGGGGTCCACGCCTCGTGCGCGGGTCCCCAGCTTCCCAACCAGGGCCCTGAGGATCAGGGCTTCAAGATCACCTTGACCATCCCGTCTGCCTTCTTCTGGAAGGTCTCGTAGGCCTGGGGGGCCTCCTCGAGCGGGATCTCGTGTGTCGCGAATGTGTCCACTCCCAGCGGATCGTCGTCGGTCAGCAGGGGAAGGATGTCGTCGACCCAGCGCTTGACGTTCGCCTGGCCCATGTGCAGGCGGATCTGCTTGTCGAACATCGTCAGCATCGGCAGCGGATCGGCGGTCCCTCCGTAGACCCCCGACAACGAGATCGTCCCGCCACGCCGGACGACGTCGATCGCCGAGTAGAAGGCTCCCAGCCGGTCGACGCCGGCCTCCGACATCGCCTTGCGCGCAACGAAGTCCGGCAGCAAGCCGACGGCGTCCTGGACCAGCTTGTTGACCAGGGAGCCGTGCGCCTCCATGCCGACGGCGTCGATCACCGAGTCCGTGCCCAGACCGCCGGTGACGTCGCGGACCGCGTCACCGAGGTTGTCGACCGCATCGAGATCGATCATCTCGATGCCGCGTTCCTGCGCCCGCGCCAGCCGTTCCGGGACCCGGTCGACGCCGATCACGCGCGCCCCCTGATGTGACGCGATGCGTGCGGCCATGTCGCCGATCGGGCCGAGGCCCAGCACGGTGACCGTTCCGCCACGCGGGATCTCGGCGTAGGCCACGGCCTGCCAAGCGGTGGGCAAGACGTCCGACAGGTACACGTATCGTGAATCCGGTTTGTCGGCAGGGACTTTGACATGGGTGAACTGCGCCTGGGGAACCCGGAGGTACTCGGCCTGGCCGCCGGGGACCGAGCCGTACAGCTCGGAGTACCCGAACAGGGCGGCTCCCATGCCCTGGTCGCGGACCTGGGTGGTCTCGCACTGCGTCATCAGTCCCTGGTTGCAGAAAAGGCATGACCCGCACGAGATCTGGAACGGGATGACCACCCGGTCGCCCACCTTCAGGTCGCCGGCCTCCGGACCCACCTCCTCGACGATCCCCATGGGTTCGTGACCCAGGACGTCGCCGGGGCGCATGAACGGTCCGAGAACCTCGTAGAGGTGCAGGTCGGAGCCGCAGATGTTCGTCGACGTCACCTTGATGACGGCGTCGGTGGGCTCCTCGATCTTCGGGTCCGGCACGCTCTCGACCGATACGCTCCGCTTGCCCTGCCAGGTGACTGCTCTCATGATCAGGCCTTTCGGTGGTGTTCGGTTGCTCCGCGAGTTGTTTCGGCGTCCTCGCGGATGGTGTCGTCCGCGACCCGCTCACGGCATCCGACCGCGCGCTTGCCCGCGTGATCTGTGGGGAAGTCGTGGAAACGCTCCTCGTACCGTTCGGCCTCCTCGGCGGTGGTCTCCGGCTGGATCGGGTCCTGGTGGGCCCGTTCGCCGTCCAGCCCGGCACGACGCCGAAGCCGGGTGCGGGCGCCGACGAGGAGGACGACTGCGAGGATCCCGGCGAGAACAGCGCCGAGCGCGAGCCAAGGTGTGAGGTCGTTGTCGCTCGCGCCGGCGGCGATCGCGGCGCCTCCGAGCACCAACATCAGTCCCAGGCAGAAGAATCCGAGAAGTCCCACCGCCTTGGGGTCACGGGATCTACGTTCTGGCCGTCGTGAGATCGCCTCCCGCGAGGCGATCTCACGCTCCGGTGTGGGATCGGGCATGTCGGTCCTTTCGTTGAGGTCGTCGACCCGAGTCGGTCGAGAGCTGTCGGCTGATCGGACGACGCCGAGTGGTGAACCGCGGCCGCGCCGGCGGTGATCGTGAAGCCTCGGGTACCGCAGCGGCCCCATGCTGAAACGCCACGACGTGTGATCGACTCCATCTCTGAGTGTCTGCGCAGGTCAGGCTCTGATAACGTTTCCTCACGGTGTAACGGGGAACACGACGAGACGTGGATGTCCGTCGCCGCGTTTGGAATAGAGCAGCGTGGGGCACTCATGAACCGACCGGTGAAGATTCACACCACTCGACGTGAGAAGAAGACTCATTTGATGACCGATCCTGATGCCACTTCCCAGCTGTCAGTAGACGGGGGGACGCCGACGGTCCTACGGGTTCCGGCGGCCACCGATCGCCTGGCGCTGGTGCGCGCGGTCGTCGAAACAGCCCTCTACATCGAGGACTGGGTACTCGACGACGTGATCGACGCCAAGGTCGCGGTCGATGAGATCTGCTCACAGATCATCGCCGCAGCCGTCGAGGGATCGTCGATCCAGATCACCCTCCAGATGACGGACAACGGTGTCGCCGGCGAGGTCCGCGGCGACCTCGTCGACGGCGTGACCCTCGACGAGTCGAGCTTCGGGTGGCGCATCGTGCGGACGGTGACCGACAGCCACACCATCACCTACGACGACGCGACCGGCGCCGATTCGGGTCGTACGGTCACGATCCGGTTCTCGAAGGTCAGGGGCTGACCCGCCCGGTCGCTCTCCAGGCGTCGTCGGCCGCGTCGTAGGCGATGAGCCCCAGGTCGGCGAAGCCGTTCAACCAGCCCTCCATCGGCCAGAAACCCCAACGGCGGTGGAAGACCCGCGCGTTGCGCAGGATGTCCCGGAGATGTTCGACCGGGGGATCGGACACCGGGTGATGCTGATGGTAGGCGTGGGCGCCACCCACCCAGGCGTTCCGACATCGCTTGCTCCGGGCGCACAGGGCGAAGTCGGTGTCCTCACCGCCGTAACCCTCGTATCCGGTGTGGAAGCCGCCGGTGTCTTCCCAGTCCGGGGCGAGGACCGCGAACGAGAGCGACCAGAACAACGTCATCGCAGACGAGAACTCGACGCTGTCGTCGCGGGGTGCCGGACGGGCCGGATGCGGTGCCGCGAACCGGCGGAGTTCGCGGGCGTCGAATGTCGGCTGGTCCTCGGGTAGGTAGGTGACCGGGCCGCAGAACAGGAGTTGTGGTCCTGCGTCGGTGGCCGCACGGAGGTACCGCGCGAGAAGTGCCGGGTCGGGTATGCGATCGACATCCAGGAACACCACCAATCCAGCTCCGCGTGAGATCGCCTCGGCTGCACCGGTATTGCGGGCCTCGGCGAGTGGCAGGGCGTCGCCGCTGCCGCGCATGTGCACCAGGGAGACCGGATGACCGTGCGGGGCGTAGTCGTCCACGAGGCCGCCGATATGGGGATCGTCCATGGCCACCACGACGTGGACGAGCGGCGTGAGGGTGGAGTGCGCGAAGGCCTCCAGTTGCCTCCGCAGATGAGCATGCCGGCCGGAGACGATCGTGATGACCGCCACGGCCGGGTCAGGTCCGCCGGTCATCGGTGGGCCACGGACTCGACGGCCCGCGCCGCCCGCTCGGCCGCGCCGCGGGTGTGCCAGCGATCCCATTCGGGCGCACGATCGCCGACCGAGTCGACGATCGCCCTCCATCGTTCGGGCGTCGGCCATGTAGAGGCGACGAGCGCCAGTTCGGCGCGGGCGAGGGTTGCCGCCGTTGTCCGCTGCTCGGCGAACGGGCGGTCCTCGGGGATGACCACGGCGGGCCGACCGGCGGTCGCGGCGTCGGCGACACTTCCCTGACCGGCACTGATGACGGTCAGCCGAGAGCTGCAGAGGAAGGGCCACGGATCGTCGACCCACGTCCCGAAGGCCGGCCCGAGCGTCACGACGTTCAGATCCGGCAGGTCCTCGGCGAGCCGTGATGCGGGGTGTGGTGACCGCTGATCGCCTCCGGCGCCGGTGAGGACCAGCAGGTCGGCGGCGAAGCTCGGATGAGAGACCGGCGGACGTCCGTCGAACCTCGAGATGCCACCGGTGAAGGTGGTCTTGTGACGGTGCTCCTCGAGCCATGCCGGACGGTACAGATCCTCCGGCCACGGGGCGAGGATGGCGTCGGCCGCGCGATACGCGAGCTGGTGGGGCGGGTCGTCGCGGTCGCCGGGCATCGCTATCACCACGACGGGCACGCCGAGGAGGCGCAGGAACAGGGTGACCTCCACCGATACGTCGACGACCACCGCCTTCGGCCTGCGCTCGGCGACGAAGGCCGCGAGTCGGGCCATCCGGTTGCGGAGTCCCGCATCGTGACGGGGCGCCCAGTGCAGCAGCCCGTGCACGTCGACATCGACCGGATACGCGTCGGCGTCGTCGCGATCGAGACGGACGACCTCGGCGAACGCGGGGTCGGCCAGATCGGCGCTGGTCAACGCCACGACGTCGGACCCGATGTGCGCGGCGACGGCCGCGGCCCGCGAGCAATGCCCCTGTCCCTGGTGGTGGACGTAGCAGCCGATCATGCCGAGACCTTCACGCTGGGCCGGTGCGCACGCCGCCTGCCGGCGACCATCTGTTCGTAGATCGCGCGGTACCGGCCGATCATCGCGGCGTCGGAGCAGTGCTGCTCCGCGCGGCGGCGCACGAGGCGTCGATCGAGGACGATCGCCTCCTCGGCCGCGTCGGCGAGAGCATGGACGTCGTCGGGCGCCACGAGGACCCCCGAGCCGGCGTCGACGATCTCGGGGATGCCGCCGCGGGCGAAGCCGGCAACCGGTGTTCCGCAGGCCAGCGATTCCGCGACCACCAGGCCGTACGGCTCGTCCCACACCGGGGTGACGAGCGTGGCTCCGCAGGACCCGACCAGTCGGGCCAGGTCGCGCTGACGAAGATGTCCTTCATAGGTGACGTGGTCGCCCAGGGCCGGGGCCACCCGATCTCGGAAGTATTGCTCGTCGCTGATCCGACCGGCCAGCCGAAGCCGGCGGCCGGCCAGGCGGGCGGCCTCGATTGCCAGGTGCGTGCCCTTCTCCGGGACGATCCGCCCGAACCACACCAGGTCGTCGCCGCCGGGTCCGCTCGTCCATCGGTCCAGTCGGACCCCGTTGAGCACGACCGGGACCGTTCCCAGCACGTGCGCCCAGGCCTGTGCGGTGTGTCGGCTGACCACGACGCATCGCGTGCCCGGCGCGAGGGTCAGTGCGGACTCGAGCCAGGGGGTGGGCGGCGTGTGCAGGGTGGTCAGCATCGGGGTCTGCACCGACGGTCCCATCGCGACGGGCAGGTAGTGGAGGCTGTGGTTGTGGATGACGTCGAACTCGTCTGGGTTGCGCGCCAGCTCGAGCATCAGGGACAGGTAGGAATGATGCTCGTGCAGGACCTCGGCCGGCGGCATGGACACATCCGCCCGGGCCGCGGCCGACGGCTCGAAGAGGCGGCCCCGCAACCGATCCGAGTCGATGGGTAGATCGCAGCCGGCCCCGGCGAAGAGGGTGACCTCGTGTCCGGCAGTCGTGAGTGCGCGCGTCAGATGCCAGACATGAGACTCCAGGCCACCGGCGAAGGGTTGGGCGATCGGGTACCGGCTCGACGCGATGATCGCGATCCGCAGTGACTCACGCATGCAGCACCCTTGTGTAGAGGGCGGCATGCTGTTCGGCGATGGAGATCCGCTCGGTGCGCCGGTCCGGTCACAGCGCCGGCACCGGCCTGTTCTCGTAGGCGTCCGCGAGTGCTGCGACGAGGGAGTCGGGATCGAACCGGTCCTCGGTGAGCTCATAGGTCAAGCAGTCCCGTTGTTCGTGGTAGAAGCCACAGGACGGGGCGATCACCGCGGTGCCGAGATCGTGGCAGGCCTCGAGCCAGCCGGAATGGGTGCCGAAGCGGTAGGGCAGGACCGAGACCGACACTCCCTGGAGGTAGTCCCACAGCTGGTCGTCGTCGAAGTATTCGTGGACCCGCACGCTCGCGTACGGGTGCCTGGACAGCGCGAGTGCCGCGGTTCCGAAATCGGGGTTGTACCAGTGGTTTCCGGGAACGAATATCTCGTCGTGCAGATTGATCTGGATCGTCACGTCCGGATAGTCCGACGCGGCGTCGAGCAGCGTCAGGATGACCGGTAGCGGATCCATGTTCGCGCGGACGCTCTTCGCGTGGACGCCGACGACGAAGTCGTCGGTCGCAGGTTCGCGTGGGCCGAAACGGGCGGGAGGGATCACGTGGGGGTGCGGGATGACCGTGGCCGCGCGGTTCCAGCGCCTGGATATTGCGTCCGCGGCGCCGTGGGTCGGCGTGATCAGTTCGTCTGCCGCGGGCACGAGGATGTCGAGGACCTCTTCGTGGGCTCCGGGGTCCGGATGATGCGGGTTGCGCAGATCGTGCAGGGTGTAGACGAGCGGCTTGCCGTGCTTGCGGAGTTCGGCCACCACCGCCGACATCACCGAGGGTTCCACCGCGTCGAAGCCGAAGTGGATATGGAACACGTCGAAGTCGTTGTGGTGCTGTGCGATCCAACTGGGGTCGAGCATGAGCGGTGGCCACCATCCACCCGGGACCTTGGCGCCGTCGGCCGGTACGGGGTCGGCCAGGCGGGTCACCGAGACCTTGCCCGTGTCGAGGTCGCTCACCGTGCCGTTGACCGGCGAGAGGTGTCGGACATACACGTGCGATGCGGGGACGGAGGCGACGCGGATCGTAGTCGCGGCCGTTGTCGAGCCGGTCTCGTTCGCGGTGGGAATCTCACCGCCGGCGGGATCGATCGTCGCCGAACCGCTGGACCCGATGATCTGCTGTCCGTCCACAACTGCTCCTATGGGCATCCATCGCAAGGCCGTGAACGGCTGACTGCTCAACCGGGGAGGGCCGCGTGATCACGGCGACTCGGCGCCGGGCGCCGACGATGCCGGCGCGCGAACAGCGTCTACCCGATGGATGAAGCGGTGAAACCCGTTGCGGGTGCAGGTGTGACGGAACCCCGGTTCAGTTCTCGGGTTCGTGGGCGTTGAGCAGGAGATGGTCGAACGAGCGACGCGCGGGGTCGGGGAGCACCACGTACTTGTGTACGCGCGAGACGATGTTCTTGGCGAGCTCGTTGACCTTCACGTTCGCGGTCTGGGAGCGCCAGCGCATGACCTCGAAAGCGCGCTCGGGACTGACGCCGTAGGCCATGGAGATCATGCCCTTGGCCTGCTCGATCACGCCCTGGTTCTCCCGGAAGCGCGCCACATGCTCGTCGACCTGGTCCTTGACCGCCTCCTCGTCGTAGCCGGTGAGGTCGAGGTAGAAACCCTCCGCGCCGACGGGCGAGCCCGACTCGTCGAGCATCTGCTGGGAGACGACGGCGACGTGGTGGACCTGACCGGAGGTGTCCAGGATCCGGTGCTTGCTGGAGAAGGGCGTGCGGCGCCGGATCATCTCCACCACCATCTCGTCGAAGGCGTGCCGGTCGTCGGGATGCTTGTGGCTGGCCAGCAGCTCGGTCGTCGGGGTGACCTCGCCGGGTTCGTACCCGTGCATCACCGCTACCTCGTCGGACCACTCCCACTTCTCGCTGTCGAACCAGAAGCGGAAGCTTCCCACGTGACGGATGCGGGAGATGTCTGCGGTGCGGTCGTCGGTCTCTGGCACGGTTATCCCTTGGACTCGAGGAAGCACGCCTATCGGGCAGGATCGGCACACGGATAGCACTAATTCAGCCGCGGTCTCGGGCGGAGACTGCATAGTACCGAACAACCGTTAGCAGAGAGAACCGGCCGATCGGACCCAATCCCGGTATGGGTCTTCGTGCAGCGGCCCTTCGCCAGCATGGATGCCTGCGCCGGTGTCTCGAGCTGTGACCTGCGGGTACACCTGTCGGCATGAGCGCAGACGACCAGGCGTCAGAGGCAGCGGCGGCCACCGAATGGGTGAACCCCGACCTGACGGTGACGGTGGGCGCCGAAGACGTCGACGCCGATCACCTGGACCGCGATCCCGTCGAGGACGGCGTGGACCCGCCCGAGGACTGGACCGCCGCCGACCGCACCGGTACCACCGCCCGCGAGCAGCGCGAGGGGGAGACCGTGTTCACGCGCTCCCGCTCGTCTTCGGGGCGATCGCGGCGTTCGGTGCCGCGAGGGACGTCACGATGACTCCGGCGGGTCCAGAAGAGTGAGACCGATTTCTCGAACCGTCTCATTCGAGCGTGATCGGCCGCTACTCTGAGGCGCATGCACTGCGTGGTCGTGGGTGGGGGACTCGCCGGATTGGCGTCAGCGGTTTGGCTTTCCGAGGCGGGGCAACGCGTCACCCTGCTCGAACGTCGCGGCTCGCTGGGCGGTCGCACCATCTCGATGCCGCTCGCCGCGGTCGACGACATCCCCGACAACGGCCAACACGTCTTCGCCAGCGGTTACACCGATCTCATGCGCTACCTGGAGAGCGTCGGCACGCGTGAGCACGTCGAGTTCCCCGGGCACATGACGTTCCGCATGCCGGGTGGGGGCACCCGCAGATCGGCGTTCGGCGGACTGACCGGCCTCCGTGCCGCACTCGGTGACCTTCCCGGCGTCACGGGTCTGGACAGGCTGCGGACCGCCCGTGCCCAGGCGACGTTGATCCGGCAGGCGTTCCGTCAGCCGGAGTGGCTGGACAAGGTCACCGCCGACGAGTGGTTCCGCCGTATCGGGATGCCACAATCGGCGCGAAAAGCGTTGTGGGACGGCATCGTCATCGGACTCACCGGCGACAAGACCGAGATCTCGTCGGCGAAGGTCCCGGCCGATCTCCTGGTCACCGGGGCGCGCCGGGCGCTCGCCTCGCGCACGCCGGTGTCCATCGGGTTCCCGACGGTCGACCTCGACACGCTGTTCATCGCGGGGGCGGAGAAGAGGTTCGCCGACGCGGGCGTCGACGTCCGGCATCGCGCCGTCGTGTCGTCGATCGACGTCGCCGACGGCAAGGTCACCGGTGTCACGCTGTCCGACGGGGCCAAGGTCGAGGCCGACGCGGTGATCTGCGCCGTCCCGGTCTGGAACGTCAAGGGCATGCTCGATCAGGTCCCCGGACACGAGAGGATCTACGAGGCCGCCGACACCCTCACCCCGGTGCCGATCGTGAGCGTGAACCTGTACCTCGACCGCTCGATCGGGATGGAGGACTGGGGCGAGATCCTCTACGGCGGGGAGGGCGTCCTCGAGCAGGTGTGGGATCGCCAGCGAATGCACGGTCGCGATCCGAAGGACAACTGGTTCTACTCGACGACCGTCTCGGCCGCCTACGACCTCATCGGCAAGACCAATGCCGAGATCACCGACATCCAGATGGACATGCTACGCAGGTACTACCCGCAGGCCGCCGGCGCGCAGGTCGTCCACAGCCACGTGGTCCGGATGCCGAAATCGACCTTCGCGCAGCGGCCGGGGACGGCCGGCATCCGCCCCGACCAGCGGACCGCGGTCGAGGGCCTGGCTCTCGCCGGCGACTGGACCCGGACCGACTGGACCACCACGATGGAGGGCGCGTGCCAGAGCGCCGCTCGTGCGGTCGAGGTGATCCTGGAATACGCACGATCGCGCCACCACGCCTAGACGCGACACGCTAGGTTCGCCTCATGCCCACGACTTCTGCGTTCTACATCGGCGGCCCGGAGGTCATGCTGCGGATACGCGGCATGGAGATCACCGCCGAGCGGGGCACGGGCCGGATGCAGACCGGTCCGTGGCTCGCCGATCCCGACGCCGGCATCGCCCGCGGGGCGCTCGGCGTCGCCCTCGACGACGTGACCGGCTACCTCGTCGACTCCGGGAGCCCGCACGGGCAGTGGCCGGTGTCGCTGGGCATCCGGATGGATTTCATCGCCGATCCGGCGCTGGACGGATCTCCCCTCGATCTCTCGGGAGAGCTGGTAGTCCGCTACGACGGCGGCGCCATGAGCAGGGGCGTCGCCACCGATGCGTCGGGCGCCACGATCGCGACGATGATCCAGCGGTCACACCTCGTCTCGGCGCCCGGCACGCCGGGTGACCACGCCACACCAGAATTGCTGTCCGCCCCCGAGAGCCCGGTGCGCGAGCAACTGGGTCTGCGCACCTCGACGCCCGATCGGCTGACGATGGCCCCGACGCCGTTGTCCGCCAACGGGATGGGCAGCGTTCACGGCGGAATCCTCGTCTGCTCCTCCGAACTCGCCGCGATGACGGCGATCGAGGCGGGTGGCAGGTTCCGGACGGCGAGTGTCGACATCGTGTACGTCAGACCCTGCATCGCTTCCGAAACAACGACTTTCACGTCCGAGATCGTCCATCGTGGTCGCTCGCTGTCAGTGGTCCGGGTGGTCTCGTCGAACTCTCCGGGACGGGCGTCGTCGATCGCGACCGTCGTGCTGCAGAGGATCTGACGCCCCCAAAGAGCGGCTCTCACCTGCATGGTTGCGCGGGACCGTCCGCGGCTGGCAGGGTGCACTCAGGCGGACCTTCGCGGCGCGTCACCCGACGCGCCGAGCGTGGCCGCATCTCGCGCGTCGGCGTGACAGAGGGTTGTGCCGACGCTTGTGCACAACACAATCATTTGCCTGCCGCTTCGTAATCACCTATTCGCACAAGCGGCCTGCCGGATGAGGGAAAGGATCGCAAGATCGTGGTAACTCAAACAGCAAGCCAGAACACCGAGATCATCGACACCCGTTCCGATGTCCGCGAGACCGGAGTCGCCGCGGGCGTCGACGTCTACCGAACACGACTGCCGCATCGCGGCCAGATCGAGCCGCGGCCGCACAACACCGTGTGGGGCAGCATGAAGAACCCGGGGCCGCTGTCGCCGCCCGAGCTCCGCCGGTACGCCGAACGCGGCTACCACACCGAGCCGAAGGTGCTGTCCCCCGAGGACATCGAGACCTGCCTCGGAGAGGTCACGGCGATCACCGAACGCCTGGGAGACGACGACAGGGTGATCCGCGAGCCCTCCAGCGGTGACGTGCGATCGCTCTTCGCGGTGCACCGGCTCAGTGAAGCGATCGCCGAGATCGTGAACCGCGAGTCCATACGCGGTGTCGCAGAACAGATCCTGGACGACGAGGTCACCATCCACCAGAGCCGGGTCAACCTGAAGCCGGGGTTCGCGGGCGGACCCTTCTACTGGCACTCCGACTTCGAGACCTGGCATGCCGAGGACGGCATGCCGGCGCCGCGTGCGCTCAGCGTGTCACTGGCGCTCACGCCGAACCTCTCGACCAACGGTCCGTTGATGATCATCCCGGGTTCGCACCGGCGCTTCGTGAGCTGCGTCGGAGAGACGCCGGACGACTACCATCGCGAGTCGCTGACGTCCTACCGGCCGCCGTTCGGGACTCCCGAGGAGGAGGACGTGCGGGCGCTCGCCGACGAGCTCGGGATCGACACCATCACCGGTCCGGCCGGGTCGGCGCTGTACTTCGACTCCAATTGCCTGCACGCCTCGGGCGGCAACATCACGCCGTACCCGCGGAGCAACCTCTTCGTCGTGTTCAACGCGAAATCCAATGCGCTGCAAGCGCCGTTCGGAGGGACGCCGCCACGACCGGATCACCTGGCCCACAGGTGAGCAGAAGCTAGAACCCCGTCGACGATCCCAGTTCCGGGGCGGGTCCGGTGAAGTAGTGCTCGCCGTCGAACGCCGCCGGCAGTCCGGCGGCGAGGTACCGGCCGATGCCGGGCTGGTCGAGCTCGGTGAACAGCGGATTGCGTTCCAGCGCTCCGGATTCGACGACCTCGTCGAAGGTCCGGTACCGCGCGGACAGCACCGATCGCGCGGACAGCGCCTCCTCGACCTCGGCGGTGGTGTGCCGGGCGAACCATGCCGCGAACAGCGGGGTGACGACGCCGCGGTGCGTGTACCGGTCGGCTTCCTTCGTGAAGTCGGCGCCGAGTGCCTTCTCCACGGCCGCCACCGCATCGCCTGTCCCGGTCATGGCGACCAGGTCGCGCCAGTGCCGAGGGGTCAGGGCCACGATCATGAACCGTCCGCCGTCCGCGGTGACGAAATCGGTTCCGTAGGTTCCGTACACGTCGTTTCCGGTGGCGGGACGGGTGCCGTTGCCCAGCTGCGGTTCGGTGAGGTAGCCGAGGGTCCCGGCGATGGCCAGCGCGGTGTCCTCGAGCGGCAGCGTGATCTGGGCGCCCTGGCCGGTCCGGTCGCGTCGGCGGACCGCGGCGGTGACGGCCAACGCCGCGTACAGGCCGCAGGCCACGTCCCACGCCGGCAGGACGTGGTTCACCACGCCCGCGTAGTCGGTGGGTCCGGTGATCGCCGGGAAACCGAGTGCGGCGTTGACCGTGTAGTCGACGCCCGGGGTTCCGTCGGCACGCCCGAGCAGTGCCAGTGTGATGACGTCGGGACGTTTCGCCGAGAGGGTCGCGTGGCTCATCCACTTACGCCCGCCGGCGTTGGTGACGAGGATGCCGCCGCCGGGACCGCTCTCGGTGACGAGGTCCTGGATCAGCTTCTGGCCCTCGGGCGCACGGAAGTCCGCGGTCACCGATTTCTTGCCGCGATTGAGCCCGGTCCAGTAGATCGACCTCCCGTCGGCGGTCACCGGCCAGCGGTTGGTGTCGGCGGCGCCGCCGATCGGATCGACCCTGATCACCTCGGCCCCGAGCTGGGACAGGGTGAGGCCGCACAGGGGCGATGCCACGAAGCTCGACACCTCGACGATGCGGAGTCCGTCGAGTGGACGCGGGTTGGTGCTCATGGAAAGACCTCTCGGGTGTCGCGGTTCTCGGTGTCAGGCCATCAGGACGTCGTAGCGCCAGTCGAGGACATCGCGATCCTCGCCGTCGCCGTGTGCGACGACCTTCGACCGGAGTTTCAGGACCCCGCCGCCGGAGGGCAGCGGGGTGGCGGACACCACCGTGATCTCCGAGCTGAGGGTGTCGCCCTCGCGGACCGGCCCGGTGTGGTCACAGGAGTCCCAGCCGAGCACGGTCACGATGTTCGGCAGCGCCCGGTTCGCCTGTGACAGCGCGAGTCCGATCGTGTGCCCGCCGTAGACGAGGCGTCCGCCGGCGGCCTTGCCGGCCACGCGCTCGTCGTGATGGGTCGCGGCGATGTTCAGCGACAACCGTGCGAGTTCCGGGGCGCTCGACACGACATCCGCGCTGGAGCGGAACACCGTGCCCTCCAGATCGGTCGAGAAATGCCGTCCGCGTACCGATTCGCGGAAGGCCGCGAGATCCCAGTCGGGCAGCGCGGGTGCGGTGTCGCCGGCGGGACCGATCGTGCTCAGGTCGTCGGCGTGAATCGTGCGGCCCGGATCGGCGCCGGGGCTCAAGGGGAGCATCGCGCACCGGTAGAAGTCGAGGACGGTGTCGCCGTCCTGATCGGTGGTGACCATGTGCAGTGCGGCGAGCCCGGTGGGCGCGCGTCCCGGCCTGGGCTTGTTCTCCCGCAGGCCGACGACCTCGGTCACCGTGGTCAAGGTGTCGCCGATCCTGGGGTGGCCGATGAACCGCAGGCCGCGGTAGAAGAGGTTCGCCTTCACGTGGTGGGTCGCCAGCGTCGACTGGCCGATGGCGACATCGGTGACCAGGCCGGGGTGGGCGAGCACGCCGTCGCCCAGTACGCGTCCGGACAGGTGGGCGTCGAGCGACAGTCGCAGCCGGTCGCCGAGGATCGCCTGGTGGGTTGCGGCCAGGCCTGCCGTCAGCGTGAGCGACGGCGCGTCGTCGAAGACCTGGCCGTGCGTCAGCTCGTCGAAGTACGGCCCGCCGACCTCGATCGCCTCACCCATCGAGTCCGGCCTTCGCGAGGGTCTTCCTGGCCGCGACGGCAAGCGCCTCGTCGAGCATCCGCCCGTCGAGCTCGGCGGCGCCGGCGCCTGCCGAGGCCGCCGCATGGAGGGTCTCGAGCACACGTCGGGCGTCCTCGATGGCGGCCGCGTCCGGGGTGAATATCTCGATGGCCGTGGCCAATTGGGCCGGGTGGATGACCCATGTCCCGTCGAAGCCCAGGTCGCGCACCCAGCGCTTGGCGGCGCGGAAGGCCTCGTCGTCGGCGATGGTCAGGTGCGGCCCGTCGATCACGTCGACGCCGGCGGCCCGGGCGGCGAGCAGGACCTGATCCTGGATCACGTGCCAGGTCTGCATCGGCAGTCCCGGCGTGCGGCCGAGGGCTGCGCCGAGGTCGGCATAGCCGATCAGGACGGCGTCGAGCCGGTCTGTCGCAGCGCAGATCTCGGCGGCGTCGCGAATCCCGCGGGGCGTCTCGAGCAGTGCCTGCAGCCGCACCGCGGACCCGCCGAGGCGCCGGTCGGCCTCCTGGAGGTCGGTCGGGCTGTCGGCCTTGGGGAGCACCACCGACGTCAGCCCGGGCATCTGTGCGCAGGCCGCGAGATCGGCTGCCGCCCAGGGGGTGCCGATCGCGTTGATGCGCAGGGAGACCGCGCGGCCGGCACCGTGCTCGGCGACGAGCTCGCCCGCTGCCGCACGGGCGGAATCCTTGTTCTCCGGCGTCACCGCGTCCTCGAGGTCGAGGACCACCTCGTCGGCGTCGGATGCCAGTGCCTTGCGGGCCTTGCGGTCGTCGGAGGCAGGCGCCACCAGTACGCCTCGTCGTCTCTGCACCATTGCTCCCAGTGTCGTAACGACCCGGTTCCCGAGTCGGACAAATGTGCGGCCAAAGTGAGGCCGTTCCGGTTCTATCAGAACCCAATAAGGCTTGTGAAGGGTTGACATCGATGCGGGCCGTCCGAAAAATGGCCGTACAAATCCTCCGTCTCCGACACCTTGGGACCAGTCCATGAGCACGCTGTCAGCCGAAGAAGCCTTCCTCGTCGAGACCGTCCGGTCGTTCATCGATCGAGAGGTCAAGCCGACGGTGCAGGAGGTGGAACACGCCAACACCTATCCCGAGAAGTGGATCGAGCAGATGAAGCAGATCGGGATCTACGGGCTGGCGGTGCCGGAGGAGTACGGCGGCTCGCCGGTCTCGATGCCCTGTTATGCGCAGGTCACGCAGGAGCTCGCACGCGGCTGGATGAGCCTGGCCGGTGCGATGGGCGGCCACACCGTCGTCGCCAAGTTGCTCACCCTGTTCGGCACCGAGGAGCAGAAGCAGGCCTACCTGCCACGGATGGCCACCGGCGAGCTGCGCGCGACGATGGCCCTCACCGAACCCGGCGGGGGCTCGGACCTGCAGGCGATGACGACGATCGCCAGGGAGGACGGCGACGACCTGGTCGTCAACGGCGCCAAGATGTGGATCAGCAACGCCCGGCGCTCCGGGCTGATCGCGTTGCTGTGCAAGACCGACCCGAACGCGCAGCCCCGCCACAAGGGCATCTCGATCGTTCTGGCCGAACACGGACCGGGCCTGACGGTGTCGCGCGACCTGCCGAAACTCGGGTACAAGGGCATCGAGAGCTGCGAGCTGTCCTTCGACGGCTACCGGGTGCCCAAGACCGCGATCCTCGGTGGCGTCCCGGGCAAGGGATTCGGGCAGATGATGAAGGGCCTGGAGACCGGCCGTATCCAGGTCGCCTGCCGTGCACTCGGTGTCGCGACTGCGGCACTCGAGGATTCGCTGGCCTACGCCCAGCAACGCGAGTCCTTCGGGCAGCCGATCTGGAAGCATCAGTCGATCGGCAACTATCTGGCGGACATGGCCACCAAGCTCACCGCGGCCCGGCAGCTCACCTGGTATGCGGCCGAGCAGTACGACCGCGGCGAGCGGTGCGACATGGAGGCGGGCATGGCCAAGCTGTACGCCTCCGAGGTCGCCATGGAGATCGCTCTGAACGCGGTGCGAATCCACGGCGGCTACGGGTATTCCACCGAGTTCGACGTCGAGCGGTACTTCCGCGACGCCCCGTTGATGATCGTCGGCGAGGGCACCAACGAGATCCAGCGCAACGTCATCGCGTCGCAACTGGTTGCGCGCGGCGGCATCTGAGGACGCGGCGCGAAACGATGCGGGAGCACCGGTGATGAGTGAGGGTGGGCAGTCCGAGCCGGCGTACAAGGTGCTGGCCGCCGAACTGCGCTCGCACATCGCCGCCGGCCGCTACCGCGGCGGGGTCCGGCTGCCGACCGAGTCCGAGCTCTCCCGCGACTACGGGCTGAGCCGGCAGACGGTCCGGCGCGCGTTCCTCGAACTCGTCACCGAGGGGTCGGTGTACCGCGTCCCCGGGCGGGGGACCTTCGCCACCGAGAACGTCGGACAGTACCTTCGTCAGCTCGGCTCGATCGAGGACCTGATGAACCTCTCGGCCGACACCGAGATGAAAGTCCTCGAAGCACCTTCGCGCCGTGTCGATCTCGCGGCCGCGGGCCGCCTGCGCCTCGACACCGACGTCGTCTACCGGATCGTCTTCCAGCGTTTCCACGACCAGGTGCCGTTCGTGGTGACCACGGTCTTCTGGCCGGAGTCCGTGGCGCGCCTGGTGCTCGACTCGCCCCAGGTGCGGCAGGGGGCCACGAGCGACCTCACGATGATCGGCCTCATCGAACCACATCTGCAACATCCGATCGACGAGTGCGCGCAGTCCATCACCGCCACGACCGCCGACGCCGAGACCGCCGGCCGGCTCGGCTGCGAGGTCGGGCATGCGGTGCTGCGCGTCGACCGGCTCTACTCGGACTCGCAGGGGCGCGCCGTCGAGCTCGCGGTCAGCCACTTCCTGCCCGAGCACTACACATATCGGGTGACGCTGCGGCGCAACAACCAGTGAGGGTCGCGCGCGAAACGTCGGCAGGGACAAGGCAAATGGCCCGGCAGTCGGGAGACCGCCGGGCCATTGCGCATCGGTAGGGGTCAGTGCCGGCGCGCCTCGACCGGCTCGTCGACGAGGTCGGACACCGCGCCCTTGGTGGGGATCAGCAGCGTGATCGCCACACCGACGAAGGCGGCGGCCGCCGCGACAACGAAGCACCAGGTGAACGTCGACTCGTCGGGGATCTGCGCGCCGCCCAGCGAGATGGTGGAGCTGGCCAGGATCGCGGCCATCACCGCCGAGGCGATCGTGGTGCCGAGCGAACGCATCAGGCCGTTGAGGCCGACGGCCGCTCCGGCCTCGGTGACCGGCACCGAACCCATGATGAGGGTGGGCATGGCGGCGTATCCGATGCCGACGCCGATCGCGCAGATGATGGAGGCCAGCATCAACTTCCAGGCCGCGTCCATGAGGAAGAAGGCGAACAGGTAGCCCAGGCCGAGGATCGTCGCGCCGATGGCGAGGGTGAACTTGGCGCCGATCTTGTTGATCAGCAGACCCGAGAGCGGGGCGAAGAACATCATCATGAGGCCGCCGGGCGCCAGCCACAGGCCGGCCGCCAGGATCGTCTGGCCGAGACCGTAACCCGTGGCCTCGGGCATGCGCAGGAGCATCGGCAGGATGATCGACTGCGCCATCATGCCGAAGCCGATGGCCGCGGCGGCGATGTTGGTCAGCAGGACGGCGGGGCGTGCGGTGGTGCGCAGGTCCACGAGCGGATCGTTCTGGCGCAGCTCGAAGAATCCGAAGACGACCAGCACCGCCAGGCCGGCGGCGCCGAGGCCGAGTGTGGTGCCGGAGGTCCAGCCCCAGTCGTTGGCCTTGGACACCGCGATGAGGAAGGCCGAGAGGCCGATGGCCAACAGGATGGCGCCGGGGACGTCGAGACGGCCGCCGGCAGCGGTGTTGATCCGCGGGAGGACCAGGCCCACGGCGGCGACGATGAAGATGCCGAGACCGGTGGCCACCCAGAACAGCGCGTGCCAGTCCCAGGTCTGGACGATCCACGCCGACAGCGGCAGGCCGATCGCGCCACCCACGCCGAGGGTCGCCGACATCGCAGCCACCGCCATCGAGGTGATGTTGGGCGGCGTGATCTCGCGGATGAGGCTCATGCCGACGGGGATGAAGCCCATCGCGAGGCCCTGGACGGCGCGACCGATGATCAGCGGGACGAGCGTGTCGCCCAGCGCGCACAGCAGCGAGCCGAGGGTCAGCATGACCGCGCTGCCCAGCAGGACGCGCTGCTTGCCGAACATGTCGCCGAGGCGGCCGGCGATCGGCATGGCGACGGCGGCGGCGAGCAGGGTGGCGGTGATGATCCACGAGGCGTTGCCGATCGACGTGCCGAGAAGGCGGGGGAGATCGGGCTGGATCGGGATGATCAGCGTCTGCATCAGCGCTGCGACGAGACCGCCGAAGCACAGTGTCACGACGCTGAGAACGGCTCCGGCGGGGACCTTCGGGGCGGCGTCGGGTTGGTCGAGTGACGCTTCCGGCGTCGAACCGTGTCCATGGCTCATACGAATCTGAGGCCTCCTTCGAGGTATGCAGCATACATATGTAACGTACACAGACAAACCTGACAGTAGATTGTCCTGGTCGAATGTGATGGAGGAGACAATGTCCGAGGACCACGCACCGTGGCAGTCGCCGGTGCACCGAGACCTGGCGGCCGAGTTGCTGCGCATGTCCCGGCGCAAGGGGCTGGTCCATCCGTCGGTGGGGCTGGAGAAGTCCGCGTTCGCGATCCTGTGGATCCTGTCGGACGGACGGCCGCGCACCCTGCGCGAACTCACCGCGGAGCTCGAGCTCGAGCAGTCCACCGTCAACCGGCAGGTCAACGCGGCGATCAAACACGGCTACCTGGAACGGTTCGAGGTCGAGGGATCGCTGTCCAAGCTGATCCGTCCCACCGAGAAGGGGATCGAGGCCTTCCGGCGCGACGGCCTGCTGCGGGCCGAGCGGCTCGAGCAGGTGTTCGCCGACCTCGCACCCGGCAGCCCCGAGGCGCTGCTGCACGAATTGCGGGCGTTCAACGACGCCTATGAACGGACGCAGACCCGGCACGGCGCCGGCGAGCGTGACGAGAACACCGAAGAGAGATTCAAGAGAGGACTGGGATGACCACTGGGGGCGGCACATACGCGGTGACCGGATCGGCGTCGGGAATGGGGGCGGCCGTGGCCGCATCCCTGCGGGACGCGGGGCACACGGTCATCGGCGTCGACCTGAGGGACGCCGACGTGGTCGCCGATCTCTCCACGGGCGACGGACGCAAGAAGGCCGCGGCAGAGGTGCTGGCGAAGGCGGGCGGCAGGCTCGACGGCGCGGTTCTCGCCGCCGGCATGGGGCCGAGCAAGGGTCGCGAGCGGATGATCACCGAGGTCAACGTCCTCGGGGTCACCGAACTCCTCACCGCCTGGCGTCCGGCCCTCGCCGCCGCGGACAAGGCGAAAGTCGTCGTGTTCGGCTCCAATTCGACGACCGTCACGCCGATGGTCCCGCGCGGTGCGGTGCGACGCCTGATCAACGGCGACACCGCGCGCGCCACCAAGCAGATCCTGCGTCGTCGTGGCGTCACCGCGCCCGTCGCCTACGCGGCGTCGAAGATCGCGGTCACCCAGTGGTGCCGCTGGCAGGGCACCAAGCCCGAATGGGCGGGGCAGGGCATCCGGATCAACGTCATCGCGCCCGGCCCGGTGATGACGCCTCTGCTCGAGGCGCAGCTGAACAGCCCGCAGGCCAAGGCGGTCACGTCGTTCCCGGTTCCGGTGCGCGAGTTCGGGACCCCCGAACAGCTCGCCGCATGGGTGATGACCATGTTGTCGCCCGCCGCCGACTTCATGGCCGGCAGCATCGTCACCGTCGACGGCGGGACCGAGGCCCTCATGCGGACCCGGGACTGGCCGGCCCCGCTGCCGCTGCGCGGCATCCCCAAGCTCGTCTGGAAGATGTACCGCGCGCCCAAGGAGGGGCAGGTCGCGAAGTACTGACGCCGTCAGGGTCCCCGGGGTGGACGGGGTACCCGGGCCGCGTGGGGCTCGGGAACCTCAGTCGTCCGCGCGAACGGTCAACGCCGCCAAGGCGACACCGATGACGACGCCGATGAGCGTGTCCCCGACGCGGGCGGCCGCGACATCGGCCCCGACCGGATTGCCGATCGCGGTCAGCAGCAGCGCGGTCCCGGTGACGAAGGTCGTCGCGGCGGCGTAGTTGCGGGTCACGGTGAGTTCGGCGCCGGTCTGGCAGGCGACGGCGGCGATCGCCAGCGGCCAGTAGCCGGGATCGACGGCCAGGAACGCCGCGGCGAGCACCGCGCCCGCCGCGTTGCCCAGCAGTCGCTGGATGCCGCGCTGCACGGTGTGGGAGTAGTTCACGCCCTGCAGCGTCGCGACCGCGCCGAGGATCGCCCACAGCGGATGGGACAGGCCGCACGCCGACGCCAGGCCGCCCGCGACGAGCGAGGCGACGCCCACCCGGGTCGCACCGGACCACAGGCGGCGATCTGTCGTGCGCTTGCGTGTTTCGCGGCCGCGTGACGCGGGGAGTCCGGCTGCCGCCGCGTCGACCCGTGGTGTGCCGATGTCGCTGCGCACCCTGCGGAGCTCTGCCTCCAGGCGGGCGAAGTCGTCGAGGGCCGCGGTGTCGGCTCGGCGGCCGTCGAGCGTGGCCTTCGCGGCGTCGACGAGCGCGAGGAGTTCGAGCACGTGACGGTCGACCCGCCGCGAGGGGGTGTCGGCCAGCGCATCCCGCGCGCGATCGATGGCCGCCCGTGCGGCCGGAACCGCGTCGGCGCCCAGCTGCTCGACCTCGGCCACCGCGGCCAGCGCGCGGGCGAACGCGATCCGGGACGGGCTGTGCGGATGCGTGAGCATCGGCGCCATCGCGACGAGCCAGCCGACGAGTCCGCCCGCCGCGGCCGCTGCGACGGCGTGGCCGGCGGCGACCGCGGTGTCGGCATACCCGGCGGCGCCCGTCGCCGCGAAGATCATCACCACCGGTCCCGGTCCCGTGATGCCTGCGACCTGCACCAGCCAGTACACGAGGGCGGCGGCCGCCGACACGGCGACGACCTGCACCCAGATGCCGGCGCCCGTGACGCCGAGCATCGCCCCGAATGCCGTCGAGGCGACGATGAGCCCGGCCACCCCGGCGAGTCTGTGGGCCAGCCGCGGGTACGGCTCGTAGCGCAGGAACGCCGACGCCAGCGCGCCGAGGGCCGCGAAACCGGCGACCTCGGTCTGCCCGGACAGTCCGCCCGCGACCAGGACGATCAGGACCGCGAGCCCCACCCGCAGCGCGACGGCGGTGGTGGGATCCGCTCGTCGTACCTCCAGCGCTCCCCGCCAGGCGGCCGCCGACACCGAATGCGCCAGCGCGCCACGTGAGACGCGCAGTCGGGTGCGGAGGCGGTCGGGCGAGGGGACGATCATGCACCCCATATTAGTTTATTGGTAAATTATCTATAAAACAGTTGTCCGAAGAGGGGATCGCCGCATGTCAGAGCGCCACGAGGATGCCGACGTCGTGGAGAAGGTCCGTGCCGGGTGGGCGGTGCGCTACCCCGACCTCGACCTCAGGCCCGTCGACGTCATCGGGCGGACGGTCCGGATCGCCGCACTGGCACTGGCCCGCCTGGACCGCGACCTCGCGTCGAGCGGGATCACCCGCACCGAGTTCGACGTCCTCGGCGCCCTGGCGCGCAGCGACACCCCGCTGCGCGCCAGCGAGGTGACGTCGGTGACCGGGATATCGGGGGCCTCGACGACCAAGAACGTCGAACGGCTGGTGGCGATGGGACTCGTCGAGCGCCATCGCCTCGAACGCGACGGTCGCGTCGTGCTCCTGTCGCTGACGGACGAGGGGAGGGCCCTCGTGGACGAACAGTTCCCGCGTCGCACCGAGGCCGAGCGACGGATGCTCGACGGACTCGACGACGCCGAGATCGCGACGCTGACCGAACTGCTCCGGCGGGTGACGCGCAACGTCGAGGGGCGGGGCTAGAGGCCGGCGCGCTCGAGCGCCTCGTCGAACTCCTCCGCCGCCTGCTTCTCGCTCTTGCCTGCGGCGAGCGCCTGCTGATAGACGGCGAACAGCTCGGCACTGTGCTCCGCATACGCCTGCGACCACCGCTCGCCGTCGCGCCGCCAGTAGCCGATGACGTCGTAACGGTCTCGGCCCCAACCCAACTCGTCACGCAGGTGCTTGCGTACGGCGCGGGACTCGGCGGCCTCGCCGGCGAACCAGCAATAGCCGCCGGCGGTCGGCAGGTCGAGTGCGCGGATCGCCTCCGCGAGCCCGCTCGGTGATCGTCCGTTGCCGCCGACGAGGGTGATCGTCTCGACCTCGCTCGTCACGTCGCGCGCGAGGTAGCCCAGGTCCGTCGGGGTCGGGACCTCGACGATCGTCGTGACACGAACGTCCGGGGTGCATTCCTCGACGATGCGGGCGAGTGCGGGCAGCCCGGCGAGGTCCGCGGCCAGCACCAGGCTGCGGGCATCCGGCGGCGGGGCGAACCAGCCGCGTGCGTGGGTCATGACGACCTCGTGACCGGGCTCGGCGCGCTGCGCCCAGCTCGTCGCGGGGCCGGCGTCGTGGACGACGAAGTCCACGGTGACCGTGCGCGCCGTGGCGTCGACGGCGCGGATCGAATAGTTGCGGCCCTCGGGAACCGGGTCGACGTCGTGGTAGGCCCAGGTCCCGTCCCGGCACTCCATGTCCGGTGCGGAGGTATGCGGGGGCGCCGGGAAGTAGATGCCCACCGCCTCGTCGGCCACACCCGGCAGGCCGAGTCCGGGCAGGTCGGCGACGGCGAAGACGAGTCGTCGCAGGTTGGGTGTCAGGTCGGCGACGTGGGTGACGCGTGCTCTCGAGTAGCCCATCCGGCCACCGTAACGTCGGAGGCGGCGGACAAGGGCACTGGTTTCTATTACTAGGATATGCAACCATCTGTGGAGGCCTGTCGGTGTGGAGAGGAGTTCGCGCGTGTCGGAACAAACAGGGTCGGTCCTGGCGGAGGAGAACGGATCGGCGAGGTCGCTGATCCTCAACCGCCCGAAGTCGATCAACGCCATCGACCACGAGATGGTCACCGAGATGGCGAAGCTGCTCGACGGCTGGGCCACCGATGACGCGGTGGCGGCCGTGGTCCTCTACGGCGCCGGGGAGCGCGGCCTGTGCGCGGGCGGCGACATCGTCGCCATCCACCGCGACGCCGCGGCGCTGAGCGGCAACCCGGACGCCACCGACCTCGACGCGGAGAACTCGCCGTCGGCGAAGTTCTGGTTCGACGAGTACCGGCTCAACGCCGCGATCTCGCGGTTCCCCAAGAAGTACGTCGCGATCATGGACGGCATCGTCATGGGCGGCGGCGTCGGCGTGTCCGCGCACGGCAACACCCGTGTGGTCACCGACCGCACCCGCCTGGCCATGCCCGAGGTCGGCATCGGCTTCGTGCCCGATGTCGGCGGCACGCACCTGCTCTCGCGCGTCCCGGACGGCCTCGGCCTCTACGCCGGCCTGACCGCGGCGCACCTGAGCGGCGCCGACGCCATCGCGATGGGCCTCGCCGACCACTATGTCCCGTCGGAGTCGCTGCCCGAGTTCATCGAGGCCATCGGCTCCTCGGGCCTCGACGCCGCACTCGGGCGGTTCGCGACCGAGGCACCCGAGTCCAAGCTCGCCGCGCAGCGCGGGTGGATCTCGGAAGCCTTTGCCGCCGAGACCGTCTCGGAGATCATCGAGCGTTGCCGAGCCGTCGGGACCGAGGAGGCGACCAAGACCGCCGACACCATCGCCGCGAAGTCGCCGACCGCGCTGGCGGTGACCCTGCGCTCGCTGCGCGAGGCCGCCGGCGACGCAACTCTCGAGGACACCCTGGTCCGCGAATACCGGGTCTCCCTGCGTTGCCTGCTGCACCCCGACATGGCCGAGGGAATCCGCGCGCAGGTCATCGACAAGGATCGGAACCCGAGTTGGGCAGAATTCTCCGAGGCGAGTGTCGAGAAGTTCTTCGCGCCGCTGCCGCACGACCTGACATTCGACGCCTGACCGGGCACTGCCCACCACCGCAGCTCACGAAACGGAAAGAAGGAAGACCGTGACCGAATACCAGACCATCCTCGTCGAACGCCGCGGCCGCGTCGGCATCATCACGCTGAACCGCCCGAAGGCGCTCAACGCGCTGAACTCGGAGCTGATGAACGAGGTCGTGGGCGTCGTCAAGGAGTTCGACGTCGACGAGGGCATCGGCGCCATCGTCATCACCGGTTCGGAGAAGGCCTTCGCCGCCGGCGCCGACATCAAGGAGATGTCCACCAAGACCTACGCCGAGGTCGCCAACCAGCAGTTCTTCGGAGCCTGGGACGAGCTGTCGCGCACCCGCACCCCCATCATCGCCGCGGTCACCGGCTACGCGCTCGGCGGCGGCTGTGAGCTCGCGATGCTCTGCGACACCATCATCGCCGGCGACAACGCGGTCTTCGGCCAGCCGGAGATCAACCTCGGTGTCATCCCCGGCATCGGCGGCTCGCAGCGCCTGACCCGCGCGGTCGGCAAGGCCAAGGCGATGGACATGATCCTCACCGGCCGCCAGATGAAGGTCGACGAGGCCGAGCGGCTGGGCCTGGTCTCCCGCGTCGTGCCGAAGGAGGAGGCGCTCGCCAAGGCCATCGAGGTTGCCGAGGTCATCGCCTCGAAGTCGCTCATCGCGGCGTCCCTGGCCAAGGAGGCCGTCAACCGCGCGTTCGAGTCGAGCCTGGCCGAGGGCGTCCGCGCCGAGCGCGCCCTGTTCTACTCGACCTTCGCCACCGACGACCAGACCGAGGGCATGGCCGCGTTCGTCGAGAAGCGGGATCCCGACTTCAAGCACCGCTGATCTGACTTCGTCACGAACCCACCCTTCTTCGGTACTTCTCCCGGTTCTCGGCCGGAGGATCTGGCAGAAGAAGGGTGGGTTCTTTTTGTCAGGGACTCGCCTGCAGCGTGAACATCGTGATCTCCGGCGGCGCGAGGACCCGGACCGGCGGGCCCCAGGCCCCTGCGCCGCGTGTCGTGTAGAGGGTCGTGTCCCCGAAACGTTCCAGACCGGTGACCGAGGGCTGTTGCAGCGGAACGAGATAGCGGATGGGCCATAGTTGCCCGCCGTGCGTGTGTCCGGAGAATTGCAGCCCGACGCCCAGCTCAGACGCCTCGACGACCTGTTTGGGCTGATGGGCGAGCAGGAGGACGAAATCGTCGGGGTCGGAGCCCTCGAGCGCTGCCGGGAGATCGGGTTCATACGGTTCGGGCGCGGTGGCGTCGTGCACGCCGGCGAGCTGGATGGTGGCCCCGTCGACCGTCAGTGGGACCCGGTCGTTCCGCAGGGTGCGAACCCCGAGTTCCTCCCACACGTCGAGCCAGCGGCCGCCGTCGTCGGAGTAGTACTCGTGGTTACCGCTCACCCCGAAGACGCCGAGCGGCGCGCGGAGGTCCGCGATGGGTTCGAGGGTGTCGCGGACGAGCGGGATCCTGCCGTCGGTCAGGTCGCCGACCAGCAGGATCAGGTCGGGCCGCCGGGCGTTCACCTGATCGACGACGCGCCGGGTGAACGACGCATCGCGGGTCGGCCCCACGTGCAGGTCGGAGACGACGGCGATCCGTAGTCCGTCGAATTGCTCTGGCAGTCCGGGCAATTCGGCGCCGACCTCGGTCACCTGCGGCCTGGAGGCCTCGACGATGCCGTATGCGGTGGTGCCCAGCGCCACGACGATCACCGCGGCGGTCGCGATGCGCAGACGACGCAGACGGGCGGCTGCCGAGCTGTCCGGGGTCTCGGTGTCCGGGGTCTCGGTGTCTGGGGTCTCGGTGTCTGGGGTCTCGGAATCCGGGGGCTCGCCATCGGCTTCGGGGCCCTCGGTCCGGGACCGTCGGCGGAGCCGGCGAACCGTGCTCGCACCGAACGAGACCAGGCCCACCGCCGCGAGCCCCAGGAACAGGTAGAAGAAGGCGGCCAGCCAGACGAACCCCGCGAAGGCGAGCGGCCGCGCCCACCCTGGGTCGAACCACCGCCCGGTTACGAATCCGACCAGTGCGAGGGCCCAGAGCACGACCAGTGCTGCGTCGACGACGACCGACCAGGGCCGGGGGAGCGCGGTGGCCCGTACGAGGCGTCGGTGCAGCCAGAAGGTGAGCAGGCCGAACACGACCGCGGGGATGAGAGCCACCGGACCATTCTGCCCATCGGTAGGCTCGCGACATGCCCGACGTACTCATCACCCCGCTCGACCTGGCCGAACAGCTTCTCGGGACCCCGCCGGTGGTTCTCGACGTGCGCTGGCGGCTCGGCGATTTCGACGGACGCGCGCACTACCGCGAGGCGCACATCCCGGGCGCGGTGTACGTCGATCTCGACACCGAACTCGCGGCACCGCCGTCGGGCGCCGACGGCGGGCGGCACCCGCTGCCGGCGATCGGGGACCTGCAGGCCGCGGCCCGGCGCTGGGGTGTCAACGACGGCGTGCCCGTCGTCGTCTACGACGACTCCGGCAACCTCGCCGCGGCACGGGCATGGTGGCTGCTGCGCTGGGCGGGGATCGTCGACGTGAGACTCCTCGACGGCGGCCTGGCCGCCTGGACGGCCGAGGGCCTGCGGACCACGAGCGGTGACGGCGGACGGCCCAGACCCGGAAACGTGACGCTCACGGCCGGGAACCTTCCGGTCGCCACGATCGACGAGGTCGCGGCGGGCGACTCCGTCCTGCTCGATGCGCGGGCCGGCGAGCGCTACCGCGGGGACGTCGAACCGGTGGACCCGCGCGCCGGCCACATCCCGGGTGCGATCAGCGCCCCCACCGTCGAGAACATCGACGACTCCGGCCGCTTCCTGCCCGCCGAGGACCTGCGCCGCCGGTTCTCCGGTCTCGGCGTCGGACCGGACGCCGAGCGCGTCGTGGTCTACTGCGGCTCCGGGATCAACGCCGCGCACGAGATCGCGGCGCTGGCGGTCGCGGGCGTCGACGCGACGTTGTTCCCCGGCTCGTTCTCGCAGTGGTCGTCGGACCCCGACCGCCCCGTCGTCACCGGAGACGAGCCCGAGCGCTGAGCCGGCACGCGATCCGCGGCCGCACCGGCTACTCGATGTGCGGACAGGGCGGGTTCTCGGCCAGACCGCACATGTTCTGGTGCAGATAGCTCGGCACGTCCGCGGGTGCGACGTCGGCGTGCATGTTGACGAGGTTGAAGCCCAGGAAGAACACGGCGAGGATCACGTTCATCACCGCGCTGAAGGCGAGGACGCGCACGAATCCCACACCGCGGGTGATCTTCAGCCGCTCGATGCCGGCGTCGGTGATGAGTTGGTCGCCGTCGCGACGGAACAGGTAGAACGACATGGACACGACCATGATCACCGAGCCGAAGAAGATGCCCTCGTACAGCGGGAACTGGTTGACACTGCCGGTGAATATCGACCATGTCCCGTCGACCCGCAAGTACGACCACAGGCCCTGACGCTGCAGGACCTGTTCGGTGAAGGTGTCCAGGACGAAGAAGATCACGAGCAGCGCGACGATGATCCCGGCCTTGTTCAGCCGCGGCCAACGTGTGCGCGCGGCCCGCACCGCCTTGTCGATGCCCACCACCGCCAGCGGCAGGAACAGCATGTAGTCGGCCAGTTCGTAGAGGATCGGCGCCGGTGTCTCGGGGCCCTTGCTGACCCAGCCCGGCACGAACTCGCCCCAGGTGCCCATGTTGAGGAACGCCGAGTTGTAGGAGAACACCGGCCGCACCGCGTTGACCCCGACGTCCTGCCAGCAGGTGAGCAACCACCCGAACATGAAGACGCCGATGGTCGGGAACCGCCCGTCCTTGCGGGTGCGGTGCACGAGCCAGACAATCGACGCGATCACGCCGACGACGCAGATGACCTCCGACGCCCGGATGATGACCAGCGTGTGGGTGGGCACCGCGTCCGGTCCGGTCGGGATCGGGGTGAAGGAGTCGGAGAAGATCCAGCGGATGTAGACATAGGCCTGGATGGCCAGGAAGACCGCGCCCAGGCGGGCCAGCCAGACGATCGGCGGGGAATCCTTGGCCACCGGCTCGGCGACCGGTTCTTCCGGAGAGAACTGCCCGACTCCCGAATCGGGTTTCTCCCCAAGCGAACTCGACATGTATCCCTCAGTCCTCCCGACGACCGGTGGCCGGTCTCAGTCGATTCGGATCGCGCTCTGCGGGCAGTTGGCGATCGCGTCCTTGGCGGCGGCCTCCTGGTCGGTCGCGAGCTCGTCGACGAGTGGGAGGCTGATCCCGTCGTCGTCGAGGTCGAACAGCTCCGGTGCGACGGCGACGCACCGTCCGTGGCCGCCGCACCCCTCCCGATCGACGACGATTCTCATCGCGCCGCCGGCCATTGGATCGTCTTGTGCTGCAGAAATTCCGAGAGCCCGTGGGCGCCGAATTCGCGACCGATGCCGCTGCGCTTGTATCCGCCGAACGGCCCGTCGGGCATGAGTCCGCCACCGCCTCCGTTGACCACGACCATGCCGGTGCGGAGACGGCGGGCCGCCGCGTGTGCGCGGACGGGGTCGGCCGACCAGACCCCGCCGGAGAGGCCGTAGGGGCTGTCGTTGGCGATCTGCACGGCCTCGTCGTCATCGGAGAAGGGGATGACCACGCCGACGGGGCCGAAGATCTCGCTCTGCGCGATCGTCATGCTGTTGTCGACGCCCACGAACAGGGTGGGTTCGACGAAGAAGCCCTTGTCCAGGCCGGCGGGACGCCCACCGCCGTAGGCGATCTGGGCACCTTCGGCCTGGCCGACCTTGATCAGTTCCTCTACCCGGGCACGCTGTGCCTCGCGGATGAGCGGGCCCATGACCACGTTCGGATCGGCGGGGTCGCCGACGGGGATGTGGTCCAGCGCCATCGTGATGCGACCGACGAGTTCGTCGTGCAGGGATTCGTGGACGAGGACGCGGGTCATGAGCGCACATCCCTGGCCGGCGTGGGTGATGAAGCCCCCGAGCACGCTCTGCATCACCTTGTCGAGATCGGTGTCGTCGAGCAGGATGTTCGCCGACTTGCCGCCGAGTTCGAGGACCACCTTCTTCAGCGACTGCGCGCCCTGGCCGTAGACCTTGGCGCCCACGATGTCGCTGCCGGTGAAGCTGACGATGTCGACCCCCGGATGGGTGGTGAGCGCCTCCCCGGCGTCGGCGTCGCCGGTGATGACGTTGAGCACGCCCGGCGGCAGCCCCGCCGCCTCGGCGACCTCGGCGACGACGAGCGCCTCGAACGGCGTGTACGGCGAGCACTTGAGCACCACCGTGCACCCGGCGGCGAGGGCCGGTCCGACCTTGCAGAGGTTGAGGAACAGCGGGAAGTTGAACGGCGTGATCAGGGCCGCGACGCCGTAGGGTTCGCGGACCACGACGCCCTGGCCGATGCCGTTGCCCACCATCGGCGGCAGCGGGGTCTCCCAGTCGAAGGCGGGCATCACCCGGTCGACGAGATCGGTGAAGTGCTCGATCGGAGTGCCGACCTGCAGGAACTCGGCGAGTGCGCGGGTGGAACCGGCCTCGGCGATGCTGAGATCCACCAGCTCGGCACGACGTTCGGCGAAACCCTCGGCCATCATCCGCAGCACGGCCTGCCGCTCGCGGACCGACATCCGCGGCCACGGCCCCTCGTCGAAGGCGATGCGCGCCGCGCGGACCGCGTCCTCGACATCGGCGACGGTGGCCTGGGCCACGGCGCCGAGGATCTCCTCGGTGGCGGGATTGACGACGGTGATGGCCTCGTCGCCGTGACCGTCGACCCACTTGCCGTCGATGTAGAGCCGGCCGCTGCGGATACGCCCGGTGGATGCGTGCGATGTGTCCGACATGGCGTCGGCCCCTCCTTTGCGCCGTTGGGGGTCACTCGATCAGTTAGATGATTAAACCGCACAATGGGTGTGTTCATTTTTACGATGGTTCCGTCAAAACAGAGGTCGGTCATCGCCGGGTGCTAGGCTGAACCCCGCTCGGCTGTCGCCGGCGTCCGGAAGGTGTGGGAATTGGCCAACAACTCGTTCGACGAGAGCGGATTGCCCAAGCGGATTCAGGTTCCGAAGACGGCTGAACTCATCGCCGCTCAGCTGCGTGGTCAGATCGTCCGCGGCGTGCTCAAGCCCGGTGACATGCTTCCGCCGGAAACCGTGCTGGGACAACGATTCGACGTATCGCGGCCCACCCTGCGGGAGGCGTTCCGCATTCTCGAGAACGAGTCGCTCATCGTCGTGCGACGCGGGTCTCGCGGTGGGGTGCAGGTGGTTTCGCCCGATGTCTCGGTCGCGGCGAGGTACTTCGGCCTCCTCTTGCAGATCCAGCACACCACCCTCGCCGACCTCTACGAGGCCCGCATGGTGCTCGAGCCCGCCGCGGTGAGGATGCTGGCCGCCCGGCACGATGACGACGACATCGAGGCGCTCACCGAGGTCATCGACGATCTCGCCGCCCTCGTCGACGCCGGTGCCGAGTCGGCCGACCTCGACACCTGGTCGACCGCCGCGTTCCGCTTCCACGACCTCCTCCTCGAGCGCGCCGGGAACCAGACGCTCGGCCTGGTCGGTCGCGTCCTGGCGGACGTCGTCGCCACGCACATGTCGCGCGTCGTCTCCCGGACCACCGACACCGACGAGGTGGTCACGCAGTTCAAGAAGACGATCCGCGCCTATCGCAAGCTGGTCGCGCTGGTCGAGGCCGGGGATGCCGACGGTGCGGAGGCGCACTGGAAGCGTCACATGAGCTCGGTCGCGAAGAAGATGCTGTGGGGCCGCTTCGCCACCGAGTCCGTGGTCGACCTCTTCAACTGAGCCCGACGGGCCCTCGCGGTGCCCATGGTTGTCCAAATCGGCTAACTGATTGCACTGAATGATCTACGATGGGGATGCGTGGCCGCGTGCTGCGCCACATGACCGTGACCTCACGTGGATTGGCTGGAATCATGGGCGTCGGGCTCTTGCTGGACATGGTCGAATCCGGGCTCGGTGATCGAATCGCTCTCGGTGGCCGCGAGTCCGGGCTCACCCATGCCGACGTCGTCGCCGCCGCTCGCGGCGGGGCGGCGGTCATCTCCGAGCGTGACCCGTCCGAGGTGATCTACCTGGGCCGGAACGGCCCGGGCTACCCGCAGGTGTTCTTCGCCTCGGTCTGTGCGGGCGTCCCGTTCGTGCCGGTCAACTACCGGCTCGGCGACGAGGTACTCGCGGAGTTGATCGCCGACTTCCGACGCCCGCTGGTCGTCGTGGAGGAGCGCTACCGCGACAAGGTCGCCGGCCGTGATCAGGTCCTCGGTCTCGACGACTTCCTGGCCATGGCGCGGTCGTCGGAGCCGTTGCCTCCCCTCGATGTCCCGGACGACGCGCCCGCGGTCCTCCTCCACACCAGCGGGACCACGTCGAAGCCGAAGATCGTCCCGCTGCGGCATGAGAACCTGCAGGCCTATGTCTTCGCCACCGTGGATTTCGCGGGCGCGGCCCCCGACGAGGCGGCGCTGATCACCGTGCCGCCGTACCACGTGGCCGCCGTGGGTGCGACGCTCACCAACTTCTACGGAGGCCGCCGCGTCGTGCACCTGCCCGACTTCGACGCCGAGGAGTGGCTGGAACTGATTGCCCGGGAATCGATCTCATCGGCGACCGTCGTTCCCACCATGCTCGCGCGCATCGTCGACGCGCTCGACGGGCGGGTCGCGAAGGCGCCGGCGCTGCGGCTCGTCTCCTACGGCGGTGCGCGCCTTCCGCTCCCGGTTCTCGAACGGGCGATGCGCGCGTTCCCCGAAGCCGGGTTCTGCAATGCCTACGGGCTCACCGAGACCAGTTCGACGCTGGCGCTGCTGGGACCCGAGGACCATGCGGCCGCGCTCGCCTCGGACGACCCGCGGATCCGGCGTCGCCTCGAGAGCGTCGGGCGGCCCGTGCCCGGCATGGAGATCGAGATCCGCGGCGCGGACGGCAACCCCGTCGGGCCGGGCGAGATCGGGTTGCTCTTCGTGCGCGGCGCACAGGTCTCGGGCACCTACCTGGGCAAGGGCTCGGTCCTCGACGAGGACGGCTGGTTCCCCACCAACGACCGGGCGTGGGTCGACGCCGACGGCTATCTGTTCATCGCGGGCCGCGCCGACGACACGATCATCCGGGGCGGGGAGAACATCGCGCCTGCGGAGATCGAGGACGTGCTGCTCACTCACCCGGGCGTGCGCGAGACCGCGGTCATCGGGCTTCCCGACGAGGAATGGGGCCAGCGGCTCGTCGCGGTGGTCGTGCGCGATCCGAGGACCGACATCACCGAGGACGAGGTGCGTTCCCACGTGCGTGCCCGGTTGCGCGGGTCTCGCACGCCCGACGAGGTGATCTGGGTGGACGAGCTGCCGCAGACCGCCACCGGCAAGGTCCTGCACCGCCGGTTGGTGGCGCAATTCGAACGAGCACAGGAAAGGTCATGACCCTGAAGCCAGGCACCAGACTCTGCAGCCAGACCTGCGACACGGAGGTCGTGGTGGTGACCGCACCCGACTCCGAAGTCGAACTCACCTGCGGCGGTGCGCCTCTCGTGCCGAAGGGCGAGCCGGTCGAGAGGGTGGAGATCTCGGCCGGACTCGATACCGGCACCCAGTTGGGCAAACGCTACACCTCCGAGGACGCACCGGGACTCGAGGTGCTGGTCACCAAGGCGGGAGCGGGCACACTGGCGATCGGGACCACACCCCTGGAGATCAAGGCCGCCAAGCCCCTTCCGGCCAGCGACTAGGAGAGCGCGTCGGCATCATGAGCCGCGGCGCCAAGACCGGTATGCGCGACGCGGTGCGCGTCGAGGTGGTCCGCACACCACACCTCGACGGGTGGGAGAGTGCCGCCCGACCGGGCGCGCGGTGTGGAGGTCCGCCGGCACCCTGGGCATCCTCGGCGGCAGTCGGGAGACGGCCTCAGCCGAGCGCTCCACGCTCTTTCAATTCGGTGATCCGCTGCGCGTCGAGTCCCGCCTCGCACAGGATCTCCTCGGTGTGTTCACCGAGCGCGGGGGCGGCGCGCCGCGGAGTCGTCGGCTGCTCGTCGAAGTGGTACGGCGGAGCGACGACCCGGAACGCCGAACCGTCGGCGGCCGGCACCTCGGGCAGGAAACCGTTGTCGAGGACCTGCTTGTCGTCGTGGAGTTCGGCGACGGTCGCGGCCGCCGCCCACACGCCGGAGAACCCGCTCAGCACGGTCTTCCATTCGTCGAGAGTGCGTTCGGCGAAGGTCTTGTCGAGCTCGGCGATGCACTCGCGCCGATGGGTATAGCGCGCCAGGTCGTCGGAGAAGCGTTCGTCGACGATCAGGTCGACGCGGTCGATGAGGGCGCACAGCTCGCCCCAGAACCGTTCGGCCTGCAGGCATACGAGGTTGATCCAGCGATCGTCCTTGGTGCGGTAGGCGTTGACGATCGGGTTCGGGGCATCGGTGCGGCCCTGTCGCGGGATCTCCCCGATCTAGGGCGCCGCGGTGAGGTCCGGGCTCAGCGGCCACATGCCGGTGTTGAGGAGTGAGACGTCGACGACCCCTCCCGTGCCGGTGCGTTCACGGCGGAACAGGGCCATGCCCACCGCACCCGCTATCGCGCTCGAGCCCTGCAGGTCGTAGTAGGCGGCCGGCTGCATGGTGGGTCGCTCGGCTCCCGGCGGCGTGAGCTTGTGCATCGTGCCGCCCGCCGACCAGGCGGCCGCCGCGTCGAAGCCGCCGACATTCACCTTGTCGCCCTTGGAGCCCCAGCCGGTGCCCCGGACATAGACCAGCTGCGGGTTGACCGCCATCAGGTCGTCGATGTCGACGCGGAGCTTCGCGCGTTGCGCGGGTAGGTAACTGGTGAGCACGACATCGGCCTTCTCGACGAGCGTCAGCAGCAGGTCGTGGCCGTCGTCGGTGGTGAGATCGAGAGTGATGCTGCGCTTCCCGCGGTTGGGCACCTCGAGAAAGGGGTTCGGCGCCCCCTCCTTCCGGTTCAGCGCGTTCTGGAGGTTGCGTTGCGGGTCCCCGCTCGGCGGTTCGACCTTGATCACGTCGGCGCCCAGGTCGGCCAGGATGGCGCCGGCGCCCGGAACGAAGGTCCACGCGGCGATCTCGACGACCCGCACGCCGTCGAAAGGTGGTGCGACAGAATTGGTCTCGTCGGCGGACATGCTCACTTCTCCTGGTCGGGGGTGCTCGTGGCGCGCAACGCGTTCATCATCTTGACCCAGTGGGAGCGCTTCCAGCCGTCCTGGTCCTCGCCCCAACCGATCTCACCGTCGAACTCCCAGCGCATCAGCGCATTGCTGCCGGTCCCGCCCTCGCACATGTGACTGACCGAGAAACCCTCGGCGTACATCGTCCGGCCGGCGAGATCGGTGAGGTCCACTTGCATGTGTGCGCTCCACCCGGTCCTCGGATCGCGGAAGTTCCGCATGCGGGAGCGGGTCTTGTCGAGGCGCTCGAAACGGCCGTCGCGCAGCAACCATCCGTGATTGAGCGGGGACCAACCCGCGGCGTCGCCGTCCTGGGGACGGACGAAGCCGAGGAAGCCGGTGTTCGGACCCGAATGACCGAAGATGTACTGGATTCGGCCGCGGCCGCGCTCGCGTTCGATCTCGCGCCAGCGGGGTCCGCCCGGGTGCAGCACCTTGTGCTCGCCGCGCAGGTACTCCGGCTTCTTGGACTGCATGTGGTGGCCGCCCCGGGGGCCCCACGTGCGGTCGCGGATGGAATAGGAGTCGATGGGGATGGACTCGCCGCGCAGGACGAGTTCACCGACCTGATGGCCCAGTTGGTCCAGGTGCGGGCTGTGCATCGCCGGGGGCTCGCCCGGGGTGAAGCGTCGCGGTGGGTGGACCGCGTCGTGCTCGAAGGCGATGGAGAAGTCGTTGTCCGGGTCGGTGTAGGAGATCTGGTACCGCATCAGCGGTTCGAGCATCTTCACCGAGAATCCGCCGTGCGGGAACGTGATGTCGCGGAGGTCGGGGTTCTCGGGCATCGGCTTGTCGACGGCGGTGCGGTAGTACGCGAGCCGACCGAGATCGGCACCGCTCGGGTCCCAGACGAAGACCCGCCAGGTGACCGTGCCGCGGTTCACGTCGTAGCGTGCGTGCAACCAGCCGCCGAGGTGGCGCTCGGGCACGTTGAACGACCACCAGTTGGTCTCCACCCAGTACGGGTCGTCGGTGGGCGGCACGTGGAAGGTGTCGTCCTCCGGGGAGAAGGGTGTGTCGGCGGTGATCTCGCCGGTTCTCTCGTCGACTGGCGCCTCTCGGACGCTAGCATAGGGTTAACTCATTTAGTGATGATTCCGCCAAGCTGAAACAGATAACTCATTCGTCTGATTTCCTTGTCCGGCCGGGTTCGTGCGTGCCACGATGGGAGCGTGGCCCAGCGCTGGGCAGGTGCCGTGAGCAGCCGATGGTGCCCGGTCCTGATCGGGCGAAACGCGAGGAGATGCAATGCCGCTGCAGGATCACATGCAACTGATCTCGACCGACGACCACCTCATCGAGCACCCGATGCTGTGGGCGGATCGGCTCCCTCGGAAGTTCCTCGAGGCCGGGCCGACGATCGTCGAGAAGCAGCTACATCCGGACCGTCCGCCGGCACAGGTCTGGAGCTACGAGGACCGGATCTACCCCTACATCGGACTGAATGCGGTCGCCGGCAAGAAGCCGCAGGAGTACGGCGCGGAGCCGGTTCGCTACGACGACATGCTGCCCGGCTGCTACGACCCGAAGGCGCGTCTGGCCGACATGGACGTCGACGGCGTGCACGCGGCCCTGTGCTTTCCGTCCTTCCCGCGTTTTGCCGGCACCGTCTTCCTCGAAGGGGAAGACAAGGAACTGGCGCACCTGTGCGTGCAGGCGTGGAACGACTACGTCCTCGACGAGTGGTGTCCGACCGCTCCGGATCGCTACATCCCGATGGTGATCCTCCCGCTGTGGGACACCGACCTGGCGATCGCGGAAATACACCGTACCGCCGAGAAGGGCTCGCGGGCCATCGCTTTCGTCGAGAACCCGGTCCCGCTCGGCCTGCCGTCCTTCCACACCGACCACTGGGACGGTGTCTTCGACGCATGCGAGGAGACCGGGCAGGTGTTGTCGATCCATTTCGGCACGTCGGGCAAGCCCCCGATCACCGCGCCCGAGGCGCCGATGGCGGTGATGATCGCGCTGTTCGGCTGCAACTCGATGTACGCCACCGCCGACCTGCTCTTCTCGCCGGTGTTCCACCGACATCCGAAGCTGAAGTTCGCGCTGAGCGAGGGCGGCATCGGCTGGGTGCCCTACATGCTCGAACGCATCGACGCGACGTGGGAGAAGCACCGCTACTACCAGAACATCAACCAGACGGTGCGGCCGTCGGATCTGTTCCGCGAGCACATGTTCGGTTGCTTCATCTCCGATCAGCACGGCATCGACAACCGTCACGAGGTCGGCATCGACAACATCACCTGGGAGTGCGACTACCCGCACAGCGACTCCAACTGGCCCCACAGTCGCAAGGTGGTCGCCGAGCAGATGCGCGACGTCCCCGACGAGGACGTCCACAAGATGGTGGAGCTCAACGCCCGCAAGCTCTTCCGATTCGAGCGGACGTCATGACCGACCATCCCGAACCCGAACTCGTCGAGCAGATCCCGGCCGCGGACTGGACCGACATGGACCTGCTGACCCGTGATGGGGCCGGCGAGCTGCTCGACAGCGAGATCGAGGCCGAACGGGCCCGGGTGGAGGAGCTCCGAGGTGCGGGAGACGACGCGAGGCTGGCGGAGGCCGAGACCCGGCTCAACCGCATGGTCGAGATCCGGAGCTCGCTGACCGCGGATCGGAGCGGCTCATGACGGTGACCGACAACGGCACCTTCGGCGTCCTCACCGACGAGGCCATCGAACGCAGCCGACTCCGCAACGGTGTGCCGGAGCGGATTCCCCACGCGCCGCACAACTACGAGGTCACCTGGGACGGGGTGCGACACTTCGCCCAGGCCTACGGCGACGACAACCCGCTGTGGTGCGACCCGTCCTACGGGCCGACGACCAGATGGGGCGGGCTCATCGCTCCGCCGAACTTCCACTACACGATGGGGGAGGACGCGGCGCCCAGGCCCGACGCGGAGACCAAGGCGCTGTTCCGTGGCGACCCGTTCGCCGGGCTGGGGTCGTACCAGGCAATCATGCAGTTCGAGTGGTGGCGACCGCTGCGTCTCGGCGACCGGCTCCATTGCCTGCGAGCACAGGTCGGGGTCGTGCCGAAGACCTCGAGGTTCGGCGGCCGGTCCGCGCACGTGACCCGCGCCTTCATCTACGACAACCAGAACGGCGAGCCCTGCGTCATCCGTCGAGGCACCTGGGTTAACGCCGAACGCTCGGCGTCCAAGAAGCGGAAGAAGGAGCACCTCGAGCAGGTTCCTTACACGGCCGAGGAGCTCGCGGAGATCGACGCGGCTTACGAGGCCGAGGCGCGACGCGGCTCCGAGCCCCGGTACTTCGAGGACGTCCGGATCGGTGAGGCATTGCCGGTCAGGGTCAAAGGACCGCTGGTCGCCACCGACGTCGTCGTCTGGCACGTGGGCTGGGGGATGCAGCTGACGCCGAACGGCGCCTTCGGCCACGCGTACAAGGTCCGCAAGAAGGCGCCCGGCCTGTATCCGCCCAACGCGCTCAACATCCCCGACACCGTGCAGCGGTTGCACTGGGAACCCGAGCGGGCGCGCGAACTCGGCATCCCGACGTCGTACGACTACGGCGCCATGCGCGAGACCTGGCTGACCCACCTGATCACCGACTGGATCGGCGACGACGGCTGGCTGTGGAAGCTGTCGGTGCAGCATCGCGCTTTCAACTACATGGGCGACACGACCTGGGTGAAGGGGCAGGTCGTCGACAAACGACACGTGGACGGACGCAACGAGGTCCACATCGAGCTCCGGTGCGAGAACCAGCGCGGCGTCGTCACCTCCCCGGCCAGTGCGGTGGTGCTGCTGCCGACCCGGGACGCGGCCGTGGTGTTGCCCGATCCGCCGGCCGACAGTCGCGACGGCATCCTGCGGCACGAGATGGAGCAGGTCGAACGGGAGGGCTGAGACGATCCTGGCGGCATGAGGATCACTCCAGAAGGGCCGCTTTCCTTCCGTGCGATCCGATCGGATCGGCGCGAAGGAAACCGGCCCTCATGGGTTGGGCGGTATGAGATCTCGCTGACGACGCCGCTGCGGGCTATGGCCGAGCGCGCCCGTTGCGCTTCTCGCGCTTTCGGAACAGCGACTCCTGGGCGAGGCTGGCCAGCAGCACGCCGCGTTCGTCGAAGATGCGTCCGGTGTACATGCCGCGGCCGTGCGAGGTCGACTCCGGTGCCAGGTCCATGAGCATCCATCCGTTGGGGTCGCAGGCACGGTGGATCCAGACGGAGTGGTCGATGGACGGCAGGATGCCGACCTGTGCCACGTGCGGGGCCTTGGAGAGGCCGGTGCACATGTCGGAGATGAAGACCAGTCCGCAGGCGCGTAGGTTCGCGTCCTCGGCGAGCGGGTCGGTGATCCGTATCCACAGGCGTGTGGGCCAGCGGTGGTACTGCCCGCTGTCCTGCGGGATGCGGACGTCGAGGTCGAGCATGCGTGGGTCCTGCGGGACCGGGGGAAGGGCCGACGGCGGGTCGGTGTCCGGCATCTCTCGCGCCTGGTAGTCCGAGCCGGTCTGCTCACGCTGGAACGACGCTGCGAGATCGAGGATGGCGACGCCGTCCTGAGTGGCCACGACGCGCCGCACCGAGTACCGGCCGCCGTCGCGTTCGCGGGTGACGGTGAAGGTGATCGGCCTGGTCGCGTCGCCCGGGACCATGAAGTAGCAGTGCATGGAGTGCGCGAGCCGGTCGTCGGGCAGGGTGAGCGAGGCGGCGCGGAGGGCCTGGGCGGTCAGCCGGCCGCCATAGAGGCCACGGTGATCGTCGCCGCTGGCGGGTGCGGCGACGAAGACGTCGTCATCGACGCGGGGGAGGTCGAGTGCCTCGGCCACCGAGGCCGCGATGGACTCGGCCCGGAACGGGGATGTCGCGTCGACCGTCCCGACGCCGGCGCGCTTGCCCCCGATCCCCCGGCCGTCGGCGTCCCGGGCGCCCCGTGGGTTGTGTGCTGTCATGTCTGCTCGCTCTCCGATCCGCCGCGTCGCCGTAGGGGTGTTCGCCGGCGGATCAGAGCGGAACGGCCTTGGCGATCGCCCCGGCGTCGACCTTCAGCTGGGAGCCCGTGACGTACCTGGACTCGTCGGATGCGAGGTAGACCACGGCGTTGCTGACGTCGATCGGTTCGACCCAGGGCACCGGGATGGCGTTCATGACCGGGAACGCCAGGGCTGCATCGTCCCTGGTCGGGGATTCCAGGTCCGGCCGGAACATCCGGTACATCGCGTCGTTCTGGAGCATGTCGGTGTCGCAGTTCGACGGGTGGATGGCGTTGACCCGGATTCCGCGCGGTGCCACCAGGATCGAGAAGTCGTGCACGAGTTGGGCGATGGCTCGTTTGGAATAGCCGTACCCGGCCCCGCCCGGGCCCGTGGCGGGGTTGTCGACCGTGCCCGGCGTGAGTCCGGCGACCGATCCGATTGCGATCAGCGACGCCCCGTCGTCGAGATGCGGATATGCGGCGTTGAAGGTGTTGATCAGGCCGACCAGGTTGGCGTCGACGACGTCGAGGAAGGTGTTGGGCGGATTCTGTCCGAGCGGGCAGACACCGGCGTTGGCGACCACGACGTCGAGACGACCGAGGGCCTCGACACCGGCGGCCACCGCCTCGTCGAGGGCGGTGCGGTCGCGGACGTCGGCGGCCCGTGCGACGATCCTTCGCCCGGTCTTCTCGACGAGGCGCACCGTCTCGTCGAGATCCTCCTGCGTCGCGAGCGGATAGGTCATGTTCCCGACGGGGCGGGGCAGGTCGACGCCGATGATGTCGGCGCCCTCCTCGGCCAGTCGCACCGCGTGACTGCGACCCTGCCCCCGGGCCACGCCGGTGACGAACGCTACTCTTCCCGCGAGTCGGGCTGCCATGGTGACTCCTTGCGAATACAGGACAACAAGTTAACTCTTTTAGCCATTAGACACCATGCCGGCCGACCGCAGTGGTGCTTTTGGGCCGATGTCCCGTCGGGCGGGCGAACGCTCGAGCACGCAGATCCCGGCACGCGGAGCCCGGTACGATCGCTTGTGTCAAACTGACTCTCGCGACCTCTATCTGGCGATCACCGGCCTCGTCGCGGAGACGGTGGCAGGTCCCCACACGTTCGCGACCCCGGTCGCGGAGATGGGATGTCCCGCTCGAGTTCGATCAAGAGGGTGGTAGCTCAAGAGAGATTTCTCGAAAACATCCAATTCACGCCCCGGTCGTCGGCTTTGCGGCACGACCCGCGCTGAGCTCAACCGTGCGGGCGTCACGGTTGCGGGTTGCACCGTCGAGCGGCTGATGCGGGTCGAGGGCCTGCGTGGGATCGGCCGGGAGAAGACCCGCAAGACCACCATCGGCGACGGCGCCGGGGCCGCGAGCCGAGGGCAGGATCACCACCGCGACAGAGGAGTCCGGCCTCGAGCGATTCGCTAGCCCAAGTGGCTCGCCGAGGCCGTCGCGTCCGTCCGCGTCGTAGGGTGACAGCCATGGCAATGCCATGGCCGAGACGTTCAACTCTTTGTTCAAGGCCGAGTGCATCCGCAACCCGGACATGCGGCCGGCGGGTGACTCGAAGAAGGTCGGCGACGTCGAGATGGCCGTCGCCGAATACGTCGACTGTTTCAACCACCGAAGGCTCCACGACGATATCGGGCTCGCCCCGGCCGCGGGTAACGAACCCAACCACCGGGCATCCCAGACCGAAGAGCGCACCGTAAGAACCCGGTCCTCACCACAATCTGACCAACCGGGCCTCCACGACACCCGGGACGATTCACCAGCGCTGTGACGCGGCGTGATCGAAGGACTTTGCGAGCAAGGTGTGCCGACAGCGGTTCCAGCGGTGCGGCGTGTATGTGCGCGCCGCGCAAGCACTGTGGCCAGACGGTCACCGTGGGCTGCCCACGCCCTTGTGTACCGAGCGTTCGTCTGGTTTGATCTCCACCACGATCCAGGGGGGGGATGAACATTGACGGGTACCAGAGTTGCGCGAGACGAAAGTGGTGAACCGGGCCTCGTTGAAGTCGCGTTACATCCACGCATAAGCGTGTTCACGCTGGCGGCCAACTGGGTGTTGCGGTGTGCCCGGGTCATTGCCGACGCAATTCCGATAAACACGGCCACGATGACCTTGGTCAATATCATTCTGGGCGCGCCGATGGCGGCTCTGTCGTGGCGGGGTGTGGTCGAGACTCATCGCTTGGGTGCGATCCGCGTCGACGTGGTTCGGCATCCTTCTGTCGTCGATCCGGAATCGACCATTATGCACATCCACGGGGGCGGATTCGTGTTCGGCAGCACCCGCAGCCACCGCTTTCTCGCGATGCAGATCTCACGCTCGTGTGAGACAGAAGTGGTGCTTTTCGACTATCGACTGCTGCCCAAAGTGACTGCGCGGCAATGTCTGGACGACTGTCTCGCGGTGTACCGTTGGGTTATCCACCGCCGCAACAATACTCGGGTCGTAGTATCTGGAGATTCGGCTGGCGGCAATCTTCTCGTCAGCTTGATGGCAGAGCTTTCCGATCATCCCGATCTTCCGCTACCTGCGGCTGCTGTAGGTATGTCGGCCTGGCTCGATACTTCCTACCGTCCGCCTCGGGGTGCGCCGCGGGATGCCTTCTTCTCCACTCGGTTCGCCGACCGTGCCGCGCGCCTGGCCGTACGTTCGGAGGACCTCTGCCCGCTCGAGCGCGCACTCGTGGAGTTCCCACCGACGCTGCTGCAACTCGGAGCCGACGAGCCGGTTCGTCCTGGCAATGAACGACTCGCGGAGTTACTGGCGCAGGTCGGTGTTTACGTCGAGGTGCACGCCTGGCGGGACCAGCCGCATGTCTTCCAGGCGTTGGCACCGTTCTCACCCGAGGCGCGTGCGGCACTCGATCAGATGCATGCGTTCATCGCGGAGGCTCAGTCCGATCCGACCGATCCCCGGCGGGCCTGATTCGCTACTCAAGCGGAAGCGAGGTCCCAGTGCCTGGTTGTGAGGCGCAGCTGGTGGACACCCTTGTGTGGGTCCCGTCCCGGTGCGCGCATATCGATTATCGTTGCGAGTAACGATAATCGATATGTATGGTGAGGTCTATGACAACACATTCACCTTCTCGGAACCTTTGGCGCGCGGCTCTTGCCGTGCTCGGCTGGGCCATCTTCGCCGTGGTTGTTCTCTACTCCGCCGTGATGGTGCTCGTACTCATCGCGCAGTTGGACACACTTCGCAGTAACACCGGCGTGGATCTTGTGCTCCCGGCCAGTGCGCCCCTTCCTGATGGGATTGGCGACGGCACAGCAGAATTGGTCGAAGGGTCTACATCCCAGGTGAGTGTGATCGCAGCGAATCTATCCGACTCGACGCGTTGGCTTCTCGCGTTGGGGGCAATGCTCACCAGTGGCGCCAATATTGCACTTGCGGCGTTCGCCGGTTTCAGCATCTACTCCCTGAATCGACGCCGCCTGTTCGGCCGCCGGCAGACTTTCATCGTCGCATTGGTGGCGGCCGGATATGCCATGGCGGCCACCGTCGGTGTCATGATCTCCGCATTGGGGCATTGGTCTGCGGCGTCGGAGTTGACCTCGTCCCCGGAACTGGTCCCATTCGCGCTGCGCTGGACAGACTATGCAGTAGACTCGGGCGGCATCTTCCTGATCGCCATCATCGCTTCCGCCTTCACGGTCGGCGCGCGTCTACGACGAGATACTGCCGGGCTGGTCTGATGCCATCAGATGAAGAGTCACACGCCATCATCTGTACGTTGGAGCATGTTCTGCGAGAACGCGGGATGACACTCAAAGAGCTTTCACGCAGGACTGGTGTGTCGACAGTCAATCTATCGCTCTTGAAGAACAACCACGCACGAGCAATCCGATTCACAACCTTGACGGCGATCTGCCGGGCGCTGGACTGTTCTCCTGGCGACGTTCTCACTATCGCCACGTATCCGGGTCACCCGATGCCTCACGGTGACGTAGGTCCGGATGGGTAGGGCGGCTTTCGACGCAAGAACGAGATCCGCGCCGTGCCTTGGGCTCGCCGGGTTGTGTCGCCAACCCAGGGGGCCGTGCGCTGTCCGGGGTCGAAGTCGGGGTTGCGCAGGACACGATGGTGTAGGAGTGCAGGGTGCCCTCAGCTGGGACGTCGAAGTGTCGGTCATGGGCGTGGATTCCCTCACGCGGTGGTCGGATCAGACCCGGCGTCCGCTGGCTGCCCAGTACTCGTCGCGCAATGTGCGTTTGAGGAGTTTGCCGGTCTCGGTGCGGGGCAGGGTGGCGCGGAACTCGACGCTGCGCGGGCACTTGTAGCGCGCCAACCGCTCCCGGCACCAGGTGATCAGCTCCTGGTCGAGGCCGGCGGTGTCGGTGACGGTGCCCGCGGTGACCACGAGGGCTTTGACCTGCTCGCCCCACTCGGGATCGGGCACCCCGATGACCGCGACGTCGGCGACTGCGGGATGTGCGGCGAGCGTGCCCTCGACCTCGGCCGGGTAGATGTTGACCCCGCCGCTGATGATCATGTCCTTCGCGCGGTCGCAGATGACCAGATAGCCGTCCTCGTCGAGGTAGCCGATGTCGCCGATGGTGAACGACCGGCCGCGGAAGGCCGACCTCGTGGTCTCCGGGTCGCCGCGGTACTCGAAGGTCGACGCCGCCGACTCCAGATGGACGTTGCCGATCTCGCCCGGGGGCAACTCGTTCCCGTCGTCGTCGAGGATCGTCACCGTCATCCCGGCCACCGCGCGGCCGACGGTGCCCGGTTTCTCCAACCAGCGATGCGGTTTGGCGATGGTCGCGGCGCCCTCCATGCCGCCGTAGGTCTCCCAGATCACCGGGCCCCACCACTCGAACATCTGCTTCTTGATCTCGAGCGGGCACGGTGCCGCGGAGTGGGCCACGACCTTCAGGCTCGAGTGGTCGTAGCGGTTGCGCACCTCCTCGGGCAGTCGGAGCAGGCGCACGAACTGGGTGGGGACCATGTACGCGGTGGTGACGCGGTACTGCTCGATCATCTGCAGCGTGCGCTCGGGATCGAACCTCCCGCCGATGGCCAGCGCCTGCCCGACGTTGAGCGCGCCGAGGTAGAAGCCCTGGCAGCCACCGTGGTTCATGCCCGTCGACACCAGGTGCACGCCGTCGAAGGGAAGGAACCGGAACGCCCGGCCGAACGTCGACATCGCGTTCGCGGCCGCGGAGGGTTCGAGGTCGGGGGCGGGCGGACCACGCCTTTCGGCTTGCCCGTGGTTCCCGATGAATACGAGATCGCGCCACCGAGGACGCGGTTGTCGGGCAGTGTGTCCGGGTGGCCGGCGACGAGCTCCTCATAGGGGAGGAAGCCGGGGATGTCGCCGCCGACGGATACCGCGAGACGGACCGTGTTCACGTCGCCGACCTCGCCCATGCGATCGCCGAAGTCGGGATGCACCACCACCGCGCCGGCACCCGAATGGCGGAGGATGTCATCGATTTCCGTTGCGGACAGGGCGGGGTTGAGCGCGAGATAGCGCATCCCCATCTCCGTGCAGGCGAGTTGCCAGATCACCGGATCGACGTCGTTGGGCAACGCGTAGGCGACGATGTCCCCTGCGCCGAATCCGTTGGCCCGCAACGCGTGGACGAGCCGGTGTGCGTTGCCGGCGAGTTCGCCGAAGGTCAGTGTCCGTCCGCTGGGGGAGGCGACGATCGCCGGTTGGTCGGGGTGATCCTCGGCGATCCACCAGACGCCGAGACGGCGGTCCCACGGATGTTCCACGTCTGCCTCCGTTGATCTCCACCCTGCGACGGGCGGGTTCAGATGGTTATAACAGTTATCTGATTGACGAACCAGGTGGCTGCGGTCCAGCCCGCGTCACCGGTAGGTCGGGGGTCGTTGCGACGGGGTTGCGCGCGTCGCACCTCGGCGGGTTCGTTGCCGACGTGGGTGTAGGCCATGCCGTTCTGCAGTGCGGCGCTGCGGGTCATGTCCAGGGATTCCCAGATCGCGCGCACCGTGCCCTGGACGGCGACCGGATTGCGGGCGGCGATCTCGTGGGCGCGAGCATGCAGGTTCTCGCGGTCGACCACCTCGGTCACCAGGCCCAGGCGCAGCGCGGTCTCGGCGGTGATGCGCTCCTCGGTGCCCATGAGCGCCCAGCGCAGGACGTCACCGAGGGGGACGCCTCGGTTGAGCATGCCGATCGGCTCGAGGGCGGAGACGATGCCGCCGTTGGCGTGCGGGTCGAAGAACTCCGCATCCGACGACGCGATGATGTCGGATTCGTTGAGGAAGTACTGTGCCCCGCCGGCGGCCATGCCGTGCACCGCGGCCACCACCGGCTTCCACACCCGGTGGTGGATCTTCGGCGACAGGCGATGCTGGTCAACGGCGGAGCCATCCGCAGTCTCACCGACCTCGTCAACGGCCTCGGGGAATCACTCGGCGACGACGGCCGGCAACTCGGGTCCCTCATCCGGGAATCCACCGTGCTGGTGTCGTCGCTGTCGGAGCGGACCGACGAGATCGATCAGGTCCTCGGCGCGGCGAGTCGTCTCGCGTCGACGGTCTCGGCGCGACAGCAGACGATCGACACCGCGATCGCGGCCGCCGGGCCCGCGCTCTGGACGGTCGCGAACAACACGCAGCAGATCCTCTCGACCGTCGACCAGGTGGACCGGATCATCCGCCAACTCGGTGCGTTCCCCTCGGTCAAGGGCGGCGCGGCCGGCGGGATGATGGACGACATCAACCGGATCGCCGCCTCGCTCAATGCTGCGGCAACCGCGCCGGGCGCGAGCCTGGCCGCGGTCAACCGCATCCTCGACCGATCATCAAACTGACCAACGCGACTTCGGGACACACGGACGTGGCGATCTCGCAGTTCGCCCTCGGCGCGTTCGACGACCCGAACCACAAGGGAGATCCCGGGTCCCGGCTGCCCGACATGCGGGACTGGCAACAGTTCGTCGGGTCGCTGTCGGTCACGCTGATGCGCATTCGCCAGCACGTGCAGCCCCCGCAGAAGCCCGGAGCGCCGCGATGACAGACCTGGTGGAGACCTGCGCGCGCGGCATCGTCGGGACGGTGCGCGCCGCGTCGGCGGAAGAACGTGTTGTCCGTCCTCGGACTGCTGACGATCGTCGTCGTCGGTGTGGCCTACCTGCTGCTCGACACACTCCAGCGCAACCCCGACGGTGTCGACCATCCGCGTCGAGGTGCAGCTCCCCGAATCCGGCGGGCTGCTGCCGAATCAGGACGTCACACTGCGCGGCGTCCAGGTCGGACGGGTCGACGACGTGCGCATCGACGACGACGGGGTCCGGGTGGTCGCGACGATCGACGCGGGCGTGAAGATCCCGGCCGACGGCGAGGTGCGGGTGTCGAGTCTGTCCCCGGCGGGCGAGCAGTTCCTCGACTTCCAGCCCGAGACCGACTCCCCGCCGTTCCTCACCGACGGCACCGTCATCGACGAGAAGCGGACCTCGATCCCGGTTCCGATGGCGACGCTGCTCGGCGACCTCGAACCCGCTCTCGCGCAGATCGATCCGCAGGAGTTGCGGTCCATCATGGATGAACTCGGCACCGGCGAGGAGGGGGCGCAGAAGCTGCGCGACATCGTCCGGGGCGGGACGTTCCTGGTGTCCACCCTCGATTCCGTTCTGCCGCAGACCGTCAGCGTGATCAGAACCAGCAAGGTGGTGCTGGGCACCCTGTCCGACACGGCGCCGGGTCTGCGGGCGACTTCGCAGAACCTGCGATCCACCCTCGCCGGGGTGGGTGCCATGGACGCCGGATTCCGGCGGATGCTCGCCCAGACCCCCGCCACGCTGCAGGACGTCGACGCGCTCTTCACCGACAACTCGCCGACGATGGTGCAGCTGCTCGGCAACCTCGTCACGGTGTCGCAGATGACCTACCTGAGGGTGCCGGCCCTGCGCGAGTTCTTCTTCCCGCAACAACGCGGCGGATCGGTGCTCGACGCGCTGAGCACCGCTTTCCGCGACGGCGGCCTGTGGGGAAGCGTGGACGTGTTCCCGCGCGTCCCCTGCGACTACAACGTCCCGAGGTCGGCGCCGTCGCGGCCGGACTTCCCCGAGCCGTTCCTCAACACCCACTGCCCGAACCCCCGGCACCTCGTGCGCGGGGCGGCCGCGGCGCCGCGGCCCCCGGGCGACGACACCCACCTGCCCGAACCCGGCAGCGACCCCCACGCGCGGTCCAACCCGACCCCGCGGGGGCCGAAGACGATCCCCACCCCGTTCGGCGGACCGCACATCCGCTTCACTGACCGACCCCGACCGACACCGCCACACCCGACTGAGAGGTGACACCGTGAAGACCGTCGCGACGAACGAGACCACCCAGAAGCCCAGGGGCAAGGACGTCGTGAAGAAGTCGCCCGTCCGCGCGGGCCGGGGCCGTCGCCCGCGCACCGGAGCGGTATCGACCGACGCGGACGAGGTCCTCGACGCCGTGCGGGCCCCGGAGACCACGGAGATCGAGGTAGAGGCCGAACCGATCGAGGCCGGGAACGAGGCCGGAGAGAACGAGGCCGGAGAGAACGAGGCCGAGGCCGCGGCCGATGGCGCGGTCGGGGAGAAGGGCTCGTCCACGCGGTCCCGCCGGGTGGTCCGTGCCGGCCGACTGTCCGGCCTCTGGCGGCCACGCCGTGTCGTCGCCGCGCTCGCGATCCTGGCGCTGTGCGCCGGAGGCGGATACGCCGGGTGGAAGCTCTACGAGAACCGCGTCGCCGACCAGGCCGAACAGCAGGCCGTCGCGACGGCGAAGGACTACGCGGTGACGTTGACCAGCATCGACTCCGGCAGCATCGACGAGAACTTCGCCGAGGTGCTCGCCGGCGCCACGGGCGAGTTCAAGGACATGTACTCGAGGTCGAGCAGCCAACTCAAGCAGATGCTCGTCGACAACAAGGCCACCAGCAAGGGTGTCGTCATCGACGCGGGGTGAAGTCGGCGTCCCCGGGCAGGGTCGAGGTGATGCTGTTCGTGGATCAGTCGATCACCAACACCGCGAGTCCGGAACCCCGCGTCGACCGCAGCCGCGTCGTGATGACCATGGAGAAGGTCGACGGACGGTGGCTGGCGAGCAAGGTCGACCTGCCCTGACCCGCTGCCGGAGTCGCCGGCAACCGCGGCGACCGTCGGCGGTCAGCCGCCGTGCCGGTGTCGATCGGGTCGTGGCGGCCGGTCCGGGTTCTGTCCGGGGACCTGGCCGTCGGACTGCGGCCTCCGGGTGACCGGCGGGTCTCCTGCCGGTCGGAGAGCCCATCCGGGGACCCAATGGGTGACCTTCTCCTGGCGGTCCTTCGCGGTGATCGTGTAGGTGACCTTGCCGTACCAGGCACCCCACTCGTCCCGGCCCCACTCGGTGAGGACGCCGAGGTGGACCGACCGGATCTGCAGGCCGTCGGGGTGGTACTCGCCCACGAAGTGGGGCGCGTTCGGGAAGAGGGCACCCAGGTCGATGAGCACGGCCTTGTGCCCGACGCGCACGAACGACGGCCGGTGAGGCCTGCCGGTGTCGCCGCCGATCCACTTCATGCCCACCACCACAGTTTCGCACGTATGTTCGAGTCGCGGCAGGCTGGTGCCCGACGCCTGCGGACGGGCTCCACGATTCCGCCCGGTTGAGGCATATCCCTCAATCTGTTCCGTGGCGTGCGAGGGTCGTCGACGCATGTGAAACTGATGGCATCACTGAAGAAAGTGCAGGTGAAGGCGATGAAGGATCGTTTTGTTGGTTGCCTTCTGGGTGGTGCGGCCGGCGACGCCCTCGGGGGATCGGTCGAGTTCATGTCGCGCGACGCCATTCTCGAGCGGTTCGGCCCGGTGGGGATCTCCTCGTATGCCCCCGCCTACGGCGGGATCGGCACGATCACCGACGACACGCAGATGACGCTGTTCACCGCGGAGGGGGTCCTGCGGGCGTGGCTGCGGGACTGCGACGGCGGGATCTCGTGCTTCGCGGCGTCCACCGCGAGGGCGTATCTGCGCTGGTTGATCACGCAGGGGGAGCAACCGCGCCACGGCGTTCTCGCGATGTCGGAGCGATCGAGCTGGCTTTCGTCGCACCGTGAACTCCACAGCCGGCGAGCTCCCGGCAACACCTGCGTCAGTGCCTTGCGCACGACCACCAGACCCGGTACCGCCGCGACGAACAACAGCAAGGGCTGTGGGGGCGTGATGCGCGCCGCCCCGATCGGGTTGTTCGCCGCGCGAGCCGAATGGTCGGCCACGGGCACGTTCGAGCTGGGCACCGCGATCGCCGCGCTCACCCACGGGCACCCGTCGGGATCGCTGCCCGGAGGTGTCCTCGCGGTGATGGTGCGCGAATGCGTCGAGGGTGCGACGCTCGACGCGGCGGTCGCCGCCGCCAAGGACCTGCTGCGCACCAAGCGCGAGCACGAAGAGACCCTCGCCGCGATCGAACTGGCCGAGAAACTCGCCTCCGACGGCATCGCCGCGGACGAGGCCATCTCGCGGATCGGCGGAGGCTGGGTCGGTGAGGAGGCGCTCGCGATCTCGATCTACTGCGCGCTCGTCGCCGACGACTTCGAACACGGCGTCGTGCTCGCGGTGAACCATGGCGGCGACTCCGACTCCACCGGCTCGATCACGGGCAACCTTCTCGGTGCGCGGGACGGGTCGGGTGTCATCCCCGAACGGTGGCTTGAGCCGCTCGAACTGCGGGACGTCATCACCGAGGTCGCATCTGACCTCTACGACTTCGTCGACTGGGAACTCGACGCGCTGGTGGCGGCCCGCTACGCGGGATTCAAGTCGGCGGTCTGAGGCAGGTGACGGGCGGCGGCGGTCAGCCCGCCGCCGGCACCCTCACGCCCGCGTGGGCGAGGAACCGCTCGACGAGGCGGTCGCACCTGGCCTCGGCGTCGGCGGACGAGTTCTCGATGTCGGCGACAATGCCCTTCGTGTCGACCTTGCCGTCGTCGATGCCCGACCTCGGGCTCGTAAAACCCTCACGCCAGGCGCGGAAGACGTCGGGGGTGATCTCCGGGTGGAACTGGACCCCGAGGTGAGGGCCCGAGACATACGCCTGGACCCCGGCGTCGTTGCGCGCGACCACTTCTGCGACGCCTGACACAGAGACCGTGTCGTGGTGGTACTCCATCCACGGGCCGGCCTCGACCAGATCGGGTCGAGTGGTGTCGACCGTCGTGAATCCGTGCTCGGGCCGGGCGCTCGGCGCGACCGAACCGCCGAGCGCGCGCGCCAGGATCTGCGACCCGAAACACACGCCGAGGATCGGGACGCCCCTCGCGATCGCGTCCTCGAGGTAGGTCAGTTCCGGCCGGAGCCAGGGGAGCGATTCGTCGTATGCGGAGTCCGGCGAGCCGGTCACGCACACGACGTCGAAACCGGCGGGATCTGGGAGCGGTCCGTCCTCGACATCGCGGATCTCGACCGAGAACGCCCGGTTCCGGAACGCCGGGAGCAATGTGCCGAGTACGGCTTCGCGCCATTCCGGCCGGACACCGTGAACCAGAGCGAGAACCCTGCCGCTCACCCGAACTCCTCTCTGTCAGTTGCGACCACAGGGTAGTCGTCTCCGGTGGCCCGGCACCGGTTCGGAGACGACCGTCACCGGCGCGCTTCGTCCGGAGCTGTGAATCACGGCAGGTCAGCGCCATCCGCCGAGGCGGACGAGTTGCGCAATCCACACGCCACGGTCAGGTTGCCGATCGGTCACAGACATCGGATTGGGTCCTTGCTGTGCGTCGATGACGGCAACACCTCCCGCCCGGGAGGCGTCGGCGGCACGGAAGGCAGGACTCATGACACCGACGGTCATGGCGGCCCCACCACGAGGCGGGCGTCGCACATCCAACCCGACCGGGACCGGCCGTTCGGCGTTCCGCGAGGACGTTCATGTCCTCTGACTCCGGAACCCGTTTGCTCGCAGGGGCTTCGGGGGTCGGCTTCATCCTCGCGATCTGCGGGTCGAATGCGATGACGCCGCTGCTGCCCGGGTACATGGACCGTCACGGATTCGGACCCGCCGCCGCCGCGGTGCTGTTCGCGATGTACTTCGTCGCGATCATCGTCATCCTGATCATCTCCGCCCGCGGGCCCCTGATCCGCCACTCCCGCAAGGTTCTGCCGATTGCGTTCCTGACCGCGATCGCCGGTGATCTCGTCGAGATCGCGGGCGCGTGGATCCCGTTGGTGCTCTTCCCCGGACGCCTGATGACCGGAGCCTCGGTGGCGCTGAGCACCGGGGCCGCGGCGGCGATGATGGTCGCCGCGGAGGGGGAGCAGGGACGCGCGTTCATCGCGAGAGGCTCGCTCATCGGCGCCGGCGCCGGACTGATGGCCGCGATCCTCATCGCCGTCTACCTGCCCTGGCACCTGGTCACGGTGTACACCATCCACGCCATCGTGATGGCGATCTGCCTCGGGTTCCTGTTCGCCGGCCTCCGCGCCGCGCCCGACCTGCTGGCGCCGGGCAGCGACCCGATGCCGGTCGGCGACGAGGAACCCGCCGAGGTGCCGTCGGACCGGACCTGCGACATCGAGATCGCCGCCGATCGCTCGCGTTCGCGAGATCCGGGCGCGTTCCTGATCGGGGCGCTCGCCTGGGCGATCGGCGCCCTCGCGGTCGGGGCGATGCCCAACGCGCTCCTGGCCACCGGTGCCAGCGACTCGCTCCTCGTCGCACAATGCGTCGGGGGTGCGTGCCTGCTCGTGTCGATGATCGCGAACCTGGCCGGGGTCGGGTTGCGGGTCCTGACCACTCTTCCCTCCGTCGGCCTGCTTCTGATGGTGGGATGGTCGGTGGCGATCGCGGGTCTCGTGACCGGCCACCTGGGGATCATCGTGCTGGGCACGGTCATCGGCGGGATCGGCCAGGCCGGTGGGTACCGCGTTGCGCTGGCGTACATCACGGTGGGGCTCTCGGCGATCCAGCAGGGACGTGTGGCGTCGAGGTTCTCGGCGTTCGCCTACGCCGGGGCCGGGGTGATGGTGGTATTCGACGGTGTCGCCGGGCAACTCGGCGGCACCATCGGTGGCGCGGTCACGACGGCGGCGGTGTATGCCGCGATCGCTGTGATCGCCATCGGCCTGGTGATCCGGCGATCGAGGCGGAGCGCAGGGTCGACAAAGGCGGCGGGCACCGCCACGCTCAGCGGCAAGGGGGCGCCCACCCAGGTGGGCCAGTCGGCGAGCCCGAGTCAACGGTCTCCGTCACGATGAATGAAAACGCATGACAGACACCGTCTTCCGCCCTCGCCGACAAGAGTGGGCCGCGGGACTACGCATCGGGATTCGAGAGCCGGGGCTCTTATCCGTTGCGGGTCGATACGGGTGATCCTGGCGGGTTGTCGACGAGCGGCTGCGTTCGCGCGACGACGATCGATACGATGCACACGGCTTCATCCCGATCATCGTCGAAGACGCGGTGGGGGGATCGCGACCGGGCGATCCGTCACGCCAACCTCTTTGACATGCAACTGAAGATGGCCGAGGTCTGGCCGTTCGCGCGCGCCCAGGAGTACCTCGGGCAGTTGACCGCGGCCGCCCGATGACGGCCGACACCTCAGGAGGACACCACTTATGACCACCACCGTCGTGGCCGGCAACCCGAAGCCCGGTTCGCGGACGCTCGACGCCGCCACCCGACTCGCCGAGGCGCTGACCGGCAGCGCACCCGATCACGTCGTCGACGTCATCGAATTGGGCGCAGGTCTCCTCGGTTGGGGCGACGAGAAGGTCACGGCGGCCGTCGACACCGTCGCCTCGTCGGACCTCGTCGTCTTCGCGAGTCCCACGTTCAAGGCGACCTACACCGGCGTGCTGAAGCTGTTCCTCGACCAGTTCGCCACCGGGGAAGGGCTCGAGGGCGTCACCGCGGTCCCGCTGATGCTCGGCGCGGGGCCGGCTCACGCGATGGCTCCGGACCTGCTGCTGAAGCCGGTCCTGGTCGAACTCGGTGCCACGTGCCCGCTGCCCGGCCTGTACCTGATCGACTCGACCTATACCGAGGACACCCGGATCACCGACTACGTCGAGCGGTGGAGGCCGGTACTGGGCTGAACCGGTTGGCGGGGTCGTCTATCCCTTCTGGGTGCGACGGCTGCCGCCGTGCCAGTCCTCCTGCTCGCCGACCTCGGCGTCGGAGACGCCGAACGACCGTAGCTGCGGCTTCTCGCGCAGGCTGCGCTTGAGCTCGGCGAAGCCGGGAAAGCCCGCCAGGCCTATGACGTGATCCCACAGCCTGACCGCGTCCTCGTCGCTCGGCAGGCGACTGATCACGGGCCCGAAGAAGGCGACGCCGTTCGGTGGCTGGAAATGGATGATCGGGGTGCCCACATCGCGACCCGTGAGAGCCAGCGCCTCCTCGGTCTCGGCCTTGATCTCCTCGTCGAAACCGGTGTCGTCCAGCGCGGCCGCGTGGTGGGTGGGCAAGCCGAGGTCGTCGAGAACGGCGGTCACGTACTCCGCGGTGCCGCGGAAATCCGTGCCGTCCGCCGCATACGAACCGCCGGGGTGCTCGTCGAAGAAGCGTCGGCCCCATGCGGCGTAGAGCGGATCGATCGCGTCGGGTCCGTGCTCGCGGCGGACGCTCGCGGCCACCCGGAGCAGGCGCAGGCCCGCGGTGTGCCCGGCCTCGTACTCGGGCGGAAAGTGCTTCGCATAGTCGATGTGCGCGTTGAGGACCCGAAGCGAGATGAAGCGCCACTCGACGGCGTACTCCCGCTGGGCCCGGACCTTCCGCACCCATTTGCTCGTCATGTACGCAAACGGGCAGACGGGGTCGAAGTAGAAGTGGATATCGGCATCGGCCATGGCGTCGACGGTAGTCGAGTCGGCTGTGGAGTCACGCGGGGAACCACTCTCGAGCGCGTGCGGTTCGGGTGCTGCGCCCACGCGACGCCGGCCTTCGTGAATTCCTGGTCGCTGACCGAGGAGTTCGAACGCGAGCTCCTCGATCGGACCGGCGGCCGGTCCCGGCTGCGCTGCGTCCACTTCTGACGACCTCGTCCGGAGGTGCCGTGCTCGGAGATTCCTCCCGGAACGACGAAGCGCCCCGGGCGGAAAGCCCGAGGCGCTTCGGTGTCGGCGTGTGCCGGATCAGACCTCGACACCCACCGAGGCGAGTGCCTCGTTGAACGTCTTGCTCGGACGCATGACGGCGTCGGTCTTCTCGTTGTCGGGGTAGTAGTAGCCGCCGATGTCGACGTGCTTGCCCTGCACCGAGTTCAGCTCGTCGACGATCTTGTCCTCGTTGTCGGCGAGGGTCTTCGCAAGCGGCTTGAACTTCTCGGCCAGCTCGGCATCCTCGGTCTGGTTGGCCAGCTCCTGGGCCCAGTAGAGGGCCAGGTAGAACTGGCTGCCGCGGTTGTCGAGCTCGCCGGTCTTGCGTGACGGGCTCTTGTCGTTCTCGAGCAGCTGGCCGGTGGCGGCGTCGAGTGCCTTGGCCAGGATCTTGGCCTGCGGCCGGTCGAACTTCTTACCCACGTCCTCGAGGCTGACCGCGAGGGCGAGGAACTCACCCAGCGAGTCCCAGCGGAGGTGGTTCTCCTCGATGAGCTGCTTGACGTGCTTCGGCGCCGAACCGCCCGCACCGGTCTCGTACAGGCCGCCGCCGGCCATCAGCGGAACGATCGACAGCATCTTGGCGCTGGTGCCGAGCTCCAGGATCGGGAACAGGTCGGTCAGGTAGTCGCGCAGGATGTTGCCGGTGACCGAGATGGTGTCGAGGCCGCGCACGACGCGCTCGAGGGTGTACCGCATCGCGCGGACCTGCGACATGATCTGGATGTCGAGGCCCTCGGTGTCGTGCTCGGGAAGGTACTTGTGGACCTTCTTGATGAGCTCGTTCTCGTGCGGGCGGTACGGGTCGAGCCAGAAGACCGCGGGCATGCCCGAGTCGCGGCAGCGCTCCACGGCCAGCTTGATCCAGTCCTGGATCGGGGCGTCCTTGACGATGCACAGACGCCAGATGTCGCCCTCTTCGACGGTCTGCGTGAGCAGCACCTCGCCGGTCTCGAGGTCGGTGATGTTGGCGGTGCCGCCTTCGGGGATCTCGAAGGTCTTGTCGTGCGAGCCGTACTCCTCGGCCTTCTCCGCCATCAGGCCGACGTTCGGCACAGTGCCCATGGTCCGCGGGTCGAACTGGCCGTTGGTCTTACAGAAGTTGATGATCTCCTGGTAGATGCGGGCGAACGTCGACTCCGGCATGACGGCCTTGGTGTCCTTGAGACGGCCGTCGGCGCCGTACATCTTGCCGCCCGCGCGGATCATGGCCGGCATCGAGGCGTCGACGATGACGTCGCTGGGGGAGTGGAAGTTGGTGATGCCGCGGGCCGAGTCCACCATCGCCAGCTCGGGGCGATGCTCGTGGCACTTGTGCAGATCGTCGATGATCTCTTCCTTCTGCGAAGCAGGAAGGGACTCGATCTTGGCGTACAGGTCCGAGAGGCCGTTGTTGACGTTGACGCCGAGCTCGTCGAAGAGCTTGCCGTGCTTTTCGAAGGCATCCCGGTAGAAGACCTTGATGGCGTGGCCGAAGACGATCGGGTGCGAGACGCGCATCATCGTCGCCTTGACGTGGAGCGAGAACATGACGCCGGTCTTGTAGGCGTCGTCGATCTGCTCCTCGTAGAACTTGATGAGCGCCTTCTTGCTCATGAACATGCTGTCGATGACGTCACCGTCGGTGAGCTCGACCTCCGGCTTGAGCACCAGGGTCTTGCCGGAGTCGGTGATGAGCTCCATCTTGACCTTGCGGTCGCCCTCGACGGTCATCGACTTCTCGTTGTGGTAGAAGTCGCCGCCGCGCATGTGCGCGACGTGGGTACGCGAGGCCATGGACCACTCGCCCATGCTGTGCGGGTGCTTGCGGGCGTACTCCTTGACGGCCTTCGGCGCGCGGCGGTCGGAGTTGCCCATGCGCAGAACCGGGTTCACCGCGCTGCCGAGCACCTTGCTGTAGCGCTCGCGGATGTCCTTCTCTTCGTCGGTCTTCGGGTTCTCCGGGAAGTCGGGGAGGTCGTAGCCCTTCTCCCGCAGCTCCTTGATCGCGGCCAGCAGCTGGGGGACCGAGGCGCTGATGTTGGGGAGCTTGATGATGTTGGTGTCCGGCTTCTGGGTGAGCTCACCCAGGCGTGCGAGGTTGTTGGGAACCCGCTGGTCTTCGGGCAGCAGATCGGAGAACTCGGCCAGGATTCGGGCCGCGACCGAGATGTCACTCGTTTCGACGTCGACGCCGGCCGCTCCGGCGAACGTACGCACCACCGGCAGGAAGGCGTGCGTGGCGAGCATGGGTGCTTCGTCGGTCAACGTGTAGATGATGGTCGGCTTCTGGGTGCTCATGCCTGATGATCTCGATTCTGTCTGTAATTTCCGGTGTCGCCGGCGACCTTGTGAGTCAGGCTTCACCGTTACCACGCTTGCGGTGTGCTCGTGTGACAACTACCCCCTGATTCTGCCCCCTGTGATGAGCCTCGCGTTCAGGGGCCTCGGGTCTGGCGTTCGGAGGGGTCGGCACGCTGGGTCTTCATCCCTCCACTCCATACCCGGTGGCAGCGCATGACCGTCACGCGGCCTCGCGCTCGACGTGACTGCGTGCGTGGGCGATCGCCTCGTCGAGGGTGTCGACGAGATGGTTCTCGTGGCGCAACTCGTCGATGACGCCGACCCCGTCGAGCAGCTTGAGGTGCTCGGGCTGAACGCCCTTGATGATGACGGTGATCCCCCGTTTCTCGAGGTCGGCGACGATCTCGGCGAGGGACCGGGCGCCGGTGGCGTCGAGCATGCCGAGGTGGGACATGCGGATGATCACGACCGAGACCGACTCGTTGCGCTCGGCGCCCTCGGAGATGGCCGAGGTGATGCGCTCGGCCGCGCCGAAGAACATCGCGCCGTCGAGGCGGAGCAGGGCGATGCGCTCGTCACCGGGCCGGGTGGGCCCGGGCAGCGGTTCGCGGGTGACGCTCGCGCGCTTGGCGACCTGACGCAGCGCGAAGAACGCCGCGACGACGATGCCGATCTCGACCGCCTCGATGAGGTCGAGGGTGATCGTGATGATCGCGGTGACGACGAAGATCAGGGCATCCGAGCGGGTGGAGCGCAGGATCGAGCGGACCGTGCCGACCGACACCATCCGAAACGACGTCACCATCAGCACGCCGGCGAGTGCGGCGAGCGGGATCTCCGACACCGGTCCGGTGGCGAGGTACACGACGCCGAGCAGCAGCAGCGAGTGGGTGATCGCGGCGACTCGGGTGCGGGCCCCGGACCGGACGTTGACCGCGGTGCGGGCGATCGCGCCGGTGGCGGGCATGCCGCCGAACAGGCCGGAGGCGATCGAGGCGAGACCCTGGCCGGACAGCTCGCGGTCGGGGTCGTAGGGGCCGGTCGGAGACATCGTCGCGGCGACGCGCGCGGACAGCAGCGACTCGATCGCGGCGAGGGCGGCGATCGCGACGGCCGCGCCGGACATGTCCTTGAGTGCCTCGGCGTCGACGTGCGGGATCGACGGGGCGGGCAGCGACGACGGCAGCTGGCCGATGGTCGCCACGTCGAAGACGTCGGTGAAGTAGACGATCAGCGTGACGACGATGACCGCGGTCAGCGACTCGGGGATGGCCTGGTGGACGCGGGGCAGGACCACCATGATCACCGCGACCATGGCGACGACGGCGAGGGTGGCCCACGCCTTGGACCAGTCGGCATGCGCGACGATGTCGATCGCCGCGTTGAGGGTGCGCTGGCCCGACGGCGCGGTGGTGTTGAACGCCGCGGGCACCTGCTGCAGGAAGATTATCGCCGCGATGCCGAGGGTGAAACCCTCGATCACCGGCCACGGGATGAAGGTGACCGCGCGCCCGAGCCCGAAGACGCCGGCGAGCAGGACCAGCAGGCCTGCCAGGACCGTGACCATCGCGATGCTGCCCAGGCCGTGCTGGGCGACGATCGGCGCGAGGATCACGGCCATCGCGCCCGTCGGCCCGGACACCTGGACGTGGGAGCCTCCGAAGATCGCGGCGACGAGGCCGGCCACCACCGCGGTGATGAGACCGGCGGCGGCCCCGACGCCGGAACTGATGCCGAAGGCGAGGGCGAGCGGAAGCGCGACGATGCCGACGGTCACGCCGGAGAGGATGTCGGTGCGCCAGCTGCGCCGTAGGCCCTTGTAGTCGCTGCGACGGGGGACGAAGCCCTTGAGGCGGGTGAGGGTGTCGGTCAGTGCTGATGATGTGCTCACGAGCGTGTCACCGGTGGGAGTGAGGAAATGGCGTCGAGCTGCTCGCGTTGGGCGTCGAGCGTGTCGACGAGGAACGTGCGGGCGATGACCAGGAGGTCGGAGATCTTGGGGTGCGCGAGTTCGTAATAGACCGCGTTCCCGACACGGTTGGCGGTCACGACGCGGTGGCGTTTGAGGACGCCGAGGTGTTGCGACAGCAGTGTCGGTTCGAGATCCGTCGCCGCCAGCAGTTCGCTGACCGGTGTCGGATCGCCGTTCGCGCTCAGCACCTCGAGGGCCCGGATCCGGGCCGGATGCGCGAGCGCCTTGAAGAGGTTGGCCTTGATCTCGTACAGCGGCGCGTCTGGGCCGGGATCGGGCACGGCTCGCTCCTGGTGCGATCGGCGTCACGAGTTGACGGATTGATGGATTGCGAAAATGCTCAATCCACTGTAGCGCACACGGCAACGCACCCCGCGGACGGTGCCCGCGGGGTGCGCTGAGGTGCCGGGTATCGGCGTCGGGGGGACTACCGGTGGAGGTCGAACCGATCGTTCTCGGAGACCTTCACCCACGCGTCGACGAAGTCCTTGACGAACTTCTCGGTGTTGTCGTCCTGGGCGTAGACCTCGGAGAGGGCGCGCAGCTGCGAATGCGAGCCGAACACCAGGTCGGCGGCCGTCGCCGTCCACTTGGTCTCGCCGGTCGCGCGGTCGACGACCTCGTAGACGTTCTCCTCGGTGCCCGACTTCCACTCGTACTTCATGTCGGTGACGGTGCGGAAGAAGTCGGTGCTCAGCACGCCGGGACGCTCGGTGAACACGCCGTGCTTGGAACCGGCGTAGTTCACGTCGAGCACGCGCAGACCGCCCAGGAGGACGGTGAGCTCGGGAGCCGTGAGCTTGAGGAAGTAGGCGCGCTCGAGGAGATGATCCTCGGGACGGCCCTTGTCGCCGGCCTTCTGGTAGTTGCGGAAACCGTCGGCCGGCGGTTCCAGGACCTCGAAGGACTCGACGTCGGTGCTCTCCTGCGAGGCGTCGGTGCGGCCCGGGTGGAACGGCACGGTGACCGGGTGTCCCGCGGCCTCGGCGGCCTTCTCGATCGCGGCCGCGCCGCCCAGGATGATCAGATCGGCGACCGACACCTTCTTGCCGCCGGTGGCCGAGTCGTTGAAGTCCTTCTGGATCTGCTCGTAGACCGGCAGGACCTTCGCCAGCTCGCCCGGCTCGTTGACCTCCCAGTTCTTCTGCGGCTCCAGGCGGATGCGCGCGCCGTTGGCGCCGCCGCGCTTGTCGGTGCCGCGGAAACTCGCCAACGACGCCCAGGCCGTCTTGATCAGCTGCTGCTGCGAGAGCGACTCGAGGAGCGTGCCCTTCAGCGACGCGATGTCGGCGTCGTCGATGAGCTCGTGGTCGACCTTCGGCACCGGGTCCTGCCAGATCTGGGGCTCCGGGACCCACGGTCCCAGGTAGCGCTCGATCGGGCCCATGTCGCGGTGGAGCAGCTTGTACCAGGCCTTGGCGAAGGCCTCTTCCAGCTCCTCCGGGTGGTCCAGCCAGCGCCGGGTGATGTCGCGGTAGATCGGCGACTCACGCATCGAGATGTCGGTGACGAGCATGGTGGGCGCACGACCCGGGCCGCCGAACGGATCGGGGATCGTCCCGGCGCCGGCGCCGTCCTTGGCGACGTACTGCCAGGCGCCGGCCGGGCTCTTGGTCAGCTCCCACTCGTAGCCGTACAGGGTCTCGAGGAAACTGTTGTCCCACCGGGTCGGCGTCGGGGTCCAGACGACCTCGAGGCCGCTGGTGATGGTGTCCTCGGCCTTGCCCTTGCCGTAACTGGACTTCCAGCCCAGGCCCTGCTGCTCGATCGGGGCCGCCTCGGGCTCGGGGCCGACCAGGTCGGCGTCGCCGGCGCCGTGGGTCTTGCCGAAGCTGTGACCGCCGACGATGAGGGCGGCGGTCTCCTCGTCGTTCATCGCCATCCGCGCGAAGGTCTCGCGGATGTCGTAGGCCGCGGCGATCGGATCCGGCTTGCCCTCGGGGCCTTCGGGGTTGACGTAGATGAGACCCATGGTCGTGGCGCCGAACGGCTTGGCGAGTTCGCGCTCACCCTCGCCCGAATAGCGCTTGTCGGTGCCGAGCCACTCGTCCTCCTGGCCCCAGAACACCTCCTCCGGCTCCCAGATGTCCTCGCGGCCGAAGCCGAAGCCGAAGGTCTTGAAGCCCATCGACTCCAGGGCGACGTTGCCGGCGAGGACCAGCAGGTCGGCCCAGGAGATCTTGTTGCCGTACTTCTGCTTGATCGGCCACAGCAGGCGGCGGGCCTTGTCGAGGTTGGCGTTGTCCGGCCAGCTGTTGAGCGGCGCAAAGCGTTGCGCGCCTTGGCCGCCACCGCCCCGGCCGTCGAAGATGCGGTAGGTGCCGGCCGAATGCCAGCTCATGCGGATGAACAGGCCGCCGTAGTGGCCGTAGTCGGCCGGCCACCAGTCCTGCGACTGGGTCATCAGCGAGACCAGGTCCGCCTTGAGGGCGTCGACGTCGAGCTTCGCGAACTCCTTCGCGTAGTCGAAATCCGGTCCCAGCGGATTGGACAGCGGTGAATGCACGTGCAGCCTCGACAGGTCGATCTGCTCGGGCCACCAGTCCTTGTTGGTCAGCGGCGCATGTGCTTTCGGCTTCGGCGACGGGATCGCCGGGTTCTCGCTCTCACTGGTGCTGTCGGTGCCGGCGTCGGAATGGGGTGGGCGGCTGTCGGATGTCACGAGATTCCTTTCGATGGTGAACTCGATCGGGCTGCGATCACAGGCGTGATCAGGTCGGGGCTGAACTGACACACTCCGGGCAGAGTCCCCAGAAGATGACCTCGGCTTCGTCGAGCAGGAAGCCGTGGTCCTCCGAAGCGGCCAGGCATGGGGCCTCGCCCACCGCGCAGTCGACGTCCTCGATGGCGCCGCAGGCGCGGCACACGAGGTGATGGTGATTGTCTCCGGTGCGGCATTCGTAGCGCGACAACGACCCTGACGGTTGAAAACGGCGGAGGAGTCCGGCGTCGGTGAGCGCCCGCAGGACGTCGTAGACGGCCTGGCGGGACACATTCGGCAGGGTCTGGCGGACCACGCCGAAAACGGTGTCGGTGTCGGCATGTGGGTGATCGGCGACCGCACGCATGACCGCGACCCGGGGCTGCGTGACCCTGAGGTCCGCGGCCCGGAGTTGCTGGGCATAGTCCGGTGTCGATGCCACGGAACCCACCATAGGAGCGCGTCTGGGGCTGTGCGTCGTTTTTCTGGATCTGATCAAAACTCGTCCCCGAATTCGCGGTGCCGCTGCGTGATCGCGACGGCTCACCGACGATCCGGGTCGACCTCCGTTGTGCTGATGTGTCCGTTCGGGGAAACCGGTATCCTGCGCGCTCCGCATGCAGACATGCCCCGCCGACCCGGGGGAATCTCAGTTTTCCATTGCGGCGCTTCGGGGTTCGCGTCAGCCGCCGATCGGGAGCGTGACCCTGTCGGGGCGCAGGTAGTCTTCGGGGTCGCGCAGGTAGCGGACCTCGGGGGCGGCGTCGACCGACGACAGCGCGTCGAGGAAGGCGCGTTCGCGGCTGACGGCCGGCGTGGCGATGACCGGGAACCAGTCGTCGTGGTGGTTGGGCACGAAGATCCTCGGTTGCAGTGCGTCGATGTAGCCCACCGCGTCCCCGAGGCCGTTGGTGATCTCGTTGAAGCCCTGGATGGATCCGACATGGAGATCCACCGGCCGAAGGCGGCGAAGCGCGGCGACGATGTCGGGGCCGGCGGGGTCCTGGCCGAGCGGCCCGACGGAGTCGTTCCACACGACCGTGCGCCCGCCGACCTCGAAGGCGTAGAGGACCGCGCCGCCCTCGGGGTCGTTCAGATGGCCGGCCAGTCGGCGGAGTTCCTCGGGACGCGGCGGCTGGACGAGGAGTCGACCACTCGGCGGGATCGGAAGAAGCGGGGCATGTTCGCCCGTGGGGGCCTTCATCGTCGAATGCAGGTGCGGCAGGGCCCGCACCGTGATCCCGGGTAGTCCCTGGTAGAGGTGCAGGCTGCCGGGGCGTGCGCCGGAGGGAACCGCGGCATCGCAGGACACATCGGGCGCGGCCGTGCGGAAGTGGGCGCAGTGCGCGGCCGAGCCGACGATCCGTGCTCCGGACGCCCGCGCGATCTCGGCGGCATCGGCGGCGTGGTCGAAGTGACCGTGTCCGATGAAGATGTGGGAGGGCTTGATCGCCGCGATCTGGGCCCTGCTCGTGGGGACGTGTCCGGTGTAGACGTTCGGCACCCACGCGTCGGTGAGGAAGACGTGGCCGGCCATGGCGACCGCGAAGCCCGACACCCCGAACCACGAGAAGACGATGCGGTCGGCGCGCAGGGCGCCGGTCGTCTGGTCGACGTTGTGTTCTCCGAACACCGCTGACCGCGCCGCGACCAGGGTGGCGTCGGCGTGCGCGGTCGCGGCCTGCGGAACGGCGAGCCCGGCGAGGGTCAGCAGAATCGACAGGACCACGACGAGGCGACGGCGCATGTCGAGAAGTGTAGGTCCCGGGAGACCCGATCGGTGGGGTTCGCCCCGGCACCTCGCGCACACGACGGCAGTCGCGTCGGTGATGTGCCTCATCGGGGCGTCGGCGCGCCCGACCTGGGGCGACGGGCCGACCCGGAGGCCCCCTCGACGGCGTACTTGAGAGAACGAGCACGGCGGAGTCGATGACGTGTCCCGCGGCGGCCGCGGGCGGGCGTCGCCGGTGCGCAGCCCTAGGCGCAGGACGGGGCGGGAGAGTCCTCGGACAGCGGCTTGCCGAACGGCGTCACGTACACGACATCGAGGATGACCGGGACCTTCCCGAGGTTGGTGCCCTCGTGGACGTTGGACTTGCCGCCCGGTTCGACGATGATGTCACCGGTCTTGTAGACGACCGGCTTGCAGTTCGCATACGGGTGGGTGAGAGTGCCTTGGCGGACCAGGGCGTAGATGTCGGCGTCGTGGTAGTGCCAGCCGGTGGTCCCGCCCGGCTCGATCTTGATCTGGCGGACCTCGACATGCGCCCCCTTGGGGACGAACGGCAGGAGGCCGGCCGGGATGTCGGTGTGTGCCAGTGTGACCGCCGAGACCCCGGACGAGGGGGTCGCGTCGGCGGCCGTGGTGCCGATGAACATGGGGGTGAGTGCGGCGGCCGCTGCGATCGCGGCAGCCGCCGAGGTGCGGAGGCTGCGGGTCATGCTGAGAAGATACGGCGCTGCGGCAGCCGTGACCTGCGGTTGTGGTGAAGAGGTCTCGATCTTCGTCTGCTCAGACCAACGGTCGGCCGAATCGGCATCGCACTCGCACATCCCAGAGGAGAAGGCGAAAACCGAGCTGTTGTTGTCGCCCGTGCAGATCGGTGCGGCGGGCGTCAACAGATAGGGCCGCGCGACGAGCGGACGGCGGCCGCCACCGGGTGGTGACGACCGCCGTCGTGTGCGTGATGTGTCAGCTGTCGATGCCGACCAGTTCCTTGGCCAGATCGGCGAAGCGGATCTCGATGGCCGAGACGACCCGCTGCCGGTTCTTGTGGGTCTCTTCGTAGGCGAGGGTGACGCGAAGGTCCTGCGGGGTGTCGAGCTCCTTCACCGCCGCGATCGCATCGTTGACGTTGAGATCCGCGTAGCCCTCGATCGGGAGATCCTCGGCGTCGACGGTGCCGGTGAACTCGCGGAGCTGATGCAGCGCATCGGCCGCTCCGTCGGCGCCGTTCTCGCGTGCGCTCTCCTCGACGGCCTCGAGGGCGGCGTCACGTCCGGCGGCGACGGTCTTGGAGACCGCGGTGCCGGCGTTGCCGAGCGCGTCACCGGCGCGCGACGCGGCCTCGGCGGCCTCGTCGACGGCGGTGGCAAAACGATTGCGCACCAAGGTGATCGGGTCCGGGATCTGACGGGCGATCTCGGCCGTGCGGTCGAGCGCCCACGAGGCGCCCACTGCGGGTGCGGTGAGTGCCCGCGCGGCCAGTCCGCTGACCCACTGGCTCGGACCGCGTCGCAAGGCGGTCGGACCTCCCAGTGCTTCTTCGGCGAGCACGGTGGTCAGCCATTCCACGGTCGCGGTGTGGGCGGTGACGAGACCGTCGGCCAGCTCGACGAGGTGGGCATCCTCCTGGCCGGTGGCCAGCGCCTTCAGGTAGGTCGCCCGGGCGAGGAGTCGCTGCTCGAGGGCGACGTCGTCGAGAAGTGCCTCGTCGAGCGGCTGTGCCTGTTCGAGGAGGGTCTTGGTGACGGCGCCGACGCGTCCGAGCACGGGGCGGATGACGTCGTCGAGGCCGCCGCGTTCACGGAGGGCGCCCTCGATGAGGTCGGCCCGCTTGCGGGCGTTCTCGGCGTTCTGTGCCAGTTCCTTGCGGATGGCGTCGGTCCTGGCCTGGGCGTGCCGGGTCTCGGCGACCTGGATCTCGGTGTGGGTGAGCGCGAGGATCGCGCGAAGCTGCTGCTGGACGGTGGTGGTGGAAACAGTCATGCTCGCTCCCTTTCTCTTGGGTGGGGACGCGTACACCTCGAGGGTTGCCACGATGCGCCGTCTTGTAACGCGCGTTTTCGGATTCGCAGCATTGCGTCACCGAGAGATGCTGTGGCGCAACGTGTTCAGGAGATCATGAAGTGAGTCACAGCAGGATGGCAGGGAAAGACAAAGCGCCCCAACCCGACATCGTGTCGGGTTGGGGCGCTATGCCCGCTTTCGGTCAGCTGTAAGTGTAGAAGCCGCGCCCGGACTTCTTGCCGAGGTGTCCGGCGTCGACCATGCGGCGCAGCAGGGCCGGCGGCGCGAAGTGCGGCTCGGCGAACTCGGCGTAGAGCGACTCCGCGGCGGCGAGGGTGATGTCGAGGCCGATGGTGTCGATCAGCGTCAGCGGACCCATCGGGTAGCCGCAGCCACCCTTCATCGCGGTGTCGATGTCCTCGGCCGAGGCGTAGCCGGAGTCGTACATCCGGATGGCCTGGCACAGGTACGGGATCAGCAGGGCGTTGACGATGAAGCCCGACCGGTCGCCCGCGCGGACCGGGTTCTTGCCCAGGGTGTCCTTGACGTAGCCGGCGACGGCGTCGGCGACCTGCGGGTCGGTGACCAGGGTCGAGATGATCTCGACCAGCGGCATCACCGGAACCGGGTTGAAGAAGTGGACGCCCACCACACGCTCGGGACGCTTGGTGGCGGTCGCAACCTTGATGATCGGGATCGACGAGGTGTTGGTGGCGAGGATGGTGTTCTCACCGACGGCCTCGTCGAGGCGGGCGAAGATGTCGCGCTTGAGCTGCTCGTTCTCGGGTGCCGCCTCGATGACCAGGTCGCGGTCGGCGAGGTCGGCGTAGTCCAGGCTGACGCGCAGACGGCCGAGCGCGGCGTCGGCGTCTTCCTGGCTCAGCTTGTTCTTGGAGACGGCGCGGCCGAGGGACTTCTCGATACGCGCACGCGCCGCGTCGGCGAACTCCTGCTTGACCTCGATGACGACGACGTCGCTGCCGGACTTCGCGCACACCTCCGCGATGCCCGCACCCATGGTGCCGCCGCCGATGACGCCGATCTTCTGCACAGTTAAACCTCCGAGTCGAGTTACAGGACAAACGGTAGTACGTCGGTCGGGCTCGGCTCAGGTGAGGTCGGGTGAACGCGCAGGTGAATCCGATGTCAGGTCGTCGAACGGCCTTCGAGGTACGCGATGCGCTCATAAAGGGCGCGAAGGGTGGCCTCCACGTCGTCGAGGAACGCGTCGACCTGGTCCTCGTTGTAGCCGCGGCGGCCGATCGGGGGTTTACCGAAGGCGACGTGATGGACGTCGTCAGGAGTCAGCATGGGGTGATCTTCGCACCCGGTGCCCATCGCGCGGGGTGGTTGTCCACAAGGTGTCCGATCACAGTCGGTGGTAGGCGCCCTCGTCGGTCTCGCCGACCTGGCCGTGCCGGATGAGACGGTCGAGGTGGAGTTCGGCGGTGCGGCGCTCGACGGCGTCGACGAAGGGCATCTGGACGTGAGGTCGATAGACCAGGCGGCGGTCGGCGATCTCCTCCAGCGTCCGGGGTCGCTCGAGGAAGTCGAGCAGCCGTTCTTCCCGCCGGTGGATGACGGCTTCGTATTCGGCCAGGCGCGAACGGAATTCGCCTACTCCCTCCACGACGCCCTTCTGATGGAAGGTCCCGTACCAGCGGGCCTCGATCTCGCGGACGCGGGCGATGGAGGCGAGATAGTCGTCGACGCTGCTGCCGAGGTCGCCGTACATCGGGCCGAAGGAGGTGAGGTCGATGTCGGCGATGTAGAAGAACCCGGTGGGCTCGACGAGGACCCCGCAGTGCCCGCGCGTGTGACCGGGGAGATGGATAACCGTCGCGGTGATGTCCCCGAGGTCGAAGACGTGGCCGTCCTCGACGTCCTTCGCATCCGGGAAACCGGGCGTGAGCGCGAAGGTGTCGCCGATCATCGCGTCCACGGCGTCGCGCTCGTCGGGTGAGAGCCCGTAGCCGTCGAGCAGGGCCTGGAGGGACCGCACGCCTGCGACGTCCTCCCGATGGGCCCACTTCGTCGCGTGGAAATGGCGGAGACCTGCGATGTGGTCCTCGTGGGCGTGACTGATCATGACCGCGTCGGCACCCACCGGGTCGTGGTCGACCTCGACGGACGGATCGACCACGAGGGTTCCCTCCGATCCGCGGGCGACGACGGTGTTGCCGTAGGGGAACGCGCCGCCGTTTCCGGAGGCGAGGACGGTCACTTCGTCGTAGCGGGTCTCGGTGAAGCTCCGGGCGGTCGTCATCTGGTCTGAGTACCTGCCGTCGGAGGTCGGTGTCAACGGCCTGACGTCCGCACGGGTCTGGCGTGCATCGGCAGACAAGAGGACCATCGGCTCATGGCCCTACACTGGAACAAGTCTCGCTCGCGCAGCTCTCCCAGTTGCGGTGGACGCCCATGTACCGGCGGGTGCGGGCGTTCGTCGACGGGCGGGTGATCGTCGATTCGACCGACGCGATCGAGGTGTGGGAACCGCATCGCGTCGTCGGGGGGTGTCAGATGGTCTGTGTAAGTCCGGTGCTCATCAGTGAGAGGAAGATCTATGAGCATGGCGTTAGACGACAAGCAGCAGGGCCACGACGACGAGCAGTTGCCTGAACTGGCCGAGCCGCGCTCGACCGCGGAAGTCGCCGAGGCATTACAGGCCTCGGGCATGGTCGATGAGCTGCTCGCCCAGATCGATACCGGCCAGGTCCAGATCACCGGCGAAGGCGGGTTGATCCCAGGTCTGATCAAACTGGCCCTCGAACGCGGTCTGAAGGCCGAGCTGACCGATCACCTCGGCTATGCCAAGGGCGATCCGGCCGGGCGGGAGTTGCCCAACGCCCGTAACGGGTCGAGTCTGAAAACGGTGGCCTCGGAGGCCGGGCCGGTCGAGCTGAACATTCCTCGTGACCGTGACGGCACGTTCACCCCGCGGCTGGTCCCGAAGGGCTCGCGCCGCCTCGGCGGCCTCGACGACATCATCATCTCGCTGTATGCCGGCGGCATGACGTTGCGCGACATTCAACACCATTTGGCCTCCACGATCGGCACCGATCTCTCGCACGAGACGATCTCGAAGATCTGCGACGAGGTCCTCGACGCGGTCGATGAATGGCAGAACCGGCCGCTGGAGCCGTTGTATCCCGTCATCTACCTTGACGCCCTGGTAGTGAAGGTCAAAGACGGCGCCCATGTCCGAAATAAGCACGCCCACATTGCTATTGGCGTCGATATGGCCGGCGTCAAGCATGTGCTGGGAATCTGGATACAGGCCGAGGAAGGCGCCAAGTTCTGGGCCGGGGTGTGTGCGAATCTGGCCAACCGCGGCGTCAAGGACGTGCTGATCGTGTGCTGTGACGGGCTCACCGGATTCCCCGAAGCGATCGAGGCGACTTGGCCGCTGGCCACGGTGCAAACCTGTGTGGTGCATCTGATCCGCAACTCGATGCGGTTCGTGAACTACAAAGACCGCAAAGACGTCGCTCGGGCGATTAAACCGATCTACACCGCCCTCGATGCCGAGACCGCCCGCCGCGAGTGGGAAGCCTTCCGCGACTCGGAACTAGGCGCCAAATATCCGAGTGCGGCAATGGCTTTCGACCGAGCCTGGGATCGGTTCATCCCCTTCCTGGCATTCCCGCCCGAGCTGCGCAAAGTCATCTACACCACCAACTCGATCGAGTCGCTGAACTACCAGCTCTGCAAGGTCATCAAGAACCGCGGACATTTCCCCAACGACATCGCGGTCCGCAAACTGCTGTGGCTGGCCATCTGCGACATCGAAGACAAACGAGCCGCTCAACGCCTCAAAGAACGCGGGACCAGGCGGTCACAGCCCCGTAAGGCCCTCGGACGACTGGTCGAGGGACAGGTCGTCACCAACTGGAAGCAGGCCCTCGGACAGCTCGCTCTGGCCTACCCCGACCGGATCGAACCGCACCTCGGCTAAACCCACCGACCACAAGAAAATCAGGAGTCACGTTCTTACACAAACATCTTGACAAGCTCCGTCGTCGGGAGCTATGCGGTTCCGGCTGCGGATGTCGCGGTGCCGCTGGACCACCCCACTCCGGTGAGCCCCGTCGACGATCACCCGCCGATCCTGACGCCGGAGCATCCGTTCTCGATGCACACCGCCGCCGGTTCGAGCTGCGACGTGTCCGCCGGGCCCCGGGTGCTCGCGGGTGCCGCGTTCCGGCCAGACGATCCCGACCTCGCCGGGTACGTCCTGCTGGACTGGAACGCCTTCGACGAGTGGCGTGAGGAGGAGCAGATCGTGATGGGGCATCCCCACGATCCGTTCAAGCGGATCGACTGCCTGCCGACCAGCCGGCACGTGGCCGTGCGGATCGGGGACACACTGCTCGCCGAAAGCGACCGTCCGACACTGTTGTTGGAGACGCACCTCCCGCCACGCCACTACATCCCGCGCGCGGACGTGCGGATGGAGGCGCTGCAGCGGTCCGACACCGTGACCGTGTGCGCCTACAAGGGGCAGGCCACCTACTGGTCGACGTGGCCTGGACCTACACCGACCCGTTGACCGAGGCCGAACCCGTGCGCGACCTGATCTGCTTCTACGACGAGCGGGTCGAGGTCACGGTCGGCTGAGCGCGTCGGCGGCCGGGGAAGCCGGTCACGAGAAGACCGGATGCCCGTCTGCGGGGCGCCTCAGCTGTGCGAACGCCGGGATGCGTGCGAGCGTGACGAGCGACGAGAACAGGGCATCGGCCTCGTCGCCGACCGGGATGGCGGACAGGACCGGCCCGAAGAAGTGCCGGCCGTCGATGCCGATGATCGGACTGCCGCCGGTCTCACCGAGCGCGTCCTGGCTGCGTCGATGGTGCTCGCCCAGCGAGCCGTCGAAGGACTCGTCGTCCATCGCAGCGGCCAGTTCCGCGGGGAGCCCGGCGTCGCTCAGCGCCTGCGCGACGACCTCGTGGGTCATGACCGCGCCGTCGTGGTGCAACCGCCGACCGACCGCGTCGTACAGCGGTCCGATCGATCCGTCACCGGCTTCGGCAACGGCGGCCATGAAGACCCGGCCGAGACGGCGGGAGCGCTCGATCTGGCGTCTCTGCTTGTCGGACGAGAGTTCTCGGCCCTCGTTCAGCACGGCGAGGCTCATCACGTGCCAGTCGACCCGGACGTCGTTCCTGGCGGCCTGGTCGGTGAGCCAGCGCGACGCGGCCCAGGCGAACGGGCAGACGGGGTCGAAGTAGTAGTCGATCTCGGTCATGACTGCGACAGCTTCTCGATGGCGGCGCGCAGCTTCGCCGCGGCCTCGCGGGCGACCGGTTCGAGATCGGGCTCGCCCGTGACCTGGACCATGAGGTCCGGATTCATCGCCTCGACGAGGGTCCGTGACGGACTTGCGGGATCGGTTCGGACGACGACGTTGCACGGCAGCAGCAGTCCGATCATCCGCTGGACGCCCAGTGCGCGATGGGCGAGCGGCGGGTTGCAGGCGCCGAGGATCAGGTAGTCCTCCATCTCCTCGCCGAGCTTGGCCTTCATCGTCGCCTGGACGTCGATCTCGGTGAGGACGCCGAAGCCCTGCTCGGCCAGAGCGGCGCGGGTGCGTGCGACGGCTTCGGTGAACGGGATGGACAGAGAGGTGGAGATGGCGAGTGACATGGTGATTCCTTTCGTGTGCATGCGATCTAGGTGTCAGTGGCCGAAGCTGATCGAGGGGAGGACGCGTCGGAGCCACGCCGGCGCCCACCAGGCCGCACGCCCGGTGATCCGGAGCAGTGCGGGCAGCAGCGTGAGCCGGATCAGGACGGCGTCGAGGAGAACGGCGACGCCCAGGATGATTCCCATCTCCTTCGGCGGAAGCGGTTCTGCCAGAGCGAAGGTGAAGAACACCGCCACCATGACCGCGGCCGCGGCGAAGATGATGCGTCCGGAATGGGCCATGCCGTCGACCTGCGCGGTCGCGGGGTCGCCCGACCGCTCGAAATACTCCTTGGCGGTCGCCAGCAGGAAGACGGTGTAGTCCATCGCGATCGCGAAGATCATCGCGAAGAAGAACACCGGACCCCAGCCGTCGAGAAAGCCCTGCGGTGTGAAGCCCAGCAGGTCGGCGAGGTGACCGTCTTGGAAGACGAGCTTCGCGACCCCGAAGGCGGCGGCCGTCGACAACAGGCTGACCACCGTGCCGATCAGGGCGATGAGCGGTGCCTGCAGCGAGACGAGCAACAGGAGGAAGCCCAGCACCAGGATGACCGCGACCACGAGCGGGAAGTAGTCGTTCAGTGCCTGTTGGAGGTCGAGGTTCTCGGCCGGTGCGCCGCCCACCAGAGCCCCGTCCGGAAGGTGTGCGCGCAGATCGCCGACGATCGTCGTCATCCGCTCGTCCGACGGGTCGACAGACGGAAGCGCCTGCAGCAGAACGTGGTCCGACCCATCGGCTGCGGGCATCGGGGGCGTGACCATCTCGATGCCCGGGGTCTTCCCGGCGGCCATGACGATGGCATCCGCCTCGGCGGCGGGGGCGATGATCTGCAGCATGCCCGGCGCGCCCTCGCCCATCTGGGACCGGACGAGTTCGTAGCCCTGGCGAACCGGGGCGTCGGAGGGCACGACGTTGATAGACGGCATCGCGACCTTCAGGCCGAAGACCGGGATCGCCAAGGCGATCAGGACCGCGAGGGACCAGGCCGCCACCGACCAAGGGTGCCGGTGCAGGTACTCGCCCCACCGGGCGAACACCGGCGAACGATGCTGTTGGCGGCGGGCATACGGCAGCGCCAGCGCGTTCACCTTGGCGCCGATCCTGCCCAGTGACGCCGGCAGGAGCGAGAGCGTCGCGGCGAGGACGAACACGACGGCCAGCATGATGCCCACCGCCATCGTGCGCACCGCGGGCGCGGGGACCAACAACACGGCCGAAAGGCTCACCAGCACGGTCAGTCCCGACAGCAACACGGCCTTTCCGGCGGTGTCCATGGTCTGTGCGACCGCCGCCCGCAGGTCGTCGGCGTTCTCCCGGATGGCATCGCGGAAGCGCGACACGATGAACAGCGCGTAGTCGATGCCCAGTGCCAGCGCGAACATCATCGCGAAGTTGATGGCCCACACCGAGATCGGCGTGACCTGGTTGAGCAGGACCAGTCCGCCCGCAGATGCGACGAGGCCCGCGATGGTGAGCAGCAGCGGGAGTCCGGCGGCGACGAGCGACCCGAACGCGAGCACCATGATCGTCAGCGTCACCGGCCAGGAGAACAGTTCGGCCTTGATCATCGCGTCGTGGTTGGCCTTGTTGAAGTCGCTCCACAGCGCGGAGGCGCCGGTCGGGTAGACCTCGACGCCGTCGCCGGCGAGGTTCGTCAGCGCATCCTTGTGCTCATCGACGGCGCGGACCATGTCGTCGGTGTCGGCGGCCGCGCCGATGAGGACGATCCCGGTGTGGCCGTCGGGGCTGATCGACATGCCGGGCTGAGGCGGGACGACCTCGGCGAAACGGTCGTCGGAGGCGACGAGATCGCTGATCCGACGCACGACCTCCTGCACGGCCGGGCTCTGGACGTCGTTGCGGTCGGAGTGGACGACGACCTGGACGGCGGCCGAGGAGTTGCCGCCGAAGTGCTCTTGCGTGAGCTCTCGGACGCGCACCGACTCGGACCCGTCGGCCTGCCAGCCCGCACCGGCGAGCGAGGAGAACACCGTGGGTGCCGCCGCACCCAAGACGAGCAGGAGCAGCACCCAGACGCCGAAGACCCAGCGTGCCCGGCCGACCATCGCCTCTCCCCAGCGGCCGAGGAGTCCGGCCCTGGGGCGGGTCGTCACACCTGTCTGTTCGTCCGTGGACAGTGCCGATGTCGGCGCCATCGTCGATCCTCTCGTAGGTCCAGATATACCCCCGGGGGTATTCACGTGGCGCCGAACATACCCAGGGGGGTATCTTGGCGTCAAGCGGCAGCGATCGCCCGAAGGCGGGCGTCGCGGCGCAACGACACAAGGAGAGTGCAGATGGCGGCAGGTGACGGGACCCGGGCACCGATCGACGACGAGACGTGCGCCGCAGTGCTGAACCGGTTGAAGCGTGCTCAGGGGCAGCTGGCCGGCGTGATTGCGATGATCGAGGACGGCAGGGGCTGCAAAGACGTCGTGACCCAGCTCGCCGCGGTGTCCCGCGCCCTCGACCGTGCGGGCTTCAAGATCGTCGCCTCCGGGATGCGGCAGTGCATCGAGGCCCGCGACGGCGAGGACGCCCCGCCGCTCACCGAGGACGAGCTCGAGAGGCTGTTCCTCGCGCTGGCCTGATCCGTCCGGCGCGAAATCCGTTTCAGCGCAGCGAGTACCGGATCGGCAGGTGCTTGAGCCCGCCGACGAAGGTGGTCGCGGCCAACACGGGCGGTCCGGCGAGTTCGATGGACTCCAGTCGCGGGATCAGCTCGCTGAACAGGCTTCTCATCTCCATGCGGGCGAGGGCTGCCCCGAGACAGAAGTGGATGCCGTAACCGAAGCCAGATGTTGGTTGGGGAACCGGCCGACGTCGAAGGTGTGCGGGTCGTCGAAGACCTCTTCGTCGCGGTTGCCGGAGGTATAGGCGAGATAGACGGATTCGCCTGCGGCGATCGGGACACCGCGCACCTCGGTGTCCTCGGCGGCGGTGCGCATGAACTCCTTGACCGGCGTGGACCAGCGGATCATCTCCTCGACGGCGGTGCCGATGAGTTCGGGGTCCCGGCGGAGGCGGTCGAGCTGGTCGGGATTCTCGACGAGGGCGCGCAGGCCACCGGAGATCGCGTCCTTGGTGGTGTCGTGGCCGGCGGTCGCGACGATGACGTAGTACGACGCGGTGTCGACGTCGGAGAGCGGCTCGCCGTCGACGCGGCCGTTGGCGATCGCCGAGGCGAGGTCGTCGGTGGGGTTCGCCCGGCGTGACGCGGTCAGTTCGCTGAAGTAGTCGAAGAAGTCGAGGAGCGTGGACATCTGCTCCTCGAGGGTGGTGCCGCGGCGGTACTCCTCGTCGTCGGCGCCGAAGAGTTCCTGGGTGAGCTGGTGCATCCGCGGGAAGTCCTCTTCGGGCAGGCCGAGCAGCGAGAGGATCACATAGAGCGGGAAGTGGACCGCGATGTCCTCGACGAAATCGCATTCGGGGCCGATCTCGGCCATCCGGTCGACGTAGCGCCGGGCCAGCTCGTCGACGCGAACCTCGAGGTCGCGCAATGCCTTCGGGCGGAACCAGTCTTGGCCGATCGCACGCACCTTCTTGTGGTGCGGGTCGTCCATGTGGATCAGGGTGCGCAGCCCGCCGCCTGCTTCGAGCTGGGCCCTCGCCGCGTCGTCGGCCGCCGCCGTGGTCAACACCGGGCGCGGCTCGCTCAGCCACAGGGCGTTGTTGCGCTCGATCTCCATGATGTCGGCGTGCTTGGTGACCGCGTAGAACGGGCGGTACGGCTTCCGGTCGACGTAGGCCACCGGCTTGTTCGCCCGCAGATACGTCATCGCGGCGTGCAGGCGGGCTTCGTCGGCGTATGCGGTCGGGTCGGCGAAGACGGCGGCGGCATCGTCCATCGTGCTGGTCACGCGACACGTCCTTCCATCCGGGATCGTGGTTCGAGTGTCCGATACGTGTGGCTGCCGGGACGGTGGATTGGCGAACTCGACGGGCCCCGGGACACCACGTGTCATGGTTTGTCGCCCGTGGGTGGGATCGCCGTGTCGCTCAGCCGCGCCCGGGCGGCAATGCGCGACGAGGGGTCAACTGGGGGAGCATCCATTCGTAGACCGCATCGTTGTTCAGCAGGGCCATGTGACCGACGCCGCCGACGTGGAAACCGTCGTCGAGCTCGAATCCGAGATGCTGCTTCCGGCTTCGGCCCCCGCCGCTGCTGGTCATCACCAAACCGTCGCCGACGATGCGGCCGAACGGATGGTCGGGTCGCCGGGTGACCGTCGCCGTCACATAGAGGTGTCGCACCCCCTGCATGAGAGGCGGGTAGTCGACGGCGGGCTGCCAGAAGGCCTCCGGGTCGGTGTCGCGCCAATGCTCGTCGATGACCGCGCCGCGGAACAGGTCTCGTACCCCGGCGCTGCGGCGACCGAGGAGCGTGGCGATCGGCCGGGTCGTTCGCCACAAGCGCAGGGCGGCCGACGCCCGGTGGACTCCTCGCGCCAACGGCGCTCCGAGGTGAGGGGTGCCGAGGTAGACCGTGTGTCGAACGAGCTCGGGCCAGAACGCGTCCTCGGCGACGGCCTGGTGGCACGCGCTGCGGATCACCAGGCCTCCCATCGAATGGCCGATGAGCGTGAGGCCGGTGACGGGGACCGGCCACAAGAGTGTGAGTTCGGTGAGCAGTCGTGCGAGGTCACGACCGTTGTCGCTGATGTGCCGGCCCGTGTTGTAGCGGACCAGGACCTCGGTGCTGCCCAGGTCGTCGGCGAGCCGCGAACCGTAGGTGGGTCGGCCTCCGAGGCTCCACGTGTATTCGGACCCCATCAGTCCGTGCACGAACACCGTCAGGTGCCCGGAGGCCGCGGGGAATGCGGTCGCCAGGCCATCGGGCGTGATCGGCACGGCAGCGCCGTCGACGCGAACCGAGATGTCCGGGGCCAGCGGCGAACCCTCGGCGGTCAGTTCGTCCCCGATCAACCCGTCGAGAAAGCCGAGGGTCTCGGCGCCTCGCCTGGTCTCGGAGGGGACGGTGTCACTGAATGCCGCCAGCGACTCGGCCAGGTCGCCGGCCACATCGACGGTCGACGCGACTGCCGTGTAGATGGATGTCCTGATGACGTCGTGCGTCTTCTGCGCCGTGCGGACACGTGAGCCCCCGACTGCTCGTAGACCGGCGAAGACGGTATCGGTCGCGGACGCGTGGACGGTGGCGATGCCCCCCACCGCTTTGGTCAGCTCCTCGCGGGCCAGGGCGGCGAGCGCCGGTAGTTCGCGATGGGATGCGGGTTCAGGGGGCATCGTTTCAGTGTACGTATGTCCACTGAGTCGCCGGGTGCATTTCCTGCACGGATGCGTGTTCTTGCCAGTGAGATGGTGGTCGGCGGTGAACAGTCGTGCGTTTGGTCACGTGCTGCAGGGTGCGGCCGTGAGGTCTTCTCGCGCAGAGGCCTGTCGCGTGGGTGGCCCGGGTCGGGCTGCCGTCGCGACGGGCCGGAGGCCGCGTGCTCGGGGAAGGGGGCGGAGGGTCCGACGCCGGCTCGGGTTCGGCGCGGGACCGCAGAGCGGTCGTCGGGTGCCGGTGTCGCGCACGTTCCGGCACGCGATCGTGCCGCGTACCCGCGATCCCACGCGCGGGCAGGCGCATCGGAGCACCATAGGGGTGATGCAGATCACAAAATAGATAGACCTGAGTGGAATGGACTCAACTTTGGTGGCGTTACATCTGCCGAATGGCTCATACTTGAGCCTGTTGGACTAAAGAGAAAGGTGCACGCTAGTGGACAGCTTCACCCCCACCACGAAGACGCAGCAGGCACTCAGCGCTGCTGTGCAGGCGGCGGCCGGCGCTGGCAACCCTGACGTGCGGCCCGCCCACATCCTCGTGGCATTGCTCGATCAGTCCGACGGCATTGCGTCCCCGCTGCTCAAGGCGGTGGGCGTCGACCCGTCGAACGTTCGCGCACAGGCACAGGCGCTGGTCGACCGCATGCCGACGGTTGCCCAGGCCAGCTCGACCCCTCAGCTTTCCCGCGAGTCGATCGCGGCGATCACCGCTGCCCAGCAGCTGGCGGTCGAACTCGGTGACGAGTACGTCTCGACCGAGCACGTCATGGTCGGTCTGGCGACCGGCGATTCCGACGTCGCCAAGCTCCTGCACAACGCAGGTGCCACCCCGCAGGCGCTGCGGGAGGCGTTCGTCGCCGTTCGAGGCACCCGGAAGGTGACCTCGGAGGACCCGGAGTCGACCTACCAGGCGCTCGAGAAGTACTCGACCGACCTCACCAAGGCCGCACGAGAAGGCAAGCTCGACCCGGTCATCGGTCGCGACACCGAGATCCGTCGCGTCGTGCAGGTGCTCAGCCGCCGGACCAAGAACAACCCGGTCCTCATCGGCGAGCCCGGCGTCGGCAAGACGGCGATCGTCGAGGGCCTGGCCCAGCGCATCGTCGCCGGCGACGTGCCGGAGTCGTTGCGCGACAAGACCGTCATCTCCCTCGACATGGGTTCGATGGTCGCCGGTGCGAAGTACCGCGGTGAATTCGAGGAACGCCTCAAGGCGGTGCTCGACGAGATCAAGGCCTCCGAAGGCCAGATCATCACGTTCATCGACGAGCTGCACACCATCGTCGGCGCCGGTGCCACCGGTGACTCGGCGATGGACGCGGGCAACATGATCAAGCCGATGCTGGCCCGCGGCGAGCTGCGGCTGGTCGGCGCCACCACGCTCGAGGAGTACCGCAAGTACATCGAGAAGGACGCCGCACTCGAGCGTCGCTTCCAGCAGGTGTACGTCGGCGAGCCGTCGGTCGAGGACGCCATCGGCATCCTCCGCGGCCTCAAGGACCGGTACGAGGTGCACCACGGCGTGCGCATCACCGACTCCGCATTGGTCGCCGCCGCAACGCTTTCCGATCGCTACATCACCTCCCGGTTCTTGCCGGACAAGGCCATCGACCTCGTCGACGAGGCCGCGTCGCGGCTCCGGATGGAGATCGACTCGCGCCCCGTCGAGATCGACGAGGTCGAGCGTGTTGTCCGCCGGCTCGAGGTCGAGGAACTCGCCCTGGAGAAGGAGACCGACGAGGCGTCGAAGGAGCGGCTGGAGAAGCTCCGCGCCGAACTGGCCGACCAGAAGGAGAAGCTCAGCGAGCTCTCCGCGCGCTGGCAGCAGGAGAAGACCGCCATCGACGCGGTCCGAGACCTCAAGGAGCAGTTGGAGAATCTGCGTGGCGAGGCCGATCGCGCCGAGCGCGACGGTGACCTCGGACGGGCCGCAGAATTGCGGTACGGCCGGATCCCGGCTCTGGAGAAGGAGCTCGAGGCCGCCCAGGAGCGGACCGGTGCCGACGCCGGACAGCAGGTGATGCTCAAGGAGGAGGTCGGGCCGGACGACGTGGCCGAGGTCGTGTCGTCGTGGACCGGTATCCCCGCGGGCCGCATGCTCGAGGGCGAGACCGCCAAGCTGCTGCGCATGGAGGACGAACTCGGCAAGCGGGTCGTCGGCCAGAAGGCCGCGGTCGAGGCGGTGTCGGACGCGGTGCGTCGTGCACGGGCGGGCGTCGCCGACCCGAACCGGCCGTTGGGCTCGTTCATGTTCCTCGGCCCGACCGGCGTCGGCAAGACCGAGCTCGCCAAGGCGCTCGCCGAGTTCCTGTTCGACGACGAGCACGCGATGGTCCGCATCGACATGAGCGAGTACGGCGAGAAGCACAGCGTCGCACGGCTCGTCGGTGCTCCGCCCGGGTATGTCGGGTACGAGGCCGGCGGCCAGCTGACCGAGGCGGTGCGGCGTCGGCCGTACACGGTGGTCCTGTTCGACGAGATCGAGAAGGCCCACCCGGACGTGTTCGACGTGCTGCTGCAGGTGCTCGACGAGGGTCGTCTCACCGACGGCCAGGGCCGGACGGTGGACTTCCGCAACACCATCCTGATCCTCACCTCGAACCTCGGCGCCGGCGGCGACCGCGAACAGGTCATGGCCGCGGTGCGCTCGGCGTTCAAGCCGGAGTTCATCAACCGCCTGGACGACGTGGTCATCTTCGACGCCCTGACGGAGGAGGAACTGGTCCGGATCGTCGACATCCAGCTGGGCCAGCTGGAGAAGCGGTTGGCACAGCGCCGCCTCGACCTCGAGGTGTCGCCGAAGGCCAAGGAATGGCTGGCCCACCGGGGCTTCGACCCGGTGTACGGCGCCCGTCCGCTGCGCCGCCTGGTGCAGAAGGCGATCGGCGACCAGCTGGCCAAGCTGTTGCTCAAGGGCGAGATCCGTGACGGGGACGTCGTGCCGGTCAACGTCAGCCCCGACGGCGAATCGCTCGTGCTCGGCTGATGCGCTGACGACCAGCCACGAAGGCCCCACTCTCGATCGAGGGTGGGGCCTTCATCGTGCCGGGGCGCGAGTCGGACCCGCGAGCCGGGCCCGGCCCTGGCATCATCGCGGTCATGCGCAGGATGGATGCCGTCGAGCTGCCGGTGACCGCGCTCGACGAGTTCCTCGAGTCGGCGGCCTTCGCCGAGATGCTCGACGTCGACGCGGAACGGTCGGCGCCGCGCGGCCCGGCGACCCGGCGAGCGGAGATCGTCGACGTCCTGCGCGCCGTCGATGCGCACGCCGGGCGGCGTTTCGTCGACCGGGAACGCGCCGGGGAGGCCATCATCGGCGGGCTGCGGGGCGGCGGATTCGGGGTCCGGCCGACCGTCGTCGACGCGGTGCTCGATCTCTTGCGGCCCGTGGGGGTCCCGGTTCCGGGACCTCCGAAACCCGTTCCGTTGGAGGTGCAGACGGTACTCGGCGTCTACGTCTACGCGCTCGTCGATCCCCGCGATTCGTCGGTGTTCTACGTCGGTGCCGGACGCGGAAACCGGATTCGCCATCAGACCGGCGCGGCGCTCGCCGGCGCCGTCCCGGACCCGAGTGAGGTGATCGGGCAGGGGGATTCTCCGGAGGTGTTGGAGGCGACGCTGGACCGGATCGGCGACATCGACGCCGACGGGTTCGGGGTGGAGCACTGGGTGCTGCGCTACGGCGCCGCCGGTGTCGAATCCGTCGAGGAGACGGCGGATTTCGCGGCCCGGTTCGCCGGCGACCTCGCCGGGTTGTCCGGGCTGGAGCTGATTAACGCCCCCGATCTCGCGGGAACGGTGGACGATGTCCCGATCCCGCTGGACGAGCTCATCCTGCGTCACGCCGCGCCGCTCGCCCCGGCGCTACCAGAGCTCTGCGTTCTCGTGAAGGTCGACGATGCGGCCCGGCCGGGCGCGAGTGCTGACCAGATCTACGAGTGGTCACGCAGCGGATGGCGGGCGGGGCCGCATCGGACCGTGCCCGACCTGCCGGTCCTGGTGTTCGCCGAGGACATCGTCCGTGCCGTGCACCGGGTCGACTTCTGGGAGACCTACCGCGACGAGGACGGCAATCTCGACCCGAAACGATGGGTGTACACCGGCAGACCCGATCCCGAACTCGAGGAACGCTTCGTGGGAACGAGCCTGCGCGAGGTGCGTGAGCGCCGCGGCGGCAAGTGGAATCCCACCGGATGGCATCCGTACGGGCAGGTCTGAGGCGCACTGTCGGTGACGACTCAGGCGGAGACCGCGAACCCCGGCACGGTCTGCCGCAGGCGGATCAGACCGTCGCGGATGCGCGACTTGATCGTCGGCAGCGCGACACCGAGGTGCTCGGCAACCTCGCGATAGGTCAGACCGTGGAAGTAGGCCAGTTCGATGGCTTGACGCTGCAGCGGAGTCAGGGTCTCGAGGCCGGTGTGGATCAGGCGGGCGATCTCGCGGCGCTCCACGGATTCGCTGACCTCGTCGATCTCGCGGCCGGTGTCGGCGATGCCGTAGGCGACGGTGCGACGGGTCGCGGCGGTCTCCGAGCGCACGCGATCGACCGCGCGGCGGTGGGCGAGGGTCAGGATCCACGAGAGCGCGGTGCCCGATGCCGGATCGAAACCGGCGGCGCCTCGCCACACGGCGAGGAAGGTCTCCTGGGTCGCCTCTTCGCTGTAACCCTGGTCGCGCAGGACCCGCAGGATCATGCCGTACACCCGGTCACAGGTGGCGTCGTAGAACTGGGCGAAGGCATCCATGTCACCGGCCGCCACCCGGGAAAGGAGTGTGTTCAGATCGGTTTCACGCATGACGAACTCCTTGGGGCAGTGGATTTTTCGCTTCCGGAGCGGGATCTTGCGTCGGGTGACGGGGTGCTCTTCGGTGCGATGTCTCCAACGCTATGAGCCGGGGGCCGAAAAGCCACTGCCGGCACGGACAACGGGATGGATTCGCAATCTTTGGTAACGGAATGATAACGGCGCTGTTCTGTCGTGGCCGTGGCGTAACCTGCTCGCACCGGAGTGGAGGAGGATGCCCATGTCCGAGAATACGGTGATGGCCGCCGACGGTCGGTTGCGCTGCTTCTGGGCAGGTCAGGAGCCCGAGACGACGTACCACGACACCGAGTGGGGATTCCCGGTCACCGAGGACGCCGCCCTGTTCGAGCGGGTCTGCCTGGAGGGGTTCCAGTCGGGGTTGTCCTGGCGGACCATTCTGCTCAAGCGCGAGAACTTCAGGAGTGCATTCGCGGGATTCGAGGTCGAGAAGGTGGCGCGATACACCGACGCCGACGTCGAACGCCTGCTGCAGGATGCGGGGATCGTCCGCCACCGCGGCAAGATCGAGGCCGCGGTGAACAACGCCCGCCGGGCCGTGGAACTGATCGACGAGCAGGGATCGCTGACGTCGTACTTCTGGCGATACGCACCCGACCGTGACCACGAACCGAACTCGATGACGACCTCGCCGGAGTCGATCGCGATGTCGAAGGACCTCAAGAAGAGGGGATGGCGGTTCGTCGGCCCGACGACCATGTTCGCGCTGATGCAGGCGACCGGGATCGTCAACGACCACGCCTACGACTGCGTGATCCGCGATGCGGTGGAGGATGCCCGTCGGCAACGATTGTAGACAATCGGACAATGTGCCATCATCCCTGCATGACACCGCAGATCGGCATCGGGATGGTGGTCCCGTTCGACATGGCGCTGGACCGCGAACTGTGGCGGTGGATGCCCGACTCGGTGTCGCTCCACTTCACGCGGACCGGTTTCATCGACGCGCCGGTCGACGTCGAACTGTGCCGTGACCTGAACAACCACGCGGAGATCGCCGCCGCGGTCCGTGCCGTCTCGTCGATCGGTCCCAAGGCCTTCGGCTATGCCTGCGCGTCGGGGAGTTTCGTGTACGGCTTGGCCGGGGCGGTGGAGATCTCGAAGTGCATGCTCGCCAACGGCGCCCAGCATGCCGTGACGACCTCCGAGGCGCTGATCCGAGCGCTCGATCTGATGAACGTCGGCACCCTCGCGGTGGCGACTCCGTACACCGCCGCGCTCACCGGGCTGCTGTGCGACTTCCTCGCCGAGTCCGGCCGGATCGTCGCCGCCCAGGCGGGGCTCGGCCGTGACCACGAGATCTGGACCATCCCGTACGCCGTGACGGCAGACCTCATCCGTGCGGCCGACCACCCCGACGCCGAGGCGATCTTCGTCTCCTGCACCAACCTCTGGACCTACGACATCCTCGGCGACCTCGAGGCCGAGCTCGGCAAGCCGATCCTGTCCGCCAACCAGGTGACCGCCTGGGCGACGCTGTGGGACGCGGGTGTGCTCGGCGCCGGCCCCGCCGAGTGGGCGCCGTGCCATGCCCAGTCGTTGTTCGCCCAATCCCTGTTCGCCCGTAGCATTGCGGCATGACCCCTGCGAACTCGACGCCCTTCGGTGAGGCGGGCACTGCGAAGTATGTGCAACTGACGACCTACCGCAAGGACGGCACGCCCGTCTCCTCGCCGGTGTGGGCGGTTCTGGACGGAGATCGGTTGCTCGTGTGGACCGAGACCGAGTCGTGGAAGGTCAAGCGGATCAAGCGGAATCCGAAGGTCGTCGTCCAGGCGTGCGACGTGCGCGGCGGCAACCTCTCCGGCGAGCCCGTGTCCGGTACGGCCGCCGTCCTCGGCTCGGCGGGTACCGAGCACGTCCGCAAGAAGCTCATCGAGAAGTACGGAATCCAGGCCCGCGTCCTGACCTTTCTCAGCAGGATTCGGCGCGGCTCCGACGGCACGATCGGCATCGCGATCACGGCCGGGGAGTAGCGGATGCGGTGGTCGCGGTCGGCGGGGCCTGCCCGGCGCATCGGCCGATGATCACCCATTCCGACATCCCGCCGGGGCTGGCGTCGCAGGTCTCGCTCGGCCCGGCCTGGTCGGAATGGCTGCGACGGTTGCCCTCCACCGCGTCGGCGCTCCTCGACGAGTGGGATCTCCGCCGCGACGGGGATGAACTCTGGCACGGCTTCGAGTCGCTGGTGGTGCCGGTCGTCGGCGGTGACGGACGTGCCGCGGTCCTCAAGGTCGCCTTCGACGGCGACGACGACGGTGCGCAGGAAGCCCTTGCGCTGCAGCACTGGGTCGGCCGGGGTGCGGTGCGGATGCTGCGCGCCGACCCTCGACGGCGCGCCCTGCTGCTCGAGCGCCTCGAACGCCGAGACCTCACCGCCGTCGACGACGACACGGCGTGCTCGACGGTCGCGGATCTGTACCGGGCCCTGCACATCCCGGCGCCCGGACGGATGACGACGCTCAGCACGCGTCTCGGGCGTTGGCTCGACGGGCTCTCGCGCATGCCGCGCGACGCGCCGGTGCCGAGACGCTTTGTCGAGCAGGCGCTCTCGCTCGGGCGGGACCTCGTCACCGACGAGGGGAGCGTGGGGGTGATCGTGCACGGCGACCTGCACCACGAGAACGTCCTCGTCGACCGGTCCGGAGGCGAGAGGGCCTGGGTGGTCATCGATCCGAGCCCGGTGTCGGGGGATCCGCACTATGAGCCTGCGCCCATGCTCTGGAATCGGCTGGATCCCCCGCCGGGCGGAGGCAGGGATCTCCGTGCCGTGATCCGTCGTCGGTTTCACCTCATCGTCGACGCGGCCGGGCTCGATCCCGACCGTGCCCGCGACTGGGTCGTGGTGCGGATGATCCTCAACGCGCACTGGTCGATCGTGGACGCGCAGAACGCATCTCGTGGACTGGCCATGGGCGACCGGGAGTGGATCACCACGTGCATCACGGTCGCCAAGGCGGTCCTGGACTGAACGTTGCGCGGAACGCTTACCGGTTCGTCGAAGAGCGTCGCTGCCGGAACAGCACCCCCAGGTCGGGTGTCGTCGGTGACAGACCCGCCAGCCGCAGGCCCTGCCAGGCGGTGACCTGGTTGGCGGTGAGGACGGGTTTGCCGACCTCCTGTTCCAGGCCGGTGATCCAGGTGGCGGTGTGCAGCGCGGTGTCGGGGACCAGGATCGCCTGTGCGTCGGGGTGATCGGCCGCATGGATCATCCCGAACAGTCCGTCGCCGTCGAGGGCGCCGGCCTCGGTGGCGGTCTCGATGTCGTTGGCGCGCAACGAGACCACGTGGACGCCACCGTCGGCGAGAAACCCGATGAACCGGGATGCCAGGGGTTCGGGGTAGGTGGCCGCGATTGCGACGCTCGTGACACCCAGGCTCAGGCACGCGTCGACGAAGGCCAGTGACGTCGACGAGGTGGGGACCCCGGACAGGGCGGCCACGCCGTCTGCCTGCCGGCGGGCGCCGTGGTATCCGTAGACGAAACTCCCACTGGTGCAGGCCCACATGACGGCGGCGGGATCGTGGTGCCCGGCCCTGCGCACGCCGTCGGCGAGACGGTCCGGTTCACCGACCGCCGCCATGGCCTCCACCGTGTGGTCGTCGGAGTCGACATCGGTGATCACCACCGGCAAGCGGATGCCGACCGCGGAGGTCGAGACCGCGGACTCGATGAGCGAGTAGTCGTCTTCGGCGGCGTGGCCCGGGTAGAGCATCGCGACGGTGGTTGTCACCCGAACACCTCCAAGGTAGATTGTCAACAATCTACCAACCCAATCGAGGGGGTACATGTCCGACACGGCCCGCCGGCTCAGTGCGACGGAGTTGGCCGACGCCTACCGGAGCGGTGAGCTCACGCCGGAGACGGTGGCCGCCGAGCTGCTCGACGCCATCGACGAGGTCGACCCGTCGATCAACGCGTTCTGCCTGCTGGACCGGGACACCACGATCGCACAGGCGCGGGAGTCGGGGGAGCGATTCCGAGCGGGTGCGCCCCTCGGGCCACTCGACGGGGTGCCGGTCAGCATCAAGGATCTGCTGCTCACCAAGGGGTGGCCGACGCTGCGCGGCTCGCTGATGATCCGACCCGATCAGATGGAGTGGGACACCGACGCGCCGGCCGTCGCGCGACTGCGCGAGGCCGGGGCGGTGCTGCTCGGCAAGGTCACCACCCCCGAGTTCGGCTGGAAGGGCGTCACAGACAGCCCGCGGACCGGCGTGACCCGCAATCCCTGGAACACCGAGCGGACGTCGGGCGGGTCGAGCGGGGGCAGCGCGGCGGCCGTCGCGGCGGGGCTCGGGCCCCTGTCGGTCGGCACCGACGGCGGCGGTTCCATCCGGATACCCGCGGCCTACTGCGGCATCGTCGGGCTCAAGCCGACACTCGGTCGTGTCCCGATGTATCCGCCGAGTCCGTTCGCCCCGGTCGCGCACGTGGGGCCGATGACCCGCACCGTCGCCGACTGCGCCGTGCTCCTCGACGTGCTGAGCGGCCCTGATCCCCGTGACTGGTCGGCGCTGCCGCCGCCCGCGCAGACCGCGGTCGAGGCCATCGCGGACGTCCATGACCTGTCCGGTCTGCGTATCGGGTACAGCACGGATCTCGGCTTCGGGACCAACAACGCCGGCGTGCAGGCGAACACCGACCGCGCGGTCTCGGTGCTCGAGCAACTCGGCGCCACCGTCGAGAAGGTCGATCTCGGCTGGGACGATCCGGTGTGGGCCTATCACGTGATCTGGTTCGCCGGCGCCGACGTCGTGGTGCGTGCACTCGGCGACGGCGCCGAGGACAAGGTGGACCCGCTGCTGCTGGAGGCGCTGGAACGCCACCGGGGCTTCACGGCGAGCGACTTCGTCGGCGCCACCGCGTTGCGGATGGAGATGGGCACCCAGATGGGCCTGTTCCACCGGGAGTTCGACATCCTGGTGACCCCGGCGATGCCCACCGTCGCGTTCGAGGCCGGCCGTACCGTGCCCGAGGGCTCGGCGTCGCCGGACTGGACGTCGTGGACGCCCTACACCTACCCGTTCAACCTCACCGGACAACCGGCGATCACCGTGCCCAGCGGACTCGTCGACGGCCTGCCGACGGGTGTGCAGTTCGTCGGCGCGCGGCACCGGGACGCCGTCGTCCTCCGGGTGGCCGCGGCCTATGAGGCCGCCGCCGGATTCGCCACGTTGGGAGACAGGGCATGACCGAGGGTCGCTTCATCACCGTGACGCTGGAGAAGCGAGGCGTGACCGCGGTCGCGCGCCTGCTCGACGCCGAGGCCCCGCGCACCGCGCAGGCGGTGTGGGACGCCCTCCCGCTCGGCGGACAGGTGTTCCACGGCAAGTTCGCCCGCAACGAGGTCTACACCCTACTCCCGGCGTTCGCGCCCGCCGAACCGGGGCCGGAGAACACCACGATCACCCCGATCCCCGGCGACCTCTGCTATTTCACGTTCGACGGGGTTTTGGACAACCCGGCATATGGGTATGACCCTTCCGCCGCACCGGCCGAGCATCGCCTGCTCGTCGATCTGGCAGTGTTCTACGGAAGGAACAATCTGCTGGTCAACGGCGACGTGGGGTGGGTTCCGGGCAACGTGTTCGCGACCATCACCGATGGTCTGGAAGACTTTGCTGCTGCCTGCAACGACGTCTGGATGGGCGGCGCGAGGGGCGAGACGCTCACCTACGCGCGCCTTCAGCGGTGAGAAAGAGGTAGACGGTGACGACGAAGGTGGATGGGCAGACCCCGGGCGCAGAGGAACCGGGACGTCGCCGCAACGCGTCCGGCCAGCGGAAACGCGCCGGTACCACACGTCGTCGCGTCCTCACGCCGCTGGTGCAGGAGTCGACACCGGCGATCATCGCGCGTAAGTTGCACGATGCAATCGCGAACGGAGACTTCCCGCCCGGGTCGCAGTTGACCGAGTCCGGCCTCGCCGCGGACCTGGGGGTGAGTCGCGGGCCTCTGCGTGAGGCCATGCAACGACTCACGGCAGAGGGCCTGCTGGTGAGTCATCGCAACCGCGGTCTGTTCGTGGTGTCGATGGAGGAGGACGACATCCGCGACATGTACGTCGCACGCACGGCGGTCGAACGCGCCGCCGTCGAGCAGGTGATCGCGCACGGCGATCCCGCCGCCGTCGACGCCCTCGGAGAGGCCGTGGAGGCCATGCGCGAGTTCATCGACGAGCCGAACAGCGTGGGAATGGCCGAAGCCGACATGAGATTCCATCAAACCCTGGTGGAACATGCCGAAAGCCAACGGCTTTCGCGCCTGCACGAGACCATACTCGTGGAGACGCGAATGTGCCTGCGAGCCATGCGGGGAACTTATTTCTCGGGAAAGGAACGAATCGACGAACACCAGGCGTTGGTGGACGCCATCGCTGCGGGGGACGCCGGCAGGGCGGACGAGCTGATGATCGCGCACATGGCCGATGGGCTGCGCAGATTGATCGGTGACGGGCCCGAAGCCGGAGACCTCGCAGCCGCCGGGAGCTGAAACAGCCTCGAGCGCTTCATGTTCGCGGTGGTGAAGGAGCCGCCACCGTGAGCGGGGTCCGCCGTCGCACGCATTGTCCAGGGTCGCGTCGACCTCTCGGGCCCGCTGGCGGCCCGACGAACCCAGGAAGCGCAGATGAGCGATACGAAACCGGTAGACACGTTTGACGAGCTCGCACCAGATCCAGAATCGCCGGAAGGCAGAAAGCTCCTCCACAAGGCCATCGGGGCCTCGGCCATCGGTAACGCCACCGAATGGTTCGACTACGGCGTCTACGCCGCCGCGTCGGTCTATCTGACCCAGGCGTTCTTCCCCGGAGACTACGGAACCATCGGCACCATGCTCGGTTTCGCCGTCTCCTTCGTCCTCCGGCCCCTCGGCGGCATGGTGTGGGGCCCGATCGGCGACCGCATCGGCCGCAAGTCCGTGTTGGCGATGACGATCCTGCTGATCTCCGGGGCCACCGCACTCATCGGCCTCCTGCCGACGCACGCGTCGATCGGCATCTGGGCGCCGATCCTGCTGATCGTGCTCCGCGTCGTCCAGGGCTTCTCCACCGGCGGCGAATACGGCGGCGCCGCAACATTCATGGCCGAGTACGCACCCGACAACAAGCGCGGCAAGTACGGCTCCTTCCTCGAGTTCGGAACCCTCGGCGGCTTCTGCGCCGGCACCGCGTTCGTGCTGTTCCTCCAACTCGGACTGTCGGATTCGCAGATGGACCAGTGGGGTTGGCGAATCCCGTTCCTGTTCGCCCTGCCGCTCGGCCTCATCGGCCTGTACCTGCGGTCGCAGATGGACGACACGCCGGTGTTCCAGGAACTCGAGCAGGAAGACGAGATCACCGGCACCCCGTGGACGCGCTTCAAGGACCTGATGCTGCACTACTGGCAGCCGATCCTGATCATGTTCGGCATGGTGATCGCGCTCAACGTCGCGAACTACACGCTGCTGGCATATCAGCCGACCTACCTGCAGAACACGATCGGGCTCACCGAGTCGTCGGCCAGCGTGGTGAACCTGATCGGGCAGCTCGCGATGATGGCTCTGATCCCGTTCTTCGGGTGGTGGTCGGATTCGACCGGACGCAAGCCGATGTGGTGGGGTTCGCTCGTCGGGCTCTTCGTGCTCGCGATCCCGCTCTACTGGTTGATGGGACAAGGATTCGCCTGGGCCATCGTCGCCTTCGTGATCCTCGGGGCGTTGTACATCCCGCAGCTGGCCACCATCTCGGCGACCTTCCCGGCGATGTTCCCGACCCAGGTCCGCTACGCAGGCTTCGCGATCTCCTACAACGTCGCGACCGCGGCCTTCGGCGGCACCGCCCCGCTGGTCAACGACGCCGTGGTGGAGGGAACCGGCTGGAGCCTCTTCCCGGCCGCCTACATGATGGGCGCCTGTGCGATCGGCATGGTCGCCCTGCTGTTCCTGAAGGAGACCGCGGGATGCTCGATCCGGGGCACCGAGATCCCCAGCAAGGAGAACGACTTCCGCGAGCTGCAGAAGCGGCTGGCGGAGACGAAGGCCTAGGACCGAACGGCTAGGACCGGCCCAGCATCCTCAGCCCGGCGAGCGCGTACGCCTTTGCCGCCGTGACCAGATCGGCGACGGCGACCGACTCGTCGGGCTGATGGGCCTCGGTGTTGATGTTGCCCGGCCCCAGCACGATCGACGGGATGCCGAGGTCGCGGCTGACGAAACCGCCGTCGCACGCAGCACTCCAACCGCCGACCGAGGTGGCGGCACCGGCATCGGTGACCGCGCCGACCGCGGTGGTGACGAGCGGATGGTCGGCGGCGGTGGCGAAGCCGGGCATCTCCATCGTCACGCGGACGTCGACGGTGATCCCGTCGGTGTCGATCTGCCTGTCCCGGATCGTCTTCCGCAACTGTTCGGCGATGGCGTGCGGATCCTCGTCGGGCATGAGACGGCGGTCGATCCCGAGGGAGCAGTTCGGGGCGACCACCGAGATCCCCTGGCCGCCGGCGATGGTCCCGACGTTCCAGGTGCCGTACCCGAGCAGGTCGTCGGCGGACCCGGCCAGGCGCTCCTGATCGGCGCGGATGATCTCGACGATCGCCGCGGCCGCGTTGATGGCCGACCGGCCGTCGGCGGGACGGCCGGAGTGCGCGGCCCGGCCGGTCACGTCGATCTCGATGTACGACGCCCCGCGGCAGCCGCGCACCACCTGCATGTTCGTCGGCTCCGCCACCACGCAGCCCAGGAACTCGTGATCGGCGGGCCGGGACACGTGATCGCGCACCCCGATGCCGTGTTCCTCCTCGTCGACCGTGCAGACCAGCCGAACCGGCCCGGACAGCTCGACGCCGAAGTCACCGGCCCGCGAGAGAGCGCTCATCGCGGCGACGACCGAGGCGAGTCCGCCCTTCATGTCGGTGGTGCCGCGCCCGATGAGCAGGCCGTCGTGGTTGCGGACCCGATACGGATCGCCGGTCCAGTTGGGGCCCGCGGGCACGACGTCGGAATGCCCGAGGAACATGAGCCCGGGTCCGCCACCGGCGGGCAGGGTCGCGACCAGGTTGGGCCGCGCGGGCGCGACCTCGTGGGTTTCGACGGCCAGACCGGGGGACAGACATGCCTTCTCCAGCACGTCGACGGCGGCTGCCTCGGTGCCGCCGGGATTCTCGCTCGGCGCCTCGACCAGCGCCGTCGTCAATGCGACGATCGCGGTCTCGTCGATCAGATCGAGAACGCCCCGCTCGGCTCGGCTCAGGTCGGGTTCCGATGCATCGCTCACCGTGCCATCTTCTCAAGACTCGAGGTGAGGCGTCGAACGCCTTCGTCGATCCGGTCCGGGGTGCTCGAGGCGAAGCACAGGCGCATCGAGTTGCGGAAGCGGCCGCCCGGTGAGAGGGCCGGCCCGGGGATGAACGCGACGCCGTCGGCGAGCGCGACCTCGAAGAGCTCGCGGGCGTCGATCTCGGCGAACTCCTCCTGCAGCGTCACCCACAGGAAGAAGCCGCCCTCGGGATTGGTGGTGGTGACCCGGTCGCCGAGATGGCGTGCGATGGCGTCGAGCATCGCGTCCTTGCGCTCGCGGTAGAGCGTGCGGATGCCGGCGAGGTGGTCCTCGAGGCCGCCGCGGGCGATGTACTCGGCGACGATGTGTTGGTTGGGGACGTTGGTGCAGGTGTCCATGGCCTGCTTGCCGTTGATGAGCAGCTGCCGAAGGGAGGGATCGGCGTCGACCCAGCCCACGCGCCAGCCCGGCGCCAGGATCTTGGAGAACGTCCGCACCGAGAAGACGAGCGGATCGCCCGGGCTGAGGGTCTGGAAGGTGGGGATGTCGGTGCCGGCGAACCGCAGCAGCCCGTAGGGATCGTCGTCGACGACCATCGCGCCCCAGGTGTGCGCGAGGCGCAGCAGTTCGCGGCGCCGTTCCTCCGACAGCGTCACGCCGGAAGGGTTCTGGAAGGTCGGGATGGTGTAGATCGCCTTCGGCGTCTGGCGGGTGCGCGCGACGAGGTCCTCGAGCTGATCGACCTGCATGCCCTCGTCGTCGACGGGGACCTCGAGGAGCTGTGCGCCGTAGGAGAGCGCGGTCGCGCTGCCGTTGGTGTAGGTGGGGGATTCGACGACGACGAGGTCGCCGGGGTCGACGAAGAGCTTGCACGCCAGGTCGAGACCCTGCATCCCGCCGGTGGTGATGACCAGCCGATCGTGCGACGAGGGGTCCGGGGTGGTGGCCAGGTAGTCGACCAGAAGCTGGAGCAGGCGCGGTTCGCCCTCGGTGGCGCCGTAGGTGAAGGAGGTGTTGTCGAGGATCTCGCCGGCGATCTGGCGGAACTCGTCGGCGGGAACCGCCTCGTCGGCCGGGGAGCCCATCGCGAAGCGCACGATGTCGTGGGACTGGGCGGCCAGCAGCGAGGTCGACGAGTCGATCATCGAGCCGACCAGGTCTTTGGCACGACCCGCGAGCGGAAGAGTCGGGGCACTGTTGCGCACGTCGCGTGCGGTCTCGGCTGCAGTCGTCATGTCGTGCACCTCATCTCTCCAGGCCCGGGGCGCGTCGCCGGTGCTCCGTGCAACTCGGGCCGTCGTCGGATCAGTCGGTTCGGGTGATGGTCATTTCTGGATCAGTTCCCTCGGGAAGGAGGTGAAGCACTCGACGCCGGTGGGGCTCACCCGCACCGACTCCGAGAGTTCGAATCCGTAGTTGTCCATCCACATCCCGCAGACGATGTGGAAGGTCATGTTGGTCTCGAGGACGGTCTCGTCCTCGCTGCGGATGCTGATGGTGCGCTCGCCCCAGTCCGGCGGATAGCCGATGCCGATGGAATAGCCCAGGCGCGAGGGCTTTTCGAGACCGTACTTGGCCAGTGTCCAGTTCCACGTGGAGGCGAGTTCCCGGGTGGCCACCCCGGGGCGGATCGCCTCGAGGACGTTCTCGAGGCCCTCGGCCGTCGCCTTGGCCACGTAGTCGAGGTCCTTGTGCGGGATACCCAGCGACACGGTGCGTGCGAGCGGACAGTGATAACGGTTGTGGGCGCCGGTGAGCTCGATGACGACCGCCTCGTCCTCGACGAAAGTGCCCTGGTGCCAGGTCAGATGAGGGGTGTCGGCGGCCGCGCCCGTCGGCATCATCGGCACGATCGCCGGATAGTCGCCGCCGTAGTCCGGCGTACCGGTGATCTGCGCCTGCGAGATCGCTGCGGCCGCATCACATTGGCGCACACCGACGTCGATGGTGTCGATCGCCGCGCGCATGGCCTCGGTGCACACCTCGCCGGCGTGACGCATCAGCTCGACCTCGGCGTCGGACTTCACCGACCGCACCCAGTTGACCAGTTCGAAGCAGTCGACGAGCTTCCACTCCGGGATCGCGTTGAACAGCGCGCGATAGGCCTTGGGCGAGAAGAAGTGCGAGTCCATCTCGAGTCCGACGGAGCCGTTGCGCGACGCCGGCGCGATGAGGTGGCGCTGCCGAAGGGACCAGGCCACCCAGTCGAAGGGATGGACGTGCGGGCGGTGCACGTAGCTCTCGGGATATCCGACGATCTGCTCGTCGGGCAACCAGGTGGTGCGATGGGCGCCATGGGCGTCCATCTCGCGGGCGTAGAAGACCATCTCGCCCTCGATGGGCACGAACAGCAGCTGCGGGGTGTAGAACGACCAGGCGTTGTAGCCGATGAGGTAGAAGATGTTCGCCGGGTCGGTGACGACGATCGCGGACAACCCCTGACGGTCCATGCGCTCACGGACCCGCGTCAGGCGCTGTTCGTACTCGCTGTCGGTGAACAGCTGGGTACCGAGATACATGGGCTGCTCCTCACCGGGATCAGGGGTCGTCGGCGTCGGTGTTCTGATGGGCTGCGGTTCGAGGTCGCGGTGTCTTCACGACGGTGCTCGACGCCGGGGCGCGCCGGCCCGAGCCTCAGCGTCGGATCGGGGTCGCCGTGTACTTCATGTCGAGGAACTCCTCGATGCCCACACGGCCGCCCTCACGGCCGAGGCCGGACTCCTTGACCCCGCCGAACGGAGCTGCCGGGTTCGACACGATCCCGGTGTTGACCCCGACCATACCGGCTTCGAGCGCGGCCGACAGGCGGGCGCAGCGATCGACGTCCTGGCTGAACAGGTATGCGACCAGGCCCCACCGGGTGTCGTTGGCGAGGGCGATGACCTCGTCGTCGGCGGCGGGGTCGTCGGGGCGCCCGGCGTCGCCGAAGGGGATGATCGCCGCGACCGGGCCGAAGATCTCGGTGCGCACCAGATCGGCGTCGAGGCCGACTCCGGTGAGTACGGTGGGCGGATAGAAGTATCCCGGTCCGTCGAGCGCCCGTCCGCCGCAGGCGACCCTCGCGCCCTTCGCCACGGCGTCGTCGACGAGCGAGGCGACCTTCTCGACCGCCTTCGGTTCGACGAGCGGGCCGACCTGGGTGCCCTCGGCGGCGCCGTCGCCGACCTTCAGCGCCGCCATCTTCGCGGTGAACGCCTCGGTGAACTCGTCGATCACGCTGCGGTGCACGAAGACCCGGTTGGCCGCGGTGCAGGCCTGGCCGATGTTGCGCATCTTCGCGAGCATGAGACCGTCGACGGCGCGAGGGATGTCGGCGTCGGCGCACACGATGAACGGGGCATTCCCGCCGAGTTCCATCGAGGTCCGCATGACGGTGCCGGCGGCCTGGCGCAGCAGGATCTTCCCGACCTCGGTCGATCCGGTGAAGCTGATCTTGCGGGCCAGTCCGCTCTCCATCCACTCGGTGACCACCGCGGACGGGTTCGAGGTGGTGACGACGTTGAGGACGCCGGCGGGCAGCCCCGCCTCGACGAGGATGTCGGCGAGCAGCAGGGTGGTGAGCGGCGTCAGCTCGGCGGGCTTGAGCACCATCGTGCAACCCGCCGCGATCGCGGGACCGATCTTGCGGGTGCCCATCGCCAGCGGGAAGTTCCACGGGGTGATGAGGATGCACGGACCGACCGGCTGACGGCTCACCACGATGCGATGACCGCCGTCACCGGTGGTGGTGTGGTCGCCGCCGATGCGGACGGCCTCCTCGGCGAACCAGCGGAAGAACTCGGCGCCGTAGGCGACCTCGCCCCTGGCCTCTGCCAGCGGCTTGCCCATCTCCGCAGTCATCACCGCGGCGATCTCGTCGGTGCGTTCGACGATGAGCTGGTACGCGCGATAGAGGATCTCGCTTCGGCTGCGCGGCGAGGTCGCCGCCCACTCCGCCTGGTGCGCCGCCGCGACCTCGATGGCGCGCCGTGCGTCGGAGGCGTCGGCGTCGGCGACACGCGCGAGGACCTCCTCGGTGGCCGGGTTGACGACCTCGAACCGGTCGCCGGAGGCGGCGGGGACCCACCGGCCGTCGACGAAGAGATCGGTGTGGACCGACGAGAGGGTCTCGCGGACGGGGGAATCGGCGACTGAGGTCATGATCGGGCGCTCCTCGATGGGGGTGTGGGGTTCTTCGGTGTCGGGTTGCCGGCGGTTGCCCGGGTGAGAAGTTCGGCCAGATGGACGCCACGCACGTCACGTGTGCCGGCGAGGTCGTCGTCGACGGCGGCGAGATGCTCGACCGCCATCGCGCAGCTGAACCCGTCGGTGACGACCGGGCGTCGGGGGTCGTCGCGGAGGGCGGGGGCGAGGGCGTTCTCGGCCACCGCCATGCTCACCTCGTAGTGACCCTTCTCGAAGCCGAAATTGCCTGCCACGCCGCAGCATCCCTCGGCGGCGTGGACCTCGACGCCGAGCCGTTCGAGCGCGGCGACGCCGCTGCGCGCGCCGAACACGGCGTACTCGTGGCAGTGCGTCTGCAACGTCACCGAGTCGGGCAGCGCCGGCGGCCGCCAACCGGCGTCGAGCAGGGTCGGCAGGTACGACGCGAAGCTGCGGACCCGGGCGGCGACGCGACGAGCGGCGTCGGTGGCCACCAGTTCGGGGAGATCCTTCGCGAGCGCGGCCGCGCAACTGGGTTCGGGCAGCACGATGGGCCGGTCGGTGCCGTCGTCGAGGTTCTCGGCGGTTCGTCGCAGGGTGCGTTCGGCCTTGCCCAACTGGCCGGTGGAGATCCAGGTGAGGCCGCAGCAGTTGTCCGCGGTGCAACCCACCCGGTCGCCGGTCGCGCCGAGGACCTCGGCAGCAGCCGAGGCGACGTGCGGCCGGAACGCCTTGGTGAACGAGTCGACGAACAGGATGACCTGCGAGTCCGCCGACACCTCCGGCAACGCGTCGAGGTGGGTTCGGCGGGCGCGGCGGGTCGCGAAGGCCGGCATCGTGCGGCGCGGATCGAGGCCGCCGGCCCGTGCTGCGAGACGGCCGAGCCCGGACGACAAGGCACGGCTGATCAGCGGCGCGGCCGCGCCCGCGGCCGACAGCCACGCGGGCATCCAGCCCAGCGAGTAGTGCGACAACGGGCGCACGCGCCGCCGGTAATGGTGATGGAAGAACTCCGATTTGTAGGTCGCCATGTCGACACCGGTCGGGCAGTCGGTGGAGCACGCCTTGCAGGACAGGCAGAGATCGAGGGCCTCGCGGACCTCGGGCGAGCGCCAACCCTCGTCGACCGACGGGGCCGTGCGCACCATGTCCTGCAGGACGCGGGCACGCCCGCGCGTGGAGTCCTTCTCGTCGCGCGTCGCCCGGTAACTGGGGCACATCACGCCGGTCGTGTCGGCGCGGCAACGCCCGACGCCGATGCAGCCCTGCACGGCATGGACGAAGGGGTCGAGGAGGGGCAACTCGGAACCGCCCCCGGAATCCGCCCCCGGTGGCGTGGCGGATGACGTGGTGTCGCCGGCCCCGCTGCCGAGGGTGGTTTCCGGGGCTGCCTCTCGGTGGGGCCGGCTGAGGCCGAAGGCGGTCGGCCAGGTGCGCTGCGGCACGTCGGCCAGCGCGAGGTCGGCGGTGATCGACGGCGGATCGACGATGCTGCCCGGGTTGAGCGCGCCGGCCGGGTCCCAGATCTCCTTGAACCGGGCGAACGCGCCCATCATCGCGGGGGAGTACATGATCGGCAGCAGCGACGACCGGGCGCGGCCGTCACCATGCTCGCCGGACAATGAACCCCCATGCCGGACAACTAGTTCCGCGGCGTCCGAGCAGAACCGCTCCATGACTGCGCGGCCCTCGGGGGTGCGCAGGTCGAAGGTGATGCGGACATGCATGCACCCGGCGCCGAAATGGCCGTACATGACGCCGGTCAGGCCGTGATGTTCCAGGAGTCCGGCGAACTCGTCGAGATAGTCCGCCAGGCGTTCGGGGGCGACGGCCGCGTCTTCCCACCCCGGCCAGGACTCGTATCCGCTGCCTGCGTTCTCGTCGTCGGGATCGGCGAGACGCGAGGAGAGTCCGGCGCCGTCCTCACGGACCCGCCACAGCGCCTTGCGGCGTGCCGGGTCGTCGACGACGGTCGCGTCGATCATGCGCCCCTGTGCGCGCAGATGGTCGAGGAGCCGCTTGGCCGTGGCCGGGACATCTGATTCGCCCTGCGCCTGAGCGCTTTCGGAGTCGACGTCGATGAACAACCACGCCTGCCCCTCGGGAAGTCCCGCGACGGTGTCGCGTCCGCGCCGGGCGGCCATGGTGGCGACGATCTTCTCGTCGATGCCCTCGATCGCCGACGGCGCGAACGGCAGGATCGCCGGCACATCGCGCGCGGCGTCGGAGGGGGAGCGGTACCCGACGCACAGCAGCAGCTGGGAGGTCGCGACGGGGACGAGCCGCACCTTCGCCGACACCACGATGGCGCAGGTGCCCTCGCTGCCCACGAGCGCGCGGGCGACGTCGAAGCCGTTCTCCGGCAGCAGGTGTGCGAGGTGGTACCCCGACACCTGGCGGGGGATCGTCTCGAGTTCGGTGCGCAGGATCGCCAGGTTCTCCGCGGCGAGGTCCTTCAGCGCGTCGGCGATCTCGGCGGCGCGTGCCGCGGCGGCGCGATCGTCCGGGTCGGTGGCGTACAGGCCGTCGCGGGTGGCGGTGAGCAGCAGGCCGTCGGAGGTGACCAGGTGCACCTCGACGACGTGATCGCTGGTGCGTCCGTAGCGCACCGAGTGGTTGCCGCAGGCGTCGTTGCCGATCGCCCCGCCGAGCGTCGCACGCGATGCCGACGACGGATCCGGGGCGAATGTGAGCCGTCCGTCCGTGGCCTTCCTGGCCTCGGCGGCGAGGGTGGTGAGCACGATGCCCGACCCGGCGACCGCGGTGGCCGTCTCGGCGTCGACCGAGATGACGCGGTTCATGTGACGGGACAGGTCGATGACGACGCCGCGGCCGATCGCGTTGCCCGCCATGGACGTTCCGCCGCCTCGGGCGACGATCGGGATGCCTGCCCGGCGGCACGTCCGCACGATCGCGGCGACGTCCTGCGCCGATCGCGGAAAGGTCACCGCCACGGGCGGAATGCGGTAGTTGGAGGCGTCGTAGGAGTATTCGGCGATCCGGCGCGGTGATGCGTCGGCATCGATGCCGAGTTCGACGAGTTCGGTCGCGATGTCCACCGGCCTAACCTAGTGCGGCGTCGAGCGCCGCACCGAACCGGGCGACGCCGAGATCGATCTCCTCGGCGGTGACGACCAGGGCCGGGATGAGGCGCACCACGTTCGCCGCCGGGCCGCAGGTCAGGGTCAGCAGGCCCTGCTCGGTGGTCGCCTGCTGGACCGCGAGGGCCGCGGCGGCGTCGGGGACACGGGCGCCCGAGGCGTCCGTGGTGACGAACTCGATGCCCGCCATCAGGCCCAGGCCGCGGACGTCGCCGACTCCGGTGTGCCGTGCACACACCTCTCGGAGGCCGTCGAGGAGCTGTTCCCCGCGGACGCGGGCGTTCTCCACCAGGTTCTCGTTCTCGATGACCTCGAGGGTGGCGATGGCGGCGGCCGCGGCCACGGCGTTGCCGCCATAGGTTCCGCCCTGCGAGCCGGGCCAGGCCTTGCTCATCAGCTCGGTCGGGGCCGCGATCGCCGAGATCGGGAACCCGGACGCGAGACCCTTTGCGGTGACGAGGATGTCGGGAATGAGTCCCTCGGCGTGCTGGTGGCCCCAGAACCTCCCGGTGCGACCGAAGCCGGCCTGCACCTCGTCGAGGATGAACAGGATGCCGTGCCGGTCGGAGCGTTCGCGGAGGCCCTGCAGGAATCGGGGTGGCGTGGGCAGGTAACCGCCGTCGCCGAGCACCGGCTCGATGAGGAAGGCGGCGGTGTCGTTCGGCGCCACGCGCGACTGCAGCAGATAGTCCAGTTCGCGCAGCGCGAAGTCGACGGCGGCGTCGGTGTCCCAGCCGTAGCGGAAGGCGTAGGGGAACGGGGCCATGTGCACGCCGCTCATGAGCGGGGAGAACCCGGCCGAGAACCGGGTGCCCGCGGTGGTCAGGCTCGCGGCGGCCACCGTGCGGCCGTGGAAACCGCCCTGGAAGACGATGATGTTCGGCTTGCCCGTGGCCATGCGCGCCAGCCGGATCGCGGCCTCGACGGCCTCTGAACCGGAGTTGGCGTAGAAGACCGAGTCCAGGCCCTGCGGCAGGACGCCGCCGAGACGCCGGGTGAGTTCGAGCAGCGGCGGATGCATGACCGTCGTGTACTGCGCGTGGATCACCTTGGCGCACTGTGCCTGTGCGGCGGCGACCACGTGCGGGTGGCAGTGGCCGGTGCTGGTGACGCCGATCCCGGTGGTGAAGTCCAGATAGTCGCGGCCGTCGGTGCCGTGGATCCAGGATCCCTGGGCGTGTTCGACGACCACCGGCGTCGCCTGTTTCAGGGCGGGGCTCAGCGACGCGGTCTGGTCGGTGCGGAACGGGGAGTCAACGCTCGCGGTCATGGGTACACCGTGACGGCCAATCGTCTGATTGTCAACAATTTGACAGCATCGGTGACCGTGCGGCGATCGGCGGTTGTACGGTGGCCTCATGAGCACCCGACGCCCGGTCCTCGCGCTCCTCGGTGCACCTGGTGTGCCGGGACCTCCCAATCTCGGGCAGATCGCCGAGCTGGCCGACGTGAGGCATTGCGTCGCAGATGATCTCGACCGTGCGCTGCCCGGCGCCGACATTCTGGTGCTGTGGGACTTCTTCTCCCGGGCGCTCGCCGACAACTGGGGTGAGGCGACCGCGTCGCTGCGGTGGGTGCACGTGTGCGCCGCCGGCGTCGACTCGCTGCTCTTCGACGAGCTGAAGGCGTCGGATGTCGTGGTGACCAATGCGCACGGGGTCTTCGACCGGCCCATCGCCGAGTTCGTCCTCGCATCGATCCTCGCTCGCGACAAGCGATTACACGAGTCGATGGCGTTGCAGCGCGACCACCTCTGGAAGCACCGCGAAACCGTCGGCACGTCACGGACCTCGGCGCTGGTCATCGGGACGGGCGGCATCGGGCGGGCCACCGCGCGGCTGCTGCGCGCCGTGGGGATGGAGGTCGTCGGAGCGGGCCGCGCGGCCCGGGACGCCGATTCCGACTTCGGGCAGGTGATCGCGACCGCCGATCTCGCCGACCACGTCGGGAGGTTCGACAACGTGGTGGCGATCGCGCCTCTCACCCCGCAGACGCGACGGATGATCGACGCCCGTGTGCTCGCCGCCATGAAGCCGGGGGCGCACCTGATCAACGTGGGACGAGGAGAGCTCGTCGACGAACGGGCACTCGTCGAGTCCCTGCGGTCGGGGCGCCTGGGCGCGGCCTCCCTCGACGTCTTCGAGACCGAACCGCTCCCGGCCGACAGTCCGCTGTGGGATCTGCCCGGCGTGGCGATCTCGGCGCACATGAGCGGGGACGCCGTCGGCTGGCGGGAGGCGCTCGCCGATCAGGTGCTGGAGAACCTGCGCCGATACGTGGCCGCGGGGCCGGGTGACCTCGCCGAATCGCTGGTGAACGTCATCGACAAGGAACGCGGATACCGATCCGGAGGCGGATGACTCCCTCGCGAGCCTGCCGATAGTAGGCTGTAGCGCGATGACCACCGTCTATTTCCTCATCGCCGCCTTGGCTCTCGCCGGTGCGGGCCTGCTTCTGTGGCTCGACCGGAGACGCTCCAGTGTTGCGCGGCACCAGCGTGCGATCTGGGGGGATGAGCACGAGTTCAAGTTCCGCGAGACGGACACCAAGCTGCGCAAGGTGTTTCGCCGGGCGACGATGAACGTCCCCGACCACGTCGAGGTCCGCGACGTCGCCTACGGGCGCTACGCGGGCGCCGAGGCCGTGGTCTTCGACCTCGCCGAGACCGCGACCGTCATCGCGGTCCGGCGCTCGACGCCGTCGCCGGTCGTCGTCGACCTCCGCCACGAGGACGTCCTGGCGCCCGCCGAGGAGGACGTCGAACTGCTCGGCGCGATGGGTCCGCGCGTCATGTTCTCCAACAACCTCGACGTAGCGCGCCGGGTCTGCGACCGCCGGATGGTCGCGCTCGCGAACAAGGCGCCCGCGTTCGTCGAGGTGCTGTGGAACGAGGGCAACTGGGCACTCGGCTCGATGCCGCTCACCAACGATCCGGCCCGGCTCAACACCGGCCTGGAGGTGGTGCGCCGGTTCGCCGACCTGCTGCGCGTGCTGCCGCCGGTTCGCGACCCCGAGGACACACCCGATCCCCGCGACCCGCACGGCCCGACCAGCGCCGAGCTCGCCGACGAGAAGACCGAGTCGATGCGCGACAAGGAGCGGCGTCGCCGACAGGCCGCGGCGGCATCGGCGGGCGAGCCCGCACCCGCCGCACGGTCCGCGGTGCCCCCGACCTCGGTGCGCAAGCCCCCGCCGGCCCCGGGTAGGCCCGCCGAGTCGAACCCGGGTTCGTCGACCGCCGGACGCGGCATGACACCGATGCCGGTTCGGGGATCGGCGTCGCGCAAGCCCGTCGACCCCGACGAGGTCGCGCCGCGTCGCGCACCCGAGGGCGGCGAGCGTCCCGACCGCCCCCGCGGCTGACCGACGGCCGTCGTAGGGTGTTGAGTCGTCCACAACCGCAGGCCGTGAGCCGCAGAGTCCGAGAGTGAGTCCCATGTCCTCGTCATCCCCGGTTTCCGACGCCACGCCGCCCGAGGTCGACGCAGACGCCCGGGCCCGGCTCGCCGAGCTCGTCCGCGAACTGGCCGTGGTGCACGGTCGGGTGACGCTGTCGTCGGGCAAAGAGGCGGACTACTACGTCGACCTGCGCCGGGCGACCCTGCATCACGAGGCCTCCCCGCTGATCGGGCGCCTGATGCGCGAGCTGACCGCGGACTGGGAGTACGACGCGGTGGGCGGCCTGACCCTCGGCGCCGACCCGGTCGCGACGTCGATCATGCACGCCGACGGCCGCGCCATCGACGCGTTCGTGGTGCGCAAGGCGGCCAAGACCCACGGCATGCAGCGCCGGATCGAGGGCCCCGACATCGCCGGCCGCAATGTGCTCGTCGTCGAGGACACCAGCACCACCGGCGCCTCGCCGTCGACCGCGGTGGAGGCGGCGCGCGAGGCCGGCGCCAACGTCATCGGCGTCGCCACCGTGGTCGACCGGGCGACCGGTGCCGACGCGGTGATCACCGGGCTCGGCGTGCCCTATCGACACCTTCTCGGGCTCTCCGACCTCGGCCTTGCCTGATCCGGCAGACGCTCCCGACTCGCCCGACACCGCCGAGGCGAATGTTCCCGGCCCCACCGAATGGGTGATCGGACCGCCCGTGGGCGTCGGACCGTGGATCGTCGAGCACCCCGGTGAACCGGTCCCGGACGACGACCGGTTGGACCCGGAGCTCCTCGCCGAGGGCGACACCCGCAACGTCGTCGACGCCTACCGCTACTGGAAGCGGGAGGCCATCGTCGCCGACATCGACGCGCGGCGGCATCCGCTGCACGTCGCCATCGAGAACTTCGCCCACGACGCCAACATCGGGACCGTCGTGCGCACCGCCAACGCGTTCGCGGTCGCGGCCGTCCACATCGTCGGCCGACGCCGCTGGAACCGGCGCGGGGCGATGGTCACCGACCGCTACCAGCACCTCATGCACCACGACACGGTCGCCGAACTGATCGACTGGGCGCGCGAGCGGGGACTGGCGGTCGTGGCGGTCGACAACACGCCGGGATCGGTTCCGCTCGAGACCGTCGAGCTCCCGCGCGAGTGCGTCCTCCTGTTCGGGCAGGAGGGGCCGGGGGTGAGCGACGACGCGCAGCGGAGGGCGGACCTGACGGTCTCCATCGCGCAGTTCGGGTCGACCCGCAGCATCAACGCCGGGGTCGCCGCCGGCATCGCCATGCACACGTGGATACGGCAGCACGCCGACCTCGACCGGGCCTGGTGACCGCTGCCGGAACGACTCCGGACCGGTCCGGTCCGGAGTGATCCGGGTCCGGACCGGAGACTGCGATCAGCGTCGTGAACTGGCGGTTCGGGCTCGTGAACCCGGGGAGCGTTGTACTCGGCGGCGCCGGGTGGTCAGGTGATCGGGCGATGTCGGCGGCCCTCCGGTCCCGGCACGCCATCGCCACGTTCTCCGGGGGAAGGAACCTCTGTGCTCGCGAATCGAACCGACCGCCGACCGACCGCCGATACGAATCGGCTCGTGTGGTCGGCCACTCTGCTCGCCGCTGTGATCGTCGCCCTCGTGGTGGTGATCGCCGGTGCGGGACCAGCGGCGTCGGCCACCCACTCCACCCGTGACGGTCACACGATCGTGCTGAACGCCGCCGGCCACCGGGTTCGGTCGGTCGCGCCGCTCGACGGCTCGCCGCTGTCCCGGGAGGCCTTCGTGTCCTCGGACGTCCACGCAGCGGTGCTCGGCATCGAGAAGGGTGAGTCGGTGCGCGCCACGCTCGAGGTCGGGTATCAGATCGGCTACCCGGTCTCCATCGCACCCGACGGGGTCACGGTCACCGCGCACACGCCGCAGCTGAAGCTGACCAGCGGGGTGAATGCGAAGCTCGCCCCGAACGTCACGATCTCCGGAACCGGCGGCGGCTCGATCGGCGAGGTCGGCGGCAAACTCGAGGCCGAGGCCACGGTCATCCCGTCCGCCGACGTCGAGTTCAAGGTCGGTGCGGGCAAGATCGCCGGCGTGAAGCTCGCCGAGATCGCACTGACCCGTCCCACCGCCGACATCGTCCTCTCGGGCATCGAGCTCTCGGTCTCAAACGCGCTCGGCGCGGTCAACGTGCGCCCGTACGCCAAGATCTCGGTCACCACCGACACCGGCGTGTACGTCTACTCCACGTACGGCACCATCAAGAAGCTGTGACCGAGGATCTTCGCGGCGACGGGCTTCGGTGATGAATCGGGATCGATCTCGATCGAGTGCGTAGATCTGGGTCCGGCTCGAGGACGGTTCAGAGTGTGTCGGTGGCCTCGGTGGGAGCCTCGGCGTCGACGGCAGCGGCGGCCTCGGCCTTCGCGTTGCGACGACGGCGGTACCACTCGAGGAACATCGGCAGCACCGAGACCAGGACGATCGCGATGAAGATCGGCTCGATGAGCTTCTGGACGAACTCGAATCGTCCCAGCCAGTAACCCAGCAGCGTGATGCCGGCGCCCCAGACGACGGCGCCGATGACGTTGTAGAGGACGAAGATCGGGTACTTCATCCGCGCCGCGCCCGCCACGATCGGGGCGAGGGTGCGGACGATCGGCACGAAGCGGGCGAGCAGGATCGTGATCGGACCGCGCTGCTCGAAGAACTCATGCGCCTCGAGGAGGTATCGCTCCTTGAGGAACCGCGCGTCGGGCTTGAACATGCTGGTCCCGATGTAGCGGCCGATCCAGTAGCCGATCTGGCCGCCGATGATCGCCGCGATCGGGATGAAGATCACCAACTGCCACAGGGAGGCGAACTTCTCGATGCCGTCCTTGCCGCCGGCGGCGACGACCATGCCGGCGACGAACAGCAGGGAGTCACCCGGCAGGACGGGGAACAGGACTCCGGACTCGATGAGGATCACCAGGAGCAGCCCCCAGAAAGCCCAGGCACCGAAGTAGCCGAGGAGTGTCACCGGGTCGAGGAAACCCGGCATGAGGGCGACGTTCGTCGTGGTCTGGGCGAGCGCGGAGTCGATCACGGAAATCCAGAGTACCCACGGATGTGACCAGGGCAGAATCTCGCGAACCCGCGTGAACGTCCCCCGTCGCCGGTGGCATCGCGCTCCGGCAGTGGTGAGCGACCTGTTCGCCGCGACCGGAGTCGCTCCACGCGCCACCGGGAATCCGGCGGATGCGGTGACCGGGATCACCCGCTGCCCGCCACGTGGCGCCCACCTACACTCCTCCCATGATGTCCGATTCGGCGAACGTCGACCTCCAGAAACCGACCTCCCCGGACGACCGCGACACCGCTGACGTGATCGTCGTCGGCAGTGGGTTTGGCGGTGCGGTCTCGGCCCTGCGACTGGCCGAGCAGGGCCGGCGCGTCCTGGTCCTCGAACAGGGCCGCCGGCACACGCCCGAGGACCTCATGGCCGCCCGTAAGGACCCGCGCAAGTACCTGTGGATGCCGGAGCTGGGGCTGAAGGGCTTCTTCTGGCAGCGGGTGCTGCGGCACGTCGGCATCATCGGCGGCGCCGGCGTGGGCGGCGGCAGCATCGTGTGGGCCGGCGTGCTGCTGGAGCCCAAGGACGAGTTCTTCACCGACCCGGCCTGGCCCGAGGTGGCCGGCGGGTGGCGAGCACAGCTGGCCGAGCACTACCGCACCGCCGCCCGGATGCTCGGGCGCGAGACGACCCGGTTCGTCGGCGAGATGGACCGTCACCTCCAGGCCACGGCCGAGGCGATGGGCGCGGGGGAGACCTACGGGCCCACCCCCATGGCGATCTGGTTCGGCGAGGAAGGCGTCACCGTGCCCGACCCGTTCTTCGGCGGCGAGGGCCCGGACCGCACGGGGTGCCGACTCTGCGGCGCGTGCCTCGTCGGCTGTCCCTACGGCAGCAAGAACACCCTGGACCTGAATTACCTCTGGCTGGCCGAGCGTCGAGGAGCCCGGATCGTCCCGGACACCCGGGTCGAGACCGTGGCGGCGGTGCCCGGCGGATACGAGGTCCGGACCGCCGACGGCCAGATGCTGCGTGCGGCCGAGGTGGTGCTGGCAGCGGGAGTGCTCGGGACGGTCGAGCTCCTCTTCCGATCCCGTGAGCAGGGCTTGCTGCCGAACGTCTCGCCGATGCTGGGTCACCGGGTGCGCACCAACTCCGAGGCCATCACCGCGGTCCTCGCCGACGACCCGGACGCCGACCTCACCCGTGGACCGACCATCTCCAGCGAGTTCTATCCGGATGAGGCCACGCACGTCACCCAGAACCGCTACGTCGGCGGGTGGCACATGCGGCTGCAGCTCGGCCCGCTGGTCGACGGCGACGACCCCGCCCGGCGGCGGCGCGCGGCGCTGGCGGAGCTGGGGCGCCACCCGCTCCGACAGCTCCGGCTGATGACCGCGCGCAACTTCGTCGAGCGGCTGAGCGCGTTCACGGTGATGCAGAACGTGGAGAACGAGATCCGCCTGGTGATGGACCGATCCCCGGTCAGGCCGTGGCGCCGGGTCCTGCGGTCCCGCACCGGTGAGGGAGTGCCCGCCGCGCCGAGCTACCTGCCGCAGGCCAACGAGGTGGCCCGGAGGTTCGCGGATTCGGTCGGCGGCCGGCCACTCAACCTGCTGCTGGAGAGCGTGGGCGGCAAGTCCATCACCGCCCACGTCCTCGGCGGCGCCGCGATGGGTGCCGACGCCTCCGACGGTGTGATCGACACCGATCATCAAGTGTTCGGCCATCCCGGCCTGTACGTGGTGGACGGTTCGGCGATCCCGGCGAACGTGGGCGTCAACCCCAGCCTGACGATCACGGCCATGGCCGAGCGGTTCGCCGCCCGCTACCGTGCCCGCCGGGCGCGCAGCCCGACCAGACCTCGACGATCGGAGCATCGTGACCACTGAACTTCCGACGTCCCTGGCACGTCTGCGCACCCTGTTCTCCGAGGCGACGCCCCCGACCGCACCGCCCGTCGCGGGCGACTACCTCATCACCTTCGTCGGCCCGGCCCCGCTGCGGGTGGTGGCGCCGCGCGCGATCGCCGTCGGCGGTATGCGGCGCTGGCGCGGGAAGCGATTCGACGGCGCCGGCAGTGCGGTCAACCTGGTCGACGACGCCGACGGCAGTCGTCGCGAGATCATTCCCATGCGGGTGACGGTGGAGCCCTCGTGGCGCGACGGCCGGCCGGCCCTCGTGTGCTCGTACGGGCCGGACGGGCCGGTGCCCTGGCGGTGGGTACGAGACGAGTTCCGTGCGCTGGACGAGAGTCGGCTGATCGGCCTGACCTTCGTCGGCGGCCGGTGGTCCGCCCCGCTAGCCGCGCCGTTGCTGCTCACCCGCGCCTGAGCCGGGGACGCCGCAGGTCCGGGCCCCAATGGCGGGCGCACCGGCCGGTGTGCCACCTGCCATACTGAGGGGAGTCCGGCCGCGGGAAGTCCGGCTGCTCGCCACTGAACATCACCAGAGGGTGAGCGAACCCGAACACCAGAGCACATCAACACCCTGGAGGATTCGTCGAATGCCCATTGCAACCCCGGAGCAGTACGCCGAGATGTTCGACAAGGCGAAGAAGGGTGGTTACGCGTTCCCCGCGATCAACTGCACCTCGTCGTCGACCATCAACGCGGCCATCAAGGGTTTCGCCGACGCCGGTAGCGACGGCATCATCCAGTTCTCGACCGGCGGCGCCGAGTTCGGCTCCGGCCAGGGTGTCAAGGACATGGTGACGGGTGCGGTCGCCCTCGCCGAGTTCGCGCACGTCGTCGCCGAGAAGTACGACGTCCTGATCGGCCTGCACACCGACCACTGCCCGAAGGACAAGCTGGACACCTACGTCCGCCCGCTGATCGAGATCTCGCAGGCGCGCGTCGACGCGGGCCGCAACCCGCTGTTCCAGTCGCACATGTGGGACGGCAGCGCCGTGCCGATCGACGAGAACCTCGAGATCGCCAAGGAGCTCCTGGCCAAGGCCGCCGCCGCGAACATCATCCTGGAGATCGAGATCGGCGTCGTCGGCGGTGAAGAGGACGGCGTCGAGAACGAGATCAACGAGAAGCTGTTCACCAGCGTCGAGGACTTCGAGAAGACCATCGAGGCCCTGGGTGCCAGCGACTCGGGCAGCCGCTACCTGCTGGCCGCCACCTTCGGCAACGTCCACGGCGTCTACAAGCCGGGCAACGTCAAGCTGCGTCCGTCCGTGCTGAAGGAGGGCCAGGAGGCCGCCGCCAAGAAGCTGGGCCTCCCCGAGGGGACCAAGCCGTTCGACTTCGTCTTCCACGGCGGCTCGGGCTCGCTGAAGAGCGAGATCGACGAGGCCCTGAGCTACGGCGTCGTCAAGATGAACGTCGACACCGACACCCAGTACGCCTACACCCGTCCGGTCGCCGGCCACATGTTCACCAACTACGACGGTGTGCTGAAGGTCGACGGCGAGGTGGGCAACAAGAAGGTCTACGACCCGCGCAGCTGGACCAAGAAGGCCGAGGCCAGCATGTCCGAGCGCGTCGTCGAGGCGTGCAACGACCTCAAGTCGGCCGGTAAGTCGCTGAAGGCCTGACCTGCTGATCGCCTGATTCTGCCCGCACCCGAAAAGGGTGCGGGCAGAATTGTTTTCGCAGGTGGGCGGACACCCTGCAGGGCCTGGCCGGCGCTGTCCGCCGAGCGGCCGCAGTCAGTTTCCGGAGGTCCGCCAGTCTCCGGAGATCCGCGTGGCCTTGCGCTCCCCGCGAGTCAGGGGAGGTAGGTGCTCGACGGCTCCGGCGACGGCCGCGAGGAGCCCGCTCGTCCGGCGGGCCGGAGCAGACCAGCGTCCTTCGGTGCGTGCCGCCGCGTCGAGCAGGTCTCGCGACCGGTCGAGGACGGTGAGGGGGAGTGCGGACAGCGCGTTGCCGGGCGGGCGGCGGGCGACGACCGGGTGCGGACGTGTCGGGGCGGTGGATCGCACCGCCTGCCAGTAGGTCCCGAGCCGGATGAGATCCTCACGGGTACACGCTTGCTGCAGCCGCGGGAGGAGGACGTCCTCCTCGTCGCGGACGTCCTCGCGCAGCAGGTGGACGATCTCGTCGAACAGCCGATGGTGTTCGGGGGAGTCGACGCCGAGCTTCTCCAGCGACGTGAACAGCTCGTTGATCGCCTGGTGTTCCTTCTCGACCTCGAGAGTCAGTTGCTCTCCGTCGGCCAGGCGCCGCCGCAGAGCGGGCCACAGCACCACTTCCTCGGCGAAGGCGTGCGGGAAGACCAGCCGGCAGAGGTCGTTGAGCACCGCCGAACCGGGGTCAGTTGGTGAGCAGACCCACGATCACCGCGACGGCCAGCCCGATCATCACGAGTGCGGAGATCACGACGGCAGGGTCCATGCGGTTGCCGCGGTCGCTTCCGTTGCCTGCGGTCGCCGATCGCAGGTGTGCGTCGGCGATCCGACGCGGTGGCGCCGGAGGGCGACGAGACGCCGGCTCCACCGGTGGGATCGCCGGGGGCGGGGGAGCGAAGTACGCAGGTGTTCTCGGTTCGCGGTGGCCCGGTCCCGGTACGGGAGCAGCGGTGGCCTGCCGGCGCGGGCCGACGATCGCCTCGTGCCCGTGACCGGAGGTCACGTGGGGTTGCACACCTTCCAGGTGTCGCCCTCGCGCTGCAGGTTCAGTGTCACCGTCTCGGGCTGGTCCGGCGTGCTGGTGTGCACCGCCACCACCTCGACCACGGCCTGATCGCCGCCCTCGACCACGCGCACGGCGTTGATGGACTGGGTCTGGACCAACTCGTTGCGTGCCTTCTGCGCCTCGTAGGTCTTCTGGTAGGCCGCGTCGTCGAAGTCGGTGTAGAAGGCGTTGAGCTCCCCGCAGGTCACCGATCGCAGCGTCGAGAGGTCTCCCTCGTAGAGCGCGGTGGTGTAGTCGAGCGCCACCTCGGCGGCCTCGTCGGCCGGCGCGGGCGTGCGCATGGTGTAGGCGAGGACGATGCCGACCACGACTGCGGCGACCACGACGAGGGCGGCCACCGCGACGAGCAGGCCCTTGCCACGTTTCTTCGTCGGCTTGGACGCCGGCTTGTCGCCTGGGATGACCTGCGGCTGGTGCGCGACGGTCGTCCACTCGCCGGTCGAGGGATCGTCGACCGCGGGCGCGGGGAGGGTGTCGGCGCGGTCGGCGGAGGCGGCATCACCCGCGGTGGCAGTGCCTGCCCCGGCGGCCGGGATGACCTTGGTGGCGGCATCGTCGGATGCCTTTTCGAGATCGACCGGGATGGCCTCGGTGGCCGGCTCGGTGGACTCGTCGGTGTCGGGGTCGGTGGCCTCGGATGCCGCGGCCTCCGGGGAGTCGGTCCCGGTGGACTCGTCCTCGTCTGCGTCGGCCTCGTCGGCGACCGTCTGGCCGGCCTCGTCGGGCTCTCCTTCTTGCGGGCTCTCCGGCTCCTCGCCAGCCTCGTCGGCCTCGGCGTGCTCGTCGCCGTCGGCCTGCGCCTCGTCGGCCTCTTCGGGGTCGGCTTCTTCGGGGTCGGCTTCCTCGGCGACGGCTTCCTCGGCAGCGGACTCCTCCGCAGCGGCCTCGTCGGTGTCCTCGGCGTCGCCCCCGGTTCCGTCCGTCTCGGCCGATTCGTCATCGGCCGCTGCGGTCTCCGGTCCGTCGTCGGCGGCGGCAACCACCGCTGCGGCGGCTGCACCGGCTCCGGCGGCAGCCGCCACCGCCGCGCCGTCGGAGTCGTCGCCTTCTTCGCCTTCCTCGGCGTCAGCGGGGTCGGCGTCCGCATCGGTCGCGGTGTCGCCCGACTCGGCCACCTCGGGCGCCTCGTCGTCGGCGTCTCCCGACGCCTCGGCATCCGCGGCCGCACTCTCGATCGGCTCGGTCGCGGCAGCGGACTCCGAGTCAGACTCCGAGTCGCCTTCCGCGGCGGGCTCGACCGCCTCGGCGTCGGAGCTCTCGGAGTCGGAGCCCTCGGCGTCGGCCTGGGCGGTCACGGCCCCGTCGGTCTCGCCGGCATCGCTCTCATCCGAGGTCGGGTCGATCGAGTCGAGATCCTCGAGCTCGCTCGCATCCGGGAGGTCCTCCCGGCGGATCACCGTGGTCTTGGAATCGCTCGGGCCCAGGCGCTTCGGCGGCGCCGCAGCGGCTGCGTCGGCGTCCTCGGACGAGGCGACCGCGTCGTCGGAGGTCTCGGCGTCGGAGGTCTCGTCGTCTGCGGCGAGAGGGTCGATGGAGTCGAGGTCCTCGAGGTCCTCCGGCGAGGGCAGGTTGTCGCGACTGATCACCTGCGTGGCGCCGTCGATGCCGCGTCCGCCCTTGGGCTTCGGACCCCTCCGCTCGGGGGCATCGGGAGTCTCGGGGGCATCGGAGATCTCGGCGGTCTCGGCGGCAGAGGCGTCGGTGCCGGCGTCGACGGGATCAGTCGCCCGGTCCTCTGGGGTCTCGTTGCGGGTGCGATCATCCACAGCTGGCTCGTGGCCCTCTCTGCTGGTGCTCTCGGTCACGGCGTCGGCGCCGGTCGGAACAGTATCCGTGGTCTTGTCTGCGATGTCCTGGCGTGGTCGAGCCCCCAGGTCGGCATCCGTCGTCGGCCCGGCAGTGCCCCGGGGGTCGGTGCCCCGGGTGGCGGCGCGTCGAATGCGACGTTCGTCACGGACCTGGCGCAGCGACGTGAGCGCCCTTGTGACCGCTGTCCTCGGCCCGTCTGATCGAGCCATCGACGATCACCCCGCATTCCGCCCATCGCATGGTTTCGGTCCGGACACCGGAAGCTCCGGCGACCGGACCGATTGCGCCATTCACCCTAGCGAATCCACCGCAGGTCCAGCACTACGGCATTCGATGGATACGACGGCGGTCTCGGCGTCGGTGCTTGAATATGAGCATGACGTCTTTCGGAGATCTCCTCGGACCGCAGCCGGTACTCCTCACCGGTGACGACGAAGCGGAGTCGGACCTGCTCAACGGTGCCGCCCCGGCCGAGGTCGCGGCGGCGCATCCCACCGCGTCGATCGCCTGGGCGTACCTCGCCGAGGCCGCCCTCGATGCGGCGACCGCCGGCGACGCCCCCGACACCGCGGGTGTCGTGACCGCCTACGCGTTCGCCCGCACCGGTTACCACCGCGGACTGGACCAGCTGCGCCGCCACGGGTGGAAGGGCTTCGGCCCGGTGCCGTGGAGCCACGAACCCAACCGCGGGTTCCTGCGTTGCGTCGGCGCGCTGGCACGTGCCGCCGAGATCATCGGCGAGGAGGACGAGCACGTGCGCTGCCTCGACCTGCTCAACGACTCCGATCCGCAGGCCGCGGCCGAGCTCGGCCTCGCCTAGCTGTACTGACCCGGAACGTTAGGTACAGAGTTCGGCGAGTCGACGTGACATAGGGAAGACCTCCGAGTGAGGTGTGGAGCTGTCTAAGAACCGCTCCTCAACCCGGAGGTCTTCATGTCCCACCGTAATTCACCGCTGTCCCCGACTGGCCGGTTGCGTCTGGCTCGGTGTGTTGTGGACGACCGGTGGCCACTGCGCCGCGCAGCTGACCGGTTCAACGTCTCAGTCACCACGGCCAAGCGATGGGCGGATCGCTACCGCGACCACGGGCCGGCCGGAATGGTCGACCGGTCCAGCCGGCCCCGATCGTGTCCGCATCGCACCAGCCGGCGCCGGGAACGCCGGGTCGTCGGGTTACGCGTCTCCCGCCGCTGGGGGCCAGCCCGGATCGGATACCACCTGGGGTTGAACGTCTCCACGGTGCACCGCATCCTCACCCGCTACGGCTGCCTACGACTGTCGTGGATCGACCCGGCAACCGGGGCGCCGGTACGTGCCCGCAGACGCGAGATCCGCCGGTACGAACACCAAGCGCCCGGAGACTTGATCCACGTCGACATCAAAAAGCTCGGCAGAATCCCCGACGGCGGTGGACATCGCGTACACGGCCGCGCCCAGGGCACCCGCAACTCCAGTGCCCACCGCGAGCCTGGACGAACCCGCAAAGTTGCTGGCCGCCCCAACCTGGGGTACGCGTATCTGCATCACGCCGTCGACGACCACTCCCGCTACGCCTACTCCGAGATCCTCGCTGATGAGAAGAAGGAAACCGCGACCGCGTTCATGACTCGGGCGTTGGCGCACTTCGCCTCGATCGGTGTCACCACCGCGCGAGTGATGACCGACAACGGGTCGTGTTACCGGTCCCGCATATTTCGGGACTTGTTGCACGACAACAAGATCAAGCACAAGCGGACCAGACCGTACCGGCCGCAAACCAACGGCAAGGTCGAACGATTCAACCGGACCCTGCAGGAGGAATGGGCCTACGCCCGTCCCTACCTCAGTGAAACCGAACGCGTCGCGGCCTTCCCCGAGTTCCTTCGCATCTACAATCACGAACGCGGCCACACCGCACTCCGAGGCAACTCACCCGCCGACCGCGTACCCAACCTGTCGGGTCAGTACACCTAGCGGGCTGTCCCACCTCGGATGGCATCTGCGATCGGCACCCTTCCGCGTCGCGTGTTCGACTCGTTGCCCGACGGGCTGAAGCGACGGCTTCGCAGACTGAAGATCTCGCTGGTCCCGATCGTCCAGTGCGCGTTGGCGGCCGGGATCGCATGGTGGATCGCGACGCATGTCTTCGCCCACCCCGATCCGTTCTTCGCGCCGATCGCGGCCGTCATCTCCCTCGGGCTCGGTCTCGGACGCCGCTGGCGCCGGTCGGTCGAACTCGTCGGCGGCGTCGCCATCGGCATCTTCGTCGGCGACCTGTTCATCGGCGCGGTCGGCGAGGGCGCGTGGCAGATCATGGTCGTGGTCATCCTCGCGATGTCCCTGGCCGTGATCCTCGACGACGGCCTGCTCATCCCGATGCAGGCGGCGTCCTCGGCCGTGCTGGTCGCGACCCTGCTCCCGCCGGGAGGCGTCGCAGGTTTCCACCGCGCGCTCGACGCGCTCATCGGCGGGGTCGTGGGCATACTCGTCGCCGCGCTGTTCCCGGTCAATCCGGCCAATCGGGCGCGAGAGGACGCGGCCGCCGTGCTCACCACGGTCCGCGACGCGGCACGCACGGTCGCCGAGGGTCTGCGGGCCGCCGACACCGAGCCGATCGCCGCCGCCCTGGAGAAGGCGCGCGGAACCCAGGCCGCGATCAACAAGATGCGGACCGACATGACCGGAGGCCGGGAGGTCACCCGGATATCGCCGCTCTACTGGAGTTCCCGCGACCGCCTCGACCGGCTGATGCGCACCGCAGATCCCATCGACAACGCGGTCCGCAACTTCCGGATCATCGCCCGCAGGTCGCTGGCCATCACGCAGCGCGGTGAACGGGTCCGGCCAGAGCTGATCGAGATCATCGACGACATCGGCGGCGCCTTCGAGGTGCTGCGTCAGATGATGCTCGCCGACCCCGGGGAGGACCCCGACCCGGTGGAGGCCGCGCGGGTGATCCGGTCGATCGTGCGCAAGGCGCGCAAGGACCTGGCCGAGAACAGCGAGCTGTCCGAGGCCGCGCTCCTGGCCGAGATCAGGTCGCTCCTCGTCGACCTGCTGATGGTTGCCGGCCTCCGGCGCTCGTCCGCACTCGCGACCCTGCGAGGCTGACCCGGGGCGACCGGCGAGACCGGGACGAGGGCGGTTGCCATATATGCGTAACTACGCATATATTGGCCCGACCATGGGGCACTCTCATTCGCACGCGCACTCCCACACCCCCGTCGCCGGGGAAGCGGGACGGCGACGCCTGTGGCCGATGACCCTCGCGGTGTTCCTCATCGGCGGCTTCTTCGTCGTCGAACTCGTCACCGGCATCCTGGTCGACTCGCTGGCGCTGATCGCCGACGCCGGCCACATGCTCACCGACGTCGTCGCGCTGATGATGGGCCTGACCGCGCTGCTCCTCGGACGACACGGGCGCATCACCGACTCCCGCAGCTTCGGCTGGTACCGGGCCGAGGTGTTCACCGCGGTGGCCAACGCGCTCCTGCTGATCGGCGTCGCGGTCTTCGTGTTCGTCGAGGCGGTCGAGAGGATCGGGAAGGACCCCGAGGTCCCGGGCCTGACGCTGATCGTCGTCGCGATCCTGGGCCTGGCGGTGAACCTCGTCGTGATGCTGTTGCTGCGCGCGGACTCACGCGAGTCCATCGCGGTGCGGGGCGCCTACCTGGAGGTGCTCGCGGACGCGGTCGGCAGTGTCGGAGTGTTGGTGGCGGGCATCGTCGCGCTGACCACCGGCTGGGGCTACGCGGACGTGGTGGCCGCGGTCCTGATCGCCCTCTGGGTGGTCCCGCGGGCGTTGCGGCTGGCCATCGACGCCCTGCGCATCCTCAACCAGCAGGCGCCGGCCCACATCGACGTCGAGGCGCTGCGGACCGACCTCGCGGAGATCCCCGCCGTCGACGACGTCCACGACCTGCACGTGTGGACCCTGACCACCGGCATGGACGTCGCCACGGTGCACCTCGGCAGCCGGCACCCGAACTCCGAGGTGCTGCCCGCCGCGCAGGCGATCCTGGCGAAACACGGCCTCGACCACGCCACCGTGCAGGTGGACCCCGAGGGCGAGGACAGACGATGCCGGGACGAACTCACCTGGTGAACGGTGGTTCATCTCGCCGGTGATGTCGGTTATGTCTTAGATTTTCGGCATGGATCGACGCGAATTCCTCGCGGTGCTGGCCGCGGGAACCGTGGGCGCCCTGACCGCGGCCTCGGTGGCCGGATGTGCTTCGGAGGTCCCGGCCGCCGAGGTCACCTCCGCCCCGCCCACCCCCTCCACGCCGCCGACGCCGAGCACCCCGGCCTCACTCTCGACCACGCCGGCAGGTCTGTTGCCGCCCGCGGTCGGTGCCAAGCACCCGCTCCCGGACGAACCGATCACGGCGCTGCCGGGCAAAGGGCGGCACATCGCGCTGACCGTGGACGACGGCGCGAGTTCCGAGGTCGTCGGCGCCTACGTGAAGTTCGCGCAGGACACCGGCGCGCGGTTCACGTTCTTCGTGACCGGGTCGTTCGACGGCTGGACCGATCATCGTGACGAACTGCGGCCGCTCGTCGAGTCGGGGCAGATCCAGCTCGGCAACCACACCTGGACGCATCCCGCGCTCACCGAGTTGTCGGGCAAGCAGATCGCCGACGAACTGGGCCGGACCAAGCGCTTCCTGAAGAACACCTACGGCGTCGACGGCACCCCGTACTACCGTCCGCCGTTCGGCTACCACAACGCCGCGGTGGACGCGGTGGCCGCCGACCTCGGCTACACGATGCCGACGCTCTGGTACGGCTCCCTGTCGGACTCCGGCCTGATCACCGAGAAGTATCTGGTGCAGTGCGCCCGCAAGTACTTCCAGCCGCAGTCGGTCGTGATCGGCCACGCCAACCACGACCCGGTGACGAAGGTCTATCCGAAGCTGGTCGACATCATCAAACGGCGCAACCTCCGCATGGTGACGCTCGACGACTACTTCCAGAGCACCTAGGAACCGGAGCCCGGCGGCCTCCCGCGCGCAACCGCACGCGGGGTTTTCGCTCACGCTGATTCCATTCGCGCGACGAACGGCGTGACGCCGATACCGTGTGCCGGTCATGGCCAGCACCCTGCAGACTCCCGCGTCCCCTGTCCGCCCTGCGACCGTCGGCGAGACCGACGCCGAGCGCCGCAAGCGACTCCGCACGGTCGTGGCCGCGAGCCTCCTCGGCACCACGGTCGAGTGGTATGACTTCTTCCTCTACGCAACGGCCGCGAGTCTCGTGTTCAACACGCTGTTCTTCCCGGACCAGAGCTCGTTCGTGGGCACGCTGCTGTCGTTCGCGACGTTCGCCGTCGGATTCGTGGTCCGCCCCATCGGCGGGGTGATCTTCGGGCACATCGGCGACCGGATCGGCCGCAAGCGCACCCTCGCGATCACGATGGTGATGATGGGCGTCGCCACCGCCTTGATGGGCGTGCTGCCGACCGCCGCGTCGGTCGGCGTCGTCGCACCGATCCTCCTGCTCCTGCTGCGCATCGTGCAGGGCTTTGCGCTCGGCGGCGAATGGGCGGGCGCGGTGCTGCTGTCGGTCGAGCACAGCCCCGAGCGCCGCCGCGGTCTCTTCGGCTCGATCCCGCAGATCGGACTCGCGCTCGGCCTCGCTCTGGGCACCGGCGTGTTCGCGTTGCTGCAGGTGGCCCTCGACGACGACGCGTTCCTCACCTACGGCTGGCGCATCGCGTTCCTGGTCAGCATCGTGCTCGTGGTCATCGGCTTCGTCGTCCGCCTGAAGGTCGACGAGACGCCGGCCTTCGCCGAGGTGACCGAACTCGCGCAGCAGTCGTCGGCGCCGATCCGCGAGGTCGTGACGCCGCCCAACACCCGCAACACCGTCCTCGGCCTGCTCGCCCGCTGGGGCGAGGGTTCGGCCTTCAACACCTGGGGCGTGTTCGCGATCGCCTACGCCACCAGCGAACTCGACATGGAGAAGGTCCCGGTCCTGGTGGCGGTGACGATCGCCTCGGTCGTGATGGCCGCGCTGCTCCCGGTGTCGGGGCTGCTCACCGACCGGTTCGGCGCGAAGCCCGTCTACCTCGCCGGCATGGCCGTCTACGGGGTGTCGGTGTACCCGGTGTTCGCCCTGTTCGGGACCGAGAACCTCGTCTGGTTCACGGTTGCGCTGGTGATCGTGTTCGGCGTGGTCCACGCGCTGTTCTACGGCGCGCAGGGGACGCTGTTCGCGAGTCTGTACCCGACGCGCGTGCGGTACACGGGGCTGTCGGTCGTCTACCAGTTCTCCGGCATCTACGCCTCGGGCCTGACGCCGCTCATCCTCACCGCGCTCATCGGGGCGGCGTCGGGCTCGCCGTGGCTCGCCGCCGGATACCTCGCGCTCACCGCGGTGATCAGCGTGGTCGCTACCACGCTGATCCGACGCGACGAGCTGTACCTGGCGACCGGCGTCAGCGCCGTCGAGGCCGAGCGCGAACCGCGGGCGTCGGCTCCGGTGACGGAGACAGAACCGGTGCCCGTCGGCTGACGGGCACCGGCGCTCGAACCCGCGGATTCAGGGGCGGACCAGCAGCAGATCGGTGACGTGGCGGTAGAACGTCGAGCGCTTGAGCACGCGCTCGTTCACCACGCCCTCCCGCTCGACCACGATGTTGGTGCCCCCGGTCTGGACCGCCCGGCCGTGGATCCATTTGCCCGGCAGCAGCCACCGCTCGACCTGCGCCCGCAGCCCGGGGGCTTCCAGCGTCGGCTCGATGAGGACCGAGCGGACATTCCCGTCGAAGAGGCGCTCGTTGTCGACATAGCACTCGCCGTGCAACTTCTCGCCGTTCGCGCCCAGGTGCCGGGCGCTGCCGAAGACGACCGTCGCGGCGTCGTCGCGGATCAGCGGCACGGGTGTCGCGGTGCCGGTCTCGGCCAACTGGCGTGCCTGCGGGCCGTGCGGCAGGCGGTACCGGCGGGTCGCGGCGGTCGGCTCGGGCGAGACATACGCCACTTCGACGTCGAGGCGCTCGGCGGCCATGAGTGCGGCCACGACCGCGTCCAGGAAGGTGTCGTTCTCCTCGGCGATCGTCGGCGCGAACCGTTCGGAGACACGGGGTTCGACGATGATCCGGGTGACCTCGGAATCGGACAGCGCGTCGGCGACCGCCGCGCGGGCGGCTTGTTTGTCGTCGGAGCGACTTGACTGGGTGATCAGGGCGAAAGACACGGGGATAGGGTATCCGGGCGCTCGACACAGTAGTGTTGGTGAGGTTTGTTCTGATCAGTTCAAGCGCGCCACACGAAGGAGTACCCGAATCATGGCCGCGATCGTGCTTATCGGAGCCCAGTGGGGCGACGAGGGCAAAGGGAAGGCCACCGACCTGCTCGGCGGCCAGATCAACTGGGTTGTCCGATACCAGGGCGGTAACAACGCCGGCCACACGGTCGTACTCCCGAACGGCGACAAGTTCGCCCTGCACCTCATCCCGTCGGGCATCCTCACCCCCGGTGTGAAGAACGTGATCGGCAACGGCGTCGTCGTCGACCCGGGCGTGCTGCTCACCGAACTCGGCGGCCTCGAGGAGCGCGGTGTCGACACCAGCGGACTGCTGATCTCGGCCGACGCGCACCTGCTGATGCCCTACCACGTGGCGATCGACAAGGTCACCGAGCGGTTCCTCGGCAACAAGAAGATCGGCACCACCGGCCGGGGCATCGGCCCCTGCTACCAGGACAAGATCGCGCGCGTCGGCGTGCGCGTCGCCGACGTCCTCGACGAGAAGATCCTCACCCAGAAGGTCGAGGCCGCGCTCGAACTGAAGAACCAGATCCTGGTCAAGATCTACAACCGCCGCGCCCTCGAGCCGGCGCAGGTCGTCGACGAGGTCCTCGGCCTGGCCGAAGGCTTCAGGCACCGCATCGCCGACACCCGCCTGCTGCTCAACGAGGCCCTCGAGCGCGGCGAGACCGTGCTCCTCGAGGGCTCGCAGGGCACCCTTCTCGACGTCGACCACGGCACCTACCCGTACGTGACCTCGTCGAACCCGACTGCCGGCGGCGCGGCGGTGGGCGCGGGCATCGGCCCGAACAAGATCACCACGGTCCTGGGCATCCTGAAGGCCTACACCACCCGCGTCGGCTCGGGTCCGTTCCCGACGGAGCTGTTCGACGAGTGGGGCGAGTACCTGGCCAAGACCGGCGGCGAGGTCGGTGTCACCACCGGACGAGCCCGTCGCTGCGGCTGGTTCGACGCCGTGATCGCCCGCTACGCGACCCGCGTCAACGGCATCACCGATTACTTCCTCACCAAGCTCGACGTGCTGTCGGGCCTGAAGACCGTGCCGATCTGCGTGGCCTACGAGGTCGACGGCGAGCGCGTCGAGGAGATGCCGATGACACAGACCGGCTTCCATCACGGCAAGCCCGTCTACGAGGAACTGCCCGGCTGGTCCGAGGACATCTCCGGGTGCAAGACCTTCGAGGAGCTCCCGAAGAACGCGCAGGACTACATCCTGCGGCTCGAGGAGCTCTCCGGCGCGTACATGTCGTGCATCGGCGTCGGCCCCGGCCGCGATCAGACGATCGTGCGTCGCGCGATCGTCTGACGACTCGGCTCTCGGGGCGCTGCTCGCTCAGGGTTCTGCGGGTAGCCAGGCCCCGTGCAGCCCGGCGGGCACGCGGATCGGCAGATCCACCGTCGCGATCGGCCCGTCGGCGGGGGCGTCCGCGTCGAGCAGGTAGAACCGCGACCGCAGGTCGGCGGGATCGGTCCCGATGGTCCCCCAGTAGTCGCGCCCCGCGCCGGGGATGAAGATCGGCTCGCCGACCGCCACCCCCGGTGTCCAGACGGTCTCGGTTCCGGCTGCGAGGTCGTGGAACCACAGGCTCTCGCGCTGACCGGTGTCCCCCGCGGCCCGGGCGACGGACGCGATGCGACGGTGGTCGCGGGTGAGCAGCCGGTCGTCGACGCGCGGGAACTCCATGTCGACGACGGCGTCGCTCACCACCGTCTTGCCGATCCCGGCGTCGGGATCGACGACCGCGCGGACCAGTTCCGACGACGCGGGCCGCGGCTGATCGGCGAAGCCGCCCGGATATGTCCACTCGACGTAGTCGACGGTGACGGTGCCGTCCGGGTTGTCGAAGGCGTTGGCGACATGCCACACCCAGAACGGGTCGGTGTCGACCCAGCGCACCGGATCGCCGTTGCGTGGGATGAGCGCGATCCGGGTGCCGCGGTCCGGCTGCCATGCCAGCAGCGACCCGCCGCGGAGCATCGCGGCGATGTCGAACACCAGGGGGCACACGAACAGCACGATGAACCGCGAGGTCAACGCCATGTCGTGGATCATGATCGGCGCGTCGAGACCGTCGACGGGCGTGGGTTTGCGCGTGGTGTGGCCGTCGGGCCCGACCACCGCCCACGTCAGATACGGCGCCTCGAGCGCGTAGTTGAACAGCACCATCTCCCCGGTCGCCGGGTCGATCTTGGGGTGCGCGGTGCTACCGACCAGCATGGCGCCGTCGCAGTCGGTCTTGGCGACGGTCGCGAGGTCGGCAGGGGAGATCTCGTACGGGCGGTCGGCCTCGGCCATCGCGAGCAGACGCCCGCCGTGCCGGACGATGTTGATGTCCGGCAGGTCGCGCATGGTGCCGGCCAGCTCGTCGCCGACCTCTGACGCCGGTGGGGTGTACCCGTCGGTGATGCCCGACCAGATCGCATGTCCGGCAGCCTCTTCGGCGACCACCATCGGGGTGCGGACGAAACGGTTGGAGTACGACACCCGGCCGTCCTCGACGCGGATGCGGTGCACCATCGCGTCTCCGTCGAGCGGGTACACGTAGGAGCCGATCGGATCGAACCGGGGATTGGGCCCGTTGCGCAGGTAGCTGCCGGCGAGGTCGTCGGGGATCTCGCCGGCAACGGACAGGTCGGCGACGTCGACCTCCTCGCGCTGGGGTGCGAACACGCCGGTCAGGAACGGGTGGGTGTGCATGTCCACCGGCGCGGGCCGGGCCGGGCGCTCGGAAGCGGTCATGATGGGCCTTCGGTGTCGGATGGGTTCGACTGCGGGATCGTGACGCGAGCCTGCCCACAGCGTAGGACGAACACGCAGGTCATGAATGCCGTTTCGGTGTCGGCCGGTCGGGGGCGCGTCGGCGGGTGCGGTGCTTCCGGTCCCGGGCGTGATTGGATTGGGCATGCTTGCGAGACGGGGGAGCCGCGACTACGGCTCGATCCTGCTCGGCTCCGCCGGGGAGAGTTCACTCAAGCAGCGCGTGCGGATCCAGACGCTGCTGACCGCCTCGATCGTCGCCGCGAACGTCTTCGGTGCCCTGGTGGCCGCCGCTCTCGCCGCCGTCGGCATCCCGGAGCCCACGGTGTTCACCGCGGAACTCTGGTGGGTCAACTTCATCGCCGTGCCGGTGTACATCGTCGCGGCGTTCGTGATCGGCATCGGGTGGGGGACGCTCGTCGGCGTCCGCGTGCTGCGCTGGGCCATCCGCGACGAGACACCGTCGAAACGCGATGCGCGACGGACGATGCGACTCCCGTGGCGGCTGTCGCTGGTGCAGGGCCTGCTCTGGGCGGGCGCCACCGTGATGCTGACGATCATGTACGGCGTCCTCGACCCGCAACTCATCCCCAAGACCCTCTTCGTGGTGGGCCTCAGTGGCGTTGTGGTGGTGGCGATCTCGTATCTGTTCATCGAGTTCACGCTGCGACCCGTTGTCGCCGAACTGATCTCGGCCGGGTTCCACCGCCGGAATCGATCCGGTGTGATGTCGCGGTCGGTGGTGTCCTGGATCGCCGGCTCGGCGATACCGGTCATCGGCATCCTGCTGGTGGTGGCGTTCGGGGTGGCGCGCGACGAGACGTCGAAACTCGATCTCTTCGTGGGGGTCACGGTGCTCGCACTCACCGCGTTGTTCACCGGACTGCTGCTGACCCTGTTGTCGTCGATGAGCATCACCGGGCCGATCAGGTCGGTGCGCGAGGGGATGAACCGCGTGCAGGCGGGGCGCCTCGACGCCGACCTCGTCGTCTACGACGGCACCGAGCTCGGCGATCTGCAGGTGGGGTTCAACGCGATGGTCTCGGGTCTGCGCGAGCGGGAACGGATGCGGGATCTCTTCGGCCGCCACGTGGGCCGGGAGGTCGCCGAGGCGGCGTTGGCGTCGAACCCCGAACTCGGCGGCACCGAACGGGTCGCCGCGGCGCTGTTCGTCGACGTGATCGGGTCGACCACGCTCGCCGCCGAGCGGCGCCCGACCGAGGTGGTCGAGATCCTCAACAAGTTCTTCGCCGTCATCGTGCGGGAGGTCGAGGCGCAGGACGGACTGGTCAACAAGTTCGAGGGCGATGCGGTGCTGGCGATCTTCGGAGCACCGATCGAACTCGCCGATCCCGCCGGGGCCGCGCTCGCCGCGGCACGGCGGATCGTCGCCGGCCTGGCCGACGAGGTGCCGGAGCTGAACGCCGGCGTGGGGGTGAGCTTCGGCTCGGTGGTCGCCGGGAACGTCGGTGCCATCGAGCGCTTCGAGTACACCGTGATCGGCGACCCGGTCAACGAGAGCGCCCGGCTGTCGGAGCTGGCGAAGCGGGACCCGTCCCGTCCGCTCGCCGCGGGCCGCGCGGTCGACGCCGCGGCGGCCGGCGAGGCGAGACACTGGGACCGGATGGAGACGCTGACCCTCCGCGGTCGCACGGCCGAGACCGTGGTCTACGCCGCGATGCCCACCGGCGCTGCGGGTTCTGCCGACCGCGGGCAGCCGACTCGCTAGATCGCGTCCTCGGAACTGATCAACAGGCCGTCCGGGCCTACGATGCTCAGCCCCAGACCGTCGAAGAGCAGGTAGCGGTAGCCGTTGTTGTGGGCGACGTAGACGAGACGGCCGCTGCCGTTCTCCTGCTCGTGGACCTCCGACACCGGAAGGCGGATGGTGTCGCCGGTGCTGCGTGCCAGTCCCCGGTACTCGAGGTCGCCGTCGCCCCACCGGCAGATCGTCGCCGCAGAGTTCGCGGTGACGACCGAGGTGACGTGCTGCTGGTGCGCGTTGCACGACGGGGCGACAGACGATGCGGTGGCCTGGGTGGCCCCGGCCGCTGCGAGGGCGCCGGCGGCGATGGCGAGCGACGCGCCGGCAGCGGCGAGGCGGATCTTCGTGGTGGTCATGACATCGACGCTAGGACCCGGTCGTCGCCTGCACCATGGGCAGAACTCCCCGCCATCGTTCGGGCGGATGAGGCCGATCACGCCTCACGGTCACCCTGCCCCTCGGCGAAGTCGAGGCGCCGCAACGCCGTGCGGAGCACCTCGTCGTCGATGCGGCCGGCGTCGCGCTCCTCGATGAACACCGCACGCTGGACCTGCAGGAGCTCGGTCCGGATACGGGCGGCCCGCGCGGTCGGGCTCTCGCCGATGGCGTCGGGTCCGCGGCCGAGCTCCTCCCACGCCACGTTGCGCTGCGAGGCGATCCACTTGCGCATCAGGGCGACCTGTGAACGCATCGGATCGTCGTCGGCCCACGCTTCGGCCATCTCGTCGAGTCGACGTTCGGCCTCCCGAGACGCCCGCTCCTGGGCGGCGGCATAGGCGAGCCTGTCCTGCACCTCGTCGTCGCCGGTGACCCCCAGCGTGCGGATCACCCAGGGCAGCGTCGTGCCCTGGATGAGCAGGGTGCCGATCACGACCACGAACGTCAGGAACAGGATCTCGGCGCGGGCCGGGAACGGATCTCCGGAGTCGGTGGTGAGCGGGATGGCGAAGGCGGCGGCCAGGGAGACCACGCCGCGCATCCCGGCCCACGAGACCACGAACACCGCCGCCGCGGAGGGCGCCGGCTCGGTGCGCCGGACCCTGGGCAGGAACATGCGGGGCAGGTACGCCACCGGGTACATCCACACGATGCGCACAAGGATGGTCGCGGCGAGGACCGCCGCCGCGTCGATCGCGACATGGCCCCACGACTCGCTCTCGACGCCGGAGATGATGAACGGCATCTGCACGCCGATCAGCAGGAAGACGAAGGCCTCGAGAAGGACGTCGATCGACTTGCGCACCGCCTCGTCCTGAAGGCGTGTCGCGTAGCCCAGGCGCACCGAACGATGTCCCAGGAACAACCCGGCCGTCACCACGGCGATGACGCCGGAGGCGTCGAGTATCTCGGCGACGAAGTAGGTCACGAAGGGGACGAGCATCCCGATGGCGGTCTCCATCGGCGGATCGGTCAGCCAGACGCGGACCCGGGACACGATTGCTCCGACCACCAGGCCGATCACCAGACCGCCGAGCGCGGCGACCGCGAAGGTCAGGAGTCCCTCCCCGAGCGACGAGGTGACGCCGACCGCCGCGCCCAGCGCGATCCGGTAGGCGGTCAGCGACGTCGCGTCGTTGAGCAGGCTCTCGCCGCCGAGCAGGGTCATCACCGGGCGCGGCAGTCCGAGACGGCGGCCGATGGCCTGCGCCGACACCGCATCCGGAGGCGCGACGACCGCGCCGAGGACGAGCGCGGCCGGCAGCGTGAGACCGGGGACGGTCAGATACGCGACATAGCCGACCACGGCCGTCGTCACCAGCGGCAACGCGACCGCGAGCGTCGCGATGCCGCGCCAGCGGTCGCGGATCGCCTGGTAGGAGCTCTCCTGAGCGGCCGAGTACAACAGCGGCGGCAGGATCAGGTAGAGCACGAGCTCGGGTTCCAGCTCGGGCGTGGGCAGCCCGGGAATCCACCCCATCGCCAGGCCGACGGTGACCAGCACGAGGGGCGAGGACAGGCCGTACCGGCGGCACAGCGCGGACACCGCGATCGCGACCACTGCGACGATCAGGAGCGATGCACTCATCCGTGCGACTGTAATCGCCGGAGAACCGGTTGATAATGGTCGACGTGCAGCTCTTCCGCAGGGTGACCGGGCTCGGGCGCAGGTCGTCGCGAACCCCGACGACCGGGCAACCGACGACCGATGCGGGCGCACGATGCCCCGAGCTCGCCTCGTTCCCGCTCGACGCCCGGCCGCTGCCGGGTCCGCACGGCGACCGGCTCTGCTGCGAGGGCTGCACGGCGCTGGGCGAACGCAACTGGGCGCACCTGCGGATGTGCCTGGACTGCGGGTACATCGGCTGCTGCGACTCCAGCCCCCGGCGGCACGCGACCGCCCATTTCCACGAGTCCGGGCACCCGGTGATGCGCTCGGCCGAACCCGGCGAGAGCTGGCGCTGGTGCTACGTCCACCACGTGGTCGGTTGATGCGCCGACACCGCCGGCGGCCGCGTGCGAGGCATGCAAGAACGTGCACTGACGACAAGTAGGATTTGGGAATGACGTCGAACAGCGAGAGCGTGACCAGCGCAGATCAGCCGGCGCCGACGATCGGCCCGCCGGACATCATCGGTACGCCGCTGAGCCCGACCGCGACGAAGGTGATGGTCCTCGGTGCGGGCGAACTCGGCAAAGAGGTCGTCATCGCCTTCCAACGGCTCGGCGTCGAGGTCATCGCCGTCGACCGCTACGCGGACGCTCCCGGCCAGCAGGTCGCCCACCATGCCGAGGTCATCGACATGACCGACCGCGAGGCGTTGCTGGCCGTCATCGACAAGCACCAGCCCGCCTACGTGGTCCCCGAGATCGAGGCCATCGCCACCGAGGCCCTGGTCGAGGTCGCCGAACGCGGTATCGCGGAGGTCATCCCGACCGCGAGCGCGGTGGTCGCGACGATGAACCGCGAGGGCATCCGGCGCCTCGCCGACGAGGAGCTGGGCCTGCCCACCTCGCCCTACCTGTTCGCCGACTCTCTCGAGGAGCTGACCGTCGCGGCCCGTCAGATCGGGTTCCCGTGCGTGGTCAAGCCGGTCATGTCGTCGTCGGGCAAGGGTCAGTCGGTGGTGCGCGGCCCCGAGGACGTCGCCGCCGCCTGGGAGACCGCGAACACCGGCGGCCGCGTGCAGGGTACGCGCGTCATCGTCGAGGGCTTCATCGAATTCGACTACGAGATAACGCTTCTCACCGTCCGAGCGGTCGACCCCCGAACCGGCCGGTTGACGTCGCACTTCTGTGCGCCCATCGGTCATCGTCAGGTCAACGGCGACTATGTGGAGAGCTGGCAGCCGCACGAGATGAGTCCCGACGCGCATGCCGCCGCGACCTCGATCGCGGCCCGCATCGCCACCGCCCTCGGCGACGGAAACCTCGCCGGGCGAGGCATCTTCGGTGTGGAGTTGTTCGTCAAGGGTGACGACGTCTACTTCTCCGAAGTCAGTCCGCGACCGCACGACACCGGGCTGGTCACGATGGCGACGCAGCGCTTGTCCGAGTTCGAGATGCACGCCCGTGCCATTCTCGGTTTGCCCGTCGACGTCACGCTGGCCTCGCCCGGCGCATCCGCGGTCATCTACGGACAGCTCGACGAGAAGGCGATCGGCTTCGAGAACGTGGCCGCGGCACTCGCGGTGCCCGAGACCGACATCCGCCTGTTCGGCAAGCCCGAGAGCTTCCATCGTCGACGGATGGGCGTGGTCACGGCGACCGCCGACGACGTGCCCACCGCCCGCGAGCGTGCGGTGCGCGCCGCCTCGCTGGTGACGCCGGTGTCCGGCCGCCCGGCGGTCCGCAAGGCGACGGTCCTGCCCCCGCCGCCCGCGCCGCCGCGTCGACCCGGACCCCTGCCCGGTGCTCCGGCGGGTCCGCCGCCCGTCGGCGGTCCGGCGATGCCCCCGCCCGGGCGTCCCGTGCCGCCGCCCCCGCCCGGGCGTCCCGTGCCGCCGCCCCCGCCCGGGCGTCCCGTGCCGCCGCCCCCGCCCGGCCCGCGCCCGGCCCCCGGGCCTCGCCCTGCCGGCGGCCCGATGGGCGGGCCCGCTGCGCCCGGTCCCCGTCCGGGACCCGGCGTGCCGCCCCCGCCCCGACCCGCGGCCCCGGCGCGTCCTGCTCCGGTCATGACCTCCCTCACCAAGTCCGCGGACCCCGACGCCGGGACATCCGATGCGTCCGGAGCCGGCGCGCCCGGCTCCGACGGCTGACGGGCACCGGCGCCGGTGCCGTTCTGGGGGGAGCTGCTCGTCGCGGCCGTCGTTCTCGTCGGCCTGATCGGAATCGTCGTCCCCGTCCTGCCCGGGACGCTGCTCATCGCGGTCGCCCTGTTCGTGTGGGCGCTGGTGGTCGGGGGCTGGGCATGGTCGGTGTTCGCGGTCGCACTGCTGGCGCTGGCTGTCGGCGAGGTCGTCAAGTACCTCGTGGCGGGCCGATCGCTGCGGTCGGACGGGATCCCCAACCGGACGGTGATGGTCGGCGGGCTCGTCGGCATCGTCGGCTTCTTCGTGGTACCCGTCATCGGCCTGCTGCTCGGTTTCGTCGTGGGCGCCCTTGCCGCAGAGCTCGTGCGCACCCAGAGCGCCGGGCAGGCATGGCGTGGTGCGGTCGCGGCTCTCAGGGCGGCGGTGAAGACCATCGGCATCGAGTTGCTCTTTGCCCTCGTCGCGACCGCGATCTGGATCGGCGGCGCCTTCGCCTGGTGAGACCGCCGCGTTCGGCAGATCTGCGCGAAAGTGGCTTCACCGCATCCGATCTCGTGCGAGAATGGCGGCCGTGCGCATCGGGATGACGATGCCCGTGATGGAGCCCGGCCTCGACGCCGAGACGCTCCACGCTTGGGCCACCACCATCGACGACGGCCCGTTCAGCTCCCTGTGCTGGGGTGAGCGCATCGCGTTCGACAACCCCGAGTGCCTGACCTTCCTGGGCGCGCTGGCCGCGTGGACGCGGCGGGTGCCGCTGGTGATGACCGTCGTCGTGCCGCAGCTCCACGATCCGGTGATGCTGGCGAAGTCGCTCGCGACCGGAGACCTGTTGTCGCAGGGGCGCTTGACGGTGGCGCTCGGCGTCGGCGGGCGCCATGAGGACTACCACGCGGTGGGCGCCGATCCGTCGACGCAGACCATGCGGCAACTCGCCGAGCGGGCCGAGACCATGAAACGGGTGTGGGCGGGGGAGAAACTCACCGAATCGGTGCTCCCCGTGGGACCCCCGCCGTTCCGGGACGGCGGACCGTCGCTGCACATCGGGACCACCGGGCCCAAGACGATCCGCAGCGCCGCGCGGTGGGCGGACGGCGTCGCCGGTGTCACCCTCGATCTCGACCTGCGCAAGCAGTCGGAGCTGTTCGACGTCGCGCGGTCGGCGTGGGCCGAGGCGGGCCGCGAGGCACCACATCTCGCGACGTCGTTCTGGTTCGCCATCGGGGAGGGCGACGCCCCGCGCGCCCAGGTCACCCGCCACCTGCACCACTACATGAACTGGATTCCGTCGGAGTTCGTCGACGCCATCGCGCCGACGACCGGGTGGGCGGGCACCGACTCCGAACTGGCCGAGGTCCTGCGCCGATTCGCCGACATCGGCACCGACGAGGTGCATCTCATCCCGACGAGCACCGATCTCGAGCAGCTCCGGCGGGCCGCGGACGTCGCGGCGGAGTTCACCTGATTCCTGCCGCCTACCGGGCCGGCGACTCCTCGGCCTCGGCGGGGCGCAGCGTCGAACGCAGGTGCCGGATGGCGTCGTCGAGTCGGTTCACCGCGGGATCGTCCGACAGGGACGACGGATCCGTGGGGGCGTGCTGACGGCGTTCACCGTCGCCGGCTCGCGTGGATTCCCCACGACCCAGTTCCTCGAGTTCCCTGGCGAGCTCCGAAAGGCGCCCCGCCGCCGTGGAATCCAGCGGCATGGCCGAGGCGGCGGTGATCGCGTCGGCGATGCTCTCCGCCGTCGCCATCACCGGAATCCACGCCCACGACTCGGCGCCCGCGGGCGGAGGCTCGGAGAGTGCACGCTGCAGCGTCACCCGGGCATCCGACAACTGGTGGTAGGTCTGCAGTCGCCGTGCGGAGACGGTCTCCTCGGGCGCCTGCGCCGCGACGTCGCGGGCATAGCCGGCCAGCGACCCGAGCACCGCGACGAAGATCGGTCCGATCCGCGCGTGGCGCGCCGACGGCCACGGGAGGTAACCGAGCACGACGACGACGAGCGCGCCGACGCCCGTGTTGATCATGCGTTCGGCCGCGAGATCGAGGACCGACGTGTCGTGGGTGCGCACCAGATCGAGCGTGAACAGGATGACCGGGGTGAGGAAGAGCGTCTGGTAGAGGTAGGAGCGCCCCATCGCCCACGGCATACGAGCGGCGAAGACACCCAGCGCGCAGGCGATCTCGATCGGGCGGTCGATGACGACGCCGAGCATGGTCACACCGAGCGCGCCGAGGATCGTTCCGATGCAGCGGTTGACCGCCCGGGAGAAGATCGACCCGAGATCGGGTTTCATCACCATGGCGACGGTCAGCGGGACCCAGTACGGATGGCCGACCGGCATGGAGAAGCAGGCGACGTAGGCGACGCAGATGCACAGTGCGAAGCGTCCGGCGGATCCGATGAGTTCGTTGCCCGGCCACGTGAGGCGGCGTAGCGGTGGACGGTTTCGTGCCACAGCCACTCCTTCCGGTGTGCACTCATCCTGGAGCGGGACGGGCACGGTAGTTTTCATCTGTGACCTCACCGAAGACCGGAGACAACGGGCTCATCCGGCTCTGCGTCCTGGCGGTTGTCGCGGGGTGCGTGACCGGTGTCCTGGGCGGGGCCTTCCGCTGGTGCCTCGACCACCTCACGCGCTGGCGCCTGGAGATGCTCGACTGGTCACTCGGACTCGGAATCCCGGGCTGGTTCGTTCCCGTTGCGGTGACGGCCACCGGGGCGGCAATCGGTGCATTCGTCGCGAAACTCGTGCCGGTGTCGGCCGGTAGCGGAATCCAGCACGTCGAGGCGGTCGACCGCGGGGAGACCGGACCTGCACCGCTCCGCGTGATCCCGGCCCGGTTCTTCGGCGGTCTGGTCGCGATCGGGTCGGGCCTCATCCTCGGCCGCGAGGGGCCGACCGTCCACATGGGCGCCGTGGTCGGGTCGGGGACCGCGCGGCGGGTCCACCTCGACGACCACGACGCCCGCGTCATGCAGACCGCCCTCAGCGGCGCGGGACTGGCCGTCGCGTTCACCGCTCCGCTGGCCGGTGCGCTGTTCGCGCTCGAAGAGGTCGCCAAGACGTTCCGGATGCGACTGGTGATCCCCACCGTGTTCGCGGTGGCCGTCGCCGTGGCGGTCGCGCGCGTCATCCTCGGCGACCGGCCGGATTTCATCGTCGAGGCGGTCGAGTCACCGTCCATCACCCTGCTGCCGGTCTTCGTGGTGTTCGGGCTCATCAGCGGGGTGATCGGCATCGCCTACGGCCGGACCGTCCTCGGCGCCATCGCGCTGGTGCGACGATTCACCCACATACCCCGGATCGCGAAGGCCGCGATCATCGGCGGGTTCATCGGCGCCCTGATGGTCATCGACTCGGGTGCCGCCGGCGGCGGGGAGGGACTGGCGCAGAGCATCTTCGACGGTTCGGTCGTTCTTCCGATCGTCGTCCTGCTGCTGGTCGTGCGCTTCTTCGCCGGGCCCTTGTCATATGCGGCGGGCACTCCGGGCGGTCTGTTCGCGCCGATGCTCGCACTCGGTGCCCTGTGGGGCGTGTTGTTCGCGGCGGGGTTCGAAGTGTTCCTGCCGCAGACGGATCCGACCCTGCGTGACGCGTTGATCCTCACCGGCATGGCCGCGCTGTTCGGCGCGGTGGTTCGGGCGCCGCTGACCGGCATGGTGGTGGTCATGGAGATGAGCGCGACGACGGCCGTGGTCATACCCATGCTGGCCGCGACCGCGGCCGCGGTGCTCGTGGCCCAGCTGTCGGGCACGCCGCCGGTCTACGACTCGCTGCGGGAGTTGATGCTCGCCGACGACGCCGCGCGCAAGAAGGCGTCGGAGAACGATCCCGGGCCGAAGGGTTCCGGGCCGAAGGGTTCCGGGGAGCAGGACCCGGGTGAGAAGGCGCCGGGGGCGAAGGGGCCGGGAGAAAAGAACGCGGACGAGAGGGATTCGGACGAGAAGGATTCGCACGACGGCGACTCGACCCCCTGAGACGTGGTCGTCTCACCGACCCCGCGTGTGCGCGTCGAGGGGGACGATGAGCGGTCCGCCCGACACCGGGTCGGTCATCACGTGCGCGCGCAACCCGAACGCCTCGTCGAGGAGTTCGGGGCCGATGACCTTCGACGGCGAGCCGGACATGACGATCGCGCCATCCTTCATGACGACCAGCGAATCGCTGTAGCGGGCGGCGAGATTGAGATCGTGCAAGACCATCACGACGGTCTTGCCGTGGTCGTCGCGCAACCTGCGGACGAGGTCGAGGACGTCGATGGAGTGCGCGAGGTCGAGGTAGGTGGTCGGCTCGTCGAGCAGGATGAGGTCGGTGCCCTGGGCGAGGGTCAGCGCGATCCACACCCGCTGCCGCTGGCCGCCCGAGAGCGCGTCGAGCGTGCGGTCGGCGAGTTCGAGGGTGTCGGTCATCGCCATCGCCTCGGCGATCGCGGCCTCGTCGTCGGCGGTGGCCTGCTGGTACCAGCGCTGATGCGGGTGGCGTCCGCGGGCGACGAGGTCCGCGACGGTCAGGCCCTCCGGGGCGATCGGGTTCTGCGGCAGGATCGCCAGCGTCCGGGCCACCTGCCTCGGACGGATCTGCGTGATGTCCTCGCCGTCGAGATACACGGTGCCGGCCCTGGGCGGCAGGAGTCGGGCCAGGCACCGCAGGAGCGTCGACTTGCCGCACCCGTTGGAGCCGATGATGGTGGTGACCTCGCCGTCGGGGATCTCGATGTCGAGGTCGTCGATCACCACGCGCTGGTCATAGCCGACGGTCAGGCCGACGCCGCGCAGGCGCGCGGTCCGTGTGCCGGCGGCTTCGGTGGGGGACGAGGTCATACGGTCGCCTTCCGGGACATCATGATCATCAGGTAGATGAGGAACGGTCCGCCGATCGCCGCGGTCACGATCCCGACGGGAAGACCGCCGGGCAACACGGTGCGGCACAACAGGTCTCCGCCGAGGACCAGCGACGCGCCGATCAGGCCGGACAGCAGCGGGGTGGGCACGGCGGTGCCGGCCAGGCGCAGGGCGATCTGCGGTGCGAGCAGGGCGACGAAGGCGATGGGGCCGGCCGCCGACACGCACAGCGCGCTGACGAGGACCGCCGTCAGCAGCAGCGTCGTCGACACCGCACCGGTGCGGACGCCCAGGCCCCGCGCGAGGTCGGGACCGAGGCCGAGCATCCCGATCTGCCGGGACAGGACGATCACCACGACGACGCCGACCGCGACCCCGCCCACCACGGGCCACACGTTCGACCACCCGACGTTGGCAACGGAGCCGACCAGCCACACCTGTGCCCGGCCGACGTCGCGGATGTCGGCGCGGGTGAGCAGGAAGTTGGTGATCGCCTGCAGCATCCACGTCATGCCCACGCCGATCAGCACCAGACGGAACGGGTTGATGCCGTGGTTGGCCGCGCGGCCCGGCCAGGCGAGGACGTACATGACCGCAGCGGTCAGCACTCCGCCCAGCATCGCCGACGCCGGGACGCCCAGATCGCCGAGCCAGGCGCCCCAACCGGTGGTCGAGAAGGCGATCGCCGAGACCGCTGCCGCGCTCGCGCCGGCCGTGATGCCCAGCATGTCGGGGGTGGCCAGGGGATTCTGGGAGATCAGCTGGGTGAGTGAACCCGACATGCCCAGCCCGATGCCGACCAGGAGGCCGACGAGTGCGCGGGGCAGCGCGACGTCGAAGACCACCACGTTCTCCACGCGGGTGCCGCCGCCGAGCAGGATGCGCGCGACGTCGACCGGGGTGAGCGGGTAGTCGCTGACGCCGACCCCGGTGAGGAAGAGCACGACCGCGAGGGCCGCGGCCGCGAGCGTGACGACGAGCATGCGCGGACGGACGACGAAGGACGCGGGACCGACCGCGATGCGGTAGCCGCCGGGGTGCGGTGCCATGATCGGGCTCTCGGACGCGCTCACACCGACGCCAATCGCCGACGGCGGACCAACGCGATCAGGAACGGCGCGCCCACGATCGCCAGCATCACGCCCACCTGGATCTCGCCGGGACGAGCAACCACCCGGCCGAGGATGTCGCAGCCGATGAGGAGGATCGCCCCGAGCAGTGCCGAGTAGGGGATGATCCACCGGTAGTCGGCGCCGACGACGGCGCGGGCGACGTGCGGGACGACCAGGCCGAGGAACACGATGGGGCCGCAGGCCGCGGTGGCGGCGCCGACGAGCAGGGTGATCGTCAGGATGCCGAGCCCCCGGATGAGCGCGACCCGCGAGCCGAGCGCCTTGGTCATGTCGTCGCCCAGGCTCAGGACGTTGAGGAAGAAGCCGCCGGCCAGCGCCAGGACCAGGCCGACGGCGATGAACGGCAGGCTCGCCCAGAAGACGTCGAGGCCGCGTCCGGCCGTCGAACCGACGCTCCAGAACCGCCATTGGTCGAGCGAGTTGGTGTCGACGAGCACGATCGACGACGTGACGGCGGTGAGCATCGCGGTGAGGCCGGTGCCGGCGAGAACCAGGGTGAGCGGGCTCGATCCGCTCAACGCCGACAGGCCGAAGACGACCGTCGCCGCGATGATCGCGCCGAGGAGGCCGAAGACCATGAAGGCGACCGGGCTGGTGATGCCGAAGAGGAAGATGCCGCTCACGACCGCGCAGGCCGCGCCCGCGTTGACCCCGAGGATGCCGGGATCGGCGATCGGGTTACGGGTGTGCCCCTGGGTGATGGCCCCCGCGGCGCCGACCGCCAGGCCTACGGACAGCCCCAGGAGCGTGCGCGGAACCCGCAGGTCCCACACGATCCCGGACGCGTCGGAGTCCTTGTCGATGCGGGGCATCCGCAGGTCGAGCATCGCTGTCCAGATCTCGGCGACGCCGCCCGCGAAGCTCGTCCACACCTCGCCGAGCGGGACCGGCCGGGTCCCGAACATGACCGAGGCGATGACCAGCGCCGCGAGGACCGCGATCAGCACGGGGATACCGAGGACACGGATGGGGCGACGCACGAAGGTAAACCTTACCTACCTGCTTGGTCGTCGTGGAGGCGGCACCCGGCCTGTCGACATCAATTTCGCATAACGAAAGCGCCCGACCGGGGCAGCCTGGCCAGTGTGGGCGGTAACACTGCGCTCGGTACGGGTCGATAGACCGCATGACGTCAGTGCTTCACACAAGGAGGATCGATGAAATCGTTCAAGCGAACCGTGGTCGGGGTGCTGGTCGCCGCAGGCGTGGCAGCTGGGTCGCTGGTGGGCACGGCTCCGGCGCAGGCCGAAGTCCCCAACCTCCGGCTGACCGGCAACGTCGCCTGCCAGTTCGGTGCTGCAGGCACGGAGTGGAAGAACGCGTGGAGCATGACCCGGCACATCCGCGTCACCGCGTACGGCGCCGATTTCCCGAACGTGACGCTGCAGGAGATCAACGGCGCGCGGAAGTTCGCCAAGACCCTCAAGAGGGGCCAGTTCCTGGAGATCCGGACCACCTGGTTCGGTTGCTTCCCGTCGTCGATCTCCGGGTACACGATCTCCGACTACGCCGAGAACCTGACCGACAACGCAGGCTTCTGGTGGAACCTGCGGCGCATCGAGAACCCGTTCAACCGGTTCTCGCCCAGCACCGGATCGGCGGGCGGCTCGTCCACCGGTGGCGGCGTCAACGTCGCCGGCAGCCCCGCCATCCCGGGCCGCTGACGGCACGGTAGCGGCGCAAGCAGCACCACCGAAGGACAGAAAGAGGGCGACCGGTCGAAACCGGTCGCCCTCTTCGTGTTCGTGGGGTCGCGTCGACCGCTAGGCGGACGGGCGGGCGACCTTGTGCGGCTCGGACGCGGCGAGCATGTCCTCGCGCTCGACGACCTTGATGCGCTCGCGACCCTCCGCGGCACCCAGGGCGCGCTCGTGCTCGTCGAGTCGGTACCAGCCGTCCCAGGTGGTGTAGGGGATGTTCTTGGACTCGAGCAGCTCGACGACGGCGTCCTCGCCCGGCTCAGCCGGCTCGTTGAGCTTGCCGGCCTCCATGTCCTTGAGGATGCAGTCGACCGTCTCGTTGGCGTCGCCCTTGGTGTGGCCGATGAGGCCGACCGGGCCGCGCTTGATCCAGCCGGTGGTGTAGATGCCGATCAGCTGCTCACCCTCGTCGAAGACCCGCCCGGCCTCGTTCGGGATGACGCCGGCCTGGGCGTCGAAGGGGATCTCGGGCAGGTTGTCCGACAGATAGCCGACCGCACGGTAGACCGCGCCGACCTCCCAGTCGGTGAACTTGCCGGTCGGTTTCACGTTGCCGGTGCCGTCGAGCTCGGTGCGCTCGGTGCGCAGGCCCACGACCTTGCCGTTCTCGCCGAGGATCTCGACCGGGCTCTCGAAGAAGTGCAGGAACAGCTTGTGGATCGCACCCTGCTTGGGCTCGCGGATCGCGTAGTTCTCGATGATCGTCGCGACCTGGTCGGTGATCTTCGAGCCGCGGCGGGCGACGGCCGAACCCTCGTCGTACTCGATGTCCTCGGGGTTGACGATGACCTCGATGTTCGGCGAGTGGTCGAGCTCCTTGAGCTCGAGCGGGGTGAACTTCGCCTGGGCGGGGCCGCGGCGTCCGAAGACGTGCACCTCGACGGCCTTGTTGGCCTTCAGGCCCTGGTAGACGTTGTCCGGGATCTCCGTCGGCAGCAGCTCGTCGCCGGTCTTGGCGAGCACGCGGGCGACGTCGAGCGCGACGTTGCCGACGCCGATGACGGCGACCTTCTCCGCGTCGAGCGGCCACGTGCGCGGGAAGTCGGGATGGCCGTCGTACCAGGCGACGAACTGCGCGGCGCCGTAGCTGCCCTCGAGGTCGATGCCGGGGATGTCGAGCGAGCGGTCATCGGTGGCGCCGGTGGAGAAGATGACGGCGTCGTAGTGCTTCTTCAGGTCGGCCAGCGTGATGTCGGTGCCGTAGTCGACGTTGCCGAGCAGGCGGACCTGCGGCTTGTCGAGGACCTTGTGCAGCGCGGTGATGATGCCCTTGATGCGCGGATGGTCGGGCGCCACGCCGTAACGGATCAGTCCGAACGGAGCCGGCATGCGCTCGAAGAGGTCGATGCTGACGCCGCGATCCTTCGCGGTGTCGGACTTCATCAACGCGTCGGCGGCGTAGATCCCGGCGGGACCGGCACCGACGATCGCAACCCGAAGCGGGCGGCTGTTGTCGCTCATGGAGTAGGTGTCTTCCGTTGCTCGGCGCGCGCAGACACGAAACCCGACGGATTCGCAAGTCGGCACGCTTGGGTGTGGCCTATCTCTTCTACGGTAGGCGTTAGGTGTCCCCGACCAAAATTGCCTGTGAGGTAATCCTCACTTTTCGAGGTCACCCGTGATGACATGGGCGCCCTCGCGGCCGGCGGGCACGGTTCAGCGCGAGGCGGCCTCGACGATCGGTCCCACGGCCCGGTCCGCGACCCACGGGATGGTCAGCACAGTCGGCACCGACATCGCGGTCCCGACGTCCTGCGGCAGGTACACCACGCGGCCCGTCCGTGCGACCTGCAGTCGCGAGAACGCCTGGTTGGCCCGCAACCTGTCGTTGGCGCCCTCCCAGTCGACCGCTATCACCAGGTCCGCGGCGTCGAGCCGATCGAGGCTCTCGGCAGGAAGTTCCCCGTAGAAGCCGCTGGTGATCACGTCCTCCAGTGCCGGCGGGAAGCGCAGGCCGTATCCGGCCACGGCCTGTGCCCGCCCGTCCCCGGGTCCGTACACCGACACGCCGCCGGTCACCACCACGGCCGTCTTGCCGGCGAGAACAGGGTTCCGTTCCCGGACGCCGGCGAGGAAGGCCTCGGTCTCCTCGACCTTGCGTCGCGCCGCGTCCGGTTGTCCGATCGCGGTGCCGATCTGGATCGTCTGGGCGTCCCACGGCACCCGCCACGGCTGGTACTGGGCGGGGCGCAGGATCGTCGGCGCGGTCTTGGCGAGCAGGTCGAACTGGTCGCGGGTCGGATCGGCGCCGACCGCGGTGACGAGGTCCGGATTCGTGGCCAGCGCCTTGGGGATCTCGTCGCCGAACGCCGAGGACACGTTGGACAGCACCACCGGCGACGTGTCGCCGATGAGCTCGGCATTCCACGGCGCCTTCGCCTGGTCCGGATCGGCGAACGGCGCGATCGTCGTCGGGATGACGCCGAGGGCCAGGAGCGTGTCCCCGTCCCCGACGCCCATCGCGGCGATCCGGGTCGGGGCGCGGTCGACGACCGCGGGCGCATAGGCCTGCTGCACGGTGACCGGGAAGGCGCCCGGCTCCGGTGCGGGAACCCGCGCGGCGTCGCCTACGGACTCATCCGGCGCCGAGCACGACGTGACGATGATCGTCGCCGCGATGATGGCCGAAAGGAATCCGAACAGCTGATGTGTGTGCAGGCGCATGGGCATCCTCGCCGTCGACAGCAGTTCGTGTTCATGATACGGATCCAGCGGCAGGGGGGGGAGGGCCGCCTGCGCTCCGCAAAGCCGGACGGTGTCGATGTGGCGGCAGGAGCCGGACGGTGTCGATGTGCCGGCAGGAGCCGGACGGTGTCGATGTGCCGGCAGGAGCCGGACGGTGTCGATGTGCCGGCAGAAGCCGGACGGAGATCACACCTGGCCTGGCGATACACTGCGCGCCATGGCCAAAACTGCAGGCGGCAGCCCCGACGGCAGGCGCGGCGGGAAGAACGGCGCGTCCAAGGGCGCGCCGTCCGGGCGGCCTGCGTCCGACTCGTCGGACGAGGACGTGAACGCCGCCCTCGTCGACGACAGCGGCCCGCCCAACTGGAAGAACGCCTGGCCGTTCTACGTCGCGGCCGGAGTCGTCGCGCTGTTCGTGCTCGGCATCGTGCTGTCCAACATCTCGCGGCCCGCAGAGGACCGCGTCAGCGACGACGCGCGCGTCCAGTACGCGATCAACGACCTCTACACCGCGATGAACGCGGCCGACTACGACGAGTACCGCGACAGCACCTGCGCCGCGGATCTCGCCAAGCCGGACTTCCCGACCCGCGAGCGGTTCGTGGAGGACAACAAGGCGGTCACGGAGAAGAACGGTCCCATCGAGATCCCCGAGATCACCGACCTGGTGGTCGACGGGGACCGGGCGACCGCAAAGGTTCATTGGCACTATGAGAAGTCGTCCGACGACAAGCATGTCGACGACACGATCGTGGTCCGCGAGAACGGCGAATGGAAGGTGTGCACCTCATGACCTATGCCGGCGACCTGACCCCGCGTGAGGCGTGGGAGAAGCTCGAGAACAACCCCGACGCGGTCCTGGTGGACTGTCGCACCCGGGCGGAATGGGCGTTCGTGGGCGTCCCGGATCTCGAGATCCTCGGCAAGCGGACCGTTTTCGCCGAGTGGACGACCTACCCCGACGGGCTGCCCAATCCCGACTTCCTCGCCGAGGTCCGCGCCGCCGGTGTCACCGACGACACCGAGGTCATCTTCATCTGTCGTTCGGGCCACCGTTCGATGGGCGCCGCCGAGGCGGCGACCGCCGACGGCATCAAGAAGGCCTACAACGTGCTCGACGGATTCGAGGGCGCCCTCGACGAGAACGACCATCGTGGCGCGACCGGATGGCGCGCCGAGAACCTGCCGTGGAGGCAATCGTGAGTATCGACGTGCCCGTGGGCCGCGAACTGCCGGAGGGCGTCTCCGCCGACACCATCGCGGTGCGCGGCGGCCTGGCCCGTTCCGGTTTCTACGAGACGGCCGAGGCGCTGTATCTGACCAGCGGCTACGTCTACGACTCGGCGGAGGCGGCCGAGCGTGCCTTCACCGGCGAGGACGAGCGGTTCGTCTACTCCCGCTACGGCAACCCGACCGTGCACATGTTCCAGGAGCGCCTGCGGCAGATCGAGGGCGCCGAGGCGTGCTTCGCGACCGCCAGCGGCATGGCCGCGGTCTTCGTGGCACTCGGCGCTCTCCTCAAGGCCGGTGACCGTCTCGTCGCCGCCCGCAGCCTCTTCGGTTCGTGCTTCGTCGTGTGCAACGAGATCCTGCCCCGCTGGGGTGTGGAGACAGAGTTCGTCGACGGCGAGGACCTCGAGCAGTGGGAGCGGGCGCTGTCCAAGCCCGCCACCGCGGTGTTCTTCGAGACCCCGTCGAATCCGCTGCAGACCCTCGTCGACGTCCGCAAGGTGTCCGAGCTCGCCCACGCCGCGGGCGCGAAGGTGGTGCTGGACAACGTCTTCGCCACGCCGCTGCTGCAGCGCGGACTCGACCTCGGCGCCGACGTCATCGTCTACTCGGGCACCAAGCACATCGACGGCCAGGGTCGCGTCATGGGCGGCGCCGTGCTCGGCACCAAGGAGTACATCGACGGCCCGGTGCAGCAGCTGATGCGCCACACCGGTCCGGCGCTCAGCCCGTTCAACGCCTGGACGCTGGTCAAGGGACTCGAGACGCTGCGCCTGCGCGTCGACGCGTCGGTCTCCTCGGCTCTGCGCATCGCGGAGTTCCTCGAAGCCGATCCGCGCGTCCGCTGGGTCAAGTACCCGTTCCTGAAGTCGCATCCGCAGTACGAGCTGGCCACGAGCCAGATGTCCGGCGGCGGCACCGTGGTGACCTTCGAACTCAACGACCGCGACGGGGTCGACGGCAAGAAGCGCGCCTTCGAGGTGCTCAACGGGCTGCGCGTCATCGACATCTCGAACAACCTCGGCGACTCGAAGTCGCTCATCACACACCCCGCGACCACCACCCACCGCGCGATGGGGCCGGAGGGCCGTGCGGCCATCGGCCTGAGCGATTCGGTGGTCCGGCTGTCGGTCGGGCTCGAGGGCATCGACGACCTGCTCGGCGACCTCGACCAGGCCCTGGGCTGACCGCCGTTCAACCGGATCTCCGCGGCTCCACCACTTTTCCGTAGAGCCGCCACCCGCTCGGGTGGCGGATTCACGGAAGAGTGGTGGAGCTGTTTCAGGGGAGTTCGGCGATCCCCAGCGCGTTGAGCACCGTACGGAGCTTGAAGCCGGTCTCGTCCAGCTCGGCCTGGGGATCGGAGCCCTCGACGATGCCGCCGCCGGCCCAGGTGCGCAGGTTGCGTCGATCCCCGGCGAGCTCCAGGCACCGGATGGCGACCATCCACTCGCCGTCGCCCGCGGCGTCGCACCAGCCGACCGAGCCCGCGTAGAAGCCGCGTTCGCCCTCGACGTCGCGGATGATCTGGCCCGCGACGTCGCTCGGGGTCCCGCAGACCGCGGGGGTCGGCCCGAGCAGCAGAGCCAGGTCCAGGGCGGTGGTCGACGGATCGCGCAGCGTGGCGCGGATCGGGGTGGCCAGGTGCCAGACCTCGCCGGTGGACTGCAACCGGGGGGTCGACGGTGCGTCGACGTCGTCGCACAGGTGGGACAGCCGTTCGCGCAGATGGTCGACGACGAAGGCGTGTTCGGCGAGATCCTTCGCAGAGGCCGCCAGCCGCTTCGCGGTCGCCTCGTCCTCGGCGGGGTCCGCCGACCGCGGCGCCGAGCCGGCATACGGGTGGCAGAGCACGGTCGAGCCCGACTTCCGCAGCAACACCTCGGGACTAGCGCCCAGCAACCACGAGCCGGAGCCCGTCGCGGCGTCGAGGTCCACGGCAAACGCGTTGTGCTCGACGTTGCCACCCGCGAGGGCGTCGAGCAGTTCGAGCGGCTGCACCTTCTGATCCAGGAGCAGGTCGACGCTGCGCGCGAGCACCACCTTCTCCACATCCCCGGCGACGATGCGCTTGATCGCGTGGGCGATGCGTTCGCGGTGTTCGTCGGCGTCGGGGTGCAGGACCGTGGAGATGGCGCGGCGCGTCAGGGGAGCGCTTCCGGCCAGGGGAGACGGGTCGAACGCGAGGCGGGCGGGTGCGACCAGCGCCGCGCGGTCGCGGACGTCGAACGGGATCGCGCCGGTCAGGGATCGGATCTCGCCGGCGCGTAGAGCGGCCGAGGCCTCGTCGACATCGGTGTACGTCCGGGCGATCCCCCCGCCGCGCACCGTGCCGTGCGGGCGCGACAGGACAAAGACCTCGCTGTTCGAAGACACGACCACCAGGATACAGGTAAGCCTGCCCTAACTTCGAATCACGGTGATTCCAAATTGACACCTCTCGGGGGTTTCAGCGAATCTTGACGCAGGTCATGAGTGCCAGCGACAAGCCCCGGCTAGCTGGTCGGCAACCCTCCTCCACGGTGGGGTGCTCCGGGTGACGACCTGGCCGCGCTCGAACCCGAGCGAGGCAAGTGTGGATTCTCGAGGAGTTCTCTTCCGATGACTGCTGTTCTCTCGGCACCTGTTTCCCGGTCCGTTCGTCCTGCTCTCGGCACCGCCCCCGTCTGCGACGGCCGGTCCTCGGCCGTCGCCGACCGAGGCCCCTTCATCCCGGCGCTGGCCCCGGTCGTCGGCGCCGACACCCGGGTCCCGGTCACCGGCGGGTCCGTCGCCTACGCCAACCTCGACTACGCGGCGAGCGCGCCCGCGCTCGCAACGGTCGCCTCCGACGTGGCGGGCGCGCTCGGCGAGTACGCCAGCGTTCATCGCGGCGCCGGCCGCCTGTCGCAGGTCACCACCCGCCGGTACGAGGCGGCCCGCGAGACCGTGCGCGCCTTCGTCCGCGGCCGCGCCGACGACACCGTCGTCTTCACCCGCAACACCACCGATGCGATCAACCTCGCCGCCCACATCACCCCGGGCGACGTGGTCGTCCTCGACATCGAGCACCATGCCAACCTGCTGCCGTGGTGCGCGCCGAAGGAGGGCCGCAGCCGCGCCCGGATCGTGACCGCCTGCGACACCATCGAGGACACGCTCGTCGTGCTCGAGGCCGAACTGGCCTCGAAGCCGGCGTCGCTGCTCGCGGTCACCGCGGCCTCGAACGTCACCGGCGAGGTGCTGCCGATCGGCAAGCTCGCCTCGATCGCCCACCGCCACGGCGCCCGCATCCTCGTCGACGCGGCGCAGCTCGTCGCGCACCGGCCGATCTCGATCGTCAGCCACGGCATCGACTACCTGGCGTTCTCCGGGCACAAGGCCTACGCGCCGTTCGGCGCCGGCGTGCTCATCGGGCGCTCGGACTGGTTCGACGCCGCCGACCCCTACCTCGCCGGCGGGGGAGCGACCGCCGACGTCGACCTCGGTGACGAGGGCACCACCTGGCACTCCGGCGCAGCGCGTCACGAGGCCGGTTCGCCGAACGTGCTGGGCGCCATCTCGATCGCCAAGGCGTGCGAGGCCCTCGCCGACCTCGGCCCGGAGTACATCGGCCATCACGAGGCCGCGCTGTGCGAACGCCTCGACGCCGGGCTGGCCGCGATCGAAGGCGTCCGCCCGCTGCGGATCTTCTCCGACTCCACCGACCGCGTCGGCATCGCCGGGTTCACCGTCGACGGCCACGCCCCGCGCGCCGTCGCCGAATACCTCAGCAGCGAGCACGGAATCGGCGTCCGCGACGGCAAGTTCTGCGCCCACCCGCTGCTCAAGCGGCTCGGGCACCCGGAGGGCACGGTGCGCGCCAGCTTCGGCGCGGGCACGACCTCCGACGACGTCGACCGCCTGCTCGACGCGCTGACGACCCTGTGTGGCAACGCCGCCCGCACCACGACAACGTCCCGACCAGCACTCGACGAGGGGTACCCGGCATGACCATCGAACTCGACACCACGCGCATCGGCTCGGCCACCGCGGTCGACGTCCCGCAGGGCACCGTGAGCATCGGACGTCCCGGATTCCGAGTCGCGGTCGCCGGTGACGCGGTCGCCCAGACCTTCCCGATCGTCGTGCGGCGGGAGACCCTCCGCGAGGCGCAGCGTGCACGGTCGCTGCTGCGGTCCGGCACCCACGATCAGGCGCGTTTCACGGTGGCCCTCGAGATCGAGGTCGCCATCGCGCCGTCGGCGGCGTCGGCGCGGGCCGCCGTGGCCGAGGCCGCCCCCGGGGAGCCGGAGACGATCCGCTACGTGGGCACCACGCACGGCCTGATCACGTTGCTGCGCGACGTCTACGCGGCCGAGGTCGCCGATGCCGTCATCCTCGTCCCGCTCGACGGGGCGGCCACCGAGCGACACATCCGCGAACAGGTTCTGCCCCACTTCGCGGACGTGCGTCACCGCGTGGCGTAGTCGGACGTCGCGAACGAACCCCGGGGCGGAGGGGGCCTCAGGCCTCGCCGCGCTCCCATTGTTCGATGAGTTCCCTCTCCGCCTCGTCGGTCAGTTGCCCGTAGAGGCGCAGGCGGGCCATGCCGCCGTCGGGGTAGATGTCCACGCGTGCCTCGGTCATCGGCCGATCGAGGTCGATGACGTAGCGGTGGCGGGTGTCGGGCTGCAGCCGCGTGCGGGGAAGCACCTCGAACCACTCGCCGTCGCCGTCTCGGCCGCGCACCATCGCCGCGCCCGGGGCATTGCCGATGAAGTAGCTGGTGTCGAGTTCGACGAGGCTCACCCGGGCCTGCCCGGCGAGACGGACCTGAACCCAGTCGTTGCCGTCATCGCGACGACGTGAGGTCTCCCAGCCCTCGCCCATGTTGCGGGCGCGCCCGGGCATCAGCAGGTTGTTGGGCGAGCTGTAGAACATGTTGGAGCAGGCCGTGATCAGGCCGCCGTTCTCCAGCGCGGCGAGATCGAAGTGCCCGTAACGGAAGAAGTGCGGATCGGGGACGCCCCGGCCGTGCACGCGGAAACGCGCGACACCGCCGTCGGGGTGCATCGTCAGCCGGACATGGGTGAAGCGGTTCTTCGCGTCGACCTTGAACGGGTTGCGGGTGTCGCCGTCGACCGGGCTCTTCTCGACGATCGTCACCCACTCGGTCTCGTGGGCGAGTTCCTCGGCGGAGACGATGCCCTCGACCGCTGCCGCCTCGACGGAGACGAAGGGCGGGTAGTTGCCCTTGAACCACGACGTGTCGACGACGACGCCGTAGATGACGCCGGGGGCGCCGAGACGGATGATCGCCTGGTCGACGCCCGGCTCGCGTCGGCGACGCGTCTCCCAGCCGTCGTAGATCTGGCCCTTGTGGCCGAACGTCGCCGGTTGGTACTCCGCGGGCGGGGTCTGGATGAGGTTCTGCGCCTCCGCGAACAGGTCGTCGTTGGTCCAGACGACCGCGCCGCCGAGGTCTCGCAACGCCAGGTCGGGCATCGAGGTGAAGTGCGGGCGGGTTCCTGGGGCGTTCGGCGGCGGCATCGGGGTCACGACACCCGATCCTATCGGCGAGGCCGGTTCGCGCACTTCGTGCGAAGACGAGCGGACCGCCGGCGAGTGGTCGCCGGCGGTCCGTGTCGTGAGTCGTTCGGCCTCAGCCGCGCGAGGGCTCGTTGGCCTCTTCGGCGTGCTTCTCGAGGCGCTCGACGGCCGCCTTCGCGACCTTCTCGGCCTCTTCGCGGCCGACCCAACCACCGGGCTGGACCTCCTTGCCCGGCTCGAGGTCCTTGTAGTGCTCGAAGAAGTGGGCGATCGGGCCCAGCTCGTACTCCGAGACGTCGGTGATGTCCTGGATGTGATCCCAGCGCACGTCGCCGGCGGGCACGCACAGCAGCTTGTCGTCGCCGCCGGCCTCGTCGGTCATCGTGTACATGCCGACGATCCGGGCGCGGACGATCACGCCGGGGAACACGGACTCGGGCAGCAGGACCATCGCGTCGAGCGGGTCGCCGTCCTCGCCGAGGGTGCCGTCGATGTAGCCGTAGTCGGCCGGGTAGCCCATCGAGGTGTACAGGTAGCGGTCGAGGTAGACCTTGCCCGTCTCGTGGTCGACCTCGTACTTGTTACGGCCACCTTTGGGGATCTCGATGGTCACATCGAATTCCACTGTTCCTCCTGGCAGTCTGGTCGGGGTGGGGCGCCGGGCCGGGACGGCCGCACGCCGCAACAACGATACTGTTAGTCCGACGACCTCGGACTTCGCACCCCGGGTTTCGGGTGCGCGGAGGGTTCGCGGTGGTCGCAGTCGGTAGGCACAGCTAGAGAGATCCGGAGGCTTCGTGGGCGCATCCGCCAGACCCGGTGAGGGACCGACCCGGAGCCGCAGACTCCTCTGGTGGACGATCGCCGCGGTCGTGGTCCTGGCCCTGGCGTCGACCGCGGCCGTCGTCGTGGCGCTGCGCCTGGACTCCGACGACGAACTCCCCCCGGGCATCCCGCCGCAGCCGCCGGCGGTCGCGTTCGACCCGCAGATCGACCCGGTCGCGGCGACCGCCCCCGCACCGACCCCCGCCGGTGTGCAGCGCGCGATCGCGGCCGCGGTGCGCAATCCCGCGCTCGGCGTGCTGACCGGTAAAATCTCCGATCCGCTGACCGGCGAGGTCCTGTGGACGCGCAATCCCGACCGGCCGCGCATCCCGGCATCGAACGACAAGGTGCTCTCGGCCGCGGCGGTCCTGCAGGCGATGCCGCACGACGCGCGGCTGACGACGACGGTCGTCGCCGGTGCCGATGGCCAGGTGATCCTCAAGGGCGCCGGTGACCCGACGCTGTCGGCCCAGCCGGCCGGCCGCGACACCTTCTACAGCGAGCCCGCGCGCATCGCCGACCTCGCCGAGCAGATCAAACGGTCCGGGGTGCCGGTCACCTCGGTCGCCGTCGATCTCAGCGCGTTCTCCGGTCCGACCATGGACAAGACCTGGGACCGCCGCGACATCGCCGGCGGCGACATCGCCCCGATCGAGTCGCTGATGGTCGACGGCGCCCGCCTCGATCCGCTGGACGAGTACTCGCCGCGCTCGGCGACGCCGGGGATCATGGCCGGCGAAGCCCTCGCGGCCGCTCTCGGCGTGGACGCCCCGGTCACCGAGGCGACCGCTCCGGCGGGTGATCGCGTCATCGCCGAGGTCGAGTCCGCGCCGCTGGTGACGCGCGTCAACGACATGCTGCGTCACAGCGACAACGTCCTCGCCGAGGCGCTGTCGATCGAGCTGTCGGTGTACCGCGGCGGGCCCGCGACCCTGGCCGGCGGGGTCGACGCCATCGAGGACGTGCTGTCGTCGACGTTCCCCGAACAGTGGCCGGGCACCACGCTCGCCGACGCCTCGGGGATCTCCTACGCCAACCGCACCACGCCCGACCTGCTCGACGCGGTGATGAACGCCGCGGCCGGGCCGTCGAATCCGAAGCTGCGGCCGATGCTGGAGGGGCTGCCGATCGCCGCCGGCACGGGCACCCTCGCTGACCGCTTCCCGGTCGCCACCAACCCCGGCGCGGGGTGGGTGCGGGCGAAGACCGGAACACTGACCGGGGTGAGTTCGTTGACGGGCATAGTGCAGACGATCGACGGCCGCGTGCTGTCGTTCGCCCTGATGTCGGGCGGCACCTCGCCGGCCGATGCTCGACCCGCCCTCGACGCGGTGGTGGGTGAACTCAGAGAATGCGGGTGCCGATGACCATGCCAGGAACCGACAGCACGCCCCTCGCGGGGACGGTCGAGGCCGAGGCCCAGAAGGCCGAGCAGCGACTCTCCATCGGGTCGCAGATCGACTGGTCGCTCGCGGCGTCGACCGCCAAGCGCTTCGTCCGGCCGGGCCCCAAGACCACCGCCTACACCTACGACGCAGCGCAGGCCGAGCTCGCCGACGCCGCGACGCGCGCCGAGGCCCCCGTCCGCGAGGTGACCGGCCTCGCCGACGGCCTGCGCATTCCCACCACCCGCGTCCTGGACCGGCCGGGCTGGATCGACGCGGCCGCCACGTCGATGCGGTCGATGCTCGGCGCGGAGGAGCTCGCGTCCGCTCCGGTCGCCTCGGGTCTGGCCGCGAAGTTCGGCGGGGTGCAGGCCGGGGGACTGCTGGCCTTCCTCTCCACCGCCATCCTCGGTCAGTACGACCCCTTCACCCCGGATCCGGAAACCGGCGAACCGGGCGTGCTGATGGTGGTGACCCCGAACATCATCAACGTCGAACGCCAGCTCAGGGTGGTCCCGTCGGACTTCCGGCTGTGGGTCTGCCTGCACGAGGTGACCCATCGTGTGCAGTTCTCGGCCAATCCCTGGCTGCGCAATTACATGCAGGACAACGTCGCGGTCCTGACGTCGGAGACCGGGGAGTCGACGACCGAGATCGTCACGCGGCTGACCAAGTCGCTCAAGAGCGACGAGCCGCGGGAAAAGGGGATCCTGGGCGCGATGCAGATGCTGCAGAGCCCCGAGCAGTACCGGGCGTTCCAGCGGATGATGGTCCTGGGCACCCTGCTCGAGGGCCACGCCGATCACGTCATGGACGCCGTCGGCCCCGCACACGTCCCCACCGTGGTCGGTATCCGCGCCGCCTTCGACAAGCGGCGCAAGGCTCCCCAGAAACCGGTGCAGCGCATCATCCGGGCCCTCATCGGAATGGACGCCAAACTGGCGCAGTACATCCGGGGCAAGGCCTTCGTCGACGAGGTGGTGTCGACGGTCGGCATGGAGCGGTTCAACACCGTGTGGACCTCGCCGGAGACGATGCCGCTCCCGGAGGAGATCGACACCCCGCAGGCATGGATTCGACGAGTGTTGTGACCCGGGCGGTCGCGGACTTCGCGGCCACCCACCTCGACGGTCCGGCGACGCCGGTCTGCGTCGGACTCTCCGGAGGTCCCGATTCGCTCGCCCTGACCGCGTGCGCGGTACGGGCGGGACTCGACGTCACCGCCCTCGTCGTCGACCACGGGCTCCAGCGTGGATCGGCGGCGGTCGCGGCCCGCGCCGCCGACGCCGCCCGGCGCCTCGGTGCGCAGGCCCGAGTGTTGCCCGTCGAGGTCGGTTCGCGCGGAGGACTCGAGGCCGCCGCGCGCGCGGCCCGCTACGAGGCCCTCGACGCCGCGCGGGAAGGTCGCCCAGTGCTGCTCGGCCACACCGCCGACGACCAGGCCGAAACCGTTCTCCTGGGGCTGGCCCGCGGATCGGGCGCCCGGTCGATCGCGGGGATGCGCCCGTGGCGCGAGCCGTGGGGGCGGCCGCTGCTCGGCGTGCGTCGGGTGCGGACCCTCGCCGTGTGCACCGAACTCGGGCTGGAGGTGCATCACGACCCGCACAACCGGGACCCTCGGTTCACCCGCGTGCGGCTGCGCTCGGAGGTGATCCCGCTGCTCGACGACGTCCTGCAGGGCGGGGTCGTCGACGCCCTCGGCCGGACCGCCGCGGCGCTGCAGGACGATCTCGACGCGCTCGACGGGTGGGCGGAGGCCGCAGCGAAGGTCGCGATCCGGCCTGAAGGTCTGGATTGCGTGGCGCTCGACGACGTGCCCGCCGCGATCCGCACCCGGGTCGTCCGCCTCTGGCTGCGCGAGGTCGGGGCGACCGAGCCGACCCAGCGGGTGATCGCTGCGGTCGATCGGCTCGTGACCGGTTCGGGCGCCGGGCAGGTCGCGATCGGCGGCGACCCGGACGTGCGGAGCGTCGTGGAGAGAAGCGGCCAAACGCTGACGGTCCGCCTCACCGAGAGGTGAGACGGACCGTCGAGACCGGGCTTGAGTGGCCCTACTTCTTCTTGGGTGCCTTGAAGGGCGAGTTGATCGTGTTGAAGTACTGGATCGCGGCGCCGATCAAGGTGCCGCCGCCTCCCAAGACGAGACCGACGAGGCTGCCCACAGCTGCGGCGGGTGCAACTCCGACCAGGCAACCGACGACGGGTGCAACAATTTGGAACACGGTGCAGGCGAGCACGCCGCCAACGATCGCGCCGATGGCAGTGCCAACCAGCGACGAGATCGAGGTACCTGTACTGAGCTGCTGCTGGAAGCGAGCCAGCGCCTGATCATCCCGTTCCTGCCGCGTCTCCGGCGCCGCCACCTGATGCCGTGCGATACCGCGCAGCTGCTCCACCTCGGCCGCGTCGACCTTGACCGAACGTGCGGCGTCACGCGACGGGATCAGCGTGACCTTGTTGCCGGCCTGACGCGCGTCGATCGGGAACTGGCGGTCCTCCAGGCGGTATGCCAGCGGCATCCGGAAGAGCTCCTTGCCGGAGAAATCACGGATGGTCAGCGTTCCGTTGTCGGTGCTCGCCTTTGCGTTGTGGAGCGCGAGCGTCAGTGACGACGCATTCCAGGAAGCGTCATATGTCGGGGTCGCGGGCTGCTTCGGGGCCGCCTGGGCAACGCCGGAGAATGCCGTGATCGCAACTGCGGCAAGGGAAATGACTGCGAGGACCATGGTGCGCATGCGGGAACGCGGGATGGCCTCGCCCTGAGGATCAAGGTGCATCTGAGGGGGATCTTTCCGTGGAGGGGGGTTCCCCGAGGGGGATCGGGGAATCGGGTCGATGATTACACAGTGGTGCGCGCCGCGGTAACCGCGTCATCACCGAGCGATCACAACGTGCATTGAACCGATCCAGAAATGATGCGTTTCTGCGACGGGTGTGACTTCTGTTCTCGGTTCGATATGTAATCGATACCACAAACGATCTTCCGGTTACCCGATATTGATCCGTTCGTACTACGTGCGGAGGTGCCTTTCATGCCACGAAATCGCAACCCGTCGGTATCCGGCACGGCCGGGCATGACAAGCTGTAACGGTGCAGTCCGCAGACCCCTATGCCGCTGACATCGACGCTGTTCTGATCACACAGGAGCAGATCCGGCAGCGCACCGCCGAGCTCGCAGCGTCCGTCGCCTCCCGCTACGCCGACATCGAAGAGGACCTGGTCCTCGTCGGAGTGCTGAAGGGGGCGGTCATGTTCATGACCGACTTCGCCCGCGCACTGCCCATCCCGTCGCAGCTGGAGTTCATGGCGGTCTCGAGCTATGGCTCGTCGACCTCCTCGTCGGGTGTCGTGCGGATCCTCAAGGACCTCGACCGCGACATCGAGGGACGCGACGTGCTGATCGTCGAGGACATCATCGATTCCGGCCTCACACTGTCGTGGCTGCTGAAGAACCTCGCCACCCGGTCCCCGCGCAGCCTCGAGGTGTGCACCCTGCTGCGCAAGCCCGAGGCCGTCAAGGCCCCGGTCCGCGTCGCCGACGTCGGGTTCGACATCCCCAACGAGTTCGTCGTCGGTTACGGCCTCGACTACGCCGAGCGCTACCGCGACCTGCCCTACATCGGCCGGCTCAAGCCGTCGGTGTACTCGAGCTGACGCTGCGCTCCTGCTCACGGCCGGGAACGGTTTCACCTGCGCGATCGTTGACCGGTAGCCTCAATGTGTACGTCGATGGGAAGGACATGGGAACGGCGTAGGCGCGCAGGAGGACCTCTCGCGTGCCGGCTCGGCCCCCACCAACTGGCATGAACCGTAAGACAGTCTTCCGCAACCTCGCCATCCTGGCGCTCGTCCTGCTCGCCCTGTGGGGCTGGAGCGTGATGAGCGACTCCGACCGCGAGTACCGGGGCGTCGACACCTCCGTCGCGCTGGAGCAGTTGGACAAGAAGAACACCAAGTTCATCAGCATCGACGACCGCGAACAGCAGCTGCGCATCGAGCTCAAGTCCCCGGTCAAGGTCGGCGACTCCGACGCGGACAAGATCAGCACCAAATACCCCGCGCAGGCCGGCGAGCAGATCTTCGACGCGGTCGAGAACACCGGTGCGCCGTACACCACCAACGTCAACGAGCAGTCGATCCTGTGGCAGATCCTCATCTTCGTCCTGCCGATGATCCTGCTGTTCGGCCTGTTCTTCTTCGTGATGAGCCGCATGCAGGGCGGAGGCCGCGGCGGCGTGATGGGCTTCGGCAAGTCTCGCGCCAAGCAGCTGACCAAGGACATGCCCAAGACCACCTTCGCCGACGTCGCCGGCGCGGACGAGGCGGTCGAGGAGCTCTACGAGATCAAGGACTTCCTGCAGAACCCGTCGCGGTACCAGGCGCTCGGTGCCAAGATCCCCAAGGGCGTCCTCCTGTTCGGCCCGCCCGGAACCGGTAAGACCCTGCTCGCGCGTGCGGTCGCCGGTGAGGCCGGCGTCCCGTTCTTCACGATCTCGGGTTCGGACTTCGTGGAGATGTTCGTCGGTGTTGGCGCCTCGCGCGTCCGCGACCTGTTCGAGCAGGCCAAGAACAGCGCCCCGTGCATCATCTTCGTCGACGAGATCGACGCCGTCGGCCGTCAACGCGGCGCCGGGCTCGGCGGCGGACACGACGAACGCGAGCAGACGCTGAACCAGCTGCTCGTCGAGATGGACGGCTTCGGCGACCGCTCCGGCATCATCGTCATCGCGGCCACCAACCGGCCCGACATCCTCGACCCCGCGCTGCTGCGCCCGGGCCGCTTCGACCGTCAGATCCCGGTGGGCAACCCGGACCTGGCCGGGCGTCGCGCAATCCTCAAGGTGCACGCCAAGGGCAAGCCGATCGGCCCCGACGCCGACCTCGACGGCCTGGCCAAGCGCACGCCCGGCATGTCCGGTGCCGACCTGGCCAATGTCATCAACGAGGCCGCGCTGCTGACCGCGCGCGAGAACAAGCAGGTCATCACCGCCGAGGCCCTGGAAGAGGCGGTCGACCGCGTGATCGGCGGCCCGCGCCGCAAGAGCCGCATCATCAGCGAGCACGAGCGCAAGGTCGTCGCCTATCACGAGGGCGGTCACACGCTCGCCGCATGGGCGATGCCCGATCTCGACCCGATCTACAAGGTCACCATCCTCGCCCGCGGACGCACCGGCGGCCACGCGCTGGCCGTGCCCGAGCAGGACAAGGACCTGCTGACGCGGTCGGAGATGATCGCCCGCCTGGTGATGGCGATGGGCGGCCGCGCCGCCGAGGAACTGGTGTTCCACGAGCCGACGACCGGCGCGTCGTCGGACATCGACCAGGCCACCAAGATCGCGCGGGCCATGGTGACCGAGTACGGCATGAGCGCCAAGCTCGGGGCGGTGCGCTACGGCCAGGAGCAGGGCGACCCGTTCCTGGGCCGCTCGATGGGCACCCAGTCGGCGTACTCGGCCGAGATCGCCCGCGAGATCGACGACGAGGTCCGGCGACTCATCGAGGCCGCGCACACCGAGGCGTGGGCGATCCTCAACGAGTACCGCGACACCCTCGACGTGCTGGCCAGCCAGCTGCTCGAGAAGGAGACGCTGACGCGCAAGGATCTGGAGAAGATCTTCGTCGACGTCGAGAAGCGCCCCCGGATCACCGCGTTCAACGACTTCGGCGAGCGGACCCCCAGCGACAAGCCGCCGGTGAAGACCCCGGGCGAGCTCGCCGCCGAGCGCGGGGAGCCGTGGCCGCCGGAGGAGAAGAAGGTCCCCGAGCCGGTGGGCGCTGGCGCACCGGCGACCGGCCGGTCGGGTCCGGAGTCGACCGGTCGGGTACCGCTCGGCAAGGGACCCCAGTACGGTTCCCCGGAGCCGGGCGCCCAGTACCCGTCGTATCCGCCCCAGGCCCCGAACCCCGGGTACGCGAACCCGCAGCAGCCGCCTCACCAGGCGTCGCCGTATCCGGGTGCGCCGTACCCGAACCCGGGTCACGCGACCCCGCCGCCCGGCGGCCCCTACACGGGCAGCACCCGCCCCGACTACGGCGCCCCGCGCGACTGGTCGGCACCCGGCTGGCCGCCCGAGCAGTCGCCCGCCGACCGCCCCGGTTCCCACGGGACCAACGGCTGGGGACACCGGGGGGACAACGGTCCGGGGAACGGGGGCCACGGGAACGGCGGGCCCGGAAATGGCGGGCCCGGATCTGGCGGCAGTGCCGGTGACGGCCAGAACGGACGAAACTCGTAAGGTTGACGGATGACGATCAGTGAGCGGCAGGACGCCGTAGTGGATGGGCACCGATCGCAGTTCGACCAGGCCCGTGCCGAAGCCGCCGTGCGTGAGTTGTTGCTGGCCGTCGGCGAGGACCCCGACCGCGAGGGGCTGCGTCGTACGCCGACGCGCGTGGCCAACGCCTACCGCGAGATGTTCGCCGGCCTCTACACCGACCCCGACGACGTCCTCGCCACCACCTTCGACGAGGACCACGACGAGTTGGTCCTGGTCAAGGACATCCCGATGTACTCCACGTGCGAGCACCACCTGGTCTCGTTCCACGGCGTCGCGCACGTGGGCTACATCCCGGGGGCGTCGGGACGGGTGACCGGCCTGTCCAAGCTCGCCCGACTCGTCGATCTCTACGCGAAGCGCCCGCAGGTGCAGGAGCGCCTGACCAGCCAGATCGCCGACGCGATCATGCGCCGGCTCGACCCGCGCGGCGTCATCGTCGTCATCGAGGCCGAGCACCTGTGCATGGCCATGCGCGGCATCCGCAAGCCGGGCGCCACAACGACGACCTCGGCCGTCCGCGGCATCTTCAAGTCCAGTGCGGTGTCCCGCGGCGAAGCCCTCGACCTCATCACCCGGTGAGTCCGGAGAACGTGGTCCCGGTCGGCGGTGGTGACCACCGGACGCTCGTCATGGGCGTCATCAACGTCACCGCCGACTCCTTCTCCGACGGCGGTCGCTACCTCGACACCGACGCCGCGGTGGCCCACGGGCTACGGCTCGTCGAGCAGGGCGCGGACCTCATCGACGTCGGCGGCGAATCGACCCGGCCCGGCGCGAGTCGCGTCGACCCGGAGGTCGAGGCCGCACGGGTCGCGCCCGTGATCCGTGCGCTCGCCGACCACGGCATCGTCGTCTCCGTCGACACCATGCGGGCGCGAGTCGCCGCCGCCGCGATCGAGGCCGGCGCGGCGATCGTCAACGACGTCTCGGGCGGACGCGCCGACGCCGACATGGCGAAGGTCGTCGCCGATGCCGGCGTGCCCTGGATTCTCATGCACTGGCGTCCGACCGGGGACAGCGACGACCGCCGGTTCACCCACCGCATCGGCGATGTCGGCGGATACCGCGACGTGGTCGCCGAGGTGAGTGGAGAACTGCTCGCGCAGGTCGACGCCGCGGTGTCCGCGGGGGTCGACCCCGATCGCCTGATCCTCGACCCCGGGCTCGGATTCGCCAAGACGGCCGAACACAACTGGGCGTTGCTGCATGCGTTGCCCACCTTCATCGGCCTGGGTTTCCCGGTCCTCGTCGGGGCGTCGCGCAAGCGGTTCCTCGGTACCCTGCTGGCCCGCGACGGCGAGGACCGGCCGCCGGCCGGACGCGACGTCGCCACCGCCGCGATCTCGGCGCTCACCGCCGCCGCCGGCGCCTGGGGCGTGCGCGTCCACGACGTCGCCGGCAGCTACGACGCGGTGTCCGTCGCCGCGGCCTGGCGGGCCGGCGGCTCCCGCACGACGTCATCGGCAGGAGGCGACCATGGCTGACCGGATCGAGCTCCGCGGCCTCCGGGTCCGCGGCAACCACGGGGTCTTCGACCACGAGCGTGCCGACGGGCAGGACTTCTTCATCGACATCACCCTGTGGCTGGACCTGCGGGTCGCGGCCGCGTCGGACGATCTCGCCGACACGGTCGACTACGGCGCGCTCGCCCAGCTCGCCGCCGACATCGTGGGGGGCGAGCCGCGGAACCTCATCGAGACGGTGGGGGCGGAGATCGCGGAGAAGATCATGGACGACGAGCGCATCACCGCCTGCGAGGTCGTGGTGCACAAGCCGTCGGCGCCCATCCCGTTGGCCTTCGACGACGTCGCGGTGGTGACCCGCCGGTCGCGAAAGGGCATGAGATGACACGCGAGGGCATGCGATGAGTCGCGCGGTGCTGTCGGCCGGATCGAATGTCGGTGACTCCCTTGGGCATCTGAGGTCGGTCGTCGAGGCCTTCGCCGACGAGCTCGTGGCGGTGTCGTCGGTGTACGCGACGCCACCGTGGGGCGGCGTCGAGCAGGACGACTTCCTCAACGTCACGCTTCTCGTCGAGGGTCCGGGCACCGCGCGGGACTTTTTCGAACGCGGCGTGGAACTCGAGCAGGCGGCGCAACGCACCCGCGACATCCGTTGGGGTCCACGCACTCTCGACGTCGACGTGATCAGCGTCGTCACCGACGGACGCGTCGTCGTCGACGATGACCCGACGCTCACGCTGCCGCATCCGCGAGCAGCCGAACGCGCTTTCGTCCTCGTGCCGTGGCTCGAGGCCGACCCCGACGCCACGCTCTGGACGCCGGCCGGCGAACGTCCGGTCCGCGAGCTCGTCGCCGAGCTCGACCCCGCCGAGCGCGACGCGGTCCGGGTGGTCGGACGCCTCGAGACGGGAGGGCGGGCATGACCTCTCCCGATCCGCGCACCCCGGGACAGGGCGACGAGGAGGAGACCGGCCTCGGCCCGACGCGCCTGCGCGACCTGCTGCTGATCGCCGTGGTGACGGGCATCGCCGCCTGGATTCTGGTGCGTTACAACTACTCCGACTTCCCGCCGCTGCCGTTGCTGGCGGGCGTCGTGCTGTACGTCCTCGCCGCGCTGGAGATCGTGATCGCGTTCGTCGTCCGGTCGCGCGTGGAGTCCCACCAGATCGGGCAGGCACGTGGCCAGCTCCATCCGCTGACCGCCGCCCGGGTTCTCGCGCTCGCCAAGGCCTCCGCCATCCTCGGCGCCATATCGGTCGGCGTGTGGGCCGGTCTGCTGACCTTCCTGCTCGGGCAACAGGACGTCGCCGCCGCCGACCACGACCGGCCGGCCGCCATCGTCGGACTCATCGGCGGGGTCCTGCTCGTGGGCGCCGCGATGTGGCTCGAATACTGCTGCCGCGCACCGGACGACCCGCCCCCGGTCGAGGGGGCCTGACCGCCCGGATCCGGCCATGGCGTGCGATCCCGCCGACTCCCGTGCCGAGGGTCCTGACGGTTGCCGGGAAAGGGCGCGAATGCAGTGCATAACACGTTGCCGATCTGCAAAACTCCGCACCCGGTTGGCGTCCGAATGCACTCACAACGGGTAAGTTCACGATCATGACGACCTCGAACGGCCGTTCCGCCGACACGCGACGCTCCAGGCGGTCGGCAGCGCAGTGGCTGCTCGGATTGTTGATCGTGCTCTCGCTGGCCGCGAGCATCCTGATGGTGTTCACCGATCGCCTGTCGATCACCGGGTCACTCGCGGTCATCTCGGCGTTGTGGGCGGCCGTGATCGGCGCGATCCTCGTGACCAAGTTCCGCCGTCAGGCCGAGAGCGCCGAGGCCAAGAGCCGGGACCTCCGACTGGTGTACGAGTTGCAGCTCGAGCGGGAGATCGCCGCCCGCCGCCAGTACGAACTCGACGTCGAGACCACGATCCGCAAGGAGGTCACCGCCGAGGCCAACGAGGAACTCTCCGAGCTCAAGGCTCAGGTCCTCGCGCTGCGATCGAGTCTGGAGATGCTCATCGGCGAACCGCTGCCGGATCAGCGTGCGGCCCTGTCCAACGAGAAACTGCGCGAGCTGGCCTCGGGATTGTCGGGGACCGGTGCGAGCACCCACGGCACCTCGTTCGGCGGGGTGCCGCCCTACGAGCCGGGCTACCACGACGACGGTGTGCTGGCCGCGCGAGATTTCGCGGCGACCGCACCCGCGGCCGACGACGGTCGCCATGCCGAGCCGGTCGACCCGAACGAGATGACCGAGGTCATCCCGATCATCACCGACGACCCGATCTCCGGACGCATCGCGACCGAGGTCCCGCTGCAGGATGCGGACCGTCCGGTCACCGGACCGACCCCGTACATCTCGACCACCGATGCGTCCCCGGCGTCGGAGCAGGTGGACGCCGAGGACGTGTCCGACGCGGAGGTCGTCGACACCGAGGACGCCGATCACCGGCCGGAGGAGTCCGCAGCGTCGGTGTCGGATGACCTCGCAGACGACGAGACCCCCACCGACGAGTGGGTGACCACCGCGGCGTCGGGCACGGGTTCGGAGCAGCCGACCCGGGACGCGGAGAACCAGTCGTCCGCGGACGCTGACGAGGTGGAGGTGCCGCCGTTCCTGAGCTCGGCCGGACGGCACGAGGCGGGGCGTCCGGCGAGCGCGTACAGCGGCGGCCGTCGCCGTCGTGCGGCCGACTCCACCGAGGCGGCGCACTCGGCGGGTCTGCCGGCGTCGGAGTTGCTGAACCAGTTGCGTCAGCAGGCCGAGAACTCCGGTGGTGGTCGTCGACGCCGGGCGGACTGACGCCAGACGTCGACGCACGACGCCTTGCGGGCCGGGAACATCCAAGATGGTCCCGGCCCGAAGCACATCTGGATGACGATCCGCGCCCGGGTATCGTTCTGAATGGCTCGTCGATGCGGTTTCGGGCCGGTTATCTCCGAATTGTTCCCATCTGTGATCGGCCATCGGTCTGCAAGGTCATTCCGGGTGATCCACCCATTTCGTCATCCGATCGGACCAGTCCTGTGACCTGACCCGAAATCGGGTCGTGGGACTTGGACGATCGCCCTACACTGCGGCATATGGGCGGAGCGTTGGCGGGCAGTGTTTCCGGTCTCTCCGACCGGGCCGGCTCACCACGCGCAGCGATCCGCCACACCGAGCGGGGCACGCCTCTGACGCGCACCCTCATCAGCGCGGCATTCTTCCTCCCGCTGCTCGCTTGGTGGCCAATGGTGTTGTGGCTCTTCACCTTCGACCCGAACAGCGATGCCTCGTTCGCCGAATACCACGCGGAGTACGCGGCCAACGGCCCGACGACGAGCCTCGTCGCCATCTGGGTCCTCACCGCGGCGATGCCGGTCTACATGGTGCTGGTGCTCGCGTTCTGGTCGCGCAGTATCGCCCGCGCGGCGTTCGCCGTCCCGATCGGCGCGGTCGGGGCGCTCGGATTCTGGGGAGGTCAGATTCCCGTCCTGGTTCGTTCGGGTGAATACGAGATCCTCGATTTCTGTTCCGATCACATGCCCGCATTCGTGGTGCTGTTGATCGTCGCGTGGTCGATAGCCCGACGCCGGCAATTCTGGTGGATTCTCGCGGTCCCGGTCATCGGACTGCTCGCGGTCAATTCGTACGAGGGATGGGCGGTCAGCCCGGTCGACACCATCGTCGAGGGCGTCGGGCAGGGGCTCGGAGTCCCCGCGTCGCCGGTTCTCGACCCGTTCTCGCCGCGATTCCGTTCGCCGCTGGGCGACATCGTCGACATCATCGCGGGTGTGCTCACGCTGTGGCTCGTCGACGCGGTGTTGCGGGTGATGGCGCGGCAGGGCAGAGACGAGGCAGGCGAGCCCGCACGCCAGGCCTGAGGTGCCAGTGACACCTGTCACAGATTTGCCGCATGGGGTCCCCTGAGTCCTACCCTTGCTCTGCAACGTCTGGTACCCGTGCCGGCGGCCGCCTCGGAGAGTTCGATTCCCGTGGCGCGGTCCCGGCAACGACGGGACTGGAACGAACCCACGGAGGACAGCGGTGACCTCACCGACCGGTGACCCCGGCGTGCCGTTCGCACGGCAGGCCGGTGGCAGAGACGCCTCCGGCGCAGATGCCGGAGACGCGTTCGGCGATGATGTGTACCTCGAATCCGGCGCGACCCTCCGACGCCCCGTCGACCCCTTTCCCGGAACGTCCAATCTGCCCGCACCCGCGCGACTGACGGTCGGCATCGTCTCCGCCGGCCGCGTCGGCACCGCGATGGGGGAGGCCCTCGAGAAGGCCGGGCACGTCGTGGGTGCCGTCGTCGCCCGCTCCACCGCGTCCCGCCGCCGCGTCGCCGAACGTCTTCCCGACTCGGAGATCCTCGGCCTCGGGGCCGTCGTCGCACGATCGGAGCTGCTCCTCCTCAGCGTCCCCGACACCGAGCTCCCAGGGGTGATCGACCAGATCGCCGACTCCGGTGCCCTGCGACCGGGGACGATCGTCGCCCACACCGCCGGCGCGCACGGCGTCGGCATCCTGGCGCCGCTGACGGCGCGCGGCGCGCTGGGGCTCGCCCTGCATCCCGCGATGACGTTCGTCGGCACCGCCGAGGACACCGCGCGCCTGACCACCGCCTGCTTCGCCGTCACGGCGGAGGATGCGGTGGGTGAGGCGATCGCGTCGTCTCTGGTGCTCGAGATGGGCGGCGAACCGGTCCGGATCGCCGAGTCCGACCGCACCCTGTACCACGCCGCCCTCGCGCACGGCGCCAACCATCTGATCGCGCTGGTCTCGGATGCGGTCGCGGCACTCAACGCGGCCATCGATCACTCCGGCCGCGACGCCGCCACCGTCGACGGACACGGCGCACGACTCGCCGAACGCATCCTCGCCCCGCTGGTGAAGGCGTCGCTGAACAACGTCCTCGAACTCGGACCGGCCGCGCTGACCGGTCCGGTGGCGCGCGGCGACTCCGCGGCGGTCCGACGCCACCTCGACGCCCTGCGGGCCATCCGCGGCGGCGACGGCGAGCACGGGATCGCCGAGTCGTACCGGACGATGGCGCGTCGCGCCGCCGAGACCACCGATGCCCCCCGTGCGCTGCTCGACCTCCTCGAAGGACGGTCGGCGTGATGACCAACCCCGTGATGACACCAGCGATCAAAGGAGATGCCGTGAGTGTCCCGTCCCAGGAGGCACCCTCCTTCAAGTCCGGTCAGCTGACCGTGCACCACGACCCGGCGACGCTGTCGCGGGTCACTCGAGCCCTGCGGTCCGCGGGCAAGCGGGTCGTGCTGGTCCCGACCATGGGTGCGCTGCACCAGGGACACCTGCAACTGGTCAAGATGGCCAAGGCGAAGGCCAACACGGTCGTGGTGGTGTCGATCTTCGTCAACCCGCTGCAGTTCGGCCCGAACGAGGATCTCGAGGCCTATCCCCGCACCCTCGAGGCCGATCTCGCCCTGCTCGAACCGCAGGGCGTCGAACTCGTCTTCGCCCCGTCCGCGGCCGACATGTATCCCAACGGCCGCCGGACGATGGTGCACCCGGGCGATACCGGTGAGATCCTCGACGGGGTCTCTCGCCCAGGGCATTTCGCCGGGATGCTCACCGTGGTCCTCAAGCTGCTCAACATCGTCGGACCGAATGCGGCGTACTTCGGCGAGAAGGACTACCAGCAACTCATCCTCATCAACCAGATGGTCAACGACCTCAACCTCGACGTCGAGATCGTCGGCGTGCCGACCGTCCGCGAGGCCGACGGGCTGGCGATGAGCTCGCGCAACCGCTACCTGACGTCCGAGCAGCGGGCGCTGGCCACCACGCTGTCGGCTGCGCTCGTCGCGGGCGCCCATGCCGCCGAGGGCGGTCGCGACGCGATCGTCGCTGCGGCACAGGCGGTTCTGGCGACCGTGCCGGAGATCGAGGTCGAATACCTGGTGCTGCGCGGACGCAACCTGGAAGAGCCTCCGGTCAAGGGGCCGGGGCGTCTCCTGGTGGCCGCGCGGCTCGGCACCGCACGCCTCATCGACAACGTCGGGGTCACGATCGGCGGCCTCGACGCCCTCCAGGAAGAACTCTCCGGAACCGCCTCCGGGTCCGAGAAGGGACAGTAGTCAATGCTGCGAACCATGATGACCTCGAAGATCCACCGCGCCACCGTGACCCAGGCGGACCTGCACTACGTCGGCTCGGTGACCATCGACCAGGACCTCCTCGACGCCGCGGGCCTCCTCGAGGGCGAGCAGGTCACGATCGTCGACATCGACAACGGCAACCGGCTGGTGACCTACGCGATCGCCGGCGAGCGCGGTACCGGCGTCATCGGGATCAACGGCGCCGCAGCACATCTCGTCCATCCCGGCGACCTCGTGATCATCATCGCCTACGGGATGCTGAACGAGGAGGAGCTGAAGGACTACTCGCCGAACGTGGTCTTCGTCGACGAGCGCAACCGCATCCTCGAATCGGGCGACGACCCGGCACACGCGCCGGAGGGATCGGGTCTGCTCGACCCGCGTCATCCCGAGCCGGTTCTCGCCGACGCCACGGCCTGACGGACGGGCAGGCACGACACCCCATGTTGCTCACCGTCGACGTCGGCAACACCAACATCCACATCGGCGCCTTCGCCGGCTCCGGGGATCATGCACGGCTGGTGCAGGACTGGCGCATCCACACCGACCCGCACTACACCGCCGACGAACTGGCGTGGGTCTTCCGCGGCATGCTCGGCCCCGACATCGAGCAGGTCACCGGCGTCAGTGCGCTGTCGACCGTGCCGTCGCTGTTGCGCGAGCTGCGGGTCATGCTGCCGCGCTACTTCGGCGACGGGCCGCACGTGCTCCTGGAGCCGGGGGTGCGCACCGGGGTCCCGCTGCTGGTGGACAACCCCAAGGAGGTCGGCACCGACCGCGTCTCCAACTGCCTTGCCGCACATCACGAGTTCGGTGGGCCGTGCATCGTCGTGGCGTTCGGCACCGCGACCGTCGTCGACGCGGTGTCGGCGAAGGGGGAGTTCCTCGGCGGGGCCATCGCGCCCGGCGTGAACCTGGCGGTCGAGGCGCTGTCGGAGCACACCGTGACCGTGCGCAAGGTCGAGTTGATGCCGCCACGCAGCGTGCTCGGCAAGAACACCGTCGAAGCGCTGCAGTCGGGCATCCTGTACGGCTTCGCCGGCCAGGTCGACGCCCTCGTCGACCGCGTCTGCGACACCGTCCCCGGATTCGACGGCGACGACGTCACGGTGGTCGCCACCGGCTACCTGGCACCGCTGATGTTCGACGAGTGCCGGTCGCTCACCGACCACCACCCGCACCTCACTCTCGAGGGCCTGCGGTTGGTGTACGAACGCGCGAAGGCGAATCCGCGGCGGAAGTAGGTCCTGGGACAGCGGACCTCGCCGCGCCGCAGTAACGGCACGACCGGCCGGTCGGCGCTCAGGCCCGGGGGAACGCGTCGAATAACCGCGCGGGGTCGTATGCGTCGCCGGTCCCGTCCTTGTCGCGGAGCAGTGCGTCGAGGACCAGACCGTCGACCGCGGCAACCAGTTGCCGCGCCTCGGTTTCCGGCAACCCGGAGTCGACCAGCCGGGCGACGAAGCGATCGCGCCCGGCGACCATCCGCGCCCGCAGCTCGGGGTCCCGCGTGGCCAGCAAAAGCAGCTCGTAACGAGCCTGCGTACGCGTCCGATCGGGGCCGAGCCAGCGTCGGATCGCCTCGCGGGGAGACTCGCCCGGCGCGGGGACGTCGAGGGCGAAGACGTGCTCGACGAGGGCGGCGAGGAACCCGGCCTGGCCGCCGAAGTGGTGGCGGATGCTGCCGTGGGGAACCCCGGCCGCGTCCTCGACGGCCCGCGTCGACGCCTGTCGCGCCCCGCGCGCGCCGATCAGCTCGACCCCGGCGTCGAGGAGTGCCTCGCGCGTCGAACGTCCGGTAGACGATTTCTCCACATGGAGAAGTATATCTGCTACCGTCTTCTCCAAGTGGAGAAGACGAGGCCGGGAGGTCGGGCATGAGAGTGGTCATCGTGGGCGCGGGTATCGCCGGCCTGTGCACGGCCGCCGGACTCGAGTCGCTCGGCGCGGACGTGATCCTCCTCGAGCGGGCGCCGGAGGTCCGCGGCGGCGGTTCGGGTCTGAGCCTGTTCGGCAACGGGTTGCGAGCCCTCGGATCGCTGGGGCTTCTGCGTGGTGTCGTGCCGGACCCGCCCGGGGTTTCGCCCACGGTGAGTGGAACCCGTCGGGCCGACGGAACCTGGCTCTCCCGGTTCTCCGCCGAGGCGCTCGCAGACCTCCGAGTGGTGCGTCGTGGCGACCTCCACGAGGCGCTGCTGGACGGGCTCGGATCGGGTGTCGAGGTGCGCACCGGAGCCGGTGTGCGCGAGGTGGGTGCCCGCGGTGTCGTGCTCGACGACGGCACGTCGATCGACGGCTGCGATCTGATCGTCGGAGCGGACGGTCTGCGCAGTCGGGTGCGGCCGGCGGTCACCGAGGACCCGGGGGCGTCCTACAGCGGCTACGTGGCCTGGCGGGCGATCACCGCGCGCCCCGTCGAGCTCGACGGGGCGGGGGAGTCCATGGGTCGTGGACAGCGCTTCGGCATCGCGCCGCTACCCGACGGGCACGTCTATTGGTTCGCTACCGCCGACTATCCGCGCGATGCGGTTCCTGGCGGCATCGACGAAGTGCGGCAACGGTTTTCGGGATGGCATCGGTCGGTCGGGAAAGTGCTCGACGCCACCGACCCCGTCGCCGTCGGCGTCCTGCCCATCGAGGAGCTCGCCCGCCCGCTGCGGTCCTTCGCCGACGGCCGCCGAGTTCTCGTCGGCGACGCCGCGCACGCGATGACACCGAACCTGGGGCAGGGCGCGAACCAGGCCATGGAGGACGCCGCGACCCTCACCGCACTGCTCGCACGTCCCGGGGTCGGTGTGGAGGAGGCTTTGCGGGAGTACGACCGGTTGCGGCGGCCGCGCACGCAGCGCATCGCCCGGCGGGCGGCGGCCATCGGGCGCGTCGGGCAATGGCGCTCGGCGCCGGCGGTGTGGCTGCGTGACACCGCCATGAAGGTCGTGCCCGACGCCGTGGCCGACGCGCAGATGCGTCGGGTTCAGGATTGGCAACCCCCGATGCGGTGACGCCCACATCGGTCTGGTCAGGGGGTGCGCCCTGTGGCATACTCGTCGCCGTGATCAAGAGCTGTCAGGAGTGTTGTCAGGGCTAGTTCCGCACTATGCGGTAGCCCTCCTTCGCGCTCCCTGCTCGTTTTCGATCATTCGAGGAATCCCTCACCATGACCGCTTCGGTTCTCTCTCCCGTCCTGTCCGGCACCGTCTTCGCGGCCCCCGAGCCCACCGTCGCACCCGCCCCGGCCGCCCCGCTCTCGCTTCAGGTGAGCGAGTACGCGCAGGCCGTCGCCGCCGGTGCCATCCCGGTCGACGTTCGTTCGCACCGCCGCCGCCAGATCGACGGCGCTCTGTTCGGGGCGCTCGCCATCGACGCCGCCGAGGTCCTCGACCGCCTCACCCCGGGCACCGACCATTCACTCCGGACCGCTCGCGAGGACTCGCGCTGGATCCTCGTCAGCGAGGACGGCCATGAGGCCGAATGGCTCGCCTGGCATCTGCAGGCGCGCGGCATCCGGAACGCGGTGTTCGTCGTCGGCGGCCATCACCGGATGCGCCAGGCCGGCGTCAACGGCCGGATTCGCCCGGACGAGCTCGCGCTGGTCTCCGCCCACGAGAACAACTGATCCACGCCCGAGCCGGCACATCGAGCGGGCCGCAGAGTCCCGGCGTGGGACCGTGGCGCGCCAGAGCTCGTCGACGCTGCCCACGCTGTCGCCGCTGTCACACCCCGGCCTGCGGTTTGGGGGTCGGTGACCGGCCCCGATAGTGTTCGTGGGGTGAGTGAGAGCCCGACCAGCGCCGCCACCACCGCGGCCGAGAAGAACGCGGACGCCGATCAGACCCCCGAGCAGATGCGCATCCGCCGCGAGAAGCGCGAGCGCATCCTGGCCGAGGGTCGAGAGGCGTACCCGGTCTCGATCCCGCGCACCCACAGCCTCCGCGAGATCCGCGAGGCCTACCCCGACCCCGAGGCCGGCACCGAGACCGGTCAGCACGTCGGCGTCGCCGGTCGCGTCATCTTCCTGCGCAACAAGGGCAAGCTGTGCTTCGCCACGCTCCAGGAGGGCGACGGCACCCAGCTCCAGGCGATGGTCAGCTTCAACGGCGTCGGCGAGGAGGCCCTCGGCCGCTGGAAGTCCGAGGTCGATCTCGGCGACATCGTCTACGTCGCCGGCGAGGTCATCAGCTCCCGCACCGGTGAGCTGTCGGTGATGGCCGACGACTGGCAGATGGCGTCGAAGGCCCTGCGTCCGCTGCCCGTCGCACACAAGGAGATGAACGAGGAGACGCGCGTCCGCCAGCGCTACGTCGACCTCATCATGCGTCCCGAGGCCCGCAAGATCGCCCGCACCCGCATCACCGTCATCGCCGAGTTGCGTGCGGCGCTCGCCCGTCGCGGCTTCCTCGAGGTCGAGACCCCGATGCTGCAGACGATCCACGGCGGTGCGGCGGCACGCCCGTTCGTCACGCACTCCAACGCCTTCGACATGGACCTCTACCTGCGCATCGCGCCGGAGTTGTTCCTCAAGCGCTGCGTCGTCGGCGGCATCGAGCGCGTCTTCGAGATCAACCGAAACTTCCGCAACGAGGGCGCGGATTCCACCCACTCGCCCGAGTTCGCGATGCTCGAGACCTACCAGGCCTACGGCACCTACGACGACTCGGCGGTCATGATCCGCGAGCTGGTCCAGGAGGTCTCGCAGGCCGCGCTCGGCACGCTCGAGCCGACCATGCCCGACGGCTCGACCTACGACCTGTCCGGCGAGTGGACCTCGCTGGAGATGTACCCGTCGCTGTCGGAGGCTCTCGGCGAGGAGATCGTGCCCGCCGGCAACCCGAACGAGACCACCGTCGAACAGCTGCTGGCGATCGCCGAGCGCGTCGGCCTCGAGGTCCCCAAGGACAAGGGCTACGGCCACGGCAAGCTCGTCGAGGAGCTGTGGGAGCACATGGTCGGCGAGAAGCTGTCGGCACCGGTGTTCGTGCGCGACTTCCCGGTCGAGACCTCGCCGCTGGTCCGCTCGCACCGCTCGGTCACGGGCGTCGTCGAGAAGTGGGACCTCTACGTCCGCGGCTTCGAGCTGGCCACCGGCTACTCCGAGCTCGTCGACCCGGTCATCCAGCGCGAGCGCTTCGTCGACCAGGCCCGTCTCGCCGCCGCCGGCGACGACGAGGCGATGGTCCTCGACGAGGAGTTCCTCACCGCCATGGAGTACGGCATGCCCCCGACCACCGGCACCGGCATGGGGATCGACCGCCTGCTGATGGCGCTCACCGGTCTCGGCATCCGCGAGACCATCCTGTTCCCGCTGGTGAAGCCGCGCTCCTGACGCCCGGGATTTCGTAGAAATAGTGGACGTCATTCCCCGCTGATTTCTACCGATCGCCGGGTGCGGGAACCGGCCGGGTGGTGGCGCGCGTCTGAAGGTCGTGCCTGAGGACCTGTGGGCGATGATCGCCGACCACGACGGAGTGTTCACCACCGCCCAACTTCGCGGCTGCGGCGTCACCAACGATGCCGTCCGCCACCGGGTCGGCAGGGGCGAGTGGGTACGTGTGTCGCGCGGAGTGTTCCGCGTCGCCGACCGGAAGATCGACGATCGCATGACCGCGCGACTCGCGGTTCTGCGGGCCGGCCCCGGCGCCGCGTTGGTCAGCGGCTCTGCCGCCTGGTGGCACGGTCTCGTCGGAGAGGCTCCGAAGGTCGTCAGCGTCGTCGCACCACGGGGCCGGCACGGCGATCCTCTCGACGGCGCCACGGTGTGGCACCGGTCCGTGGATTCTCGAGATCTCACCGAGGTCGACGGATTGGCCGTCACCACTTGCGAACTCACCGTCCTCGATGCGTCGGTCGACATCGGGGTGAAGGTGATGGACTCGGCTCTGCTGAACAAGCGTGTGACGATCGCTGATCTCGACGCCGTGCAGCGTCGCAACGCGGGCCGCCGCGGGTCGCCACGTGCGCGAGCAATGCTGGAGGTGATGTCGTCGGGCGCCCGCTCGGAGGCCGAGCGCATGACCGTGCGACTCCTGCGGACGTCGGACCTGGTCGGGTGGGGGACCAACGTGCCGGCATGCGGCTACCTGCTCGACATCGCGTTCGCCGATCAGAAGGTCGCCGTCGAGATCGACGGCATGGCGTTCCACAGTGACGCCAAGGCGTTTCAGAACGATCGCACCCGGCAGAACGTGCTCGTCGCCAACGGGTGGATCGTCCTCCGCTTCACCTGGCGCGACCTCACGGCTCGTCCCCAGTGGGTGCTCGCCCAGATCCGCAACGCCCTCCGCCTGCGATCGGTAGAAAAGAAGGGCGCATAGCGCCCACCGTTTCTACGAAACGCGGGTCAGGCGAGTTCGCGCTTGAGGATCTTGCCGGAGGCGTTGCGCGGGAACGCATCCACGAACACCACCGACCGCGGGACCTTGAAGTTCGCGAGGTGCTCTTTGGCGAAGGCGATGACCTTCTCCTCGGTGAGGTCGGCGCCGTCGCGGACGGTGATGTAGGCGCGCCCGACCTCGCCGAGCCGGTCGTCGGGAACGCCGACGACCGCGGACTCGGTGACGCCGTCGAGCCGCGCGAGCGTTTGCTCGACCTCGGCGGGGTAGACGTTGAACCCGCCGCAGATGTACATGTCCTTCAGCCGGTCGGTGATCTTGAGATTGCCGTTCTCGTCGATGGTCCCGATGTCGCCGGTGTGCAGCCAGCCGTCGGCGTCGATGGTGGCGGCGGTGGCCTCCGGGTCGTCGAGGTAGCCGACCATCACCATGTCGCCGCGGGCGAGGACCTCGCCGTTCTCGCCGAGCTTGATCTCCATGCCCTCGAACGCCCGCCCGCATGTGTTGGCGACGGTCTCGTCATCGTCGTCGGGTGTGCACGTCGAGACGAAACCGCTGGCTTCGGTCAGCCCGTAGGCGGTGATGACGGTCTCGATGCCGAGCTCGGACTGGAGCCGTTCGACGAGCACGACCGGAACGATCGACGCGCCGGTGACCACGAGTCGCAGGCTCGACAGGTCGAATTCGGCGCGTTTCGGGTCGTCGAGGATGGTCTGGAAGATCGTCGGCGCGCCGGGGAAGACCGTGGCGCGTTCGTCGGAGACGAGCTTCATCGCATCCGACGGGGAGTAGACCGCCAGCGGAAGCATCGTCACCCCGAACAACACCGACGGCAGGATCCCGGCTTTGTACCCGAAGGTGTGGAAGTACGGGTTCACCATCAGGTAGCGGTCGCTGGGATTCAGGCCGCCGTTGGCTCCCCACGCGTGCGAACCGGACAGCGTCTGCCGATGAGTGGCCATGACGCCCTTGGACTTTCCGGTGGTCCCCGAGGTGAAGAGGATGTCGGAGAGGTCGTCGGGGGAGACCGCGTGGGCACGACGATCCGCCTCGGCGAGCGCGTCGTCGGTGGCCCGGTCGAGGAAGTCGTGCCAGTCGACCGCGCCGTCGGGGGCCGGGGCGTCGCTCGTCAGCGGGACGCGGACGACGAGGCCGGGCAGTCGGTCGCGGTGCTCGTCGAGGAGCTGTGCCGTGTGGTCGGTGCCGAGGAACTCTCCCGACACCACGAGCCCGCGTGCGCCGGACCGCTCGATGATCTCGATCGCCTCACCCGTCGTGTAGCGGGTGTTGAGCGGGACCAGCGTCGCGCCGGCGTGGTGGACGCCCAGGGCGGCGATCGGCCAGTGGAAGCTGTTGGGCGACCAGATGGCGACCCGGTCGCCGGCCTCGATGCCGGAGGCCACGAGTGCGGCGGCGAACGCGCGCACCGCGTCGCGGAACTGTTCCCACGTCAGTTCCACGTTCGGTTGAGACGAATCGTGCCACTGGCGGTCGACGATGGCGATACCGTCGGGCCAGCTCTCGGCGGCGTGGTGCAACGCGGCCGGCGTCGTGATCGTGGGGAGACTCGCGAGTACGGAGGTCTGCGCCATGCGCCCAACCTAGCACTTGCTTGGTGGGTTATGCTAGCGAAATGACCTCGATCAATCTCGCGGATCGTGGCGTCGACCTGGGCGAATGGGCCAAGTCGACGCCGAATGCCGCCGACGAGTTCGCCGCCGCGGTTCGCTCGTGGCTGGAGGAGAACCTGACGGGTGAGTTCGCGGGCCTCAAGGGTCGCGGCGGCCCGGGCAGCGAGCACGAGTTCTTCGCCGAGCGGCTCGAATGGGACCGTCACCTGGCTCGCGCCGGCTGGACCTGCATCGGCTGGCCGACCGAATACGGCGGCCGCGGCGCCACCCTGGAACAGCGGATCATCTTCCATCGTGAGTACGCGCGCGCCAACGCGCCCGCGCGGGTGAACCACCTGGGCGAGGAGCTCCTCGGCCCGACGCTGATCGCCTACGGCACCGAGGAGCAGAAGAAGCGGTTCCTGCCGGGCATCGTCGACGTCTCCGAACTGTGGTCGCAGGGCTACTCCGAACCCGGCGCCGGCTCCGATCTCGCGGGTGTCTCGACCTCGGCGCGGCTCGAGAACGGCAAGTGGATCATCAACGGCCAGAAGATCTGGACCTCGCTGGCCCACGTCGCGCAGTGGGTGTTCGTGCTCGCGCGCACGGAGAAGGGGTCGTCGCGTCACGCAGGCCTCAGCTTCCTGCTGGTGCCGCTCGACCAGCCCGGCATCACCGTGCGGCCGATCCAACAGCTCACCGGCACATCGGAATTCAACGAGGTCTTCTTCGACGACGCGGAGACCGACGCCGACCTGATCGTCGGCGAACCCGGCGACGGCTGGAAGGTCGCGATGGGTCTGCTGCAGTTCGAACGCGGCGTCTCCACCCTCGGCCAGCAGGTCGGGTTCGCGCGCGAACTCGAGAACCTCACCGACCTCGCCCGCTCCAACGGCGCCGTCGACGACCCGGAGATCGCCTCGCGCCTCGTCCGCGCCGACATCGGGCTCAAGGTCATGCGAGCCCACGCGCAGCGGACGCTCGACGGCGACGTCACCAGCCAGGCGGGCGCGGCGTCGGTCTCGAAGTTGTTGTGGGCCAACTGGCATCGCGACCTCGGCGAACTCGCCATGGACGTCGTCGGGGCTCCGGCGCTCATCGGTCCGCCGACGACCGTCGAGGGCGAGCCCAACGACATCGCTGACCCCGAACACGTCGAACTCGACGAATGGCAACGGCTCTACCTGTTCACCCGCGCCGACACCATCTACGGCGGGTCGAACGAGGTGCAGCGCAACATCATCGCCGAGCGTGTGCTCGGCCTTCCCCGAGAGGCTCGCTGAATGACCGCAACGGACGCAGGTACCCACGTGATCTCACCGCTGGCCACCCCGCCGGCCGAGACCCCCGGCCACAACCTGTTGCTGGGCAAGAAGGTCGTCGTCACCGCGGCCGCCGGCACCGGCATCGGTTTCGCCTCGGCGCGCCGCGCGCTCCTCGAGGGCGCCGACGTCCTCATCAGCGACTGGCACGAGCGCCGCCTCGGTGAGGCCGCGGAGCGACTCAGTGCCGAGTTCCCCGAGCGCACCGTCGCCCAGCGCACCTGCAACGTCCAGGTGACCGCCGAGGTCGACGCCCTGATCGCCGACGCCGCAACCCAACTCGGCCGCATCGACGTGCTGGTCAACAATGCCGGCCTCGGCGGCGAGACCCCGGTCGCGGAGATGACGGACGAGGAGTGGGACCGCGTCCTCGACATCACCCTCACCGGCACCTTCCGCGCGACGCGGGCCGCCCTGCGCTACTTCGGCTCTGTCGAGCACGGCGGCGTGATCGTCAACAACGCCTCGGTCCTCGGCTGGCGCGCCCAGCGCGGACAGGCGCACTACGCCGCGGCGAAGGCCGGTGTGATGGCGCTGACCCGCTGCTCCGCGCTCGAGGCGGCCGACGTCGGCGTCCGGATCAACGCGATCGCCCCGTCGATCGCCAAGCACCCGTTCCTCGCCAAGGTCACCAGCGACGAACTGCTCGACGAGCTGGCGTCCAAGGAGGCCTACGGCCGTGCCGCCGAGGTGTGGGAGGTCGCGGCGACGGTCGCCATGCTCGCCAGCGACTACACCACCTACCTCACCGGCGAGGTCGTCTCGATCTCCAGCCAGCGGGCCTGATCACCGGCCCCGCACGAACCTTTCCGTAGAGAAGCAAGGAGTCCCGCCCATGTCCACACCCCAGGCCTACATCGTCGACGCCATCCGCACGCCGGTCGGCAAGCGCAACGGCTCGCTCGCCAAGGTGCACCCGGCTGATCTCGGCGCCCACATCATCTCCGCGCTCGTCGAGCGCACCGGCATCGATCCGGCCGCCGTCGACGACGTCGTGTTCGGCTGCCTCGACACCATCGGCGGCCAGGCCGGCAACGTCGCGCGCACCGCATGGCTCGCCGCCGGACTGCCGCTCGAGGTGCCCGGCACGACCGTCGACCGTCAGTGCGGGTCCAGCCAGCAGGCAATCCATTTCGCCGCGCAGGGCGTCATGAGCGGCACCCAGGACATCGTCGTCGCCGGCGGCCTGCAGAACATGAGCGCCATCCCGATCTCCCAGGCGATGATCTCCGGCAAGGAGTTCGGGTTCACCACGCCCACCGCGGAATCCAAGGGCTGGCAGGAACGCTTCGGCGACGCGCAGATCTCGCAGTTCATCGGTGCCGACATGATGGCCCAGAAGTGGGACATCAGCCGCGAGGACATGGAGCGCTGGGCGCTGCAGTCGCATGAGCGCGCCCGTGCCGCCATCGCCGAGGGCAGGTTCGACAACGAGAACGTCCCGCTCGGCGACTGCGTCGTCGACGAGTGCCCGCGCGAGACCTCGCTGGAGAAGATGGCCGGCCTGCAGGTGCTCGCTGAGGGGTCGCGCCTGACCGCCGCGGTGGCGTCGCAGATCGCCGACGGATCGTCGGCCACCCTCGTCGTCTCCGAGCGTGCGCTGAAGGAGCACAACCTCACCCCCCGCGCCCGTATCCACCACATGTCGGTCCGCGGCGACGACCCGGTGATGATGCTGTCCGCACCCATCCCGGCCACCAAGTACGCACTCGAGAAGACCGGCCTGTCGATCGACGACATCGACGTCGTCGAGATCAACGAGGCCTTCGCGCCCGTCGTGCTCGCCTGGCTGAAGGAGACCGGCGCCGACCCCGCCAAGGTCAACCCCAACGGCGGCGCCATCGCCCTCGGCCACCCGCTCGGCGCGACCGGCGCCAAGCTGTTCGCGACGATGCTCAACGAACTCGAGCGCACCGGCGGCCGCTACGGCCTGCAGACGATGTGCGAAGGCGGCGGGACCGCCAATGTCACCATCATCGAGCGCTTGGGCTGAGGTGCGGCGGTCAGCCGCGGGTGCGAAGGCGGCGGGACCGCCAACGTCACCATCATCGAGCGCTTGGGCTGAGGTGCGGCGGTCAGCCGCGGGTGCGAAGGCGGCGGGACCGCCAATGTCACCATCATCGAGCGCTTGAGCTGACAAGTACCCACACGGCAGGGTCGAGACCTTCCCTACATCCGGGAAGGTCTCGACCTTGTCTTTTCCGCCCCGTACACTTCTGACAACGGATGTTCCCACATGTGTCTTGTGACGTGGCGCATACTGGTGTGACCTGGCGCATACTATTGTGTGGGACAAGTGGAGCATTTTGTTCCAACCGAATGCCAAGGACCCAGATCCAGCACGAAGAACCTGAGGGGATCTCGATGACCAAGCCTGCTGAGCACACCAGCACTGCAGCGGCGACCGCCAAGCGTGGCGTGTCGTCGGAGGAATACACACTGACCGAACTGGTCGAGATCCAGCGGGCCGCGTTCCTGCGCGACGGCATCCCGGACGCGGACACCCGCATCGACCGCATCACCCGGCTCTCGGCACTCCTCCTCGACCACGCCGACGAGATCGCCGAGGCGCTCGCCGCCGACTTCGGCACGCGTCCGCGTGAGCTGTCGCTGGCCGCCGACGTCGCGGGCTGCATGATCGACCTCACCCACCAGCGCCGCGGCGTCAAGGAGTGGATGCAGGAGACCAAGTACGCCAAGATCCAGGGTCTGCTCGGCTACAAGCAGAGCGTCCGCCACGACCCGCTCGGCGTCGTCGGCATCATGGGTCCATGGAACTTCCCGCTGCAGCTGACCTTCGTGCCGGCGGGTTCGGCCTTCGCCGCGGGTAACCGCGTCCTGATGCGTCCGTCGTCGATCACCGCGCGCACCACCGACGTCATCGCCAAGCACGCGCCCGACTACTTCTCCATCGGGGAGCTGGCGGTCGTCACCTCCAAGCACGGCTCCGGCTCGGACTTCGCCAAGCTCAAGGTCGACCACATGTTCTTCACCGGCTCGCCCGACGTCGGCGCGTCGGTCGCGCAGGAGGCCGCGAAGAACCTGATCCCGGTCACCCTCGAGCTCGGCGGCAAGAACCCGGCCGTCGTCGACATCGACGCCGACATCGACAAGGCGGCGACGATGCTCGCCGACGCCCGCATGGTCAACGGCGGCCAGGTCTGCCTGTGCCCCGACTACGTCTTCGTCCCGGAGAGCAAGCTGGGTCAGTTCACCGACAAGGTGATCGCCCGCTGGACCGAGATGTTCCCGACGATCCTCGACAACGATCAGTACACGTCGACGATCAACCAGAAGAACTACGAGCGCATCGTCGGCCTGATCGAGGACGCCGAGCAGCTCGGCGCCACCAAGCGTCAGGTGATCCCCGGCGGCGAGCCCCTGCCGAACGCCGAGCGGCGCAAGATCCCGCCGACGCTGCTCACCGGCGTCAAGGCCGGCATGAAGATCGAGGAGGACGAGGTCTTCGGTCCGGTCCTCACGGTGTACCCGTACCGCGAGATCACCGAGGTGATCAGCCACATCACCTCGCACCCGCACCCGCTGACCATGTACTGGTGCGGCGACCGCAACGACCGCTTCGAGAAGCTCGCCGACAACACCCGCAGCGGCTCGATCAACGGCAACGACTTCGCCATCCATCTGTTCAGCGGCGACCTGCCGTTCGGCGGCGTCGGCCGCTCCGGCATGGGCGGCTACCACGGTAAGACCGGCTTCGAGACCTTCAGTCACGCTCGCGCGGTCGCGTTCTCGACGCTGCCGATGACGGTCGCCGACCTCATGTCGCCGCCGTTCCTGCCCAAGGACTCCAAGCTCACCGACAACCAGCTCAAGCTGTGGAAGTTCTTCAACAACCGCGCGATCAAGAAGGTGCGCAAGCGCCTCGGCGCCTGATCCGGTCGGGCGCCCGGTGCGCCGACCCTGAAATACGACTGGCATGATCGCTTGGCCGGGTTCATCTCACGATGTTCCCGGCCAAGCGCTTGCTAGGGTGATGGGCAGACTCTCCAGGAGGATGCGTGTCACCACGTGGTCAGAAAACCGCTTCGGGTGCCGAGACGACCAAGAACTCGTCACGGCGTGACGAGCTGCTCGCCACCGCGGGCCGGATGTTCGCCGAGAACGGCCTGCGTTCGACGACGGTCCGCGACATCGCCGACGCCGCCGGCATCCTGTCGGGCAGTCTCTATCACCACTTCGACTCCAAGGAGTCGATGGTCGACGAGATCCTGCGCCGATTCCTCGACGACCTCTTCGAGAAATACCGCGCCATCGCCGCCTCGGGACTCTCGGCCACCGAAACACTGCGTCGCCTCGTCATCGCGTCCTTCGAATCGATCGACGCCGAGCGCAACGCCGTCGCGATCTACCAGGACGAGGCCAAGCGGCTGTCGAGCCAGGAACGCTTCTCCTACATCTCCGAGCTGAACGTCGAATTCCGGCAGCTGTGGCACGCGGTGCTGCAGCGCGGCGTCGACGAGGGGGAGTTCCGTCCAGACCTCGACGTCGAACTGGTGTACCGGTTCATGCGGGACACCGTGTGGGTGGCGGTCCGGTGGTACCGCCCGGGCGGCGCGCTGTCGGTGGAGAAGATCGCCGATCAGTACCTCTCGATCGTGCTCGACGGCATCCTGCCGCGCTGAGCGAGGTTAGGGTTCCCTTTCTCGCGGCAGGTGAGGGCGGCTAAGGTTCGCCTATGACTATCGGCGGAACAGACGTCGCCACACCGACCCCCACACAGGAGTCCGCAAGCACCCCGGAGGATCCGAAGACCGTCCGGGAGAACGCCCGTGCGGAGGCCAAGGCGAAGGCCGCGGCGCTCGCGGACATCCTCGCCCCGGTGCGTGGACGGATCATCCTCGCCCAGCTCGTCCAGATCCTCGCCTCGGCCGCGACGATCGTCCCGTACATCGGCATCGTCGAACTCGGCCGCACGCTGCTGGCGCCCGGCACGCTCGACACCGGCCGTGTCTGGCTGGTGGTGTGGCTGGTCGTCGGCGGACTCGCGGCGCGTGCCCTGTTCAGCTTCCTGGCGCTGGCGATCACCCACTTCGCCGACCTCGATCTCCAGGCGCGGCTGCGCATCCGGATCACCGACAAGCTCGGACGGCTTCCGCTCGGCTGGTTCAGCCGGACCAGCTCCGGCGCGGTCCGCAAGTCCGTGCAGAACGACGTCGCCGACCTGCACTACCTCGTCGCACACGCCCAGGTCGAGGCGGCCGCGGCCGTGCTCTCGCCGATCTTCGCCCTGGTCTACTGCTTCGTGCTGGACTGGCGCCTCGGTCTGCTCGCCATCGCGACCGTCCCGCTGTACGCGCTGACGTACTCGTGGATGGCCCGCGACCTCACCGCGGAGATGGAGAAGATGGACCGCGGCGTCGCGCGCATCAGCGCCACCATCGTCGAGTTCATCAACGGCGTGGCAGTGGTCAAGACCTTCGGCCAGACCGGTAAGGCGCACCGGCGGTTCATCGAGGCCGCCGACGAGTTCAACGACGACTTCGCCGGCTACATGGGCCCGATGCTGCGGGTCCAGGCCATCACCACGGTGCTCATCTCCGCGCCGCTCATCCTGCTGGTCAACCTGGGTGTCGGGTACTGGCTCGTCGACAACGGCTGGGTCAGCCCGATCGAATTGGTCGGTTCGACGCTGATCGCGATGGTCCTGCCGTCCGCGCTGCTGACCGTGTCGACCGCGGTGCACACCCGCCAGCAGGCGTCGGCCGCGGCGCTGCGCATCGCCGACCTGCTCGCCGAACCCGAACTGACGATCCCCGAGAACCCCAAGGTCCCCAACGGCCACGACGTGGTCATCGAGGACGTCCACTTCACCTACCCGCCGCGCCTCGGTGTGCCCTCCGGTGTGAAGGCGCTCGACGGGGTGAGCGTGACCCTGCGCGAGGGCACCGTGACCGCGCTCGTCGGCCCGTCGGGCAGCGGCAAGTCCACGCTGGCGACGCTGCTGCCGCGCTTCGGCGACCCGGATTCCGGTTCGGTGCGCATCGGCGGCGTCGACGTCCGCGAGATCGCGACGTCGGAGTTGTACCGCCACGTCGGCTTCGTGCTGCAGGACGTGCAGCTGCTGACCATGTCGGTTCGCGACAACATCCGGCTCGGACGCCCGGAGGCCTCCGACGAGGAGGTCTACCACGCCGCACTCGCCGCTCAGATCCACGACCGCATCTTGGACCTGCCCGACGGCTACGACACGATCGTCGGTGACGCCGCCCACTTCTCCGGCGGTGAGGCGCAACGGGTCTCGATCGCGCGGGCACTTCTCGCCGACACCCCGATCCTGGTGCTCGACGAGGCGACCGCGTTCGCCGACCCCGAGTCGGAGGCCGAGATCCAGAAGGCCATCGGCGCCCTCATGGTCGGGCGCACCGTCCTGGTCATCGCACACCGGCTCGGCTCGATCACGCACGCCGACAACATCGTCGTGCTCGACCGCGGACGCGTCGTGGAACAGGGACGGCACGAGGAACTGCTCGCGAAGGGCGGTCTGTACTCGATGATGTGGGCCGGTTACGAGGCCGGCACCACCCGGCAGGACGAGAAGATCGCCCGCGGCGCGAGCGGCGACGACAGCATGATCGAAAGCAACGGGGTGGCACGATGATCCGCGGTTTCTACACGATTCTGGGCTCCGAGCGCGCCCGGATGGTCGTCTTCCTCGGCTGGGTCCTCGTCTACGGCATCGCCCAGGGCCTCGCGATGCTGACGCTCGTCCCGATCGCCGAGAACCTGCTCACCGGTGACCGCTCTGGTGCCGCGGCCTGGTTGTGGCCGTTGGGAATCCTGGTCGCGATCTGTGCGGTCAGTGCCTACGTCCAGTCCATCAAGGGCATGACCATGGCGCTCTACGCGATGCGCATGCTGCACCACCGACTCGGCGACCACATGGTCACGCTGCCGCTCGGTTGGTTCACCCGCGAGCGCATCGGCGAGGTCTCGCAGATCGCGGTCAAGGGCACCATGTTCGTGGGAAGCACCGGCGCGCACTACATCACGCCGGTCGTGGTGAACACGGTCAGCTCGATCGTGGTGGTCATCGGCATCTGCGTCTTCGACTGGCGGATCGGACTGCTCATGGTGGCCGGCAGCCTCGTGCTGATGTACGTCGGCAAGCTCTCGAGCAAGTTCCTCTCGAAGGCCGAGCGGCGCAAGCGCGCCGAGGCCGTGACGGTCAACAACCGCGTCATCGAGTACGCCCGCTGCCAGGCCGTGCTGCGTGCCTTCGGCGACGCCGACTCCGCGCACGCCCCGCTTGCCGAGGCGCTGGGTCGTCAGGCCCGCGTGGGCCGGTCGATGTTGTGGCGGTCGATCCTCGGCATCCTGCTCAACGGTCTGATGGTGCAGGTCGTGTTCAGCGCGGTGCTCGCGTACGGCGCGTGGCTCGCGGTGTCCGGCAACGTCGAACCCGCCCTGCTCATCGCGGTCTTCGGTCTGGCGGCGCGGTTCTTCGGTCCGATCGGCGAACTCGCCGAACTCGGATCGACGCTGCGCATGTCGACCGATGAGATCAACCGCATCACCGGCGTTCTCGACACCGACCGGATGCCTGCGCCGGACGTGCCCAAGCCCATCGTCGAGCCCGGCGCCGTCGAGTTGTCGCATGTCACCTTCGGATATGAGAAGGACAAGCCGGTGCTGCGCGACGTGACACTTCGTGCCGCCCCCGGCACGATGACCGCACTCGTCGGCCCGTCGGGTTCGGGCAAGTCCACGATCTTCCGCCTCATCGCCCGCTTCTACGACGTCGACGGCGGCTCGGTGAAGGTCGGCGGCGTCGACGTCCGCGACCAGGAGACCGGCCGGCTCATGGGTCAGCTGTCGCAGGTGTTCCAGGACGTTTACCTGTTCGACGACACCCTGTGGGAGAACATCAGACTCGGCCGGCCCGACGCCTCCGACGCCGAGATCCGCGCGGCCGCCGAGACCGCCGGAGTCACCTCCATCGTCGAACGACTGCCCGACGGCTGGGACACCGTCGTCGGCGAAGGCGGATCGGCACTGTCCGGCGGTGAGCGTCAACGTGTCTCGATCGCGCGGGCGTTGCTGAAGAACGCGCCGATCGTCCTCTTCGACGAGGCCACCAGCGCGCTCGACCCGGAGAACGAGGCCCACGTCGCCGAGTCGATCCGCCGGCTCGCCGACCGCAGCACCGTGCTCGTGATCGCGCACAAGCTGTCGACGGTGGTGGCGGCCGACCAGATCGTCGTGCTCGACGACCGGGGTGGCGTCGACGACATCGGCACCCACGGCGAGCTGCTGGCCCGGGGTGGCCGCTACCGCGAGTTCTGGAACCAGCGCGCGGCCGCCGCGGGTTGGACGCTCGCCGCGTCGTCGTAACCGGCGCGGTCGGAACCGGTGTCGTACCCCGCGCCGCCCCACCCGGACCGGCGCAACCCGAGTCGCCGTGACCCGAGTAGTCGCGATCCTGAGTTCGGGAACGTTCTTCAGGACGCTCCTCGCGCCGACCACCGCCCGTCCCGATGCTCGATCTCGATCGGGTAGTCGAAGCAGCGGGTGACGAGCTCGGTGGTCAGCACGTCGTGGGCAGGTCCCGCGGCGAGCACCCGCCCGCCGGACACCAGCAAGGCGTGCGTCGTGGTCTCGGGCAACTCCTCGAGGTGATGCGTGACCAGTACCGTCGCCAGCTCGGGGTGGGACCGGTGCAGCCGGTCGACGGTGTGCAGGAGTCGTTCGCGCGCAGCGACGTCCAAGCCGGTCGACGGCTCGTCGAGCAGCAGGAGCCGCGGGTTCGGCAGCAACGCGCGGGCGATGAGCGTCCGTCCACGCTCGCCCTGGGACAGATGGGTCCACGGCGCCCCTGCGAGCGCACCCAGCCCGAGCATCTCGATCAGCTCGTCCGCCCGGGCGACCGTCTCGGCGTCGGGCTTCTGACGGTCCATCAGCTCGGTGGTACCGGTCGCGCCGGTCAGCACGACCTCGCGGATCGTCAGCGGCGACCGCAGCGGGTGGCGCGGGTTGACGTGGCCGATCGACTCACGCAGTCGGCGGATCTCGACGTGGCCGAGCCGGTGGCCGAGCACGTCGACGCTGCCGTGCGTCGGGAACTGATGGGCGCCGCAGAGACTCAGGATCGTCGACTTACCCGCACCGTTCGGGCCGATGAGGGCCCAGCGCTCGCCGGCGCGGACGGTCCAGTGGACATCGGACAGGATCGGGCGCCCCTGACGGACGAAGTCGACCGATTCGAGCCGCAGAACATCGGGAGTAGTCACGAGGCGAACCTACCGGAGGGCTCGTGAGGGCCCTCCGCTCGCTCCGGGCCTTCTCCAGCAGCCGGGATGAAGTCGCGGGTTCAGCCCCAGAATCGCGAGCTGGAACTCGCGATTCTGGAGCGAAGGTGCGATTTTGCTGGGGCCCGGCTCACCCCGATACCCGGGTCAGCCGAGGGAGGCGAGGAGCTTGAGGCGCTCGTGGGCCTGGTGCATGATCGACTGGATCAGCTCGTCACAGCTCGGCAGGTCCTCGATCATGCCGACCACCTGGCCCGACGCGAGGACACCCGCGCGGGTGTCACCCTCGACGAGGCCGGCCTTCAACAGCATCGGGGTGTTGCCGGCCATGATGACCTGCTGCCAGGTGCGCTCGCCCGACTTCTTCATCGAGAGGCCGTCCTTGAGCATGCTGGTCCAGCGCATCCCGGTCATCTGCTTGAACTCGTTGGCGTTACGGGCAGCTGCGAACAGTGCCTTGACCGAGTTGCCGCTCTCCAGGGCCTCGACGAGCGGTGTCCGCAGCACCCGGTGCGGCATACCGTCGACCTTCACCGACACCACGGTGTCGTTGAGTCCGCGCTTGAGGTACTCCTGCTTCACCGAGTCGGGGACCGCCGAATCGGAGGTGAGCAGGAATCGGGTTCCCATCGCGACGCCCTGCGCGCCGTAGGCGAGCGCCGCGGCGAGGCCGCGACCGTCGAAGAAGCCGCCGGCCGCGACAACCGGCATGTCGATGTCCTTCTCCGCCAGAGCATCGAGGACCGACGGCAGCAGCAGGGTGGTGGCGACCGGGCCGGTGTGGCCGCCGCCCTCGCCGCCCTGCACGATGACCGCGTCCGCGCCCCACGACGCGACCTTCACCGCGTGCTTGGCCGCCCCGATCGACGGGATGACCACCACGCCGTGGTCCTTGAGCTTGGCGATCAGCTCCTGTTTGGGGGCCAGGGCGAACGACGCCACCTTGACGCCCTCGCGGATGAGCAGGTCGATCCGCTGCGGCGCGTCGGTCGCATCGGCGCGGATGTTGACGCCGAAGGGCTTGTCGGTCAGCGACTTCGTCTTGGCGATCGCCGCCTCGAGCTCCTCGTAGGTCATCGTCGCCGAGGCCAGGATGCCGAGGCCGCCGGCGTTCGACGTGGCCGAGGTCAGCGACGGGCCCGACACCCAGCCCATCCCGGTCTGGACGATCGGGTACTCGATGCCGACGAGCTCGGTGAACGGGGTGCGCAGCGACGCCGCGCGCGCCGGTGTCGGTTGAGCGCTCATTTCACTTCCCTGTTGCGGATTCCCTTGGGGTCGAGCACGTCCCGGATCAGCGAGAGTTCCTCGGCCGTCGGCTGACGGGTCTCCGGCGCGTCGGCCAGGCCGGCGACCTCGAACCCGGTGTTCTCGGCCACCTCCTCGGCGGTGACCCCCGGATGCAGCGACAGCGCCCGCATGGTGTGGTCGGGGCCACCGAAGTCGAAGACGCCGAGGTTGGTGACGACGCGGTGGATGTTCAGGTCGTCGAAGGCCGGGTTGTCCGGGTCGACCTTGTCGTACCCGACACCCGACACGATGTCGACCGACTCCCCGAAGACTCGGGAGGAGTGGCGGCCGACCCAGTAACTGGTGGCGTGGTTGATGGTGTTCCCGGGAGCGCCGCGCACGCCGAACATCTGACGCGTCGGATGCTGCAGCGGCCCGAACGCCGAGAGGTTCTGGTTGCCGTGCCGGTCGATCTGATTGGCGCCCATGACCACATGGCGACGGCCCGACGCCACGACGTCGAACACCTTGCGGAACGGCATCCACCCCTCGATGGCGCCGGTCTTGCCGATCGGCGGGGTGTCGGCGAGGATCAGCGCCTCGCCGTCGGTGATCAGCAGATCGGGCTCGAAGGTCAGGCGAGCCAGTCGTGCGCCTAGCAGTGCGACCGGCGACATCGGCGACGCCATGATCTCCCCTGCGCCGCGGAAGATCTCGGCGCAGGAGACCACGCAGTACTCGGCGCGGGTGGCGGCCTCGGTGGACTCGGGCGCCTGGGTTTCTGCGGTGCTCACTGTCCGTCCTCCTTCTGGTCGTCCTGCCATGCGGCGACCTCGCGCTGATAGGTCTGCTCGTCGACCTCGAGGAACCTGCGCGAGAACGCCTTCCAGGCCTCGGGGTCCTTGGCCGACGCCACGTAGAACTGCTGGAACCTCTCGTCGCGCCCGTAGTCCCCGGCGAAGGTGAAGTGCGCCCCGTTCGGGGTGTGCACGACCCGGTCGACGTTCATGCGGTTGAGCAGGAGCCTTTGATGCGGAACGGATTTCACCAGGACCTCGGTCGATACGAGCTGATCGGTCTCGAGGTAACGACGCTCCGCGGCCGCGCAGTATAGATCGTCGAAGTACGGGTCGACCCCGGTGTAGGCGGCGTTGCCGTGGGCATCGGCCAGATCCAGGTGCACGAATGCGGCATCGAGCTTGAGCGCCGGCATGGCGATGAGTGTCTGGGTCCGGCCGTCGGGGTCGGGGTAGGGGGACTCGACGGTCTTGAGTTCGCCCTCCCAGAACTTCAGGACGTCGGAGCCGAGTCCGGCGCGGATGGGCAGGAAGGGGAGCCGGGCGGCGGCGGCCTCCAGGCCGCACTTGACCATGCCCTCGTCCATCTCGCGCACCTCGATCTCGCCGTTGGTGCGAGCCTTGGAGAACCACGGGTCGTAGAACGGCGCCGAGTCCAACGACACGAAGCCGTAGTAGGCGCGGCGGACCTTGCCTGCGGCACAGAGCAATCCGAGATCGGGTCCGCCGTAGGTCACCACGGTCAGATCCTTGACGTCGGATCGGGCGAGAGCGCGCACGAGCGCCATCGGCTTGCGGCGGGAACCCCAGCCGCCGATGCCGATCGTCATCCCGTCGCGGAGTTCACCGATGACGTCGTCGAGGGTGCTGGTCTTGTCGGTCGGCATGTCAGGCGTGTCCTCCGTTGGTCGAGGCTGTCGATCCGGACTTGGCTTCGGCCAGCGGCTTCCCGGTGGCGACGAAGGCGTCGCGGTGCTCGTCGGCGACGCCGGCGAGGTTGAGCTCGAAGGTGTAGCCCTGCTCGAGGCGGTAGCTGGCCTTCACGTCGACCGGGTCGATGTTGTTGATGGCCTCCTTGGCCGCGCGGATGACGCGGGTGTCCTTGGCGGCGATCTCGCCGGCGACCTCCATCGCGGCGTCGAGCAACTGCTCGCGCGGGACGACGCGGTAGACGGAGCCGAAATGCTCGAGCTGCTGGGCGGTGACGTTCTTCGCGGTGAAGTACAGGGTCCGCATCAGGTGCTGCGGGACCAGGCGCGCGAGATGCGTTGCGGCGCCGAGGGCTCCGCGATCGACCTCGGGCAGGCCGAACACCGCGTCGTCGGAGGCGACGATGACGTCGGCGTTGCCGACCAGGCCGACGCCGCCGCCGACGCAGAACCCGTTGACCGCGACGACCACCGGGACCGCGCAGTCGTAGACGGCGGCGAACGCCGCGGCGCACCCGCGGTTGGCGCCGATGAGGGCGTCGTATCCCTCGGTGGCCTGCATCTCCTTGATGTCGACCCCGGCGTTGAAGCCGCGGCCCTCGGCGCGCAGGACGACGACGTGGGTCGCCGGGTCGTTGCCGGCGTCGGTGATCGCGTCGGCGAGTTCGAACCATGCGGCCGACGGCAGGGCGTTGACCGGCGGATAGTCGACCGTGACGGTGACGATGCCGGTTTCGGTACGTGTCGTGGTGATCGGCACGCGTGCTCCTCTCGTCGCTGCTTGGGGCAGCCACGGCGGCTGCACAAGCACGGACCAAGCAAGTGCTTGGTTGTTTGGTAGGGTAGCACCCATGCAGACGCAGTCACAGGTCGAGTTGGGCCTGGCCGGGAAGGTCGTGCTGGTCACCGGGGGTGCGCGCGGTGTCGGCGCCGGGATCACCCGGGTGCTGGCGTCGGCGGGTGCCGTGCCGGTCATCTGCGGCCGCAATCCCGACAGCCTCGCCGAGGACCTCCGCGACGTCGCATTCGTCTCGTGCGACGTGCGCGACGCCGGCGCCGTCGAGGCGATGATCGACGAGATCGTCGACCGCAACGGGAGGATCGACGGCGTGGTGAACAACGCCGGCGGTTCGCCGTTCGCGCTGGCGGCCGACGCCTCGGTGCGGTTCGCGAGCAAGATCGTCGACCTCAACCTGCTGGCGCCGCTGGCCGTGGCCAAGGCGGCCAACGCGGTCATGCAGGAGCAGGCCGACGGCGGGGCAATCGTCAACGTCTCGAGCGTCAGCGGCCACCGGCCCTCGCCCGGGACGTCGGCCTACGGCGCGGCGAAGGCGGGCCTGGACAACCTGATGACCTCGCTGGCCGTCGAGTGGGCGCCCAAGGTGCGGGTCAACTCGGTGGTCGCCGGTCCGGTCCTCACCGAACAGTCGCACCTGCACTACGGCGACGACGAGGGGGTGGCGGCGGTCGGCGCCACCATCCCGATGGGCCGGCTCGCCACGCCTGCCGACGTCGGCAACGCCGTCGCCTTTCTGTTGTCGCCGCTGGCCGGATACATAAGCGGGTCGACGCTGACCGTCCACGGGGGCGGGGAGAAGCCCGCATTTCTCGACGCCGCGACGGCGGGCAACTCCGTCTAGACGTCCGGCGAGCCACCGATTCTTCGCAGTTCAGAAAGGAAACACCTTGAGTAGCAAGTTGAATGAGGGTCGAGTGGCCATCGTGACCGGTGCCGGGCAGGGGATCGGCCGCGCGCACGCGCTCGCCTTCGCCGCCGACGGCGCCAAGGTCGTGGTCAACGACTACGCCCAGGACCTGGCCGATCAGGTCGTCGACGAGATCCGCGCCGCCGGCGGGGAGGCCGTCGCGCAGGTCGGCGACGTCGCCGAGTGGGCCAACGGCGAGGCGATGGTGGCCGCCGCCCTCGACAACTTCGGCCGCCTCGACATCCTGGTCAACAACGCCGGCTTCGTCCGGGACCGGATGCTGGTGTCGCTGTCGGAGGACGAGTGGGACGCCGTCGTCCGTGTGCACCTGAAGGGTCACTTCGTCGGGTTGCGTCACGCCGCGGCGTACTGGCGCGCCGAGGCCAAGGCGGGTCGCACCCCGGTCGCCCGGATCGTCAACACGAGCTCGGGCGCCGGTCTCTACGGTTCGATCGGCCAGGGCAACTACGTCGCCGCGAAGGCGGGCATCGCCGCACTCACCGTGCAGGCGGCCGCCGAACTCGGTTCCTACGGCGTCACCGTCAACGCGATCGCGCCGGCGGCGCGCACCCAGATGACCCTGGGCGCCGGCGAGGCGATGGCCGCCCAGATGGCGCCGCCCGCCGACGGGTCGTTCGACGCGATGGACCCGGCCAACGTCTCGCCGCTCGTCGTCTGGCTCGGTTCGCCGGAGGCGGGCTCGGTCACCGGCCGGGTCTTCGAGATCGAGGGCGGCAAGATCTCGGTCACCGACGGCTGGCAGCGAAGTGTCGAGCGGGACAAGGGTGCTCGGTGGGAGGTCGCCGAACTCGGTCCGGTGGTCGAGGAGATCGTGGCCAAGGCGCCGGTCCCGATGCCGGTCTACGGCGCCCGGTGACCGGTCCGCGGTGACCGCTTCACGGCGAGACGAGGAACTCCTGGCGGCGGCCAGGGCGTACGTCGACGCCCTGGTCAGCCACGATCCCTCCGGGGTGTCGCTGCATCCGGACTGCACGCGCGTCGAGTTCGGCCTGAAGACCGGTCGCAACGGACCGCACATCGCGCGCAGCCTCGCACGCGGACCGCAATTCCGTGTGATCCACCGGATCTCGGACTTCACGGCCATCGTCGACGGCCACACCGTCTCCACGCGGTACGTCGTGCACGTGCGGCCGAAGGCCCTGAAACTCGGCGCGGAGGTGTCGGAGACCTTCGTCGTCGACGACGAGAACCGGATCCGCGCGATCGTCGCCCGGTTCGGCCTGCCGCGCCGACGGCACTAACCGCACAAGCCGCGCGGAAACGAATACGTCCACCACCCCCGAGGGGCGGTGGACGTATTCGTCGGACGGGGCGTCAGGCCGACGGGGCGCGCACGACCAGGTGGACGCCGGGGAAGTATCCGGCCATCTCCGACCGCGACTTCCGCAGGGCCGCAATGCCGTAACCGCGCTTGCGATGCTCCGGGTGGATCCAGATGCGCAGGTCGACCTCGCCGTCCTTGAGCTCGCCGAACACCAGGCCGACCTTGGAATCGCCGTCGGTGGCCACGAGCCACACGGCCTCTTCGGCATCGACGCGGTCGGTGGCCGCCTTGATCTCGGCGGTGACGTCGCCGGCCGGCGCGCCCGAACCGTCGCCGGCGGTGCCGATGTCCTCGGTCCGCAGGGCGAACAGCTCGGCGTCGGCCTCCGGGTCGAACGGACGCAGCTCGAGGGTGTCGCCGCTGCTGGCCGGACGCTGCGCCAGGGTGAAGGTGATCTCGTTGTTGAGATCGTCGAGCTCGGCCTGGTTCTTGCGGCGCTCGTCCTTGGTCAGCTGCTTGAGCTTCATGTCGAGGATCGCCTCGGCGCCGAGCTGGGACTTGCCGAGCAGGTCGGCGATCGCGGAGACGGCCTCCGCGTGGTTCTCCGCGTCGACGATGGCGTCGAGGACCTCGTGTCGACGCTCCAGGGCGGTGAGCAGGGCGTCGGCGATGTCGCGGCGGGTGGTGGCCAGGTCGAGATCAGTCATGGACCGATCCTAGGTCAACTCAGGTCCCGGCGGGTATCGGTCGGCGCGCCGGAAGCGGCGGACTTAGAACAGGTTCGATGGATCAGAACCGCAATTTTGGTGGGAGTTCTTTCCTGGATCTGTAACACGTCCTAGTCTTGGGGCATGACGAACGAGGGAACGACGACCGCACCGACCGACTTCGATCACCTCCGCGGCGGGACGCACATGGGCGACCTGATGGTCGCCGCGCTCAAGCGTCACGCCAAGCGCACGGTGTTGTCACTCGGGGAGACCGAGATGACGGGCGGGGAGATGGCGGACGCGATCAGCCGGTACATCCAGGCCTTCGAGAGCGTCGGCGCCGGGACCGGCACTGCGGTGGGGCTGCTGTCGCTGAACCGTCCCGAGGTGCTGTTCGTCATCGGCGCCGGGCAGACGCAGGGCTGGCGCCGCACCGCGCTGCATCCGCTCGGCTCGCTCGACGACCACGCCTACGTTCTCAACGACGCCGGGGTCTCGACGCTCGTCATCGACCCGGTCCCGATGTTCGTCGAACGTGCCGCAGCCCTGTTGGACCGGGTCCCCGGCCTCAAGCAGATCCTCACGCTCGGCCCGGTGCCCGAACAGCTCGCCGCCCATGGTCGCGACATCATCGCCGAGGCGGACAACTTCGAGCCGAAACCGCTTGTCGCCGCGCATCTCCCGCCGGATCACGTCGTGTCGATCACCTACACCGGCGGCACCACCGGCAAGCCCAAGGGCGTGATCGGCACGGCTCGCGCGATGGCGACGATGACGCAGATCCAGCTCGCCGAGTGGGAGTGGCCGGAGCATCCGCGGTTCCTGCTCTGCACCCCGTTGTCGCATGCGGGCGCCGCGTTCTTCATCCCGACCCTGATGAAGGGCGGGTCGATGGTCGTGCTCTCGAAGTTCGACCCCGCCGAGGTCCTGCGCGTCATCGAAGAGCAGAAGATCACCGCGACGATGCTCGTGCCGTCGATGCTCTACGCGCTGCTCGATCATCCCGACTCGCGGACCCGCGACCTGTCGTCACTGGAGACCGTGTATTACGGTGCGTCCCCGATCAATCCGGTCCGCCTCGCCGAGGCCATCGAGCGATTCGGCCCGATCTTCGCCCAGTACTACGGCCAGTCCGAGGCCCCCATGGTCATCAGCTACCTCGCCAAGGACGACCACCCGGGTCCGGGCGAGGACCAGCGCCGGCTCTCCAGTTGCGGCAGGCCGTCGGCGTTCCTGCGCACCGCGCTGCTCGGTCCCGACGACAAGCCGGTCCCGCAGGGTGAGCCGGGCGAGATCTGCGTCGCCGGGCCGCTTCTCGCCGGCGGTTACCTCGGACTGCCGGAACAGACCGCCGAGACCTTCCGCGACGGCTGGTTGCGCACCGGCGACGTGGCGCGCGAGGACGAGGACGGCTTCTGGTACATCGTCGACCGCACCAAGGACATGATCGTCACCGGCGGCTTCAACGTGTTCCCGCGCGAGGTCGAGGACGTCGTCGCCGAACATCCCGCCGTCGGCCAGGTCGGCGTCATCGGCGTGCCCGACGAGAAGTGGGGCGAGGCGGTCACCGCGGTGGTGGTGCTGCGCCCCGACGTCGACGCCGACGACGCGGCCAAGGAGCGGATCACCGCGGAGATCCAGCGAGCCGTCAAGGACCGCAAGGGCGCGGTGCAGTCGCCCAAGCGGGTCATCTTCGCCGAGTCGCTGCCGCTCACCGCACTCGGCAAGCCGGACAAGAAGGCGTTGCGCGCCCAGTACTGGGCCGGTTCCGAGCGCGGGGTCGGTTAGACGCGTCTGCCACTCGACGACCGGCCACGCGTGCGAGGGACGTACCGAAGAGTCGCTCCCCGGGGCAGGTCGCAGCACTCGCGGCAGTCGCACTGACAATCGCAGTCGCACAGCGCGTCCTTGATACTTGTCGCTGCACTGGCGTGACGACGAAGTCCGGCGCCCGGTCCATCGGCGACGAACGACCGCACGCGCGCCTTCGGCACGAGACCGAAACCCCCGTTCGGCGTCGACATCGGCCGCCTTGGCCGCGCTCAGGGGAGTGCCGTGGCGCGGCCGCCGGACACCCGGTTCGTCGGCCGCGACCACGGTGGCCGGACGCATATTCCCGCAGCGGGCACCGTCCAGCGGTGCTCGACGTCCACGGTTCCGGTGGCTGTGCCGCAGTCAGGATCGACACCATGCCGGTGTCGGTGTTCACCGTGGGCCTCGCCAGTTGACCGTGATCGTCCCGCAACGACAGCCAGCCCTGCACAGGCGTGCACGCCTTTGGCGGAGCAGGTCGTCATCCAGTATGTGACGGCAAGCAGGGGAACCCCGGACATCCGACGACGAGATCACGGACCGTCAGCGCCCGCCGGCCGATGTCATCCGAAGGGATGAGACACTCAGATCCCCTTGCCCGGGTTCAGGATTCCCCGCGGGTCCAACGCATCCTTGATAGCGCGCTGCACGGCCAGCGACTCTGGACCGATCTCCCGCGCGAGCCAGTCGCGCTTCAGCACACCGATGCCGTGCTCGCCGGAGACGGTGCCCCCGAGGTCGATCGCCAGGCCGAAGATGTCGTCGGCCGCCGCCGAGACCGCGGCCGGGACCTGTGGCTCGTTCCGGTCGAAGCTCAGGATCGGATGAATGGTGCCGTCCCCGGCGTGGGCGAAGCCGAACACGTCCACGCCGTGTTGTCGTCCGATCTCGGAGATGGCATCGAACGCCTCCGGAAGCCGCGACCGCGGGACGCAGATGTCCTCGATCAGTGCGCGCCCGTACTCCTCGATCGACGGCAGCGCGAGGCGCCGGGCCTCGACGAGGTCTTCCGCGCTCTCGTCGTCGGTGGAGGTCTCGCACCAGCGGGCCTCCTCTCCGAACACCTCGCCGATGATCGCGGCCTCCTCGCTGGCGGCCACGCCCTCGGTTTGGGCGATGACCAGCGCGCGGGATCGCTCGGAGTGATCGGAGCCCTGTGCGCGGTCGACGACGGTGAGCGTCGCATGGTCGAGGAGCTCCAGCAGCGCGGGGTTCGCGCGACGTCGTGCCACGGCGGAGCAGGCTCGCGCGGCGGCGCCGACGTCGTCGAAACCGGCTGCGAGAGTGACGGTCTGCTCCGGTCGCGGCAGGAGTTGCACGGTGGCACCGACGATCACGCCCAGCGCGCCCTCTGACCCGACCAGCAGGGCGGTCAGATCGAATCCGCTGACCCCCTTGACCGTTCGGCGTCCGGTCGAGACGCGCGTGCCGTCGGCGAGCACCACGTCGAGCCCCAGCACGGACTGGCCGGTGGTGCCGTACCGGACACAGCGCATGCCGCCGGCGTTGGTGGCGATGTTGCCGCCGACGGTCGAGATCCGTGCGCTGGCGGGATCGGGTGCGAACCGCAGGCCGTGTTCGCCTGCCGCTCGGTCGAGTTCGGCGGTGATGACCCCTGGTTCGACGACCGCGATCCCGTCGACCGGGTCGATCTCGAGAATCCGGTTCAGTCCGCTGACGTCGAGCACCAGGGTCTCGGCACCGGCCAGCGCCCCACCCGCCAGACCCGAGCCGGCGCCCCGGGGTACCACCGGCACCCGGTGCGCATGAGCGGCGCGCAGGGTGGCGACCACGTCGTCGACGGATTCCGCCCGGACGACGCCTCGCGGCTTGCCGTCCGGTGCGACGCCCGAGCGATCCGTCCGTGCCACGATGACCGACTCCGGGTCGGTGAGGACCGGGACTCCCCGTGCGACCAGATCGTCGACGATCCCCACGGCTCAGGCCCCGGGGACGCGCACGATGTCCGGCAGATCGGCGCCCAGTTTGAGGCTCTCGAGGAACAGCACGATGGTCGCGGCGACGGACCGGTGGCTGACGTCGTTGAGGATGTCGTGGCGACCGCCGACCACGGTGCGGACCCGGGTACGCGGCCGGCCGCTGAAAGCGCCGACCACCTGGTCGGCCGGGGTCACCGGGTCGTCGGTCCCGTGGATCACCAGCGTCGGCTTGGACGGCGGGACGACCGACAGATCCGGCGTCAGCGGCACCGACAACGCGCCGCGGCGGAACCGCTCGTCGGTGGTCAGGACCTTGCGGTGGGCCGGACAGGCCGAGCGGGCCTCGATCTCGTCATCCCACGACAGAGCGGTCTCGGCGGCGGCGACGGGCACCGCGGCCGATGCCGTCGGCAACGCGATGCCGGCGAGCACCGCCGCGTCCACCGGGACATCGTCGACCAGGGTGGCGGCCAGCGCGGCGCCGGTGTCGGAACCGACCAGGATGCGCGGCTCGGGAGCGTCGCCGCCGGCGACGATCTCGTCGATCGCGGCGCGGGTCGACTCCGGGGCCAGGGATTCGTCGACCTCGACGATGCGGACGCGGTAGGCGTCGGCGGAGATCCGGCGGGCGAAGCGCTGATAGGCGGACGCGGTCTCGCCCCGGCCGGTGAGGACGATGACGGTGCCGCGCGCGAGGATGCCGGCCGGTTCCACCCATGTGCTCATGGGCGCATCGGCGGGCGAGGAGGACGGTGCGGTGAGTGTCGTGGAAGTTGTCACGAGGTCACCGTGGCGCGGGCGGTGTGGATCTGTCCAAGAGTCGTTCTGAATCGGTTGCGATGACCGATCGTGATGATTCTTTTCGATTTATCCGCGCCCGTGTTTTATCTATGGTCAGGCCGTGGCGGGTGTGGTGTCCTTGCGACCCATGACGAACTCGCTCGACCTGGAACACCTGCGCACCCTGATCGCCATCGCCGAATGTGGTGGCTTCAGCAAGGCCGCGGCGGTTCGCCACATCAGCCAACCGGCCCTGAGTCAGCACGTCCGTCTGCTCGAGAAGGGCCTCAAGCGCAAACTCTTCGAACGTGACGGGCGCACCATGCGTTTCACCCCGGAGGGGGAGAAGGTGCTGGCGGAGGCCCGCACGATCCTCGAGGTTCACGACGCGGCGATCCGCCGGCTCAACGCCGTGCAGGGGAGCACGATCGTGGTCGGTTCGACCGAGCACAGCGCCGAGCAAATCCTCCCGGAAATGCTGCGATCGCTCGACGAGGCCTTCCCCGATTCATCGACCCGGTTCGAGATCGGCCGGTCCACCCAGCTCATCGAGGCCGTCGGACGTGGCGCGGTCGACCTGGCCTTCGTTCTCGACCCGAGCGAGCAGGGACCCGGGCGGACGGTCGGCAGGTTGAATCTCGCGTGGTACGCGGCCCAGAACTGGGTGGCTCCCGGATCCGACGAACCGCTCTCTCTGGTTGCCTTCGAGGAACCGTGCGGATTGCGCGAACGTGCCCTGAGTGCCCTTGCGGCCCAGGGGCATCGGGTGGAGGTATCCGCGCAGTCGACGACCCTGGAAGGCGTCCTGGCCGGGGTCCGGGCCGGTCTCGGCGTCGCCCTGCTGCCGAGCGCGGGCGGTCTGCCGCGCGGACTGGTCGAACGCGGCGACCTGCCGGACGCCGGAGCGGTCAACCTGCAGCTCATCACCCGGCGTGGGTTGCGGCCCGAGATCACCGATACCGCACTGCGCGCCGGGACGCAGTTCTACCGAGATCGGCCGCACCTGCAGCTGGTCTCCGAACAGCGGGACGTCGTCGGGGCGTAGCCGCAACAACTCTCGGTGATCTCGCTGGGTCGACATCACCGCGGAACACCCACGACGCCGAGGTCGACGATGCGATCTCGGCGTCTGCCGCATGTCGGGGTGTCGTTGAAATGTGCTGTAAGACAACATGATCGGACCCGGAACGATAAGGCCGGACTATGGTTCGGCTTTCGACAAAGTTGTTGGACCCCGGACGAGACCGCTCCGTAACCTTCTCGATGTGGCCGAAACGTTTCTTGGCCGCAACACCGAACACGGCCACTGCGCCGATCGCGAATCCCCTCGTTCACATACGAGTCCACACACCAGTCCACATACCAAAGGATCCGAAGTCCATGAAGTCCCAGGAAGTGTCGAGTCGAGTGTGGGTGCTGATACGCACCCTGATGATCATCGGTCTGGTCGCCGGACTCGCCACGGCCTGTGGGTCGGCGAACTCGGCGACCACCGCGGGTTCGGGTGAGACGATCACCATCACCGACGAGCTCGGCCGGCAGGTCGAGGTCGCCACGCCGATCAAGGCGGTCTACCCGGACCTCTGGTATCAGGCCGAGCTGGTGCGCGCGCTCGGTGCGGCGGACACCATCACCGCGGTCGACACGACAGTGAACCCGGACAAGAACCCCAACAACGTGGAGTACTTCGCCGACTTCCAGGGCCTGCCCGACGTCGGCCACTACGAGCAGCCCAACTGGGAGGCCATCGTCTCCTCCGGGGCCGAGGTCGCACTGATGCGCCGCAACGGTCCCTGGCAAGAGGCCATCAAGAAGCTGGAGCCGTTCGGCATCAAGGTCGTCGTGGTCACCGGCTGGGATCCCGTTGTCACGCGCAAGTTCCTGCCGCAGCTCGGACAGCTGTTCGGCAAGGAGAAGGAGGCGCAGGATCTCGCGGACCTCTTCGACGACATCGACGGCACCCTGAAGGAGAAGCTCGACGGCGTCGCACAGCGTACGGCCTACTTCGAGAACAGTGCCGACTTCATCACCTCGGTCGAGGGATCGGGGTGGCACGATGCGCTCGTCGAGGGCGGCACGGCGAACATCTTCGGCGACGTGAAGGCCGACAGCTCCAGCGCCGCAGTCCATCAGTTCGAGGTCGACCCGGTCGAGATCATCGGCCGCAACCCGAGCGTGATCATCCACAACGGCGTCGACGGCCAGACCTCTGGCTATCAGCCCTGGACCCGTGAGCAGATGGCCGAGCAGGCCCGCAAGATCGCCGGCCGCAGCGGCTGGCAGTCCATCGACGCGGTGCGCACCAAGGACATCTACGTCTTCAACAATTTCTTCTACTCGGCCCTGGGCAAGAAGTTCGGCGCACTGGCCGTCGCCAAATGGGCGCATCCCGAGCAGTTCGCCGATGTCGACCTGGACACCTACTTCGACCGTTGGCTGGCCTCCCAGGGCGTCGAGCCGCGCACGGTCGGCGACTACTACCACAAGTACGAGGGCTGACATGGTCGTGCACACCGACACCCGGGCCGTCGAGGACATCACGGCAGGCATCGACGACGAGAATCCAACGGCCACCGGCGAACCGGAATCGCCGGCGGGACGCCGCTATGTCAAGGAGACCGGGATCATCGCGGTCGGAGCGGTCGCCACACTGGTGGCCGCGGTCATCGGCATCAAGGTCGGCACCGACGGGGCGACGTTCGCCGGCATCCTCGACACGTTCTGGTCGAAGATCACCGGGAACATCCCCGACAACGTGGTGGAACGCCGCACCCAGCAGATCGTGTGGGAGCTGCGTGTGCCCCGGGTCGCGGTCGCGATCCTCGGCGGCGCGGCGCTGGCGATCGCCGGTGTGCTGTTCCAGGGTCTGTTGCGCAACCCGCTCGTCAGTCCGTACACCCTTGGTATCGCGCCGGCCGCGGCCTTCGGCGCCTCGGTGGCGATCATCGTCTTCGGCGCGTCGGCGTCGGGCAGCGGGGTCGTGCTGGTGGCCGGGGCGCTGATCGCGGCGCTGCTCAACACGGTCCTGGTGCTCACCCTGGCATCGACCAAGCAACTCGACGCCACGACCCTCATCCTGCTCGGCATCGCATTGACCCAGCTGTTCAGCGCACTGACCGCCGGTCTCCAGTACTTCACCGACGACGAGGTCCTGGCCGCGATCGTGCGCTGGACCTGGGGGTCGGTGAACGGGTCGGTCTGGTATCAGGTCAACACGTTGCTGATCCTGGTCGTCACCGCGTACATCTACGTGCAGTACCGGAGCGGTGCGGTCAACGCGATCGCCTTCGCAGGTGACGACGCGGCCAAGAGCCTCGGCGTCCCCGTCACCCGGGTGCGGCTCGAGATCATCGCGGTGGCCGCGGTCCTGACTGCCGTGACGATCGCCTTCACCGGCATCATCGGCTTCGTCGGTCTCGTCGGACCGCACATCGCCAGGCTCATCATCGGCGCCAATCACCGCTTCTTGATCCCCTTCTCGGCGGTCATCGGTGCGTTGTTGCTGGTGATCGCCGACGCGGTCGGCCGGATCGTGCTGGCACCGGCGGTGATCCCGGTGGGCATCATCGACGCCCTCATCGGCGCCCCGATCTTCATCTACCTGATCCTCACTCGGCGAAAGGCACTCGCATGACCCTGGAGATCGACCGGCTGTCCGTCGGATACGGCAAGAAGCGCCTGGTTCTCGACGAGGTGAGCCTCGACGTGCGACGCGGAGAGGTGGTCGGCCTGCTGGGCCCCAACGGGTCGGGCAAGTCGACGCTCATCAAGACGATCGCGGGCATCAACAACCGCACGTCCGGCACGCTTCGCTGGGACGGGGACACCGACCTCGACGCGCTGTCGCGCCGTGACCGCGCACAGCTCGTCGCCTACGTACCGCAGTCGATCAGCCTCACCTTCACCCTCGACGTCCGTGAGGCCGTGATGCTGGGCCGGACACCGTATTTCGGGACACGGCCGCGACCCGAGGACTGGCGGCACGTCGACCGTGCGCTCGAACTGCTCGGGCTCGAGGATCTGGCTGACCGGATGGTCACCGAGCTGTCCGGCGGTCAGGCGCAGCGGGTGCTGATCGCCCGGGCGATCGCGCAGGACCCCACGGTGCTGTTGCTCGACGAACCGACCTCGGCACTCGACATCCGCTTCCAGTGGCAGACCCTCTCGCTGACGCGGAGGATCGCCCGGACCCAGAACGTGGCGGCGGTCATCGCCATCCACGACCTCAACCAGGCGGCTCGCTTCTGCGACCGCGTCGTGTTCCTCGGCGGCGGAAGGGTGCTCGCCTCGGGAACGCCCGGTGAGGTGTACTCACCCGAACTCATCGAGGAGGTGTACGGCGTGCGCGTCGAACTCTCGGAACACAAGGGATACACGGAGATCCATCCCGTGGCCGACGACGACCTGTGGGACGGGCCGGCGGTCGCGGCGGAGGCCACGTCGACGGTCCCGGCGGCCGGTGAACTCGACCGGATACCGGTGGGGGCGTCCGCATCATGACGTCATCGCATCAGGGCACGCGGGTCGCGTCCGGCGAACAGCTCGTCCTCGCCACTCTCATCGGTGGGGTGGGCAATCACGTGGGGGCGTGGCGCCGGCTGAACAGCCGCGTCGAGGAGAAGTATGATCTGTCGTTGTTCACCGACGTGGTCCGTTGGGCGGAGTCGGCGAAGCTCCACGCGGTGTTTCTCGCCGACACGGTGCGCCTCGACGCCGAATCACTGCGGACCCAACCCTTCGCCGGCCTGGAGCCGGTGACGTTGCTCAGCGCCCTGGCCGCCGTCACCGAGCACATCGGTCTCATCGGGAGCATCTCGACCACCTTCTCCGAGCCGTACAACGTCGCGCGGCAGCTCGCCTCGCTCGACCACCTCTCACGGGGTCGGGCGGGGTGGAACCTGGTCACCTCCGCCTACGGCGAGGAGAACTTCGGCGTCGAGTTGCCGCCGCATGCCGAACGATATGAACGCGGAGCCGAGTTTGCACAGGTGCTCTGCGAACTCTTCGACAGCTGGGACGCCGACGCGATCCGCATCGACCGCGAGGCCGGCGTCTACGCCGACCCCGACCGGGTGCACCGCATCGACCACCGGGGCAAGCACTTCTCGGTCCAGGGTCCGCTGAACGTCGCCCGGCCGCCGCAGGGCCGTCCGATCATCGCGCAGGCCGGATCGTCCGACCACGGTCAGGCCGTCGGGGCGCGTTACGCCGACCTGGTGTTCACCACCGGGCGCACCACCGTCGAGGACGGGGCGCGGTTCTATCGCTCGCTCAAGACCCGGGTCGTCGCCGCCGGCCGGTCGGCCGACGAGGTCAAGGTGCTCCCCGGCGTGTCGCCGATCATCGGTGAGACCGAGGCCCAGGCAAGAGCATTCGAGAAGGAGCTCAACGGATACATCGACTTCGACGACGGACGCGTCCGGTTGTCGCGGCAGCTCGCCGGGATAGACCTGAGCGATCTCGAACTCGACGAGCCCATCCCCGCCGAGCGCCTTCCCGCGGAGTCGGCCGTGCAGGGCCGACGGTCCCGGTACGGTGTGTACCTCGACCTGATCGCCGAGGGTTGGACGCTGCGCCGGCTCATCGAATGGGAGGTCTCCTCGGCCGGCCACTTCGTGCCCGTCGGCGATCCCGAACAGATCGCCGATCTGTTGCTCGGGCGTTTCGAGGCCCACTCGGCCGATGGATACATCCTGCTGCCGTCGTTCCTTCCCGAGGGGTTGCAGCTGCTGACCGACGCCGTCGTCCCGATCCTGCAGGAGCGCGGCGCATTCCACACCGAGTACGCCGACGGAGATCTCCGCGACAGCCTCGGGCTTCCCCCGGTCGTGTCGTCCCGTGACCGCGACCTCGTCGACGCCAGGAGCCGGTCATGACCACCACCGTCACCACCCCGAAGGCCGCGACAGCACCTGCCCAGCCCGCACTGCGTGTCCGTGACGTGCGGTGGGAACTCGCCGCTGCACTGCGTCACTTCGGCCGTCTCGGTTACGAATTCGGGTTCAACGGCCATGTGTCGGCGCGCGCGCCCGAGGCTCCGGGCCACTTCTGGGTCAATCCATTCGGAGTGTCCATCTCCACCGTCACCCCGGCCGATTTCGTCCTCGTCGACGAGACCGGCACGATCGTGGAACCGCGCGGGAACCACGCGATCAACGGTTTTGCGGGAAATCTCGCCCTGCACACCGCGATTCCCGAAGCCGAGGCGGTCGTGCACCTGCACACCCCACGCGCCTTCATCTTCTCCAACCACGGCGAACCACCTGCCCCGGTCAACACCGACTCGGCGCTGGTGACCGACCTGGTGGGTGTGTCGTCGACCATCTGGGGCGCCACGACCGAGCCGACCAACGTCGACCTCGCCGCCCAGGGCAAGCGGGTGATCCTGCAGAAGGGTCACGGTTTCACCACGTGGGGGTCGTCGGTCGGGGAGGCGGCGTTTCTGCTCGAGGCCGCCGAGCGCGCCGCCGACGCCAATCTGGTGCTGCGGGGTCTCGGTGCCCATGACGTGCTCGCCCCCGAGGTCGTGGCCAGGTGGACGCTGACCCCCGAGTTGGCCCGAGCACATTTCGAACCTGCGTTCACCATCGCCGAGCGCGAGGGTCTGCGATGAGTCGCTACGTCGTCATCGGCGCGGGCGCGGTGGGATCGGCCGTCGCGGCCGGATTCTCGGATGCGGGGATCCCGGTGGTGCTCGTGTCGCGAGGACGGACCTACCAGGCGATCCGGGAACGCGGCCTGCGCTACACCCACAACGGTCGGACGCGCACACTCGATGTCGACGTGGTGCCCGGCCCGGACACCTTGACGCTCACCCCGGACGATGTCCTCGTCCTCGCGGTCAAGACCCAGGACGTCGCTGCGGCCCTCGCCGAATGGGCTTGGCGGCCCGTGGTTTCCGGCGGCCAGACGGTGGGCGCCGCCGCCGACCTGCCGATCGTGCTGCTGCAGAACGGCCTGGAGGCCGAACGCGCGGCGCTGCGGTACTTCGACAAGGTGCTCGGCGCGATCACCCTGACCGGGGCCCGCCATGTCGTCACCGGCGAGATACACGTCGCGAACAGCCCGCTCGCCGGGCAGATCATCGTGGGACCGTATCCGTCCGGCGTGCACGGCCGCGGATCCGCGCTCGCCGCGACGGCCGAGTCCGTCGTCGCCGACCTGAGCGTCGGTGGCTGGTTGAGTCAGTCGGTGCCCGACATCGAGCGCTGGCTCGCCTGGAAGACGTGGATCTCCTCGACGTTCGCAGTGGGTGTGTTGCGCGGGACCGATGCCGAGCTGGACGAGCTCACCGACCTCGTCCGCGACGAGGCCCGGCGCGTGCTGATCGCGGCTGGTCATGAGTTCGCCGACCCGTCCGCCGAGGTCACCTACGACGCGAATCTGGCTGCGATCGCGCCGGAGAGCGGGTACGGCAAGGGACAGCAGTCCACCTGGCAGAGCTTCGAACGCGGTGTGGGCTCGGAGGTCGATCACCTCAACGGCGAGATCGTGGCCATCGCCCGACGCCATGGGCTCGACGCCCCGTTCAACGCGGCCCTTCAGCACGTGCTCGGACGTTCTGCAGACGCCGGCGAGGGGCCGCGCGTCCACCTCGTCGACGAGGTGCTGGCCCGGGCTGCCGCGCCGGGGGCGACGCGCGCGATGACGATCGGGGCACCGTGACGCAGCTGCTGGCGCCGCCCGACCGGGTGCGCGAACTGTCCGGTGAACTCTTCCATCTGGGGGCGATCGCCGACGCCGGGAACGCATTCCCGATAGACAGTGTCCGTCTGCTGATCGATGCCGGTGTCGCTCGGGCCCCGATCCCGGTTTCGGCCGGCGGAGACGGTCTCGCGCCGTCGGCGCTGGTCGACATCGTGCGGACCGTGGGTGCCGCCGACCCGGGGCTGGGCCTGGTCGTGGCGATGCACCTGATCCATGCACGGCGTGTCTTCGCAGACGTCGGCCTCTCCCCGGCGTTGGCCGAGGCCGCCCGGGAGATCGCCGCCGGTTCCGGCTTCGTCAGTGCCCTGGTCAGCGAGAACCGGTCGATCGCGCCCGCCCGCGGCGGCGCCGTGCGGGCCCGCGCGATCCGCGTGGACGGCGGGTGGCTGCTGCGGACACGCAAGAAGTACGCGACCGGAATCCACGCGCTGTCGCATGCGGTCGTGTCGGCCGCCGTCGACGGTTCCGACGAACTCGACCAGTTCCTCGTCGGGCTCGACCAGCCCACCGTGCGGATCGAGAAGACCTGGGACGTCATCGGTTTGCGGACCTCGGGCAGTGACGACGTCGTGTTCGACGACACCTTCGTCACCACCGACGCACTGCTCCCGCCAGGCCTGGTCTCGCAGGACGGGGCATGGTGGACGCTGGTGCTCGCGGGTTTGTACGCGGGCATCGCCGAGGGCGCGTTCGCACTCGCCACGACGGGTCTGCCGGTCCAGGCCGGCTGGGGCCTTGCCTGTCGACGTCCCGCGCGTGCGCGGCTACGTAGGTGAGGCTGCCGTGGCGCTGTTGACGGTGCGGTCCCTCGTCGACGATGCCGTCCGACGCTACGAGGAGCAGACCCTCACCGCCGCCGAATCGGCCGCGGTGAAGCTGGCCGTGCACCGGTCCGCGACCACCGCCGTCGACCAGGTCGGCCGGGCGTTCGGGACCGCGTCCGTGTGGCACAGCCACGCCTGGCAGCGCTACTTCCGGGATCTGCGCGTGGGAGCACACAATTCACCGCCTGAGGACGTTGCGATCGACGGGTTGGCCCGCCAGGTCCTGGAGGACGGTACGTTCTGAGCCGGAGGACGGCGCGTGCTGATCACGACGAGTTCGTGATCGAACGGTGTCGTCCACGGCCCACGCACCGCATGACGGTGATTCGCCAGACGCAGGGTGAGACGCCGACGATCGCGGCCGAGGCGCGGCATCGACGTCCGGACGGCCCCGTTCATCGCGGATCGTCACGATGCAGGGTCCTACGCGGCCGCTGTCGCCCGGTAGCTCGAACTCTGTTCCGACGACGCAACTTTCTCCGAGATGGAGTAGGTGCCGTGGGGCGAGGTCCCGGGTGCCGGGGCGCTGTGGGGCCACGTCTGGCGAGAGCCTTTTCCGCGGCTGGGACCTCGGGGTCGCCACCGGCCAGCCGCCGAAGCCGGGAGGTGGCCAAGGCCGCCCCCGCGGTGCGAAAAGGTTCATCCCCGCGGGATTCGTCGGGATCAGAACGTGCCCTCTGCGACCGTCGTCGAGCCGCGTCCCGGCGCCGGCCCCCACCGAACGACTGACGAACTGGCCGGGCCGGGAATCGACCGGGTGGGTTCAGACGTCCAGTAGCTGACGACCGGCGGCCAGCAGGGCGGCGTCCTCCTGTGGCGGGTGTACGCGCACGCACAACACGTCGCGGAGGAGCCGCTCGAACGGCTGGTTGCGGGTGAGGCCCGGATTGCCCAGCGCCGCCACCACGGTCTGCACCGCATGCACTGCCGACCGTGCGATCTGCACCTTGATCAATGACAACTGCCGCAAGTGTTCCGTGTCCCCCGATTCCGCGCGGAGGACCGCCCCGTACAGGAGCGTCTCCGCCTGGGCGATCGCCGCGTCGATCTCGCCGGCGACCGTCTGGATGCGCTCGGTGGTCGCGATCGGACGGCCCAACGCGATCGGAACCCGCTCGTGCGCATAGCGGAGGAACGCGGTGCGTGCGGCCCGCGCGACCCCCACGTAGAGCGCGACGTGTCCGAGTCCGCCGATTCGCGTGGCCGCCGCCGGGTCCCGGTAGACGCCGTCGACGCCCCGGGGGATCTCCACGAAGGCGTCGGTGGGCACCGCGACGTCGGTGTAGATCACGTCATGCGTGTTCGATGCCCGTAACCCGAGGTGATCCCAGGTCTCCACCCATTCGATGCCGGGTGCGTCGGCGGGCACGATGACATGTCCCACTCGCGGTGGCAGGTCGGCGCGTTCGGGTTCGTCGGCCACCGCCCACACCGCGTGATAGGCCAGCGCGGTACCTCCGGTCGCATAGGCCTTGTGGCCGTTGAGAATCCATCCCGATACGGTTCGCCGGGCCCGGGTGGCCGGCAGTCCGCCGCGAGCGGGTGCGCCCAGTTCCGGCTCGGCGCGCACGGTGTTGACCGGCGCCGGACAGGACACGCTGCGCCGCAACAGGTCCCGATAGGCATCCCGCGGCCAGCCCCGACCCTGCTCGGCGGCGGCCTGCGTCTGATGGACGGCGAGGGTGTTGGCGGCGATCAGCGCCACCGAGGCGTCACCTTCACCGAGCGCGACGAGGATGCGGAGCGCATCGATGGCCGACACCTCCGGACCGCCGAACCGGGCGCCGACCGTCGCGGTCAGCAGGCCGGCCCGGTGGGCGACCTCGAGACCGGCGGTGGGAACCTGCCCCGTCCGGTCGTAGTCAGCTGCGGTGGAGGCGATCTCGGAGGTCACCGCCGCCAGCGCCGACGAGGACAGGTCGGGTCTCGGCAGCCGGATGTCGAGGTCGGCGGTGCTGGTGTTCATCGTGCCGCGGCCAGGGCCGACGGGGCGAAGTCCGGTGCCAGGGCGCCGGGATGCTCCGCCTGCAGGGAGCCGCGCCTGCCCGTCGCCCGACGATGGGCGAGTTCCTGCCGGACCAGCGGAAGCACGTAGCGGCCGTAGTCGATGGCGTCGTTGAGGGTGTCGTAGCCGCGGATCGAGACCAGCGACGCCCCGATGTCGATGTAGTCGAGGATCGCGGCGGCGACGGTTTCCGGACTGCCGACCAGGGCGGTCGCCGCGCCCGCGCCGTTGGTGGCGGCGGCCGTGCGGGTGAAGAGCGCACGGTCGTAGACATCGGACCTCTCGGCGAACGCGAGGGCGCGTTGGGAGCCGACGTTCTCCGGCGTCGCCTGCGACGCCCGACGGTGGTACTTGCCGGCGGAGAACGTCTTGCCGATGAGGTCGACGTAGCGGACCGCCTTGCGCCAGGCCAGTTCGTCGGTCTCGGCGATGATGGGGCGGAAGGTCACCCAGATCCGCGGACGCGGCCGGCCCGCGGCGTCGGCGATCGCGAGCACGCGCTCGATCTCCGACCGCACGTCGTTCAGCGGCTCGGCCCAGAAACCGAAGATGTCGGCCTTGCTGCCGCCCACCTGGAACGCGGCGTCGGACTGGCCGCCGATCGAGATCGGGATCGTCGCGCCGTACGGCGGAAAGCCGGGACCGAAGTCGTCGAACCTGAAGAACTCGCCGTCGTGGCTGAACGGCTGGGTCTCGGTCCACGCCCGGCGCAGGAGATCGATGTACTCGGAGGTGCGGGCATACCGCTTCTCCTTGGGCAGGTAGTCGCCTTGACGCGCCTGTTCGGCGTCGTTGCCGCCGGAGATCAGGTGGACGACGGCGCGACCCTCGGTCAGTTGGTCGAGGGTGGCGAGCTTCTGGGCGGCGACCAGCGGAGGGGCAGTGTTCGGGCGGACCGCGACGATCGGCCTGATCCGCTCGGTGAGCTGGCCGACGGCCGATGCCACGACGAACGAGTCCGCGCCGTCGGAGCCGTAGGGGAGCAGCGTGTAGTCGAAACCGCCGTCCTCGAGGGTGCGGACGTAACGCCGGAACCAGGCCCGGTCGATGCCGCGCGTCGGGATGGGGTTCAGCTCCGTCGACGGATTGAGGTGCGACAGCGAGATGAACTCCACCTCGGGAGACGCCGTGGTCGGAATGGGCGATCCGGCTTCGAGATTCGCGCTCATGTTCGGTTGTTCGTCCTTTCGGGAAGGGAGATGTCGGTGGGGACGGTCAGTCGCCGGTCGCGACCGGCAGATCGTGATTGCTCCATTGCGACCAGGACCCCGGGAAGAGGGCCGCTCCGAAACCCGCGATGGCGAGCGCGGCGACCTGGTGTGAAGCGGTGACCCCGGAGCCGCAGTAGGTGGCGACGGGTGTGGCGTCGGTGACGCCGAGGTCGGCGAACCGGCGTCGCAGCTCGTCGGCGGATCGGAAGCGCCCGTCGTGGGCGAGATTCGCGGCGGTGGGTGCGCTCACGGCGCCCGGGATGTGACCGGCCTTGGGATCGATCGGTTCGATCTCGCCGCGGAAGCGCTCCGGTGCACGGGCGTCGAGCAGGATGCCGTTCTCTGGGAAGATCGCCGCCTCGTCGAGACCGATCGTCGGCAGCCCACCGCCGGTGAGAACGACGGTGCCGGTGTCGGGCCGCACGTCATCGGTGGCGAGGTCCAGCCCCGCCGAGGTCCAGGCGGGCAGTGCGCCGTCGAGGATGCGTACATCGCCGTGACCCGCCCACCGCAACAACCACCATGCGCGGGCCGCCGACTGGTTGCCGATGGCGTCGTAGACGACGACCGGCGAGTCGGGGTCGACGCCCCAGCGGCGGGCCGCTTCCTGCAGTGCGCCCGGCGACGGCACCGGATGACGCCCGTCCGTGGGGAGGCCGTGCGCGGACAGCTCCGTCTCCAGGTCGACGTACACGGCACCGGTGATGTGGCCGGCGAGGTACTCCTTGTGGCCCGGAGGGCCGTTGAGCTCCCACCGCACGTCCAGGATGACCGGACGCGGGCCGGGAGCCGACGACGACAGCGTGGTGGCGAGTTCGTCCACCGAGATCAGGATCGACACGACCTCACGCTATGAACGCCGCAGCTCAGGGGTCCAATAGGCGTTCGCGATCCGAATCGATCGGCGGCGTCGATGGACGCGCCCGGGATGGTCTCGGTCCGGCGTTCGGCCAGCCAGGCGGTGCTCCGGGGTGACCCGCCCGGTGGTGGTGGCCTGCCCTCCGCGGGGCGGAGGTGAGTAAAGATCAGCGTGAGTCGGAGTCGGCGGATCGGCTGACGGGTGTCACCGGTATGCGACGTCGAGCGCCTTCACCCCGTTCAACCACCCCGATCGAGTCCGTTGCAGCTCGCCGATCCGGCTGATGTCGGGCAGGGTGTCGGCGATCGCGTCGAAGACGAGGCCGAGTTCGAGTCGGGCGAGGTTCGCGCCGGCGCAGAAGTGGGTGCCGTTGCCCCCGAAGGACAAGTGCGGGTTGGGATCCCTCAGGACGTCGAAGGTGAAGGGGGCCTCGAAGACGTTCGCCGAGAACGACTACGTCGGCCTGCAGCTGCGCGCGGACAATCTCAGCGTGGCGGTCGTGGGCGGATTCACCTCCGACGACGCGCTGCGGTTTCGCAGGACCACGGTCGAACGGCTCGACGTCGGCTGGCCCTCACACGGTTATGAGGCCGACGCGCTCGACTTCGTCGCCGAGATCGCGCCGCGCACACTGCAGCCGATGGTGCTCGGCGTGATGTCACACCGAAGTGGGGGCGAGCTGAGGTCCGTCCTCGACGCTTGGGCCGGAGCGGCGATACGGGAACTGGCAGGGCGATCGACTCGGACTCCCGCGGCGCCGCTCTCTCACGCCGACGGATCGGCGGGAGCAAGGGGCATCGCAGGGGTGGAGTGCTTGTGCGGGAAAGTGATTCAGCCGGCCGCGCGTGGCTCGCAGATCACCACCGGGATCTTGCGGTCGGTCCATGCGGCGTAGGTGTCGTAGTCCTCGTAGACCTTCACCAGTTCGGGCCACAGCTCTTCGCGCTCGGCATCCGAGGCGGTGCGGGCGACGAGGTCGAAGGTCTTCTTGCCGAGCTGGATGGTGACCTCCGGGTTCTCGCGGAGATTCAGGTACCAGGCCGGATGTTTGGCCGAGCCGCCCTGCGACGCGACGACGACGAAGGTGTCGCCTTTGCGCAGGTAGATCAGCGGCGCGGTACGGGGCTGACCGGACTTGCGGCCGATGGTGGTCAGCAGGCACACCGGTGCGGGCTTCTTGAGGCCCGCACCGATGCGCCAGGTCTCACCGACCCGACCGCCGGTCGCCTTGTAGACCGCGGTGTGCGCTCGCGACCCCAGCCTGATGATCTTGCTGACGATGGGCGAGTCGAGCTGCTTCGGCTTGTTGTTCGGGTCGATGAGAGGCATGGGTTCAGATCCGTTCGAGGATGGTTCCGGTGGCCATGGCGCCGCCCGCGCACATCGTGATGAGTGCGGTCTGGCCGTCGCGACGCTCGAGTTCGTGCAACGCGGTGGTGATGAGGCGCGAGCCGGTGCTGCCGACCGGGTGGCCGAGGGCGATGGCGCCGCCGTTGACGTTCACCCGGTCCATGTCGGCGTCGTGCACCTGCGCCCAGCTGAGGACCACCGATGCGAACGCCTCGTTGATCTCGACGATGTCGATGTCGGACAACGACATCCCGGACTTGGCCAGCACGCGCTCGGTCGCCTGGACCGGGCCGTCGAGGTGGTAGTGCGGCTCGGCGCCGACGAGCGCCTGCGCCTTGATGCGGGCGCGCGGCGTCAATCCGAGCTCGCGTGCCCTCGTCTCGTCCATGATCAGGATCGCGGCCGCGCCGTCGGAGATCTGCGACGACGTGCCGGCGGTGTGGATGCCGCCCTCGACGACCGGCTTGAGCGCGGCGAGCGACTCGAGGGTGGTCTCGCGCAGGCCCTGGTCGCGGGTGACGTCGAGGATCTTGCCGGTGAACTCGCCCTCCTTGGTGCGCTCGGGCGCCTTGACGGAGAGGATCTCGCGGTCGAAGCGGCCCTCGTCCCATGCCTGCTTGGCGAGACGCTGGCTGCGCTCGCCGAGCGCGTCGACGTCGGCGCGGGTGATGCCGCGGCGCTTGGCGATCCGCTCGGCCGCCTCGAACTGGTTGGGGAGATCCACGTTCCACGAATCCGCGTGGTACGGGCCGGCATTGGTGCCCACGTTGGCGCCCAGCGGAACCGCCGACATCGTCTCGACGCCGCAGGCGACGCCGATCTCGATGGCGTCGGTGGCGATCAGCCCGGCGATCAGGTGGTTGGCCTGCTGCGCCGAGCCGCACTGCGCGTCGATGGTCGTCGCGCCGGTGCCCTCCGGCAGTCCCGCCGACAGCCACGCCTTGCGGGTGACGTTGCCGGCCTGCGAGCCGGCCTGGGTCACGCAGCCGCCGATGGCCTGCTCGACGAGGGCCGGGTCGATGCCGGCCTTCTCGAGGAGTCCGCGCTGCGTGAGGCCGAGCAGCTCCTCGGCATGAAGACCCGACAGCCAGCCCGCACGCTTGCCGATCGGCGTACGCACAGCTTCCACGATCACCGGAACGCCCATTCCCACTCCTTCGTCAGCCGGCGGACCCGGTCCGCCATCCCTCGGGGCACGGCTCGTCGACGGAGGTGCCGAGGCCGTGCATCCAAACTAGAACATGTTCTATGTTTGCGTCCATGGCCGGCCGATTCGAGCGTTCGGACGCGGGGCGTCCGACGGGGTGGAGCCTCCTCGGGGCGAGGGTCGCGACGAACTGATTGTGACAGGTTCGACGCCGGATGTCGCAGGTGAGCGACGGTTTGTCCGGTGAAAACTAGAACGAGTTCTCATCGGGGGGTGTCGCTTGTGTCACAATGTGGTCTAATGAATTTGAAACAGGTTCTAAATCTCCAGCGAGGTGGTGTGACGTGACCCAGGCCCAGAGTGCCCCGATCGGCAGTGAGCCGACGACGGCGGATTCTGCGCACGTGAGCCCTTTCGACGACACCGTCGAGAAGGCCGCGTTCATGGAGCAGGAGGGATGGGACTTCACCAACCCCGACCTGCTCGAGCAGGGCCTCCCCGTGAAGGAGTTCGCGCAGTTGCGCAAGACCGCCCCGGTCTGGTGGAACGCGCAGCTTCCCGGCAAGGGCGGCGGTTTCCACGACGGCGGATACTGGGTGATCTCCAAGCACGCTCACATCCGCGAGATCTCCAAGAACAACGACGACTGGGAGACCAACGCCAACGGCGTGATCATGCGCTTCGAGGACGACATGTCCCCCGAGCAGATCGAGATCACCAAGGCGCTGCTGATCAACCACGATCCGCCGGAGCACACCCGCCTGCGCAAGCTCGTCTCCAAGCTGTTCACCCCGCGTGCGGTGCACTCTCTGGAGGAGAAGCTCGACGCGGCGGCCCGCGAGATCGTGACCCGTGCGGCGGAAAAGGGCAGCGGCGACTTCGTCAAGGACGTCGCCGTCGACCTGCCGCTGCTGGCGATCGCCGATCTCCTCGGCGTTCCCCAGGAGGACCGCGAGAAGCTGTTCAACTGGTCGAACTCGATGATGAACGCCGACGATCCGGACTACGACACGGATCCGCAGCAGGCCAACGCCGAGATCCTCGGCTACGGCTACCAGATGGCCGAGGAGAAGCGCCGCAACCCGGGTGACGACATCGTCACCACACTGGTCAACGCCGACATCGACGGCCAGTCGCTCGACGAGACCGAGTTCGGCTTCTTCTTCATCCTGCTGACCGTCGCGGGCAACGAGACCACTCGCAACGCGATCAGCCACGGCATGAACGCCTTCCTCGATCACCCGGATCAGTGGGAGCTGTTCAAGCGTGAGCGTCCGGCGACCGCGGTCGACGAGATCGTCCGCTGGGCGACACCGGTGAACTGCTTCCAGCGAACCGCCAAGCGCGACACGCAGATCGGCGGGGTCGACATCAAGAAGGGCCAGCGCGTCGGCCTGTTCTACGGTTCGGCCAACTACGACGAGGACGTCTTCGAGGATCCGTTCACCTTCAACATCCTCCGCGACCCGAACCCGCATGTCGGCTTCGGCGGCAACGGCGCACACTTCTGCGTCGGCGCCAACCTCGCGCGCATGGAGATCAACCTGATGTTCAACGCGCTCGCCGACATCGTCCCCGACATCACCAAGGTCGCCGCGCCGCGTCGTCTCCGCCACGGGTGGATCAACGGCGTCAAGGAACTGCGCGTCGACTACGGGACGAAGTGACCGCGACCGATCCGACGCCGGCCTACCTCGGCATCGACCGCGAGAACCATCCCGCGGTCGTCGCGGGCCGGCGCTCGCGGGAAGCGGTGGAGGTCCGGGACAAGCAGGCGTGGCTCGACAACTTCGCGGCCGACGCCATCGTCCAGGACCCGGTCGGCCCCTCGATGTTCGACCCGGAGGGTGTCGGATTCCAGGGGCGCGAGCGGATCTCGGAGTTCTGGGACAAGTCGATCGCGAACACCGAGCGCATCGACTTCCAGTTCGACGAGGAGATCATCTGCGGCAACGAGGTCGCCTACATCGGCAAGATCGTGACCCATATCGCGGGGCACATCTCCGAGGCGCGGGGTGTCTTCACCTACCGCGCCGACGATGACGGGAAGCTGTCGGCATTGCGTGCCTACTGGGAGGTCGAGAAGACCATCAACTCGGTGCGCAAGGCCTGAGAGGGGTACAACTTCCATCCGCCGCGGGCGGGACGGGTTCGCCACCCGTCCCGCCCGTGGTGTTTTCGGCTTCGGGCAGCGTTTTCGGGCGAAGCCGACTTCCTTCTCAACGACTGTGCGACCGCGGACAGGAGCGCACGATGGGGTGAGGACATCGGCGCGCACCACCCGCGCCCGCGGTGGGCCGGCCGATCATGGCGTCGTCCGGAGCCGGGTGTCGTCGGCGCGCCGGACGGGAGGGATGGACATGAGAGCACTGCAGCGAACCTGGGCGTACCTGCGCGCGTTCGGCCGGGCCAAACGCCATCGCACCGACCTCGCCCGGCATCTGGTGCGCCGGCCCCTGGTCGGCGGCGCGACTCTCGGGATGGAGACGGCGATGCTGCTGTCGAACAGGCTGGACCCGAAACTCAAAGAGCTCGCCGAACTCAAGGCGGCGGGCATGGTGAGCTGCGAGTTCTGCCTCGACATCGGGTCGGCGCTGGCGGTCGGCTCCGGGGCCACCGAGCGTCAGCTGCGGGATCTCCCGTCATACCGGCACTCCGACGCTTACGACGAGGTCGAGAAGCTGGTGATCGCTTTCGCCGAGGCGATGACGTCGACCCCGGCGATCGCCGACGACCTGGCCGAGGTGCGCCGACGACTGGAGGACCACCTGAGCGAGACGCAGATCGCCGAGCTGGCGATGGCCGTCGCCTGGGAGAACCAGCGGGCACGGCTCAACCAGTCGCTGGGGGTTCGCCCCACCGGGATGTCCGACGGCGCGGCCTGCGCTCTGCCCGAACGGATTTCGTAGGGGGCGAGGGCGACCCGACCCGGCGGCGAGGCGTCGGTCAGCACCTGGGAACACCGGCACACACGACATCGCCCGCGACGTCGGCCCGGATCGGCGACCCTAGATGAGGTCGCCGATCCGAACCGACGTCGCGGGCGATGTCGATTCGGCGTCTGCCCCGGGCAGGGAGGCGGGTCAGTGCTGCGGCTTGTCCGCTCCGACGAGCCACATCGAGAAGTACTGGGAGCCACCGCCGTAGGCGTGACCGAGGGCCTTCCGGGCGCCCTCGACCTGGTGCGCACCCGCCTTGCCCATGACCTGGATCGCCGCCTCGGCGAACCGGATCATGCCCGACGCGCCGATCGGATTCGACGAGAGCACACCGCCCGAGGCGTTGAGCGGGATTCGGCCGCCGATCTCGGTCTCCCCGGCCTCGGTCAGCTTCCAGCCCTCACCCTCGGGCGCGAAGCCGAGGTTCTCCAGCCACATCGGCTCGAACCACGAGAACGGCACGTAGATCTCCGCGGCGTCGATCTCGTCGATCGGGCTGCTGATGCCGCCGGCCTTCCAGAGGGCCGCGGCCGCATCCCGGCCGGCCTGCGGGTTGACGACGTTGCGGTGCGCGTACGACAGCGGCTCGGTGCGCATGGCCGTGGCGTGAATCCACGCGACCGGGTTGCCGTCGGCCACCGCGGCGTCGGCGACCTGCTCGTCGCCGATCACGACCGCGCACGCGCCGTCGGACGACGGGCACGTCTCGTCGTAGCGGATCGGATCCCAGAGCATCTGGGAGCTCATGACCTTCTCGACGCTCTGGTCGGGCTGGTGGAGGTGCGCCAGCGGGTTGAGCGCGCCGTTGCGGCGGTCCTTCGCGGCGACCATGGCACCGATGTGCTCGGGTGCGCCGGACTGCCGGATGTAGGCGCGGATGTGGGGCGCGAAGTAGCCGCCCGCACCCGCGCCGACCGGCTTGGTGAACGGCACCGGGATCGACAGCGCCCACATGGCGTTGGACTCCGACTGCTTCTCCCAGGCGACGGCGAGGACGCGCTTGTGCACGCCGGCGAAGACCAGCGACGCCGCGACGTTGGCGGTCGAACCGCCGACCGACCCGGCGGTGTGCACGCGGATGAGACGTTTGCCGACCGCGCCGATCGCCTCGGCCATCGCCAGCTCGGGCATCATCGAACCCTCGAAGAGGTCGGGGGCCTTGCCGATGACGATCGCGTCGATGTCGTCGAGAGAGGTCTGGGCGTCGGCGAGCGCGGCGTCGATGGCCTCGCGGACCACGCCCGCCATCGTGACGTCGGAGCGCTTGGCGACGTAGCGGGTCTGGCCGGTGCCGATCACGGCGGCACGGTTGTTGTGTCCCATCAGTTCTGGCCTCCCGAATTGCGGCCACTCAGGGTGACCACCATGTTCTGTTGCAGCAGCGGGCCGCTCGTGGCGTGTGCGACGGCGGTCTCGGCGTTGCCGCTGAGGATCTCGTGCGCGGCGTAGCCGATTCGCTGCAGCCCCGCGGAGAACAGCGAGTTGCCCTTGAGCGCGCCGCCGGACGGGTTGATGCGCACCGAATCCGGGAGACCCAGCGCCTTGCGCACGATGATCTCCTGATGCGAGTACGGCGCATGGATCTCGGCGACGTCGACCGCGCGGTCGGAGTCCCCGAAGGCGGTGTCGGCGGCGAGCGATGTCGACGGGGAGACCGTGAGGTCCCGGGCGCCGAAGTTCGGGGAGTCGATGCGATGGTCCCAGCCGGTTATGAACGCCGGATTGGCCACCAGCTCACGGGCTTTGCGCTCGCTGGCGATCACGACGGCGGCCGCGGCGTCGGTGTACGGCGCGATGTCATGACGGCGCAGCGGGTCGGCGACGTAGTCGGCGGCGAGCAGTTCGTCGACCGATCCGCCGAAGGTGCGGGCGCCGATCTCGGCCATGTCGGCCTCGGTCCAGGCGCCGGAGTCGATACCGGCGCGCGCCTGCAGCGCGGCCAGCGAACGGGCGTCGGGATGCAGCGGCGCGACCGTGTACGGGTCGGTCTGCAGTGCGAGCGTCTGCTCGGCGTTGCCGGCGGTGGGCTTGCCGAAGCCGTAGGCCAGCGCCAGGTCGACCTCGCCGGTGGCGATCTTGACCCAGGCCTCGTATAGCGCCCAGGCGCCGTCCATCTCGACGTGCGACTCGTTGATCGGCGGCACGGCGCCGATCGAGTCGATCGCGGAGATGAACGAGAACGCGCGTCCGGCCAGATAATCGGACGATCCGCTGCACCAGAACTCGATGTCGGTGCGGGTGATCCCGAGCTCGGCGTAGAGCTTGTCGAAACACGGGATGAGCATCTCGACACCGTTGGTGGTGCCGTGCGTGCCCTCGACGTTGGGGCTGTGGGCGAACCCGATGATCGCGATCGGTGGCAGTGTCATCAGAGGTGGTCCTTGTAGGTCTCGTAGTCGGCGTCGGGCTCCCCGGTCGGCGCGAAGTGGCTGATGTTGCCGATCGAGTGCTCCCACTGGTCCTCGGGCAGCCAGACGGCCTTGACCCGCATGCCCATTCGGACGTCGGAGGCCTCACAGTCGAGGATCAGGTGCAGGAACGGGATGTCCGAGCCGTCGAGGAGCACGTAGGCGGCCACGTACGGCGGCTTGATCTTCTGACCCTGGAACGGGACGTTGACGATGCAGAAGGTCGTGACGATGCCGGTGTCGGGAAGCTCGACGTGCTCGACGGCGGGCGCGCCGTCGGCCGGACTCACCCCGCGCGGCGGGAAGTACACGCGTCCGGCGTCGACTCCCGACCCGATCCGGGTGCCGATGAGCTTGCCCTTCTTGAGGCCGTCGAGGTAGACCGACTCCTCCTCGGTGGCCGAGTGGGTGATCTCGGTGGTGATCGGCGTCTTGATGACGACGCGGCCCTCCTCGGCGCCCTTGATCTCGTCGCCGGTGTTCGCCGGCGCGGTCTCCGGGGTCTCGCCGGGCGCGAAGTACGCGATGTCGTCGATGCGGCCGGCGCGGGCGGCGCGGAAGACGGCGTGAACCCGCAGGCCGGTCGACATGTCCGCAGGCGAATCGACCGAAACCGCATGCAGCAGAGCGGTGTCCGCGCCGTCGAGGCGGATCAGCGCCCACGCGAACGGCTTGTCGAGCGGCTGGCCGGGCGACGGGGCGTCGTGCCACGTCCAGGTGGTCACGGTGCCGACGGTCGAGACGTCGACGATCTCGGTGGTCTGTGCTCCGGTGACGGGATCGAACTCGACCGGCGGCACGCTCACCTTGCCGTCGCTGCCCTTGGAGCCGACGATGCGGCCGTCGCGCAGTGCGAGCGCGAACCGACTGAGGACCGGACCCAGGGATCGCGTGTAGTCGAACGAGTTGATCAGTGGAGCGGTCAGGATGGGGGACTTCGGCTCGGGCACCTCGGCAACGGGACTGCCGGCGGCCGGAGACGTTACGCTCATGCTCACGTCTTCGAGTAGAACACGTTCTAGTATTGGACACAAGATGCATGTCAGGCCGCGGAACATGTTGCGGTCCGGCGAGAGGGGAGTGGCGATGAAGCTCGGTCTGCAGCTCGGTTACTGGGGCGCCGATCCGATCCCGAACGCGCCGGAGTTGATCGCGGCGGCCGAGGAATGCGGGTTCGACGCGGTGTTCACCGCGGAGTCGTGGGGTTCGGACGCGTACACGCCCTTGGCGTGGTGGGGCGCGGCCACCTCGCGGATCCGGTTGGGCACCGCGGTGGCCCAGCTGTCGGCACGTCCGCCGACCTCGCTGGCGATGCACGCGCTCACCCTCGACCACCTGTCCGGCGGCCGCCACATCATCGGGCTGGGGGTCTCCGGCCCGCAGGTGGTGGAGGGTTGGTACGGGCAGCCGTTCGCAAAGCCCTTGGCGCGCACGCGCGAATACGTGCAGGTGGTGCGCGACGTGCTGGCCCGGACCGACAAGGTGACCAACGCAGGCCCGCACTACCCGCTGCCGTACCCCGCCGACGCGCCGGGCGCGACGGGACTCGGCAAGCCGCTCAAGCCGATCACCCATCCGCTGCGCGCCGACATCCCGATCTGGCTGGGCGCCGAGGGGCCGAAGAACGTCGCGCAGACCGCGGAGATCGCCGACGGGTGGCTCGCGATCTTCTTCAGTCTCGGTCTCGCCGAGCAGTACAACGCCTGGCTCGACGAGGGATTCGCGCGGCCGGGTGCGCGCCGGAGTCGCGAGGACTTCGAGGTCGCCGCGACCGTGCAGGTCGTCATCACCGACGACGTCGCCTCCGCCGTGGACCGCTACCGGCCGTCGACGGCGCTCTACGTCGGCGGAATGGGCGCCAAGGAGAAGAACTTCCACGCCGAGCTGTACAAGCGCATGGGGTACGGCGACGCCGTCGACGAGATCATGCACCTGTTCCTGAGCGGCAAGAAGCTCGAGGCGATCGCCGCGGTCCCCGACGAGATGGTTCGCGAGACGATGCTTGTCGGCACGGCCGACGAGGTGCGGGCGCAGATCAAGGAGTGGGAGGCGGCCGGCGTCACGATGCTGATGGTCACCGCGCGCGACGTCGAGACCATCCGGGAGCTGGCGACGCTGGTGTGAGCGCACCGCTTGTGCCCGAGCCCGCGCAGGACCGGCGCCTCGGGCACACGCGGTGCGCGAGTCCTGCGAGACCGCATGCGAACCCGCGATCCGACGAGGCGCCGCGTGGGTATGCCGGCCTACTCCGCGAGGCTCTCCATGATCTCCGCGAGGGTCTCGTCGGCGAGCGGGAACGGCTGGTAGACCGCGACGTCGTCGGCGATGCCGTGCGCGCGGGCGCGGATGGTGGCGGCCACGTCGCGCGGGCTGCCGTGGGCGGCGATGAGCTCGAGGAGCCGGTCGTCGACGAGTCCCGCCATCTCGGCCCAGCGGCCCTGTTTGGACAGCAGGTTGAGTTCGGTCTGCAGATCGCCGTAGCCGTGCAGTTCGAGCACCGGGCGGTAGGCGGGCGTCGAGCCGTAGAAGGACAGCAGTCGTCGTGTGGCGGCCACCGACGTCTCGAACTCCTCCTCGGTGCGGCCGGTGGCGACGATGATCTCCGGCACCACCGCGAAGTCCTCGCGACGCCGCCCGGATGCGGCGAGCCCCGCGTCGACCCGGGGCAGGATGGATTCGCGGACGAACGCGTCGGAGGTGAACGGCATCACCAGCAGTCCGTCGGCGTGCTCGGCGACGGCGCGGGTCAGGCGCGGCCCCAGCGCGCCGACGAAGATCGGCGGCACACCATGAGGATTCGGGCCCGGGTTGAACATCGGCGTCATGAGCCGATGGGTGTAGAACTCGCCCTCGAAGTTCAGCCGCGTGCCGTTGTTCCAGGCGTCGAAGACCGCGCGCAGTGCGGCGACGAACTCCACCATCCGGTCGACCGGCCGCTCGAACGGCACCCCGAACCGCTTCTCGATCTGCGGGCGGATCTGGGTGCCCAGCCCGAGCGTGAAACGTCCCCCGCTGAGCAGCTGAAGGTCGTTGGCCTGATGGGCGACGGTGATCGGATTGCGCGGGAACGCGATGGCGACGTTCGTCATCAGCGCGACGTCGTCGACGGCGGCCGCGGCGAACAAGGGGCTGAAGACGTCGTGCGGGCCGTCGAACGTGAAGATGCCGTCGATCCCGACGTCTCGCAGCGCCCGGGCGCGTTCGGCCGCCTGCTGCGGCCCGAAGAGGGCGGTGTGGATTCTCACCGGGGTCCGGTGGCCCTCACTCGCCGGAGAACTGCGGGGCGCGCTTCTCGGCGAATGCCCGCGGTCCCTCCTTCGCGTCCTTCGACTTGAAGACGGAGACGCCGATCTTCGCGTCGATCTCGAAGGCGTCGAGCTCGTGCAGGCCCTCGGTGTCGCGGATCGTCTTGAGGATGCCCTGGACGGCCAGCGGGCCGTTCGCGGCGATCTGCTCGGCGAGTTCGAGAGCCTTGTCGAGGGCCTTGCCGTCCTCGACGACGTGCCCGATCAGTCCGTACTCCAGCGCCTCACGGGCGGTGATGTGGCGGCCGGTCAGCAGGATGTCGCAGGCCACGGTGTAGGGGATCTGCCGCACGAGTCGGACGGCGCTGCCGCCCATCGGGTACAGACCCCAACGAGCCTCGGAGACGCCGAACTTCGCGCTCTCACCGGCGACGCGGATGTCGGTGCCCTGCAGGATCTCGGTGCCGCCGGCGATCGCGGGGCCCTCCACCGCGGCGATCAGCGGCTTGGTGAGGCGGCGCCCCTTCAGCAGAGCGGGCAGCGACGCGGGGTTCCACGCGCCGGAGTCCACGGTGTCGCCGGGGGCGCTCTTGTTCATGTTCTTCAGGTTCGCGCCCGCGCAGAAGTAGCCGCCGGCGCCGGTGAGGATCGCGACGCGGATGTCGGGATCGTTGTCGACCTGATCCCACGCCTCGGTCATGATCCGCATCATCTCGGTGGAGAGCGCGTTGCGGGCCTCCGGCCGGTTCATCGTGACGATGAGGACGTGGCCGCGCTTCTCGACGAGGCACTCGGGGGCCTTGTCGGTGGTGACGGACTCGGCGGGGGTGGCTGTGGTCATCACTGTCTCCGGGGTCGTCGTAGGCACTTGCCCAGAACGATAACACGTTCTAATTTTGGTGCCATGGCCTATACGATCGCCGATCTCATCGAGCATGCCGTCGACCTGGTTCCCGAGCGGGTCGCGCTGGAATCCGGCGATCGCGGCCGCACCTACGCCGAGCTCGAGGCGCGGTCCAACGCGCTCGCCCACAAGCTCCGCGAGCTCGGGGTGAAACCGGGCGATCGAGTGGGCCTGTACAGCAGAAACACCATCGAGTCCGTCGAGGCGATGGTCGCCGTCTTCAAGGCGCGCGCGGTGATGGTGAACGTCAACTACCGCTACGTCGAGCCGGAGCTCGAGCACATCTTCACCGACTCCGGGATGAAGGTGCTCATCCATGAGCGGCGGTACTCCGAGCGGGTCTGCAACACGTTACCGAAATCGCCTTCCATCGAACATCGGATCGCCATCGAGGACGGATCGTCGACGGACCTCTGCTGCGCGGGTCACGGAGACGCCATCCGCTACGAGGACGCGATCGCCGAGTCGTCGGCCGCACGCGACTTCGAGGAGCGGAACGATGACGACCTCTACATGCTCTACACCGGCGGCACCACCGGGAAGCCGAAGGGCGTCGTGTGGCGGCAGGAGGACGTGTGGCGCGTCCTCGGTGGCGGAATCGACTGGTACACCAGCGAACCCGTGCCCGACGAGTGGCATCTCGCCCGCACCGGCGCCGAGGGCGGCCAGCTGGTGCGGTATCCGATCCCTCCGTTCATCCACGGCGGTTCGCAGTGGGCGGTGTTCCAGTCGCTGTTCGCCGGCGGAAAAGCGGTGGTGTACCCCGAGTTCAGCGGTCCGACGGCCTGGGAGGTCGTCGAGCGGCACAAGGTGAACGTCATCTTCATCACCGGAGATGCCATGGGACGCCCCATGATCGAGGCGCTGGGCGAGGGCAGGGAGTACGACCTGTCGAGCGTCGTGTCGATCGCGTCGTCGGCGTGCCTGTTCTCGCCGTCGGTCAAAGAGCAGTTCGTGGAACGGTTCCCGAACGCGGTCATCGTCGACGCGATCGGGTCGTCGGAGACGGGCTTCGGCGGTCTCGGCATCGTGTCCAAGGGGACCCCGCACACCGGCGGCCCCCGAGTGAAGGCCGACAGCGAGACCCACGTGCTGCGCGAGGACGGAACCCCGGTGGAGCCCGGCAGCGGCGAGGTCGGCGTGCTCGCGAGGTCGGGGCACGTGCCGCTGCGCTACCACAACGACCCGGAGAAGTCGGCGAAGACGTTCAAGGTCTTCGACGGTGTGCGGTACTCGATCCCGGGTGACCACGCGACGATCGAGGCCGACGGCACCATCACGATGCTCGGCCGCGGCTCGGTGTCGATCAACACCGGTGGCGAGAAGGTGTTCCCGGAGGAGGTCGAAGGTGCGCTGAAGGCGCATCCCGATGTCTTCGACACCGTCGTGGTGGGCGTCCCGGACGAACGCTGGGGGCAGCGGGTCGCCGCGGTGATCGCCGCGCGCGACGGGGCACGGCCCTCGCTGGAGAGCCTCAACGACGTGGTCCGCAAGGAGCTCGCCGGGTACAAGTGCCCGCGCAGCGTGTGGTTCGTCGACGAGATCAAGCGGTCGCCCGCAGGAAAACCCGACTATCGATGGGGAGCGGCGGTCACCGCCGAACGACCCGCTGACGAAGCCCTGTAATGGCGCGCAGGCGCCGGAAACGAGTGAGAGATGCGTACTGAACTGGCCGAGAAGTTCGGCATCGAATACCCGATCTTCGGGTTCACGCCCAGCCAGGACGTGGCTGCGGCGATCAGCCGGGCCGGTGGCCTCGGCGTGCTCGGATGTGTGCGGTTCAACGACCCCGAGGAGCTCGACGCCGTTCTCGAGTGGATGCACGAGAACACCGACGGCAAGCCGTTCGGCGTCGACGTCGTGATGCCGGCGAAGATCCCCACCGAGGGGTCGAAGGTCGACCTGCAGTCGATGATCCCGCCGGAGCACAAGGCCTTCGTGGAGCGCACCCTCGACGATCTCGGGGTGCCGCCGCTGCCGAACGGCGAGCGCGTCGACGCCGGCGTGCTGGGCTGGCTGCACTCGGTGGCGCGCTCGCACGTCGACGTGGCGATGGAGCACCGCCGCAAGTACGGCCAGATCAAGCTGATCGCCAACGCGCTCGGTTCGCCGCCGGCGGACGTCATCCAGACCGCCCACGACAACGGCGTCCTGGTCGCGGCACTCGCGGGAGCGAAAGATCATGCGCTGCACCACGTCGAGGCGGGCGTCGACATCGTCATCGCGCAGGGTTACGAGGGCGGCGGACACACCGGCGAGGTGACCTCGATGATCCTGTGGCCCGAACTCGTCGACGCGGTCGGCGACCGTGCGCCGGTGCTCGCCGCCGGCGGCGTGGGCAGCGGCCGGCAGATCGCCGCCGCCATCGCCCTCGGCGCACAGGGTGTCTGGATGGGCACCTACTGGCTGACGGCCGCCGAATACAAGCTCGGTGTGCCCGAGGGCTCGGACAAGCCGTCGACGGTGCAGCAGGCGCTGCTCAAGGCGACGTCGCGGGACACGGTGCGTCGCCGGATCTACTCCGGCAAGCCCGCACGACTGCTCAAGACGCGCTGGACCGACGCCTGGGATGCCGAGAACGCGCCCGAGCCGCTGCCGATGCCGCTGCAGAACCTGCTCGTCGCCGAAGCGCATGCGCGGATCTCCGCGGCCGACAACCCCGACGTCGTCGCGATGCCCGCCGGTCAGATCGTCGGGCGCTGTAACGCGATCACCCCGGTCGCCGACCTCATCGCCGACCTGGTCAGCGAGTACGAGGAGGCCGTCGCGCGGATGAACAAGACCCTGCGCTGAAACCCCACCGAACCCACCACGTTTCGGTGGCGCCGCCCCTGACATCAGGGGCGGCGCCACCGAAACGTGGTGGGTTCTCAGGAGTGGCGGATTCGCGGGATCAGGCTGCGAGCGCGCTCGCTCACACGTCGGTGCGCAGGTAGTCGACGAGGAGGACGAGGCCCACGGTCGCGGCGATCGCGGTGTACGAGACGGCCATCCCGGTACCGATCTGACGCGTCCGCCCGGGGCCGGCGAGCATGATCAGCGGGCTGACCCAGAACAGCGTGAAGGTCACCAGAACCGCGATCGGCCAGTGCACGATGAAGAGGAGTGCGGTCGACGTGAGGGTTGCGATCGTGGCGTACGGAGTGAGGGCCCGAAGAACCGGGCGTCCACCGTGTGATCCCGTGCGGCGGTCACGTCGATCCCGCCACGAGGTAACCGATTCCCACGATCAGGAATGCGGGGAGTGCCGACGCGACCAGAATCCGCCCCCACGGCCGTGTGCGACCGGACGGCAGGATGCACAGCCCGACGACCAGCGACGTGGTGCTGATGGTCAGGAAGGCCGCCAGCTGGTTCTCATCGAGTACCGCGGGAATCCCGATCATCGCCCACACCTGCGCGAGGACCAGCAGCGTCTGGGCCGCATAGGTGAGCTGACCCGGACCCCGGTCGGACTCGTCGGCCGACGCGCGCGACGTGGACATCACTTCTCCTCTGGTGGACGCCCCACGTTAGTTCCGTGACGCGCCGGTCTCCACCGGTTGTCCACAGGTGCCGCCGCGCCCGGTCAGCGGAATGTGCGACCCACCCGCCGCCACGTGGGCGGCTCGTCGTTCTGCGCCAGCAGACGCTTGACCGTCTTGAACGTCGCGGTCTCGGGCAGCGCGTCGACGATGCGTACCCGATGCGGCCATTGCTTCGGGCCGAGGTCGTCCTGGGCGGCGAGGAACTCGCCGAACTCGGTCGGGTCGAGATCGCCGTCGGCGACGATGACAGCCTCGATCTCGTCGCCGATCTCCACCGGGATTCCATGCACGGCGACCTGTCGGATCATGGGATGGCGCAGCAGGATTCGCTCGATGGGGCCGGTGCCGAGGTTCTCGCCGTCGACGCGCAGCCAGTCGCCGAGGCGTCCGGCGAAGTGCACGTAGCCGGCGTCGTCGACCCAGGCCAGATCGCCGGTGTGGTAGACGCCGCCGCGCATCCGGTCGGCGGTCGCGTCGGGATCGTTGTAGTAGCCGCTGAACAGGCCCGGCCCGGAGGAGTTGACGATCTCGCCGATCACCCCGGGCGGCACCGGCTCGGCGGTCTCCACGTCGACGACCGCGGTCGGCGGACGCAGGGGTCCCAGCGCGTCGTCGGGGGTGTCGGGGGTACGGGTGATCGCGACACCGCCCTCGGTGGAACCGAATCCGTCGACGACGCGGCAACCGAACCGCGCGGCGAAGCGCTGCCGGTCCACGGCCGACGCCTCGTTGCCGTACATGATCCGCAGCGAGCTCGACGCATCGTCGGGATGCGGTTCGGTCGCGAGGATGTAGTTGAGCGGCTTGCCGACGTAGTTGGCGAAGGTGACGCCGTAGCGGTGCAGGTCGGCGACGAATCCACTCGCGGAAAATCTGCGGCGCACCACGATCGAGGCCCCGCCCGACACCGCGACGCTCCATCCGGCGATCATCGCGTTCGAGTGGAACATCGGCATCGACAGGTACACGACGTCGTCGGAGCCGATCCCGAATCGTTCGGCGAGCATCTGACCGCTGGTTGCGAAGGTCCGGTGCGTGCATCGCACCGCCTTCGGGTCGCCGGTGGTGCCCGAGGTGAATATCAGCATGAGCAGGTCGTCGGGCGTGGCCTCGACGACCTCTGCGGGATCGGACCGCCGCACCGCCTCCGACCACTCCGGCCCGTCGACGTCGACGACGCGGACCCCGTCGAGATCGAGATCGGCGATCAGGTCGCGGGTGTCGGTGCCGCACAACACGAGCTGGCAATCCGACCGGGCGATGTCGGCGGCCAGCGCGGAGCCGCGACGGGTGGTGTTGAGTCCGACGAGGACGAGGCCGTGGCGGGCCGCCGCCGCGAACAACGCGCTGAACTCCGGGGTGTTCGGCAGCAGGACGCCGACGTGCGGCGGCCCGTCTCCGGACAGCCACCGGCGCAGGGCGCCGGCGCGGATCGCGGCATCGCGGAGATGCTGCGCCCACGGCGTGAACGAGCCCTCGAAGTAGACACCGCGGTCGGCGACGCCGGCCAGATCGGCCAGCAGGTCGGCGACGGTGGACCGCGGCGTCACCATGCTCGCCGGGACCGTGTTCGCGGACACCGGGCCCGGCGCGGTCACGCCGGCGCGTCGGCCAGGTCGGCGCCGAGGCCGCGCAGGGCCGCGGTGCCCGATCCGTAGGTGAACTCGTTCTGCTTGGCGCGCAGGAAGTACCGATGCACCGGATGGCTGGTGTCGAGACCGACGCCGCCGTGCACGTGGACGGTGGTGTGCGCGACCCGGTGGCCGGCCTCGGCCGCCCAGAACTTGGCCGTCGCGATGGCGTTGTGGATCTCGGCGGTGTTGTCGGAGTTCGCGAGCAGCCACGTGGCCTGGGTGGTGGTCAGCGACAGGCCCTGGACGTCGATGTAGCCGTCGGCGAGACGCTGTGCGACCGCCTGGAACGAACCGATCGGACGGCCGAACTGCTCGCGCTCACGGGCGTATTCGGCGGTCAGCTCGAGGGCGCGCTCGACGACTCCGGTCTGTTCGGCGCAGATCGCGAGGGTCGCACGTGCCCACAGTGCGTCGACCGCGGCCTTGCCCGCGCAGATCGCGCCGGACTCCACCGGGGTTGCGTCGAAATCGACCTGCGCGGTGGGGATCAGGCCCGTCGACGGCGTCGGCGTCACCGTGATCCCCGCGGCCTTCGCGTCCACCGCGACCACCACGACGCCGTCCGGCCCCGTTGCGTCGACGAGCACCACGTCCGCGGCCTCGGCGTAGGGGACGTCGACCTTGGTGCCGCTCAGCGTGCCGTCGGCCGACAACGTCGTGGCGGGGGAGTCGTACGGCGAGCCGAGATCCTCCTCGATCGCCACCGTCACCGTGGTCTGGCCGGATGCGCCGGCCTTCAGGAGCCGGTCGCGCAGCGCGGGCGAGCCGTGTTCGGCGATCACCGGCAGCGCCGCGATCGCGTGCTGCGCGAACGGAACCCGGGCCAGCACGCGGCCGAGTTCGGTGGCGACGAGCGCATTCTCGATGATGCCGAGGTCGCCGCCGGAGTCACCGGCGACCGCGGACGGGACCTCGAGGCCGAGGAGTCCGGCGGCGCCGAGTTCGCGCCAGAGGTCGGAGTCGATCGGAGCACGCGACGCCTCGAGTTCGGCGACCCGTTCGGGAGTGCTGACGGCGGTGGCGATGTCACGGGCGAGGCCGCGGACGTCGTTGCCGGATTCGGGGAGGGAGAAGTCCATGGGAGTGTGCCTTTGTCTCTCGAGGGATCAGCGACGCTGGTGCGGCAGGCCGAGGGCGAGCATGGCGATGATGTCGCGCTGGATCTCGTTGGTGCCGCCGCCGAAGGTGAGGATCAGCGAGGTCCGCTGGAACCGTTCGAGACGACCGTTGATGTGCGCGCCGGGGCTGCCCTGACGCAGCGTCGCGGCGGGACCCACGACCTCCATCAGCAGCCGGTAGGCCTCGGTGGCGAACTCGGTGCCGAACACCTTGGTGGCCGAGGCGTCGGCCGGCGACGGCGCGCCGCCGGAACTCGCGGCGGAGGCGATCTTCCAGTTGATCAGCTTGAGGAACTCGACCTTCGCGTGCACCTTCGCCAGGTTCTGCTGCACCCACGGGGCGTCGATGACGCGTTGGCCGTCGCCGGTCTTGGTCTGCTGCGCCCATGCGATGGTCTCCCGCAGCGCGGTCTGGATGGGCGCCGCGCTGCACAGGGCGACCCGCTCGTTGTTGAGCTGGTTGGTCACCAGCGGCCAGCCGCCGCCCTCCTCGCCGACCAGCGCGGACGTCGGCACCCGCACGTCCTGGTAGTAGGTGGCGCTGGTGTCGACTCCGGAGAGCGTGTGCACCGGGGTGTAGCTGAATCCCTCGGCGGTGGTCGGCACGATGAGCACCGAGATGCCCTTGTGCTTCTTGCCGCCCTCCTGCAGCGTCGACGGGTCTGTGCGGCAGGCCAGCCAGATGTAGTCGGCGTAGGGGACGAGGCTCGTCCACATCTTCTGGCCGTTGATGACGTACTCGTCGCCGTCGCGGACCGCGGTCGTCCGCAGCGCCGCGAGGTCGGTGCCGGCGCCCGGCTCGGAGTAGCCGATGGAGAAGTGCAGCTTGCCCGCGGCGATGCGCGGCAGGAAGTACGACTTCTGCTCCTCGGTGCCGTAGTGCATGATCGTCGGCGCGACCGAGTTGATGGTCAGGAACGGAACCGGGGCGCCCGCGATGGCCGCCTCGTCGGTGAAGATGAGCTGGTCCATCATCGAGCGGTTCTGCCCGCCGTACTCGGTCGGCCAGCCCAGGGCGAGCCAGCCGTCGGCGCCCATCTGCGCGACGACGTCGCGGTAGGCGTCGCCCTCGCCGAGCTCCCCGTCGCCGCCGGCGAGGGCCGCGCGACGTTCTTCGGTCATCAGGTTCGAGAAGTAGGCGCGTAGCTCCCGCCGGAGCTCGGACTGTTCATCGGTGTAGGCGATACGCATCGAAACTCCGTCGGTGTGATGTCTGGCGCCCGAACCCCGCATGTGGTCAAGTATTGGGGATGGGCTCGTCCAGTTTCTGAAACACGTTCTAACCTGTAAACACAGCCCAGTCAACAGGCGGCGAGCCGGTGAGGAGAAGGTTCTGATGCGTATCAAGGCAGATTTCGACCTGTGCGAGTCCAACGCCATCTGCGTGGGGATGGCGCCGGACTTCTTCGACCTCGATGACAACGACTACCTGGTCATTCTCCAGGAAGAGGTGCCCAAGGAGCGCGAGGAGGAGCTGCGCCAGGTCGTCGCCAACTGCCCCAAGTCGGCGCTCTTCCTCCAGGAGGGCTGAGTCGGCCCGGATTTCCGTTTGGTTCCATCCGAACGGGAACCTGTGCTAGAACAAGTTCTAGTTTGATCCTCAGGAGGATGTGGGTGGGTAACTCGTTGGACGGGCGCGTCGCGGTCGTCACCGGAGCAGGTGCAGGTCTGGGACGTGCGGAGGCCATCGGCCTCGCTGCCGAAGGGGCCTCGGTCGTGGTGAACGACCTGCAGGCGGCGCTCGACGCAAGTGATGTCATCGACACGATCACCGCGGCCGGAGGTCGCGCGATCCCGGTGCCGGGTGACATCAGCGAGTCCGCGACGGCGAGCGCGATCATGGCCGCGGCCACCGATCAGCTCGGCTCACTCGACATCGTCGTGAACAACGCGGGCGTCGTTCGCGACAAGATGCTGTTCAACATGACCGACGACGAGTGGGACCTGGTGATCCGCGTGCACCTGCGCGGGCACTTCCTGCTCAACCGCAACGCGGGAGCGCACTGGCGCGCGGCGTCGAAGGCCGCGGGAGGCCCGGTCTACGGCCGCATCATCAACACGTCCTCGGAGGCCGGCCTGCTCGGTCCCGAGGGACAGGCCAACTACGGTGCCGCCAAGGCCGGCATCACCGCGCTGACGCTGTCCGCGTCGCGCGCACTCAAGCGGTACGGCGTCCGGGCCAATGCCATCTGCCCGCGGGCGCGCACCGCGATGACCGCCGCCGTCTTCGGCGAGGCCCCGGCCGACGGCGTGGACCCGCTCGATCCCGCACACGTGGTCCGGCTCGTCACCTACCTGGCCGGACCCGACTCGGACAACGTCACCGGCCAGGTGTTCGTCGTCTACGGCCCCAAGGTCACCCTCATGGCGGCCCCCACCATCGACGAGGTGTTCACCGCAGACGGTGACGCCTGGGATTCCGACGATCTCGCGAAGACCCTGACCGGTTACTTCGCCGACCGCGATCCGGGACGCACGTTCTCGGCGAGCGCTCTGATGAACTGACCATTTCGTCGGGTTTGTGCGTGGTAGGTTTCGCGATGGTTCGAGGGTGAAGGGGGTGAGCCTGTGCTGAACAAGTTGGCGACGCCCCTCGGTGGAATCGGTGATTTCGTGGCACTCGGCGTCGATTCGGCGCGCGAGTTGTTCCATCGTCCGTTCCAGTGGCGGGAGACCGTGGAACAGTCGTGGGCGATCGCCCGTGTGTCGATGGTGCCGACGCTGCTGGTCGCCATCCCGTTCACGGTGCTGGTCAGTTTCACGCTCAACATCCTGCTGCGCGAGATCGGCGCGCAGGACCTCTCGGGAGCCGGCGCGGCCCTCGGCACCATCACCCAGATCGGTCCGATCGTCACCGTGCTGATCGTGGCCGGCGCCGGCGCGACCGCCATCTGCGCAGACCTCGGTGCCCGCACCATCCGCGAGGAGATCGACGCGATGAAGGTGCTCGGCATCAACCCGATCCACCGTCTGGTGGTGCCGCGCATCGTCGCCTCGACGCTGGTGGCGCTGCTGCTCAACAGCCTCGTCTGCACGATCGGCATCGGCGGCGGCTTCATCTTCTCGGTGTATCTCCAGGACGTGAACCCGGGCGCCTTCGTCGCGAACCTCACGTTGCTCACGGGCTTCGGGGAGTTGATGATCTCGATGGTCAAGGCCGCGTTGTTCGGACTCTTCGCCGGCATGGTTGGGTGTTACCAAGGGCTCAACGTCAAGGGAGGCGCGAAGGGTGTCGGCGACGCCGTCAACGAGACAGTCGTGTACTCGTTCATGGCGTTGTTCGTCGTCAACGTCGTCGTCACCGCCGTCGGACTCAAGGCAACGGCGGGCTGAGCGATGGTACTGCCTTTCACCACACGACTCCGAACGGCGCGCGTCGCCGTGAAGCGGGCCGGCGAGGACTGGGACCAGATCGGCGACCAGGCGCTGTTCTACTGGGACAGCATCATCGCGATCCCCCGGGCGATCAAGCACTACAAGAAGGAGACGCTGCGGCTCATCGCAGAGATCTCCATGGGCACCGGCGCCCTGGCGATGATCGGCGGCACCGTCGTCGTGGTCGGCTTCCTGACGCTGTTCACCGGCGGCACCATCGCCGTCCAGGGATACAGCTCGCTGGCCAACATCGGCGTCGAGGCGCTGACCGGCTTCTTCTCCGCGTTCATCAACGTGCGCATCGCGGTGCCGGTGATCTCCGGCATCGCGCTGGCCGCCACGATCGGGGCCGGTGCGACGGCACAGCTGGGTGCAATGCGCGTCTCGGAGGAGATCGACGCCCTCGAGACGATGGCGATCTCGTCCATCCCGTACCTGGTCAGCACCCGTATCGTCGCCGGCCTGATCGCGATCATCCCGCTGTACGCGCTGGCCTCGCTGGCGTCGTTCCTCGCCAGCCGCACCGCCACGGTGTTCCTCTACGGGCAGTCACCGGGCGTCTACGACCACTACTTCGACACCTTCCTGATCCCGTCGGACATCCTGTGGTCGTTCGTGCAGGCCATCTGCATGGCGGTGGCGGTCATGCTCATCCACACCTACTACGGCTACAACGCCTCCGGCGGCCCGGTCGGTGTCGGCGTCGCGGTCGGCAACGCGGTCCGCGCCTCGCTGGTCGTGGTCGTCGTCATCACCCTGCTCACCTCCCTCGCCATCTACGGCGCGGACGGCAACTTCAACCTGGCGGGCTGACATGAGCAGACGACAGGAACGGTCACGGACAACCCGCCGGCTGGCGGCAGTCGCGATGGTCGCGGTGCTGATCGCACTCATCGCAGGGGCGAGCGCATCCTTCCTCGGGATGTTCACCGGCACCAAGCAGGTCACCCTCGTCGCACCACGCGCCGGCCTGGTGATGAACCCCGATGCCAAGGTGAAGCTGCGCGGCGTCGAGGTCGGACGCGTCGCGAAGATCTCCGAGAAGGACGGCAACGCGGTCCTCACCCTCGACATCCGCGACAGCGAGATGTCGAAGATCCCCGGCAACGTGGTCGCCGACATCAAGTCGAACACCATCTTCGGCGCCAAGGCGGTCAACTTCGTGGTGCCGGGTGAGCCCAAGGGCAGGCTCCGGGCGGGTGCCGAGATCTCCGCCGACCGGGTGGTCGTGGAGCTCAACACCGTCTTCCAGCAGCTCGTCGCGGTGCTCGCCGACCTCCAGCCGGAGAAGCTCAACGCCACGCTCGGCGCCATCGACACCGCGCTGTCGGGGCAGGGCGACGAGATCGGCGTCGCACTCGAGCAGTTGACGTCCATGCTGGGCAAGACCAACCGGCACCTGCCCGCGCTCAACCGGCTGTTCCGCGAGGCCGCGACCGTCACCAACGTGTACGCGGACTCGATGCCGGACCTGATGCGGACCGTCGACAACTTCACCGTCGTCGGCAACACCCTGGTCGACAACACCTCCAACCTCGATGCGCTGCTGATCAACGCGACGGGGATGGCCAACACCATCGACGGGGTGATCGCGCCGAGCAAGAAGACGCTCATCGGCGCCCTGTCGGACCTGAACCCGATCGCCGACCTGCTCGGATACAACTCGCCCGGCATCAAGTGCTTCCTGACCGCCGGCGCGGTGGCCGGCGAGGTGGCCGCGCCGTTCATGGGCGAGCGCAACGGCATGCTGATGCTCGACGCCGGCCTGCTCCCCGGCAAGGACCCGTACCAGTACCCGTACGACTTGCCGGAGGTGCGCGGCGAGGGGCCGCCCACCTGTGGATACGGCCTCGGGGATCCGGCCAGCACGGAGCACGCGCCGTTCTACGTGATCGACAACGCTCCCCAGCCCTACCAGCCGAGGACCAAGCCGAAGGTGAACTCGAAGAAGCTCTTCCAGATCCTGTTCGAGGAGCCGCCTCGTGGATAGTCGCGCACGCGCGTTTCGCGCGACCCTGATCAAGCTCGGCGTGTTCGCCGTCGTGATGCTGATGGTGTTCGTGGCCCTGGTCGTGGTGTTCAGCCGCTACCGGTCGGGCGCCTCGAACGAGTACAGCGCGGTGTTCACCAGCGCCTCGTCGATGAAGTCGGGCGCCAAGGTCAAGATCGCCGGCGTCGAGGTCGGGGCCGTCGGGGACGTCGACCTCAACCGCGAGAACCAGGCCGTGGTGACCTTCTCGGTCGACCAGAAGTACCCGCTGCCGAAGTCGGTGCGGGCGCTCATCCGCTACGAGAACCTCACCGGCGACCGGTACCTGGAACTCCAGCAGGGGACCGGTGACACCTCCACGTTCCTGGCCGACGGCGCGCAGATCCCCGTCACCCAGACCGAGCCGGCGCTCGATCTCGACAAGCTCGTCGGCGGATTCAAGCCGCTGTTCCGCACCCTCAACGGCGAAGAGGTCAACGCACTGACCAGCTCGCTCATCGCGGTGTTCCAGGGGCAGAGCGGCGCACTCAACACCTTGCTGGCCAACACCGCGTCGTTCACCAACTCGCTGGCCGACCGCGATCAGCTGATCGGCGACGTCATCGACAACCTGAACACCACGCTCGCGACCCTCGACGGCGACCGCGCGGGACTCGACACCTCGGTCGACCTGCTGCAGCAGCTGGTCACCGGGCTCGCCGAGCAGAAGGGCACGATCGGCACCGCGCTGACCGAGACCTCCAAGGTCACCAACGGTCTGGCCGACCTGCTGCAGACGACCCGTCCGACGCTGCAGTCGATGATCACGAACACGGGCCGGGTCTCGGAGGAGCTGCTCGCGGCCGAGCCGTTCATCCGGAACCTGATCTCGCGTCTGCCCGAGGACTACAAGGTCCTGTCGAACCTGGGCTCCTACGGCGCATGGCTGCAGATCTACTTCTGCCGGCTGCGCCTGCTGCTCCCGGCGCCGGGCGGCCAGACGATTCTCTACACCTCGAACAACGTGATGGGTGACACCACCCGCGCAGGCGGAAGGTGTGACGGCTCATGAGTCTTCCCTTCGGCGGGTTGTTCTCTTCCCGCAGAACAGAATCCGCGGAGGCCGACGCCGCCCGCGAGGTCAAGCGCGGTGGGCGCAGCCGCGCCGAGGTCGGCGTCATCGGCATCGTCGTCGTCGCGCTCGTCGTGATCACGGCGATGCAGATGGACAAGCTGCCGTACCTGTCGCCGATCAGCACCTACAGCGCCTACTTCGACGACGCCGGCGGTCTCACCACGGGCGACATCGTGCAGGTGTCGGGTGTCCAGGTGGGGTCCGTCGAGGGCATCGAGCTCGCGGACACCGAGCAGGGCACCAAGGTGAAGGTGACGTTCCGCATGGACGACACCATCGAGATGGGCGACGAGACGCAGGCCGCGATCCGCACCGAGACCGTGCTCGGCCGCCGCAACCTGACGGTCATCCCGCACGGCGGCGAGCGCATCAAGCCCGGCGGTGAGATCCCGCTCGGACAGACGATCGCTCCCTACTCGCTGCAGGATGCGCTCGAGGGCGCCACCGAGACGATCGAGGGGACCGACACCGACCAGCTCAACCGCGCGCTGAAGACGCTCACCGTCACCTTCTCCGAGACCCCGGACCAGGTGCAGGGAGCCGTCGACGGCGTGGCGCGGCTGTCGAAGGCCGTCGCCGACCGCGACAACGAGCTGCGGGCCCTGCTCGCCAAGGCCAACCAGGTCAGCAAGATCGTGGGCGATCGCAACGAGCAGATCAACCGCCTGCTCATCGACGCCAACGCGCTGGTCGGCGAGATCCAGATGCGGCGTTATGCGCTGCAGCAGCTGATCTCGGGCATCGGCGACCTCACCACGCAGTTGCGCGGGTTCATCGCCGAGAACAACGCCCAGCTGACCCCGGTGCTCGAGAAGTTCGACCGCGTAGCGACGATCCTCACCGACAGCGAGAAGGACCTGAAGGAGACCATCGACCGGCTCGGGCCGTTCGCGAACACGCTCGGCGAGGCCGTGGCGTCGGGCCCGAACTTCGACTCGCTGGTCGGCCTGAACACCTTCGGCGACTACACCGCGATCTTCCTGAACGCGCTGCGCGGCCGGTACCCGCAGGTGTGGCAGTCGCTGATGTACTCGGGCTTCCCGCTGATCCCGGACTACTACAAGCCGGGTCCGCCCGACGGCACCGACAGCCCGCGCGGCCCGCTGCCGACGCCGACCTATCCGAAGCCCGTGCCGACCACGAGAGGGAGGTGAGCATGACCATCGGACGCAAGGTGGCCTTCGGCGTGATCGCCGCGGTCCTCGCCGTCGCTCTCGTCGTCGTCGGCTGGAAGGTCTTCGTGAAGACCACCACCAAGACCTACACCGCCTACTTCACCTCGGTCGCGAGCCTCTACGAGGGCGACCCGGTGCGCGTGCTCGGCGTGAACGTCGGCAGTGTCGCCAGGATCCAGCCGCGCAGCAACGACGTGAAGGTCGAGCTGCGCGTCGACAAGGACATCAAGGTGCCCGAGGACGCGAAGGCCGTCATCGTCGCGCAGAGCCTCGTGTCGGGACGCTTCGTGCAGCTGACCCCCGTCTACTCGGGCGGTCCGGTCATGCCCGACGGTTACGACATCCCGATGGAGCGCACGGCGGTGCCGATGGAGTGGGACGACATCAAGGCCCAGCTGACCCGGCTGACCGAGGCCATCGGCCCGAAGGGCGAACAGCGGGGCGCGGCCGCCGAGGCGATCGAGGTCTTCGACGAGAACCTGCAGGGCAACGGGGCCGCGATCAACAAGTCGATCACCGAGATGTCCGAGGTGATCGGCACGCTGGCCGCCGGCCGCGGCGACCTTTTCGCGACGATCCAGAACCTGCAGAAACTGACCGACGCGCTGTCGCAGAGCCACGAGCAACTCGTGCAGTTCAACGGCCGGATCGCCTCGGTCAGCTCGGTTCTCGCCGACAACACCACCCAGCTCGACGAGGCGCTGAAGGGTCTGGACTCCGCCATGACCGACGTGCAGAACTTCATCGACACCAACGCCGACGCCCTCGCGTCGTCGGTGGAGCGGCTCGCGGCGTCGACGAAGATCGTCGCGGACAAGGACGAACAGGTCCGGGGCGTGCTGCACTCGGCGCCCAACCAGCTCGCGAATTTCTACAACATCTACAACCCGCTGTCCGGCTCACTGTCCGGTGTGTTCGGCCTGGCCAACGGCACCAACCTGATCACGCTGCTGTGTGGCTCGATGGAGGCCACCAACCGGCCCGGCACCTCGCAGGTCGACATCGACAAGTGCGTCGAGATCCTGGCGCCGGTGCTGTCGTCGATCTCGATGAACTACCCGCCGTTCCTGGCGAATCCGGTCCAGGGCGCCAATGCCCTGCCCAGCCAGATCCAGTACCAGAACGCCAGTGTGAAGGCGCGTGCGCAGGCCGGCGTGCAGCGCATCGACGCCCAGACCCGCAAGGACAACGGCAACACGCCGCTCGGGAACCTGCTGGTGCCGTTCGGGGGTGACCGATGAAACCGTTCCGCTCCCGGTCGGGGCGCGCGCGTGCCGGGCTCGTCGCGGGCGCGACCGCGCTCGTCACGACGCTCGCCGGATGCTCCTTCGACGGACCGAACTCGCTGCCGGTTCCCGGCGCCGAGGGCACGGGCAACGGCTCGTACCAGATCACCGCGCTCATCCCGTCGGCCGCGGGCCTGGTCAACAACGCTCCGGTCCTCATCGACGACGCGACCGTCGGCAGCATCGGCAAGATCGAGGTCAAGGACTGGAACGCCCTCGTCACGATCCGCCTCAACAAGGGCGTCATCGTGCCCAAGGGGTCGCACGTGATGGTCGGCATGACCAGCGTCCTCGGTTCGACGCACCTCGAGATCGTCCAGCCGGCAGACCCCGAGGGTGGCCGGCTGCAGCCGGGCGACGAGATCCCGCTGACCAAGTGCCCGGAGCAGTCCAACATCATCACCGACCCGTCGGTGCCCGCGGTTCCCGACATCAACGCCGCGCAACAGGTGGCGGCCTGCACCTACCCGAGCACCGAGCAGGTGCTGAGTTCGCTGTCGGTGGTCCTCAACGGCGGCGGTCTCTCGCAGCTCGGCGACATCGTGCACGAGATGAGCAACGTCTTCGGCGGTCGCGAGGAGCAGATCAAGAAGCTCATCCCGCGGTTGAACACTCTCGTCGCCGACCTGAACGCGCAGAAGGACAACATCATCCGTGCGACCGAGGGCCTCGACCGGCTGTCGCAGACGATGAACGAGCAGAAGGGCACCATCGAGCGGGCGCTCGACGCGAGCCCGCAGATCCTGCAGCTCCTCGTCGACCAGCGGCAGCAGTTCCTCGACACCCTCGCCTCGGTGTCGAAGCTGTCCAAGACGGCCAACGACATCCTCGACGCCAACTCCGAGGACATCGTGACCATCGTCAAGGGCATCGAACCCGCGCTCGACCAGCTGCAGCAGACGGGTCCGGCGATGACCCAGTCGCTGAACATCCTGTTGACCTTCCCGTTCTACGAGCCGACGATCCGCCGGATCGTCAAGGGCGACTTCGTGAACTCCGACCTCACCCTCGACCTCACGATCGACCGCATGAACGAGACCATGTTCGCCAGCCTGGGCGTCACCGGTCCCGAGGGCGTCTTCGGCAAGCCTGCGGGCGCGGCCGCGCGCGGCCTCGACCCGTTCACGGCGCCGCTGATCCCGGGCGGTGAGAAGCTGCCCGACTCCGCCGAACCGGTTCCGGCGAACCTGATCCCGCCGGTCCAGGTTCCCTCGCCGACGGCGCCGCCGACGGTTCCCGACTATCCCGAGGAGGGTGGCCGCTGATGAAGATCACCCGCTTCGTCAAGATGCAGCTGCTCATCTTCTCGATCGTCACCGTGATCGCGATGGTCGCGATGGCGCTGTTCTACATCCGCATCCCGTCGATGTTCGGTATCGGCAGCTACGACGTGAAGCTGAACATGCCCACCAGCGGCGGGCTCTACCAGAACGCCAACGTGGCCTACCGCGGCGTCTACGTGGGCAAGGTGAAGTCCGTCCGGCTCACCGAGGACGGCGTGCAGGCCACGCTGACCATCGAGGACGGCGCGAAGATCCCGGCGTCGTCGGAGGCATCGGTGCGCAGCGTGTCGGCGATCGGCGAGCAGTTCGTCGAATTCGCCCCGCCGCAGGATCCGCCTGCGAACGCCCCCACCGGGTACCTGCACAACGGTTCCGAGCTCGAGGTGACGAGCGTCCCGGTCGAGATCTCGTCCATGCTCGACCAGGCCAACCTGCTGCTCGACGAGATCGGCGACACCAAGCTCCGGGCCCTCGTCGACGAGGCCTTCGTGGCGTTCAACGGCACCGGCGAGGCGCTGCAGCGTCTCCTCGACTCGATGGCGCTGTTCATCAGAGAGGCGAACAAGAACACCGACACCACGATCGACCTCGTCGAACAGGGCGCGCCGCTGCTGGCCACCCAGTCGCGCACCGCCGACGACATCCGCGCCTGGACGCGGAACGTCACCGCCTTCACCGATCAGCTGCGGGCCAACCGCCCCGAGATCGGCGACATCCTCCAGAAGGGGCCGTCGACGGCGTCCAAGAGCCAGCAGCTGTTCGAGTCGCTCGGTGGCTCGTACCCGCTGCTGGTCTCGAACCTGGGCACGATCGCGCAGACGCAGGTGGTGTACCTGGCGAACTGGAAGCAGATCCTGGTGCTCTACCCGCGGCTGACCGCCTCGCTCATCACCGCGCTCAACACCGGCACCAACAACTTCGGCGCCAACGTGAACTTCTCGCTCGGCTTCCAGGACCGTCCGGTGTGCAACATCGGCTTCCTGCCCAAGGAGCAGTGGCGTTTCCAGTCGGCGCAGGACGCGCGCGAGCTGCCCCCGGGCATGCTGTGCCGCGTCCCGCAGAACTCCAACATCGCCGTCCGCGGCGCCCGCAACTACCCGTGTGCGGAGTTCCCGGGTCGTCGTGCGCCGACCCCGGCGGAGTGCCGGACCGGATACAAGCCGCTGCCGGGGTCGGTCGACCCGTTCCAGGAGGGGCTGCCGGGCGGCCGCGAATGGAAGCCCGCGTCGTTCGGTACCGTGACACCGGGCACACCGAAGGACTTCGATCCGGAGCCGGCGGTGTACGCCACGACATACGACCCCGAGTCGGGTGACTTCATCGGTCCCGACGGAAAGACCTACAACGCCGGAACCGGCCGTGGGGGGCAGGTACAGAGCAGTTCATGGCAGAAGATGATCAGCGGGACGGTCAGTTCGTGACGCCGGACGTGTCGACGACGACCCCAGCCGGTGCCGCCGACACGTCGGAAGAGATGGTCGAGGCGCGGGCCGCCGGCGGGTCCGAGAGCCGTAGACGCCCGGTCCGGTCGGCACCGATCCGACGCGGTCGGGGAGGGTCGAAGAAGGCCGGGAAACCGGTCGCCGACTCGGCGCCGCGGGCGGAGACCTCCGTCGCTGCAGCAGCGGACGAGGACGACCGGGCCGAGAACAGCACCTCGGAGGTCACCGGGGCGGAGGTCGCGCAGGCCGGCACGGGTCGCGAGGAGGCCGCGTCGACGGTCTCGCTCGACAAGCCGGCCGCGGGAACGGACTCCGTCTCGCCCGACTTCGCCGAGGAGGCCGCGCCCGATCCCTCCGAGGTCGAGAGGACGATCAGCTACCGCGAGCGTCGGCGCGCGCGCCTCGCCGCCACCGGGCCCGAGTCGTCCGGGGTCCGCTACAAGGGCTCCGGGCGCACCTCCGCGCGCACGGTCGTCGGCGTGGTCCTCTCGATCGTGATCATCGCGGTCTGCGCGGTCGCGTCGATCGTCTTCGCGCTCGGCATCGCCCATCAGGACGAGGTCGACGACCTGCGCGCGGAGTACTCCACCTTCGCCTCCCAGGTCCTGCTCAACCTCACCAGCATGAACCCCGACACCGTCGACCAGACGCTGGAGTCGGTGCAGAAGGACACCTCCGGCAAGGTCAAGGAGGAAGTGCAGAACAACATCTCCCAGGTGGCCTCGCTCGTCCGCGACGGCAAGCTCGAGACCAAGACGATCATCCTCAGCTCGGCGGTCACCAAGGCCGAGCCCGACGAGGGATCGGTGATCATGGTCTTCGGCTGGCACCAACGGTCGCTGGACGGACAGATCCCGTCGCAGGAGAAGGTGTTCCGCTGGCGCGTCGACATGACCCGGATCAACGGTGAACTGAAGATGACCGACTTCGAGTGGGTGGCGTGATGACCGACCCGAAGAGCACGGAGAACCCCGCGTCGCCGGTCGCCGACCAGGGCGCACGGCCCCGACGCCCCGGCGGCACCAGGAGGTCGGTGCTGAGCAAGGGCCGCCTGGCCGCGATCGGCCTGGCGGTCCTGACCGTCGCCGCGGTCGTGGTGACCGGTTTCCTCGGCTACCGGTACGCCGAGGGACGATCGGTGGAGGAGGCCCGCGAGTCCTCGCTGGCCGCGGCTCGCGACTATGCGACGACGATGTTCGGTTACGACGCCGACAACGTCAGCGAGCATATCGACAAGTCGATGAGCGTGCTCACCGGACCGGCCAAGCCCGAATACTCCAAGCTGGTCACCGAGAGCAATCTCGCCGCCGAGGTGCGCAAGCAACAGGTCGTCTCCGAGGTCACCATCCAGGACGCGGGCGTGGTCACCAACACCGCCGACACCTCGAAGGTGCTGATCTTCATGAATCAGTCGGTGACCCGCGGCAAGAAGGAACTCGTCAGCATCAACCCGTCGCGGCTCACCTTCGACATGCGACGCGACGGCGACCGTTGGATGATCAACCAGATCGAGGTCATCACCGACGACACGTTCCGGTCCAAGATCGAGGTCGTCGAATCGCTGCCGCCGGACGCCAAGCCGCTGCCCGGGCAGCAGTCCACGGCGCCGTCGTCGGCGCCGGCACCCCAGCCCTCGTCGTCTCCGGCGCCGGAGCCCGTGCCCGTTCCCTGACACTGCGCCGTTCGCAGTGGCGGTCGGCGGGTCCCCCGCCACGGTCACCCCACGCAGGCCCGGGAATACGCCTCGGCCCACGTTCTGCACGGGGGCTCGGAAATATCCGTTGCGGGGCGGTCTCTGCGGGCGTAGCTTCGCTGGTACACAGGGAAGGAGGTGGTCTGGTAGTGAGTTTTCATCGGACATGTGAGGTGACCACCCGCTAGCTGCTGACCGCGTGGCATTCGTGTCGCCGAGGCGGCGGAACCGACCCCAGTGAGAACTGCGGTCACCGCCGGCAGCGAGCGAATACCAGGTGGTCACCCGGCCCCCGCATCCCGACCCGGTCCGGTCGGCTTCGGTGCTCTGCGAGCACGGTGCGGGGGTCGTTCCATGTCGGCACCCGGCACGACGCCCCAGCTCCCACCACAGCCGATCCGATGAAGCGTGCGGTCCGAGACGGGTGTCCGATTTGCGGCACCGAGTTCGCCTCCGCAGGTGCGCCGCGCTGCGAATGTTCGAGTCTCCAGAGGCGATAAAGCCCAGACCGCAGAAGGAGACCGGCAGTGGTGACTGCACGTCCTGGGACCCCTCAGGCGCCGTGGCGGCCCTCGATCTGGCTTCGGACGCTGCTCTCCTGCGCGCCCGCCACGTGGCCGACGGGACGCGATCGATCAGGGCTGCGATCACGGTCGGCGGTCCGCACTTGATCGGTGCGCTCTGCGACCAGACGCTGATCGGCATGTGGATCAGCATGGGCACCCTGTTGCTCGCCGCCGGTGAGCGGTCGGTCGCCTATCCGGTCCGCTTCCGGCAGATCGCGGTCACGACGCCGCTCGCTGCGGCCGCCTACTTCCTCGGCGCACTCTCGCAAGCGCCGCACGCGCTGACGGTCGTGGTGATGGCCGTCATCGCGTTCGCCTGCGGAGTCGGGAGCGGGTACTCGAGCACCTTCTCCGTCGGGTCGATGCAGGCAATGCTCATCGCGGCGATCGCGATCGGCGTGCCCGCGGCTGCGCCGTACTGGAAGGCGGCCCTGTTCGTCGTCGGCGCGGCGATCTGCGCACTGGTCCTGGCGATCGAGGTGGTGGTCGACCCGCGTCGTCCCCAGCGTGCCGCCGAGGCCGACATGATCCGTGCGCTCGGCGCGTTGTCCCGGTGCCGCGCGGACGGCACGGCCGATCTCGCCGCGGCACGTGCCCGCGCCATCACGGCGATCGACGCCTTCGACGCCATGGGGATCGCGTCGCGAGGTACCTCCCACGGACCCACGCCCGAATATGTCCGCGCGTCGACGGTTGTCCGCGCGGCCGATCAGTTGCTCGCGCGCCTGCTCGCCGATGATGCCGAACCCGAGTTGTGCGGGCGTGCGGCCGATCGCCTGGAGGAGGGCGCGGCCGCGGTGATGCGTCGTCGACCGCTGACGCCCATCGACGCCACCGGAGACACCCTGATCCGGGTGCGCATGCTCGAAGACGCGTTGTGGCGCGCCGGTCCGGCACACGACGAGCTCCCCGTCGCCGAGCGCGCGCGTCTCGCCCTGCCCGGTGTCGCCCTGGTCTCCTCCGCGGCACGCCTCGCGCTGTGCACGGGGTTGGCCTACGCCGCCTTCTATCTGCTCCCGGTCGCGCACAGCTACTGGATCGCGCTCACCGTCGCGCTCGTGATGAAACCCGATCTGGGCTCGATCTTCTCCCGCGCCGTCCTGCGCAGCCTGGGAACCGTTGCGGGCGCGGCGATCGCGGTCGTCGTGGGTGCCCTGCTGACGACCTCCGCGGGCGAGGCCCTCGCGATCGCGGTGCTCGCCGCCTGCCTGCCCTGGGCGATGGCTCGGTCCTATCTCTGGCAGGCGGTCTTCCTGACGCCGCTCATCATGCTCCTCATCGACGCGGTCGTCCCGCACGAGTCGGTCCTCGACATCAGCGAAGCGCGCCTGATCACCACGGTCATCGGCGGACTCATCGTCGTCGTCTTCGGCTACCTGATCTGGCCGTCGCAACGGCATCCACGTGTCGACGCGGCGTTCGCGGCGGCGATCGAGGCCTTGGCCGCCTACCTCAGGGGCGTTGCCGACGGGGCGGCGGCGGAGCGGGTGACGGCCGAGCGTCGGCGGGCGTACCGGCGTCTGTTCGACACCCGGGTGCATCTGCAGCGCACGTTGTCGGAGCCGCCGCCGGCCGGTGCCGAGGCCTGGTCCTGGATTCCGCTCGTCACCGCCGCCGAGCGGATCGCCGACCGGATCACCGGCATCTCGGCGTTGCGGCGGCCGGTGCCCAGGGCGGATCTGGTCGCGGCCGCAGACGCACTCGATGACCTGGTCGGGGAAACCGAGACGGCCGTACGAAGCGGCGGTGAGCTCGTCGGACCCGGACGTGCGTGAGCTCGCGGACGAGATCGTCCACCTGCGCACGTCGGTGCGCCGTGGCGAGGGAAGCGGAAGTCGGGGTCGGATCTAGCCGACGTGACGGCGGAGCTTGGCCGACAGTCGCGGGGTGAGGTCGCCGTCGCTGTCGACGCGTTCCTCGACATAGGCGAGGTCGCCGTCGGGCACGATTCCGTACAGGCGCTTGGCGCCGCCGGTCTGGACCCCGGTCTGCGTCTTGATGACGACGTCGGTGGTCAGCTCCCACGACGTCTGGTTCAGCGGTGCGCCGTAGAAGAGTTCGACCGCCCCGGCTGCGTTGGCCAAGAGAAGTTCGATGGTGTCGTCCTCGCCGATCCGCCAGTATCCGGTCTCGCGAAGATCCGGACGCACGAAGTTCGCGTCATCGTCGATGACCCACGACTGCGATTCCCAGCTGAGGAAGTTCTGCCCGTTGTGGGCGACGACGATCTGCTGGGCGAAGTGGTAGTCCGTACCGGTCGTGGGGTCGTGTCCCTCGCCCTCGCCGCGCCACACGCCCACGAGGGGGAGAAGCGCGAGCAGGCCGGGATGCAGATCGGCACCCAGACGCAGGTTGGCGGTGTCCGGCGGGATCGGCAGGTCGTCCCAAGTGGGGATGTTGCGCTCCCGGCTGCCGGACGCTTGCGCCCGGGCCTCGGCCTGACTGATCGCCTCGTCGCCGGAACGACGAGGCGCGGCGACGGTGTCGCCGGCAGGATCGGCTCCGTTGCTCGTCGCGCCGGTGTCCGACGGGGTGGGGGCCGTCTCGTCGCCGGGCTCACCGGCGCCGGTCGGCGTCGTCACGACTCGTCGGTGATGAGGCGGTAGAGGGTGTAGAGGCCGAACCAGGTGATCAGCACCGCGGCCACGATCAGCAGGATTTCGAAGAAGAGAACCACGAGCAGATTCTAACCCGCGCCGGCCGACCCCGTTCATCCGGACCCTGGCGACGGAGGTGCGAAAACGGGCCGGAAAACGACGAAACCCGGCCACCGAAACGGTGACCGGGTTGCGTCATGGGTCGCGAGGCGTCACGACCGGATCATCGTCACTTGGAGACGACGATGTCCTTCTCGTGGATGCCGGGGCCCTCGGGGCTGATCTTCACGTCGCCGTTGCCGACCGACGAGAGGGCGCGAAGCGTCCAGGTGCCGGGGGCGGCGAAGAAGCGGAAGTCGCCGGTGGGCGAGGCCACGACCTCGGCGGTGAACTCACCGGTCGAGTCGAGCAGGCGCACGAACGCGCCGGCAACCGGGTTGCCCGAGCCGTCGGTGACCTGCCCGGTGAGGACGGTCTCCTTCTCCACGTCGACGCCGGCGGGCAGCTTCTGTCCCTGCTTGGGTGCAGCACACATAGTTCTTACTTTCTTTCTCAGAGTTCGATCGGGGCGCCGACCAGCGAGCCGTACTCGACCCAGCTGCCGTCGTAGTTCTTGACGCCCTTCTTGCCGAGCAGCTCGGTCAGCACGAACCAGGTGTGGCTCGAGCGCTCGCCGATACGGCAGTACGCGATGGTCTCGCGGCTGTCGTCGAAGCCCTTCTCCTTGTACAGGGCCTCGAGTTCCTCGTCGGACTTGAAGGTGCCGTCCTCGTTCGCGGTGGTCGACCACGGGATGTTGATCGCACCCGGGATGTGGCCGCGCTGCTGGGCCTGCTCCTGCGGGAGGTGGGCCGGGGCGAGGATCTTGCCGGAGAACTCGTCAGGGCTGCGCACGTCGACGAGGTTCTTCTTGCCGATGGAGTCGATGACCTCGTCGCGGAAGGCGCGGATGCTGAGGTCGGGCTCGGAGGCCTTGTAGTCGGTCGCCGGGCGGGTGACGGTCTCGCTCGAGAGCGGACGTCCGTCGAGCTCCCACTTCTTGCGGCCGCCGTCGATCAGCTTGACGTCCTTGTGGCCGTACAGCTTGAAGTACCAGTAGGCGTAGGCGGCGAACCAGTTGTTGTTGCCGCCGTAGAGGATCACGGTGTCGTCATTGGCGACGCCGCGCTCGGAGAGCAGCTTCGAGAAGCGCTCGGCATCGACGAAGTCGCGACGGACGCCGTCCTGCAGGTCCTTCTTCCAGTCGAGCTTGATGGCGCCGGGGATGTGGCCGACGTCGTACGCCGAGGTGTCCTCGTCGACCTCGATGAAGACGGTCTTGTCGGCGTTGAGGTTCTGCTCAGCCCAATCGGCGCTGACCAGGACATCGGAACGTGCCATGTCTGGTTCCTTTCGGATGGTTATCTCTGTGATCGATCGATCAAGGTGGTGCGGAACAACCCGCGGTGAACAACACGCGAGCACGAAGGCAATCGGCCCACGGCTCAGATCTGGTGATGGCGAGCGGAAGGCGCGCAGAGACGAGGACTCAGGCCTCGGGAGAAACGCACCCCGTCGTCATCGGCGGTGCGCATGGATGTGCTGCGGGGCAGCGCATGTCATGCCACACCGTCAGCGGTGCGTGCGACAGCAACAACAGGCGACTCGACAGAAGTCGATCGCCCGGCGACGGGTGAGCATCAACTCACGGCGCTGTTGCATGCCCACGAGGGTACAACAGTGTTCCCCGGACGCCGAATGCCCAGGTGGTTTAGGCGGTGACCTGCGCAAAAGCCGACGGGGTCAGAATTCGTGGGGCCGCACGACGGCCGGGCCCGACGCCCCGACGAGCTGGATGTCGCCGCCGAAGCTCTCCGCGCGCTCCGGCTCGACGCCCCAGGCCATCGGCAACCGGGGCAGCGTCATGCTGAACCGCTCGAGGACGGCCGCGCGCATCCCGGCCGGGACGTCGGCGGCGACATGCCGCTCGGGTCCGGTGTAGAAGTCGGTGGCGCGGATGCGCAGCGCGCCGTCGGTCACCGACAGGTCCACGGCGACGCTCACCTTCACCTTCGGGCCGTCGTAGTCCGACGCAGACGGCGGATTCCGCGGGTCGAGCCCGTCCGACGGCGGTAGCGCGACGGTGCCGGTGAGCACGACCCCCTCCGACCGCGACACGACGCCGTCCTGGGGGCCGCCGCCACCTGCCTTTCCATCCGGGGCGGGGGTGCTCAGGGTGAGGTCGGTGATCCGCATGAAGCGGGCGAGGGTGACCGCGTCGAGGCGTGTGTAGGCCGTGATCGACGAAGTGTGCAGAACATCACTGCCGGAGAATCGCCCCCATTCCGGGCCGTCGAAGGAGCCCAGCGTGGCCCCGAGCTCGGCCCGGCAGACACCCCGTTGCGGCTCGCAGCCGGGGAGCTCGACGCCCTTCGCGGCGATCGTCACCCCGGAATAGCGGCCGTCGCCGGCCTGGGTGAGGAACGGGAAGCCGGCGAGCGTGACCTCGGGATCGTAAGGAACGCGGGGGGATTCGGCGATGGCGACGGAGAGCCGGTGCTCGCTGCGGATCGCCGTGGCGACGTCGGCGAGAAGGGCCGCCACGGCCGCGACCACGACCACCACGACCGCGACGACGAGGGATTTCCGGACGACCGGCCTGCTCACCAGGTCCTCCCTCTCCCTCGGGACCACCCGGTGCCCCGGTCTGCCTTGTTAACGGTGAAGTAAGTCGATGGCGTTATTCTGTCACCTATCCCGCACACGCTGGTAAGGCAGAGTAAACAATTCTTGTCCGTGTGTGTGGAGGCGTTCACAGCGTGGTGAGCGGATTGGTTGGTCTGGGACGGGGACGAAAACGAGATCGGAGTGCTAGGTGGATCTCTTGTTGTTGACGGCCGATCCCAATCCGGATTCGGTCCTGCCGTCGTTGTCGCTGCTGGCTCACAACGTGCGTGTCGCCCCCACCGAGGTCTCCTCGCTGATGGAGGCGGGCAACGCGGATGTGGCGCTGGTCGACGCGCGGGCTGATCTCGCCGCAGCACGAGGGCTGTGCCGCCTGCTGGGGAGCACCGGGTCCTCCGTGCCGGTCGCCGCGGTGCTGACCGAGGGCGGACTGGTCGCGGTGAACGCGGATTGGGGGATCGACGAGTTCTTGTTGCCGGGCACGGGTCCGGCGGAGCTCGACGCACGACTGCGCCTGCTGGTCGTGCGAACCCGGGGGGTGACGGCCGAGGAGACGAGCGGCAAGGTCACGCTGGGAGAACTGGTCATCGACGAGGGGACGTACACCGCAAGACTGCGGGGTCGGCCCCTCGATCTGACTTACAAGGAATTCGAGCTCCTGAAGTACCTGGCGCAGAACGCGGGTCGCGTGTTCACCCGTGCGCAGCTGCTGCAGGAGGTGTGGGGGTACGACTTCTTCGGCGGCACGAGGACCGTGGACGTCCACGTGCGTCGCCTGCGCGCCAAGCTAGGCAGCGAGCACGAGTCGCTGATCGGGACCGTCCGCAACGTCGGCTACAAGGCGGTGCGCCCCGCCACCAAGGGGCGTGCGCCGGTGCCGGAGGGTGCCGACGAGTCCGCGGGTACCGACGCCTCCGCGGTCGAGGCCGACGCGGATTTCGCCGATGGCCTCGACGGTCCGGATTCGTTCGACGAGGAGTTGCATGCCGGTGCCGGGAACTGAGCGGCCACGGGTGCATCGCGGTGCGCTGCCGGCCGACGTCGCCGAGTCCGCGCACGCGATGGTGCATGCCGCCACGGCGGTCGACGGTGTCGCCCCGCTGTCCGACGAAGCGGTGAAAGCCATTGACGCCGGCGAGGATTCGCCGGTGGTGCACGTCTGGACCGACGCCTCCTACGCGAACATCGTGCCCGGGCGCGACGGTGAGCCGGCGATGATCGAGGCCGTCGTGCACCCCGACCATCGGCGGCGTGGACTCGGCCGGGCGCTGCTCGACACCGCCTTCGGCGCCGCACAGGCGTTGGGGCCGAACGGGGTTCGCGTCTGGGCCCATGGCGATCTGCCCGCTGCCGTCGCGCTGGCGACGTCGATGGGACTGGAGAAGCGGCGCGAGCTCCTTCAATTGCGGCGGCCGGTGGGGGAGGGGCATGAACTCCCCGAACTCGTCGTCGACCCGTCGATCGTCCTGCGCACCTATGCCGGGCCGGAGGACCACGCCGAGATCCTGCGCGTGAACAACGCCGCCTTCGACTGGCATCCGGAGCAGGGCGGGTGGTCGATGGACCAGATCGCCGAGCGGGTGGGGTCGGACTGGTTCGATCCCGAGGGGCTCTTCCTCGCCTTCGACGCCTCAGATCCCCAGACGCTCCTGGGATTTCACTGGACCAAGCTGCACGACGCCGACCTCGGCGAGGTGTACATCGTGGGTGTCGACCCGCAGGCCCAGGGCCGCGGGCTCGGGCGACTGCTGACCCTGGCCGGGCTGCATCATCTCGCCCGGCGCGGCGTCCGGGAGATCAACCTCTACGTCGAGGGTGACAACACCGCCGCCCTGCGCACCTACGAACGTCTCGGGTTCTCGCGGTACGCGGTCGACGTCGCCTACGGCTGAGAGCCTTCGCCACCACGCCGACCGCAGGGGTTCACCCTCCGTTCACCTTCCGTCGGGGTTCCGTGCACCGAGCGGGCCTAGCTTTTCCACGGGACGTCCGAGGTCGTTGCGCACCTCGGGGCGCGAATACCTACTACGGAAAGGCAACACCTGCGGTGAAGATCAAGGGGAACGGCGCACTGGCGGCGTCGGCGATCGCGGTTCTGGGCCTGGTGACAGCGTGCAGCGGGGGTGGCACCCCGACGGTCAGCGGCGAGGGGTCCACCGCCCAGCAGAAGGCGATGGAGCACTTCAGCCAGATCCTCTCCGACGAAGACGAGATCGTCCTGGACTACACCGGTAGCGGGTCGGGCGACGGCATCAAGAAGTTCATCGCCGGCGACGTCGACTTCGCCGGCTCGGATTCGGCCCTCAAGCCCGACGAGGTCGCCGAGGCCAAGGCGCGCTGCAACGGCAACGACCCGTGGCACCTGCCGCTCGTGGTCGGGCCGGTCGCGATCGCCTATCACCTCGACGGCGTGGACAAGCTGCAGCTCACGCCCGGCGTCATCGCGAAGATCTTCGACGGGAAGATCACCGCCTGGAACGATCCCGCGATCGCCGCCCTCAACCCGGGCGTCGCACTGCCCGGTGACGACGTCGTGCCCGTCTACCGCTCGGACAGCTCGGGCACGACCGACAACTTCCAGCGTTTCCTGCAGACCTCGGCGCCGGCGGACTGGCCGTACGAGCACAGCAAGGAGTTCGCGCCGCAGAATGTCGGTTCCGGCGCGTCCAAGTCGACCGGGGTGGCCGACACGGTCAAGAAGACCCCGGGCTCGATCAGCTACGTCGAGTGGGGCTTCGCGACCGAGAACGATCTCGGCATCGCCGACATCGACTTCGGCGCCGGACCGGTCGCGCTCGATACTCAGAGCGCGGGCAAGGCCCTGGACGCGCTGACCTTCGCCGATCCCGGCAGCAAGGACCTCATCGTCGACACCGACGCCCTGTTCGCGTCGAAGACCCCGGGAGCCTATCCGCTGCTGCTGACCCCGTACTCCATCGTGTGTTCGGCGGGCTACGACGACGCCGAGACCTCGACCACGCTGAAGGACGCGTTCACCGCGATCCTCGACCAGGGACAGGCCGGTCTCGAGGAGCTCGGATACGTGCCTGTTCCCGAGGGCTTCAAGGCCCGACTGCAGGCCAGCGTCGACGCGCTCGCCGGCGACGGCAATGCCTGAGGCGGTCCGGACGGCCCGTGAGACCGGGGAGCAGACCCGATGACAAGAGCAGAGGTACGAGAAACACACATGACGTCGCCGACCACCGAGGATGACGCGGTCCCGCCGGCGACCGGCGCGCCCGGAGAATCCCCCGACGGCACGGGTTCTGCCGGTCTGCAGGTCGGGGCCCGTCATCGGATCGCCGACCGGGTGTTCCGCACCCTGTCGGTGGGTTCGGGCCTGGTGGTCTCCGTCGTCATCGGTCTCATCGCGGTGTTCCTCCTCGCGCAGGCGGTCCCGTCGCTGCTGGACAACGAGGAGAACTTCTTCACCTACAGCGGCGACTGGGTCACCACCGGCGACCGGCTCGCCTTCGGCATCCCGCAGCTGTTCTACGCGACCGTGGTCGTCTCGGTCATCGCGCTCATGCTCGCCATGCCCGTCTCCCTGGGCATTTCGATCTTCCTCACAGAGTACGCGCCGAAGCGCCTGGTCGGCCCTATCTCTTACACGGTCGACCTGCTCGCCGCGGTCCCGTCGATCGTCTACGGCCTCTGGGGCATCCTCGTGCTGGGCCCGGCGATGGTGCCCGTGAACGAGTGGCTCGTCGGGCATCTCGGGTTCCTGCCCTTCTTCCAGGAGCCGACGCAGGTCGCGAACATGTCCACCGGCGGCACCCTGCTCACCGCCGGGATCGTGCTGGCGGTCATGATCCTGCCGATCATCACCGCCGTCACCCGCGAGGTGTTCATGCAGACCCCGAAGGGTCATCGCGAGGCGGCACTGGCACTGGGCGCGACCAAGTTCGAGGTCGTCAAGCTCGCGGTGTTGCCGTTCGGGTTCTCCGGATACATCTCCGGCTGCATGCTCGGCCTCGGTCGCGCCCTGGGCGAGACGATGGCGCTGCTGCTCATCATCTCCACGGCCGGACCCATGGACTTCGACCTCATGGAGAGCGGCGAGACGTTCGCGACCAAGATCGCCAACAACGCCGCGGAGTTCGACTCGCCCGCCAAGACCGGTGCCTACATCTCGGCCGGCCTCACCCTGTTCGTCCTGACCTTCGTCGTCAACGCCGCCGCCCGCGCGGTGGTCGCCGGAAAGAAGTGACCATGACCGTCGCCACCTCCCCGCACGCGGCCGACCCGGTCAAGAAGCCGTCGGGCTTCGCGCCGATGGCGAGGCGACGCCGCGTCGCCGACCACGTCGTTCGGATCGCGGTCGTGCTCGCTCTCCTCGTCGCGCTCGTGCCCCTGGTGTGGCTGGTCTCGACACTGGTGATCCGCGGCATCGAACCGCTTCTCGACATCGACTGGTGGACGCTGCCCGAACGCAGCGGCGGTGCCGCCAATGCCATCGTCGGCACCCTCATCCAAACGGCGCTCGCCGCCGCGATCTCCATCCCGCTGGGCATCTTCGTCGCCATCTACCTCGTCGAGTACGCCACCGCGAAGTCGTGGCTCGCCAAGATCACCACCTTCATGGTGGACATCCTGTCGGGCGTGCCCTCGATCGTCGCGGCGCTGTTCGTCTACGCGGTGTGGCGTACCACCCTCGGCCTGCCGCGGTCCGGTTTCGTCGTCGCGATCGCGCTCGTGCTGCTGATGGTCCCGCTGGTGGTCCGGGCGACCGAGGAGATGCTCAAGATCGTCCCTCAGGATCTGCGCGAGGCCTCGTATGCGCTCGGCATCCCGAAGTGGAAGACGATCGTGCGAATCGTCCTGCCGACCGCACTCTCGGGGATCGTCACCGGCGTGATGCTCGCCATCGCTCGTGTCATGGGCGAGTCCGCCCCGGTGCTGATCCTGGTCGGCTCCACCCGCGCGATGAACTGGAATCCGTTCGACGGCAACCAGGAATCGCTGCCGCTGATGATGGTGCAGCAGTACAACAACGGCCCGGGCGCCCTCGACCGGGTTTGGGGCGCGGCGCTGTGCCTGGTCATCCTGGTGGCCCTCGTCTACTTCGGCGCCAAGCTCGTCGCGCGTCTGTTCGCGCCCAAGTCCTCCTGAGTCCGATACCGGACCTCCATTCCCTGCGAGAAACGGAAACTCACGTCATGGCAAAGCGCCTCGACATCAAGGACCTGAACGTCTATTACGGCGACTTCCACGCAGTGAAGGACGTGACCCTCGAGGTCCCGCCCCGCTGCATCACCGCGTTCATCGGGCCGTCGGGCTGTGGAAAGTCGACGGTGCTGCGGACCCTCAACCGCATGCACGAGGTGACGCCCGGCGCCTACGCGACCGGCAGCGTTCTGCTCGACGGCGAGGACATCTACGGACGCAACGTCGATCCGGTGAGCGTCCGCGCGACCATCGGGATGGTGTTCCAGCGCCCCAACCCGTTCCCGACGATGTCGATCCGCGACAACGTCGTCGCCGGCCTCCGCCTGCAGGGCGTCCGGAACAAGGCCGTGCTCGACGAGGTGGCCGAGCGCAGCCTGCGCGGCGCGAACCTGTGGGAGGAGGTCAAGGACCGTCTCGACAAGCCGGGCGGCGGCCTGTCCGGCGGTCAGCAACAGCGTCTGTGCATCGCCCGGGCCATCGCCGTCGAACCGGATGTGTTGCTGATGGACGAACCGTGTTCGGCACTCGACCCCATCTCGACGCTCGCGATCGAGGATCTGATGGGGGAGCTGAAGAAGGACTACACGATCGTCATCGTGACCCACAACATGCAGCAGGCCGCGCGCGTGAGCGACCAGACCGCGTTCTTCAACCTCGAGGGGGTGGGTCAGCCGGGTCAGCTGGTCGAGATCAGCGACACCGAGACCATGTTCTCCAATCCGTCGAAGAAGGAGACCGAGGACTACATCTCGGGACGATTCGGCTGAGGGCCGACGTCACATGTTGAGCAGCAGGATCACCAGGAGCGCTGCCAGCGACGCGATCACACCCAGGTAGGTGATGATCTGGCGCCGGTGGGCGGCGGCCGCCAGCTTCTCGTCGGTGGCGGCGTTGAAATCGGGTTCGATCGGATGATGCTGGCCCATGGGGGCCACACTAACCACGACTCGAGAATGTGTGAAATCGGGTGTGGTCTGATTTCCTGCCGATTGTTCGACAGAGTGAATATGGACGCCGAGTTGGTTCGCTGAATTGAATTGCGGGGCGTCGGGGTGTGTGCTCGCGCTCGACCGCCCGGCATGGGCGAGCAACATCACGTCGTGACCCGCGACCTGGCGACGTGGTCTAGCTGTACTGACCCGACAGGTTGGGTACGCGGTCGGCGGGTGAGTTGCCTCGGAGTGCGGTGTGGCCGCGTTCGTGATTGTAGATGCGAAGGAACTCGGGGAAGGCCGCGACGCGTTCGGTTTCACTGAGGTAGGGACGGGCGTAGGCCCATTCCTCCTGCAGGGTCCGGTTGAATCGTTCGACCTTGCCGTTGGTTTGCGGCCGGTACGGTCTGGTCCGCTTGTGCTTGATCTTGTTGTCGTGCAACAAGTCCCGAAATATGCGGGACCGGTAACACGACCCGTTGTCGGTCATCACTCGCGCGGTGGTGACACCGATCGAGGCGAAGTGCGCCAACGCCCGAGTCATGAACGCGGTCGCGGTTTCCTTCTTCTCATCAGCGAGGATCTCGGAGTAGGCGTAGCGGGAGTGGTCGTCGACGGCGTGATGCAGATACGCGTACCCCAGGTTGGGGCGGCCAGCAACTTTGCGGGTTCGTCCAGGCTCGCGGTGGGCACTGGAGTTGCGGGTGCCCTGGGCGCGGCCGTGTACGCGATGTCCACCGCCGTCGGGGATTCTGCCGAGCTTTTTGATGTCGACGTGGATCAAGTCTCCGGGCGCTTGGTGTTCGTACCGGCGAATCTCGCGTCTGCGGGCACGTACCGGCGCCCCGGTTGCCGGGTCGATCCACGACAGTCGTAGGCAGCCGTAGCGGGTGAGGATGCGGTGCACCGTGGAGACGTTCAACCCCAGGTGGTATCCGATCCGGGCTGGCCCCCAGCGGCGGGAGACGCGTAACCCGACGACCCGGCGTTCCCGGCGCCGGCTGGTGCGATGCGGACACGATCGGGGCCGGCTGGACCGATCACCCATTCCGGCCGGCCCGTGGTCGCGGTAGCGATCCGCCCATCGCTTGGCCGTGGTGACTGACACGTTGAACCGGTCAGCTGCGCGGCGCAGTGGCCACCGGTCGTCCACAGCACACCGAGCCAGACGCAACCGGCCAGTCGGGGACAGCGGTGAATTACGGTGGGACATGAAGACCTCCGGGTTGAGGAGCGGTTCTTAGACAGCTCCACACCTCACTCGGAGGTCTTCCCTATGTCACGTCGACTCGCCGAACTCTGTACCTAACGTTCCGGGTCAGTACATCTAGCCGATGCCGCGGCACTGCTCGGGGGTCTTGCCCGTCGCCGTGAAGACCACGCGCCGCCCGATGAGGACGGCGTGGTCGGCGAAACGCTCGTAGTAGCGGCCGAGCAGGGTCACGTCGACCGCGGCCGCGACCCCGTGCTGCCACTCGCGGTCCATCAGGACGGTGAACAGGTGGCGATGCAGGTCGTCCATCGCATCATCGTCCTCCTGCAGCCGCAGCGCCGCCTGCGGGTCGCGGGTGACCAACACCTCGTGGGCGCTCTTGGCGAGTGCGACGGCCAGTCGACCCATCTCGGCGAAGTAGCCGTTGACCTCTTCGGGAAGTGCCTTCGCCGGGTGCCGGCGTCGTGCGACCTTCGCGACGTGCAGCGCCAGCGCACCCATGCGGTCGGCGTCGGCGACGATCTGGAAACCGCTGACCACCCCGCGCAGATCGCCCGCGACCGGCGCCTGCAGGGCGAGCAGGGCGAAGGACTGTTCCTCGGCGCGCGCCGACAGCTGCGTCATACGCTCGCTGTCGCTGATCACCTCCTCGGCGATGGTGAGATCGGCCTGGAGCAGCGCCTGCGTGGCACGCGCCATCGCGACCCCTGCGAGCTCGCACATCTCGCCTAGGACGGCGGTCAGCGCTTCGAGTTGCTCTTGGTAGGCGGTACGCATGACGCTCAGGATACGTGACCTCGATGAACGCGGGATGAACGTCCGGTGCCCGCGGATCGACATCACGCGGCCGGAGTCGAGCCGGCGCCTGCCGCTAGGTGCAGGTCGTGTCGCCGGCGTTGGTGACCGCGAGGTCGTTGGGCAGGTCGCCGGTGTTCTCCGCCGGTGCGAGCTGTTCGACGTTGATCGTCGCGCCGGTGTCGGGAACCGCGCCCAGATCGCCGCCGAAGTCCGAGCCGAGGATCACCTCGACACCAGACTTCACCGTCCGGTCGAACTGGATCTCGGCGCCCGGGAACATCTTGGCCAGGGTCGCGGCCGCAGCTTGCTGGCCGACGCCGTAGCGGACGACGGTGTCGTCGCGGTTCTCCGACGCATCGGCGACGCCGCGCACGTCGAAGCCGTAGGGCGTCAGACGGTCGGAGACCTCGGAGGCGAGGCCGGCGGTCGAGGTGCCGTTGAGCACCCGGACGCCCACGTTCGCAGGGTTCTGCGCGGTCGCGGTGATCTGGCCGACGGTGTCGGTCGAGCTCTTGCGCGACGGGCCGGCCGGGGCCTTCGACGTGGTGGCCTTCGACGTGGTGGCCTTCGACGTGGTGGCCTTCGACGACGGTGCCTTGGACGACGGGGTCTTCTCGGCCTTCTTCTCACCCGGCAGCGGCAGGTCGTCGATGATCGCGTTGAAGATGGCGTCGATGTCGTCGGTGCGCGGGATCTCGTTGTTCTGCCCGTCCTCCGAGGTGCCGGAGGTCGGGATGGTCAGGAAGGTGACCCGCCCGGCGTCCATGCCCTGCATCGACTCGGCGAGATCGATCAGCGACTGCGTGTCCACGCCGTCGACGTAGCTGTACTCGATGAAGGTGTTGACGATGCTGTTGAGCTTGTTCGGGTTCTTGAGCACGTCGCCCGACAGCGTCGACCGCAGCAGCGACGACATGAACAACTGCTGGCGCTTGATGCGGCCGTAGTCGCCGTTGCCCTCGGTGGCGATGTTGCGGGCGCGGACGTAGTTGAGCGCGCGGCGTCCGGTCAGCTTCTGCTTGCCGGGCTTGCGCAGGATGTGCCCGATCTCGTAGTCGTACAGCGGAACGGTCGAGCAGACCTCCACGCCGCCGATGGCGCGGACCACCTTCTCGAACCCGTAGAAGTCCATCCCGATGAAGTGGTTGATGTTCAGGCCGCTCATCTGCGTGATCACGCGGACCAGGCACTGCGGCCCGCCGTAGAAGTAGACGCTGTTGAGCTTGACGTTGTCCTCGGCCGGCATCTCCTCGCCGTACTTGCCGGTCTCGTTGTCCCACGAGTTGCACTCGGGACGATCCACCTGCAGGTCGCGCGGGAACGAGACCGCCACGACGCGCTCGCGGTTGGCCGGCACGTTCACCAGGATGACGGTGTCCGACCGGGCGCCCTCGGCGTCGGCGGTGGTGCCCGCGCCGACCTTCGAGTTCTGGCCGCCGCGTGTGTCGGTGCCGACGATCAGATAGGTCTCGTCGCCGGTCTGCGCATCCTTGTTGCGGATGTTCTTGTCCTCGGGGTCGACGGCGGTGACGTTGCGCCAGTTGCCGTTCCACGACTGCAGGTAGCCCCAGACGAAACCGGTGCCGATCAGCGCGGTGACGCAGGCGAGCGCCACCAGGACCCGGCCGGTGGCGGTGGTCTTGCGGAGGAGCGAACGCTTGCGGTCCTCGCGCGGGGGGTCGAGGCGCCGCGGCCCCGACCGCAGGTTCAGCGGGCCCGTCAGGTCCGGGGTGGGCTCGAGCGGTTCGCGCGGGACCTTCGGGGCGGGCGGCGGCGTGGGGGTGGTTCCGGACGGGACCGGTTCGGCCGGGATCGGCGCGTCCTGCGCGCGGGACTCCTCGATGGCGCGCTGCGCGGTCGCGCGGTCGGACAGATCGGGCGGGGTCTCACCGGACGAGGAGATCGTCGGGATCTTCTGGGTGACCTCGTTGTCGAAGCGGTGGACCTCGGTGGGCCGGTCGTCGGCGGCGGGCCGGCGGGGGTCGCGACGCGGGGTCGGACGGTCGCCGGGGCCGGACGCCGACGGGGTGAAGCGCCTCGAGCGCCCGCGCGTGACCGGAGGGGGCGGGACATCGGGACGGCGTGGGCGCTCGGTTGCGCGCGGGGCGCCTGCGTCGCCGGCCTGGGCGGCTCCCTCGGCCTCCATCTGCTCCATCAGCTCGCGGACGGTCAGACGGGTGCGGCCGCGGACGAAGCGGTCGGTGGACCGGGGCTCGCGCAGGCTCGCATGGGCACTCGCGCCGGGCGCCTGGGTGCCGGTGCCCTGGGCGTTCGGGTCGATCCGGGGACGGCGGTCGTTGCCATCACTCGGTCGAGCGGCACGACGGCCTCGCCGAGACCCGTTGGTCCCGTCGGCCGCGTCCGGTTCGTCCGGTCCCGATGTCCAACGACTCAATGCACGTTCCTCATGCCCCGAGGCTCGATGGCGCGTCACCGCACGTCGGGGCTGTGCGTGGCGGCGGGCGCAGGACTGCGTGGACCCGGTGGCCGGGACCTCCGCGCCATACTACTGACCACACCTGAGAAGAGGCCTCAGCCAGATGCGCGTTGTGACGGTTTTCGCAGATCGTTTCAGCCGCCGGAGTGCATGACCTCGGCGCCGGCGGGAACGACGTCCTCGTACGGGTCGTCGAGCCAGCCCTCGGGCAGCGCGACCTTGGCCGGGGAACCCTGGCGGCCGCGCGGGCCGTGCCCGTCCCGGGGGAACGGGGCGTCGGCGGGGAGTTCGGCGAGCAGTTCGCGCAGTTCGTCGACGCTCTTGACCAGCGCCAGCCGGCGGCGGACCTCCGAGCCGGCGGGGAACCCGCGCAGGTACCACGCGACGTGCTTGCGGATCTCGCGGCAGCCCTTGTCCTCGCCGTGGTGCTCGACGAGGAGCTCGCAGTGCCGGACCATGATCTCGGCGACCTCGCCGAGGTTCGGGGGCTCGGGGGCGGAGAGCCCGTTCAGCTCGGCGGCCAGCTCGGCGAACAGCCACGGCCGGCCGAGGCAGCCGCGGCCGACGACGACGCCGTCGCATCCGGTCTGCCTCATCATCGCCACCGCGTCGGCGGGTTCGAAGATGTCGCCGTTGCCGAGCACCGGCACCGAGGTCACGTGTTCCTTCAGCCTGGCGATCTCGTCCCAGTCGGCCTGCCCCGAGTACCGCTGCGAGGCGGTGCGCGCATGCAGCGCGACGGCGGCGGCGCCCTCCTCGGCGGCGATCCGGCCCGCGTCGAGATGGGTGCGGTGTTCGTCGTCGATGCCGATGCGGAACTTGACCGTCACCGGGATGTCGGTGCCCTCGATCGCCCGCACCGCGGCGGCGACGATCTTGCGGAAGAGGGTCCGCTTGTAGGGGATGGCCGAGCCGCCGCCCTTGCGGGTGACCTTCGGGACCGGGCAGCCGAAGTTCATGTCGATGTGATCGGCGAGGTTCTCCTCGACGATCATCTTGGCCGCCTCGTAGGTCCACTTGGGATCGACCGTGTACAGCTGCATCGACCGCGGGTTCTCGTCCGGGCCGAAGGTGGTCATGTGCATCGTCACCGGATGGCGCTCCACCAGGGCCCGCGCGGTCACCATCTCGCAGACGTACAGGCCCGACACGGTGCCGGTGCGCGCGAGTTCGAGTTCACGGCACAGGGTGCGGAACGCGACGTTGGTGACGCCGGCCATCGGCGCGAGCACCACGGGACTGGCCAGTTCGATCGACCCGATGCGCAGCTTCTCTGTGGTGATGGCGCCGGTGCCCGGGGTTTCGGTGGGATGCAGCGAACCGGCGCCCTCGGAGTCCGAAGGCGCCGGTCGGCTGGAGACGGTCGTGCTCAGGATGCCTGCTGCTCCCGCTTCTTGGCCTCGCGGGCGAGCGAACGGTCGCGCATCTCCTCGAAGCGGATCGTGTCCTTCTCGAGCTGCTCGAGGAAGGCGGCGAGCTCCTCGCGGGTCTTCTCGCCCTCGGAGGTGAAGTCGTCGCGCTCGAAGACCTTCCACTTGCGCAGGACCGGCATGACGACCTCTTCGAGGTGCTGGCGCAGGTCGTAGATGCCGTGCTTGGCCATGAGGACGCCGTGGCGGCGGAAGTTCGGCATGCCGGCGCCGGGCATCTGGAAGTTGGTGACGATGTCGGTGACCGCGCGCAGCGTCTGGTCGGGCGCGATGTCGAATCCCGCACCGCAGATGTTGCGGTAGAAGATCATGTGCAGGTTCTCGTCGGCGGCGATGCGCTGCAGCATCTTGTCGGCGACCGGATCGTTGCAGGCCTTGCCCGTGTTGCGGTGGCTGACGCGGGTGGCGAGCTCCTGGAAGGTCACGTACGCGACCGAGTGCAGCAGACCGAGGTCGTCGGCGTGCTCTTCGAGTTCGTCGACGCGTCCGGCGGCGGCGAGCATCGGGTCGTAGCCGTTGGTCATGTGGATCATCCGCGCCTCTTCGAGGGCGACCGGATCGACGCCGCGGGTGACGACGAGGTAGTCGCGCATGACGATGCCGTGGCGGTTCTCCTCGGCCGTCCAGCGACCCACCCAGTGGCCCCAGGCGGAGTCCATCGAGAAGTTGTCGGCGATGACGCGGTGGTACGAGGGCAGGTTGTCCTCGGTCAGCAGGTTCGTGATCATCGCGGCCTTGGCCACGTCGGAGAGCTCCGACTGCTCGGGGTCGTAGTCGACGCCGCCGAGGGCGGCGAAGTTGCGGCCCTCGTCCCACGGGACGTAGTCGTGCGGGTTCCAGTCCTTCGCGATCTTGAGGTGACGGTTGACGTTCTCCTCCGCGACGGGCTCGAGCTCCCTGAGAAGCTCGAGTTGCGTCAGCAGCCGTGCCATAGATGTCCTCCGAACGGTGTCCGCGTATGTCGTATGTGTCTCGTCAATGTGTCTCCACGGTCGCGGCGTCGCCGACGTGCGGAGAAGGGCCCCGACGTCGTCGGGACGAGCGGTCCCGACTCGGCGAACCGTGGGGCGCCGGACCTTGTCAGGCCGAATCTGACGCCACTGGTCAAAGCTCTAGCCTACGGCACCGAAGGTTCTGTCCCAAGTCCGTCGGCATGGCTGTCGCGTCCGCGCAGTCCCGATGTTACTGCCACTCTCAGTGGCCTGCGTCACGTCCTGCGGGCGGTCCGGCCAGGGAGGTCCTGGCGGGCGCGGCGTCGGGGGACCGGGGCGCTTGCAGGTCAGCGGCGACGGGCGAACATCGCGCCGGTGGTCTCCATCCACGCGGCGGCGGCCTCGTCGAGCCGACCGTGTTCGCGGGCCTTCTCGCACCACCGCATCGCCGCCCGCCCGAACTCCAGCGGGTTGTAGACGTCCTCCTCGCGGCTCCACAGCCCGTCCCCGGCATAGGTGAGGATCGTGATGTTGGTGGCGGTGATCACGCTGCCGTCCCCGGGGTCGCGCATGGGGTTGTCGACCTCGCAGATCACGCGGCCGGTCGGGGCGTCGACCACGTGCCACAACGACGGGAAACCCGTCATGTGGCTGCCGGGGAACGCGGTCATCGTCTTCCACGCCCAGGCGCGGATCTCCTCGCGACCCTTGAGGGTTCCCAGCGCATGCTCGACGAAGTCGGCATCGACCGTGAACAGGTCGGCGTAGCGGTCCCAGTCGCCGGTCTCGGCGACCTCGGCCACCGTGCGCTGGAACCGGGCGAACGCCTCGTCGAGCTCGGCGGCGGTGAACGTCTGCTGATTCTCGGTGGATTCCATCGGGGCCGATCCTATGGACCGGACCGGTGTCCTCGTCCGGTTTTCGGCGGACTCGGTAGCATTTGCGGCCTACGCAACTGCCGCACCGGCAAATAACACCCGGGGATATCGGTGAGGACGTCATGTACCAGGTAGGAGACCTGATCGCGGGCTACCGGGTTCTCGACGTGCTCGGGCGCGGGGGCATGGGGGACGTGTACAAGGCGGCCCATCCGCGGCTGCCGCGCGCCGACGCGCTCAAGGTCCTGCGGTCGGCCCATGCGACCGACCCGGTGTTCCGGGCCCGTTTCGAACGTGAGGCCGACGTCGTCGCGCCATTGAACCACCCCAATGTCGTCGCGGTGTACGACCGTGGTGTGTTCGACGACCAGCTGTGGATCGCGATGGAGTACGTCCCCGGCACCGACGCCGCCCGAATGCTGGCCGCCGACGCCCCGCTCGAGCCGCATCTGGCCTGCCTGATCGTCTCGGGCGCGGCCGCCGGTCTCGACGCCGCGCACCGCCGCGGCATCATGCATCGCGACATCAAACCGGCGAACATCCTCGTCACCCCGGGCGCCGCCGATGCCGCGGCGCCGAGCGGGTTCTTCGTCCCCGACGCGGTGAAGGTCACCGACTTCGGCATCGCGCAGGTGATCGACGAGGTGACCAACCTGACCGGCGACGGCATCACGATCGGCACGATGCACTACGCGTCGCCCGAGCAGATCGAGGGACGCCGGGTGGACGCCCGCAGCGACATCTACTCGTTGGGTGCGACGGCCTTCGAACTGCTCACCGGCGCACCGCCGTTCGAGGCAACCTCGTTGCACGGGCTGATGACCGCGCACCTCCGCGAGGACCCGCCGGCGGCCACGAGCCGCAACGGGGCCCTGCCGCCGGGGGTCGACGCGGTGCTCGCCAGGGCGCTGGCCAAGGACCCCGACGACCGGTACCCGAGCGCCGGGGAGTTCGCCCGCGCGCTCGAGGACGCCTTCGACAACCGGCAGACGCTCGCCGGGTTCGTGCCGGACCAGGATGGGTTCGGGGCCCGGGACACCGCGACTCCCTCCGATCCGGCGGCCTGGCCGTCGCCCGCACCCGGAGCCGTGGGCACCTCCCCCGAGACCCTGCACGGATGGACACCGGTCGACGCCGCGGAGACCACGGCGCCGGTGCGACGGCGCGCGGGGAAGATGATGGCCGCCGGGGTCGCCGCGGTGGTGCTCGCCGCGGTCATCGGGGCCGGCGCGGGGGTCCTGCGCACCTCGACGGAGGGGCTGGAGACGCCGAACCGGCCGGACGCCGAGGTCACCACCTCCGCGGTCGAGCTGTCGTGGGGGCGTGTCGACGAGGCCACCAATTACGTCGTCACCCAGAACGACCAGGTGATCTACTCCGGCCCGGACACGAGGTTCTCCGCGCCCCGGCCCATCCCGGGCACGTACACGTATCAGGTGGCGGCGCAGGCCCCGGACGGACGCACCTCCGACTTCTCCGGGAACTCCGGGGCCGTCGACGTCTTCATGACCTGGGGCGAGCTGCAGCCGATCGCCGACGCCTACCACGACCTCATCCCCGCGACGCCGTTGTCCACCAACGGGTTCGACGGCATGCGGTGCTGGGGCGAGGACGGCGACCTGGCCCTCGGTTCCTCCAAGCGCACCATCTGGTGCACCCGGTATGCAGACGAGGAGGACCGGGAGACGGCCTACCAGGTCGTCGTCGACGTGTACGACACCCCGGAAGAGGCCCGGGCCACCGCCGAGCTGACGGCCCGCAACCCCCGGGGCGCCGCGCACACCACGGCTCAGGGGCATACCGGCACCCTGTACCTGTCCGAGACCGGTGGCCAGGGGAGGGCGATCCTCGCGCAGGACACCGGTGACCGCGCGCGGTCGGTCGTCTGGGTCGCGGTACCCGGCCGGCCGGCGGCCGCGGCCGCCGATCTCATGAAGAGGCTGCCGATCTGATGGCGACCAGGGTCCCGGGCATCTCCGCCCCGCGGCGCCGTGTCGTCCCGGTATGGGCGGTCGCGCTGGTCGTGGTGGCAGCCCTGCTGGTGGGTGTCGGTGCCTTCCTCTCGGTGCGCGCCCTCACCGGTGTGGACGTGCCGGATGCTCCACGCGGCCTGCGGCTCGACGAGCGGTCGGGACGGCTCGTGGCGTCGTGGGAACCGGTGTCCGGGGCGTCGGGTTACCAGCTCGTGCGCGACGACGGCCTGGTCGTCTACCGCGGCGACGAGACCGAGGCCGTGGACGTCGCCGTCCCCGCCGGCGAGCACACCTATCGGGTGGTGGCCCTGCGCGGCGACGCGAGTTCGCCGCCGAGCGAACCGAAGTCGGTCCGGACCGGCAACGGTTGGGGCGTGTACGCGCCCTTGGTGGCGCAGTTCCCCGAACTGCTTCCACAGGCCCCCGACGCCGTGGCCGCGTGGAACGACGCCCGCTGCGTGCGCCGGTACTCCGGCGGCCGCGACGAGGTCGGGCCGTCGGAGACGGGCAACGGTCGGGTGCGCACCGTGTTCGTCGTCCGATGCACGGCCGGTACGGTCGACCGCCCGTTCGGCGTCTTCTGGTTCGCCTCCAAGGATGCCCTCAACGCCGAGTACTCGCGGTCCTCGGCGACCTCGCGCCCCGTCCGGTGGCGACACGGCACCGGTCTCATCGACGAGAACGGTCGCGGGGTATTCAAGATCACCGACGACCCGGCGCGGGAGCTGGCGATGATCGTCGTGCTCCGGACGCCGGCCCAGGACGTCCTCCGAACGGTCGATTCGATGCCGATCTGAGCCGTTTCCGCAGATCCGGGGACGACCCGGACGTGTGACTGGGACGATCGCACCGCCGGACCCACCCGCGTGCGGCATGATGGCCGTGGGGATTCCGCGGTTCCGGCCGGGGGAAGAGAGGTTGGTGCAATGCAGCGGTTGAGTGGTCTCGATGCGTCGTTTCTCTACCTGGAGACGCGAAGCCAACTGATGCACGTGATCGGCCTCGTCGAGATCGATCCGAGCACGATGCCGGGCGGCTACGAGTTCACCAAGCTGCGAGACGAGATGGAGCGTCGCGTCGCCGCGATCCCGGCCTTCCGCCGCAAGCTCGCCGACTCGGTGCTCAACATCGACCATCCGGTGTGGGTTGAGGACGAGGACTTCGACATCCAGCGTCACGTGCACCGCGTCGCGGTGCCCGCACCCGGCGGCGAGCGCGAGGTCGCCGAGTTGTGCGGCCACCTCGCCGGCCAGACGCTCGACCGCGGCAAGCCGCTGTGGGAGCTGTGGATCATCGAGGGCCTGTCCACCGGCCGCATCTGCGCGATGCTGCGCATGCACCACGCCGGCACCGACGGCGTCACCAGCGCGGAGATGCTGGCCCAGATGTGCACGCTCACACCGGATCCGCCGGAACTGGACCCGAAGAAGATCCGCGAGTCGGCCGGCCCGCCGTCGCGGGCGACGATCGCCGCCACCGGCGCGCTCAACTACTTCGTCGCGCGCCCGATCGCGATGGCGAAGCTGCTCCCGCGCACCCTCAGCGTGCCGGTGGGCTGGTTGCGTCGCGCCCAGCAGCAGTCGGCGATGCCGGCGCCGTTCATGGCACCGCGGACCCGCTTCAACGGGCCGATCACCCCGCACCGCAGCATCGCCCTGGCGCAGTTGTCGCTCGACGACGTGAAGCGGGTGAAGAACCACTTCGGCGTGAAGATCAACGACGTCGTCCTCTCCCTGGTCGGCGGCGCGTTGCGCACCTACCTGATCGAGCACGACGAACTTCCCGACCGCCCGATCGTCGGGATGGTGCCGGTGTCGGTGCACGGCGCCGACGAGTCCGACCTCGTCGTCGAGGGGACCAACAAGGTGACCGGCATGTTCACGCTGCTGTCCACCGACGTCGACGACCCGGTGATCCGCCTGGAGAAGCAGGCCGAGTTCAGCCGGACGTCGAAGGAACACCACGCCGAGATCGACGCGAACATCCTGCGGTCCTGGGCGCAATTCGCGCCGGGCACGACGCTGTCGACGGTGATGAAGTTCTACGGCGACCGCAAGCTGGCGTCGGCGCACCCGCCGATCTTCAACGTGCTCGTCTCCAACGTCGCGGGACCGAACTTCCCGCTGTATTTCCTGGGTTCTCGGGTGACCGCGGTCTACCCGCTGGGACCGATCTTCCAGGGCCTCGGACTGAACATCACCGTGTTCTCCGCCGACGGGCACCTCAACGTCGGCATCCTGGCGTGCACCGACCAGACACCCGACCCGTGGAAGATCGCCAACGCCTTCGACGACCAGCTCAAGCAGCTGCTCGCCGCCTGCGACTGACCGCGGCGCCGGGCGGGCGGGTGTCGCTCAGGCGCTCCCGCCGGCCAGCTCGTCGAGCCACACCCGTGCCGACGCGTCCGACGGCGCACGCCAGTCGCCGCGCGGCGACAGCGAGCCGCCGGAACCGATCTTGGGGCCGTTGGGCATCGCGGTGCGCTTGAACTGGTTGTTCATGAAGCGCCGGAGGAAGACTCCGAGCCAATGTTCGATCGTCTCGGCGTCGTACTCGTTGCGCTTGTCCTCGGCGAGCAGCTCCGACCATGGGCCGCGGGAACGGTCGCCCCACGCCTGCCGGGCGAGATAGGCGACCTTCGACGGCCGGTAGCCGAACCGGGTCACGTGGTACAGGAAGAAGTCGTGCAACTCGTACGGGCCGACCGTGTCCTCGGTGGACTGGATCTTGCCGTCCTCCCCGGCGGGGACGAGCTCCGGGGAGATCACGTCGTCGAGGATCTCGGCGAGCACGTCGGTGGTCTCCTGCGAGTGGTGGGAGTTGTGGATCATCCACCGGATGAGGTGCTGGATGAGGGTCTTCGGCACCGAGCCGTTGACGTTGTAGTGCGACATCTGGTCGCCGACCCCGTAGGTGCACCAGCCGAGCGCGAGTTCGGAGAGGTCACCGGTGCCCAGCACGAGCGCGCCGTGGTGGTTGGCGAGCCGGAACAGGTGCGACGTGCGTTCCCCGGCCTGCACGTTCTCGAAGGTGACGTCGTAGACCTTCTCCCCGCGCGCGTACGGGTGGTCCAGGTCGGCGAGCATCTGCTCGCACGACGGACGGATGTCGATCTCCTTGCCGCTCACCCCGAGCGAGTCCATCAGCACGTGCGCCCGGCGCAGCGTCGCGCCGCCGGTCGCGAAACCGGGCATGGTGTAGGCCAGGATGTTGGCGCGCGGCAGCCCGAGCCGGTCGAAGGTGTCGACCGCGACGAGCAGCGCCAGCGTCGAGTCGAGACCGCCGGACACGCCGATGACGATCTTCTCGATGCCGGTGGAGCGAAGGCGCTGGGCCAGGCCCTGCACCTGGATGTGCCGGACCTCGGCGCAACGCTCGTCGAGATCGGCGGAATCGGCCGGGACGAACGGGAACCGGGGCACGACCCTGCGCAGCACGTCGTCGTCGACGCGGAGGTCGCCGAACGCGAACCTGATGCGCCGCAACGACTTCAGACGCTCGGCGTGGTCGCCGGCCTGGTCGCGCAGGCTGATCATCCGCATGCGTTCCTGACGCAGGCGGTCGAGATCGATGTCGGCGGAGATCATCTGGTCGTCGGTGGCGAACTGCTCGCTGCGCGCCAGCAGCGACCCGTTCTCGGTGATGAGCGCGTCGCCGTCCCAGGCGAGATCGGTGGTCGACTCGCCGTAACCCGCGGCGACGTAGACGTGGGCCGAGATGGTGCGGGCGGAATGCGAGGTGCACAGGCTCTTGCGGTAGGCCTCCTTGCCGATCGTGACCGGGCTGCCCGACAGGTTGGCCAGCACGGTGGCCCCGCCGAGTGCGGCCCACGTGCTCGGCGGGATGGCCACCCAGCCGTCCTCGCAGATCTCCACGTGCAGGGCGAAGCCCGGCAGGTCGTCGGCCTCGAAGACCAGGTCGTTGCCAAACGGGACGGTCTCACCGTCGATGGTGACCGTGTCGGGCACCGCGTCCCGAGCGGCGGAGAAGAACCGCTGCTCGTAGAACTCGCGGTAGTTCGGCAGGTACGACTTCGGGACGACGCCGAGGACCGACCCGTCCCGGATCACCGCGGCGCAGTTGAACAGTCCGTCCCCGACCAGCAGCGGCAGCCCGACGACGACCAGCGGTGTGAGACCTCTACTCGCCGCGGTGATCTCGGCGAGCGCGGTGCGGCAGCCGTCGAGCAGTGCGTCCTGGTGGAAGAGGTCGTCGGCGCTGTAACCGCACAACCCCATTTCGGGGAAGACGACCAGGCAGGCGCCCTCGTCGGCGGCTCGACGCATCATCGAGATCGTGCGTTCGGCATTGGCGGCCGGATCGGCGAGGGACAGCACCGGTACCGCACCGGCAACCCGGGCGAAGCCGTTGGCGTAGACAGACACGCCGACCACATTAGTGCCCGCGCCATGTGGCGGGATGCCCTCAGGGGCGCCACCAGGTGTCGTCGACCTCGACGGGAGTGGTCCGCTTGTGCCGGTTGCGGTGCCACGCCGCCTCGATCCGTTCGGCCACCTCGTCGGGCACCTCGCGGCCCTCGAGGTAGTCGTCGATGTGGTGGTAGCCCAGTCCGAGTTCCTCCTCGTCGGTCTGACCCTGCTTCTCGTCGAGCAGGTCGGCGGTGGGCACCTTCTCCCACAGCTGTCGGGGGGCTCCGAGATGTCGCAGCAGCGCCCGGCCCTGCCGTTTGGTGAGTCCGGCCAGCGGCAGGACGTCGGCGGCGCCGTCGCCGTACTTGGTGAAGAAGCCGGTCACGTTCTCCGCGGCGTGGTCGGCGCCGACGACGAGCAGCCCGCGGTCGCCGGCCACCGCGTACTGCGCGACCATCCGGTGGCGTGCCTTCGCGTTGCCCTTGGTGAAGTCGGTCAGGGTCGTGCCGGTCGCCCGGGCGATCTCGTCGTCGAGCGCATCGACCCCGGGGGCGATGTTCACGGTCAGCAGCTCGTCGGCGGACACGAAGTCGGCGGCCGCCTGCGCGTCGTGCTCGTCGTGTTGCACGCGGTAGGGGAGTCGCATCCCGACGAACACGGCGTCGCCGCCGTCGGCGCGGACCCGCTCGACGGCGAGCTGGGCCAGGCGCCCGGCGAGCGTCGAGTCCACCCCGCCCGACAGTCCGAGGACGTATCCGCGCGTTCCGGTGTGGTGAAGGTAGTCGGCGAGGAAGCCCGCACGTCGCTCGATCTCGGCTTCCGGGTCGATCGCCGGCACGACCCCGAGGGCGTCGATGATGATCCGCTGCTGCTCGCGCATGGCGCTCCGTTCTGCACCGGGACGCCGGCGCCGATGTGGTCAGTCCTCGCGGGGTACCCGGACGCCGACGAGACATGCATCCGGGTCAGGGGCGAGCCCGAGCTCGTCCCAGGGCTGCGACACGGTGACCACCGCATAGGCCGACGTCGGGAAGCGTTCGACGGTCCCGTCGGGGTCGAGCGCCAGCGCGGTCAGCGGCATGCCGGGCTCGTGGCCGATGACGAGCAGGGTCCGCGCATCGGCCGGGGCGTGGATGCGGATCGCCTCGAGGACGTCGTCGGCGTCACCGCCATAGATGTCCTCGACGTAGGTGACCGGCGCGTCGATGCCCGTGCGTTCGAGGGTCTGCCTGGTGCGGGTGGCCGTCGAGCAGAGCACCGCGTCGACGGCGAGCCCCTCGTCGACCATCCACCGGCCGGCGAGCGCGGCCTGGCGCCGGCCGCGCTCGGCGAGCGGGCGATCGTGGTCGCGGGTGGCCGGCGGATAGCCCGACTTGCCGTGACGCATGAGGACGAGCGTCCGGGCGCCGGTCATGCGACTCCGTGCGTGCGGTCCCGCCCCGATTCGCCGGTGTACGCCTCGGGGTCGGCGGCGACGGTCTGCAGCAGCCGCGCGGTCGCGCGCCAGGCCGCGGCCTCCTGCCGCAGGAAAGCGGCCTCCTCGGGCTCGTCGAACGCCTCGAACTCGTCGGCGAGGGCATCGTGCTCGATCGACTTGTCGACGGCGCAGGCGATGTACTCGTCGATGGTGGTGCAGTCGGTGCAGACCGCCTCGATCGCCGCGGCGTCGAGTGTCGCCAGACGTTCCAGATCCGACCGATAACGCATACCCCGAATGTACGACGAGTGCGTCCGCCGGCAGTGCCGGGAGACCCCCGGGCGTTTCGCTTGCCCCGGCACTCATCTCGGCGGGGCCGCCCGCACACCCCTACTCTTGTGGACGTGCACACCTGGGTTCCCGCGTTGCTGGCGGTGCTGGCCGCGCTGTTGATCGCGGCCGGGACCGTGCTCCGCCAGCGCGCGAGCAGGGTCAACGGCGCGATCACCCGGGGCTGGTGGCTCGGCGCGGCGATCGCGCTCTGCGGCTTCGCCCTGCAGGCCGCGGCGCTCGGACTGGGCTCGATCCTGCTGGTCCAGCCGCTCATCGTGCTGGCGGTGCTGTTCGCCCTGCCGTTGGAGGCCTGGGCCGATCACCGGCATCCGGCGCGGATCGAATGGGCGTGGGGCGGGGTGCTGGTGGTCTGCGTCGCGACGTTCCTGACCGTCGCGCGCCCCGAGCCGTCCATGCGGCGGCCCGACGCCCTGCTCATGTGGTCGACCGTCGGCTCGGTCGCCGCGCTCGTGATCGCGCTGGTCCTGCTCGCCCAACGCTGCAGCCCGCATTACAAGGCCCTGTTCTACGGCCTGGTGGCGGGCATCCTCTTCGGGGTGTCGGCACTGCTGGTGAAGGCGATCGTCTATCAGGTCACCCACGAGTTCCTGCACACTTTCGTCCAGCCCGCGATCTATCTGTTCGTGCTGGTCGTCGTCGGTGCCGTCGTGGCCCAGCAAGTGGGTTTCGCGGCCGGGGACCTGCAGACCTCGTTCCCCTCGATGACGGTTGCCGAACCGGCGGTCGCGATGGTGCTGGGCGTCCTGCTGCTGGGGGAGAACCTGAAGGTCTCGGTCCCGACGGCGCTGTTCCTCGGGGTCGTGCTCGCGGTCATGATCCGGGCGGTCAGCGAACTGGCGAAGCTGTCCGCGGTGCGCGGGGAGGAAAAGGCGGTGGCCGCGGAGGCCGCACAGACGGATCAGGCCGCCGGACGTCCGGCGGCCTGAAACGCTCGGCCCTGCGTGCAGGGCGGTGTCGGTGGTGGGGCTAGCTCTCGAGCAGCTCCGCGAGGCCCTCGGCCCACTCCTCGGCCTGGGCGGTCGGCTTGACCGCCGACGAGCCGTCGTGGCGACCGTGCTCGCCGACCTGGGCCGCACCGCGCTTGGTCAGCATCTCGGCGATGATCTCGCCGCCGCGGTTGTAGGTCTCTCCGTAGACGGTGTCGCCGAGCCCGAAGACGGCGAAGCGCAGGCCGGTCAGGTCCGGATCGACCTCGTCGAGCTCCTCGGCGAACGGGACGGCGCCGGTCGGCAGCTCGCCCTCGCCGTAGGTCGAGCAGACCACCACGAGGAAGTCGGCCGGATCGAGGTCCTCGACCGCGAACTCGCTCATGTCGTAGATCGACGGGTCGTGCTGGTTCAGCGCGTCTGCGATCGAGTCGGCGACGAGCTCGCCCGTTCCGGTCTCGGTTCCGTAGAGGATGACGACCGACATGTGCAGAACTCCTCTCGACGTCGGCTTTTCGCCCGAAAGGCTAGCCTAACCGCCGCACCGCCGTGAAATCGCAGGTGGGCAGGGGTTGGAAGAAATACTTGGATGTCCTACTATGTGGTGACAGAGGCCATACCGCGTCACGGCGTGAGTAGGGGGGAGCTCTCTTCGCCCGCGGCATCCGGCGAGAGGTGGCCCGGCCGCCCCTACAGACGTCGACGACCTCGACTCATGACCTGTGAAGACCTGCACAACCCCCGATATGAATCAAAGGTGATCTGAAGTGTCCGCTCCTGCTGTCCCGTCCATCCCGCACTACCTGAACGGCAAGCGCGTCCCCGCCGAGGGCGGCCGCTTCGCCGACGTCTTCAACCCGAGCACCGGCGCCGTGCAGGCGCAGGTCCCGCTGGCCTCGACCGACGAGGTCGCCGCCGCCGTCGAGAACGCCAAGAAGGCGCAGCAGGAGTGGGCCGCATGGAACCCGCAGCGTCGTGCCCGCGTCCTGATGCGGTTCATCGACCTGGTCAACAAGAACGCCGATGAGCTGGCCACCACCCTGTCGCTCGAGCACGGCAAGACCCACGCCGACGCCCTCGGCGACATCCAGCGCGGCATCGAGGTCATCGAGTTCGCCGTCGGCATCCCGCACCTGATCAAGGGCGAGTTCACCGAGGGCGCCGGCAGCGGCATCGACGTGCACTCGATCCGCCAGCCGCTCGGTGTGGTCGCCGGCATCACGCCGTTCAACTTCCCGGCCATGATCCCGCTGTGGAAGGCCGGCCCGGCCCTCGCCTGCGGCAACGCCTTCATCCTCAAGCCCAGCGAGCGCGACCCCTCGGTCCCGGTCCGCCTGGCCGAATTGTTCTCCGAGGCAGGGCTTCCCGATGGCGTCTTCCAGGTCGTCCACGGCGACAAGGAGGCCGTCGACGCGCTGCTGACCCACCCGGACGTCAAGGCCCTCGGGTTCGTCGGCAGCTCCGACATCGCGCAGTACATCTACTCGACCGCGGCCGCCCACGGCAAGCGTTCGCAGTGCTTCGGCGGCGCGAAGAACCACATGATCATCATGCCGGACGCCAACCTCGACCAGGTCGTCGATGCGCTCATCGGCGCAGGTTACGGCTCGGCGGGTGAGCGCTGCATGGCGATCTCGGTGGCGGTGCCGGTCGGTGAGCAGACCGCGGATCGCCTGCGCGCCAAGCTGATCGACCGTGTCAACGCCCTGCGCGTCGGCCACAGCCTCGACCCGAAGGCGGACTACGGCCCGCTGGTCACGGCCGCCGCCCTCGAACGCGTCCGCGGCTACATCGGCAAGGGCGTCGAGGAAGGCGCCGAGCTGGTCATCGACGGCCGCGAGCGCACCAGCGACGAGCAGACCTTCGGCGACGAGGACATCTCGAAGGGCTTCTTCATCGGCCCGACCCTGTTCGACCACGTCACCAAGGACATGTCGATCTACACCGACGAGATCTTCGGCCCGGTCCTGTCGATCGTGCGCGCCGGCGACTACGAAGAGGCCCTCGCCCTGGCGTCGGATCACCAGTACGGCAACGGCGTCGCGATCTTCACCCAGGACGGCGACGCGGCCCGCGACTTCACCTCGCGCGTCGACGTCGGCATGGTCGGCGTGAACGTGCCGATCCCGGTTCCGGTGGCGTACTACACCTTCGGCGGCTGGAAGCGCTCGGGCTTCGGTGACCTCAACCAGCACGGCCCGGCGTCGATCCAGTTCTACACCAAGACCAAGACGGTGACGACGCGCTGGCCGTCCGGCATCAAGGACGGCGCCGAGTTCGTCATCCCGACCATGGACTGAGTGCGCCGGATATGACCACACTTGCCGAGGCCGCGGTCGCCCGGCTCGACGGTGACGAGCGCGTCATCGTCGAGACCGCGGCGGCCTTCGCGGCCAAGAAGTTGGCGCCTTACGCGCTGGAATGGGATGCGGCCAAACATTTCCCGGTCGACGAGCTGCGTGAGGCGGCCGAGCTGGGGATGGGTGCGATCTACTGCTCCGACGAGGTCGGCGGCAGCGGGCTGCGGCGCCTCGACGGCGTCCGCATCTTCGAGCAGCTGGCCTACGCCGATCCGGCCGTGGCGTCGTTCCTGTCCATCCACAACATGTGCGCCTGGATGGTCGACGCCTACGGCACCGACGAGCAGCGCAACAAGTGGGTGCCGCGACTGGCCACCATGGAGACCATCGCGAGCTACTGCCTCACCGAGCCCGGCGCCGGGTCGGATGCGGCGGCGCTCGCGACCCGCGCCGAGCGCCAGGGCGACGAGTACGTGCTCACCGGCGTCAAGCAGTTCATCTCCGGTGCGGGGTCGTCGGACCTCTACGTGATCATGGCCCGCACCGGCGACGCCGGCCCCAAGGGCATCTCGACCTTCCTGGTGGAGAAGGACTCGCCGGGCCTGAGTTTCGGTGCGCAGGAACGCAAGATGGGCTGGAACGCACAGCCCACCGCGCAGGTCATCCTCGACGAGGTGCGGGTGCCGGCGGAGAACCTGCTGGCACAGAAGGAGGGGATCGGCTTCGGCATCGCGATGAACGGCCTCAACGGCGGCCGTCTCAACATCGCGGCGTCGTCGCTCGGCGGCGCCCAGGCGGCCTTCGACAAGGCGGCCGCCTATGTCGCCAGCCGTCGGGCCTTCGGCAACGCGCTCATCGACGAGTCGACGATCCGCTTCACCCTCGCCGACATGGCGACCGCGCTGCAGACCTCGCGACTGATGCTGTGGCACGCCGCGACCGCCCTCGACGAGGACGCCCCGGACAAGGTCGACCAGTGCGCGATGGCCAAGCGGTTCGTCACCGACAGCTGCTTCGACGTCGCCGACAAGGCGCTGCAGCTGCACGGCGGCTACGGCTACCTGAACGAGTACGGAATCGAGAAAATCGTCCGCGACCTCCGCGTGCACCGCATCCTGGAGGGGACCAACGAGATCATGCGGGTCGTTCTCGGTCGCTCGATCGCAGCGCGGTACCGGGAGAGCTGACGCGACCAGATCTCTGGCGCAACGGCTTTCGCAGGCAAACACTTAGGGAGCAAAGACAATGACGACGATTGCTTTCATCGGCCTGGGCAACATGGGCGGCCCGATGGCGGCCAACCTGGTCAAGGCCGGACACACCGTGCGCGGCTTCGACCTGGTCCCCCAGGCGATCGAGGCCGCCAAGGCCAACGGGGTCGAGACCTTCCCGGCGGCGCTTGAGGCCGTCTCCGGCGCCGAGGTCGTGATCACCATGCTGCCCAACGGCGGCATCGTGAAGAAGGTCTACGACGAGGTCCTGCCGGCGGCGCAGACCGGTGCGCTCTTCATCGACTCGTCGACCATCTCGGTCGACGATGCGCGGGAGATCCACCGCAAGGCCGTCGAGCACGGCTTCGCGCAGGTCGACGCCCCGGTCTCGGGCGGTGTCAAGGGCGCCACCGCGGGCACGCTGGCCTTCATGGTCGGCGGCGAGGAGGAGGCCTTCTCGGCCGCTCGCGGCCCGCTCGACCCGATGGCGGGCAAGATCATCCACTGCGGCGGTCCCGGGGCGGGTCAGGCGGCGAAGGTGTGCAACAACATGCTGCTCGCCGTCCAGCAGATCGCGGTGGGCGAGGCGTTCGTCCTCGCCGAGAAGCTCGGCCTGTCCGACCAGGCGCTCTACGACGTGGTCACCGGCGCGACCGGCAACTGCTGGGCCATCGAGACCAACTGCCCGGTCCCGGGCCCGGTCCCGACCTCGCCGGCGAACAACGACTACAAGCCGGGCTTCGCCACCGCGCTGATGAACAAGGACCTGGGCCTGGCGATGGATGCCATCGCCAGCACCGGTTCGCGGGCGCCGCTCGGCACCCATGCCGCGCAGCTCTACCGCGCGTTCGCCGAGCAGCACGGCGACCTCGATTTCAGCGCGATCATCAAGACGCTGCACTAGCGGCCACTCGCTGGATCTGTATGACGTTGTGCCCGGTTTCCGGGCACAACGTCATACTCTTTTCGGCCGGCCAGCCGTCGTAGAGCGCCCTTGACCTGTTCGACGAACTCGGCCGATGCTCGGTCAGGTCGGCCCAGGTGAAGTCGAGGACCGTCCCCCGGCCGATGGGTGCGTCTCGCTTGGTGCGGTCGCGTCGGAAAATCGCCACGTCCCGGTGACAGGCGAATCCGACGGTCTCCACGGCCGGCCGTGGGGCGTCGGACACGACGTCGAGCAGATGCCCGCACACCTCGACGTCGGCGGCCCAGCCGCTGATGCCGGCGTCACGAAGTAGTCCGACGGCCAGGCGCTCGGCTCCGATCGTGCCCCGTCCTCGAGGCGGTTCCGGCTCCGGGCTCGACCTCTTCCGTATGACGTCGTGCCCGGAAAGCGGGCACAACGTCATACGCTCAGAAATCCCCGTTGTGCTTTCGCAGCGACTGGATGGCCTTCACGAGCCCGGCCATCTCCTCGGCGGACATGCCGACGTCGGCGAAGACCTTCTCGTTGAGCACCGTGGTGGCCTCCTCGACGGTGGATCGGCCGAGGTCGGTGATCTGCACGAGGGTGGTGCGACCGTCGGTGGGGTGGGGGACCCGGCGCACCAGCCCGCTCTCCTCGAGACGGCGGATCGCGTGCGTGACGCTCGTGACGTGGACCTGCAGTCGGGCGCTCGCCTTGGTGATCGGCAGCGCTCCCTGCCGCGAGAACGCGAGGAGTCGTAGCAACTCGAAGCGCGAGAAGGTGAGGTCGAACGGACGCAGTGCGGCCTCCACACGGGCCAGCAGGATCTGATGCGCCCGCATCACCGAGGTGACCGCCACCATGCCGTCGGCGACGTCCTCCCAGCCGGCCGCGATCCAGTTCTCCCGGGCCTCGGCGATGGGGTCGAAGTCCATGCTGCGCCCTGCCATGCAGACAACCCTAGTGTGAGCGCGCCGTGGTCGACCGGCGACGCGCCAGGGGCTGCGCGGGTGCGGACGGGCGCGATTCGCGGTGGGCGGGTCGACCACTCTGCGACTGCGCCGGCCCGCTCTCCTCTGATATCGGCCGCCCACCGATCGGTGGTCTGTGCCCAGAGCGCGTCGTCGGCCGGAAGGACACAAGAGAAACGGATGTGACTGGTGTTGAAAGTGCTCGAATTGTGAGCGATCTACGTCGCTTCGTGAACGATTCTTCGGTGTCCTCCGGTGGAACGACATTCGCAGTCCTGTGTGATTCGGGGGCGCCTCACCGTTCTGTATAGCTCCTGTATAGGAATGATCACGATCGATTTCGGCGATCTGAAACGACGATTAGCGGCGACGGCCGGCGGTTTGGTTGATCCGCGCCGAATGGAAGGTATGTCCGAGTTGTTGCGGATGGTGCGACGTGTCTGGAACAGCAAGCAGCGCAGCGGTAATCGGCCGTTCCATCGTTCGGTCGGCGGGTGTGGCGGCGACTCTGTCGGGGGAGGTCGTTGCGTATGGTGAAACATGGTCAGAAATGACTACTAATCGCCATGTGGTCCGAACGATTTAATTCATTCACGGTCGACTTCCGGTGAGATCGACGGTGGCGGTTCGGATTGCGCCGGTGCGCTGTTCAAAATCCTTGTGGCGGAAATATTCGCGGGAGTAGGGTCCGTTCTTGTCGATGGCATCAGAAATATCCAGGGGGCCACGAGCCCATTCTTCCGTCGACGAGGAAGTGGCATCTCTGTGGTTGTGGAGAGGATCCGAGGACATCGTCCGCGGCATCTCGGATGTGTTGCGCGGCAACGGCGTGCCCGATGCCAGGGCCGACAAGGTCGCCGAACAGATGGTCGGCGATGCCGCGGTCGGCGGGGTGATCGGGGGCGCGGTTGCCCTGCCCCTGGGGCTCGCGATCGGCGCACCCACCGGCGGCGTGATCGGGTTCCTCTTCGGAATCCCGTTCCTGCCCACGGGTCTGGTGGTCGGCCCGGTCGTCGGCACCGCACTCGTCGCCGGTCTCGTCGCCCTGTCGGCGGTGACGGCCGGCGTCGTCGCCGGAGCGGTACACGGATACCAGAAGGGATGGACGGTCCCGCTCGACGCGCCGAAGGCCAAGCATCGCCTGGAGGATCGGCATCACGAGGGCGACGGGCACCATCATCCGCAGGCCGCCTCGGCTCCGGTCGACCAGGGCATCGCCCCGCAGCCGGTGGCACGGACGGCGCCGCCCGCCGCGGAGCCCGCGCCGGTCAACCCGCCGGCCGGGTTCGCGCCGGTGCAGGCGGTCAAGGAGGCCGTCGGCCTGCCGGAGCTCCCGCTGCCGCAGATCAAGCTGCCGGAGCTGCCGCCGCTCCCGGCACCGCCGGCACCGACGCCGGCCGTCGCCCAGGCGAATCCGGCTCAGGCTCCGGGCAGTTGCTCACCGGGCCGGATGGTCGAGGTGGTCCTGAAGGGAGGCCCGATCGGCAGTTGCTGACCCCCGGGGTCTCACCCGGGCCGATGCTCGATGAGCATCGCGATGGCGCCGACGACGGTGTCGACGAGTCCCTCGGCCGTGTGGCCGCCGAGCTCGCCGCGCTGTTCGTCGGCGCGCATCATGATCACCGACTCCGCGAGCCGGAACGGCAGGAGACTGCGCCGGTCGTCGGGGTCGTCGAGGGCCTGCGCGGCAAGTGTCGCGTAGGCCCTCGCCAATTCCTGCCGATGCGTGCGGAAGTCGGCGAACCGGGGTTCGCCCACCTCGGGCAGGAGATACAGCGCGCCGAGGTTCCAGCGCGATCCGGCGAGCTGGCCGACGTCGAAGCGGGCCAGTTCGAGGAGCCGGTCGAGGGGCGGACCGTCGGCGTCGAGGAGTTCGCGCGCCCGCTCGAGTGATCCGACGACGGTGGTCTCGAGCAGGTTGGCCAGGATGTCGTCCTTGGTCGCGAAGTAGTGGTACATCGAGGCCTGGCGGATGCCGACAGCCTCGGCGATCATCCGGGTGGACGTCCCGGTGTAGCCGTGCCTGGTGAACAGCTCGGCCGCGGCGTCGAGGATCTCCTCGCGTGCCGTCTCGCCCCGGCGTCGCGCCGGTACCAGACGAGGGCGGCCGGGTCCGCCGGTCGCGGGGGCCGGACTCGTGCCGGTGGCCATGATTCCTCCTACGTAGAGCTGACCGCTTCGGACAGAGTCGACCACGTCTCGGACGTCCCGGTCAGCAGTGCGATCACGTGACCTGCGCCGGTTAACGCAGTCTTTACGGCGGTTTGCGCGCCCGGAACATTCCTGTCAATCGACAGAAATGTCCGTTCGATTATCTGTCACTCGACAGATTTCGCGCTCAACGGGGAGCACCTCGACACGGAAAGACGTTGCTCACCATGACTCTCACCCCGGACAAGACGGTGGCCGCGCCCACCGCCCTCGGTTCCGCTCACACCCGTCCCGCAGGCCCGGCCGGCGATCTCGACGCCGACGACCTCTCCGAGTTCGGGTACGACCAGCAACTCCACCGCTCACTCGGCAAGTTCGCCTCCTTCGCGGCGGGCTTCTCCTTCGTCTCGATCCTGACCACGGTCTTCCAGTTCTTCGGCCTCGGATTCGGCTTCGGCGGCCCGGCCTTCTTCTGGACGTGGCCGATCGTCTACGCCGGCCAGTTCCTGGTGGCGCTCTGCTTCGCCGAGATCGCCGCGCGTTACCCGATATCGGGTGCGATCTACCAGTGGTCGCGGCGCATGGGCGGTGAGGTCATCGGCTGGTTCGGCGGCTGGTTCATGATGATCGCCCAGGTCGTCACCGCCTCCGCGGCGGCCATCGCCCTCCAGGTCGTTCTCCCGAGCGTGTGGTCGGGCTTCCAGATCATCGGCGACGATCCGACGCTCACCAGCACCAGTGGTGCGTCGAATGCGGTCCTGCTCGGCTCGATCCTGCTGGTGATCGTCACCGCCATCAACTGCGTCGGCGTCTCCTGGATGAGCCGTGTCAACAACATCGGCGTGATCTGCGAACTCGTCGGCGTCACCGCCGTGATCCTGGCGCTGTTCACCCATGCCCGGCGCGGCCCGGACGTCGTCTTCGACACCGGCGTCCCCGGCACGCAGCCCGGCTACATCTGGGCGTTCATCGTCTCCGGACTCATGGCGGCCTACGTGATGGTCGGCTTCGGCTCGGCCGGCGAGCTGGCCGAGGAGACCCGCGACCCCCGCCGCGTCGCCCCGCGCACCATCCGCATGGCACTGACGGTCTCTGCCATCGGTGGCGGCCTGATGCTGATCGGCGCGCTCATGGCCGCCCCTACGCTCGGCGAGGAGCTCGCGATCGGCGGTCTGCCCTACGTCCTGGACTCGGTGCTCGGCAGCTTCTGGGGCAAGGTCTTGCTCTGCGACGTCGCGGTCGCCATCTTCATCTGCACCCTCGCCATCCAGACCGCCTGCTCGCGGCTGATGTTCTCGATGGCGCGCGACGGCCGGCTCCCGTTCTCGGCCACGCTCTCCCGCGTCAACTCGCGGACCGGGACCCCGATCGCGCCGTCGATCCTGATCGGCGTCCTCTGCATCGGCGTGCTCGTGGTCAACGTGGGGAACTCGGCGATCTTCGCGACGCTCGCCAGCGTGTGCATCATCCTGATCTACCTCGCCTACCTCGCGGTCACCGCGCCCATGCTCTACCGCCGACTGAAGGGCTGGCCGGGCACCGGCGGCGTCGACGCGGGAGGGCGAAAGCTGTTCGGCCTCGGCCGGTTCGGCATCCCGGTGAACATCCTGGCCGTCGTCTACGGCGCCCTGATGGTGGTCAACCTGGCCTGGCCCCGGGCCGAGGTCTTCGACCCCGCCGGCGACATGCCGGTCCTGCGCTGGGCCGGACCGATCGTCATCGCCGTCACCGTCCTGGTCGGCATCGCATGCTTCCCCCGCGGCAAGCAGCACCCGAACCCGGTCGACCCCGCCGCCTGACCGACCGGCTCGATCATCGCCCGTCCACCACGACCCACTTCGAGGAGATCAACCGTCATGACCACCACCATCGCCGACACCGGAACCACCGCCGGCGCCCGGGAGCACGCCCGTGCGCAGGCCGGGCAGATCACCGACTCGATGCCCGTCGTCCCGGCGTCGAACTGGCCGAACCCGCCTGCCGACGTCGATCCGGCCGCACTGACCTGGGCCGAGACCGTGCCCGGCGGCCGGTACACCAGCAAGGTGCTCGCACGCGGCACCCGCCTGCGCCTGCACGACGTCGACGGCGCCGCCTGCGCGCACGTCCTGCTGTGGCGCGCCGACGCGCCCTGGGAGCGCCTCAACGTCGCCGACACCGTCAAGGTGCCGTGGCAGGCGTACCTCGGTGCCGGCCATCCGCTGCTGAGCGATCAGGGTCGCGTCCTGGCCACCGTCGTCGCCGACGACTCAGGCCGTCACGACGCGCTGTGCGGAACCACCACACTCGCCGGCAACACCGCGAGATACGGTGACGGGCACGTGCATTCGTCCAGCCCCGCCGGGCGTGAGATGTTCGTCCTGGCCGCGGCCAAGCACGGACTGACCCCCACCGACGTCCCGCCGTCGGTGTCGTTCTTCCACGGTGTCCGGGTCGACGAGGACGGTTCGCTGCGCTCGACCGGTTCGGCCGGTCCGGGCAAGTCGGTCGATCTGATCCTGCACCTGCCCTGCGTCGTCGCGATCGCGAACACCGCCCACCCGGTCGACCCGTCGCCCACCTTCGACACCACCTCGGTCGAGGTGCTCGCCTGGCGGGCGACCGCCGATCTGGATGCCCTGCTGGCCGGCGTCGCCGACACCGAACCCGAATACCAACGCGCCGTCGCCAACTCCGAAGACGTCTGGGCCGCTCTCTCCTGAGCGCACCCGATCCGAGAGGAACGCATCATCATGACCACCGCCATCGACTTCGCCGCCGCTCCCGCAACCGATCTGGCACTCGTCCCCGGCACCGTCGTCCTCGACGAGGTGATCGGCGAGCGCGGCCCCTGGTCGGGTGTCGTCGCGGCCGGCGACGTGCTCACCATCGTCGACCTGTACGGCAACCAGGCCGTCGACACGCTGTTCTACGGCGCCGACGACCACGCCAAGCGCTACTCCGCCCAGGCCACGATCGCCGCACAGGGCAACATCTTCCTCACCACGGGCACCGTCATCCGGGATCAGGAGGGCGACCCGCTGATGACGATCGTCGCCGACGAGGTCGGCAACCACGACACCGTCGGCGGCGCCTGCTCGCAGGAGTCGAACACCCTGCGCTACGGCCACCACACCAGGCATCAGCACGCCTGCGTGGAGAACTTCCTCATCGAGGGCAGTCGGCACGGGCTGGGCAAGGCCGACCTCGTCGGCAACGTCAACTTCTTCATGAACGTGCCGGTCGACCCCGACGGCTCGCTCGGCATCGTCGACGGCCTGTCCGCGCCGGGCAAGCGCCTGGCCCTGCGGGCCGAGGTCGACACCCTGGTCCTGATCTCCAACTGTCCGCAGATCAACAACCCCTGCAACGGATTCGACCCGACCGCGGTCCGCGTCATCGTGACCCGGCCCGGCGCCTGAGATCCGAATCCCTGGTCGACCCGAACTCCCGAGGAACTCATCATGACCGCTCCCACCGGAAAGCCGGCCCCCGTCACCGTCCTGCGGTCCGGCCCGCTCACCACGATCCAGGACTGGCCGGGTCGTGTCGGCTACTGGAAGGTCGGCGTCCCGCCGTCGGGGCCCATGGACGATCTGTCCTTCCGTCTGGCCAACCTCGCCGTCGGCAACCCGGAGACCGCGGCCGGCCTGGAGGTGACGCTCATGGGACCGGCACTGCGGTTCGACGAGCCCGCCGTGGTGGCCGTCACCGGCGCGCCGGTCACCGTGACGGTGAACGGGAGCACTGTGCCCCAGTGGGTTCCGGTGCACCTGTCGGCGGGCGACGTTCTCGACGTCGGCGCGGTCGGGACGCTGGGCATGCGCGTCTACATGGCGATCGGCGGCGGCCTCGACGCCGAGGAGCACCTCGGCAGTCGCTCGACGTTCACCATGGGCCGGTTCGGCGGGCTCGACGGGCGTCCGCTGGCCACCGGGGACCGTCTCGCGCTGCTCGGCGGGGAGACCACCGCGCCGCGCCGAATCCTCAACGAGGAACAGCCGGCGTTCACCAACACCTGGCAGTTGGCGGTCACGGTCGGTCCGCACGGGGCGCCCGAGTTCTTCACCGAGACGGACATCGCCGACCTCCTCGGCACCGCCTACGAGGTCCACTTCAACTCCGACCGCACCGGCATCCGGCTCATCGGTCCCAAACCGCGGTGGGCGCGAAACGACGGCGGGGAGGCGGGCCTGCACCCGTCCAACATCCACGACACCGCGTACTCGGTCGGCGCGCTCGACTTCACCGGCGACACCCCGATCCTGCTCGGCCCGGACGGGCCCAGCCTCGGCGGGTTCGTGTGCCCGGTGACCGTGGTGACCGCGCAGCGGTGGAAGCTCGGGCAGCTCAAGCCCGGCGACACGATCCGGTTCGTCCAGGTGCGCAGCGAGGAGACCGCATCTCCCAAGGAGATCGGCCCGGCACGGCGCGCCGGCCTCGTCGAGGTGCTGTCGGCCGGCGGCGACGCCGACAACGGCATCCTCGGGACGACCACCACCGCAGACGGCACCACCGCGGTGACCTACCGCCGGTCCGGCGACGACAACATCCTCGTCGAATACGGCGACATGCGACTCGATCTCGCGCTGCGGGCGCGGGTCCACGCGCTGAGCGAGCGGATCGCGGCCGAGAAGCCGCGCGGGCTCGTCGATCTCACGCCGGGCATCCGCTCCCTGCAGGTCAAGGCCAATCCGGACGTGTGGTCGCAGAAGCAGATGCTCGAGTGGCTCGTCGAATGCGAGAGTCAGCTGCCGGCCGCGGAGGAACTCGTGGTTCCCAGCCGGACAGTGCACCTGCCGCTGTCGTGGGACGACCCGTCGACGCGCGAGGCCATCGAGCGCTACATGCTCGGCGTGCGGTCCGACGCGCCCTGGTGCCCGTGGAACATCGAGTTCATCCGCCGCATGAACGGACTGGACTCCGTCGACGACGTGTACCGCACCGTCTTCGATGCCAGCTACCTCGTGCTCGGCCTGGGCGACGTGTATCTCGGTGCGCCGGTGGCTGTTCCGCTCGACCCGCGGCACCGCCTCGTCACCACCAAGTACAACCCGGCCCGGACCTGGACCCCGGAGAACGCCGTCGGCATCGGCGGCGCCTACCTGTGCATCTACGGGATGGAAGGGCCCGGCGGCTACCAGTTCGTCGGCCGCACCACCCAGGTGTGGAACCACCGTCACCCGCAGCCGACACCCGGTTTCGATCCCGAACACCCGTGGCTGCTGCGCTTCTTCGACCGGATCCAGTGGTACCCGGTGAGCGCGGAGGAGTTGCTGGACATGCGCGCCGACGTGGCCGCCGGCCGCGGCGACAGCACGAGGATCGTCGACGGGGTCTTCTCGCTGGCCGAGCATCAGCGATTCCTCGACGCCAACGCCGAGGACATCGCCGCCAGGCGCGCTGCCATGGAGGCCGCCCGCGCGGAGGAGCGCCGGCGGTGGTCCGCACGAGGCGAGTTCGCCGCTGACTCGGCGACGACGGCGGCGGTGGCGGATCATGGCCTGGGAATCGACAGCGAGGAGCGGGTGGCATGACGGACATCGACGACATCTACGCGCGCATCGCCGACCGCCCCGAGGTCTTCATCACCCTGCGGCCGATGGCGGAGGTCGCCGCCGAGGTCGAGGTATCCCGGGCGGCAGGCGGTCCGCTCGCCGGAAGGCTCCTCGCCGTCAAGGACAACGTCGACGTCGCCGGACTGCCCACCACCGCCGCGTGCCCCGGGTATGCGTACACGCCGAAGACCGACGCGCCCGCCGTCGCGGCGTTGCGGGCCGCCGGTGCGGTCGTCATCGGCAAGACCAATCTCGACCAGTTCGCCACCGGACTCGTCGGAACACGCAGTCCCTACGGCGCGGTGCGGGACTCCCGCCGCCCCGACCGCATCTCCGGCGGGTCCAGCTCGGGTTCGGCGGTGGCCGTGGCACTCGGGTTCGCCGACATCGCGATCGGCACCGACACCGCGGGTTCGGGTCGGGTGCCGGCCGGCCTGCAGGGCATCATCGGGATCAAGCCGACCCTCGGGGTGATCTCCACCGAGGGCGTCGTGCCCGCGTGCAGGAGCTACGACGTGGTCACGATCTTCGCCCCCGACCTCGCGCTCGCGAACACGGCGACGGCGGCGATGTCGAAGGCCTTGGGGTCCAGGCCGTTCGGTCCGGCGGCGCCGCTCGCCGCCCCGGAACGACCCGTGATCGCCGTTCCGGCCGACCTGCCGGAGCTCGACGACGCCTGGCAGGCCGCATTCGCCGAAGCGGTCCTGCGGGCCGAGGCCGCGGGGATGGTGATCAAGACGATCGACCCGACGCCCTTCCTCGATGCCGCGAGGCTGCTCTACGAGGACGCCCTCGTCGCCGAGCGCCATGCCGCCGTCGGGGAATTCATCGACACGGCAACGGCATCCGGGGCCGATGCGGGCCTGGACCCCACCGTGGCCGGGATCATCGGTGCGGCGTCGCGCTTCTCCGCAGTCGACCTGCTGCGCGCGCAGGCGAGGCTCGCAGACCTGCGCGCCGAGGCGATGCGGCAGTGGGGTGAGGCCACCGCGCTCATGGTCCCGACCGCGCCGGGACACCCGACGATCGCCGACGTCGACGCGGACCCGGTCGGCGTCAACTCGCGGATGGGGACCTACACGAACTTCTGCAACCTCTTCGACCTGTGCGGCCTTGCCGTCCCGGGTGGGACGGTCGCCGAAAACGACGGCACCGAAGCGCAATTCGGTGTCACGTTCCTCGGACGGGCGCACGAGGACGCGGTGCTCGTCGACCTCGCGGCACGGTTCCTCGGCGACGCCGGGGTGGGCGCGTCGTGGGTGGAGGGTGAGAATTCGGTCGAGCTCGCGGTCTTCGGCGCCCACATGCGCGGCGGCCCGTTGACGCACGAACTCACCGAACGCGGCGCTCGGTGGGCGGGCGAGGTCGTGACCGTGCCGGCCTACCGGCTGGTCGCGCTCGACACCACCCCGCCCAAGCCCGGTCTGATCCGGGACCCGGAGGCCGGCCGGGCGATCCGGGGCGAGGTCTGGCGGGTGTCGCCCGCAGCGCTCGGCGAGTTCCTCGCGGCGCTTCCCGAGCCGATGATGCTCGGCCGGGTCGAGATCGCCGACGACACCGGATCGTCGCGGTGGATCGTCGGCTTCGGATGTGCCGCGGACGCGGGCGCGGCAGGAACGGAACTCGACCGCGACCGCTGGTAGCCCGGCAGCCAAGCGGCATAAGCGACGATCTGGACAAACGTCCAGGTCGTCGCTGTGTCCGTCTTTCACACCCCTGCGTTACCGATTTTCTATCCTTGATGTTTCAATTACTCGCGCATAAGGGTCGGGGAGAAGGAAATTGGACGGTTGACCAGTATGGGGCGGAACGGGATTCAACGTTCGGAGAAGGTCGCGCGGCGTGCGGAGCGCAAGAAGCGCAAGCACCGCGTGGCGGCAGGCGCGGCGGCACTCGCAACGGTCGCGGCGGTGGGGGCCGGCCAGGCCATGGAGCCGGCGGCGGCCGAGGCGGCGATCGTTCCGCTTCCGGAGCCGATCGAGAAGCTGGAAACGTGGTCGAAAAGCTTCAACTCGGGCAACCCGCTCGGCGGCCTGATCTCCGGCATCGGTAACGGTGCCCTGGCGGACATCGCGGGCGAGTGGCGCATCCAGTCGTGCGTGTCCGGCGCGTCGGCACCCAATGGCGGGGCCGATTGCACGCAGTCGAGCACCGAGTTCGGCGGTCTGGGGATCGCCGTCGTCCTGCCCGACAAGATCGAGGTCGTGCCGGTTGCGATCTACGACCCGGTGAAGAAGACCTACGACACCCTGTCGTCATCGATCCTGGGTGACATCGCCCGGTGGATCGGACTCGACGTGCCGAAGACGATGACCGAAGGCCCGCGAACGCGTGGCTCGGCGACTGTCATCGGAAACGGCTTCCAGCTGGCCGTCGCCTCCCGCGACGGCGACGCGACGGCCATTTCCTTCCTCCCGATCAGCATCGCGACCGCGGGAGCCACCGACGGTCGCACCGCGAAGTCGTTCGCGCTGATCGGCATCGCGCACGCATGGAATGCCGACCCGACCAAGATCAGCGTCCTCGGCCAAGATCTCCCGCTCGTCCAGGTGCCCGGCATCAAGGGCGTCGGGTGCTACGGAGGCATCACTGCCGCCTATGCCGACGGGGTGGGTGCCTGTGCCAACGTCGGTGCAACCTTCGACTTCCGGTATCAGGCCACCAACGGCGAGGTGCAGTTCGCACTCACGGATCCGACCGCGCTGCTCACGGACCCGCTCGGCGTCCTCGGTGGCGCCGGGCAGGAAGTGCTGGAGGGATTGCTCAAGGGGATCCTCAGCAAGGAAGGGATCGACTTCGACGGCGACTGGATGTCGCTGTCCAAGGACTTCTCACGCCTGTCGCTGGCCGGTGATCACGGCCTGTTCAGCGGCAATTTCGTTCGCTTGACCAGTGAATACGGCTTCACGAAGCCGATCGAGATCGAGTGGATGGGTCAGAAGGTCACGCTGTACCCGATGGTGGAGGTCAACGGCAAGGAGCGCCCCAACTACCTCGGCGTGCCGGTCATCTCCTTCGGTCAGCTCGACACCGGGCAGATCGTCCCGGTCATCCACATCCCCGACTACGAGCTGCCGTTCCTGCTGCCGACCCTGGACGGCACCACCCTCGGCGGCCCCCCGACGAACGCGTCCGCGACTTCCGGTGCGACTCCCGTCGCGGCCCGGTCGGCCTTCGTCGCCGACGACGTCACCGAGGCCCCGCCGGCTCCGCTCGCCACCGACGCGCCGCAGGAGTGGGCGCCGGCCGCCGGCGATGCCTCGCTGAGCGCTGCCGACACGTCCGACGGTGGCGAGGAGTACGTCGGCAAGCACCGCGAGCAGTACCACGGCAAGCATCGCCTCGAGGACCGATCGGGAGACACCTCGTCCGATGGCGGTGCCGGCTCCGACAGCGGATCGACGTCCGACTCGGGTTCGGGTAGTGGATCGGGTTCGGGCAGCGGTTCGGACTCCGGTAGCGGTTCGGGTTCGGGCAGCGGCTCGGACTCCGGTAGCGGCTCCGGCGGCGGGTCGAAGTCGGACGGCGGCTCCGGCACCGGTTCCGGCTCCGGCAGCGGTTCCGGTTCCGGCAGCGGTTCTGGCTCGGCCAGCGGATCGGGTTCGGGTGGCGGCTCGAACTCCGGCGGCGGGTCGGACTCCGGCGACTAGGACCCGACCGCCCCACAGACCGGCGCCCCGGCACCTGGACCAAATCCGTGCCGGGGCGCCGAACCATTTCTCCCGCCACCGAACCCGACGTCGGCGAGACAGCCTCGGCGAGACGACCTCGGGCGAGACAACCCACGCCGGACCCGGGAGCGGTGACTACGCTGGACGGACACGACGGATTCGACCAGGGAGGGCCGCGATGGCGATCGATCCGAACAGAAGCAAGGCCGTGGCGGAGGTCGTCCGCCAGCACCCGGTGATGAGCCTGATCGCGGTGTCGCCCGGCATCGCCGTCTTCGTCGTCCTGCTGCTGCTGGACCAGACGTTCCTGGCGATCCTGTTCGCGATCCTGGCCGTGGGTGGCGGACTGTACCTGCTCACCCGCAAACGCTGAGGGGTCCTGCCGCGTGGCCGAGCCGATGACCTCGTCGGCGCGGCTACAGTGGGGCCAACACGACAGCCACGCCGGGCGTGGCGGCAACGCGGGGCGAAGGGAGTGCGTGCGCATGATCGTCGATTCGGATCGTGATCGCGGTCCGGAGGCCTGCAGGGCGGGTCGGTAGAGCATGTCCACGCGCGTCGACGCCTACATCTGGGCGATCCGGTTGACCAAGACCCGGTCGGCGGCGGGCGCCGCCTGCCGGGGCGGTCACGTCCGCGTCAACGGCGCCACCGCCAAGCCCGCCCAGCCGATCGTGCCGGGCGACGAGATCCGGGTCTGGGTGAACGGCCGCGAGCGCATCGTCGAGGTCACCAAGACGATCAGCAAGCGCGTGTCGGCCCCCGCCGCCGCCGAGTGCTACATCGACAAGTCGCCGCCACCGCCGCCGAAGGAGATCATCGCCGGCCAGCCGCGTCGCGACCGCGGTGCCGGCCGCCCCACGAAACGGGAACGGCGGCAACTCGATCGTCTTCGCAGCAGCGGATTCCTGATCTCGTTGGTCGCCGTCCTCGCGCTCGCGCTGGGCGCGTGCTCGTCGGATGACACCCCCTCGGACCCGAACCGTCCCAACACTCCGGAGGCACCGGCCCAGGCCGGGTCCGGGCCGTTCTTCGGACGCTGCGGAGGGGTGACCCTCGAGGAGGTCGTCCGCGTCACCGGATTCACCGGGCTCAGTGCGACGGTCGACAACACCTCGGTCTGCGAGTGGGACACCACCGGTTCGCGGACCGGTGCGGTGGCGTCGTTCAACTGGTACCGCGGCTCGCCGATCGGCCGGGAAGAGGCCAACGTGAAACTCTCGCGCGACGAGACCAACAAGCTCGAGATCAAGGGCCACACGGGGTTCATCGGCTGGAGCCAGTCCGGTCAGATCTGCGAGGTCGGCATCGACTTCGGCGCCGACTTCTTCGAGTGGTCGATCCGCGGCGACGCCCGCAACCCGAGGCCCATCGACGAGATCTGCAACGCCGCGCGCGAATTGGCGACGATGTCGATCGAGCGCGCGTCATGAGGCGCACCCTCGCACTCCTGGCCGCCGTCGTGCTCGGACTCGCCGTCTTCGCCGGGTGCGCGCGCACCGTCGACGGTGAGCCGCTGCCGGTGGGTGTGGCGGGGCAATCCGGCACCAGCGACGTCGACACCGACCAGTTCGACCGGCTCCTTCTCGAGTGCGAGGTGCTGCCCGACGAGACGATCGCCGATGTCGTGGCCGGCGGCGGTTTCGCCGAGCAGTCCTTCAGCGGTGCGATCTGCCGGTGGCTGGTCTCCGGCAATGACACCGTCAGCGTGACGTTCAACTGGTTCGAGTGGGGCAGCATCAACGTCGAGAAGGAGACGGCCAAGAAGCTCGGGTTCACCACCGAGAACATCAAGATCGCCAGTCAATCCGCGTTCACCCAGCGCAGTCCCGACCGGCCGGGACTGTGCGGCGTGACCGCACGCGCCCCGAGCCGGGGGGTCTTCACCTGGTTCGTCGAGCCGCGCTCCGCTCCGCCCGGTGATCCCTGCGCGGCCCCGATCAAGCTGATGGAACTGTTGCTGCGAGGCGGCCAGTAGGCCGCACCGCCGGGTCCTAGGCCTCGGCGACCGGCAGCGGGCTCACCACGACGGTGGCCGCCACCACCTGCTCGTCGCCCTTAGCGCCGCCGGGGACGAGGAGCCACACGCTCAGTCGGTCGCCCTCACGGATGCGACGCAGGGTGATCCGCGTGCCCGGGACGATCGGGCGCAGGTACTCGATGACGACCCGATGCGGGACGTCGACGAGATCGGGGTGGTCGACGAGCTCGTCCTCCACGGCTTCCAGATACGCCGCGTTGTTGAGGTGCTTGAAGGGGTCGAAGTCGGTGATCCGCAGCACGTGCTCGCGGTCGGGCAGGGGAGTCTGTTCGGGCGCCTTCTCCGGGTTCATCGGCTTCCAGCGCAGACGGTGCTCGTCGGTCATCGACGACAACATCTCGAACGCCTCGTCGGACAAGCGCGACGGCATGCCCTGCTCGTTGACGTTGATCCAGAACGCCTCGGTCTCGATGAGGCCGTCGGGGCGCGGGTTCGGGTTGAACCGATTGGTCTCGTGCTTCGCGGTCAGGCGCACCCGCATGTTGGTCCAGCGGGTCGACAGCGCGCCGCACCACCGCTGCGCCGTCACCGTCGCCGGCCAGGTGATCGGGCGGACGACGTCGATGACGGTCCGCCGCACGATCCAGAAGGGGTCGGTCGCGTGGAACTCCGTCGCCTCGATGTTGTCGTTGGCGACGTCCTGCAGGTAGCGGGCCACCGCGTCGAGACGGACCCGCATCTCCTGGTCCACGTCACCGGTGCGCACCCGGTAGTCGGCCTGGAAGAAGCGTGCGCCCTCCTTGCGGTCGGGTAGTGAGGTGCGTCTCTGTCCTGCAGTAACCTGGCTCACTCGAGTCCCTTCGCTGGGTCGCAGGTATCTTTGCGGATAAGATACAGTCAACGCCGAAACTAGAACACGTTCTACGTGTTGGATGACGAGGAAACAGCAGATGGCGCATGTGATTACCCGCCCATGTTGCAACGATGCCAGTTGCGTGAGCGTGTGTCCGGTGAACTGCATCCACCCCACGCCCGACGAGCCGGAGTTCCTCACGGCGGAGGCCCTCTACATCGACCCGGAGACGTGTATCGACTGCGGCGCCTGTATCGATGAATGCCCGGTGGAGGCGATCGTCCCCGACGATCAGCTCACCGAGAAGGACGAGCCCTACCTGCAGATCAACGCCGACTACTACAAGGACCACGACGTCGAGGGCGGCCTGGTCCCGCCGCGCAAGGCGCCGCAGCTGCCCGCCGACAAGGAGTTGCACGTCGCGATCGTCGGCGCCGGCCCCGCGGCCTTCTACGCCGCCGAGGAGCTGGTGCGCAAGCCCACCATCAAGGTCGACATGTTCGACCGCCTGCCCACCCCCTATGGTCTGGTCCGCGCGGGCGTCGCCCCGGACCACGCCGCCACGAAGGGCGTGGAGCGGACCTTCGCCTCGGTCGCGGCGAAGAAGAACTTCGACTACTTCCTCAACGTCGAGGTCGGCAAGCACATCAGCCACGACGAGCTCGTCGCCCGCTACCACGCGGTGATCTACGCCGTGGGCGCCGCCACGGACAAGCGCCTGGGCATCGAGGGCGAGGACCTGCGCAACTCGGTGGCCGCCACCCAGTTCGTCGCCTGGTACAACGGCCACCCCGACTACGTCGACCTCGACGTCGATCTCTCGGCCGAGCGCGCGGTGGTCGTCGGCAACGGCAACGTCGCCCTCGACGTGGCGCGCATCCTCGTGACCGATCCCGACGAGCTCGCCAAGACCGACATCGCCGACCATGCGCTGGCCAAGCTGCGCGAGTCGAACATCAAGGAAGTGGTGCTGCTCGGCCGCCGCGGCATCGCGCAGGCGGCCTACACCAACAGCGAGTTCCTGGCCCTCGGCGACGTCGAGGGCGTGGACGTGGTCATCGATCCGGCCGAACTCGTCCTCGACCCGGCGTCGGAGGCCGCGCTCGCCGACGACACGCTCGACTCGACGATCGCCACCAAGATCCGGCTGGCCCGCGAGTTCTCCGAGCGGCCGCAGACCCCGGGCAACAAGCGCATCGTGTTCCGCTTCCTGGTCTCGCCGGTGGAGATCACCGGCGACGGCGAGGTCGCCGGCGTCACCTGCGCGCGCAACGCGTACGTCGACGATGCCTCCGGCCGGGTGGCCGTGGCACCCACGGAAGAACGTTTCGACATCGACGCCGGACTGGTCCTGCGGGCCATCGGCTATCGCGGTGTCCCAGTCACCGACCTGCCCTTCGACGAGAGTCGCGGCGTGGTCCCCAACGAAAGCGGACGTGTGCAGGCAACAGCAGGGGGTGATGTCATGCCCGGCCTGTATGTCGCCGGCTGGATCAAGCGCGGCGCGAGCGGCGGGATCGGCATGAACCGCGTGTGCGGGCAGGAGACCGCCCGCGCGGTGATCGACGACTTCATCGCCGAGACGCTGGCCGACCCGTCGACCCCGCGGGACGACGTCGCGGCGATCGTCGCCGATCGCGGCGCCCACCGGATCGACCTCGCGGGATGGAAGGCCATCGACGCGGCCGAGAAGGCGGCGGGCAAGGCGGCACACCGTCCGCGGACGAAGTTCGTCAGCATCCCCGAGTTCGAGGCGGCCGCAGCCGCCGGAGCGCAGTAACCGTGCGCATCGCATTGCTGTCCTACCGCAGCAAGCCACACTGCGGTGGGCAAGGGGTCTACGTCCGTCATCTGTCCCGCGAGCTGGCGCTGCTCGGCCACCAGGTCGAGATCTTCTCCGGGCAGCCGTACCCGGAGCTCGACCAGGTCGCGATCGACGCGGGGGTCACCGTCACCAAGGTGCCCAGCCTCGGGCTCTACGACGAGCCGGACCCGTTCCGCACGCCCAAACTCGGCGAGTACCGCGACTGGATCGATTTCCTCGAGGTCGGCTCGATGTGGACGGCGAGCTTCGGCGAGCCGCTGACCTTCAGCCTCCGCGTCGCCCGGCTGCTCGAGGAGCGTCGAGACGATTTCGACATCGTCCACGACAACCAGTGCCTCGGATACGGCCTGCTGCGGATCCAGAAGGCCGGGTTCCCGCTCATCGCGACGATCCATCACCCGATCACCCGCGACCGCACGCTCGCCGTGCGCGCGGCCAAGGGTTGGCGGAAGATCACCGCATGGCGCTGGCACTCGTTCCTGCGGATGCAGGGCCGGGTCTCCCGGCGCATCCCGGAGTTGCTGACCGTGTCGCGCAGCAGCGAGGTCGACATCCGCAAGGCCTTCGACATCCCGGCGGGCCGGATCACCACGATCCCGCTCGGCGTCGACACCGAGGTATTCCGGCCGGGGCCGGAGCGTGTGCCCGGGCGGATCGTGTGCGTCGCGAGTGCCGACGCCCCGCTCAAGGGGGTGTCGTACCTGCTCGAGGCGGTCGCGAAGCTCGCTGCCGAGCGCGACGACGTAAAACTGGTACTGGTGTCCAAGTTGGACCCGAATGGCCCTTCTGCCAAGATGATCGAGGATCTCGCGATCTCCGATCGGGTGAGCGTCGTCTCGGGCCTCGAGGACGAGGAGATGGCGGAGCTGCTCGCCTCCGCGGAGGTCGCCTGCGTCCCGTCGCTGTACGAGGGTTTCTCGCTGCCGGCGGTCGAGGCGATGAGCTGCGGGACGCCCCTCGTGGCGACCCGTGCAGGCGCCATCCCCGAGGTGGTCGGCACCGACGAGCAGGCCGCGCTCCTGGTGCCGCCGCGCGATTCGGGCCGACTCGCCCAGGCGATCGGACGACTCCTCGACGACGCGGGGTTGCGCGTCGAACTCGGCTCGGGCGGACGCCGCCGCGCCGAGGAGAACTACAGCTGGGCAGCGGTGGCCGCCAAGACGGCGGCTCACTACGAAACCGTGCTGGCCGGTCACCGGTAAGCCACAGAAGGGACATCGAGTGCTGACAGTTGATTTCGACCGGCTGGGCGTGGGGCCCGGCACCAAGGCGATCGACATCGGGGCGGGGCAGGGGCGCCACTCCTTCGAGATGTTCCGCCGGGGTGCCGACGTGATCGCCTTCGACATGTCCGAGAAGGACATGGCCGACGTGGCCGAGATGTTCGACGCGATGACCGCCGAGGGGCAGGTGCCGGCATCGGCCAAGGCGCGCGCCGAGGTCGGCGACGCGTTGCGCCTCCCGTACGCGGACAACAGCTTCGACGTCGTGCTCATGTCCGAGATCCTCGAGCACATCCCGGCCGACGAGGGTGCGATCAGCGAGATGGTCCGCGTCCTCAAGCCGGGCGGTGTCGCCGCGGTGACCGTACCCCGGTACTGGCCGGAGAAGGTCTGCTGGGCGCTGTCGGACGAGTACCACGAGGTCGAGGGCGGACACGTCCGCATCTACAAGGCCTCCGAGTTGGCCGACAAGCTGCGCCGTGCCGGCCTCGAGGTGACCGGAACCGACCATCAGCACGCGCTGCATGCGCCCTACTGGTGGCTGAAATGCGCTGTCGGCGTGGAGAACAACGACAACCCGCTGGTGAAGGCGTACCACAAGCTGCTGGTCTGGGACATGATGAGCAAGCCGTGGCTGACCCGGGTGGGCGAGCAGGCCCTCAACCCGATCATCGGCAAGTCCGTCGCCCTGTACCTGCGCAAGCCCGAGACCGCCGCCTCTTCATGACGGCGATCCCGGAGATCCCGGGAGTTGTCACCGCCGATCAGATCCGCGCGACGGGCGCGGCGATCGCCGGTATGCAGGAGGAATCCGGGGCCCTGCCCTGGTTCCCCGGCGGGCAAACCGATCCCTGGGACCACATCGAGTCCGCGATGGCCTTGTCGGTCACCGGTTTCCACGCGGAGGCGGAGGCCGCGTACGAGTGGTCGAGACGCAAGCAGCGTCACGACGGGTCGTGGCCGATCCGAACCGTGTGCGGCACGGTCGAGGACGCGGGCACCGACTCGAACTTCTGCGCCTACATCGCGGTCGGCGTCTGGCATCACTATCTGATCACCGCCGATGACGCGTTCCTGCAACGGATGTGGCCGGTCGTCTGGTCGGCGATCGACTGCGTGCTGCGGTTCCAGCGGCCCGACGGCGCCTTCCGCTGGGGTGGCGATCACCGCACCGGGGCGATGTTCGGCGAGGCCCTCATCACCGGCAACTCCAGCATCTTCCAGGCCCTCGACTGTGCGATCCGCATCGCCGCCGAGGTCGATCAGCCCGACGAGGACTGGATCGCCGCGCACGCGAAGCTCGGTGCCGCGATCCGCGCCGACATCGAGCGTGAGGAGTGGGAGATCTTCACACCCCCATCGGAGCACTCGATGGACTGGTATTACCCGATCCTCGGCGGTGCGGTGCGCGGGAAGGTCGGCCAGGAGCTGATCGCGCGCCGATGGGACGAGTTCGTCGTCCCGGGCAAAGGTGTGCGCTGCGTCGATCACCGGCCGTGGGTGACCGGAGCCGAAACCTGCGAGCTCGCACTGGCCCTCGACTCCCTGGGGGACACCGCGGACGCGATCGAGCTGATCGCCTCGATCCAGCACCTGCGTGACCCGGACGGGTCGTACTGGACCGGGCTGGTCTTCGCCGACGGCAAGCGCTGGCCGGTGGAGAAGAGCTGCTGGACCTCGGCGGCCGTCGTGCTGGCCGCCGACGCGGTCAGCCGCACCAGCGTCGCCAACGGGATCTTCCGGGACGTGCGCCAGAGCCTCGTCGTGACCCCTCGCGACGAGGAACCCGCGACGGTTCTCTGAGGGCGACCAGGTCCGGAGAACCGACCCGGAGGCCTCGGGATCGAAGTGACCAACTCCCTGTTCTCTGTGGCGCCCATCACCTAGACTGGTGTCCAGTCATGCGTCCGGTTAGTCGACGGACGGCAGAGCAACGCCGCCAGGGGAGGCGCCATGGATTTCGGGATCGTCCAGTTCACCAGCGATCGGGGGCTCAAGCCGCATGTGCTGGCGCCGCTGATCGAGAAGGCGGGGTTCGCGTCGTACTACGTGCCCGAGCACGGTCACATCCCGACGAAGCGGGAGGCCGCGCACCCGCGGACCGGTGACGAGACGCTGCCCGACGAGCGCTACATGCGGACGCTCGACCCGTGGACGTCGCTGGCCTCGGCGGCGGCGGTCACCGAGCGCATCCGCCTGGCCACCGCCGTGGCCCTGCCCGTCCAGTCCGACCCGATCACGCTCGCCAAGACGATCGCCACCCTCGACCACATCTCCGACGGCCGGGTCACGCTCGGCGTCGGATTCGGTTGGAACCTGGACGAATTGGCCGACCACAATGTTCCGCCGAAGCGTCGTCGGACCATGCTCCGCGAGTACCTCGAGGCGATGAACGCGTTGTGGACGCAGGAGGAGGCCGAATTCGACGGGGAATTCGTGCGATTCGGTCCCAGTTGGGCATGGCCGAAGCCGCCTCAGTCCCACATCCCGGTGCAGGTCGGCGCGGCGGGCAACGAGAAGAACTTCAAGTGGATCGCACGAAGCGCCGACGGGTGGATCACCACGCCGGGCGAAGAGGACATCGAGGGATCGGTCGCCCTGCTCAAGCGGATCTGGACCGACGCCGGTCGTGAAGGTGATCCGCAGGTCGTGGTGCTCGACTTCAAGCCGGTTCCCGAGAAGCTGGAGAAGTGGCGCGAGATCGGGGTGACCACCGTGCTCTACGGCCTGCCCGACGACTCGGTCGAGCGGGCGAGCGGCTACCTCGCCAAACTGGCCGGAAAGCTCGACCTCGCGCCCGCGGCCGTGTAGTCGGCGTGCCCGCCGCCGTCGGGCCCTGGTGCAGGGGTTGCGTGCACGTTCTGCCGGCAGTCGTCCTAACGAGCGTGCCGCATCCTCGGTCGACGCCGCCTGCGACGTCGTTCGGTGTCGGCGACTCCCGTCGAAGTCGCCGGGCCGGGGTGATGTCGGGGCCGACTCAGGCGTCGGGGTGTGCTCGCAGGCCCGGCATCACGTACCGCTCGACGTGGCGGCGGACCTGTGCGGCGTCGTCGATGTCGATGGTCTCGCCCGGCGATGTGCCGAGGCTGATCAGCACGCGCGCAACCCATTCGGAGACCTCGCGCAGGTCGTGGCCGGGATGGATCTCCCCGCGGCGTGCCGCCGCCTCGACGTAGGGGAGCCAGAACGCCGCGAGGTCGGGGACGAGCCTCACCACGCCGATCCCGGCGCACTCGGCGAACTCGTGCGGTTCCTCGGTGCGCAGCCGCATCAGCAGGGTGCCCGGGTCGTCGTATGCCCCGCGTCCGATCCGGACGCCCGCGGTGAGCTGACCCGCGAAGCCGTCGATGGTGTCGAGTTCGGCACGGGCCTCGCGCCAGAACGACTCGGTGAGCCGGACGATCGTCGCCCCGATCATCGACGGCTTGTCGGGGTAGTGCCGGTAGAGCCACGCGCGGGAGACCCCGGCCGACTCGGCGACCTGCTGCATCGTCGTCGCGCGGATGCCCTTCTCCGCCAGCAGTTTCTCGGTGGCATCGAGGAGGCGTTCGGTCACCGACGTGGTTGCCTCGGTCACGGCCCTCCCTGGTTCTCCGGCGGTGCTCGGGTGCGGTCGCCCTGTGGGACGGGCGACTCACTGGCCGAAGACTAACAAGGGGTGGACAGATCGTGGAATCCGTACACCGCGCGCCCGGTCATCGTGTAGACACAAATCAGATTGTGTCTACACCCGACTCGTCTCGAGGGGGCAGCGTGCCTTTACCAACCACCGCGATCATCGGTGCCGGGATCAGCGGCCTGACGGCGGGCAAGATGCTCACCGACTACGGCGTCCCGTACACGTGTTTCGAGAGTTCCGACCGAATCGGCGGCAACTGGGCCTTCGGCAACCCGAACGGCCACAGCAGCGCGTACCGGTCTCTGCACATCGACACCTCGAAGCATCAGCTGTCGTTCCGGGACTTCCCGATGCCCGAGGAGTACCCGGACTTCCCCCACCACACCCAGATCAAGGCCTACCTCGACGCCTACGCCGAGGCGTTCGACCTGCTGCCGAGCATCGAGTTCACCAACGGCGTCGAGCACGCGCGCAGGCTCGACGGCGGCGGCTGGGAGCTGGAGACGCAGCGCGGTGAACGCCGGCGGTTCGACCTGCTCATCGTCGCCAACGGCCACCACTGGGACCCGCGCTACCCGGACTTCCCCGGCGAGTTCGACGGCATCGAGATGCACGCGCATCACTACATCGACCCCCGGACCCCGCATGACTTCAGCGGCAAGCGGATTCTCGTCGTCGGCCTCGGCAACAGCGCCGCCGACATCGCCGTCGAGCTGTCGTCGAAGGCGCTGGACAACAAGCTGACGCTGTCCACCCGGTCCGGCGCGTGGATCGTGCCGAAGTACTTCGGCGGCAAGCCCGCCGACAAGTACTACCGCACCTCGCCCTACATCCCGATGTCGTGGCAGCGGAAGTTCATGCAGGTCATGCAGCCGCTGACCGCCGGCCACCCCGAGGACTACGGGCTGCCGACGCCGAATCACAAGTTCTTCGAGGCGCATCCGACCCAGTCGGTGGAGCTGCCGCTCCGACTCGGCTCCGGCGACGTCGTCGCCAAGCCCAACGTCAGCCGGCTCGACGGCTCGACCGTACACTTCGAGGACGGCACGTCCGACGACTTCGACATCATCATCTACGCAACGGGATACAACATCACCTTCCCGTTCTTCGATCCCGAGTTCATCAGTGCGCCGGACAACCACATCGACCTCTACAAGCGCATGTTCTACCCGGGCATCGACGACCTCGTCTTCGCGGGCTTCGCGCAGGCGGTCCCGACGCTGTTCCCGTTCGTCGAGTGCCAGGCGCGGGTGATCGGGGCATATGCGACCGGCAACTACCGGCCGCCGTCGGTCCCGGAGATGAGGGAGACCATCAAGGCCGACACCGAGTTCTTCACCGGCCACATGGTGAAGAGCGCGCGACACACCCAGCAGCTCGACCACTACCTGTACGAGCACAACATCCGGACCAAGGAATTGCCCGAAGGTCGCAGGCGCGCGCAGGAACTCGGGCCGGTGCGCTGGGCCGGGGTCGCCGACACCGTCTCGGCCGGCGTGACCGCGGGATCGGAGGCCTCGGCATGAGCGTCCCCACCGGAGCAGAAACCGTCCGCTTCCCGTCGGCGGGAGTCGAGTGCGACGCCTGGTTCTTCCCCGGCACGGCGTCCTCGCCGTTCGAGGTCGACGGCAAGCGGCCCGTGGTGGTCATGGCACACGGGTTCGCCGGCACCAAGGACTCGGGCCTGGCGCCGTTCGCCCTGCGTCTCGCCGACGCCGGACTCGCGGTGCTCGCCTTCGACTACCGGGGCTTCGGGTTATCGGGAGGCGAACCGCGCCAGCAGATCTCGCTGGAACGTCAGGCCGACGACTACCGGGCCGCGATCGTCGCGGCCAAACGGCAACCGGGCGTCGATCCCAATCGGATCATCCTCTGGGGCGTGTCGCAGTCGGGCGGGCACGCGCTGACCGTCGCCGCCGACCGCGCCGACATCGCCGCGGTCGTCGCGGTGGTGCCGTTGGTCAACGGCCTCGCGGCCGGCCGTGTCGCGTACAGCCAGGCCGGCGGGGCGGCGATGGCGCGGTCGACGGCCACCGCGGTGGCCAGCTCGGTGGCGCAGAAGCTCGGCGGACGGCCGAAGATGATGCGGGTCGTCGGCAAACCCGGCGACCAGGGCGCAGCGCTGACCGCCCCCGGATTCCTGGAGAGCTACCTCGCGATCGCCGGGCCGTCGTGGCGCAACGAGGTCGATGCCTCGGTCGGACTCGAGATCGGCGGGTTCCGCGCCGACAAGCACGTCGACCGGATCAACGCCCCGGTCCTGGTTCAGATCGCCGACTTCGACTCGGCCGCACCGCCGCACGCCGCGGCCAAGGCGGCGTTCAAGGCGCGCGCCGAGGTTCGGCACTACCCGTGCGATCACTTCGGGGTCTTCGAGGGCAACGACTTCTTCGAACCCTGCGTCGACCACGAGGTCTCGTTCCTGTCGCGTCATCTGACCGCACAGACCGCGGGCGTTCGATGAGGCGGGCGGTCGTCATCGGCGGGGCGTCGGGCATCGGGCTGGCCACCGTCGACGCGCTCATCGCGGAGGGCGTCGAAGTCGTCGTGGCCGACGTGAACGGCGACGCCGCCGAGCAGGTCGCCGCCGAACGCGGCGACACCGTGAGCGCGCTGCGCCTCGACGTCACCGACGAGGACTCGGTCGCCGCGGGTTTCGACGCCGTCGGCGAGTTCGACACGATGGTCAACTGCGCCGGGCTCTCCGATCCGGGCGCGCTCACCGAACTCGAACTCAGCGCGTGGCGGTACACCGTCGACGTATGTCTCACCGGGACGTTCCTGGTCATCAAGCATGCCGGGCAACGGATCGCCGACGGCGGCTCGATCACCTGCATCGCCTCGCTCAACGGCCGGCAACCCGGTAGCGGGATGGGCGCCTACTGCGCGTCGAAGGCGGGAGTCCTGATGCTCGTCGAGGTCGCGGCGCTCGAACTGGCGGGACGCGGCGTGCGCGTCAACGCGGTCTCTCCCGGCCTGGTGTCGACGCCGCTCACCGAGGGCATCGGGATGATCCCCGGGCTCACCGACGAGTACATCGAGAACACTCCGCTCGGCCGCAGCGGGGAGCCGTCCGAGATCGCCGACACCGTGGTGTTCCTCGCCTCGGACAAGGCGCGGTGGATCACCGGCTCGGCCTTCGACGTCAACGGCGGCGCACACCTCAAGCGTTATCCGGACGTGCTCGGAAAGGTCCGGGCGCTCATGGGACAGGCCTGACCGGTACGCGCGTACCGGTCAGGGTTCCGGCCTGTTCCCGTCGGGCGTCACGCCTTCGTCAGCGGAGCCCCCACCTCGCCGGAGTCGCGTCGGAGAACCCGCAGCGATCCCTCGGCGCGGACCTCGGTGAACTGTCCGGTCGCCAGTGCCTGGCAGTAGATCTCGTAGGGCGGGCGTCCGCCGTCGGCCGGGTCGGGGAAGACGTCGTGGATCAGCAGCGCGCCGCCCACCCGCACCCACGGCGCCCAACCGTCGAGGTCGTTCTGTGCGGCCTCCATGCTGTGGCCGCCGTCGATGAAGACGAAGTCGGCGGGCTTGCCCCAGATCCGGGCGGCGACGGTCGACGGGGCCAGGAGCCCGACGACGGTGCGCTCGAGCCCGGCGTCGAACATGGTGCGGCGGAAGCGGGCCGAGGTGTCGAGCTTGCCCGAGTGGGGGTCGACGAGCGATTCGTCGTGGTACTCCCAGCCCGGCTGGTGCTCTTCGGAGCCCCGGTGATGGTCGACGGTGACGATGACGGCGCCGAGGGCCTCGGCGGCGGAACCGAGGAAGACCGTCGACTTTCCGCAGTAGGTACCGATCTCCACGCCGACCTTCGTCGAATCCGGTTGGGAGAGATACTCCGCCGCGATCTCGTACAGCGTCTGCGCCTCGTCGAGCGGCATGAAGCCGGGCGCCTCGTCGGCGACTCGGAGACGTTCGGCGGACGGAGCGTTCGGCACGACATTCGGCGGGGTCGCCGCGGACTGTGACATAGGGCAGATCCTAACGGGTGTGTGAGGGGCGCCGCGTAGGGTGAGGCCTATGAAAGCTCAGGTACTCACTGCAGAGACAGGCCCGTCCGGACTCGAGTTGAAGGACGTCCCCGATCCCACTCCGGCCGACGGCCAGGTGGTCGTCGACGTCAAGTCCTGCGGCATCTGCTTCCCCGACCTCCTGATGAGCCAGGGCAAGTACCAGCTCCGCGTCCCGGTGCCGTTCACCCCCGGCACCGAGGTCGCGGGCGTGGTGCGGTCGGCCCCGGAGGGCTCGTCGGTGAAGGTGGGGGACAAGGTCCTCGTCGCCTCGATCGTCGGTGGCTTCGCCGAGCAGGTCGCCGCGGCACCCGAACAACTGTTGCCGCTGCCGGAGGGGCTGTCCTTCGAGCAGGGCTCGGCGATGGGCATCAACTACCAGACCGCGCTCTTCGCGCTGAAGACCCGCGCGCACACGCAGCCGGGTGAGGTCGTCGGCGTGCTGGGCGCCGCCGGCGGCGTGGGTACCGCGTCGATCATGGTCGCCAAGGCCCTGGGCGCGAAGGTCATCGCCATCGTGCACCGCAAGGGCGCCGAGGAGTTGCTGCGCGGTGCGGGCGCCGACGAGATCGTCCAGCTCGAAGAGGGCTGGGGCGCCGAACTCAAGAAGATCGCCCCGAAGGGCGTCGACGTCATGATCGACCCGTCCGGCGGCGAGGTGTTCGACGAGGCGCTGCGGCAGGTCGCACCCGACGGTCGTTACGTGGTCGTCGGCTTCGCCGCCGGCGGCATCCCGACCGTGAAGCTCAACCGCGTCCTCTTCCGCAACATCGCAGTCGTCGGCGCGGCCTGGGGCGAGTACATCCGCACCCATCCCGATCTCCCGGCGGTTCTGCACGAGGAGCTGACGCAGATGATCGCCGACGGCATGACGCCCCAGGCCAACAAGACCTACACACTGGAGCAGCTGCCCGAGGCGTTGACCGACCTGGCCGAAGGGCGGATTCTGGGTAAGGCGGTCGTGAAGATCGGCGACTGAGACCCTCGCGGGTCCCGTCGGCCGGCGACGACCGCCCGAGGACGCCGCCTGCGAAGGGAATCGCCATGTGCCGCAACATCACCGAACTCCGCGGTCTGGAACCGTCGGCCACCGGAGAGGAGATCGAGGCGGCCGCCCGGCAGTACGTTCGCAAGGTGAGCGGCATCCGGCAGCCGTCGCCGGCCAACGCCGAGGCCTTCGAGGCCGCGGTCGTCGCCGTCACCGCCGCGACCCGCACCCTGCTCGACGCCCTGCCCGAGCGTCGGCAACCGCCCAAGACCGTCCCGCCGTTGCGACGCCCCGAGGTGCAGGCGCGGATCGCGGCGCGGGGGTAGTGTCTCGCGTTCCGCAGTAGGTGACGCTCAGCGATACCTGCTGCGGAACCCGTCCTCGAAATCCGTGCCGAATCCAGCCCGGCAATCCGGACAAACCCCAGTTCACCGGGGGTTAGGCTCACCGGCGAGCAAAAAATTGTGACCTGGGGACTCGCCGCGGATAGCCTCGGAGTGGTGTCCAACCACAGTTCCCACCGTGCTCATCGAGCCGTTCCGCGCGCGGTCCGTCTGTTCGCACTCGCGCTGACGGCAGCACTCGTCGGTGTCCTCGCGGTCCTCGGACTGCCGGCGCCGAGTGCCCAGGCGGCACCACAAGACAGCTGTGCGCCGGCGGGTCTGGAGTCCGCGTCGGCGGCACCGGTCAACCTCGCCGCCGCGGAACAGGGCGGGGAGGACAGGTACACCACGCCCACCACGGCGCCGGTGGACTCGATCGACGTCGGCGCGCTCGAACTGCTGGTGCCCGGCAAGCTCTCCGTCGGCACCCTGTCCGACGCGGGCCCCAGCATCTGCGTGAACAGCAAGGGCGTGTTCACCGGCTTCGACAACGAGCTCCTCAAGGCGGTCGCCGAGAAGCTCGGCCTGCAGATCGAGTTCAACGGCACCGAGTTCGCAGGGCTGCTCTCGCAGGTCGCCAACAACCGTTTCGACGTCGGGTCGTCGTCGATCACCACCACCGACGACCGCCGCAAGACCGTCGACTTCACCAACGGCTACGACTTCGGGTACTTCGCGCTCGTCGCCCCGAACAGCGGCCCCGTCAAGTCGTTCGGCGACCTCTCGGCCGCCACCCGCATCGCCGTCGTGCAGGGCACCGTCCAGGACGACTACGTCGTCAACACGCTGGGCCTCGACCCGGTGAAGTTCCCCGACTACGCGACCGCGTACGCCAACCTCAAGAGCGGGCAGGTCGACGCCTGGGTCGCGCCGTCGCAGCAGGCGGAGGGTGCCGTCCGGGATGGCGACGGCACCTCGATCGTCGAGAACACCTTCAGCGTCAACAACTTCATCGCCTGGGCGGTCGGCAAGAACAAGCCGAATCTCGTCGCGGCGCTGAACTCCGGACTCGACGCCGTCATCGCCGACGGCACGTACGCCAAGCTCTACGAGGACTGGGTGCCCCGGGAACTGCCCGAGGGCTGGAAGCCGGGCAGCAAGGCCGCACCGGAACCCGACCTGCAGGACATCGCCGCGGTCGCCGCCGCGAACGCGGAGAAGAACGTCCCCGGCGAGGCCACCAAGCCCAAGAGCACCCTGCAGCAGCTCGGCGACACCTTCTTCAACTGGGAGCTCTACGAGAAGTCCTTCCCCGAGCTGATCAAGGTCGGCCTGGTCAACACCCTGATCCTGTCGGTGGTCTCCGGCGTCCTGGGCACCATCCTCGGCATGATCCTCGCGATCTGCGGCATCTCCCGGTCCCGCTGGCTGCGGTGGCCCGCGCGGGTGTACACCGACATCTTCCGCGGGCTCCCCGCCGTGGTCGTCATCCTCATCGTCGGTCTGGGCATCGGTCCCGTCGTCAAGGGGATCACCGGTAACAACCCGTACTGGCTCGGCGCGGTCGCGCTGGCGCTCCTCGCCGCGGCCTACATCGGCGAGATCTTCCGGTCGGGCATCCAGAGCGTCGACGAGGGGCAGCTCGAGGCCTCCCGCGCCATCGGTTTCAGCTACCGCCAGTCGATGCGACTGGTCGTCGTGCCCCAGGGTGTGCGACGGGTCCTGCCCGCGCTCATGAACCAGTTCATCAGCCTCATCAAGGACAGCTCACTCGTCTACTTCCTCGGGCTCCTCGCGAGCCAGCGCGAGCTGTTCGCCGTGGGCCGTGACCTCAATGCGCAGACCGGGAACCTGTCACCGCTGGTGGCCGCGGGCATCATGTACCTCATCCTGACGATCCCGCTGACCCATCTGGTCAACCACATCGACCGTCGCCTGCGGACCGGACGACCCGCCGACGTCCAGGACGATCCGCTGCCCGTCACCGCCGTCGAGAAGGGATAGGCACATGTCCGCCACCACCACACGAAAAGCGGTGTCGCTGACCGGCACCGGACTGCACCTGTCCTTCGGCAAGCACCACGTCCTGCAGGGTGTCGACATCCAGGTCGACGCCGGCACGACGACCACCGTCATCGGGCCGTCGGGCTCGGGCAAGTCGACGCTGCTGCGCGTGCTCAACCGCCTGTACGAACCCGATTCCGGCGACATCCTGCTCGACGGCCGGTCGGTCCTGAAGGACAACCCCGACGAGTTGCGGCGCCGGATCGGAATGGTGTTCCAGCACTTCAACCTGTTCCCGCACAAGACCGTCGTCGAGAACGTCGCCCTCGGACCGCGAAAGCTCAAGGGCCTGAGCAAGGACGAGGCCCGCGAGGTCGCGTTGCGCCAGCTCGAGATCGTCGGGCTGACGAACAAGGCCGACGTCCGGCCCGCCCGCCTGTCGGGCGGTCAACAGCAGCGCGTGGCGATCGCGCGGGCACTCGCGATGGCGCCGGAGGTCATGTTCTTCGACGAGGCGACCTCGGCGCTCGACCCCGAACTGGTCAAGGGTGTGCTCGCCCTCATGGCCGATCTCGCGACAGAGGGGATGACCATGGTGGTGGTCACCCACGAGATGGGCTTTGCGCGCAATGTCAGCGACAACGTGCTCTTCATGGACCACGGCGTGGTGGTGGAAACCGGTGCGCCCGACGAGATCTTCGACGACGCGAAATCGGATCGCCTGCGCACCTTCTTGTCCCAGGTGCTCTGACGCCACGCGGGGTCACCCGCGCGGCCGGATCACATCCACTGCACGAGTTCGCTCGCGCGGTCGGGGTGACGTGCCCGGAAGCGCTCGACCACGTCGTTGATGTGTTCGTGCATCAGCGTCTCGGCCTTGCGCGGACGTCCGGCGATGATCGCCCGGGCGATCTCGGTGTGATCGTGGCTCATCGAGTCGTCCTCGCCGAGGGTGCCTCGTGCGGCGTCGAGTACATGCTCGACGACGATGTGGTCGATCGCCTGGGTCAGGAGCGTGAGCACGCGGTTGCCGCTCAACTCGGCGATGACGGTGTGGAAATTGGTGAAATCGCCGACGATCTCGTTCGATTGGTGGTCGGCGGCGTTGTAGTCGAGGAACCGGGAGAACGCCGCTTCCTTCATCGCACGGTCCTCGATACGCGCCACCTTCGCCGACAGCGGCGGCTCGAGGACCATCCACGTGTCGAAGACCTCGTCGTAGGTTGCGCCGGCGAGATGGAAATACAGCGAAGCGGTGCGTGCCAGGTACGACGCGTTCAGCGCTCCCACGAACGGCCCGCCACCCGGACCGCGTTTGAGGGTGATCAGTCCCTGGACCTCGAGGATGCGCAGTGCCTCGCGCAGGGTCTCTCGGCTCACCGAATAGTCAGCGAGCATGGCGTTCTCCGCCGGGAGGCGATCGCCGCGACTCAGGCCGAGAGAGACGATGTCGGAGACGATCATCGCCGCGGTGGTCTCGGACGCCTTCGGCGCACGCGCGGACTCTCCCGACCGCGCCGGCGACCTCATCGCGTCGGGGTCGTAGATGATCGGGATGCCGGTGCGGGCCAGTTCGCGTGTCATCCTCGGCCCTTTCTCGCTCGCTCGTCTTCCGTCTGGGGCGTCATGACGAAAGCCACGGGTCGGTTGCACTGTAGTGGGGAGTCGAGTGGTTCTGCCGGATATTCGTACGGACGAATGAACCTCGGTGTGCCTGCTCGCGATGTCTCGACCAAGCCGCCGGCATCGAGGGCGCCATGCCGTGATCGAACGGGCACCACCAAGGGTCGCACGTCCGGGGATTCCTGTCAGATCGTGAGGCGTACCCCGGCACTCGGTTTCCACGGCAGATGGTGCCGAGGAAGCAGCCCCGTAAACCTCCCCGGACGATCGGGTGTCGCGCGGCCGGGGGGACCGGAACGCGACGACAGCCGGGCGTCGGCATCAGGACCCACTCACCCCGAACAGTCGGGAAGCATTGTGGTAGAGCACTTTTGCCACCCACTCGTCGCCCATGCCCAGCCCGGTGACCGCCTCGAGCGCGTGGGTGTAGCCGTAGGGGATGTTGGGGAAGTCGCTGCCGAAGAGCACCTTGTCGCCGGCCTCCGCCAGTCGTGCCCGCAGGTCGTCGGGGAACGGGGCGTCCTCCTCGACGAAGTCGGTGAAGGCCATCGTCGTGTCGAGGTGGACGTTCGGATACTCGAGGGCTAGGTCGAGGAAGGACTCGTACTCCGGCATGCCCATGTGCGCGATGATCAGCGGCAGCGACGGAAACCGCTGCAGCAGAGCGCGGACGGGCTCCGGGCCGGTGTGCGCGCCCGGTGCCGGACCCGACCCGCAGTGGATGATGACCGGCACCTGCGAATCGGCGATCTGCGACCAGACCCCGTCGAGCAACGGGTCCGTCGGCGAGTAGTCGCCGACCTGGATGTGCGACTTGAAGACCTGTGTGCCGGACTGGATCGCGCGGGAGACGTACACGGCGGCCGACTCCTCCGGATAGAAGGTCGCCGTGTGCAGGCAGTCGGGATGGTTCGTGGCGAAGTCCTGCGCCCATCCGTTGAGCCACTCCGCCATGTCGGGTTTGTGTGGATAGACCAGCGACGAGTAGGCGCGGACGCCGAAGGCGCGCAGCGTCTCCACGCGGACGTCCTCGTCGGCGCGGTAGGCGATCGGCCACTCGCGGCCGACCAGGGGGCCGGCGGAATCGAAGTAGGCCCACACCTTGTCCATCACCGACCGCGGCATGAAGTGCGTGTGCACGTCGATGAGACCGGGCAGTCGCAGTCCGGTCCAGATCGCCCGGACGCGCTCGGCCTCGTCCGGGCTGAAGGGTGCGGGATGTCCGGTGGTCGGGGAATCGGGAACGCCGTTGCTCACCCGTCCGACGTTACGCCGGGACAGGTCTCGGGCGAAGACTTCCTCACTCGACGGCGGGTGCCACGAGAACCTTCCGGTGGTCGTTGGGCTCCGACAGTTCGGTGAACACCCGGCCGACCGCGTCGAGCCCGACGATCGCGCTCACCAGCGTCGACGACCCGACCGCGCCGCTGCTCAACTCCGCTGCGGCGGTCACGAACTCGGCGCGCGTGTAGTACGAGACGAAGTGGATCGACACCTCTTTCACCACTCCCGCGACCGGCATGAAACGGTCCTCGGACAGGCACACGCCCGCCACGACGATCCGGCCGTGTGTCGCGACGGCGTCGAGCGCGCTCGCGACCATGCCGGGCTTGCCGACGCATTCGATCACCACGTCGAACCCGTCCTCGACGTACCCGGTCACCTCGTCGGGCACGCAGACCGCCGATGCGCCGGCATCGAGTGCCGCGGCGCGCCTGCCCGGGGAGGGGTCGGAGCAGATCACCTCGCCCGCGACGCCGCGCGACAGCCAATGGAGAACCGCCGTCCCCACGGGCCCGGCGCCGAGGACCAGGACCCGGTCGTCGGGGGCGATCGCCGCGCGCGTGACCGCATGGAGGCCGACCGCGAGCGGTTCGACCAGCGCGCCCTCGGCGGGATCGACGCCCTCGACCCGGACGCTCTCGGCGGCACCCACCACGACGAACTCCGCCAAGGCTCCCGGGAGCACGCCGAGGCCGAGCGTCTGCGCCGAAGGGCAGCGGGCGATGTCGCCGGTCAGGCACGCCCGGCACCGATGGCAGCCGCGCACCGGCATCGACGCGACCAGATCGCCCACCCGGAAGTCGGTGTCGCCGCCGGGTCCCGAGCGCGGACCGATCGCCACCACCTCGCCGGCGAACTCGTGCCCCATCACCACGCCGGGCGGCAGGAACGGCGCCGTGGACAGGTCGGACCCGCAGATCCCGTTCGCGGCCACTCGCAATACGAGGTCACCGGGGCCGGGTGTGGGGTCGGGCAGTTCGGTGACCTCGAAGGCATCGGCACCGGCTCGGCCGGTGGTGACGGCGGCACGCATCGGGCTCAGCCCTGCGACCAGCGCACGGCCGGGGTGTCGACCGCCGACCTCGGCACGATGAAGACGCCCTCGGCCTCGCACGTCACGCCCTCGGCGTCGGAGATGGTGCCCTTCGCGTACAGCTTGCGACCGGTCCGCTCGGTCACCCAGGCGCGTGCACTGAGTGCGCCGAGGCGCGTGGGACGCAGGTAGCGGATGGTGATGGTGCCGGTGTAGCAGGGGCCCTCGGTGCTCGCGGCGTTGCCGAGCAGATGGTCGAGGAGCATCGCGCAGACGCCTCCGTGCACGCAGCCGGGCGGGCCCTCGTAGGCGGCGCCGAGGGTGAAGTAGGAGCGCACCCCGTCGTCGACGTGGACGACGTCCAGCGGCGGAGCCAAGGCATTGCGCACCCCGATGACGGCGTTGCCCCAGGCCATGCCGGTGTTCTGGCGGGTGTGCCGGACCCCGTACGGGCCGTCCATCTGCTTGCTGCGCAGGTCCGAGACGACCTCGGCGATCCGGCGGCGGGCGTCGTCGAGGGCGTCCTCGGAGACCTCGGTGCGGATGACGGCGTCGACGAGGTCGCGGACGATGTCGGTGAGCGGCGTGTAGACGCCGCGCCGACGTGCGACCTCGGCCTCGGAGATGTCCTCGAGAATGAACTCCATGTGACTCCGATCACTTGGACTGTGGGATGGGTTACTCCAGGTGGTGACCCGAAATAGAACGTGTTCTAATTCAACACTAGAACGTGTTCTAGTTTCTGGTGTTTTCCCGATCAGTGAGAGGTGGACGATGACCGCCCCGACCTTCGACCTCACCGCGCGCGACGAGACCTGGGTCAAGCGTGTCCTGCCTGTGCTGAAACTCGTGGTGAAGACCTACTTCCGTTCCGAGGTGCGCGGCATGGACAAGGTGCCCGACGGGGGCGTCCTGCTCGTGTCGAACCACTCGGGCGGACTCATGGCGTTCGACGTCCCGGTGATCAGCGTCGCCTTCGCCGACGAGTTCGGCGCCGACCGGCCGCTCTACACCCTGGCCCACGACCTCATCTTCACCGGCGCCGGCAAGGACGTCTTCGGCAAGTTCGGATTCCTCCCCGCGCATCCCAAGAACGCCGTCGCGGCGCTGAAGGCCGGTGCGGCCACCATCGTGTTCCCCGGCGGCGAGTGGGAGGTGCTGCGGCCCACCAGCCAATCGGCAGTCATCGACTTCCACGGCCGGACCGGATACGTCCGGACGGCCCTCGAGGCCGGGGTGCCGATCGTCCCGATCGTGACCATCGGCGGCCAGGAGACACAGCTCTTCCTCAACCGCGGAGACACCCTCGCCAAGCTGCTGCGGCTGGACAAGCTGCTGCGCATCGACAGCGCCCCGTTCGCCTTCGGGTTCCCGTTCGGTTTCAACGCGCACTTCCCGCCCAACATCCCGCTGCCATCGAAGCTCGTCACGGAGGTGCTCGACCCGATCGACATCACCGCCGAGTTCGGCACCGACCCGGACCACGACGAGGTGGACCAGATGATCCGCAAGCGGATGCAGCACGCCCTCGACGGTCTCGCCCGCGAACGCCGGTTCCCGGTTCTCGGTTGACCGGAAGGAGAACCCCCATGCTCACCACACTTCGAGAACGACTCGCCACCTACACCTGGCTCGTGCGGACCCTCGTCCGCAGCGGATTCCTCGGCTCGCTGCGCCTCGACCGCTACATCCGGATGGGACTCAACCTGCGACGTCACGGCGGGGCGTCCCCGGTCAGCGGCATCGGCCTGGCCGCGGCGAGGTCCCCGAAGGGACTGGCCCTCATCGACGAGGCCGGACAACTCACCTGGGGCGAACTCGACGCCCGGTGCGACGCCCTCGCCGTGGGACTTCGAGACCTGCCCGGCGGCCGTCCCGCCACCGTCGCCATCTTGTGCCGCAATCACCGCGGGCTCATCGAGGCACTGGCCGCCACGTCGCGCCTCGGCGCCGACGCGGTGCTCCTCAACACCGGCTTCGCCGGGCCGCAGCTCGCCGACGTCCTCGAGCGCGAAGGCGCCGACATCCTCATCGCCGACGATGAGTTCGATGCCGTCATCGCCCCTGCCGCCGAACGCCTTCCGCGCCTGCGTCGGGTCCACGCCTGGACCGATTCCGGACCGGTCGGCGGGCACACCGTCGGCGCGCTCATCGCCGCGAACCTCGGCCGCCGTCCCGAGCGGCCGGCGCGGGCCGGGCGCATCGTGCTGCTGACGTCGGGCACCACCGGCACTCCCAAGGGCGCCCGGCGCGGCGGCAGCACCGACGTCGCCTCGCTGGCCGCGATGCTCGACCGGATTCCCTGGCGGGCAGGCGAATCCACGGTCATCGCCGCACCGATCTTCCACGCCTGGGGCTTCGGCCAGGTCGCCATCTCCGCGACCATGACCTGCACGATGATCATGCGGCGCCGGTTCGACCCGGTGGCCACGCTCGATCTCGTCCGCGAGCACGAGGCCACCGGCCTGGCCGTCGTGCCGGTGATGCTCGAACGCATCATCGACCTGCCCGACGACGTGCTCGACGCGCGCCCGATGCCGAGCCTGCGCTTCGTCACCGCCAGCGGCTCGCGGATGCGCACCGACGCACTCATCGCGTTCATGGACCGCTTCGGCGACATCGTCTACAACAGCTACAACGCGACCGAGGCCGGGCTGATCAGCACCGCGACGCCCGAGGACCTGCGCGCGGCCCCCGAGACCGCCGGCCGGCCGCTGGTCGGCACCAGCGTCCGCATCCTCGACGAGGATGACCGGGTCCTCCCGGTCGGGGAGATCGGCCGCATCGTCGTCGCCAACAACTCCGGCTTCGACGGCTACACCAGCTCCGACAGCAAGGCGTTCGCCGACAGGCACATGGTGTCCGGCGACGTCGGGCGGATCGACGAGAACGGTCGCCTGTTCGTGGTCGGCCGGGACGACGAGATGATCGTCTCGGGCGGCGAGAACGTCTACCCGCTCGAGGTCGAGCAGGTCATCGCGGCCCTCGACGCCGTCCACGAGGTCGCCGTCATCGGGGTCGACGACGAGAAGTTCGGCCAGCGCCTCGCCGCTTACGTCGTGCGGGCGCCGCAGACCCTGATCGGAGCCGAACAGATCCAGCAGCACGTCCGCGAGCAGCTGGCCGGCTTCAAGGTGCCCCGCGACGTCCACTTCCTCGACGAGCTGCCGCGCAACGCGACCGGCAAGATCCTCAAGCGCGAGCTGCAGGCCGCGGTTCCCGAGCGGAAGGTCTGCTGAACGATGAACTCGCAGAACATGACCCGCGACGCCCGGCTCCGGGCGGTGTCCTGGGAAGCGCTACCCGAGGCGGCCGAACGGATGACCGGCCCCGACGCGCTGATGCTGAACATGGAGTCGGCGTCGAACCCCATGCACACGCTGAAGGTGGCGGTCCTCGACACCTCCCGGCGCGGCAGGCCCGTCGAACTCGCCGAGCTCGCCGCCCTGCTGCCGCAGTACCTCGGGAAGTTCCCCCGCGCGACCCAGCGCATCCAGTGGGTGCGCGGATGTTCGGCGCGCCCGTACTGGGTGCCCGACACCGACTTCGACGTCACACGCCACCTCGACGAGCGCCGGGTGTCCGCGCCCGGCCGTCGCGCCGACCTCGACGCCGTGCTCTCCGACCTGGCCGTCGAACAACTCGATCGCGACCACCCGCTGTGGGCGCTCACCCTCGTCCACGGTCTCGAAGGCGGCCGGCAGGCGATCGTCGTGCGCGTCCACCATGCGGTGGCCGACGGGCTCGCCGCGCTGAACACCTTCATGGCCGCCACGGCCGAGCCCGGCCACGCCGTCGAGCCCGCGCCGGTCGCAGTACCGGCCGACGACGTCGACACCCGGGCGCTGAGCAGGTCTGCACGCGCGGAGTCGCGACTGCTGGCCCGGGAACTGCCCGCCCTCGTCAAGGCCGTGCGCCGATCGGTCGCCCAGCGGCGCAAGGTCGAGAACGCGGACCGGATTCCCAAGCCGCTCACCGCCCGCCGGACCAGCTTCAACTCCCGCAGCGGCGCCACGCGGGTGTGCGCGTCCGCCGACATCCCCCTGTATGCGGTGCAGCAGATCGCCCTGGCCGCGAACACCACCGTCAACGGCGCCCTGCACGGCATCATCGCCGGCGCCATCCGGGAGGAGCTGATCGCCCGCGGCGAGGAGCCCGGCGCCTCGGTCACGATCTTCGGGGTGTGCAAGGACCTCACCTCGTCGCGCACGTACGGCAACGAGATCGCTACCTCGTCGGCCTACCTGCGCTCCGATCTGGCCGATCCGGTGGAGCGCATCGTCGCGACCGGCGAGAGCTGCGCGGCGGCCGTGGCGTGCCGCCGCGAGGTGGGCTTCGAGCTCACCGAGAAGCTGTCGACCTACACTGGCCGGATGGGGCCGTTCTTCCGCAGCGTCGCCGCCGACCTGATGCCGGTGGTGATGAACAACATCACCACCGCGAACCTCCCGGGCCCGCGCACGACGCGGTGGGCAGGCGACGTCGAGGTGGTCGACTGGATATCGTTCGCGCTGGCCATCGCGCCCGCCGACGTCAACCTCACGACCTACAGCTACGCGGGACGCCTCAGCATGGGCCTCATCGCGACGCCCGAGTCGATGCCCGACCCCGCGGGATTCCTGCGGCGCGTGTCCGCCGCGGTGGACGAGGCGGCCGATGCACTGGGCATCAGGTCCATGGCGCAGGAGGCCAGTTGATCGACTGGGAAACCGAGCTCGCCCGCGTGGGGCTCTTCGCGGGCGTGTTGCCGCGGGCCATCGGGAGTTCGGCAGAAGCTCGCCGCGGCAACCCCGAGACCGGTATCCCCGCAGCAGGATTCGGACCCCGACTGGTGGGAGAGACCGCGATCGACGAATTGTTCATCGCGGTCAACTCGGTGATCCGCGAGATCCCGCCGATGGAGCAGGTCGAGGCGTGGGTGGCGCGCTGCGGCGACGTCGCCGACGAGTTCGCCCGACTCGACTCCTCCGAGGTCTACCGCGACCCCGGGGCGCCGCGCATCCTGTCCCGCGATCGCAAGATCTTCGGGACCACGGCCTTCGAGCACATCGACTACTCGACCGAGACCCGGCTGCCCGACTCGGTCGCGAACCTCGACCCGCACGCCGACGGCCTGGCCTCGGTGCGGGTGATGACGAGGCGGCGTCCGGGCGCACGCTGGCTGATCTGGGTGCACGGCGCCGCCCAGGGCCGCGCCGACGACCTGTACGCCTTCCGGGCCGCGCACCTGCACAAGAAACTGGGGTACGACGTCGTCTTCCCGGTGCTGCCCGCGCACGGGCCACGGCGTATCAGCAAGGTCGCCTATCCGGGCTTCGACCCGCTCGTGAACACCCTCATCACGATCCGGGCGATCGCCGAGATCCGCTCCCTCGTGTCCTGGATCGCCGCCCAGGATCCGGCCGACATCACCATCGCCGGAACGTCTCTCGGCGGTCCGATCGCCGCGATGGTCGCGTCGATGGACCCGCGGATCTCCTCGGTCCTCGCGGTGGTGCCGATGCTCGACATGCACGCGACGTTGGCCCACCACATGGCCCGCGGTGGCTCGAAGGGGCGTCGCCTGGCCGAACTGATGCGCAGCGACGAGGTCCGCGAGGTGTCCAAGGTGATCAGTCCGCTGTCGGTCGAGCCGCTGCCCGCGCCGGACCGGCGGATGGTCGTCGCGGCGTTGAACGACCGGGTCACCTGGGTGTCCGCCGCGCAAAGACTGCACCAGCACTGGGGCGGACGTATCCACTGGTACAACGGCAGTCACGTGGGGCATGCGATGTCGCCCGGCATCCGGCACGCCACCGACGGGTTCCTGAGCGAGCCCGTCAGGCCCGCGGGGCCGGCAGGCGAGAACAGGCGGGCGGTGAACTGACCATTCGGTGCGGGCGCCTCCGGCGACGACCTACACCGAACGGACGGGCCGGCCAGGTGCGTCCTTCCCGAACCCACATCGCCCGCGACACCAGTCTGGTGTCGCGGGCGATATGTCTCGGTCCGAGGCCCTGACCTTCATCCGAGGCCCCGACCTACTCGGGCACCAACTCCGGATTGGCGTCGGCGAGCAGTTCCTCGCGGTCGTCGGCGAGGACGAATCCCGCCTCGATCGCGGCGTCGGTGGCGTTCGCGTAACACATCTCGTACTCCTCGCGCGTGCCGTAGCGATCGGCGAGCAGGTGTTCCGGGATCGGGTGGGTCGTGCCGAACAGGAGGCAGATCCGCGACACCGGGTCCGGGACGATGCCGCTGAGCACCTGTGTCGGGGCGTCGACGCTCGGCGTGCGCACCCCGCCGAGGACGTTGCCGAGGTCGTCGACCTCGAACTCGGGCTCGGGCGTGTGGATTCCGCGCAACCGCAGGGGCTCGGCGGACGGCGGGGGAGCGCCGCCCTCGGTCCACCTCGTCAGGTGCCGCAGCGCGGCGCGCAGGACGAAGCGCTGCTGTCCCCGGTTCACCGGGTCGGGGCAGCCCAGGTACTCCTCGAACGCGCCCACCTGGTGCAGATCCGCGTGGGACGTCCCGGCCATCTCCCACACCCGCAGGCGGTCGTCGTCGGGCTGCCGCACCGAGAAGTAGCGGAAATTGGTGAGGATGTCGGTCTCGGTCTGCAGGACGAAGATCGGGGAATCACGATCGGTGCGCAGTCGGGTCGGCTCACCGGAGAACACCGTCGTCACGTCGACGCCGGTGCCCACCTCGCCGGCCGGGAGTCCGGCGGCGGCCCGGCTGTGGATGAGGTACCCGTCGAAGACGTCATCGGCGGGGACCTCGTTGACGAAGGTCGTCAACGCCATCGCCGACTGGGATTCGCCGACGGCGAGGACCGTGGACACCTCGAGCCCCGACAGCGGATGCCCGTCGGCGTCGGTGTCCCGGAGCGCGCGGCCGATGGAGGCGAAGATGTCGTAGCAGTACGCGTCGCCCGGATGATGCAGGCCGGCATAGCGTTCCGGGTCCTTGTCGGCGAGACCCTGCGGCGCGCCCGTGCTCACGCCGACCGAGCCGGTGCCTCCCTCGATACCGACGTACTGCGCCGAGACGCCGACGTAGGCGTGGCCGCTGCGCACGAGTTCGGCGGCGAGATAGGAATATTCGGGCGCCGCGTCGCTGCCGCTGCTGACGTTGAGCCACTCGACCACGAGGCGTCCGCTGAAGTTGCCCGGCTGGGCGGGCCGGCGGACCACGACGCGCGTGGTGAACTCCGCAGGCGGGGTCGGGGTGTCGCCGACGAGGCGTTCGGCGACGCCGGAGGCGGCGTACTCGGTGTCGGTGAATCCGGCTGCGCTCAGGTCCGGCACCGGCGAGGCGCTGAGGAGCGAGGAGCCCTTGCCGCCGTCGAGCGGCCGGAAGGTGATGGGGGCGTTCACGTGTTCTTCCTGTGCTTCTTGATGGCCTCGCCGAACATGAAGTGCATCTTGGTGCCCTGCGGCCAGCCGACGTAATAGCAGAGGAACAGCCCGATCTCCTCGAGCTGTTCGGGGGTCAGCTCGCCGTTGGCCAGTGCGGCGCCGGCCTGGATCTCGGCGACGTCGATGTTGTTGCTCGCGGCGAGGGCGCCGAGGAGGAGAAGGCGCCGGTCGCGGTCGGTGAGTCCCTCGCGGGCCCACACGTTGCCGAAGACCTGGTCGGCGGTGTGCGCGAAGTAGTCGCCGGGGCCGTCGCTGACCTCCCAGCCGTAGACCTCGGACATGCGCCGCAGGCCGCGCTTGCGGATCTCCTCCGGCGCCTCGTCGGACATGTGGGATCGGGTCATGTGTTGTCTCCTTCGGCATGGGGGACGCCGAGTCCCGCGGCCAGGTCGCGCAGAGCGATACGGCCGAGTGGCAGGTCGACGTCGAGTTCGTCGGCGAGGGCGAGCGCCAGCGACAGGTCCTTCTCGCCCAGGGTGCGGACGCCGGTGAGGATGCCGTACCAGGGGTCGTCGGTGTCGACGGGTGCGGTGGTGTCCCGCAACATGATCGCGCCCGGGCCGCCGGTGACGGCGTCGGAGTGGCGGACCACCTTGCCCAATTTGCCGATGTCGAGACCTGCCGCCTCGGCGAGCCGGGCCGCCTCGGTGGTGGCGGTGAACGAGATGAAGTGCAGGAGATTGCGAGCGAGTTTCATCTTGGTGCCCGCTCCCACATCGCCGGCGTGGACGATCATGTCGGCCGTCAGCGCGAACGGTTCCTTGAGCTTCTGGTAGGCCTCGCGGGGGCCTCCGACCATGATGGCAAGCCGGCCGGACGCCGCACCCATCGAGCCACCGGAGATCGGGGCGTCGAGCAGGGTCACCTCCCGCGCGGCGCACTGTTCGGCCAGATCGACCGCGGTGTCCGGGCCGATCGTCGAGTGGACGGTGATGATCGTTCCCGGCCGGGCCGTGGACAGCAGGCCGTCGGCTCCGGTCACCACCGACCGGACCTGGCCGTCGTCGAGCACGCAGATGCCGATGATGTCGGACTTCTCGGCCAGGTCCGCGAGGGAGTCGGCCGCGTCGGCGCCCTTCTCCACGACCTTCGCGACCGCGTCGCCGGACAGGTCGAACACCGAGAGCCCGCCCGGCCAGGCCGCCAGGCTCCCGGCCATCGGTCCGCCGATGTTGCCGAGGCCGACGAAGCCGAGGCGGGGCCGTGCGGTCGGTGGGGCGTCGGTCATGAGCGGATGACCTGTCCGCCGTCGACGTTGAAGATCTGCCCGGTGATCCAGCTCGCCTCGTCGGAGAGCAGGAACAGGCACATCCCGATGAGGTCCTCGGGCTTGCCGAACCGCTTGAGCGGCAACCGGTTCACGATGTCCTGGACCATCTCGCCGGGCGTGGTGGTGCGGGTCGCCTCGGTGTCGATCGGGCCGGGGGCGATGGCGTTGACCCGGATGTTCTGGCCGCCGAGCTCGGTCGCGAGCTGCTGGGTGAGTCCGTTGACCCCGACCTTGGCCAGACCGTAGAAGCCGCTGTAGAGCCATGCGGCGGTGGAGGACTGGTTGACGATGGACCCGCCGTTCGTCATGTGCGGGTAGACCGCCCGGGTCACGTTGAGGGCGCCGTCGAGATTGACGCTCATGAACTTCTTGTAGTAGTCCCACGGCACCGTGATGAGGAAGTCGAGCCTCATCCCGCCGTAGATGGCGGCGTTGTTGACCAGGCCGTCGATCGAGCCGTGGGCGTCGACGGCCGCGGTGGCCAGCGCTTGTGCGGAGTCCACGTCGGCGACGTCGGCGTGGACGTAGAGGCCGCCGATGTCGGCGGCGACCTGCTTGCCCTGCTCGTCGTTGACGTCGGCGACCACGACGTTGGCGCCCTCGCCGGCCAGCGCCCGGGCGTAGGCCTCGCCGATGCCGCCGGCCGCGCCGGTCACGATCACGGTCTTGTTCTCGAAACGCTTGGAACTCATCGTCCTGCTTTCTGTGTGGGTTCCCGGTCGGGCTGGTGCGACGCGCCCGCCGGGTGCGATCTCGCGGGTCGTGGGCGGGTCAGGCGGGTCGGGCGACGGCCTTGGTCTCCAGATACTCCTCGAAGCCGGCGACGCCCATCTCGCGGCCGATGCCGGACTGCTTGTATCCGCCGAACGGGACGTCTGCGGAGTACCAGATGCCGCCGTTGATCCCCATGGTGCCGGTGCGAACCCCGTTGACCACCTTGTCGATCCGCTCCTCGTCGGAGCCGTACACCATTCCCGACAGGCCGTAGGGGGAGTCGTTGGCGATGCGCACCGCGTCGTCGTCGCCGTCGTGCGGGATGATCACGAGGACCGGGCCGAAGATCTCCTCCTGCGCGACGCGCGCGGAGTTGTCCAGTCCGGAGATGAGCGTCGGCTCGACGAAGTAGCCGCGCTCCTTGTCGGCGGGGCGGCCGCCGCCGATCTCGATGGTGCCGCCCTCCTGCCTGGCCAGCTCGATGTAGGACTCGACGCGCTGTCGCTGGCGCTCGGAGATCAGCGGGCCGCAGATCGTCCCGGGGTCGGTCGGGTCGCCGGCGGGCAGGCCCGCCAGGGCGTCGCGGGTGGCGGTGATCGCCTCGTCGAGCCTGGTGCGCGGGACGAGCAGGCGCGTGGTGATCGCACAGCCCTGGCCGGCATGGGTGACGACGTTGAACGCGGCCATCGAGCAGGCGGAGGCGACGTCGGCGTCGTCGAGGACGATGAACGCGGACTTGCCGCCGAGCTCGAGGAACACCTTCTTCAGCGACTCCGACGCCGCGGCCATCACCTTCTTGCCGGTCGCGGTGGACCCGGTGAAGGAGACGAGGTCGACGCGCGGGTCGGTGGCCAGCTGGGCGCCGAGCTGGTGGTCGGTGGAGGTGACGATGTTCAGCACGCCCGCCGGGAGGTCGGTCTCCTCGGCGACGACCTTGCCGACCAGCGCCGCACACCACGGGGTGTCCGGCGCGGGCTTGAGGACGACGGTGCATCCGGCCGCCAGCGCCGGGCCGATCTTGGCGAAGTTGATCTGGTGGGGGAAGTTCCACGGCGTGATCGCGCCGACCACGCCCACGGCCTCCGAGCGGATTTCGCGATGGTTCTTGATGCCCATGGGCTTCGCCTCGCCGAGATCGCGGGTCCATTCGTAGCTCTCGGCGAGGTCGGCGAAGTAGCCGAGATCGGTGACCGGGCCCTCGAACTGCGGGCCGTGGGTCAGGAACGACGGGCAGCCGACCTCGGCGATGGTGAGCTCGCGGAACTCGTCGGCGTGGGCGAGCAGCGCATCGCGTAGTTGGCGTAGGCATTTCGCGCGGAATGCGTGGTCGCGAGACCAGTCGGTGGTGTCGAATGCCTTGCGGGCGGCGGCGATCGCGGCGTCCATGTCCGCGGCGGTGGCCTCGGCCGCCTGTCCGATGACCTCCTCTGTCGCCGGGTTCACGACGTCGAAGACACCGCCGCTGCCGGGGGTGAGTTTGCCGTCGATCAACAGGTCCGACGCGGATTCGGGGCGAAGGGGCATGAGCTGGAACTCCATCTGGACAGGTGTCTGGACTCGAGTTCAAAGCTAGTGTAACGTGCCTCACATGTCCAGCCCGGTATCGCAGGAATCCACTCGCCGCCGGTTGACCCGGCAGCAGGCGGAGACGGTGGCCAGGCTCACCGACGCGGCCGTCGAGGTCCTGAACGCCGAGGGGTTCGAAGGGCTCACCGTGCGGTCGGTCGCCAAGCTCGCGGGCGTCGCACCGGCGACGGCCTACACCTACTTCTCGTCCAAGTCGCATCTGGTCGCCGAGGTGTTCTGGCGCCGGCTCTCCGCCGGGGTGTCCCAGCCGGACCCGACCGCCTCGAAGGCCGAACGGGTCGCGCAGGTCCTGCGCGAGGTCGCGCTGGTCGTCGCGGGCGAGGGGCAGCTCGGCGGGGCCGTGACCGTGGCGCTGCTCGGCACCGACCCCGACGTCGAGCACCTGCGTATCCGGATCGGCGTCTTCATCCGCCGCCGTCTCGCCGAGGCGCTGGAGGACGACCCGGAGAACCCGAGCCCGCTGCTCGACGCGCTGGAGATGATCTACGCCGGCGGGCTCGTCCACGCCGGGATGGGGCACATGACCTACGAGGAGACCTCCGAACGGCTCGTCGCCGCAGCACATCTACTGATGGAGAAGTGATGACCGAAACCACATCGGTTCGCGGCATGGAGGATCGGATTCCCTTCGATCCCTATGCCTATGACTTCCACGAGGACCCGTATCCGACCTACGCGCGCCTGCGTGCCGAGGCGCCGGTGTACTACAACTCCGCGATGGACTTCTGGGCGCTCGCCTCGCACGCCGACGTCCGCGCCGGATTCCGTGACGTGCAGCGGTTCTCGAACAGCTGGGGCGTGTCGATGGACCCGTCGGCCTACGGGCCCGACGCGCACAAGTCGATGTCGTTCCTCGCGATGGACGATCCCAAGCACATGCGGATCCGCAAGCTGGTGAGCAAGGGGTTCACGCCGCGTCGCGTCAACGACCTCGCCGGCCGGATCACCGCGCTGACGCACCAGCACTGGAGCCGCTGCCTCGACCTGGGCGAGTTCGACTACGTCGCCGAGTTCGCCGCGCTGCTGCCGATGGACGTCGTCTCCGAACTGCTCGACGTCCCGCAGGCCGACCGCGCCGAGCTGCGTCGCCTGTCGGATCTGCTGCTGCACCGCGAGGACGGCGTCCTCGACATCCCCGAGGCGGCCATCTACGCCTATCTCGACCTGCACAAGTACTACTCGGAGCTGATCGCCGACCGTCGCAAGAACCCCGGTGAGGACCTGGTCTCGGCGCTCATCGAGGCCGAGATCGACGACGACGTGACCGGGGAGAAGACCAAGCTCACCGAGGACGAGATCGTCGGCTTCATGGTGCTGATGGTGGTCGCCGGCAACGAGACCACCACCAAGCTGCTCGCCAACGCCCTGTACTGGGGCTGGCGCAACCCCGACGAGCTGGCCAAGGTGTTCGCCGACCCCGAGCTCGCCGTGCCGCAGTGGACCGAGGAGACGCTCCGCTACGACAACTCCACGCAGATCGTCGTGCGACGAGTCGTCGAGGATGCGCCATACGGCGACAAGGTGATCCCCGCCGGGGATCGCGTCCTGCTCCTCGTCGGATCGGCCAACCGCGACGAAGAGGTCTTCGGGCCCGACGCCGACCGGTACCTGATCGGCCGCGACAACGGGCAGGCGCTGATGAGCTTCGGCCTCGGCGCACACTTCTGCCTCGGCGCGCACCTGGCCCGGCTGGAGGCGAACATCGGCCTCGGCGAGGTGATCCGCTCGATCCGCTCGGTCGACATCGACGCCGACAACGCCGTGCGCGTGCACTCGGTCAACGTCCGCGGCTTCGCCGAACTCCCCGTGAAAGTGACGGTGCGCTGATGGCCTTCCTCCCTCATCCCGAACGCCGGCCGGTCCTGGTGGCCGGTGCCTCGTCGGGCATCGGTGCCGCGACCGCCGAATACCTCGCCGCAGCAGGGCATCCGGTCGCCCTCGCGGCGCGCCGGGTCGCCAGGCTGCAAGAACTGGCCGACGAGATCGTCGCCGGGGGCGGCGAGGCCGTCGCGGTCCCGCTCGACGTGACCGACGAACAGTCCGTGATCGACTGCGTCGCGAAGGCGCAGGCCGCCCTCGGCGACCTCGAGATCGTCGTGGCCGGTGCGGGCGATCTCGCCGTCGGACTCTCCTACGAGACCGGCACCGAGCTGTTCGCCGACCAGATAAACATCCACCTCACCGGCGCCTACCGGATCTATCGTGCCGTCATCAACGGCATGATCGACCGCGGCCGAGGCGATTTCGTGTTCATCGGTTCCGACGTGGCGCTCCATCCGCGTCCCTGGTCGTCGGCCTACGTCGCCGCCAAGTCGGGCATCGACGGGCTGGTCGCCACGATCCAGCTCGAACTCGAGGGCACCGGAGTGCGCGCCGGAGTCGTGCGCCCGGGCCAGACACTCACCGGCATGGGCATGAACCTCGATCAGAAGACGACCGAGAACATGCTCAACGACTGGATCAAGCACGGTCTGGCGCGGCACGGGAACTTCCTGTCGCCCGAACACATCGCCCAGGCCGTCCACGCCATGGTCACGATGCCCCGCGGCGCACACATGCGCGCGGTGGAGGTCGAGGCCGAGGGGGCGATCTCACGGGACCGGATCGCGAAGCAGGACATGACAGACCAGCGACAGTCGGACACCAACGAGGAGACGGACTGATGACCGCCACCACCGAATCAGGCCTGAAGAAGCCGCACCGCGTCTCCGGCGGGGAGGCCGAGCACGGACACCTCGACGAGCTCGCCACCGACCCGATCTCGTTGTTCTGGAGGGTGCGCGAGGAATGCGGCGACGTCGGCATGTTCCAGCTCGCCGACCGCGAGGTGGTGCTGGTGTCGGGGGCCGCGGCCAACGAGGAGTTCTTCCGGGCTCCCGAGGAGGATCTCGACCAGGCGGCGGCCTACCCGTTCATGACCCCGGTGTTCGGCGAGGGCGTGGTGTTCGACGCGAGCCCGGAGGAACGCTCCAAGGCGATCCACAACTCCGCGCTCAAGGCCACGCACATGAAGCAGCACGCCGTGACGATCCCCAACGAGGTGGAGCGCATCATCGCCGAGTGGGGCGACTCCGGTGAGATCGACCTGCTCGACTTCTTCTCCGAGCTGACCCTCTACACCTCGTCGTCGTGCCTCATCGGACGCAAGTTCCGCGAGCAGCTCAGCGGGCGCATCGCACACCTCTTCCACGACCTGGAGAAGGGCACCGACCCGATCGCCTACGTCGACTACCACGCCGACATCGAGAGCTTCCGCAAGCGCGACGAGGCCCGTGCCGAACTCGTGGAGTTCATCCAGGGCGTGATGAACGAGCGGATCGCGAATCCCACCGAGGACAAAGAGGATCGCGACCTCATGGACGTCCTCGTCCAGGTCGGCTTCGACGCCAACACGATCACCGGCATGTTCATCTCGATGATGTTCGCCGGTCACCACACCACCTCGGGCACGGCCGCGTGGACCCTCATCGAGCTGCTGCGCAACCCGGACTACATGACGCGGGTCTACGACGAGCTCGACGAGATCTACGGCGACACCCCGCCCGGGCAGCGTCCGGAGTACACCTTCGCCCACACCCGGCAGATGCCGCAGCTGGAGAACGCGCTCAAGGAGGCGCTGCGCCTCCATCCGCCGCTGATCATCCTGATGCGCGTGGTGCAGAAGGATTTCCACGTCGAGGGCTACGAGATCTCCGCGGGGCAGTCGATCGCGGTCTCGCCGGCGGTGTCCAACCGCCTGCCCGAGGACTTCCCGAACCCGGATGCCTTCGATCCCGACCGCTACGACAAACCGCGGCAGGAGGATCTGGTCAACCGCTGGACGTGGATTCCGTTCGGGGCGGGCCGGCATCGCTGCGTCGGGGCGCAGTTCGCCATCATGCAGCTCAAGGCGATCTTCTCGGTGCTGTTCCAGAACTACGAGTTCGAGATGCTGCAGCCGTCGGAGAGCTACCGGAACGACCACTCCAAGATGGTCGTCCAGCTGCAGCAGCCGTGCCGCGTCGCCTACCGTCGGCGGAAGGACCGCTGATGCGCATCGAGGTCGACCTGGACCTGTGCCAGGGCCACGGAATGTGCGAGATGGAGGCCCCCGGGATCTTCGAGGCGCGCAGGGACCACGTGGAGATCCTCGAACCCGAACCCGACGAGTCGCGCCGCGCCGAGGTGGAGGCAGCCGTGCAGTACTGCCCGACGCAGGCCCTGCGGATCATCGAAGACGACCAACCCTGACGACCGGAGAGAGTGGGACACATGTCTTTTGACCGTGCCGAACTGGAAGAGATGAAGCAGCGGTGGCTCGCCGCCAACATCGAGGCGGAGAAGGCGGGTGACTGGAAGCCACTGGCCGAGTTCTACACCGAGGATGCCACCTACGGCTGGAACTACGGTCCCAAGAAGGATTTCATGGCCGTCGGCCGCGACGAGATCCGCGAGCTCGCGCTCGGCCAGGAGATGGAGGGCCTCGAGGGCTGGACCTACCCTTACCAGGCCTGGGTCATCGACGACACCACCGGCGACATGATCGGCTTCTGGAAGCAGGTCTATGAGGGGACCCGCCCCGACGGCAGCCACTACGCCCTCGAGGGCATCCAGGGCAGCTGGTTCAAATACGGTGGCAACTTCCGATTCCGTTGGCAGCGCGACTTCTTCGACTACGGCAACGTGTCCGCGCTCTTCATCGAGATGATGCAGGACAACGCGATGAGCGAGGGCATGCTCAAGCGCGTGGAGAAGGCCGCGCCCGGAAACCTGCCGGGGTGGTACGACCTCGGCAAGGCACCCGTCGAGTTCTGGTGAGCCGATGACCCACACCGCCCCGCCCTATTCAGGCCTGAGCCAGGAGCAGCTGGCGATCCTGGTGCCCGAGCTCCTGCTCTCCGGTCAGATGATCGACCGCAGCGGGATGGCCCATCTCATCTCGGAGTTCGGACGCGAGGTGATGGGCGCGATCGCCATCGAGGAGTGGATGGCGGCCAGCCCCGTCTACACCAGCAGGATGCGAAGTGCGCTCGGCATCGACGGCGACGGCGTCGAGGACATGTTCAAGTGTCTCCAGCTCGACATCGGCGCGCCGCCGCAGTTCATGGACTTCCGCTTCCGCGTCGACGACGCCCACCACGGCTCGTTCGTCCTCGACCACTGCGGAGCCCTGCTCGACGTCGAGCCGCTCGGCGACGAGTACGTCACGACGATGTGCCACGACATCGAGGATCCGACGTTCGACGCGACGGCCATCGCCACCAACCGGCGGGCGCGCATCCGGCCGGTGCACCGTCCACCGCGTCGCCCGGCCGACCGGACGCCGCACTGCGAGTGGACGGTCACCATCGAACCCGACCGCGAGGAGCTCCCGCTCCCGCCGGACGCCGAGACGATGTTCGGCACGGAGGCCGGCCGGCTCGAGCTGTCACCCATCGACGCCTCCGCGACCGATGGCTGGGTGGACTACCGCGGTCCGCTGGTGGCGGACCTGCAGTTCGCCGAGTGGTCGAGGTCGGCACTGGTGCGTGTCGCCGAAGAGGTTGCGCTGCAACACCAGTTGCTGGCCCTGGGATTCCAGCTGAGCCTGCGTCGGCACGCGGAGAACGAGCTGCAGGTCGTCGAGATCTGCCGCAAGCAGCTGACCGGCGTCGCCGGTCTGGCGGCGGACCGGATCCGAGCCGCGCTCGACCTCCCCGCCGACGCGAGCGGCCTCGCCCGGGTGCTGGCCGTCCATCCGTGCTTCGGGCCCGCCCAGTACACCGGCCTCACCGCGACCGCGGACGACGACACCGTCGTGGTGCGGCTGCCGCGCGAGTCGGCGGCCATGACCGACGACGGGTGGATGTCGATCATCACGCCGGACCACCTCGAACCGCTGCAGGCGATCGCCACCGCGGTGAGCCCGTACCTGGGCGTCGAGGGAGCGCACGAGACAGACGGCGCGCTCGAGATCAGGATCGTCACCACCGACACCGCGCGGAAGGAGAGCGGCGAGGTCGCGATCGCCCGCTTCAGCGGCGGAGCGAGCTGGGAGTTCACCGACCGCGGTCGCTCGATTCCGATCACCCCGGTGGGTAGCTCGGCGTGACGGCGGGCGGCGACCGGTCACCCGGTGTCGTTGTTCCCGACGGCTTGGTCGCGGTCGTCGCCGGCGGGACGCGGGGCATCGGCCGCGCGGTCGCGGAGGCGCTGGCACAGCACGGTGCCGGCGTGGTCGTCAACGGCCGTGACGGGAGCGCCGTCGACGACACGGTCGAGCAGATCCGCGGCCGCGGTGGCCGCGCGGTCGGAGTGTGCGGATCGGCTGGTGACGCGGGAGTGGCCGGGCAGATGGTCGATGCCGCTCTGCGCGAGTTCGGCGCACTCGACGTCGCGATCAACTGCGCCGGCATCGCCGAGCCGCCCGGGTCGTCGGTCCTGACCATCACGCCCGACGAGTTCCGCGAGCAGATCGACGCCCACCTGATGAGCGCGTTCCACCTCGTGCAGGCGGCCGGGCGGGTGTTCGTCGGCCAGCGGGCGGGATCGATTGTTCTGACCGGCTCGGCGGCCTCGCTCGGCATGTTCGGCGGCAGCGGCTATCCGGCGGCCAAGGGCGGGGTCAACGCGCTTGCGCTCGCGACCGCCGCGGACCTCGCCGAACACGGCGTCCGCGTCAACGTGGTCATGCCCGGGGCGAGGTCGAGGCTGTCGACCGGCGACGACTACGTCGCCCACATCGACCGACTGCACCGCCGGGGCATCCTCGACGACCTCACCCGCGACGCCGCGCTCGATCCGGCGCCACCGGAGTACGTCGCACCGCTGTACGTCTACCTCGCAAGCGATGCCGCGAAGCACATCAACGGACAGATCTTCAGCGCGGCCGGCGGCTTCATCGGCAGGCTCGACGCCCAGCAGCCGGGCCTCGTCGCCTATCGCGACCACACCGACGCCGAGCCGTACAGCCTCGAGGAGCTGGCGGAGTTGTTGGGGTGAGACTCCACCCTCACTGGTGGATCGTCCTGTGGGCGTCAGCCTTTGCTGGGCCGGAGTGATGTCGCGTGACCTCGATCAGGATCGGCGACCTCGTCCGAGGTCGCCGCTGGGGCGTGATGTCGCGGGCGACCGCGGTCGGGCGACGATGGGACGACAGCGCTCGCGGAGCACCCGTCGTCGACCGCTCGAACCCGTTCAGCCGGCGTGCTGCGCGCGACGCGCCGCCGCGCGCCGCAACCAGAACCGGGCACCCTCGGCGACGGCCTCCTCGACGGGACGCGGCATCCAGCCCAGGTCTCGTTCGGCCTTGGAATGATCCATCTCGGGCATGAAGAACATGAGCCTCACCGACGGCAGGGTCAGCTGAACCGGCTTGCGGGTGACGACGGCGCGCGCCGATCCGATGGCGCCGACGGCGTGGAGGACGGGTGAATTCAGTGCGAGACGCGGGGGCCGTCGCCCGGCCTCGCGCGCGGCGATCGCGGTGATCTCGGACATGTCGATCGACCGGTCGGACACGATGTACCGTTCGCCCACCGTGCCGCGGTCGGCGGCGAGGATCAGGGCCCGTGCGGCGTCGTCGATCCCCACCGACTCGGCGCACCAGCCGCGGACCGTGAACGGCAACTTCCCGAGCGCCGCACCGGCGACGAACGACCCGTGCGGCGTCGGTTGCAGGTCGCCGGGACCGTAGGTGTTGGCCACACACATCGCGACACCGGGGACCGAACCCGCACGGGCCCGGGCCAGCAACAGGTCCTCCGCGGCGACGCGACTCCTGACATATGCCGGGGCGCCGTCCCAGTCGAACACATCGTCCTCGGTGGCCCGGCGCCCTGTCGGCCGCCCGATGGTGGCGGCGGTGCTGGTGAACACGAACCTGCGCAACCGCATCCCGGCGGCGACGTCGAGCACCGCCCGCAGACCGTCGACGTTCGTGCGGTACAGGGGCGCGGGATCACGCAGCCACGCACGGGTGTCGACGGCGCAGTGGAAGACCACGTCGCACCCGTCCATGGCGGCCCGCACGGACCCGGCGTCGAAGAGGTCGCCGGTGACGTGCTCGTGGTCGAGGCCGTCGAGCGTCCGCAGGTTGCTGGTGGGACGGGTCAGGACGCGGACCCGTTCACCGGCGTCGACGAGCTGCCGGACCACCCTCGACCCGAGGAAGCCGTTGCCGCCGATGACGAGTTTCACGACCCGAGACCGCCGGGCGCCAGGTCGTCGATCGCGGCGGCGCTGCGGGACAGCATGGCGTCGAACATCGCATCGCCGCGTTCGGTGGGCTGCGCCGCCGCCGAACCGAAGACGATGATCAGCGGAGCCTGGATCAGGTTGCCGACGTAGTCCTCCCAGCACTGATCGAGGGTGTAGCCGGTGACCCCCGCGGTCACCAGCGCCCGGTGATACGACGCGACGATGCCGCGCTCGTGCTTGCGCCGGTCCTCGACGGTGAGGCTGGTGCTCAGCAGGAAGGCGATGTCGCGCAGCGGATTCCCGGTGGTGATGGTCTGCCAGTCGATCACCGTCACCTCGCCGCGGGGACCGAACAGCACGTTGTCGACGCGGAGGTCGCCGTGGATGAGCGCGGCGTTGTCCAGGGGCGCGACGAGCCAGTTACCGGCATTGCGGACGAGCCAGTCGATCGCCGCCGATCCCCGGGAGTCGGGGGAGAACCGATCGCGGTAGACGTCGGCCATCGGGGCCAGGATCGACTCCATCATCTCGCGCTCGGGTTCCCCGGGCAGCGGCATGTCGGTGAGCAGGCCGGCGTCGTTCCATCCCGGGGCATGCAGACCGGCCGCCGCGACGGCGACCGCTTCCGCCTGCGCCGGGGTGCATCCGGTGATCTGGTCGCCCTGGACCGCATCGCCCATGTCCTCGAGGAGCAGGACGAACTCGGTGGCCGCGTCGGAGATCGTGGCCGCGTAGCAGTCGGGTTTGGGCACGGTGAACCGGTCGGCCAGGTCGCGGTAGAAGCGGACCTCGTTGCGGAAGACCCCCGACCCGAATTCGCGCTGTTCGGGTGCGCCCGTCGCGAGCTTGGCGACCATCGTCGGCGGCAGCCCCGCCGCGTCGGCGTACTCCAGGCGCAGCCGATAGGACCCCGCCATCTGCCCGGTGCCCACCGGCTCGGCGGTGACGGAGGTGACCTTCGCCTCGCGGCCGTTGTCGGCGAGGAACCCCGACAGCCACTGCGGCGTGAGTTGGTCGACGCTGGTGGGGATCTCCACGGTCTCGGTCACTTACGCCATCCTTCCGGGGTTGACCGGCAGCCCGGCGGCCGCGGCGGGACGGATGTCCCGGTACGCCTCGACGACCGGGGCGAGTTCGGTGGGGGTGGCCCCGTGCAGGATCACCGAGTCCACGCCGAGGTCGAACTGTCCGGCGACGGTCGCCGCGCACTCGGCGGGCGAACCGGTCGCGGAGTCGGCGACCCAGGCGTCGGGGATGGCCTCGGCCAATTCGGCCAGTTCGTCGGCGGTGGCGGTGGCGTCGATCGGCCCGCGCGCGCGGCCGAATGCCGCGGTGGCGCGGATGCGTTCGAGATCGGCGGGGTCCCAGTCGTTGGCGCGCATGAGCTGATCCGGGTAGCCCTGCAGGTAGGTGGCCAGGCGGCCGTACAGTCGGCGCAGCCGGTCGGCGGGGTCGAGGTCGTCGGGGACGGTCGCGACCACCGACCAGATCCGGACCGACGCGGGATCGCGATCCGCGCGCTCGGCTCCACGCCGGACGCAGTCGACGGCCCGGCGCGTGGCCTCGGTGCCGAAGTACGTGTGCAACACCACGCCGTCGGCGATCTCGCCCGCCAGCTCCAGCGTCCGGGGGCTCATCGTGACGAGCATGACCGGCGGCGGTGGATCGAGAGACACACCGAGGTTCAGCAGGGGATACGACCCGGCCGGTCCGTCGTGCCCGATCACCATCTCGCCCGCCCAGAGCCTGCGGAGGAGCCCGGTGACGTCACGCAGGCCGGCCCCGGTGACGAGGTCGAGCCCGAGGATCTGCCACTGCGGTGCGATCCCGCGTCCGAGTCCGAGGGCGAAGCGCCCGCCCGACAGTTCGTGGAGCGTGGCCCCCATCGTCGCGGTGATGATCGGGTGTCGGGTGTTGTGATTGGTTGCCGCGGTGGCAATCCCGAGATCCTCGGTGGCACCGGCGAGTGCCCCGCACAGCGCGGCGGCGTCCTTGACGTTGAACCGTTCGGACACGAACGCGGTCCCGAGTCCGATCTCGTCGGCGAAGCGCGCCTCGGCCGCGAGCTCACGCGGGGTGACCGGGTGCCGGGAGAGTGCGTAGTAACCGAGCTCGGTGAGCCGTTCCATGGGGTGCACGTCGTCGGGCCGGTGGGGATCAGGCGTTCGCGCCGACCGCCTCGCGGTAGACGCGTGAGCGCGGCTCCCGGACCCACAGGGTGCCGCCGCCGGGTGTGGGGCCCTCCTCCTTGAGCGCGCGCTTGAGGATCTTGTTCGTCGCCGTGGTCGGCAGGTCGTCGGCGATCCGGACGTAGCTGGGCCACGCCTTGGGCGACAGGTCCGGTTGTGCGGCAAGCTGTTCGGCGAACGACTCCGGAGTCAGCTCGGCCCCGTCCTGCAGGACTACGGCCGCCATCACGGCGTCGCCGACGTGTTCGTCGGGCACCGCGTAGACCGCGACCCGGTTGATCTCGGGGATGCGCTGCAGGATGCGTTCGATGGGGCCGGCGGCAAGGTTCTCGCCGTCGACGCGCATCCAGTCGCCGGTGCGCCCGGCGAGGTAGATCCACCCGTCGGCGTCCTTGTAGGCGAGGTCGCCGGACCAGTACATCCCGTGACGCAGACGTTCTCTCGTTGCCTGCTCGTTGTTGTAGTAGCCCATGAACATCCCGCCGCCCTCGACGTTGACCAGCTCGCCGATCGCCTCGTCGGGGTTGAGCAGCGCGCCGTTCTCGTCGAACTGCGCCGGCGGGCACTCCTTCAGCGGATCCTCGTGGTAGATCGCGACGTTCGGGAAGCCCTTGCCGATCGAGCCGTGCGGCGTGCCGGGTTCACGGGTGATGATGATCGCGAGCTCGGTGGACCCGAAGCCGTCCCAGACGGTGCAGCCGAATCGTCGTGAGAACTCCTCGATGTCGCGGTCGGTGGCCTCGTTGCCGAACGCGACGCGCAGCGGGTTGTCGGCGTCGTCGGGCTTCTCCTCGGTGGCGAGGATGTAGGCGAGGGGCTTGCCGACGTAGTTCATGTATGTGGCGTTGTAGCGGCGGATGTCGTCGAGGAACGTCGATGCGGAGAACTTGGCCGGTGCGATCGCGGCGCCGCTGCACAGCGCCACGCAGTATCCGCCCATGAGCGCGGCGCTGTGGAACAGCGGCATCGACAGGTAGCAGACGTCGCCCGGGCCGATGTCGTACTTGTCGGCGAGGACGGGTCCGGCGAACGGGATCATCATGTGCGCGAACTGCACCGGCTTGGGGTCGCCGCTGGTCCCCGAGGTGAAGATCAGCATGTAGGTGTCCATCGCGCCGGGGACCGAATGCGGCGTCAGGTCACCCGCGTTCGCGATGAGCTCGGCCCACTCCGGCGTGGAGGTGTCGAGGATCGTCACCCCGGGGAGGTCGAGTCCCTGAAGGAGCGGGCGGTGCTCGGCGTCGGTGACGAGGATCTGGCAGTCGGCGCGCAGGATGTCGCCGGCGAGACCCTCGCCGCGTCGGGTGTTGTTGATGCCGGCGGTCACGTATCCGCCGAGGGCGCCGGCCGCGAGGGCGATGAGCATGTCGGGGGTGTTGCCGAGCAGCGTGCCGACATGCATGGGACGAGAGGTGTCGGCGAGACCGAGGATCGCCGCGGCGGTCTTCTCCGATTCCCGGATGTACTCACGCCACGTCCACGTGCTGCCGTTGTAGGTGATCGCCAGGTTGTCGTCGTCTGCGCGTGCCTGCAGGAGCTGGGTGACTGTCTCGGCCATGAGCTGAATCTAGAACGCGTTCACCCGACGTGTGGACAGATCTGGGAAATTGTCTACTGCCAAGGCCTGCCGAGGATGTCGGACGATCCCCGGCAGGCCCGGGAGTCGGGTCAGCGGGTGAACGAACCGCTGCCGGGGACCACCGTGAACGACTGGTCGTTCTGGCCGATGATCGTGGTCGTGAACTGGATCTGGCCGGCGCCGGTCTCGACCGCCGCGCCGTCGGCCGGGCGGCCGTCGGTGCAGGCGTCGAAGACCTTGCTGCCGGACGCGCCCGTGGTCTTGTTGGTCCACGAGAGACCGACCCTGGCGCCCTTGAGGTTGGTCGCGCAGGCCTCGGTGGGGGTGGTGTCCAACGAGAACTGCGTGACCCCGGGCTCGGTGCCCGAGGCCAGGACGGAGGCGACGAAGCCGCCGCTGATGCCGTTGGAGCCCACGGTGATGCCGGCGTTCGGGATCTGGTCGACGCTGAGCGGATGCTCACCCGGCGTGGCAGAAGCGGTCGCCGCGCCGAGGGTCAGTGCGCCGAATGCCGCGAAAGCTCCGAGTACTGCAGTTGTCTTGCGTCCCATGTGTATCTCCCGTCACTCTGGAAACGTCTAAGCCAGCTTACGGTAGTGATGTTGAACTCCTCAATGTGAGTGCTCCCGCCTCCTGCTGATACAAGGGGAGCCATGACGACGACGCAGCATGCCGAGCCCCGTGACCCGCTCTCCGCCTTCCATGTGGGTGGTATCGAGGTCTCGGAGCGGAGCGTCCGGGCCGAGCAGGTGCTGTGCTCCCGCTTCGCCGACCATCGCGGGCTGATCGAGCTGCCCGCGCTCGCGGTGCTCTTCGATCACGCCGGCGGCATCCCGTTCCATCAGGTCCACGGCGACCCCGCCGCCGCGACCCTGCAGGCGCGACTGTCGCTCTCCGCCCATGGGCGCGCGCAGGTCGGAGACACCCTCGCCGCCCGCGCCGACGTCGTGATGCACGACGATGCATGGGGATCGACCACCGTGGAGATCCGGACCGGTGCGGGGGAGTTGCGTTGCGTGGGGACCGCCCGCAACGTCCGCGTCGGCCGCGCCCCGGTCGGCGAGACCCCGTCCGGCGAGATCGGCATGCCGCCGGCGACCTGCGATGCGACAGTGGCCCTGCCCGAGCCGATCCCGGCAGATCTCACGGGTCGTGAGGTCGTCGAGGAGATCGCCACCAAGGTGCGCGAGCCCGGCCCGCTCGCCGAGATGCTCAACGGCACGGTCGAGATCCTCGACGGCGCCTCCGACCGCGACGCGGGCGTCCGCTTCCGCGTCCAGACCGAACCGTGGATGGGCAACATGTTCGGCACCATGCACGGCGGCGTGATCGCGACGATCGTCGGCCAGGCCGGCTCGTTCGCCGGGCACCTCCACGCGGGGCCGGGGCAGGACCACTCGATCGGCGACATGGCGATCGGCTTCTATCGTTCGCCGGCCGTCGACGGGGGAGAGGTCACCGTCGAGGTGGCGCCGATCAAGACCGGTCGTCGCATCTCGTCCTTCGAGGCGGCCATGACCTCCTACGACGACGTGCTGCTCAGCCGCGCGACCCTCGACGTCCACTACCACTGACCTGCGCGGATCGCCGTTCGCGGTGATCGTCTATGGCAAAAACAATCAAGCGTGCTTGATTTTTCTGGTGGCGTGTGTGACTCTGCTGGCATGTCCGAAGCACGCTCAGCCGTCCATCAGGTGGTCGACGATCTCGAAGCCGAGTCCGCACAGCTCGACGCACTGGTAGCCGACCTCGACGACGCGGGATGGGCGACGCCCACGCCCGCCGAGGGGTGGACCGTCGCCCACCAGATCTCGCACCTGGCCTGGACCGACGAGGTCGCCACGATCGCGGCCACCGACGCCGAGAAGTTCACCGCGCTCCTGACCGAGGCGCTGCAGGGCGCCAGCCCGGAGACCTATGTCGACGACGCCGCCGAGGCGGGTGCGGGGGCGCCTGCTGAGGAGCTCCTGGCGCGTTGGCGCAAGGCCCGCGGCGAGCTCGCCGACGCCCTGCGCAACGTCGCCGACGGGGTGAAGATCCCGTGGTTCGGCCCGCCCATGTCGGCCGCGTCGATGGCCACCGCGCGCCTCATGGAGACCTGGGCCCACGGACTCGACGTCGCCGACGCGCTCGGGGTGACGATCCTGCCGACCGAGCGGCTGCGGCACATCGCGCACATCGGCGTGCGCACCCGCGACTTCGCGTACATGGTCAACGGCAAGACCGCGCCCGCCGAGCCCTTCCGTTACGAACTCGCCGCGCCGTCCGGAGAGACCTGGACCTGGGGTCCCGAGGATGCGTCGAACATCGTCCGCGGGTCGGCGCTCGACTTCTGCTCGCTGGTCACCCAGCGTCGTGCGCGGGCCGATCTCGACCTGGAGTTCATCGGCGACGACGCCGTCGAATGGTCCGGGATCGCACAGTGTTTCGCCGGCCCTCCCGGCAGCGGACGCGAACCCCGCGGGGCCTGAACCGCCGCGAACCACGGCGACACACCATCAACCACAACCCACATAGATCTAGAAAAAGGAGCCACGGGTGCCCATTGCCAGCCCGAACGTCTGGGACACGCCGGAACGCCTCGAACTGCGTTCCATGGTGCGGAAGTTCGTCGAGAAGCACATCCTGCCGTACCAGGACGAGTGGGAGCGCGACGGTCTGATCCCGCGTGAACTCCACCGCGAGGCCGCCAAGCTCGGCCTGTTCGGCCTCGGCATCCCGGAAGAGGTCGGCGGCTCCGGCGGCGACCTGATCGACACCACCATCCTCGCCGAGGAACTGCACTACGCGGGTGCCGCGGGCGGCATCTTCTCCGGCCTGTTCACCCATGGCATCGCCCTGCCGCACCTGATCGCGGCGGGCGATCCCGAGCAGATCGACCGGTGGGTCCGCCCGACCCTGGCCGGTGAGAAGATCGGCTCCCTCGCCATCACCGAGCCCGGCGGCGGCAGCGACGTCGGCAACCTGACCACCAAGGCCGTCCGCGACGGCGACCACTACGTCGTCAACGGCTCCAAGACCTACATCACCTCCGGTGTCCGGGCCGACTTCGTCGTCGCCGCCGTCCGCACCGGCGGCCCGGGCGCCGGCGGCGTCTCGCTGCTCGTCATCGAGAAGGACACCCCCGGCTTCACCGTCACCCGCAAGCTCGACAAGATGGGCTGGCGCTGCTCGGACACCGCCGAACTGTCCTTCGTCGACGCGCGCGTGCCGGTCAAGAACCTCGTCGGCGCGGAGAACTCCGGCTTCGCCCAGATCGCCATGGCCTTCGTCACCGAGCGCTCCGGCCTCGCGGTGCAGGCCTACGCCAGCGCCCAGCGCTGCCTCGACCTGACCCTGCAGTGGGCGCGCGACCGCCACACCTTCGGCAAGCCGATCATCGCGCGCCAGTCGGTGCAGGACACGCTCACCGAGATGGCCCGTCGCATCGACATCGCCCGCACCTACACGCGTGCTGTCGTCGAGCGGAAGGTCACCTCGAACGACGACCTCATCGCGGAGGTCTGCTTCGCCAAGAACACCGCCGTGGAGACCGGTGAGTGGGTCGCGAACAAGGCCGTCCAACTGCACGGCGGCCTCGGCTACATGACCGGGACCGAGGTCGAGCGCCAGTACCGCGACATGCGGATCATCGGCATCGGCGGCGGCACCACCGAGATCCTCACCGGTCTCGCCGCCAAGCGACTCGGCTACCAGGCCTGACCCGGCGCACCCCAGAACGAACGAGAGGACATCACAGCTCATGACTGCTCCCAACCCCTTCGTCGAGACCCAGGAACGCGCCGAACTGCGCGCCGCGGTCGCCGGCCTGGCCGCCAAGTACGGCACGGACTACTTCCAGACGTGTGCCCGTGAGGGACGCAAGACCGACGAGCTCTGGCAGGAGGCGGGCAAGCTCGGCTTCATCGGCGTCAACCTCCCCGAGGAGTACGGCGGCGGCGGTGCCGGCATGTACGAGCTCTCCATCGTCATGGAGGAACTCGCCGCCACCGGAACCGGCCTGCTCATGCTGGTCGTGTCGCCGGCCATCTGCGGCAACATCATCGCGCGCTTCGGCACCGACGAGCAGAAGCAGCGGTGGCTGCCGGGTCTCGCCGACGGCTCGATCACGATGGCCTTCGGCATCACCGAGCCCGACGCCGGCTCCAACTCGCACAACATCACCACCACCGCCCGCCGCGACGGCTCGGACTGGCTGCTGTCGGGCCAGAAGGTCTTCATCTCCGGCGTCGACCAGGCCGACGCCGTGCTGATCGTCTCCCGCACCGAGGACGCCAAGACCGGCAAGCTCAAGCCGGCGCTGTTCATCGTGCCGACCGACGCGGAGAACTTCACCTACACCATGATCGACATGGAGCTGGCGAACCCGGAGAAGCAGTTCCAGCTCTTCCTCGACGACGTGCGGCTGCCCGCCGACGCACTCGTCGGCGACGAGGACGCCGCGCTGAGCCAGCTGTTCGCCGGCCTGAACCCGGAGCGGATCATGGCCGCGGCATCGGCCATCGGCATGGGGCGCTTCGCGCTGGGCAAGGCCGTCGAGTACGTCAACAGCCGCCAGGTGTGGAAGTCCCCGATCGGCGCGCACCAGGCCATCGCACATCCGCTGGCGCAGGGCAAGATCGAGCTCGAGATGGCCAAGCTGATGATGCAGAAGGCCGCGACGCTCTACGACGCGGGCGACGACTGGGGCGCCGCCGAGCCGGCGAACATGGCGAAGTACGCCGCCGCCGAGGCCGCGAAGAACATCGTCGACCACGCCGTGCACTCGATGGGCGGCAACGGCCTGACGACCGAGTACGGCATGGCGCCGCTGCTGAGCCTCGTGCGCATCGCGCGCGTGGCCCCGGTCAGCCGCGAGATGATCCTCAACTTCGTCGCGCAGACCAGCCTCGGGCTGCCCAAGTCGTACTGAGGCAGGATCGAGGAGCATCGGTGACAGTCGCCTCGAACTCCCGTGAGCCGCAGCAGGAACGTTCACGCCGGACGCGCGAACGCCTGCTGCGGTCCACGATCGACGCGCTCGCCGCGGACGGCTGGTCCGCGGCCACCGTCGCCGCGGTCGCCGAGCGTGCCGGGGTCTCGAGAGGTGCTGCCCAGCATCATTTCCCGACGCGGGAGGCGCTGATCACCGCAGCCTTGGAGCAGGTCTTCGACGACCTGACCGCGGCGTCGGACAGCGAGATCGCCGGCCCGGACGAGCCGATGAGCTCGGCCCGGGTGCTGGCGGCGGTCCGGCGGATCGTGGACGTCTACACCGGGACGGAATTCAAGGCCGCCCTGCAGGTCTGGGCGGCGGCCGCGTCCGATCCCGCCCTGCGCAAGCTGATCCTGCCGCTCGAGGCGAAGTTCGCCCGCGCGGCGCACCAGCGGACCATGGCGGCGATGGGGGTGTCGCCCGACGACGAGAAGGGCTTCCGGCTCGTGCAGGCCACCCTCGACTTCGCGCGCGGCCTCGGTCTGGCCGACACCCTGACCGACGACTCGGCGCGTCGCGCACTGGTCGTCGACACCTGGTGCGAACAGCTCGCGGTTGCCCTGGGGGTGGACGAGGCCGCGTGACCTTTCCCGAGGGTCACGACGATCGAGCCCGCGCTCGTCCACTCGTCCGGGTGCCCGCGTTCGCCGCGCACCACTTCGGATCGGCGACACCAATCGGGGTCGCCGATCCGGAATGGTGTCGCGGGCGACGCGAATCGGTGCCGACGAGCCGTCAGTCGCCCGCCGGTTCCCTCGTCCGGCCGAACGTCCCGGCCCAGTACACGCCGAAGGACATGAAGGCCATGCCGACGAAGACGACGATCAGCGAGATCGTCATCGAGGCGTAGCCCTGCTCCCGCGGGTCGATGAAGGGGTACGGGTACCAGTCGACGAACGGGCCCCGGATGAGGGTGTAGACGCCGTAGACGAGTGGGATCGCCAGCCACGTCAGCCAGCTGCGCGGGGGCAGCCGGCGTGCCCGCACGACGACCCAGTCCACCAGCATCACCAGCGGGATGATGCGGTGCAGGACGTCGTTGACCCAGCTGTAGGTGACGTCCACGTCGACGTCGCTGAGCAACAGCGCGTACACGATTCCGGTGATCACCATGCAGGTGGTGACCGCGCCGCGGAACCACTCCCAGCCCGGCGAGGTCGGTGCGAACAGCCCGCCGACGAGCAGCACGATCGCGGCCGCGATGTTGCTGAGCACCGTGAAGTAGCCGAAGAAGTTGCCGAGCGAGAAATCGGCGTCGCCCCACCGGACCATCACCTGGTAGACCAGGGCCGCGGTGCCGAGGGCGGCGAAGGCGATGCGGAGAATGCGGATCCACCAGGTCGCTGTCACACCGAGATTCAAGCACCCGGTGATCCGCCGCAGACGCCGCCTCGCCGGAGTGGCACGAACACGCCCCTGCGCACATGTGCGGACGGCGGGGTTGATGCGAAAATTCCGGAATGGCCCCGCCCTTCGCGCTGACCGCACTGCTCACGACCCACGATCCGGGGGCGGCACGTCTGCGAAAGGCCGCCCGCGGCGCATCGGCCATGGCGATCGGCGCGCTTCTCGTCGTCGCGATCCGCACGGTGGTCGACGTTCCGGCCGCGGCGGAACTGTCGGCGGGGTTCCTGTCGCTGTGGGCGACGGTCGGGGCGGTCAAGGACGCCACCTCCCGTGCCCGGATCATCACGACCGTCGCACTGCTGATCCCCGGGTTCGCGGCGGCGCTGATCGCGTGCCTGCTTCGCGACCTGACGGTGGCGCGCGCGGTGGCCTTCGTGGCCATCGCCGGGCTCGCCGCGTGGTCGACGCGATTCGGGCCGCGCGGCAGCGCCCTCTCCTTCTTCGGGTTCTTCGTCTTCTTCTTCGCGGTGGTGATGAAGGCGGACCTGCACGCCCTGCCGGTGTTGTGCGGGCTGGTGGTGATCGCGGTGGCGACCGCGCTCTTCGTCCGGCTGGTCCTCATCCCGGACCGTCCGGATCGGGAACTCGAGAGTCTGATACGGGGCATGCGTGTCTGCGCCGACGACCTGCTCCGGGTCGCGGTCGAGGCAGGGCACGCCGACGCGCCGGAAGACCGGGACCGCCTGGCGGGGGCCGTCACCCGGCTGTCGGCGGCCGCGAGCGAGATCGCGGGCTGGCAGAAGGACTACGACACCGCGTTGTACGCCGACGCCGACGCGGAGGCGTTGTCGCGGCGCGTCGCGATGCTGCATCTGTCCTGCGAGCAGGCGGCCTTCCTGGTCGCCGAACGCGGCGGCGACCGATACGTCGCCGCCGCCGTGTCGCTGGTCCGGGAGTTCCTGCGGTCCGAGACGCGACCGCCCGTCCTCGAACAGGACGAGGCGTTCACCGACGGTGATCCGACCATCGCGACGCTCGGCGTCGTCGCCTCCGCGACCGCCGAACTCCGGGCGATCGAGATCCATCGGCGGAAGAAACCCGCGACTCCGCCGGCACCCGGGCCCACACCGGCGTCGCGGCCGCCCACCGGTCCGCCCGCCGCGGGAGAGTCCACGGCACGCTCGAACCCAGGGGCCGAGTCGAAACCCGCCGCGAAGCCCGCCCGGCCCGACACCACGCGCTTCGCGCTGCAGGTGGTGGTCGCCTGCTCGGCGGCACTGATCGTCGGGGATCTGATCTCCGCGAGCCGGTGGTACTGGGCGGTGCTCAGCGCGTTCATGGTGTTCAACGGGATGGCAACGCGCGGGGCGATTCTCACCAAGGCCGTCAAGCGAGTGCAGGGCACCGTCGTCGGGCTGCTGGTCGGCGTCGCCTTGGTCCTCCTCATCGGCGAACACCCGAACGTGCAGTACGTGATCGTCGTCTGCGCGGTGTTCTTCGCCTTCTACCTCGGTTCCGTCTCCTACACGTGGACGATCCTGTTCATCACCATCGTCCTCACCAACACCTACGACCTGCTCGGGGTCCTCAACCGCCACGTCCTCGAGTGGCGCGTCGAAGAGACCCTGTGCGGTGCGCTGGTGGGATCGGCCGCGGCGTTCTTCGTGCTGAGCACACCCACCTCGCCGGTCCTGGCCGCCAAGTTGCACGACTACTTCGACGCGCTCGTGGATCTGGCGTCGGTGGCCTTGCGCCGGACCGGGCGACCCTCACCGGGCGCCGGTGGCGGGGCGGTCCCCGACTCCGACGCGGTCCCCGATTCCGATGCGGTGCTCGGCGCGGTGCGGGCGCTCGACGCCGCCGAGTCGGCGATCCTCGGCGCTGCGACCGCGGCTGTCTTCGCGCTCAGCCGAAGCCATCGCGCGACCCTGCGCCGGGTGCGGCCGCACCTGCGCGAGACGACCCGGGCGGCGCGCGGCCTCGCCTGGTCGGCGGTGGAGGCCGCCGGTGCCGGGACCGCCGTGCCGGAACACCGCCGAGCCGGAGCTCCCGACCCGGTGGAGGAACTGCGGGTCGCGGTCGATGCGACCGTGTCGGCCCTCGAACACGGCGAAGTCGACGAGTCCCGCCTCCGCGAGGTCGCCACCGGCGGAGCGCCCGCCGAGCTGGGGATCGCACCGGCCGATCCGGATCCGGTCCGCCAGGCGCAGCGTGTCACCGAATCGGTGCGTCGGATGGCGGCGGCGGTCCCCGAACCCCGACGGCGGGCCCGGGAACGCAGCACGCCCGCCGCGAGGTGAGACCTCCCGGCGGGCGTGCGACAGCTGCGAGACAGCGGGTGGGTCAGCTGTCGTGGATGATGACGCCGCGCAGGTTCTTGCCGTCGCGCAGGTCCTGGTAGCCCTCGTTCACCTGATCGAGGGTGTAGGTGGTGGTGACGAGCTCGTCGAGCTTCAACTGGCCCTGGTCGTAGAGGCGCAGCAGCTTGACGATGTCGTACTGCGGGTTGGCCGAGCCGAACAGGCTGCCCTTGATCGTCTTCTGGTTCAGGGTCAGGTCGCAGCCGGACACGTGGACGGTGAGCTTGGCGGGGTCGGCGAGGCCGGTGATGACGACCGTGCCGCCCTTGCCGATGACGGCGGTCGCGTTCGAGACGACTTCTTCGTCGACGGTGCCGACCAGGATGAGCGCCTGGTCGGCGCCCTGTCCCCAGGTGAGCTCGTTGACCTTCGCGGCGGCCTCGGCCGGGTCCGCGAACGCGTGTGTCGCACCGAATTTCAGCGCGGCCTCGCGCTTCATCTGCACCGGGTCGACGACCACGATGAACTTGGCGCCGGCCGACACCGCGCCCTGCACGGCGTTGATGCCGAGACCGCCGATGCCGTAGATGACCACGGTGTCACCGGCTCGCACGCCGCCGGCGTACACCGACGTGCCCCAACCCGACGGGACGCCGCAACCCACCAGGACGGCCTTGTCCAGCGGAAGCCAGTCGTCGACCTTCACCACCGAGTGTTGGGAGATGGTGGCGCGCTCGGCGAACGTGCCGAGCATGCACATCGCGCCGAAATCGTCCTTGCCGGAATGGAATCGGAAGGTGCCGTCGGGCATCGAGCCCTCCAGGATGGTGGCGCCCATGTCGCACAGGTTCTGGCGGCCCGTCGAACAGTAGCGGCAGGTGCCGCAGTTGGGGATGAAGCTGCACACGACGTGGTCGCCCGGCTTCACCTTGGTCACACCGGGGCCGACGGCCTCGATGATGCCGGATCCCTCGTGACCGCCGACGATCGGATAGCGCGGCGGGAGGTCCCCGTCGGTGAGGTGGAGGTCGGAGTGGCACAGGCCGGCGGCGGTGTACTTGATCAGGACCTCACCCTCGCGGGGCTCGTCGAGATCCAGTTCGACGATCTCGAACGGCTTGCCGGGACCGGTGAGGACGGCGGCCTTGGTGGTGAGTGTCATGCTGTGCTCCTTTGCACTTGGGGGGGGGCGGGGGAGGGAGGTCAGAGGGCGATGTTGACGGCCTTGGTCTCGGTGTAGAGGTCGATCGCGGCGGCGCCGAGCTCGCGGCCCCACCCGGACTGCTTGAATCCGCCGAAGGGCATGGCGGTGTCGAAGCCGTTGTACTGGTTCACCCAGACCGAGCCGGCCTTGATCTGACGGGCCGTGCGGTGCGCCTTGGACAGGTCGGTGGTCCAGATGCCGGCGGCGAGGCCGTAGATCGAATCGTTCGCCGCCGCCGCGACGCCGGTGTCGGCGTCGAAGGGCATCGCGGCCACGACCGGGCCGAAGATCTCCTCGCGGACGATGGAGAACTCGGGCTCGACGTCGACGAAGACCGTCGGCTCGATGAAGAAGCCCTCGTCGCCCCAGCGCTTTCCGCCGGTGAGGGCGCGCGCGCCGTCGGCGAGACCGGCGGCCAGATAGCCCGACACCCGGTCGAACTGTTCCTGGCTGACCAGCGGTCCGAGTTCGGTGGCGGGATCGAGTCCCGGCCCGATCTTCGCCTGCGAGGCGGCCTCGGCGACGGCCGCGGTGAACTCGTCGAAGATGGGGCGCTCGACGAACAGTCGCGTCCCGGCGACGCAGCACTGGCCGTGGTTGAACATCCACGCCGCGACCGACCCGGCGACCGCCTTCTCGAAGTCGGCGTCGGCGAAGACGATGTTCGGGCTCTTGCCGCCGAGTTCCAGCGACACCTTCTTGAGATTGCCCTTGGCGGCCTCGACGATCTTCTTGCCGACCTCGGTGGAGCCGGTGAAGGCGATCTTGTCGACGTCGTCGTGGGCGGCGAGCGCCGCGCCCGCGTCGCCGAAGCCGGTGACGATGTTGACCACGCCGGGCGGGAAGCCTGCCTCCTGGAAGATCTCGCCGAGCAGCAGCGCGGTGAGCGGCGTCTGCTCGGCGGGCTTGAGGATCACCGTGTTGCCGGCGGCCAGCGCGGGGGCGAGCTTGAAGGCCGCCATGAGCAGCGGGAAATTCCACGGCACGATCAGTCCGCAGACGCCGACCGGCTCACGCAGGGTGTACGCGTGGAACTCGCCGCCCGGGACGAACGGCATCGAGACGTCGACGGTGGTGCCGGTGATCTTGGTGGCCAGACCCGCGTTGTAGCGGAAGATGTCGGCGGACCAGGCGACGTCGACGGCGGTCGCGATGGTCGCCGCCTTGCCGTTGTCGAGGGCCTCGAGCTGGCCGAACTCGGCGGCGCGTTCGGTGAGCAGGTCGCCCACCCGCCACAGCAGCCGCTCGCGCTCGTTCGGCTTCATCCGGGTCCACGGGCCGTTGTCGAAGGCCTCGCGCGCGGCCCGGACGGCGCGGTCGACGTCGGTGGCGTCGCCGTGGGCGACCGAGGTGATCGGCCGCGCGGTGGCCGGGTCGATGGTCTCGAAGGTGCGGCCCGACGCCGACTGCACCCAGTCGCCGTCGATCAGCATGGGACGGTCGCGGGCGATGAAGTCACGAACTCTCGGGAGCAGCTCGGTGGCGACTGCGGTCATGGGAACCTCCATCTCGAACGTGGCGAGATCACCGGCCCGCCGGAGTCCTGCTCGGGGCCAGAGGTGATCTGGGTCATATGTGACCTGAACCATTTCTCTCACCGATCGAGAGCGCCGCCATGTCCAGAAACTGAACACCGGACCTGGACAGCGCGGGGTGCGGGAGGGCACGCCCCGAGCGGGGGCTAGCCTCTCTCCTCGACGGCGGCGTCCGCCGCCCGACCGAGGACGCGGAAAGGTGACCGATGGCACGGCCCGCGTCCACGTCCTCCGCCAGGCTGTCAGGCGCCCTGCGCTCGCTGGGGCCGTCGTCCGCGGCGGTCACCGCGCGCGAGGCACTGCGCGCCGGCCTGGGCTCCGCCGTCGGTCTCGGTCTGATCGGACTGGTGTTGGCGTCGTCGGGCATCGACTCGCGAACCGGCCTCTTTCTCATCGCGCCGTTCGGGGCGACGGCGGTCCTGCTGTTCGCCGCGCCCAACAGCCCGCTCGCGCAGCCGTGGCCGGCCGTCGTCGGGAACACGGTCTCGGCGTCGGCCGCAGTCGCCGTCACCCTGCTCGTGTCGCCGGCGCCGGTGCGTGTCCCGTTGGCCGTGGGCGTTGCGGTGATCGCGATGATCGTCTGCCGGGCCGTGCACCCGCCCGGTGGCGCCGTCGCCATGACCGCGGCCCTGAGCCCGGAGCTGGTGCACGCGCTCGGGTTCCGATTCGCCCTGGCTCCCGTCGCGGTGGGGACGATCGGTCTCGTCGCGCTCGCCGCGGTGTACGCCCGCGTCACCGGACGCCGCTACCCTTATCGGCGGTTCGACGACGCGCCCTCGGTCGGCGCCCGGATCGGCCTCGACGAGGGCGAACTCACCGAGATCCTCAACCGGTACAAGCAGTCCCTGAACCTCGGGGTCGCCGACCTCGCTCGCCTGGTCAGCGCGGCCGAACTCCGGGCGGCCGGACATCGTGCCGGCCCGCTGGTCGCAAGCGACTTCATGTCCGTGGATCTCGTGACGGTCGCGCCGGGCTCCACGGTCGGCGAGCTGGCGCAGATGTTCGACACACACCGCTTCACCGCGCTGCCGGTGGTGACGCGAAACGGTCGTTTCCTCGGCGTGGTGTTCCAGATCCATCTGGTCTCCCGTCTCCGGGGAGGCGGTTCCGGACGTGGGCCGGACCGCGTGTTCGGACGGCTGTTCCGTCGCGACGGCAGTTCCCTGACCGCGGCGGATGTCATGGACACCACGCTGCCCATCGCGGCGCCCGACGCCCCGGTCGCGGCGCTTCTGCCGATGCTCGCCGAGAGTGGCTGCAACGCGGTGCCGGTGCTCGACGGGGACGTACTGGTCGGCATCGTCACCCAGACCGATCTGATCGCCGCACTCGCGCGGCAGACCTTCGCCGATCCGCTGGTCGATTGATGTCCGGCCCGGCCCGCGCCCGTACCTAGAGCCCGGGTGCCTGGATCCCCAGTGCGCGGATGCGCGCATACAGCGTGGTGCGGCTGATCCCGAGGTCGCGTGCGGCGCGGACCTTGTTGCCGCCGAATCGCTCGAGGGCGTCGACGATCGCGGCGCGCTCGGCCTGCTCGCGCCCGGACAGGTGGGCGGCCCGGCTGGTGGTGCGGTGGTCCGCGGGGAGGTCGGTGGTCTCGACGACGCGCGCCATGCGCGTCCGGCAGGCGGTGGCGGCCTCGCGGAGGACCGCCACGAGCTCGCTGAAGTTGCCCGGCCAGTCCTGGCTGAGGAGCGCGTCGGTCGCCGATCCCGACAACGTGAGGTCGGGATCGATGTCGGCGAGGATGCCGCTGGCGATCGCCGCCAGCTCGGAGGTCCGGTGGCGCAGCGGCAAGGGGTCGACGCGGGTGGCGCACCGGCCGAGCAGGGCGGCGACCGCGGGGGTGGCCTGCGCGCGTGGGCCGCTGACGACGATGAGCGGCGACGAGGTCGGCGCCGAGACCGTGGCCCGGGTCAGCAACGCCAGGGACCGGTCGTCGAGCAGGTCCACCCCGTCGACGATCAGCGGGACCCCGGCCGACCGCGCGCCGGCGACGGCGGCCGCGACGTCGGGGGTGCGGCCGGCGATCAGCTCGTCGGCCACGTCGAGGAGGGCCGGACCGACGCCGGGGGCCGCGTCGGCGGCGAGAGCACGTGCCGTGGTGGTGCGTCCGGTGCCGGGTTCGCCCGACACCGCGATGCTCGTCGGCGACGGCACCCGGACTCCGGGCGTGGGCGGGCTCGGCGGGGAGACGACGGGGCGGAAGCGGAAGAGGGCCGCGCCGCGGGTTCCGGCCACCGGCTCGACCGCGACCTCGATCTCGGCTCCCGACACCAGGGTCAGTGGGAGCGTCGTCGCGCGCAGCGCGGGGTCGGTGGCGAGGACGCGCAACGCCCCGATGTCGGTCGGGGAGAGGAGTTCGGCGGCGAGGGCATTGGTGAGCTGCAGGTCGTCGCCGATCGCGGCGACCGCGAGGTCACGGCGGCCGGCCGCGCGTTGGAAGGCGTCGAGGACCCGGCGCTGATGCGCCCTCGACCGGTCGAGGAGGCGGTCGGCGATGTCGGCGACGATGCCGTCGACGAGCGGAACCGCCAGCGGGTTGATGCGCTCCGCGATCTCCGACATGCAGATGATCCCGGCGAGCCGCCGCGTCGCCGGATGGATGATCGGCCGCCCGTAGCAGCTGATCGAGCGCAGCTGCTCCAAGTAGTGCTCGCTGCTGTTGACGACGACCCCGCCGCGGATCTCGGCGGGGGTGCCCAGCGCAGTGGTGCCGACGACGTCCTCGCCGAGCGGCACCCCGGGCGCGACCCCGATCGCGTCGAGGCGGCGCTCGACCGAGGTCCCGAAGGCGACGCGCGAGACCATCCGGCACTCGTGGTCGACGAGCAACAACGAGACGTCGGTGTCGGAGAGCCGGGCGGCCGCGTCGTCGAGGACCGGGCGCGCCGCGTCGAGCAGCGGGTCGGCGGAGTCGATGTCGTGGACGCGCTCGGGCACCGCGTCGTCTGGTCGCACGCCGGACATGGCCGAGCGCCGCCACGAGTGCTCGATGACCTGGCGTCGTGGCGTCCGATCGGGGCGCAGTGAGACGGTGTCGATGAGACAAACGTGGCACACATCACCGGCGAAGAAAAGGGCCGTCGGTCGGTGTCCGGGTCGGTCGGTGTGTCGTACTACCGTGGGCGCATGCGCGTGGCGACCTGGAATGTGAACTCGGTCAAGCAGCGGATTCCGCGTCTGCTGCCCTGGCTCGACGAGCGGCGTCCGGACGTGGTCTGTCTGCAGGAGACCAAGCTCTCCGACGCCGCGTTCGACGAGGTGCTCGGCGCCGACCTGGCCGAGCGCGGCTACGAGGTCGCGCATGTGGGGCAGGGGCAGTGGAACGGCGTGGCACTGCTGTCGCGCGTCGGGCTCGACGACGTGCAGGTCGGCTTCGACGGGATGCCCGGCTACCCCGACCCCGACACCCTGGAGGCGCGCGCGGTCTCCGCGGTCTGCGGCGGGTTGCGCATCTACTCGCTGTACGTGCCCAACGGCCGGACCCCCGACGACGACCACTACCACTACAAGCTCGAGTGGCTCGAGTCGCTCGCCCGGGCGGTCGCCGATCCGTCGACGACGCTGCTCTGCGGCGACATGAACGTCGCCCCCGCCGACACCGACGTCTTCGATCCGGAGGCCTTCGTCGGGCACACCCACGTCACCCCGCCCGAGCGGGCCGCGCTTGCCCGCTTCGAGTCCCTGGGCATGCGCGACGTCGTGCGCGAGCGGTGGCCCTCCGAGCGGGTCTACACCTACTGGGACTACCGCGCCGGGATGTTCCACAAGGATCTCGGCATGCGGATCGACCTGATCCTCGCCGGCGACCAGGCGGCCGGCCGCGTCCAGGCGGCGTGGGTCGATCGCAAGGCGCGCAAGGGCACCAAGCCCAGCGACCACGCGCCGGTCGTCGTCGACCTCGACGAGGCGCCCGACGGCGACATCGGCCCGGTCGTGCCGCCGCCGTCGAACCCGGCGAAACCCGGCGCGACGAAGGTGAAGCTGCCGCAGACCCCGGAGTGATCTACGTCATTCGATGTCAAATGCGCTGTGGTGCAAGCTCTTTCGCCGAGCTGTCGGGCCGATTCGCCTGTTGGGACGATTGTGGTGGGGTGTCTCTTCCCGGATAGGATCACCGGGCCCGCGCGGCGGGCGAATGATCCTCCAGGGAAAGAGAAGAGAACATGAAGCACCTCAGGGCAGGGATCATGGCGCTGGCCATGATGGGTGCAGTACTCGTGGCAGTGCCGGTCGCGACCGCGCACGCAGCACCGGCGGTGACTGCATTGCCGACCGTGTCGGCGGCACTCGCCGACGACAACACCAGCGTCATCGTGGACGTGCGCGGGGGGACCGTCGCGGTGACGCCCACTGCGCTGCAGATCCTCGACGGCCGCGGTCGGACGGTCACCTCGATGCCGCTGTCGGGGCAGATGGACGGGTTCACGATCCCGCTGCGCGCCGCCGTCGGCGCCGACCGCACACGGGTCGCGCTGACCCCGACCGTTCCCGCGGACTACCGGGCCCTGCTCGATGCCGCGGCGAAGAAGGACGCCGCCAAGCCGCTGACCAAGGCGCAGCGCTACGACATCATGTGGCAGGAGCTGAACAAGGGCTGGCGCGGCAACACCCCGCTCTACACGTTGATCGGCGGCCTCGTCGGGTTCATCGTGTTCGGCTGGATCGGCGCGGGCGTCGGTGCGTTCATCGGCGGGTACATCGGCTACGGCGAGACCAACCCGAAGGCATGGCCCTCGGTGGTCGCCTGGTTCAACACCCCGTAGACCTCTACGGATCGGCTCACGTCGCACCACGCCCCCTGCCGGATTCGCCCGGTCCAGGGGGCGTGCTGCTACTCGGGTCGCGGATACTCGTCGGTGTGATCCGCCGGCGAGTGCTGATCGGTCTGGGGAAGACCTACGGACTCTTCCTCGGCGTGGTGCTGACGGCCGCCCGCCGTCTCGGTGCCTCCCGCCTGCCCGCCGGGCCGGCCCCGACCCTCGGCGTGCTGGTCGCCTCCCATGTCGCGCTCGTGGGGATCTGGCTCGGGCCCGTGGGTCCGGCGGTCGTCGCGGCGGCGGGAATCGGTGCCGCGGCGCTCGCGAGGTCGCGGCTACGGCATCGGCCGCTCTCCGGCGCCGAGCGGCGCCTGGCCGAGCGGGTCTTCGGCCCGGCCGACTGGTTCGACGACGTCGTCCTCACCGACCTGCCCGGTCGCGGTGGGAGGGCGTTCGTGGTCCCCGGCGCCGACGGCCGGACCTATGTCAACCTCGGCGCCCGAATCGACGCGACGCTCGAGCCCGGAGGGTCGGCCTATCCTGCTCCGGGCCAGCTCCTCGTCCACGAGCTCGTCCATGCCTGGCAGGTGGCCCACGCGCGCTCGGCGGCGTCCTATCTCGGCGACGCGATGGCCGTGCAGGTCCGCGGCGAACTCGGCGAGGACGTCTACCGGCTCCGGGAGACGGATGATGCTCACCACCCGTGGGCGGACCTCGACATGGAGCGGCAGGCGACGATCGTCGACCGGTGGTTCGGCGGCCAGTACTCGCCGGCCGGGCTGCCGTGTGATCCCGACAGTCCTTATGCGGCACTGACCGCGCAGGTCCGGGCGGGTGGCACCGCCGACGCGGGTGGGTCCGGGTAACGGCTTGGCCGAAGTCTCGACGCGGCGGCCCCCGGAGTGCGAGCATGGTTGGGGTAATGCCAGTTCACAGCGTCGTCGGACCTCAGCGCACACGACCTGCTCGCCTGCAGGTCGCGCAGGGGATCCGATTTTTGACCTGTGTAAACCCGATCGGTAGAGTGGATCGTCGGTGCCCGGCCCATGCCGGGCCAGTCCGCATGCCCGGCCGACGGTTCACGAGCCGGTCCGCGAGACCCCCGGGGTCTCACGGCAGGGCGGCGACGCGGGCTGACAGAGCGAATCCGCTGTCGAGTGTATGACACGCCCGACCTCGGGGTAGCGAAATTGTACTGACCAGCGTGAACTCGCTGGTGGGGCGAGTTGTGGAAGCCCGTGAGGGACCCGGCCACGAGCCGGGACCGGAACGGACTTGCCCGGAGCACCAACCACAACCGACAAGAAGAGGGAATGACAACCTAGTGCCAACCATCAATCAGCTGGTCCGCAAGGGCCGTCACGACAAGGCCGCGAAGACCAAGACCGCGGCCCTCAAGGGAAGCCCGCAGCGTCGCGGCGTGTGCACCCGCGTGTACACCACCACCCCGAAGAAGCCGAACTCCGCGCTGCGCAAGGTCGCCCGCGTGCGCCTGACCAGCTCGGTGGAGGTCACCGCCTACATCCCCGGTGAGGGTCACAACCTGCAGGAGCACTCGATGGTGCTCGTCCGCGGTGGTCGTGTGAAGGACCTCCCGGGTGTTCGCTACAAGATCATCCGCGGCTCGCTCGACACCCAGGGTGTCAAGGACCGCAAGCAGGCCCGCAGCCGTTACGGCGCGAAGAAGGGGAGCTGACAGAAATGCCACGTAAAGGACCCGCGCCCAAGCGCCCCCTGATCAACGACCCCGTCTACGGTTCGCCGCTGGTCACCCAGCTCGTGAACAAGGTTCTGCTGGACGGTAAGAAGTCGACCGCCGAGCGCATCGTCTACGGCGCGCTCGAGCAGGCCCGCGAGAAGACCGGCACCGATCCGGTCGTGACCCTCAAGCGTGCGCTCGACAACGTCAAGCCCACCCTCGAGGTCAAGAGCCGTCGCGTCGGTGGCGCGACCTACCAGGTGCCGATCGAGGTCAAGCCGGGCCGCGCCAACACGCTCGCGCTCCGCTGGCTCGTCACCTTCAGCCGTCAGCGTCGTGAGAAGACCATGGTCGAGCGTCTGGCCAACGAGCTCCTCGACGCCTCGAACGGCCTCGGTGCTTCGGTGAAGCGCCGCGAGGACACCCACAAGATGGCCGAGGCCAACCGGGCGTTCGCGCACTACCGCTGGTGACACTTGCCGGCCGCGGAGGCCGTCGAGTTCAGACCAGAATCCCGGTCTCCGCGGCCGGAACAATCCCAGACCCAACAGCTCTAGCGAAATTGCGAGGCGATTAAGTGGCACAGGAAGTGCTCAGCGACCTGAACAAGGTGCGCAACATCGGCATCATGGCGCACATCGATGCCGGCAAGACCACCACGACCGAGCGAATCCTCTTCTACACCGGTGTCAACTACAAGATCGGTGAAACCCACGACGGTGCCTCGACCACCGACTGGATGGAGCAGGAGAAGGAGCGTGGTATCACCATCACCTCCGCGGCCGTGACCTGCTTCTGGAACAAGAACCAGATCAACATCATCGACACCCCGGGCCACGTCGACTTCACCGTCGAGGTGGAGCGCAGCCTCCGCGTCCTCGACGGCGCGGTCGCCGTCTTCGACGGCAAGGAAGGCGTCGAGCCGCAGTCCGAGCAGGTGTGGCGTCAGGCCGAGAAGTACGAGGTCCCCCGCATCTGCTTCGTCAACAAGATGGACAAGCTGGGCGCGGACTTCTACTTCACCGTCCAGACCATCAAGGACCGCCTCGGCGCCAAGCCGCTGGTCCTGCAGCTCCCGATCGGTGCCGAGGAAAACTTCGACGGCGTCGTCGACCTGATCGAGCAGAAGGCCATCATCTGGCGCGGAACCGTCGAGATCGGCGCCGAGCCGACCATCGAGGAGATCCCGGCCGACCTGGTCGACAAGGCCGCGGAGTACCGCGAGCAGCTCCTCGAGACCGTTGCCGAGTCGTCCGAAGAACTCATGGAGAAGTACTTCGGCGGCGAAGAGCTGACGATCGACGAGATCAAGGCGGCCATCCGCAAGCTCACCGTGAACCGCGAGGTCTACCCGGTGCTGTGTGGCTCGGCCTTCAAGAACAAGGGTGTCCAGCCGATGCTGGACGCGGTCATCGACTACCTGCCGTCCCCGCTGGACGTGCCCTCGGTTCAGGGTCACGCCGTCGGCGACGAAGAGCAGGAGATGTCGCGCAAGCCGTCCGCCGACGAGCCGTTCGCGGCGCTGGCGTTCAAGATCGCGGCTCACCCGTACTTCGGCAAGCTCACCTTCGTGCGCGTGTACTCGGGACGCATCGACGCCGGCACCCAGGTGCTCAACGCGACCAAGGGCAAGAAGGAACGCGTCGGCAAGCTCTTCCAGATGCATGCCAACAAGGAGAACCCGGTCGACGAGGCGGTCGCGGGCCACATCTACGCGATGATCGGCCTGAAGGACACCACCACCGGTGACACCCTGTGCGATCCGAACGCGCCGATCGTGCTCGAGTCCATGACCTTCCCGGACCCGGTCATCAACGTCTCCATCGAGCCGAAGACCAAGTCGGACCAGGAGAAGCTGGGCACCGCGATCCAGAAGCTCGCCGAAGAGGACCCGACCTTCTCGGTGCAGCTCGACGAGGAGACCGGCCAGACCGTCATCGGCGGCATGGGCGAGCTCCACCTCGACATCCTCGTCGACCGCATGCGTCGCGAGTTCAAGGTCGAGGCCAACGTCGGCAAGCCGCAGGTGGCCTACCGCGAGACCATCCGCAAGACGGTCGAGAAGCACGAGTACACCCACAAGAAGCAGACCGGTGGCTCCGGCCAGTTCGCGAAGGTCGTCATCAAGCTCGAGCCCCTCGTGGACGCCGAGGACGGTGCGACCTACGAGTTCGCCAACGAGGTGACCGGTGGCCGCGTGCCGCGCGAGTACATCCCGTCGGTCGATGCGGGCGCCCAGGATGCCATGCAGTACGGTGTCCTCGCCGGTTACCCGCTGGTCAACCTGAAGGTCACCCTGCTCGACGGTCAGTACCACGACGTCGACTCGTCGGAAATGGCCTTCAAGATCGCCGGTGCGCAGGCCCTCAAGGAGGCTGCGCGCATGGCCAACCCGGTCATCCTGGAGCCGATCATGGCCGTCGAGGTCACGACTCCCGAGGATTACATGGGCGATGTCATCGGCGACCTGAACTCCCGCCGTGGCCAGATCCAGGCCATGGAGGAGCGCAGCGGCGCTCGTGTCGTGAAGGCACTGGTTCCGCTGTCGGAGATGTTCGGCTACATCGGAGACCTTCGGTCGAAGACCCAGGGCCGGGCTAACTACTCCATGGTGTTCGACTCGTACGCGGAGGTTCCCGCGAACGTGGCGAAGGAAATCATCGCGAAGGCGACCGGCGAGTAATTCGCCGGCCGGCACAAGCGAACGCGCTGGCACCACACGCGGGCGCATCAACGTAAACAGAAAACCCCTGCTGGGATCCGCCCAGTAGAGCAACTAGTCCAGGAGGACAATCAAGTGGCGAAGGCGAAGTTCGAGCGGACCAAGCCGCACGTGAACATCGGCACCATCGGTCACGTCGACCACGGCAAGACCACCCTGACGGCGGCCATCACCAAGGTGCTGCACGACAAGTACCCGGAACTCAACAAGAGCTTCGCGTTCGACCAGATCGACAAGGCTCCGGAGGAGAAGGCTCGCGGTATCACCATCAACATCTCGCATGTTGAGTACGAGACCGAGAAGCGTCACTACGCGCACGTCGACGCCCCGGGCCACGCCGACTACATCAAGAACATGATCACCGGTGCGGCTCAGATGGACGGCGCCATCCTCGTGGTCGCCGCCACCGACGGCCCGATGCCGCAGACCCGCGAGCACGTGCTGCTGGCCCGCCAGGTCGGCGTTCCCTACATCCTCGTCGCCCTGAACAAGGCCGACATGGTCGACGACGACGAGATCATCGAGCTCGTCGAGATGGAGGTCCGCGAGCTGCTGGCCGCGCAGGACTTCGACGAGGAGGCCCCGGTCGTCAAGGTCTCGGCTCTCAAGGCCCTCGAGGGTGACCCCGAGTGGGTCAAGTCGATCGAGGAGCTCATGGCTGCCGTCGACGAGTCGATCCCGGATCCGGTTCGCGAGACCGACAAGCCGTTCCTCATGCCCGTCGAGGACGTCTTCACCATCACCGGCCGCGGCACCGTGGTCACCGGTCGTGTGGAGCGCGGCGAGATCAACGTGAACGAGGAAGTCGAGATCGTCGGCATCCGCGAGAAGTCGCAGAAGACCACCGTCACCGGCATCGAGATGTTCCACAAGCTTCTCGATTCGGCGCGGGCCGGCGACAACGCGGGTCTGCTGCTCCGCGGCCTCAAGCGTGAGGACGTCGAGCGCGGCCAGGTCATCGTCAAGCCGGGCACCACGACTCCGCACACCGAGTTCGAGGGCCAGGCCTACATCCTTTCGAAGGACGAGGGTGGCCGCCACACCCCGTTCTTCAACAACTACCGTCCGCAGTTCTACTTCCGTACCACGGACGTGACCGGCGTCGTGACCCTCCCCGAGGGCACCGAGATGGTCATGCCGGGCGACAACACCGAGATGAGCGTCAAGCTCATCCAGCCGGTCGCCATGGACGAGGGCCTGCGCTTCGCCATCCGCGAGGGTGGCCGCACCGTCGGTGCGGGTCGAGTCACCAAGATCATCAAGTGATCTTGTCCTGACGCATTGACTCCCTGAGTCGAGAAGGCGCCCCAGTCGCGAAAGCGGCTGGGGCGCCTTTCTTCATGCGGAACGGCGACCCCGAGCACGACCCGACAGCGGATAGCGGATGGATGCCACGTCATCGGCCACGCCCGGACGGGCGGATTCCGGGGGCGTGCGGATCGAAAGCGCTGCTCACCGCGCCGCCGGCGACTACAGTGCGCGCATGACGATGTTCGGGGAAGCAGGGACCGGGCCTCGATTCTCGGGTCCGCTCCTACGGGCCGTCGGCTCCTTCGCGTTCGTGATGCTGTGCGGCATCGTCGGGCCGATCTTCCTGGTCTGCTACTTCGTGTTCGATCTCCCCGAGACCGGGTGGATGCTCTGGACGGGCCTCGGGATCACCGCCCTCGACGTCCTCGTCGGACTCGGCGTGGCATCGCTGGCCTACCAGGGAAGGGCACGCGCGGAACGATTGCGTGCCACGGGCGTCCGAGGCGTCGCCGAGGTGCTCTCGGTCGGCCAGACCGGGGTCCAGATCAACGACGAGCCGCTCATGTCCCTCCGGCTGCGGATCGGCGGATCGGACGTCGTGCCGTTCGAGGTCGGTACCCGCAAGGTGATCCCGCACTACCGGCAGCCCTTGCTGTACCGTCGCCGCCTCGCCGTGCTCGTCGACGCCGAGACGCAGGAGTTCGAGATCGACTGGGACGCGACCGAAAAGCTCGTGATGGGGGACGGGGCCGGCGGGGTGGTCGTCGGCCCGACGAACAGCGGCGGACGCTCGGCCGCCGACCGGCTCGCCTCGCCGGACGAGCTGCGGGCGAGCGGTGTGCTCACCGACGACGAGTACCGTCGCGCCAGGCAGCGGATCGTCGACGAACTGTAGCGACGTGGCGCCGAGGCATCACGGTCAGGTGTGATACGGATCCGAACCGGACAGATCGTAGTCTCGTCTAATGCTTGTGCTGAGTCGTCGGTCCGAACCGGACCTCGCGGTCCGGGTGGCGGGTGAGCCGGACCGGGATGTGCCGGTGGTCCTGGTCCACGGGATGGCGTCGGACCACTCCACCTGGCGTCATCTCGCCGCGGCGCTGCGCCGCGAGGGGCGGCCGGTCGTCAGCGTCGACCTCCGCGGGCACGGGCGCAGCGGCCGTCCCGACGGACCCTATCGCCTCGACGACTTCCGCGACGACCTGGTCTACGTGCTCGACAACCTGGGCATCCACATCGCCGACGTCGTCGGGCACTCGCTCGGCGCCCACACCTCGCTGCGGCTGGCGATGTACGAACCTTCGCGCGTCCGGCGGCTGGTGCTCGAGGAGATCCCGCCGATGCCGCGCGACGAGGACGACCTGTCCGAGGGCGTCACGATGAGTTCGACCCTCGGTGAACGGGTACGCGGGCTGCTCGCGCTCGCGCGTGATCCCATGCCGTACTTGCGGTTCGACAAGCGCATGGGCGAGGAGATCGTCGCCGAGTTCGACGTGTGCGCACCCGACTGGTGGTCGCAGCTGCCGCGCGTGACCGCGTCGACGATGGTCATCTCCGGTGGTGAGCGCAGCTTTCTGCCGCCCCGGCACCTGCGGACCGTCGCCGACGCGCTGTCGGAGTCACGTTTCGTGACGATCGACGCGGGTCACAGCGTGCACCGCGATCGTCGCGACGACTTCGTCCGGCAGGTGCGGGGATTCTTGGCCTGAGCCCGGCTCACGCCGCCGGCTTGTTGTGCAGCCTGCGCGGGTCGACGCCCACCTTCTGCCAGCCCTCGTAGGCCCACGGGACGTAGAGGTACTTCAGCGGCAAGCGGTTGAACAGCGGGTTCATCGCCCGCATGAACGCCGCGAAGCGCTGGAAGTTCTTCTCCTTCTTCTCGTCCCACTCCAAGCCGCAGACGTCGCGCATCTGCTGGGGGAGGGTGCCGACGATGACGGTGCGGATGAAGGCGTTCAGCGGCGCCGAGGCGACCTTCCACACGGGTGCGGGGATCTTCTTCGGTCGAGGCAGACCCTGCCGGATGTAGCCGGTCGCATAGACGACGGTCTTGTGCGGGATGAACCGGTTGAGCATGTCGTCCCAGTACTCGAGGAACTCCTCGTAGGTCTCCGGCTGCCCGCGGTCGCTGACGCCGTAGAGCTGATACCAGACCTTGCTCTCCTCGAAGATCTGCACCTTCTCGGCATAGCTGAGCCGGCGGATGAACGTGTCGGTGATGTAGAGGACCTGGTCGACGAAGGTCGCGTGGGCCCAGTAGAACAGCTCCGGGTTCAGCGCGTGGTAGCGCGAACCGTCGCTGATGGTGCCCTTGATGTCGCGATGGAAGTCGCGGACGGTGCGGCCCCACTTCTCCGGTTCGGTGCTGTAGACGGTCTTCATCACCGGCGGTCCGGTCCGCTTCGCGCGGCCGAGGAAGTCGTCGAAGATGACCGAGTGGTCCAGGACGGCCTGGCCCAGCTGCTCGATGCAGTTCTCGGTGCCGGCGAGACGCTGGAAGCCGAGGATGCCCCGGACGTCGCCGTAGAACTTCCACACCAGTGAGTCGGCGCCGAGGCGGGGCCGGACGATCTCCGCCGCGGCGTCGGGGGTGTCGTCGACGATGACCGGTTCCGCCTCGCGGATGGCGGTGTCGAATCCCTGGTTGACTGACATGAGGCCGAGGGTAGCGGAATTGGAACAAACTGTGAAGGTTGTTTCATTGATTCGTACAACCCTCGTTCAGAGAGGCGTGCGACGAGGAGGGATCCATGGCCGGAGGTGCTCCAGGCGGCAGTGCTCGAGACGGCGGTGTGGCCGGCGACGGGTGGGTGCTCCCGGAGGTCGAGGAGTTGCTGGCGTCGGCGGCGGTCGTCCGCCTCCCGATGCGCACCCGGTTCCGGGGACTGACCGCCCGCGAGACGATGGTCTTCGCCGGGCCCGCCGGCTGGGGTGAGTTCGGCCCGTTCGTCGAGTACGACGACGCCGAGGCGGCCAACTGGCTGCGCGCCGGGATCGAGGCCGCCTGGCTCGGCCCCCCGCCCGCGGTTCACGAGACGGTGCCGGTCAATGCGACGGTGCCCGCGATTCCGGCCGACCAGGTGTCCGAGCTGCTGAAGCGCTATCCCGGCGCGGGCACGGCCAAGGTGAAGGTCGCCGAACCCGGCCAGACACTTGCCGACGACGTCGCACGGGTCGAGGCCGCGCGGGAGATCATCGGCCGCGTCCGCGTCGACGCCAACGGCGGTTGGACGGTGGAGGAGGCGATCACCGCGCTGCGGGCGATCGGCGAGGTCGAGTACGCCGAGCAGCCCTGCAAGACCGTCGAGGAACTCGCGGCGGTCCGTCGCGCGGTGGACGTGCCGATCGCCGCGGACGAGTCGATCAGAAAGGCCGACGACCCGTTCCGCGTGGTCGCGGCCGACGCCGCCGACGTCGCGGTCGTCAAGGTGGCGCCTCTCGGCGGCATGCGCGCGACCCTCCGCCTCGCCGAGACCCTGGGGCTGCGGGTCGTGGTGTCCAGTGCGCTCGACAGCGCCGTCGGCATGGCGGCCGGGGTGGCCGCGGCGGCGGCGCTGGCGGATCTCGACCTCGCCTGCGGCCTCGGGACCGGGTCGCTGTTCACCGCAGACGTGGGCCCGTCGTTCCTGATGCGCGACGGGGTCGTCGAGCCGCGCTGGTTCGGTCCCGACGCGCACCTCGATCTCCGGACCCATGCCGCCGGCGAGGATCGGTGGGCGTGGTGGCTGGACCGGCTGCGCCGGTGCCATCGGATTCTGGAGGGGACCGCGGTCCGTTAGGAACAATCTTGCCGTTTTGTCTCAACTTGACTACGATGCGACCTGGGTCACAATCGTCGGGCCGTCTGGTCCGGTGACGCGGTCGAGTGGAGGGAGATGGCCATGACATCGGTGCTGGCGACCCCGCCCGCGGGCTCCGACCTGAGGCCCGTGCCGTGCTCGCACCGCAACAGCGTGCTCGAGATCATGTCGATGCGACGCGACCCGTTCGCCTTCTCCGACCGCCGGCTCGCCGAGTTCGGGCCGGTGTCGGGACTCGACGCCTTCGGCGTGCAGATGGTGATCAGCGGGAATCCGCGTGCCGCGCAGGAACTCCTGATGAACAAGGAGCGTGCGTTCGCCAACGGTCCGGCCTGGAGCCACTTCATCGGCCCGTTCTTCAACCGCGGCATCATGCTCCTGGACTTCGACGAGCACCGCCACCACCGGCACATCCTGCAGCAGGCCTTCGGCACCACCGCGCTCAAAGGCTACCTGCAGGAGATGCAGCCGATGATCGCCGACCGCGTCGCCGGGCTGCCGGTCGGGACGGTGAAGCTGTTCGAGCAGTTCAAGGCGGCTGGCGAGCCACCGTGACCCGGAGTTCTTCACCAACCCGGACATGTTCGATCCGGAACGCTTCTCGCCGGAGCGCGCCGAGGACAAGTCGCACCGCTTCGCGTGGATGCCCTTCGGCGGCGGCGTCCACAAGTGCATCGGCCTGTATTTTGGCCAGATGGAGATCAAGACGATCTTGCACCACCTGCTCCGCGGGTTCGAGTGGTCGGTCCCCGCCGACTACCGGATCCCGATGGACTACAGCGCGTTGCCCGTGCCCGCAGACAAACTCCCCGTCACCCTGCGGCGCCGGTGATCGCGTGGCAGACGATCTCGTGAAGGACGCAGTGAACCCCTCGACCGTGAAGACCCCGACCTCGGACACCCCCGCCGCGAACACCCGCGCGAAGGCCAAGGGCACCCGCAAGGTGCGCAACACCGCCAGCCCCGCAGACCAGGAAGCCGCCATCCTCGCGGCCGCCGGGGCGGAGTTCGCCTCGGTCGGCGTGCGACGGGCCAACGTCGACGAGGTCGCCGCACGGGCGGGCGTCAGCCGCAGCACCCTCTACCGTCGCTTCCCGAACAAGGAGGCCCTGCTCTACGCGGTCGCCAACGACGCCTACGAGCGCGGGATGAAGAAGCTCGAGGAGGCGGTCCGCGGCCTCGGCCCGAGGGAGGCGCTCGTCGAGGCCTTCGCGGTCGGCGCCGAGCTCGTCAAGAACGATCCGCTGCTGAGCCGCATGGTCCTCACCGATGCCGAGGTCAAGAGCATCACCTCGAAGATGACGTCGCTGTTCATCGACATGGTCACCGACCGGGTCGCCGCCACCCTTCGCGAGGAGGGCGCGCAGATGCCCGTGGAGGATCTGCTCGAGGCCGTCGAGATCCATGTGCGCCTGGTCATCTCGCTGCTGGAGACCCCGCCGTCGGACCCGGAACGCAACGAACCTCACCGGGTCCGCGAATTCGCGGCGAAGTTCCTCGCGCCGATGATCTGGTGACCGTGCCGCCCACCACCGCCGGCCGGTAGGCCGGTCGCGATCACCTGTACAACAGAAGACAATCCGAAACGAACACCCCAGGGGGAGCCGATGAGCCTGCGCGACAAACTGTCCCGGACGCCGAGCCACGAGGAGATCCGGGCCGCACTGAAGGACAAGGTCGTCGTGGTGACCGGCGGCGCACGCGGCATCGGCTTCGAGACCGCGACCCAGCTCTTCGACGCGGGCGCGAAGGTCGCGATCGGCGACGTCGACGGCGAGGCGGTCGGCAAGGCCGCCGCGGACCTCGGTATCGAGGGCATCGAGGTCGACGTCACCAGGCGTGAGTCCTTCGACGCGTTCCTCACCGAGGTCGAGTCGCGGCTCGGTCCGATCGACGTGCTCGTCAACAATGCCGGGATCATGCCCGTGGGACCGTTCCTGTCCTACGACGACACGATCATCCGGCGCACCTACGACATCGACGTGCTCGGCGTGATCATCGGCTCGCAGGAGGCCGCCCGCCGCATGGTCGCGCGGCGGACCGGTCACATCGTCAACATCGCCTCGACGGCCGGCCGGATCCCCACGCCGGGCCTGACCATCTACAACGGCGCCAAGGCCGCGGTCATCGAGTTCTCCGAGGCGCTCGATGCCGAACTCGGGCCGGAGGGCGTCAAGGTCAGCGCGGTCCTGCCGACCTTCACCCGCACCGCGCTGATCTCGGGTCTGCAGACCAACAAGTTCATCCAGACCGTCGAGCCCGGGGACGTCGCGCGGATCGTCGTGGAGACCATCGCCCGGCCGGTCGTGCGCGTCTACGCCCCGCGTTCGATGGGGTGGGCCGAGTCGTCTCCGCTGTTCCCGCAGTTCATGAAGCGGTTCAGCCGCAAGCTGACCAAGCTCGACTCGATCTTCCTGAACCCGGACCAGCAGGCGCGTGCCGCCTACTCCAGCCGCATCCGCGGGGAGAGGATCGACACCAAGGAGAACCGCCTGTAGTCGTGGCCAGGACTCCCTCGACGATCGCCGCCGCGCGGGCGGCACGACACGAGCTCACCGAGGCGCTCGACGACCTGCACGACCTCGAGGTCGAGGCGGGCCTGCGCCGTCCGGTGCCGCGCCGCCGCGTGCTCCTGCCGATCGCGGCAGCGGCCGTGGCACTGCTCCTCGCGGTGGTGGCCGTGGTCGCGTGGGTGCAGGCGCGTGATGCCTACACCGACGCCGACTACGAGCGGGCGGCCGCCGAGCGGGTCTCGGTGCTGATCGCGCCGGATCACCGGGATCCGCGCCGCGCACAGAAGATCCTGGCCGGTGCGACGGGCGCCTTCCACGACGAGTTCGCCCAGTCCGCCGACGCCTACACGGCGTTCGTCAAGGACAAGGGCGCGGTGTCGCGGTCCTGGGTGGACGGCACCGGGGTGTCTGCCCGCAAGGGCGACGCCGCAACGGTTCTCGTCGCAGCGACCGTGGTCTTCGCCGGTGACGCCGTATCAGAGGGCACAGCAGCAGAGGGGCCTGCGGCAGAGGGAGAGGCGCGTCGGTTTCGCCTGCGGGTGCTGGTGGAACCCGCAGGCGGCGCGCTGAAACTCGGGGCGGTGCAATACCTCCCATGACACGAGCCCGTACCGACGCACCGATCTCGGTGGCCGCTGCCGCCGTGCGGATCGCGGTGGTGATCGTCATCCTCGCCGGGGCACTGACGGCGGCCGGATTCGCCTGGCGCGCCGACCGTTCCGCAGCGCAGGTCGAGCAGAGCCGCGCGTCTCTGCACGACGCGGCGGGAACCGTCGTGGCCGAGGTCTTCTCCGTCGACGCCGCGCGGTGGCGGCAGGACCGGGCACGGGCTCGGGAACACGTCACCGGCGAGTTCCTCGAGAACTACGGCGGGCAGCTCGAGCGTCCGCCGGCGGACGGCGCCGTGTCGATCGTCTGGCGTCCCGAGGCGGTGGCCGTCGTGGACGCCGGCGCCGAGGAGGGGCAGGCGCTCATCCGGGCCGCGGTGACCGTGCGGTCCGCGGCAGCGGCCGAACCCGCCACCACGCGGCGGTCGGTGCTGGCCCGCTTCGTGAAGGTCGACGACTCGTGGCGACTGGCCGCGGCGGACGTGATCGGATGACGACGATGGGAACCGAGCAGGACTCCGCCCGGGTGCAACTCGCCCGGACCCGCGTAGAGGAGGCCACGCGGGCCGCCCGCCTCGCCGTGATCGCCGCGACCCCGCAGTTGCGCGCCAGGGCGCTACGGCGCACGCGGTACCTGCGGATCGGCCTGTACGCGGTGGCGGCACTGGTGGTCGTCCTGCTCGTCGCGACCGCGGTCGCGGCATGGCAGGTTCGAGGCCACGATCGCGAGGCCGAGTTGCAACGGAATGTCCTGGCGTCGGCGCGGGAGGCGATCACGAGCATGCTCACCGCCGATCCCGACCGTGCCGGGGCATACGTCGACGAGGTGCTCGCGGTCAGCACCGGACCCCAGCGCGAGCGCATCGAGAAGGCCCGCGACGTGCTCACGGCCGAGGTGGCCGGCCAGCCCGGTCCCAGTGTGGGGCAGGTGGTCTCGGCCGGGCTGGTCACCGATCCGGGATCCGACGACGAGGGTGCCCGGGCAGGTGTCCTGGTGGTCGCCGACGCGACGAACCCGGTGCTTCTCGGCGGGCGGCCCGACGACGGCGGGGAGAACCCCGGCGCGGACGCCGTCGACACCACCGCCGAACGTCTCACCGCGACCCTGACCATGGAGCGCACCGGCGACGGCTGGAAGATCGCCGAGGCGAGGCTGTCATGACAGAGCCGTTGCCCCCGCGGATGGGACGCCGCCTGCGCCGGCGCCTCGTCGCCGTCCGCGTCGTCACGGTCGTGGCCTTGCTCGTCGCGCTGATCGCGGGGATCGGGCTCCTGCGTACGCCGTCGGGGCCCGATGAGGCCGAGCGGGCGTCGATACTCGATGCCGCCCGTACCTCGGTCGAGTCGCTGATGACGTTCGGCCCCGAGGACCCCGCGAAGCGGCGTCGGGAGACCGACGCGCAGCTGGCCGATCCGCTGCGCCTGGAGTACCGGGGGCGCGGCGCGGACGTCGTCCTCCCGGGCGCGCAGGCGTCGTCGATCACGATGACCACGACGGTCGTGGGCGCGGGCCTGTCGGATCTCGCCGGCGACCGGGCGCGGGTGCTGGTGTTCGTCGACCAGATCGCGACCGTCGGCGAAGCGGGAAGGCCCACCGGCGGTGGCGAAAAACCCATGGACTCCAGGGAATCGGCCGCCGCAGGAGGTGAGAAGACCTCTTCCGCGAGGTGGGCTCTTATGCGTAAGGTCAACGGGAATTGGCTGTTGTCCGATCTGCAACCGGTCGGAGATGTGACCCGCTGAGCCACCTGCCGCAGCGCCGCCGGTCCCGGCGGCCGCACCGGCCGGGTGGGTGCGTGAGCGGGGAGAGGGGACGAGATGAGTGGATCGACCGCCGGAGTGGTCATCGTGGGCGCCGGACTGGGCGGGATCCGTGTCGCGGAGAACCTCCGCAACAACGGCTACACCGACCCGATAACCCTGGTCGGTGCCGAGACGCATCCACCGTATGACCGTCCGCCGCTGTCGAAGTCGGTGCTGCTCGGCAAGGACGACCGGGTGGACCTCAAACCCGCGGAGTTCTACGACGAGGCCGGCATCACCCTGCGCCTCGGCTCTGAGGTGACGGCCGTGTCGCCGTCGGACAAGACGATCACCCTGGCCTCGGGCGAGAGCATCGCCTACGACCACCTGGTGCTCGCCACCGGCCTGGAACCGCGTCCGTTCCCCGGCCTGGCGGACCGCGTCGAGGGCGTCCACATGATCCGTACCTACGACGACGCCGTCGCGCTGCGGGAGCAGATCGACTCGGCGACCGACGCCGTCGTCATCGGGGCCGGCTTCATCGGTTGTGAGGTCGCGGCCAGTCTCACCGCACGTGGTCTGAAGGTCGCCCTGGTCGAACCGGCCCCCACGCCACTGGCTCTCGCACTGGGCGAGGAGATCGGCGCGCTCGTCGCGCGTCTGCACACCGACAACGGCGTCGATCTCCGGACCGGGGTGGGGGTCGCCGAGATCGTCGCCCCCGACGGCGCGGTGCGCGCGGTCACGCTCGACGACGGCACCGAGCTGCCCGCCGACATCGTGGTCGTCGGCATCGGCTCGATCCCGGTGACCGGCTTCCTCGAGGGCTCCGGAATCGAACTCGCCGACCGCGCCCACGGCGGTGGGATCGCCTGCGACGCAACCGGACGCACCAGTGCTGCGGACGTCTACGCGGTCGGCGACGTCGCCAACTGGCTCGAGGACGACACGCCCCGCCGCGTCGAGCACTGGAACCACACCGTCGACCAGGCATCGGTGGTGGCCCACCAGATCATCGGCGGCGACGACGCCGTCGTGTCGGCGGTCCCGTACTTCTGGAGCGATCAGTTCGACCTCAAGATCCAGGTGCTCGGCGCACCACGGCCCGACGACGAGGTCCACGTCGTCGACGACGACGGCAAGAGGTTCCTGGCCTACTACAGTCGCGACGGCATCCTCACCGCCGTCGTCGGGGCGGGCAAGGTCGGCGCGGTCATGAGGACCCGGCCGAAGCTGCAGACGCCGACCCCCGTCGCCGATCTCCTCTAGGGCGCCGGTGGGTGCCGACCTCTCGGCGGAAGCGGTCGTCGCGGCGGCCGCGGAGCTCGCCGATCCCGAGCGCGCGGCCGACCTGGCCAGGTTCTTCCAGGCCCGCCCGGGCGGCTACGGCGAGGGTGACGAGTTCATCGGATTGAAGGTGCCGCAGCAGCGTGCGATCGCCAGGCGGTTCCGCGGGATCGCGCCGGACGAGGTCGTCCGCCTGCTCGATTCCCCGGTCCACGAACACCGGTTGATCGGGTTGTTCCTGCTGCGCGGCGAGTTCGAGAGGGCCCTGAACAGGCGATCCGGGCCGGACCGGGATGCCGCGAAGCGCTGGGTCGAGGTGTACCTCGATGCCGTGCGTCGCGGTCGCGTGAACAACTGGGATCTGGTGGACTCGTCCGCCGACCCGGTGCTGGGGGAGTGGTGCCACCATCTCGGCCAACTCGATCCCATCCTCGAACATGCTGCGCACCAGGACCTCTGGCTCCGGCGCGTCGGGATCATCGCCACCTTCGCCCACCTCAAGCACGGCGACGCCACGGCGCTGCTCGCCGTGGCGCCACTGGTGCGCGACGACCGTCGGGACCTCGTCCAGAAGGCGTTCGGGTGGATGCTGCGCGAGATGGGCAAGCGCGTCGACGAGCAGCTCCTCCTCGACTATCTCGAGGCCAACGCATCGCAGATGGGACGTACCGCCCTGACCTACGCCCTCGAACATCGGAGCCCGCAGGAGCGGGCGTACTACCGGTCGTTGTGACCGTCTGCCGGCGCTCGGCTAGCTGCCGCGTGCCACCCGCAGCGCGGCCCAGATCATCGGGAACTGGAACGGGAGACGCGCGAGGGCGACGATCTTGTAGGGCAGCGGCCTGTCCCACCACAGCCGCACCATGTTGAGGTTCGCCGGATACACCGCGATGAACAGCAGTGCCGAGAGATACCCTGCCGCCCGGCGGGTCCGGGGCGCGAGAAGGGCTGTGCCCAATCCGATCTCGGTGACGCCGGACAGGTAGGTGAGGGTGCGCGGATCACCCGGGATCTCCTCGGGGACGATCTCGTCGAACGGCTCGGGAGCCGCGAAGTGGAGCGCGCCGATGCCGAGCAGCATCGCTGCCAGCGCACGGGCGAGCGCGGCGGGATCCGATCGAAGGCGTGAGAGTCTTCCGACGACGGTGGTCATGCGATCGGGCTCCTTCGGTGTCGGTGTCGGTGTCGGTGTCGCCTCACGCTGCCACGGCGGCGGTGCTCAGAACTCGATCTTCAGCGAATCCGAGGTGGGCCGGGCCTGGCAGCCGAGGATGTAGCCGTCCTCGATGTCCTCGGGGTCGAGGGCGCCGGTGTTCTCCATCTCGACGGTGCCCTCGGTGAGAGTGCATGCGCACGAGCCGCATTCGCCCTCCTGGCAGGAGTACGGGGCGTCGAGTCCGGCGGCGAGCATGACGTCGACGAGCGTCCGCTTGCGCGGCCAGCTGAGCTTGTGGGTCTCCCCGTCGAGCTCCACCTCGACCGTCGCCGCGTCGGCCGCCTCCTCCTCGGTGACCTCGTCGAGTTCGACGTCGGCGAACGGGTCGCCGGACAGCGAGTTGTACACCTCGGTGTGGACGTTGTGGTGGGGGAAGTTCGCCTGCGTGAGCGCCTTGTGCACGGCGTCCATGAACGGCCCCGGCCCGCAGAGGTAGGCGACGTGGGTGCTCGAGTACGGGGCGAAGACGGACGCCAGGGCGTCGGCGGTGGGCAGGCCCTGAAGCGACTCCAGCCAGTGGATGACGGTGAGCCGATCGGCATGGGCGTGCAACAGATCCCGGAGCTCCGCGGCGAAGATGACGTCGTTCTCGGTGCGGTTGGCATAGAAGAACACCAGTGGCGCGCTGCTCTTCTGGAGCGCGGCCTTGAGGATCGACATCACCGGCGTCACGCCGCTGCCGGCGGCGATCAGAAGGAGCGGGTCGTCGTAGGACTTGGGGGTGAACACGCCGGATGGCGGGAGCACCTCGATCTGCGAGCCGGGGGTCAGGTTGTCGCACACCCAGTTGGAGCCGTACCCGTCGACGGTGCGCTTCACGGTCACCTTGGGGCGGGCGTCGGTGAACGGCGACGAGGCCAGCGAGTAGCAGCGGGCCACCGATCCGGTCAGGTCGCTGGGGATGCGGAGGGTGAGGAACTGGCCGGGCTTGTAGTCGGTGAAAGCGGCCGACGACGCCTCGGGCACCTCGAACTCGAAGGACTTCGCATCCGACGTCTCGTCGATCACCTCGGCCACGGTGAGGATCACGCTCCGTGAACCATGAGGGGTCAGGTCAGACATGTGGCAGCTCTCCGACGTCGAGGACCGGGCGGACCCGGGCCGAATTAGAACACGTTCTAGTTCAGAATAACCCACCGGGTGGGAGCACCACGAGGGCGTGCACCCCGCCAGCCTAGCCAGCCGGGCGCGCCGTCAACGAGGGGCGTCGGCGGCGGTGAGTGCGGCGACGCCTTCGGCCATGGTGCGCGCGCCCGTCTCGATCAGTGCCTCGAGATCGCTGCCGGGGTGGGCGAGCCACTGCTCGTAGGCGGCGAGTGCGGCGCCCAGGGACAGCCATCCGACGGTCTGGGGGAGGTGGTCGTCGGGCCTCATGTGCAGGCGTGCGGCACAGAATCCCGCGATGACCTGCCGCCAGTCGGCGTACATGATCATCGAATGCGCTTGCAGGGCCGGGACGCCCAGCAGCAGCGACATCCGGCGGCGGTGATTGTCGATCTCCTCGGGCGGGACGCGGTTGAACGAGACCAATGCCTCGACGAGGGCGTCGGCCATCGGGATGTCGTCGGGGATGCGTGCGAGGAGTTCGCGCAGTTCGTCGAGGTGGGCGTCGAACTCGCCCCAGGGGATCTCGTTCTTCGACGAGTAGTACCGGAACAGGGTGCGGCGGGCGATGCCGGCGGCCTCGGCGATGTCGTCGACGCTGGTCTCGTCGAACCCCCGGGTGGAGAAGAGTCGGATCGCGACAGCGCTGATCCGCGCCCGGGACGAGATGGGACGCCGCCCGGGTGTTGGGCGATGCGGACGCGCGTCCGACTGCTTGGTGGTCATCGACAGCACACCCTATGAGACCTGCTCGCGGCTGACGAGAGCGTTGGCGGAATACGGGGCCTTCGACCTGTCCGTTGGGACAGTTTCGGCCGCGCCTCTGGTTTTCTGCACCGGGTGCCACTACAGTCTCACGTGATCGCAGTCACGATCAACCGTCAAGAGAGGAATGGATCATGGCAGATCAGTCCCCGGTGAACAGCCAGAACGAGGAGCTCATCGCCGAGTCCCTCGTCGAAGAGGTGTCGATCGACGGGATGTGCGGGGTCTACTGATGTCGGCCCCGACATCGAATCCGACCTCCGGCGGCCGCGTTCCGGCCGCCGGGGTCCGGTTCGACACCCCCGAGACCGGCGCGACATCTCCCGGCGATCAGGGCTTCGACGCCCTCGCCGCATGGGAGCTCAACCCGAAGGTGGCCCTGCGGCCCGAACCGTTCGGAGCCCTGCTCTACCACTTCGGCACCCGCAAGCTCTCGTTCCTGAAGAACCTGACGGTGGTGGGCATCGTGCAGTCCCTCGCCGATCACGATTCCGCCGAGGCCGCGCTGGCCTCCGCCGGGATCACCCCCGCGCAGCGGCCGTTGTACGTGCAGGCGCTCACCACGCTCGCCGACAGCGGGATGATCACCCGCCGCGCCGCCTGAGCCCCTCGTGAACCCCCTCGCCGCACCACGTCGACAGCCCCGACGAGCCGGCGACGCCGGCCGGATCGCGATCCGGCCGCACCGGCCGCACCGGCCGCTCCCGTAGTCCCGCAGACCCCAGTCCAGCCCAGACCTTAGGACCGCCACGATGACCACCATCGAGATGCCGCCCACCGCAACAGGACTCCTGACCCCGCCGCCCGTGGCCGACCAGCCCCCCAAGGTCGGCCGGCTCGTCGACCAGTTCGAGCGCGGCCTTGACGCGCCGATCTGCCTCACCTGGGAGCTGACGTACGCGTGCAATCTCGCCTGCGTGCACTGTCTGTCGTCGTCGGGCAAGCGCGACCCGCGCGAGCTGTCGACCGAGCAGTGCAAGGAGATCATCGACGAGCTGCAGCGCATGCAGGTCTTCTACGTCAACATCGGCGGCGGTGAGCCGACCGTGCGCCCGGACTTCTGGGAACTCGTCGACTACGCCACCAGCCATCAGGTGGGAGTCAAGTTCTCCACCAACGGATTGCGCATCGACAAGAAGGTCGCCGCGCGTCTGGCGGCGTCGGACTACGTCGACGTGCAGATCTCGCTCGACGGCGCGACTGCCGAGGTCAACGACGCCGTGCGCGGTCCGGGCTCGTTCGACATGGCCGTGCGCGCACTGGAGAACTTGGCCGAGGCCGGGTTCAAGGACGCGAAGATCAGCGTCGTCATGACGCGGCAGAACGTCGCCCAGCTCGACGAGTTCAAGGCGCTGGCGGATCGGTACGACGCCACCCTGCGCATCACCAGGCTGCGTCCGTCGGGGCGCGGCGCCGACGTCTGGGACGACCTGCACCCGCTGCCGGAGCAGCAGCGCGAACTCTACGATTGGCTTGTCGCACACGGTGACCGCGTGCTGACCGGCGACTCGTTCTTCCATCTGTCGGCCTTCGGCTCCGATTCCGGCGGCGGCCTGCCCGGCCTCAACCTGTGCGGCGCGGGTCGCGTCGTCTGCCTCATCGACCCGGTCGGCGACGTCTACGCGTGCCCCTTCGCGATCCACGAGAACTTCCTCGCGGGCAACATCCTCACCGACGGCGGATTCCAGGAGATCTGGCAGCGCTCGGATCTGTTCACCGAACTCCGCGAGCCGCAGAACGCCGGCGCCTGCACCAAGTGCGCGCACTTCGACGCGTGCCGGGGCGGCTGCATGGCGGCCAAGTTCTTCACCGGGCTGCCGCTGGCCGGCCCCGACCCCGAGTGCGTCCAGGGGTACGGCGAGGAGCTGCTCGCCGGTGAGCGCGTGAAACCGACCGCGAACAAGGATCATTCGCGCGGCACCCCGCTCACCCTGATGACCCGGCGGCCCGACGGCGACCTCGCGCCGGTCGGCCGGCCCACCAAGTCCTGTGACGAGAACCCGCTGGCCGGGTTCGACCCTGCCGCCCGGTAACCCACCGGCGGCCGACCGTGAACCGGACCGTCCACCGGGGAAGCGACCGAGCATCCCCGGCGACGGCCCGTGTCCGAGAAGAAGAGTGAGTGACAAATGGCTCTCAACCCCTGGGCGAAGAACCCGTGGTTCGAAACGGTCACCGAGGCGCAGCGCCGTGCGAAGAAGCGCCTGCCGAAGTCGGTGTACTCGTCGCTGGTCGCCGGCACCCAGGCCGGTGTGACCCTCGACGACAACGTCAAGGCGTTCTCCGAACTCACCTGGGCGCCGCATGTCGTGGGCGCTCAGGCCGAGCGCGAGATGGCGACCTCGGTGATGGGCCAGGACATCTCGTTCCCGGTCATGATCTCGCCGACCGGCGTGCAGGCCGTCGACCCCGAGGGCGAGGTCGCCGTCGCCCGCGCCGCCGCCGCCCGTGGCACCGCGATGGGCCTGTCGAGTTTCGCCTCGCACCCCGTCGAGGAGGTCACGGCGGTCAACGACAAGATCTTCTTCCAGATCTACTGGCTCGGCAGCCGCGACGACATCCTCATGCGCGCCGAGCGTGCCAAGGCGGCCGGCGCCAAGGGCCTCATCGTGACCACCGACTGGGTGTTCAACGTCGGCCGTGACTGGGGCAGCCCGGAGATCCCCGAGAAGGTGAACCTCAAGGCCCTCGTGCGACTCGGTCCGGAGATCGCGGTCAAGCCGCGCTACGCACTCGATTGGGTCAAGGGAGGCAAGGTCACCATCCCCGACCTCACCGCGCCCAACCTGACGCCGCAGGGCGTTCCGGGACCGACGTTCTTCGGCGCCTACGGCGAGTGGATGAACACCCCGCCGCCCACCTGGGAGGACCTGAAGTGGCTGCGTGAGCAGTGGGACGGCCCGTTCATGGTCAAGGGCATCACCCGGCTCGACGACGCCAAGCGGGCCGTCGACATCGGCGCCACGGCCATCTCGGTCTCCAACCATGGCGGCAACAACCTCGACGGCACGCCCGCGACCATCCGCCTGTTGCCCGACATCGCCAAGGCGGTCGGCAACGACCTCGAGGTCCTGCTCGACGGCGGCATCCGCCGCGGCAGCGACGTCGCCAAGGCGCTCGCGCTCGGCGCCAAGGCGGTCATGATCGGTCGCGCCTACCTCTGGGGCCTCGCGGCCAACGGTCAGGCGGGCGTGGAGAACGTGCTCGACCTGATGCGCATGGGTCTCGACGGGGTTCTGATGGGCCTCGGGCACAAGAGCATCCACGACCTGTCCCCCGAGGACCTGCTCATCCCCGACGGCTTCACCCGCGCCTTCGGCACGGACTGAGCCGCGCGGCCGGCACGCGCCGCTTGCCGTGGCCGCATCGCATCCCGCCCGCCGCCCGGATCTCCGCAGATCCGGCCGGCGGGCGGAGTGTGTTCAACGCCCCGGGCACCCAACTAGAACGTGTTACAGTTCTGCCATGGGACAGTTCGACGGCAAGGTCGTCTACATCACCGGCATCGCCCGTGGTCAGGGCCGCAATCACGCGGTCCGCTTCGCCCGTGAGGGGGCTTCGATCGTGGGCCTGGACATCGCGGGTCCGATCATCGACCACGCGACCTACCCCCCGGCCACGCGCGAGGATCTCGACGAGACCATCCGCCTCGTCGAGGAGGCGGGCGGAAAGATCATTGCGCGGCAGGGTGATACGCGCGATCTCGCCTTCCAGCAGCAGCTCGTCGCCGACGCCGTGGAGCAGTTCGGCCGCCTCGACCACGTCATCGCCAACGCCGGCGTGCTGACGTGGGGGAGTGTCTGGGAGCTGAGCGAGGAGCAGTTCGGCGACGTCGTCGACATCAACCTGGTGGGCTCCTGGAAGACCCTGAAGGCCACGGTGCCGGCGATGCTGGAGGCCGGCAACGGCGGATCGATCACGATCATCAGCTCGGTCGCCGGTCTCAAGCCGATGCCGTTCCAGGCGTCGTACTCGGCGTCGAAGGCGGGCCTCATCGGGCTGGCGCAGTCCGCGGCCAAGGAGCTCGGCCGGCACCGTATCCGCGTCAACAGCGTGCACCCGTACGCGGTCAACACCCCGATGGGCGTGGCCGACACCGAAGCCCATCGGCTCTTCGGAATCCCCTGGGTCGGACCCCATTTCGCGTCGATGCTGGACTACCACCCGGTCGCCTCGCTCGACGAGATCTCCGACGCGGTGCTCTACCTCGCGTCCGACTCCGCCAAGGGCATCACCGGCGCGGAGTTCCAGATCGACATGGGGCACTCGAAGGTCTGAGCCCGCGCGCGGACGCCGACGCCCGACGTCGGTTCCGGACAAGCGAAAACGCCGCTGCCGGCGTGAGAGTCCACCAGGGATCTCACGCCGGCAGCGGCGTTCGCGCGCGGGCTCGGGTCAGTCGGCCCAGAGGGTCTTCGGGTCGACGGCCTCGGTGGCCGGGGGCTCCGGCGTCTCCGGCTTGGTGCGCGAGAAGCGCGGGGCGACCTGCGCCTGGGTGACCCCGTCGATGTCGACGAGATTCTCGCGGGCGGCCATGTGCGGATCCTGCGGCGCCTCGGCGAACGTCAGGACCGGGGAGACGCACGCGTCGGTGCCGTCGAAGATCTCCGCCCACTCGTCGCGGGTGCGGGTCTTGAAGGTCTCGGTGAAGATCTCCTTGAGCTTGCCCCAGTTGGCGAAGTCGTTCTGCTCGGGGATGTCGGCGTCGGACAGGCCCAGTCCCTTGATGAACTCCGCGTAGAACTGCGGCTCGATGGCGCCGACGGCCATGTACTTGCCGTCGGAGGTCTCGTAGACCTCGTAGTAGGGGGCGCCGGTGTCGAGCATGTTCACGCCGCGCCGGTCCTGCCACAGGCCGGTGCCGCGGAACGCCCACATCATCTGTCCCAGAACGGAAGCCCCGTCGACCATCGCGGCGTCGACGACCTGTCCCTTGCCGGACACCCCGCGCTCGAGGAGGGCGGCGAGGATGCCGACGACGAGGAACATCGACCCGCCGCCGAAGTCGCCGACCAGGTTGAGCGGCGGCACCGGACGATCGTCGGCGCGGCCGATCGCGTGCAGCATGCCGGTCAGCGAGATGTAGTTGATGTCATGGCCGGCGAGGTTCGCGCGCGGGCCGTCCTGGCCCCAGCCGGTCATGCGGCCGTAGACGAGTCCCGGGTTGACCTTCTCGAGGTCCTCGGGGCCGAATCCGAGGCGCTCCATGACGCCCGGACGGAAGCCCTCGATGACGACGTCGGCCTTGGCGACGAGGTCGAGGATCGTGGCGCGATCGGTCTCGTCCTTCAGGTTGGCCTCGACCACCTTGCGTCCGCGCAGCAGGGCATCGGCCTTGCGGCCGGGCTGGGGGAGACCGCCGGGCCGCTGGACGCGGACCACGTCGGCGCCGAGGTCGGCCAGCAACATCGCGGCGTGCGGACCCGGTCCGATACCCGCGAACTCGATGACGCGGATCGAGCTCAGCGGGCCGGACTTTCCGCTGGTGTGTGCTGTCGTACTGCTCATGTGTCGTCCTCCGGTCGTTGTACTGCCCTGTGTCAGGCGTCACGCGTACGCAAAAGCATCGCATACCCGATCGAACGTTCGTCAGAGTGGTCTGAGCCACGTCATCCGCCGATTGCGGCCAGGTTTTTCGGCTGAGGGGCAGAAGTGGGGCAGCGGGATCGCTAGCATTGGTCGAATGACAGGACCGTCGACGCTCGGGCAGCGCAGCTGGCCAGATCTCGATGGCAAGACGATCACCCTCGTCGTCCCGCTCGGTTCGGTCGAACAGCACGGTCCGCACCTGCCGCTCGACGCCGACACCAGGATTGCCGCCGCCGTCGCCGACGGCGTCTGTGACGGAACGTCCGGCGAGGACGTCCTGCGCGCGCCCGACCTCAACTACGGCGCCTCGGGTGAACACGAGGGCTTCCCCGGCACCATCTCGATCGGCCACGACGCGCTGAAGGCGATGCTCGTCGAGTACGGCCGCAGCGCGTGTCGCTGGGCCCGCCGCATCCTCTTCGTCAACGGGCACGGGGGCAACACCCGCACCCTGATCGAAGCGGTGTCTCTGCTGCGTTATGAGGGACGGGACGCCGCGTGGTTCCCGTGCGCGTTCCCGGATGCCGACGCCCACGCGGGGTTCACCGAAACCTCTGTGCTGCTGCATGTCTCGCCCGAGTCGGTGGCGCTGGAGCGTGCAGTCGTGGGCAACCGCGAACCGGTGGGCGCGCTCCTGGGGGCGATGCGGGAGTCGGGCGTGGCGGCCGTGAGTCCCAACGGCGTGCTCGGTGACCCCGCCGGCGCGACCGCCGACGAGGGCCGGCGACTCCTCGACGATGTCACCGGGCAGTTGCGCTCCGCGCTGTCGTCCTGGGAGGTCGACGGACGGGGGCGGCTGACATGACCGCACTGGGCGACAAGGGCCCCCGCCGGGCGGGCGTCATCGGGGGCGACACCCCGTCGGGGGAGTGCGCCGACGCCGACGGCTCGCTCGACGACACCGTTGCGGCGCAACAGGGTCCGGACACCGAGGCGGAGAATCCGACGCCGGACGGCGCCGTCGACCGGACTCCACCGGCCTCCCGGGATCTCCCGGACGGGTTCCAGGTGCAGATCGACCTGCGGGCGGCCCGCGGCGGCGACCTGCGCCACCTCGTCGGCGGATCGCCCACCAGGCTGATGCGGATGTCCGACACCGCACTCGGCATGACCTCGGACGACGGGCGGATCGAGGTGTGCGACACCGTGACCCGCCGCCTCGCGCGCGCACTCCTCGACGCCGGGGTGGCCAACCCGCGCCCGATGTTCGGGCCCCGTGCCGACGACGTCACCGTGGTCATCCCGGTCAAGGACAACCAGGCGGGCGTCGATCGGCTCGTCGATGCACTCGACGGACTGAAGGTGATCGTCGTCGACGACGGGTCCGACGTCCCGATCACCGGCCGGCGTCCGGACGTCACGGTGATCCGATTCGATTCCAATCGCGGCCCCTCGGCAGCGCGCAACGCCGGAGTGGAGGCTGCGGCAACGGATTTCGTCGCCTTCCTGGATTCGGACGTCGTGCCCGAGCCGGACTGGCTGACGGTGCTGCTCACGCACTTCTCCGACCCCTCGGTCGGTGCCGTCGCGCCACGCATCGTCGGACTCCGGGCGGCCGGCGGGTCGGCATCCGTCGCGGAACGGTACGAGAACGGCTGGTCGTCGCTGGACATGGGGCCGGAGGAGTCCGCGGTCCTGCCGTCCACCCGCGTCCCGTACGTGCCGAGTGCGGCGATGGTCGTGCGTCGTTCGGCGTTCTGCGGGTTCGACGAGTCGCTGCGGGTCGCCGAGGATGTGGACCTGTGCTGGCGGATGCATGCCGCAGGCTGGCGCATCCGCTACGACCCGGTCGCCCGGGTGGCGCACGATCACCGCACGAACCTGCGCGAGGTCCTGTCCCGACGATGCTTCTACGGGACCGGCGCGGCGCACCTCGCGTCCCGGCACGGCGATCGCGCCGCCCCGCTGGTGATGTCTCTCCCGATGGCGGCCGCCGTCGTCGCACTGCTGACCCGGACACGACTCGGCGCGGCCATCGCGATGCTCATCTTCACCCAGATGGCCGTCCGGCTGCGGCGTCGCCTGGGCAACCTGCCGTCGGCCCCGCTCGTGTCGGCGCAGCTGACATCGCGGGCCGCCGGGTACGGGTTGCTGCAGGCGGCCGACGCGATCTGCCGGCACTACTGGCCGGTGGCGTTGCTGCTGGCGCTGATCTCCCGGAGGTTCCGGAGGCTGGCCGTCCAGGTGGCGATCGTCGAGGGGGTGGTGTCCTGGGTCCGGGACCTCATCGCGGACCCGACGACCCCGCCCGCTCTCGGACCGGTCCGCTACCTGCTGATGCACCGCCTCGACGACCTCGCCTACGGCGCCGGCCTGTGGCAGGGTGTCATCGCCGCGAAGGACCCGGAGGCGCTGCGCCCCGTCATATCCCGATGACGGGGCAGGACACCGGGGACCTCGTCGTCGACGTCGTCATCGTGGGCGCGGGCAGCGCGGGATGCGTGCTGGCCGAGCGACTCTCTCGCGACCCCGGACGTGAGGTCGTCCTCCTCGAACGCGGTCCGGACCGATGGCCCGGACCCGAGGAGCTCGACCTCGCGCGACTGCCGATCGGCGACGACTCCCGGCATGCGGTCCGGCACGACACCGATCTCCCCGGACTCGCTGCGGCGCGCGGTTCGGCGATCGGGGGCTCGTCCGCCGTCAACGGCGCCTACTTCCTGCGGTGGCACCGCGACGACTTCGCCTCCTGGCCGCGTGGATGGGATCTCGACCGGATCGAATCCGCCTACGACGAACTCGACGGGCCCGGCGGGACCATGGGGGTCTCGCCGGTGGCCGACGACGAACTCGGCGACGCGGGCGAGTCCTTCGAGCGGTACTGGGCGGCGCGCGCCGATGTGCGGCCGCCCGAGGAGCGATGGCCGGTGACCGGTGTCAACCGGGTTCGCAGCAATCGCGTTGGGTCGCTGCGCCGCACCGCGGCGGAGGCGTATCTCTCGCGGGCGCTCGACAGGCCGAATCTGCGGGTCGTCGCCGGGTGTGAGGTCCTCGGCCTCGACACCGCCGGAAACGCCGTGACCGGGGTGCGGGCCGCCCGCCTGTCGGTGTCGGCGGGGGAGGTGATCCTCTGCGCCGGAACGCTGGGAACCGCGCATCTGCTCCTCGGTTCCGGACTCGACGTGACCGGTGGCCACGACCATCTGGGGGCGTTCGAACACCGAGGGCTCGCGGTCTTCTACCGCCGGCGTCGCCCCGCCGCGTCGGGCATGGTGCTGCCGACCGTCCTGCACACCGCCGATGTCTTCGAGATCCGTTGCTACCGAGATGATCTCGCTGCCTACATCGCCGGGTTGCCCGCGGTCGGGGCAATGGTCGAGGTGACCTCGATGCGGCCGTCGCCGGTGCGTCTCGTCGACGCGGATGCCCGGGTCCGGCTCGAGTTCGGCGAGATGGATTCGGAGGTCGCCGAGTCGATGCGCGCCCACGCCGGCGCGGCGGCGGACATGCTGAACTCGCCCGACTTCGCCGACATCGTCGTGCCGGGCAGCGTGTCGGTCGCCGATGTGCCGGGCTTCTCGCAGCACTGCTGGGGCACCATGCCGATGGGGGAGCGCACCGACCGACTCGGCGGCGTCCTCGGGGTGCGGGGGTTGCGCATCGTCGACGGGTCGATCCTGCCGAGCGGCGGACGCAGCGGGCCGCACGCGACGATCATGATGACGGCGGTCGCGATCGGCGACGAACTGGCGGGCCTGCGGTGAGTTCGCACATGCGCGATCAGGACGGATCGACGACGGAATCGGCCGTGTCCGTGCTCGCCGCCGTCGGCACGACGTACGTCGAGTCGTTGACCGTCAAGAGATCTCGCTTCGTCGCCACCGTGACGTCGATCGGTTCCGAGTCCGACTTCCGCGGCTTTCTCGATGCGGTCCGCGGCGAGCATCACGGTGTGCACCACGCGTGCTGGGCGTTCTCCCTGGGCACCGGGGCCCGACAGGTCACGCGGTCCTCCGACGACGGCGAGCCCACCGGGACCGCCGGACCGCCGATCCTCGCGGCCCTGCAGACCAGGCACGTCACGAACGCGGCGATCGTGGTGGTCCGCTATTACGGCGGGATCCAGCTCGGGACCGGGGGACTGGTCCGGGCCTACGGCTCGGTCGCCCGTGCCGCTCTCGACGGGGCACCGTTACGCGCGGCGAAATCGACCAGCCGCGTGCGGTTCTCGGTGCCGATCGCCGACGCCGGCCGAATCGAGCAGGCCGTCCACGCGATGGGCGCCGTGCGCGCATCCGACTACCGGGTGCACTCGGTCTCGTTCCTGGTGGAGGTCGACGCCTCGGACGAGGAGACACTGTGTGACCGCGTCATGTCCCTCACGTCGGGTGCGGCATCGATCGTCGACGTCGACCGGGTCGTCGCGTGAGGGTGGGGCGGCGACCTAGGCTGGGTGCATGACAGGCATATCGTCGGCTGATCCCGCGGTGCGCGAGTTCCTCGCCGCCGGGACGAGGACCGGTCACCTGGGTTACCTCGCATCGGACGGACGGCCCCTCGTGGCACCGGTCTGGTTCGTCGTCGACGGGGACCGGCTCGCCTTCAACACCGGCGCAACGACCGCCAAAGGGCGTGCCCTGCTGCGTGATCCGCGGGTCGTGCTGTCCGTGGACCTGCCGGAACCGCCCTACGCGTTCGTGCAGGTGCAGGGTCGCGCGGTGGTGACCGACGAACTCACCGAGGTGCGTCGCATTGCCACGCTGTGCGGCGCGCGGTACATGGGCGCCGACCGCGCAGAGGAGTTCGGCTCCCGCAACGGCGTGCCCGGGGAGCTCGCGGTGTGGATCGAACCGACGAAGGTGATCGCCGAGCTCGACGTGACGCAATGAGGGCCGGCCCCGGATAGCCGCGGCCCCGCCTGCGCGACGACGGTTCGGGCAACCCCGGCGACCGCCGGAACCTTCATCGGAGCACTGTGCGTCCTCCTCGCCTCCGCGATAGTGTTGCCCACACCGTGGCGACGCGGATGGCCGCTCGGAACCGCCCGTGCCGGAGCGGCCGGAGGGGAGCCCAGTGAGCGCAACGATTCGAGCACGTCTGGCCGCTGCCGCGGTGGCCGCCGCGGCAGCCGTGTCGGTCCTCGGCACCGGCCACGCCGCCGCGCTGCCGCGCACACCCGACGACACCCCGATGTGCGCGGGTGCCGGCAAGCCGCGCACCGTCCTCGCCGAGCCTGCGGCGTTCGAGGCGGTCGCCTTCGATACGTCCCGCCGCATGCTGGTCAGCGACGTCCTCGGCAACCGGCTGGTCGGGGTCGACCGTCCGGGTGCCGCGCCGCGCAAGGTCGCGACGGTCCGGGCGCCCCGAGGTATCGCACCGCTGCCCGACGGCCGGGTGCTGGTCGGGTCGGGAAGCGGCCCGACCGCGCTCCTCGCCCCGGACGCCGCATCACTGGCGACCGTCGACCCGCGGACCGGAGCGAGCAGGGGGTATGCGCACGGCTTGTCGATGGCCTACGGCGTGGTCCGCTCGTCCGACGGCACGGTCTACGCTTCGAGCGCGGTCGCGCCCGCGATCGACCGCGTCGGGCCGGATCGCAGGGTGTCGCGCGGCTGGTATCACGCCACCACCGGCAACGGGCTGGCCCTGTCCGCCGACGGAAAGACGCTGTACGCCAACGTGTCCGTCCCGGACACCCGGGTGCTCGCCATCGACACCGCGACCGGCGCCGCCCGGACGTACTTCCGGCCGCCGGCCGGCCTCGACTGGGTGTTCTTCGACGACCTCGACATCGACGCGGCCGGCAACCTGTACGCGCCGCTCTACCTCGGCGGCCAGGTGTGGCGCATCGGACGTGACGGCTCCCACTGCGCGCTCGCCAAGGGATTGACCACTCCCGCCGGCATCTCGGTCGGCCCCTCGGAGGCGGGCTTCCCGGCCACCAGCGTCTTCGTGACCACCCACGCGGGTTCGGTGGTCGAGATCCCGCGCGCGGTCCCGGCTACGCGCTGACCGTCGCCGGGACCGAGGCAGATCTCGGGCCGTCTCACCGAGTCCCCGGCGCAGTAGAGTTCGGGGCGTGCGCCACGGCATCTGCATCCTGCCCGACCTGACCTGGTCCGAGTCGCGACCCCGCTGGGTGCTCGCCGAGGAGATGGGCTTCGACCACGCCTGGACCTATGACCACCTGGTGTGGGGCCGGATGCCGGACTCCCGGTGGTCGGCGTGCGTGCCACTGCTGACCGCCGCGGCGGTGGTGACCGACCGCATCGGGCTCGGCGCCTTCGTGGTCTCCCCGAACTTCCGTCACCCGGTGGCCTTCTCGCGAGAGGTCGAGACCCTTGTCGACATCTCCGACGGCCGGTTCCTGCTGGGACTCGGCGCGGGCGGGACCCCGGACGACCTCGTGCTGGGGCAGGACCCGCTCACCCCGGGGCAGAAGGTCGACCGGTTCCGGGAGTTCGTCGGACTCCTCGACCGGACGCTGGAGTCCGACCACGTCGACGCCGACGGCGAGTACTACCGGGCACGGGACATGCGCCTCGGGCGGGGTTCGGTACGGCAGCGGGTCCCGTTCATCCTCGCGGGCAACGGTCCGCGCTCGATCCGCTTCGCCGCGCGCACCGGCGAGGCATGGGCGACCACCGGCTCGCCCGCGAAGACCATCGACGAGTGGTTCACCACGATCGGGCGTTGCGTCGAGATACTCGACGAGGAACTCGCGCGGCACCCGGGGCGGCGGATCGACCGTTACCTGCATCTCGACGCCGCGCCGCGCAGCTCGATGGAGAGCGTGGGCCTGTTCGACGAGATGGTGGGGCGGGCAGCCGAACTCGGGTTCACCGATGTGATCGCGTGCTGGCCCCGCGACGACGAGCCGTACCGGGCCTCGACGGACGTCCTCGAGGCGATCGCCGAGCGGGGGCTGTCATCGGGGGCCTGAGGTCCCGAACCGCCGGCCGGGTGCGCCGGTGCGGCCGTGCGTCGGACCCGGTGCCGCGTCAGGTGCCGAATCCTCGTAGGAGCCCGATATAGGGCTTCGGTCGCGGCGCGGCGAACTCTCCCGACGCGGTGGAGGTCCGGGCGCCCATCGCGGCCAGCGCCGACAACATGCCGACCCCGGCGGCGACACCGTCGATCACCGGAGCACCTATCCGGTCGCCGATGGTGCGGGCGAGGTCGGCCATCCCCGCACAGCCGAGCACGATGACGTCCGATCCGTCGGCGAGCAGCGCCTCGCGGCAGGCCTTGGTGAGGATCTCGGCGGTGTGCGGGTTGGACTCGAGCTCCAGGACCGGGATCTCGCACGCGTGTATGCCCAGGCACTGGCGGGTGAAACCGTAGTGGCGCACCAGATCCTCGGCACGGCCGACGGTGCGTCCGAGGGTCGTGACGATGGAGAAGCCTCGGCCCAGCGGAGCGGCTAGATGGAACGCGGCCTCCGCGATGCCGAGGACCGGGGCGCCGGCCACCTCGCGCGCCGCGTCGAGACCCGGGTCGCCGAAACAGGCCAGGAGATACCCGTGCGCGCCGGGGTCGTCCGAGATGGCCTGGAGTACACCGGGTACCGCGAGGGCCTCGTCGTAATGACTCTCGATGGAGGCGGGTCCGGTGGGCGAGGTGACCGCGGTGATGTCGGTGTCGGGCCGCGCGACGGATCGCGCGGCCCGGGAGATCACCGCGGTCATCTCCCCCGAGGTGTTGGGGTTGATGACGCAGAGTCGCATCAGCTGCTCACCGTCTCCTCGCCGGTGGAGGTGACGGCGGGCTCGGCATCCGGCACGTCGACGACGATCTCGCCGGCGGCGTCGACCTCGATGTCGGTGGTGATCCGCGCCTCGACGGAGGCGTCGTGGATCAGGTGCGTCGGAACGACTTTCATCCCGATCCAGTACACCGCCGCGCCGAGTGCCGCGCCGATGAACCAGGTGAAGCTGGCCTGATAGGCGGTGCCGAAGATGACCACGCAGATCGGCGCGATGGAGGCGACGACGGTGGCGCCCACGGCGACCGGGTTCCAGCCGTTGCGGTACCAGTAGGCGCCCTCGGGCCTCATGGTGAACAGGTCGTCGACGACGATCTTCTGCTTCTTGACGAGGTAGAAATCGGCGATGAGGATGCCGAACAGCGGGCCGATGACCGCGCCGAGGGTGTCCATCGTGTAGTGGATGGCCGTCGGGTTGTTGAAGAGGTTCCACGGCGTGATCAGCACCGAGCCGACCGCCGCGATCATCCCGCCGGTGCGCCAGCTGATCTTGGTGGGCGCGACATTCGAGAAGTCGAAGGCGGGCGAGACGAAGTTGGCGACGATGTTGATGCCGATGGTCGCGATGGCGAAGGTCAGCACGCCGAGGACCGCGGCGGTGGTGTTGTCGATCTTGTCGACGATGTGCACCGGGTCGGTGATGATGTTGCCGTCGTCGTCGGTGCCGATCACGGTGACGGCCGCCGACACCGTGCACACGACGAGCAGCGAGAAGAACAGGAAGTTGACCGGCAGGCCCCAGAAGTTGCCCTTCTTCACCTCCCCGAAGGTCTTGCCGTAGCGCGAGAAGTCGCCGAAGTTGAGCATCGGACCGGAGAAGTACGAGACCACCAGGGCGAAGGCGCTGATCATCATGGTGATCGACGACCAGCCCGACAGCCCCTCTCCCACGGAGAGGTCGAGGCTGACGTTGCCCCACCCGGCCTTGGCGACCAGGTACGCCGCGAGCGCGAGCATCACGACGTAGACGGCGGGGCCGCAGAAGTCGATGAACTTGCGGATGGTCTCCATGCCGTTCCAGAAGACGAAGGCCTGCAGGACCCACATCAGGATGAACCCGGCCCAGCCGAGTGCGGACAGCCCGAGGAAGCCGTGCTCCTCGACGTCACCCCACGGTGCGAGACCCGGCCAGAACTTCAGGGCGAGCAGGCCGAAGGCCACCGAGGCGAGGTAGGTCTGGATGCCGTACCAGACCACCGCGATGGAGCCGCGGATGATGGCGGGGATGTTGGCGCCCTTGACGCCGAAGGAGATCCGCGTCGTCACCGGGTAGGGGACGCCGGCGATCTGCGAGGGCTTCGCGACGAGGTTGCACAGGATGTTGACGGCGACGATGCCGACCACGAGGGCGACGAGCACCTGCCAGGCGGCGATGCCCAGCGCGAACAGGCTGCCCGCGAAGACGTAGCCGCCGACGCTGTGCACATCGGACATCCAGAAGGCGAAGATGTTGTACCACGTCCACTTCTGTTCCTTGAGTGGCGCGAGGTCCTGATTGGTGAGCCGCTCGTCGTAGCCGGCCTTGATGACGCTTTCGCCTGCGGCGCCGTGGTGTGACGACACCGTGTCGGGGGTGGGTGAATCGGACATGTGGTCTCCCGGTTTGTCGCACAGCTCGTGGTCTTTCCGCATCCCAGGTGCGGAAACGCTGTTGCGACAAAGCTAGGAACGCTGTGTTACCCCGTGATGACGCCGGAGATATATTCCGCGCGGAACGCCCGCGGTCAGTCGTGGAGCACGTCGAGGCGGGCGGCCGTCTCGACAATGGCGGTCTCCAGGCGCCGATGGTGCCGCCGTGCGACCTCGAGCACGGCGGCGGTGTCGCGCGCGTCGAACGCGTCGAGCAGCGCCTCGTGGTCGGCGTTGAGCGCGGCCTGCGTCCGGCCGTCGACCGACCGCATCGCCTGGAACGGTTCGGTGAGGTTCCAGGTCGCCTCGAACATGTTGAGCAGTCGGGGCATCCCGCAGGGGACGACCAGCGCGCGGTGGAACTCGCGGGAGACGTCGTGGAAGGCCTTGCCGTCGTTGTACTTCACGGCCACGAGGAGCTCCTGGTGGCGTTCGCGGGCCGCACGCAGGGTGACGGCGTCGATCCGCTCGACCGACTGCGCCAACGCGGCCTGCTCGAGGGTTCCGCGGACGAAGTAGATCTCGCGCAGCTCCTCGGTGGACAGCTGGCTGACGCGATACCCCGCATTCCGCCGGTGGACGACGAGTCCCTCGCCGACGAGCGTCTTGAGCGCCTCGCGGACCGGGATCGGGCTGACGCCGAACGCGCCGGCGATCTCCGCCGGCGGGATCTGGGTGCCGGGCGGCGCGCCGCCGGAGAGGATGAGCCGCCGCAGCTCCTCGAGGACGTTGGCGCGTGTGTGTTCGGGGTGCGGGTCTCGGCCAGTTGTGCGAGCAGACGATTGGCCATGCGTCTGCTCATCGCATCACCGGCCCACGGCTCGGGTGACGGGCGATCCACTCCGCGACGGCCTCGGTGAGCCGATGCTGGTTGTGCCGCTTGACGATCTCGTGACCCTCGTCGTCGAACATCAGCATCTCGGCGACCGCGCCGCGCGCCTGGAGCTCGGCGACGATCTGCTGCGACTCGCTCACCGGCACGTTCGTGTCATGGGCGCCGTGCACCACCAGCAGCGGCGCCCGGACCTGGTCGATGCGGTGGATGGGGGAGAGGTCGGCGAGCAGCTCGCGATCGGACTCGGGGTGTCCGTACTTGGTGTAGGCGGCGACCGCGATCCACGGCTCGGTGTTGCGGAAGAACGATTCGAGGTCGCTCATGCCGCAGATGGCTATCCCGGCGGCGAACAGGTCGGGATGGAAGGTCAGCGACGCCAGTGTCAGGTAGCCGCCGTAGGAGCGTCCCGACACGTACACGCGGTCCGGGTCGGCAAGCCCCTGACGGCACAGGAAGATCGCGCAGTCGGCGGCGTCGTCGATCCCCGCATAGCGGCCGTAGCGGTCGTCGGCGTGCGAGAACAGCCGCCCGTAGCCCGACGACCCGCGGACGTTGGGGGCGAACACGGTGATCCCGGCGTCGACCAGCGGGCCGAACAGGAACTGGTAGTCGGGACGCGTCTGTCCCTCGGGGCCGCCGTGGAAGTAGAGAAGCGTCGGTCCGGGCTTCGCACCGGAAACCCGTTGTCGCGCTGGGCGATAGAGCCATCCCGACAGCGGCATGCCGTCACGCGCGAAGAACTCGAGCAGTTCCGGGTGGAGCTGGCTCGACGGGCCCTCGCCGGCGACCACGTCGTCGCGGACCGGGATCACCTCGCGACCGGCGACGTCGACCAGATGGACCAGCGGCGAGTGTTGGGGGCTCGACACGGTGACGCTCACGACCGACCCGGCGGCGCTGATGGACAGCTCCGAGGCCACCTCGCCGGGCAGCTCGATCGGCGGGTGGAGGGTCTGGTCGGGCAGGGTGAGGATCTGCAACTCGCTGCGGCCGTTGACGTTCCACAGCAGCGCCACGGTGGACTGGTCGTGGCTGACGGCGAACTCGTCGAGGCCGATGTCGACGCGCTGGGCCAACACGCGGAACCGGATGCCGAACTTGCTGGCCTCGACGCCGAGCAGGCGCGGGAACTTCGCGTCGAAGTCGCTGCGTACCAGGGCCTGGACGCTGTCGAGGTCGCGGAGCGCTTCGTTCGGCGCGGGCACGAAGACGAGCGAGGGGTGGTCGAAACCCTGGTCGAGGATGTAGCCCTGGTCGGTGACCGCGCCGGGGTCCTGGGGGAGCAGCGGCGTCATCGTCACGTCGTCGTCGGGGGCGTCGGGCCGGCGCCGGATGAGGATCATGTCGTGGTAGCCGCGCGGGCCGACGCGCAGGAGCGTCGCACCCTTCCAGGAGTCGATCAGCTCGCTGCCCACGCGCACGTCGAGGGTCTGGGTGGTCTGGGTGCCGGGATGGACGCGCAGTGCGTGCGTCGTGCCGTCGTTGTCGATGGCGGTCAGCAGGACCCAGTCGGTGTCCCAGCCGACGAGGCGCACCGTGCCGTACGAGCGTCCGTCGGGGCGGGTCGCGGCGATGCGGTGGGAGGCGTCGTCGTCGGGGTCGGTGGTGACCACCCACACCTGATGGTGCTCGCCGCCGCTGGGAGCGAGCTCCACGGCCAGCCAACGGCTGTCGTTGGAGTGGACGATCTTGCGCACCGGACCGGTGGAGGGCAGCTTCACCCAGCGCAGTTCGCCGACACCGGAGCGCGAGAGGGACCGCTGCGCGGCCCGCGGGTACCCCGTGCCGTCGTCGACGATGTAGGCGAATGCACGTCCGTCCGGCGACAGCGACGCCCCGTATGTCTTCCAGCCGCGGTCGTCGAAGCGAAGCGGCAACGTGACGCCGCCCGCGCCCCCGGCAGCCGCGCCGGACGGTGTCGGCGTCGTGTCCTCGGTGGTCTCGATGGTCACCGCGTGGTCTTCTCTTCCATCGTCTGCAGCCACATCTCGAGCAGCGCCACCTGCCACAGCTCGTTGCCGTCGAGGCGCGTGCGGATGCCGTTGGGGTCGGCGAACAGCTTCTCGAGCGTCTCGGGCCGGTACAGGCCGCGGTCGATCGCGGCCTGCGACCGCAGGGTGTCGGCGACGAGGTCGAGGACGCCGCCCTCGAGGTGCCGGATGCCGGGCACCGGGAAGTACCCCTTCGTCCGGTCGATCACCGCCGACGGCAGCAACGCGCGGCTGGCCTCCTTGAGCACGCCCTTGCCGCCGTGGGCGAGTTTGAGATCGGCCGGACAGGTCGCGGCGAGTTCGACGAAGTCGTGGTCGAGGAACGGCACGCGCGCCTCGAGTCCCCAGGCCATCGTCATGTTGTCGACGCGTTTGACCGGGTCGTCGACGAGCATGACGGTGGTGTCGAGGCGCAGTGCCGCGTCGACCGAGGTCGCCGCGCCGGGCGCCGACTGGTGGGCCTGCGCGAACGCGAGACTCGGGTCGTAGCCTGCCTCGACGAGGTATTCGTCGGCGAGGATCTCGCGGATCGCGGCGTCGTCCCGGTCGAAGAACACGTCCGCGTAGGCGCGGGTCGTGCGGTCGCGGGGCACGCCCCGCAGCGGGGGATACCAGCTGTAGCCGCCGAGGATCTCGTCGGCGCCCTGCCCGGACTGGACCACCTTGATGGACTTGCTGACCTCCTGCGACAGCAGATAGAAGGCGACACAGTCGTGGCTGACCATGGGTTCGGCCATCGCAGCCACGGTGTCGGGGATGGCGGGCAGCAGGCGGTCGGTGCCGATGTGGATCTTGTGGTGGTCGGTGGCGAAGGTGTCGGCGATCAGATCCGAGTAGGCGTATTCGTCCCCGGACTCGCCGGCCGCCGAATCGAACCCGATGCTGAAGGTGGCCAGGTCTGTCTGTCCCTGTTCGGCGAGGAGCGCCACGACGAGCGACGAGTCGACGCCGCCGGACAGCAGCACGCCGACCGGGACGTCGGCCACCATGCGCCGCCGCACCGACGTGCGCAGGGAGTCGAGGAGTTCGGCGTGCCACCGCTGCTCGTCCCAGTCGGCGCGGTCGGGGTGCGGGGCGAACGTGGGTTCCCAATACCTGCGCTCGGTGCGCCGGCCGTCGGGGTGGACGGTCATCACCGTCGCCGGCGGGAGCTTGCGGATGCCGTTGTAGATGGTGTGCGGTGCCGGGACCACCGCGTGGAAGCTGAAGTAGTGGTGCAGCGCGACGCGATCGATCGAGGTGTCGATGTCGCCGCCCCGCAGCAGGGCCTGCACCGACGACGCGAAGCGGAGGCGCCCGGGGGTGTCGGCGAGGTACAGCGGCTTCACACCCAGGCGGTCGCGGCCGAGCGTGACCACGCCGGTGTCGGTGTCGACGATCGCGAAGGCGAACATCCCGATGAAGTGGTCGACGCAGTCCGGTCCCCAGGCGTGGAAGGCCTTGAGGATCACCTCGCTGTCGGCATGGGAGAAGAAGCGGTAACCCTTCCCCTCGAGCTCGGCCCGTAGCTCGTGGTGGTTGTAGACGCAGCCGTTGAAGACCAGCGCCAGCCCGAGCTCCGGGTCGATCATCGGCTGGCTGCCCCGGTCGGTGAGGTCGATGATCTTCAGCCGACGGTGCCCGAGTGCCACGGCGCCCTTGGCGAACACACCGGAGCCGTCGGGCCCGCGGCGGGTCATCTCACAGGTCATCGCGTCGACCGCGGCGACGTCCGGCACCCCACCGTCGAAGCGGACCTCGCCGCAGATTCCGCACATGATGTCAGTCCTCCCGATCGGTGGCGTCCGGCCGAACGGTTCGGTGGCTTCGACCCGTCCTACATCGATACTGCCGCACTCCAGGGGTGGACCCCGCCGGCTTCGCCCGCCCGGAACTGCTCGCCTCGAGTCGGGGAGTGTCGCCGACGGATGTCATCACACAGCCTAGGAGGGTTCGGCCTGCTCGGCAGGGCGAGAGACCTCACCCGATCGGCGGGCGGAGACCCGCTCGGATGGCTACGATCTCCGCGTCGGACGGAGAAACATGTTCACACAGCTGAAGAAGTTCGTCGGCGCGATCACCGCTGCGGTCACCGGGGTCCTGATCGCCACGTCCGCGGTTCCTGCCGCGGCATCCGCTGCGCCGCAGGGTTATGCGCCCGGTCCCGGTTGCGTATGGCAGCTGATGTCCAACAGCACCGACCTCAACGTCGCCTTCCCCGATGCCGACGCCACCTACTGGGTGCTGCCGTACGCGCTGGGGCCGGGGGACTCGATCCGACTGTCCGGCACCTATCCGTCGGCCCGGTACTTCTCGCTCAACACCTACGGGACGGACTTCGACACCGTCGACACGCTGCGCGACAACCAGATCCGCCCCGACGCCGGGAGCGTCAACCCGTTCGCGGCTCCGGTCGGGCAGGTCCCGCCGGCGCAGCGCCGCTGGCACGCGACGGTCGTGCCCGGCGCCGCCGACCACTCGCGCAACGAGATCCGCGGACTCCCCGCAAGCGGACAGAACGCGCCGATCGGCTTCCTCATCATCCGCGTGTACGTGCCCGACGACCCGAACTCGCCGAACGGCGGCGTCCCGCTGCCGTCGGTCACCTTCTCGATCGCGGGTCAGACCATCCCCGCCCAGCCGTGCGCGACGCCGTTCAACCCGGGCGACTACAACGGCCCGATCGCGGAGGCCATGAAAAAGGTCTTCGACGACGCGATCGAGGGCGCCGCGTCGGGTGCCTTCCCGGGCAACTCGCCGGAGGCGACGTTCGTGAACCCGGCCAGCACGTCAGGGCTGTTCCCGAACGGCGACAACAAGTACATCGGCTCGCTGCTGCGGTACCAACCGGGCCGCGTCGCGGTGATCCGCGGCAAGGCACCCACCTACCCGGACACCCGGGCCGGGGTCTCGCCGGCCGCACCCGGCAAGCAGCTGCGGTACTGGTCGATGTGCCAGAACGACAAGGCCTCGCCGTACCCGGTCGTGGCCTGCGCCTCCGACGACCGGACGAATGTCGACGCCTCGGGCCATTACACCTATGTGGTCGCCGCGCCGTCGGATCTGACCGCAGCCCAGGCCGCAGACACCGATCTCACGGTCATCCCGTGGGGTGCGACCGGCGTCGACAAGGTGGTGTTCCTGCGCAACATGCTGCCGTCGTCGAAGTTCTATCCGAATAGTGTCCAGGCGTCGCAGGCGACCGGGGCCGACCCGGTGAAGACGATGGGCGACTACTACCCGCGCGCGACGTACTGCGCTGTGGAGACGCTCCGGAGCGCGGGCTGGCAGGCCTGCTACTCGTAGGGGCTGCAGTGTCCGGATACCCCTGGCATGGGTCATCGCCTCCGCGGTCGGGACGGTGACCCGGCGCCGGCGGGAGGGCTGGCGAGACGGGCTGCACCGCTACCTGCGCGTCACCCACGTGGTGATGTCGCAGTGCACGACCTCGGTTCCCGTGGTGTCGGTGATGCTGACCGACACCACGACGTCGGTGCCCTCGGTGATCGCGTCGAAGTCGACGGACTCGGCGAGACGTGCCTCGGCGGTCAGCCGCGTGGTCGCCTTCGCGAGATAGCGGGTGTCCATCGCCTTCGGGATCCAGCGGTGCGTCGACGGCGTCGTCGCCTCCATCAGCACACCCATCGCCGTCTCGGCGAGGTTGCACGCGGCGATGGCGTGGAAGGTGCCGATGTGGTTGTGGACGCCGATCCACTTGGGTGCGGTCACCTTGGCGTATCCCGGCTCCATCGCGCGGACGAGGGGCAGCACGGTCCCGAAATAGGGGGCCTTGGCGACGAGGCCGAGCGAGAACAGCACGTCCCCGACGAGGTTGTCGGGCAGCTTCTTGCGCAGGGCGTAGGTGGAGCTCGCGGAGGTCATGGACGGATCTTACTCCGCGGTCAGTTCGGGTCGCCGTCGCGCTCATCCGATCCGTACGCGCTCACGCAGACCGGGTGAGCGGGTGCGGAACCGATGAGCGATGATCGGAGGGTTGGTGGACGTGCCCGGCGACTGTGACGAGGTCGGATTTGAGTCTGCGCCGGTCGGTGTTGCATACTTGTCGGGTTGCCTTGACCGGTAGACGCAGGTTGTCGGATGAAGATGACCCCGCGGACGCCGTCAGGTGAATGACTCCCAGGCCCGGTTAACGGGGATGGGCGTGTAACGCGTGCAATCGATGAGGTTCACGGACACGACACGCCCGACCGCGGGTGCCGGAGCAAACCGGTTCGTACCAGCGACGAACCAACGTACAACGACAGATGAACAGCGTCGATTGCCGAATCTCACACGGCGGTCATGTGCTCAGCCGGCGAGAGCCTGCCCCTGATCACGCGGTGTTTGTCTGTCGAGAACAACTGACGGAAGAGGACACAGCGTGGCGGGACAGAAGATCCGCATCAGGCTCAAGGCCTACGACCACGAGGCGATCGACGCTTCGGCGCGCAAGATCGTGGAGACCGTGACCCGTACGGGTGCACGCGTCGTCGGCCCGGTGCCGTTGCCCACCGAGAAGAACGTGTACTGCGTCATCCGTTCGCCGCACAAGTACAAGGACAGCCGCGAACACTTCGAGATGCGTACCCACAAGCGACTCATCGACATCCTCGACCCGACCCCGAAGACGGTCGACGCGCTGATGCGCATCGATCTGCCGGCAAGTGTCGACGTCAACATCCAGTAGGACGGGGGCGAGAATAAACATGAGCAATCAGAGTTCGACCAAGGGCATCCTGGGCACCAAGCTCGGCATGACCCAGGTCTTCGACGAGAACAATCGCGTCGTCCCGGTCACTGTCATCCAGGCCGGCCCGAACGTGATCACCCAGCTCCGTACGCAGGAGAAGGACGGCTACACCGCCGTTCAGATCGCCTACGGCGCCATCGACCCCCGCAAGGTGACCAAGCCGGTCGCCGGCCAGTTCGCGAAGGCCGGGGTCACCCCGCGTCGCCACCTGGCCGAGATCCGCGTCAACGACGTCAGCGAGTTCGAGGTCGGTCAGGAACTGACCGCCGAGATCTTCGCCGACGGCGCGCTGGTCGACGTCACCGGCACCTCCAAGGGCAAGGGCTTCGCCGGCGCCATGAAGCGCCACGGCTTCGCCGGCCTGGGCGCCAGCCACGGCGCCCACCGCGTGCACCGCGCACCGGGCTCGATCGGTGGCTGCGCCACCCCGGGCCGCGTGTTCAAGGGCATGCGCATGGCCGGCCGCATGGGTAACGACAAGGTGACCACGCAGAACCTCACCGTCCACAAGGTGGACGCCGAGGCCGGCCTGCTGCTGATCAAGGGTGCTGTCCCTGGTCGCAAGGGCGGCATCGTCGTGGTTCGCGACGCAGTGAAGGGTGGTGCGAAGTGAGCACCGAGACCGCAACCAAGCTGACGCTGGACGTCAAGACCCCGGAGGGCAAGACCAACGGCACCGTTGATCTCCCCGCCGAGCTGTTCGACGCTCCGGCCAACATCGCGCTGATGCACCAGGTCGTCGTGGCCCAGCAGGCCGCGGCTCGCCAGGGCACGCACGCGACCAAGACCCGCGGCGACGTCCGCGGTGGTGGCGCCAAGCCGTACCGCCAGAAGGGCACCGGCCGCGCTCGCCAGGGCTCGACCCGTGCGCCGCAGTTCACCGGCGGTGGCACCGTCCACGGCCCGCAGCCGCGTGACTACAGCCAGCGCACCCCCAAGAAGATGAAGGCCGCCGCGCTCCGGGGTGCGCTGAGCGATCGCGCTCGCAACGAGCGCATCCACGTGATCACCGAGCTGGTCCCGGGCCAGGTCCCGTCGACCAAGACCGCTCGCCAGTTCCTGGAGAGCCTCTCGGATCGCCGCAAGTTCCTCGTCGTCCTGTCCCGTGAGGACCTGACCGCGTGGAAGAGCGTCGCGAACCTGCAGAACGTGCTGCCGATCGCTCCCGACCAGCTCAACACCTACGACGTCCTCGACTCGGACGACGTGGTGTTCAGCGTCGAGACGCTCAACGCCTTCATCGCCCAGAACACGGCGGATGCCAAGGCTGCCGTCGAGAAGACTGCAGAGGAGGCCTGACATGACGACTGTTGCCGACCCGCGCGACATCATCCTGGCGCCCGTGATCTCCGAGAAGTCCTACGGACTCATGGAGGACAACGTCTACACCTTCCTGGTGCACCCGGAGTCCAACAAGACCGAGATCAAGATCGCCGTCGAGAAGATCTTCGGTGTGAAGGTTGCCAGCGTCAACACCGCCAACCGTCAGGGCAAGCGCAAGCGCACCCGCACCGGCTACGGCCGTCGCAAGGCCACCAAGCGCGCCATCGTGTCGCTGACCGCCGACAGCAAGCCCATCGAGATCTTCGGAGGCTCGGTCAGCTGACCGGGGCTTCAGAGAAGGACTGAGACTCATGGCTATTCGTAAGTACAAGCCGACGACCCCGGGTCGTCGCGGGGCCAGCGGCTCCGATTTCGCCGAGGTCACCCGTGACCATCCGGAGAAGTCGCTGGTGCGTCCGCTGCACGGGCGCGGTGGCCGTAACGCCCACGGCCGCATCACCACCCGTCACAAGGGTGGCGGCCACAAGCGTGCCTACCGTCTGATCGACTTCCGTCGTCACGACAAGGACGGCATCAACGCCAAGGTCGCTCACATCGAGTACGACCCCAACCGCACCGCGCGCATCGCGCTGCTGCACTACGTCGACGGCGAGAAGCGCTACATCATCGCGCCGAAGGGTCTGAAGCAGGGCGACGTCGTCGAGAGCGGCCCGACCGCCGACATCAAGCCCGGCAACAACCTGCCGCTGCGCAACATCCCGACCGGTACTCAGATCCACGCCGTGGAGCTGCGCCCGGGCGGCGGCGCGAAGATGGCCCGCTCGGCCGGCGCGTCGATCCAGCTGCTCGGCAAGGAGGGCTCCTACGCCAGCCTGCGTATGCCGTCCGGTGAGATCCGTCGCGTCGACGTGCGCTGCCGCGCCACCGTCGGCGAGGTCGGCAACGCCGAGCAGAGCAACATCAACTGGGGCAAGGCCGGCCGCATGCGCTGGAAGGGCAAGCGCCCGACCGTCCGCGGTGTCGTGATGAACCCGGTCGACCACCCGCATGGTGGTGGTGAGGGCAAGACCTCCGGTGGTCGCCACCCGGTCTCGCCGTGGGGCAAGCCCGAGGGCCGCACCCGCAAGAACAAGGCCAGCGACAAGCTGATCGTCCGCCGCCGTCGTACCGGCAAGAACAAGCGATAAACAGGAGGAGGTAAAAGAATGCCACGCAGCCTCAAGAAGGGCCCGTTCGTCGACGACCACCTCCTGAAGAAGGTGGACGCGCAGAACGAAAAGGGCACCAAGCAGGTCATCAAGACCTGGTCCCGTCGTTCGACCATCATCCCCGACTTCATCGGTCACACCTTCGCCGTCCACGACGGCCGCAAGCACGTGCCGGTGTTCGTCTCGGAGTCGATGGTCGGGCACAAGCTGGGCGAGTTCGCCCCCACCCGCACCTTCAAGGGTCACATCAAGGATGACCGGAAAGCGAAGCGCCGCTGATGACTACGCAGACCGATAATCCGACCGCCAAGGCCACCGCACGCTTCGTTCGCGTCACGCCGATGAAGGCCCGCCGCGTGCTGGACCTCATCCGCGGCAAGAACGTGGACGAGGCCCTCGACATCCTGCGGTTCGCCCCGCAGTCGGCGTCCGAGCCCGTGTACAAGGTGCTGGCCAGCGCTGTCGCCAACGCCGAGAACAACCAGGACCTGGACCGCCGGACCCTGGTCGTCGCCACCGCGTTCGCCGACGAGGGCCCGACCCTCAAGCGCTTCCAGCCCCGTGCCCAGGGACGCGCTTTCCGCATCCGCAAGCGCACCAGCCACATCACCGTGGTCGTGGAGAGCCGGCCGGAGAAGGCAGGTGCCGGCCGTGGCCGTGCGCGTCAGCCGAAGAAGAAGGGAGCCTGACAGTGGGCCAGAAAATCAACCCGCACGGCTTCCGTCTGGGCATCACCACCGACTGGAAGTCGCGGTGGTACGCCGACAAGCAGTACGCGGAGTACGTCAAGGAAGATGTCGCCATCCGCAAGCTCCTGTCCACCGGACTCGAGCGCGCCGGCATCGCCAAGGTGGAGATCGAGCGCACCCGTGACCGGGTCCGCGTCGACATCCACACCGCACGCCCCGGCATCGTCATCGGTCGCCGTGGCGCCGAGGCCGACCGCATCCGCGGTGACCTGGAGAAGCTGACCGGTAAGCAGGTCCAGCTGAACATCCTCGAGGTCAAGAACGCCGAGTCCGAGGCCCAGCTGGTGGCCCAGGGCGTCGCCGAGCAGCTGAGCAACCGTGTGGCCTTCCGCCGCGCGATGCGCAAGGCGATCCAGTCGGCGATGCGGCAGCCGAACGTGAAGGGCATCCGGGTCCAGTGCTCGGGTCGCCTCGGCGGCGCAGAGATGAGCCGCAGTGAGTTCTACCGCGAGGGACGCGTGCCGCTGCACACGCTGCGCGCCGACATCGACTACGGACTCTACGAAGCCAAGACCACCTTCGGCCGCATCGGTGTGAAGGTGTGGATCTACAAGGGCGACATCGTCGGTGGACGTCGCGAGCTGGCCGCGGCCGCTCCGGCAGCCGAGGATCGCCGTCCCCGCCGGCCCAGCCGGCCCCGGCGTAGCGGTGCCTCGGGCACCACTGCGACGAGCACCGACGCCGCTCGCGCGGCCGAGAGCGCTCCCGCCGAGGCCACCGCTGGTGCGGCTGAGAAGCAGGAGGGCTAGGCCATGTTGATCCCACGTCGGGTCAAGCACCGCAAGCAGCATCACCCCAACCTCAAGGGGCAGGCCAAGGGCGGCACCAAGGTGACGTTCGGCGATTACGGCATCCAGGCTCTGGAGGGCGCGTACATCACCAACCGTCAGATCGAGTCCGCTCGTATCGCGATCAACCGGCACATCAAGCGTGGCGGCAAGGTCTGGATCAACATCTTCCCGGACCGCCCGCTCACCAAGAAGCCGGCCGAAACCCGCATGGGTTCGGGTAAGGGTTCGCCCGAGTGGTGGGTCGCCCCGGTCAAGCCGGGTCGCGTGCTGTTCGAGATGACCTACCCGAACGAGGAGATTGCTCGCGAGGCCCTGCGCCGCGCACAGCACAAGCTCCCCATCAAGACCAGGATCGTGACCAGAGAGGAGCAGTTCTGATGGCACTCGGAGTTGCTGCGGCCGAGCTCCGCGAGCTCAGTGACGCTGATCTGGTCGACCGCCTGAAAGAGTCGAAGGAAGAACTGTTCAACCTTCGGTTCCAGATGGCCACCGGCCAGCTCGACAACAATCGTCGCCTGCGTACCGTGCGTCGCGAGATCGCGCGTATCTACACCGTGATGCGCGAGCGCGAGCTGGGCCTGGCGTCCGGACCGGATGGTGATGATGCATGAGTGAGGACCAGAAGGTGACCGAAAACCAGACCGCTGAGCGCGGCCGCCGCAAGGAGCGGATCGGCTACGTGGTCAGCGACAAGATGCAGAAGACCATCGTGGTCGAGCTGGAAGATCGCAAGCGCCACGCGCTGTACAACAAGATCATCCGGACCACCAGCAAGGTCAAGGCACACGACGAGAACGGCGATGCCGGCGTCGGTGACCGCGTGCGGATCATGGAGACCCGCCCGCTGTCGGCGACCAAGCACTGGCGCCTCGTCGAGGTGCTGGAGAAGGCCAAGTAGGCCTCTCCTGCACGCGAGAACTCCAAAGGCCCGTTCCCTTACGAGGGGACGGGCCTTTGGCGATCTGACGCTCGTCTGTCGTCCTGGGTGATGGGTGGTCGGTCGACGCTACTTGAAGGGTTTGAGTTGCGGAGTCTTAGGCCTGTCTGTGCGGGCAGCGGGAGCGTTCAGGCCGAGATGTTGGTTCACTACGCCGGGCTCGTAAACGAGACTATGTATAGGATTCGACCATGCAGATAACGCTGGTAATTCCTTGTTACAACGAGGAGAGTGCTATCGGTCCATGCCTCGATGCTGTAGTGGCACAGACTCGGCAGTTCGACGAAATTCTGGTGGTGGATAACAACAGCACTGATGGGACTCGGGCTGTCGTCGAGCAATATGTCGATAAGTTGCCAATCCGAGTGTTGAGTGAGTCTCGTCAGGGGGTGGCGTGGGCCAGTCAGCACGGGTACGACATGGCGTGTGGCGACGTGATCGCACGTATAGACGCGGACACCCGTATGGAACGATCCTGGGCGGCTGTAGTCGAGGAGTATCTGTCCACCCATTCTGAGATTGATGGTGTAGGAGGATTCTGTTGGTTCTATGACATGTCGTTTCTAAGTATGCGAAAAGGCGCCTTTGCGCGAGCGGAAAAGTTCGGCGCTGAATCATCGGGTCCGCGTCGAATGTTGGGTGGGAACAACATGGCGATTCGGAGATCGGCGTGGGTGGCTGCCAAGACTTGTGTGAAGAATCTTCCCGGGACCCACGAAGATATCGATCTTACTTATGCACTTCTCGATACAGGGAGTCGGTTAAGTAGTTTGCCGGGAATGCTGGTTGGTCTTTCTCCGCGCCGGTATATGGTGTCTCCGAAATCGCTCCTACGTGAAATGGTCGCCGTGCTTCGTACACAGCATGCGCATGGGCGTCAGAAGGATGCGATCATGTATGCAGTGTTCATGCCTTTCAACTTGGTTGTGGCTTCTGTGTTGGGTCTCGTCGCACGTCGTGGGGATGCGTCCAGGGAGGACCGAGTTTCGCCGGTAACCAGATAGTCGTTACCGCGGATTAGCCTTACGTCTGTGCGCAGTATGTGGGTAAAGGTCGACCTGATGCCGGGTGCTGGCCGCGATGCGTGTTGTCTTTAATGGGTTGTGGGGAGAACGTGTCCGCAGGACGGACACGTTCTTAACGGTGATAGACGAGTCGGTTCGGTGCAACCTTCGAGGATCGCAAGAAGCTTACTAACGCTGTCAACGGCGGCTGAAAACTGACCCTTTATCGACGGTTGAATTTTGACCCCCTTGTGGTGTGGTTACTGGTCGGTGTTGACGAGTTGTCGTCGGGTTTTGGTGCGGTAGGAGTCGCCGTCGATGGTGATGACCTCGGCGTGGTGGACGAGTCGGTCGATGAGCGCGGCGGCCACAACGTCGTCGGCGAAGACTTCGCCCCAGCGACCGAAGGGCATGTTCGAGGTGATCAGCACCGAACCTTGTTCGTAGCGGCTGGCGATGAGTTGGAAGAACAGGTTCGCGGTGTCTGAGTCGAACGGCAGGTAGCCGATTTCGTCGATGATGAGCAGTCGGTAGCGGCGGAGCCGTTTGAGTTCGTGGGCTAGGCGACCGGTGGCGTGTGCTTCGGTGAGGCGGGTGGCCCATCCGGTGGCGGTGTCAAAGAGTACCGGGTAGGCGTTGTGGGCAGCTTTGATGCCGAGCGCGATGGCGAGATGGGTTTTGCCTACTCCTGGTGGTCCGAGCAGGATGACGTTGTCGTTCTTGGCGATCCAGGTGCTGGTGGCCAGGTGGGCGATCACGTCACGACGCAGGCCGGGGACGTGGTCGAAGGTGAAGTCCTCAAGGGTTTTGATCGCCGGGAACCGGGCGCCACTGATCCGTAGAGCGGTGCCGTTGGCTTCGCGTTCACTGACTTGACGATCGAGGATCGCGGAAAGGTATTGCTCGTGGGTCCAGTTCTCGGCGCGTGCCAGCTCAGCCAGCTCGGCCCAGCAGCGGCGGATGGTGGGCATCTTCAACGCCCGTGCGGCGAACTCGATATGTTTGCCGATCGAATTGTCAGACATGGTGTTTCATCCTTCAGTGATAGTGGATGCGGTGGGTGTGAGTCCGCCTGGTGGCGGGGTGGCGAAGTGCACCCCGAACAGGTCGTCGTAGTCGGGTAGCGCTCTGATGGGCACCTCGTGGCCGTCGGGGTGGGTGCGTACGCGCGCGGCATTGCGGGCCCGGTTCTGCAGCTGTTGGTTGCGGTAGTCGCGGCGCAATTCTTTAGCCGCCCGCACGTGCTGTGCGTCGGCGATGGTGACGTGGTTGGCCCAGCTGCGGTCATGGTCGGCGACGGTGACCTCGCCGCACGCGATCCGCACCCGGTGTAGATCGGCGGTGATGTCGACAAACCGGCCGATCACTGAGGGGTGCACCGAGTAGTCGTTGCCGGCCACGCGCACGTAGTAGTCGCGGCCCAGCCGCACCCGAGTGCTCAACCCGACTTGTGGTGCGCTCGGCGGCAGCGTCGCCATCTGCGCCAGGTCCTCGGTGAGCACGTCACAGGGGCGTCGATCACCAATCGAGCGCACCACCCGGGTGTTGGCGTAATCGGCCAGCCAACGATCGAACTGGGCGGTGAAGTCGGCTGGCGAGGCGAAATGGCGGCCCGGCAGAAATGAGGTCTCGAAGAACCGGTTGTTGCGTTCGACCATGCCCTTGTATTCGGGATCGCACGGTGGTGCCAGCTCGAGTCGAGTGGGGGGTGTCAGATGGTCTGTGTAAGTCCGGTGCTCATCAGTGAGAGGAAGATCTATGAGCATGGCGTTAGACGACAAGCAGCAGGGCCACGACGACGAGCAGTTGCCTGAACTGGCCGAGCCGCGCTCGACCGCGGAAGTCGCCGAGGCATTACAGGCCTCGGGCATGGTCGATGAGCTGCTCGCCCAGATCGATACCGGCCAGGTCCAGATCACCGGCGAAGGCGGGTTGATCCCAGGTCTGATCAAACTGGCCCTCGAACGCGGTCTGAAGGCCGAGCTGACCGATCACCTCGGCTATGCCAAGGGCGATCCGGCCGGGCGGGAGTTGCCCAACGCCCGTAACGGGTCGAGTCCGAAAACGGTGGCCTCGGAGGCCGGGCCGGTCGAGCTGAACATTCCTCGTGACCGTGACGGCACGTTCACCCCGCGGCTGGTCCCGAAGGGCTCGCGCCGCCTCGGCGGCCTCGACGACATCATCATCTCGCTGTATGCCGGCGGCATGACGTTGCGCGACATTCAACACCATTTGGCCTCCACGATCGGCACCGATCTCTCGCACGAGACGATCTCGAAGATCTGCGACGAGGTCCTCGACGCGGTCGATGAATGGCAGAACCGGCCGCTGGAGCCGTTGTATCCCGTCATCTACCTTGACGCCCTGGTAGTGAAGGTCAAAGACGGCGCCCATGTCCGAAATAAGCACGCCCACATTGCTATTGGCGTCGATATGGCCGGCGTCAAGCATGTGCTGGGAATCTGGATACAGGCCGAGGAAGGCGCCAAGTTCTGGGCCGGGGTGTGTGCGAATCTGGCCAACCGCGGCGTCAAGGACGTGCTGATCGTGTGCTGTGACGGGCTCACCGGATTCCCCGAAGCGATCGAGGCGACTTGGCCGCTGGCCACGGTGCAAACCTGTGTGGTGCATCTGATCCGCAACTCGATGCGGTTCGTGAACTACAAAGACCGCAAAGACGTCGCTCGGGCGATTAAACCGATCTACACCGCCCTCGATGCCGAGACCGCCCGCCGCGAGTGGGAAGCCTTCCGCGACTCGGAACTAGGCGCCAAATATCCGAGTGCGGCAATGGCTTTCGACCGAGCCTGGGATCGGTTCATCCCCTTCCTGGCATTCCCGCCCGAGCTGCGCAAAGTCATCTACACCACCAACTCGATCGAGTCGCTGAACTACCAGCTCCGCAAGGTCATCAAGAACCGCGGACATTTCCCCAACGACATCGCGGTCCGCAAACTGCTGTGGCTGGCCATCTGCGACATCGAAGACAAACGAGCCGCTCAACGCCTCAAAGAACGCGGGACCAGGCGGTCACAGCCCCGTAAGGCCCTCGGACGACTGGTCGAGGGACAGGTCGTCACCAACTGGAAGCAGGCCCTCGGACAGCTCGCTCTGGCCTACCCCGACCGGATCGAACCGCACCTCGGCTAAACCCACCGACCACAAGAAAATCAGGAGTCACGTTCTTACACAAACATCTTGACAAGCTCGTCGAGTGCCCAGACTGCCCACGAATCCTGCCGCCAGCGCCGTGGGCTTGCCCTTGCCGCCGATCGCGGATTCGCGGTCCCACACCAGCTTGCGGGTCACCGCACCCAGCTGCGACAGCAGCAACCACATCCCGGCGAGGATGTCTCCGCCCTGGCGGGAGGGGATCATCACCGCCGAGCGGTACCGGGAGAACGCCAACGTCATCACCAACACCGGCAACATCGACAACTGGTTGTGGCCCACCGGGATTCGGTAGTCGGGGAACCACAGATCCCATTGCGAGCACCCGCCGGGTTGATAGATCACCCGATCAGCGGGATCCACCCCGCGGAACTCCGGGCGAATCACCCGCACCCGATCCTTGAGGACCGTCAACGACCTCGACCACCCAATCCGCTGTGCGATCACCGTCGCCGGCATCGTCGGATACTCCCGCAACAACGCGCGGATCTGCGGTTCGAACGCATCCACCGCCGACCCCTTCGACGGCCGCGAGTAGCTCGGGGCCGTATCTGAGGCCAACGCCGCCCGGACCGTATTTCGCGCCACCCCCAACCGACGCGCGATCTCCTTGATCGGCACACCCTCGCTGCGATGCAAACGGCGGATCTCCGCCCACTGCTCCACTGAAATCACCCTCCTAACAAGACGGGGGGTCAAAATTCACCCGTCGTCAGGGGGGTCAGTTTTCAGGCGTCGTCAACAAACGCAGGCGCCGCGAGAGGAGGAATCTTTGAATGGAACACGGTCACTTGCGCACCGACTACAACAATGTCGCAGAGCGTATTCAATTGCTGTGATAAAACGGTCCGTCAAAGAAAGCATGTACGCTCCGCGCTCAAGCCGGTGGCGGGGTACGCACGCGGGTCGGCAGAAGTCGCTGGAGTGTAGGAAACCGAGCTGGCAACGATACCTGCACCATGAGCTTGCGCCAGGTGGAGAGGTGTCTGCTCCGGATGAGATCCGAACGTGGCGCTGTTGATCACGATGGCCACACGGCGCGTTGGTGGCGTGTTCGGCCGTCTCTCCAGAGGACTGATTCTGCTGAACTCGGTGCGAGTGTTGGCGTGATGTCTTTGTCTACACCAGTGCCGAGTAGGGGATCTGCCTCGCCGGCATCGGTCCGAGGCATCGCCGGGATCGGGCCGCAGCGGCCGGGCCCCGTTCGACGCCTGCTTCGTCGCGCATTCGAATCCGGCTCGGAGGAGCCCAACCTCGACCACGTGCGTCGTGTCGGCGCGCGTTTCCTGGGGCTCGGATTCATCGGGTACCCGATCGTCTCTCCGGCGGCGATTGCGATGTCGTCGGAGATCACCGCGGGCTGGTGGGTTCCGTTGAGCATCGTGATGTCGGTGGTTCCCGGCCTGATGCTCGTCGTCGCGAGCTTCCGGAGTGGTACCCGCTGGCTCGGTCCTCTGGCAATCGGCACCTGGTGTGCGTACCTCGGCACGGTCGGTCTGTGGTTCCTCGCATGGGACGGCTCGACTCTGAGCGACTCCGCAGGTAACGCGCAATGGATGATCGCCTTCTGCGGTATGCCCAGCATGGTTCTGATGCTCGTCCACCCGGGCCTTGCTGCGCTGAGCCTCCTCACGTCGTCCGGGCTCGCCCACGTGTCGTCGCAGATGGGCCGTTTCGGTCATCTGACGGCCGACCTGCCGTTCGAGGTCCTGTGGTCGTTCGTCTTCACATCGGTGTTCCTGGCGGTCGTCCTGGTCGCCATCAGAACGGGGCGGACGCTCGACGAGACCCAGGAGGACACGTACCGCTCCGCGGCCAACGCGGCCGCCGCGACCGCGAGGGAGGCCGAGAAGGCGCGGTTCGACGCGATCGTTCACGACCGGGTGATCGCCTCACTGCTGGCGGTGCGGACGGGACGGCCCGACGAGAGGCTCGCCGAGCAGGCGCGGTCGGCCCTCGACGAACTCGAGTGTGTGCCCGACCGGTATGACGCTGCGCCGGTCTCGGCGTCGGAGGCCCTGCGGCGCATCCGCTCGGCGGCGGCCGGGATATCCGAGCGCATCGACCTCCAGGTGGTCGCGATCGAGTCCCCAGGGGAAGCCGGCGACCATGTCGAATATCCCTTCGACGTTGTCGCAGCGATCGTCGAGGCGATGAGCGAGGCCCTGCGCAACGTGATGCGGCATGCCGGGCGCGGCGCCGACTGCGGCGTGATCGTCCAGTTGGCTCCAGACGCGCTCAATATGGCGGTCGTGGACAACGGAGAGGGATTCGATCCGGAAGCGATCGGGCCCGGACGACTGGGGATCGCCGTCAGCATCCGCGGGCGGATGGCTCGCGTCGACGGCGGGCACGCCCAGATCAGCAGTCACCCGGGTCGGGGCACCACCGTCCAGATCGGTTGGACGCGGCCGTGACCGAGATGCCCGGCGGCCGGTGTCCTGACCGCGTAGACGGCCGGGAGGCCGTTCCCAACGTCTTCGGGATCGGGTCTCGCCCGTTGTGGGTGACCATGGCACTGTTCTTCTGCGGCTACCTGGTGGTCATGTCCTGTGCGAACGCCGGGACGACCGATTTCTGGACGTGGGTCGGTGCGCTCATCGGGGTCGGGTTCTTCATGGTCGCCGCGGGGCTCATTCTCGGTGCACCCGGTGACCCGATGCCGATGCGGACGACGCTGGTCGTGGCGACGCTCGCGATCGCGGGCGTCGCGGTCTCGTTGTTCTCGCTCCCGTCGCCGCTGACCCACGTCATGCAGACCGGGCCGTCGATCGCGCATCGGTGATCATCCTGGCGTTCACGGCCGTCCGCGGACGACCGTTGGCAGCGTGGGCGGGGAGTGCGGCCATCTCGCTGGTCGCCACGGTATGGGGTCACGTCGCCGGCCAGGGTGCCTTCTGGGGTCTGGCGGTGACCCTGCCCGGGTACGCCATCATGATCATGGGATCGCCTCTTCTCGCTCATGTTGAGTCCCATGGCAGGCCAGCTCTATGCGCTGCGCGAGGCAAACGAACGTCAGGCGGCACTCGATGCCGCGACTGCCGCCGCGACGGAGGTCCGCGAACGCCGACTGGCCGCGCTGGACGAACGCGCCCGCCCGATCCTGACCAGGATCGCAGAGCGGGAGGAGTTCACCGACGACGAAGTGGCGGTCGCCCGACTGATCGAGGCACAGCTCCGCGACGGGATCCGGGCACCGGGTCTCGACCATCCCCGCGTCCGCGATGCGGCGTGGCAGGCGCGCCGCCGCGGGGTCACCGTCCTGCTGCTCGACGACGGGGGTCTGGCCGCCGATGGTGAGGACACGGAGGCGGCCCGTAGGCGACTGGCCGATGCCGTTGCGCGGGTGCTCGACGAAACCGCGGACCGCCGGGTCACCGTCCGCATCGAACCACCGGGCCGTGCTGTGCTTGCATCGGTCAGTGTGGTTGGTACCAGTCGGGTGGAACGCGTGGATTTCGATGCGTCGGATCTCGCGGTCCACGAGGTGGCGGATGCAAATGCGCAGTAGATACGCCCGCGTCGACGATGGCGTCGAGCGAATCGCCGCGGGGAGCGCCCACACCGCGGAGGCAGACGTCGATGCACGCAGGCCTGCTCCGGACGTCGCCGAATACAGGTCGGACGTTGCTCGGGTCCAGCGGCTCGGATCCCGGTTCACCGGAGCCGCGTTGCTCGTCTACTGCCTGGTGTCGATGCCGGCCCTGGCCCAGAACGCCTCGTTGACGGCCGGCTGGTGGTTGCCGGTGAGCATCGCGTTGGTGGTGGTGCCGTCCGGCGCGCTGTTCGTTCTCGGTTTCCGGCGCGACACGCGCTGGGTGCTTCCGGCGGCACTGGCGTCGTCCGCGGGTTACCTCCTGGCCACGGCCCTGTGGTTCGTCGCGTGGAACGGCGAGAGCAGCGAGGGTTCCCTCCGGTGGCCGGTGTGGTTGGTGCAGTTCCCGGGCGTCCCCGCGCTCGCGTTGGTGGTGGCGCTCCGCTTCCGGTTGGCATGGACTCACCTCATCGTCGCGACCGTGCTGGTCCGCACCGCCAACCACCTCGGCCTCTACGGCGAGCCCGCGGTGTCGATGCTGCTCAGTGCACTTCTCACCATCGGCCTCACCGGGTTGTTCGTGGCGATCGCGATGGCCATGGCCACGACTGCTCAGACGCTGGACCGCACGCGTGAGGAGGCCATCGCCGCCGTGGTGTCGAGTGCATCGGAGACGGCACGAGAGGCCGAACGGGCACGCTACGACGCGCTGATCCACGACCGGGTCATCTCGTGCCTGCTCGCGATGCGGGCCGGTTCGCCCGAGCGACGGTTGGTCGACAACGCGCGCGATGCCCTCGCCGAGATGGACGCATGGCAACGGGGCGAGGTCGGGAGCGTCCGCCCTGTCTCGGCCGTCGAACTGCGGGGGCGACTGCGCTATGCGGCCACACGAATCGACGAAGCAGTCGACCTCGGCGTCGAACTGGCCGCAGAAACAGAGCCGGCCGCCGGTGTGCCGGAGCCCGACGGGGTCGCATACCCTCCCGAGGTTGCCGATGCCGTCGTCGACGCCATGTCGGAGGCACTTCGCAACAGCGTCCGCCACGCCGGACCCGACGTGGACCGTGCCGTCGTCGGGGAACTAGCTCGGTCGGATTTGTGGATCGCGGTCATCGATGACGGAGCCGGCTTCGACCCCGCCGCTGTCGACGGGCGCCGGTACGGGATCGAGGAGGGAATCCGCGGACGCATGAATGCCCTTGCAGGCGGGGGCGTAGAGCTTCGTAGCGAGATCGGTCGCGGGACGATGGTGAGGTTGTCGTGGACAAGGCGATGAACGGCGACCTCTTCGACTTCGGGTCGGCCTATGTGAGGCGTGCCCTCGTCGGCTTCGCGGCGGTGTACGTGGTCGTGACGATCGGCACCTGCACCCACATCACCTCGCCGCTGCGCTGGGCGGGGCTACTCAGCGCATTCGTGGTGCTCGTGCTCATCGCGCTGAGGCTGCAGGCCGCGCCGTGCGGCCTGTGGTGTGCCTGGCTCCTCACCGCGTGTGTCGTCGCCGCAGTCGCCCTGGCCTGGTGGTCCCTGCCGACAGACGGATACGGGGTGCTCCAGAGCGGCCCGGCGACGGTCGGAGGCGTCGTGGCCTTCACACTCCTCATGGTTCGCGGACATCCGGTCGTTGCATGGTGCGGGGCTCTCACGATGAGCGCGGTGTGCGTGGTGTGGTCGGTGAGCCGCGGCGACGGGGTCAGCGCCGGTCTGAACACCACGCTTCCGGCCTACCCGGTCCTAACCTCGATCTTTCGTGAGGTGGCGGTCGTCTGTTGGGTGGCCCGGGTGGGTGGTCTGAGGACCGGATCTCCGGGCGTAGGCCGTGAGAGGTGCCCGACGCGTCGGTGGGCGTCGGGGTTCACGGCCCCGAGGTGGAACGTCCTTTCTGGATCAGAGGTCAGGTTGGCTTGATGTCAGGCAGGTGCGGGAAGTGCTGCGAGTCTTGAGATCCCGTCGAGCAGCAGTCCAACATGTGGTGCGTGGGCGGCAAGCTTCAACCGGGTTCGGCGGGCGTGGCGGCTGATCTTGGCGGCGATCGAGAACACGCGGTGGCGCAGTCGTTTGGGTTCCCACCGGCGAGCGGGATGATCAGCGAAGGCCAGCAGCTGGGTCCAGGCGATCAGCTCGCAAGCGAGCATCACGATGGCACACCAGATGCGGTTCTGATCGAATCCGTGCAACGGAAGATTGGTCAGGCCACAGTCTTTCGCCGTGCGGACCCGGTCCTCGCAGCGTGCGCGTCGCCGGTGACGCAGTTCCAGATCGGCGAGTTGGCCACGAACGGTGTTGGTGGCGAACGCGGTCACCCGCAACCCATCACGATCGGTGAAGCGTAGCTGCGCACCTGGATGCGGGCGCTCCTTGCGCACGATCACTCGCATGCCTTCGGGCCAGCCCGATAGGTCGATCAGCCCGGTCAACTCGGCCACCCACGCCCCGTCGCGCTCGATGCCCTCGGCGTCGTAGGCCGGGGTCCAGGCCTCGGGACTGATCCGGTCGATCGCGGTTGCGGTCGCTTCGGTGAGCCCGAACCCGACCGAGTACGCCAGGCGTCGTCGGGTGAGGTAGTCGACGAACTCGTGGGTGCCGCCGGCCGAGTCGGTGCGCACCAGCACCGACTTGCCAACCCGATAGCCCGCCACGTGCGGTAGCTGCTCGAGTGCGGCGGCGGTGACCGCGATGTGATCGGCAGCGGTATTGGCACCAGCATTACCCGGGCGCAACTCGATCGCTAGGGGTTCGCCGGTGCCGTCGCTGCCGTGATCGACGAACGCACACAGCGGGTGAAAACCGAACCCCCGCTTGTAGGTTGGTGCCGCATCCTGTTTCTCCGAGTGCGCGGTCACCAAAGTGGCGTCGAGGTCGACGATCACCGGGTCAGCGACGTCGGCGTCATGGTCGGGAGCAGTGGCACCGGCTGCTGACCAGCACGCTGCCCGCGCGGCAGCACGCGCGGTCGCAATCGCCGACAGCGCCGCCGGCGCATCATCGGCCAACGTCGAGATCAGGCGCGACACCGTCGGATCAGAGGCGACCTGACCGAACACCGCCGGGTCGGCGCGTAACTGGTTGATGTCGGCCAAACAGTCGCCACCGATCGCGACCGCCACGGCCAGGTCCGAGATGATCTTGCCCGGATCATGAGTCGCCAAAGGTTTGCGCCACGGCGCCAACGCCTCGGATAATCGGCTGGTCAGACCCGTTTTCTCCGCAGCCCGGAGTAACACCGCGGCGCCGGCGTGCGACACGACCCCGGTTCCGGTGCCATCTGCAGACAGCGTGGGGTACGGCGACGTAGACTTGCTCACCTGAATGGTGCTCCTCGATCTGGTCCGATTGATACCTTCGCAAGTTCAATCATCCCAGTTCAGGGCACCATTCTTTATTCACGACACGAATTCAGCGTGAAAGCGCGAGGCTAATCCTCACGCTGTTGTCGCTCGGCATGCTCCGGCCGATGTTGTCTCGGATCGTCGAGTTGAGGGCCGAGGTCCTCAGGGCCGAGGCGGAGAAAGCGGCGACGAAGGCCGCCGCCGACGAGCGACGTCGCCACTTCGCCGATTTCGAGAGCCGCGCGCGCCCGATGCTCGAGCGTGTCGCCGCAGGAGATGTCGTCACCGACGGCGACGTGCGGCGCGCGAGACTCCTGGAGGCTCAGCTCCGCGACGGCATACGCGCGCCCGGATGGGACCGTCCCGAACTCCGCAAGGCGGTGTGGGACGCCCGCGGCAACGGCACCGAAATAGTCCTGCTCGACGACGGCGGTCTCGACGACCTCCCCGTCGGTGAGCGAATTGTCCGACATGAACGGATCACGCAGGCAGTGATCGACGAGCTCGACCGCGGCTGCGACCGGATCACGGCCCGGATCATGCCGCCGGGAAGAACAGAGCTGGCAACAGTCGTGGTGGAGCGTGACGGGATCACCGAACGCCTCGACTTCGACCACGCGGGCGGCGTCGACCCCGAGGCGGGAGAGACCAGCGGAGGGTCCGGGGTCAGCGGGTGACGACCGGCCCCTGTGCCGACCACGGGAAGTCGATCCACTTGTCCGTGGTGCGCCAGTTGTAGTCGGGCACCGTGATCGTGTGCGGCTTCTTGTACAGGACGGCGCTGCGGACCTCTGCGACCCGGCCCTGCTGCTCGCAGTACTCGATGACCAGCTTGAGCGTCTTGCCCGTGTCGGCGACGTCGTCGACGACCAGTACCCGCTGGCCGGTCAGCCCGCTCGCCTCCAGCAGCGACGGCAGCAGGACGGGCTCGGACAGTGTCTCTCCGATGCCCGTGTAGAACTCGACGATCAACGAGATCATCAACTTGCAGTCGAGGGCGTAGGCGATCGCGCCGGCCGGGATGAGACCGCCGCGGGCGATGCCGAGGATGATGTCCGGAACGTAGCCGTCGTCGGCGACCTGCTGCGCGAGTTCGCGACAGGCCGCGCCGTTGAGCTCCCAGGTGAGGATCTCGCGGTCGGGGGTGGTCATCGGGTCGCCTGCTATGTCGTTTTCGGATAGGTGCTGGACAGGAGGGGTAACGCCAAGTTGTACGGGACACGGCTGCTGTCTACCGGCGACGGCAGGACCTAGGATATCGTCCGGGTGAGCTACCTGCGAAGCGGTGCAAGGATCGCGCTGGCCGAGTAGAGTCCTGCTTTGTGCCCAACGTGACTGACCGTCAGATCAAGACTATTCCGGGGTGGTTCGCTCAGACAGATTGGGCGCTTTTCCGATTTGCTTTAGAGGAATCGAAACGGCAAGTAGGCCCAGGAGACCTCGCTGAACTCGGTGTTTACCTCGGGAAAAGCGCTGTACTCATAGGTGACTTCGTTGAAGCAGGTGAGACTTTCACTGTTCTGGATCTTTTCGGTTCGCCGGCTGAGACGGATGCGAACGCGGCGGAAAACGATAACCAATACCGGTCGTTGACCAGAGAACAATTCGAAGAGAATTACCTGAGGGTGCACGGGGAGCTTCCGGTAGTGGTTCAAGCCCCAAGTTCCGCGATCCTGAACTACGCGTCGTCCGGAACGCATCGATTCGTTCATATCGATGCTTCTCATCTCTATGACCACGTCATCGAAGATATTCGATCATCGCGCAAGTTGAGTGCACCGCAAGGTGTGGTTGTCTTCGACGACTACCGGACTTTTCATGCAGTCGGGGTATCTGCTGCCGTGTGGGAATCGATTCGGGATGGACTAAATCCAGTTGCGGTGTCAGAGGCCAAGTTGTACGCCACGTGGGGCGAACCGCAACCCTGGGTGGATGCACTGGCGACGTGGCTTCCTGCGACGGGGCTTGGGTATGAGAAGGAGTCGATTGCCGGACGGACAGTCTATCGCGTGTGGAAGAAGCCGAACGCAGTGGTAAGGGCGATCGTCGAACTCGAGAAGAGGCGTAAGTCCTGAGGTTCACGATCGGGCAGCTTGGGGATGCAGCGATCGGCAGTCTTCGTCGAGAACTGACGAGTTTGGGTGGGAAGTCTCGTCGACTCCCGCCTAGCGCATCTGGTTGACAAAAGCGAGCTATTGGGAGCGTGTCGTACGCTGGTTGCGGTTCCGTGGAAGTGCGACGGTATCCTGCATCTCGGTCATCCGATTTCGCGACGACGTCTGCGCGGCACCGCTGGCCTGCTCCGCCGAAATGTCACGGAATGTCGCGAAGCGTTGACGGGTGGGTGCGTCGCGTGGCAGCGAGCCTGCGGACCCTTGGTTTCAAATAGGGCCGAGTGAATGTGTTTTGGAGGACATATGAAGCTATCCGCCGTGGTGCCGGCCTACAATGAGGAGAGCGCGGTCGGGCGGTGCATCGAATCCCTGCTTAATCAGACGAGACCGTTCGATGAGATTATCATCGTGGACAACGCTTCCACGGACTCGACCGCTGCAGTCGTAAGTAGCTACGCGGCTCGGAATCCATCTATACGGCTAGTATCAGAATCAGTGCCGGGGATCTATCATGCGCGTCGAGCTGGATTCGATGCGGCTACGGGCGATGTTTTGGCACGCACCGATGCAGACTCGGTGGTATCTCCGAGGTGGGCCGAAGCGATTGAAGCGCATTTTGCCGGACCGCGCGGGAGTGAGTACCAGGCGCTGACAGGACCAGGGCAGTTCGGTGAGAGTCCTCCCTTCGATCCACTGCGAAAGCTCGAAAGCCGATCCAAGCTGTTTGAGAAAGGAGGCGAGGGACTGAAGTTGATCGGCCCGAATATGGTGATGTCCGTCAATGCATGGCGTGATATTCGGGACGATCTGATCGATGACAACGCGATCTTCGAAGACGCCGACGTGAGCTTGCGCTTGCTGGAGACGGGGCACAGGATCTGGTTCAGCCCAGACGTCGCGATCGAGCAGTCACCCCGTCAGTTGAGGCACTCGCCGTGGGAAAATCGGCAATACCTATTGGGTGGATACAGACTTGCCAGACTTCGTGGCGATCGCAAGCTCCTCTTGCTGAGCCTGCTGGATCTACCTTTTCGCTTCGTCTTATACACCATTTGGTGGCTGACCTACCGCCCGTGGGACCCGGAGACGAGCACGTGGCGGCCGCACCGCCTGTTCATCCGGCTGGACAGGGAGCATCCCCTCATCAGCGACTCTCGGTCTGCCTGAGGACCCGAGTGGGCAGTACGTGAGCTCTTTGTCGACCCGTGCGGGGTTTCGCGAAGGGACTACCCACGTAGTTGCCTGGCGGTAGATTCTCACGTGGCGGGTTGGCCTCGCAGTGCCTAGTCGGAAGTCCTGCAAAAGGGGCTGGAGAATCGCAGCCTCGTGAGCGCTGCGGACGCACAGGTCGAGTGCCCTGTAACCGGCGCCTGCGCTGCAGTGCTTGCCTGGTCCAAGGAGGTTTCGGCCCCGAGACGCATTATGCGAGGTCGTCAAGATGGCTGATTCCAGGATCTATGTAAGGTGTAGATGCGCTTCGGTGCCTCGTCGCACAAGCTAATGGAACCGGCAACTGGAACGATAATCAGACGGAGCCTGCGGCGCTGTGGGACGTTCAGCCAGTGGTCGCGTGATCGCTGGGCTCCTTGATGTCTACGCTGGGGTGTGCTTCGAGTAATGCTCGAAGTCGCCGTGTGAAATACCGATCGAAAGAAGAGTGCCCGTGGCTAGTGGTCAGCAGCCCCCGGACGCCATTCGCCATCCTCGGCATCGCCGGACAGGTGAAGACGCAATGGTCAACCCTGGGAACGTGTCCGTGGACTGGGATGCGGACTCTGACGAGGTCGCGGCCAAACTGAGGCGATGGCGGTTGGAGAACCAGCAACGCAAAACGGCAACGACCGTTGCTGGACTACCCGCGGAGCACGATGGCCCGTCAGTGTTGGCAGACGTCGGAGGAAGTAACGCGGGGAGTGAGGCGCAGGACCAGCATTCGAAGGTCACCCTAGGTCCGGCTAGAGCACTACCACATGACCATGAGGAGTCGGCGACGCAGAGGTGCGTGGCCGAGACGCCTACCAGGCGATCGCCGGACAGCCAATGCGCCGGCCGTGACAATGCCGCACCGGTCTCTTCTCCGTGTAGTACTCAGATTGATCGAGGAGGTTCTGTCGGTCGCGCTGCTTGGGGTCCCAGTGGTGGAACACGAGTCCTCGGTGAGTCGTCTAACGGCGGACATGTTCTGGCACACACGGTGGCTGGGAGGCGTGCAGTGGTATCGGAGCCAGATCCCAGGCTTGGCGAAGGTGCAGTGATATCGGGCAGCGAGGCTTCCCCAGCCATTCGGGCTCAGAGCCTTCACAAGCGGTTCAAGGGCACTGTCGCGGTGGCAGACGTAAGTTTCTCGGTGCCTGCGGGCAAGATTGTGGCACTCTTGGGTCCGAACGGCGCAGGCAAGACGACCACCGTGAACATGCTGTGCACGCTGCTCAAACCGGATGGCGGCTACGCCACCGTCGACGGGCACGACGTCGTCCACGACGCGGCGGCAGTACGCCGGTCCATCATGCTCACGGGACAGTTCGCTGCACTCGATGAATCCTTGACCGGTCGCGAGAACTTGATCCTGTTTGGGCGGCTGCTTGGCTTGTCGAAGCCAGCGGCGAAGAAGCGGGCCGATGAGCTGTTGGAGATCTTCTCGCTGACCGATGCGGCGAGAAAGCGGGTAAGGCAGTACTCGGGCGGAATGCGCCGGCGTATCGATATCGCCTGCGGGTTGGTGACATCGCCGAAGGTCGTGTTCCTTGATGAGCCAACCACTGGGCTTGATCCACGCAGCCGTCTGGAGGTCTGGGCATTGGTGGGACGTCTTCGCGACGAGGGGGTCACCATTCTGCTCACGACTCAGTATTTGGAAGAAGCGGATGTCCTGTCCGATGACATAGTTGTGATCGACCAGGGGCGGGTGATCGCGCAGGGCACCGCAGACGAACTTAAGGAGGCGACTGGCGCCGCGTATTGCGAAGTGACTCCAGCCGATATCGGTGACCTGGATCAGCTCCTTGGTATCCTGTCCGACCTGATTCCGGGCGGGTCGGTGCGCACCGACGACCACGTGATCGCCGTACCCGCTCCGCGTGGGACGGAAACCCTGGTGGAAGTCATCCGCCGCACCAGCGACGCCGGGATCAAGTTGTCTGACGTCGCTATGCGGCGTCCGTCACTCGACGAGGTGTTCCTGGCTCTCACCGATCCCACCCAGAACGGGAGGTAACGAATGTCTGCGCCAGTGGCGGTCGCGACGGAGTTGCGGGCGCCCGTGCAACCCCGTAGCAGGCCGGTTCAGCAATGGTGGACGCTCAGTGGCCGTGGCGTAGCCACTGTGTTCCGAAACGGCGAGTTTGTGTTTGCCTTCTTGTCTCCCGTGCTACTTGCAGTCTGCTTCTATCTACCGCTGAGTAGTGTGATGGATGTCTACGGAGTGGACTATGCGCAGTTCCTCATGCCCATCATCGTGCTTCAATCTGTCGGTTTCGCGGCCTCCTCTGCCGCAATGCGCGCTTCGTGGGATGACACAGCGGGGATCAACACTAGGTTCCGTGCTCTGCCGATGCCACCAATCGTTCCGATGTTCGCGCGGCTGACTACAAATGCATTTCTGCTGGTGGTTTCGGTGTTCTGCGCCACCATCGCCTGCTTGGTCATTGGCTGGCGTCCTATGGGAGGGGCAGTCGGGACACTGAGCCTTTACGCCGTGGCTATTATCGTGGGTCTCCTGATCGCGCTGCTTGCGGACGGCATCGGCTTGGTCGCGGGTAGCCCCCAGGCGACTAGCCAAGCATTGATGCTCCCGAGCCTAATCCTGGGAATGACGTCCTCCGGTTTCGTGCCAGTCGCCCAGTTTCCGGAGTGGATTCAGCCTTTCGTCCGGAACCAGCCGATCTCTCAGTTCGTGAATGTGATGCGTGCTTCCGATTCGGGTGATCTGACCGTGGAGATACTGACTCCGACATTGTGGTGGTGCGTCGGCATGTTCGTGGCCGCCATACTTCTGATGCGATTCGGGAACCGGAAGGTTCGCGCATGAGCACGTCATCGGCGGGCTCCGGCGGACGCGGTAGCACCGGTTCGTCCTCCGCCCCTGCAATTGGTCCGCGAGCATTCGTAGCGACCAGCGAAGCTATCCGATCGCCCATGGAGACCTCGCTGAAGGCTTGGTGGGTCCAAAGCCTTGCGCTCCTCGGAAGGCAGATCCGGGTATTCGTCCGGGATGTCCCGACGCTCGCGCAGTCCCTGCTAGTGCCTGCTCTGAGCATGATCATGTTCAAAGTGGTTCTCGGGGATGCAATCGGGAAGGCGACCGGACAGGACAGTGCTTATGGCACTGTTCCACTAGTGATCTTGGTCGGCGCGATGTTCGGGTCGATCGCGTCTGCAACCCGGTTGAACAACGAACGCCGGACTGGACTTCTGGGGCGACTATATGTACTGCCTATCAACCGTGCCGCCGACCTCACGTCTAGGCTCGCCTCGGACTTGGTGCGGATACTCACCACGACCCTTCTGTTGCTCGCTGTGGGACACCTGATCGGATTCCGCTTCACGCAAGGTCTCGGTCCAGCGATCGGCCTGGTTGTGGTGGCGCTCGCATATGGTGCGGCCTTCGGAATAATGACCCTCGCGCTCGCAGTCAATGCGTCCCCTGGAGCTCCAATCGTGCCATACCTGGGTATGCTGTCGAGTTTGTTGATGTTCTTCAATTCGGGTTTTTCCCCGCTCAGTGCATATCCCGAATGGTTGCAGCCGATCGTCGCGAATCAACCGATGACACCAGCGATCGATTTGATGCGGGCGCTGGCGGCCGGCGGGCCGCTGACGGAGAACCTGATTAAGGTGGCTGTCTGGACCGTTGCGCTACTTGCGCTCTCAGTTTATCCAGCGCTGCGTGGGTACAGGTTGGCTGCGACGGCTCGCTGACACCAAGCCTGACCGGAGTTCGTCAGCCGCCTGTTCAATAGGGTGGGACTGTCTGACCTGGCACCCTGAGACGCCAGTGAGCTCGCGGCATGTGATCGTCGCAGGTGTCGGGTCGAGGCGCGGAGGGGTCCGCAATCGTACGATGGTGAAACAGGCATCGCAGTAGAGGCCGACAGTCTCCGGTTTTCGGCGTGCCTGAGGATCAGGCCGGACGTAACGTGAGAGGTCAGCCAGGTCGATATACCGAAGTGGAGCGACGCCCGGGTGGGCGAGTAGTTTGGGGACTTCAAGGTCAAGGCTCGATGCGATTGAGACAAACAACCCAGATCGTATGATCGAGCGATAAAACAAGTCGGCCGCATGATGTTCAATCGGTGGACCCGAGTATTCGAGCAGTGAGGAGAGTCAGCGTCCGTGGCGAGCGCCGATAACTGCGACAGCGCGTACGTTGTCGGACAAGGAAGCACAGAGGTCTTACCTCTGACCGCGGCGCAGCGGGGTATGTGGTTCGCCGAGACTCTCTCCCCCGACTACTCGGTGAATATCGCGCAATACGTCGACATCCGTCACGAGCCCGATGGACTCGACATCGACCTGTTGGAACGCTGCTGCGTCGACGTCGGAAAGAGTATGGAGTTCGCGTTCGTGCGGCTCACCGAGGTCGACGGGGTGCCCATGCAGTTCGTCGACCTCGATTTCGATCAGCATGTCGACATCCTGGACTTCCGCGGTGAGCCCGATCCGGTTGGCGCGGCGATGGCCTGGATGCAGGCCGAGTACCGGAAGCCGGTCGATCTGATCGAGGACCAGTTGATCGTCATCTCGCTCCTGCGGGTGGCCGACGACCGCACCTTCTGGTACAACCGCGCACACCACATCATCATCGACGGCTATGCGGCACTGGCCATCATGCGGCGCACGGTGGACCGCTACAACGCTCTCCGTTGCGGTGAGGAGCCGAGCGACAAGGCCCCGGCGGGAATGGCGGAGATCGTCGCATTCGAGGACGCCTACCAGAAGAGCCGGCGCCGTGAGACCGATCGCCAGTACTGGCTGTCGCGGGTTGCGGACCTCCCCGAGCGGGTCACGCTGTCCCGGCACGCGGGGACCGCGCCACTGTCATTCGACAACGTGGTCGCCGGCGGTGTACTGCCTCTGGCCCAGCAGAAACGTCTCGAAGCACTCGCCGGTGAGCTCCGCAGCTCCCTCGCGGTCCTGATGTCGGCTGCGTTCGGCGCTTTTCTGTCGAGGATGACCGGCTCCGACGACATCGTCATGACCCTTCCGGTCACTGGTCGCACGACCGCCAAGATCAAGATCTCCGGCGGCATGGTGTCCAATGTCCTGCCGATTCGCCTTCGCGACGTCTCTGGGGCGACTGGCCGTGAGCTGGTCGCGGCGGCCCAGCTGGAGCTCACCGGGGCACTGCGGCACCAGCGGTACCGATCGGAGGACATTCGGCGCGACGCCGGTCTCGACGCCAATTCGGTGTCGTTCGGTCCGACGATCAACATGGTGTTCTTCGACGACAAGGTCACGATCGACGGTACGTCGATGGACTACCGGATCCTCTCGTCGGGAATTCTCGAGGATCTGCTCATCAACCTTTACCAGCGGAGTCCGGATGCGCCGCTGATGGTGGACCTGCACGGTAACCCGCATCTGTACTCACAGGCAGAGCTCGACACCCACCATCGTCGTTTCCTGACATTCGTAGAACGACTCTTCGTCGACATCGACACACCGGTCGACGCCATCCCGTTGCTACTGCCCGGTGAGGAATCCGAACTCACCCGGTTCGAACGCGGTCCTCGAAAGGAGTGGGAGAGAGGTCGGGTGGGCGACCACACCCTTCTCGATCTGTTCTCGGCCCGTGTTGCCGAGTTCCCGAACCGCGTGGCAATCGCGGATGACCAGCGCGAGCTCACATACCGCGAGTTCGGCGAGCGTGTCCGTCGTCTGTCGTCGTTTCTGCTCGCATCAGGCCTCCGGCACGGCGACAAGGTGGCCGTGGTCCTGGATCGCAGCATCGAGCAGGTCGTCGCTGTCTACGCAGTTCTCATGGCCGGTGGTGCCTACGTGCCGGTCGACCCCGACCAGCCGGAGGACCGTCGACGCCTGATCCTCGACACCGCATGTCCAACCATCATCATCGATCGACATCTTCTCGACCACGCATCCGCGGCCGCCGACGCAATGCCCTCGCCGCCGGTGGCGACCGATAGGGTCGATCCGCGTTCTGCCGCCTACGTGATCTTCACCTCGGGCTCGACCGGGGTGCCCAAAGGCGTCCAGGTCTCGCATCTCGCAGTCGTCAACCGACTGGCCTGGATGCAGGAGCACTATCGGATCGACTCGTCAGACGCCGTCCTCTACAAGACCCCGATCACGTTCGACGTATCGGTGTGGGAGTTGTTCTGGCCGCTGCAGGTCGGTGCTCGCCTCGTGGTGGCTCGGGCCGGCGGGCACCGCGACCCTGGGTACCTGCGTGATGTGATCGTGAAGCAGAGCGTGACCACCCTGCACTTCGTCCCGTCGATGCTCGACGTGTTCGTGGAAGCGGCCGAGGCCGACGAACCGGTGATTCCGTCGACCGTACGTCGTGTCTTCACTTCCGGGGAGGCGCTCCCGTCGACCCTCGCGACCGATGTGGTCGAGCGCTCCGACGCCGATTTGGTCAATCTCTACGGACCCACCGAGGCGGCCGTGGATGTCACCGAGTACCGGGTTGCCGGAGGCGAGGCTCGTGTGCCGATCGGGCGGCCGGTCCCGAACACGGACATGTACGTGCTCGATGCTCGGCTACGCCGCGTGCCTGTGGGAGTCGTCGGCGAGCTGTTCCTGGCGGGCACTCAGATTGCTGACGGGTACCTCGACCGTGGAGGCCTGACCTCAGAGAGGTTTGTCGCCGATCCGTTCGGTAACGGCACTCGTATGTATCGCACGGGCGACCTCGTGCGGTGGACCGCGAGCGGCGCGTTGGAGTACCTCGGGCGCGTCGACTTCCAGGTCAAGATCCGTGGGCAGCGGGTCGAGTTGGGGGAGATCGAATCCGTCCTCCTGGCGGAGGGCTCGGTCTCCGCAGCGGTTGCCACTGTCCGTACCGACGCAGGCGGCGCTGCGGTGGTCGCCTACGTGAAGGCCCGTGACACGGCAACACCCACGCAAGTGGTCATCGATCGGCAGATGCGGGCGGCACGGAACCACCTGCCCGGTCACATGGTTCCGTCCGCCATTGTTGTCCTCGAGGCCTTCCCGGTGAACGCCTCGGGCAAGCTCGACCGGAAGGCGTTGCCCGCACCGGCGACCTCTGACTCCGAGGAAAGGGAGTACATTCCCCCGCGAACCCCTGTCGAGGTGCAGCTCGCCGGGACTATCGGCCATGTTCTCGGTGTCGAGCAGGTCGGCATGAGGGACAATATCTTTGCCCTGGGCGCCGACAGCCTGACCGCTGCGCGTCTGTCGTCGAGGCTTCGGAAGGAGTACTCACGGGCGGTCACGCTCAGCGACATCTTCAACAGCACCGATGTGGGTCACCTCGCCTCGATCATCTCGGAGGCCGCCGAATTGGAGCCGCGACCCCATCTGCGGCGCGTCCGTAGGCCGGACGTCATCCCGGTCTCCTATGCGCAAGCACGGCTGTGGTTCATCAACAGGATGGACCCGTCGGCGGGCACCTACAACATGCCCGGTGCCGTGCGCATGCGTGGCGCACTCGACATCGACGCGCTCAGAGCAGCGGTACGCGATGTGGTCGTACGGCACGAGCCGCTTCGGACCCGGTTCCCGTCGATCGACGGGGAGCCGATCCAGGAGATCCTCGACGTCGACGACATCGACCCCTTTGTGACGCTGAACGTGGTCAACACCACGGAAACGGAGTTGAAGGACGCGTTGACGGCCCAGGCCGCCGCCGGATTCGACCTGGTCGCGCAGGCACCGTTCCGAGCTGCCCTGTTCCAGACGAACACGGACGACAACGTCCTGATGGTGGTCCTGCACCACATCGTCGGTGACGGTGCATCCCTGCAACCGCTGATCGTCGACCTGTTGACCGCGTACGGAGCCAGGGCCGACGGCGTCGAGCCTGCGTGGGAGCCGCTACCGATCCAATACGCGGACTTCGCCGTGTGGCAGCGCGAGGTCCTGGGGTCGCCGGACGACGAGACCTCGAGGCTTCGGCGTGAACTCGACTACTGGAGCGGGCAACTAACCGGACAGCCGGACCTGCTCGTGCTGCCCACCGACCGACCCCGTCCGCAGATCCCCACGGGCCGCGGCGGCTACGTGGATGTCGAACTGACCCCCGATCAGGTCGCGCGCATCCGATCGCTGGCGGGACGATACGGTGTCACCACCTTCACGGTGCTTCACGCCGCCCTTGCCGCATTGCTCGCGCGCCTCGGCGACACCGACGACGTCTCGATCGGCACCGCGGTGGCGGGGCGTGACGAACCCGAATTGGCGGACCTCGTGGGGATGTTCGTGAACACCGTCGTCCTCAGGACGAAGCTCGGCCCCGAAGACACCGTCGCCGACCTGCTGGAACGAGCACACCGAACCCGTACCGGCGCTCTCGAGCACTCGCAGGTCCCCTTCGAGATGGTCGTCGACGAGGTGTCGCCGAGCCGGTCGCGCTCGCACAGCCCGCTCTTTCAGGTGGGCTTCACGCTGCACCGCGACGCGTCGGCGCTGTTGGCCCAACAGGGCGAGCTGGAGGTCCTCGACATCCGTGTTCCGTCCGCGAAGTACGACCTCGCGGTGAGCGCCACCGAATCCGCAGGCTTCGGACGAGAGCGCCTCGCACTCGAATTCTCCTACGCCACCGACCTTTTCGATCGGTCCACTGTGGAGTCGTGGGCGGACATGCTGATTCGTCTCCTTGACCAGATGGCGGCATCGCCGAGTTCGGCGCTCGGCAGGTTCGACATCCTGCCCGGTGACGAGGTGCGTCGGCTGATTGCCGCACCGTCGGGCCGCCGCCCTGTCCTCTTCTCCGAGTTACTCGTCCATGGTTCCTCCGGGATCGTGGCGCCGCGTGTGCACGCCGGCGAGCAGATCACGCCGGAAGTGTTCGACGCGCGCGCGAATCAGCTTGGCCGCGAGCTGATGTCGCGAGGCGTGGGACCGGGTGACGTGGTCGCGATCAGCATGCGTCGGTCGGCCGCTTCGGTTCTGAGTACGATCGCCGTAATCCGCACCGGGGCCGCGTTCGTCACGGTCGACCCGGGGCATCCCGCCGAGCGGCGGTCGGCCATGGTCGCCGATAGCGGTGCGCGGGTCGGACTGACGACGGTGGGCTCCGGCGCCGAGGACATCGTCGGCGACACGGAATGGATCGCGGTCGATGACAGCGAGACCGAGTTGCGGCTCGCGGGTCATTCGCCGGCTCCGATCGCCGCAGGCGAACTGGTACGTCCTTCGCGCGTCGACGACATGGCGTACCTGATCTACACCTCGGGATCCACCGGTACTCCGAAGGCTGCTGCCATCAGCCATCGCGGGCTGGCGAACATGATGGCCAACCAGCGAGAGCTCTTGGGCATCGGAGACGACTCCCGAGTGCTCCACGTCGCGTCCCCGAGTTTTGACGCATCGGTTTTCGAGCTGACAATGGCGTTCGGTTCTGCAGGTCACCTCATCGTAGCCGACCCGGACACCTACGCTGGGGAGTCGCTCGAGCGCCTGATCACCGAGACCGGCGTGACGCATGTCGTCATGACACCTTCTGCGCTGGCCACTCTCGAAACGGCTGCGGTGCCTTCGCTGACCACCGTGCTCAGCGTCGGCGAAGCGTGCCCGCCAGAACTCATGCGTCGCTGGGTGTCTGCCGGGAAGCGGTTCTTCAATCTTTACGGCCCGACCGAGACGACGATCTGGGCCACCGCTGATGGGCCCTTCCACGTCTCGGACGACATCACCATCGGCTCGGCTGTGCCAGGGGTCGGGGCGCTCGTGCTCGACCGCGGGCTCCGGCCGACGCCGCCGGGCGTGGTGGGCGAACTGTACCTCACCGGGGAACAACTGGCGATCGGCTATCTCGGCCGCCCGGGACTGACCGCAGAGCGCTTCGTGGCCAACCCGTTCGGGTCCGGCGATCGCATGTACCGCTCCGGCGACCGCGTCGTCCGTCGTCCCGATGGAAGGCTGGTCTATCACGGCCGTGACGACTTCCAGCTGAAGGTCCGCGGACTCCGCATCGAGCTCGGCGAGGTCGACAACGCCCTGATGTCGCACCCTGACGTCGCCAATGCGGTGAGTCTCGGGGTCAAGGGGCCGGCGGGGGAGGATGTCCTGGTGGCGTACGTGACCCCGGCCGAGGGGAAGTCGCCGATGCCCGAAGCGGTCACCGAGCATGTGGCGGCATTGCTGCCTCGCTATATGGTCCCGCACACCGTCGTCGTGGTCGATTCGTTCGAGCTGACCGGCGTCGGGAAGATCGATCGCTCGAAGCTCCCGCCCGTCGACTTCAGTGCCACCAAGGACTTCGTACCTCCACGCACGCAACTCGAGGCCATCGTCGCCGAGGTCTTCGCCCAGGTTCTCGGGATCGAACGCGTCAGCGTGCACGACGGATTCTTCGAACTGGGCGGCAACTCGCTGTCGGCGACCAAGGTGGCGGCTCGGCTTTCTGCTGCACTGGAGCGGCAGGTCCCCGTCAAGGCGATCTTCGAGGCGGATGACGTCGCCCGCTTGGCCGAGTACATCACCAATAGTCTCTCGGGGCATTCGTCGGTGCCGCTGGTTGCCCGGCAGCGCGCCGAAATGGTCCCGGTATCGGCCGTGCAGCGCGGCATGTGGCTGATCGCACGCGCCGACCCGGAATCGCCGGCATACAACGTCGCTCTCGCGCTCGAACTGCGAGGTCGACTGGACGTGGACGCACTGCGGGCTGCGGTCGGCGATCTGCTCCGCCGCCATGAGTCGCTGCGCACGAGCTACCCGATGATCAACGGCGAACCCATGCAGGTCATCAGCCCGCCAGACGAGATTGTCGGACTGGGGCTGGAGGCCACCCCGGTGCACGGCAGCGTGCACGATGCGATCGCCGCGGTCACAAGCCGTGGATTCGACATCACCACGGCTCCGCCGGTGCGGCTCGCACTGCTCCGGGTCGACGAGGACGAGCACATCCTGGTGTTTGTCGCGCACCACATCAGCGCAGACGGGGCGTCGATGGCCCCGCTGGCGCGGGATCTGATGACGGCGTACGCATCTCGGCGTGACGGCCGGTCGCCGTCGTGGGCGCCGCTGCCGGTCCAATACGCCGACTTCTCGCTGTGGCAGGCCGAGCGCCTTGCCTCAGCGGGGGAGGACGGCGTCACGGAGGCCGAACGCCAACTCGGTTACTGGGTCGATCGACTCGCGGGTGTCCCGGAGACGATCGACCTGCCGACCGATCGTCCGCGCCCGAAGACCCCGTCGTACGTCGGTGACCAAGTCGAGTTCGAGATCTCCGACGAACTCGTCCGATCGTTGGAAGCGGTGGCACGCGCGAACAACACCACACTGTTCATGGTCACCCACGCCGCGTTCGCCGTGTTGCTGTCGCGACTGAGCGGCCGGAACGACCTGGTCATCGGCACGCCCTACGCCGGTAGGGGCGAGCAGGCGCTCGACGAGGTCGTCGGCATGTTCGTCAACAGTCTCGCGCTGCGTACCCAGGTCGACCAGGGCGAGAGGTTCACCGACCTGCTGGCCCGGGTGCGCCGTGAAGACCTCGCGGACATGGCGAACACCGATGTCGCCTTCGACACAATCGTGGCCAAAGTCGTCGGTGCGCCGACGCGGTCGCACAATCCGTTGTTCCAGGTGATGTTCTGGTTCCAGAACATCGAGTTCCCGACACTCGAACTCGATGACGTCGTGGTCTCGCCGGTGCCGGAGCGGGTCGTTCCGGCGAAGGTGGACCTGCAGCTCACGCTGTATCCGCCGGCCGTCGGCCTCGACAACGGGGTGAACCGGACCGATATGAAGGCCCAGTTCATCTACGCCACGGACCTGTTCGACAGATCGACGGTGGAGGCATTTGCCGAGCGCTACCTGCGTATTCTGGCCGAGATCGTGTCCAATCCGGAGATCGTCGTCGGTGACATCAATATCTTCACCACCGACGAGCAAGCCGACGAAGCTACGGCGACGAGTTCGCAGGAACTGCGTCTCGTGGATCTGGTCGCCGCGGCCGCCGATGTCGATCCGACGGCGACGGCCCTGGTCCACGAAGGTACGACCGTCCAGTTCGGACAGTTGTCGGTACTCGTGAAGGCGATGGCGGCGGCCCTGCCCGGGTCGGACGCCGACGGAACCCTCACAATGGCGTTGATGAGTGCGGTACCGGGGTTGGCGGCTGGGGGGCCGACCGCACTCGATGTGGCATTGCGCGCACTTCGGTCGAATGCTGCATCAACTCTTGATCTGTCCACTGCTGGAGAAGGAAACACCGCGACGTGACCGTCGACTCTGACGCCGCTGACATCACTCTCGTTTGGGGCGCTCGACCGTCCACCCTGAACTTGATCGCCTACGCCGCGTCGGCGGCCCCCCAGGCGGTTGCGTTTGAGGGCAAGGCGGGCTCCGTGACCTTCGAAGCTCTGAATGCGGCGGTCTCGATGACCGCCGGTGTGCTGGCAGCCCAGGGGCTCGACGCCGAAGCAGCAGTTGGTGCCGCGGTGACAGGCCAGTTGTCGTTGGAAGGACTCGCGCCAACGGAGATCGCCTCGGCGACAAACGCTGCGATCGAGAGCATCAGGGCTGCGGCATGTGGTGTCGCTGGAAGCCAGGACTTCGGATCACTGGCCGGCCTGTTCCGGTCGTCGGGTCCATCGATTCGCGGATCGAATCGCGCTCACGGACCTTGAGGGTGCGTCACTGACATATGCGGAGCTCGATGCCCGTTCCGATGCGATCGCTCGTGGCCTGCAGGCAGTGGGTGCAGGTCCAGAGCGTCTGGTGGGCGTGGCCCTGCCGCGAAATGCCGAGTTGATCGTGGCACTGCTGGGCGTCGTCAAGTCCGGCGCTGCCTACTTGCCTCTGGACCGTTCGCACCCTCTCGAACGTCTCGCCATGATCGTCGAAGACGCGCGACCGGTGCTCATCCTCACCGATGAGGCGCTCATCGAGGAGTGGTCGGATCTCGGGTCCCGCCTGTCCACGGTCGAGGACATGGCTGCCAACGGCCAGGGCTCGGGCGCTGACGACGAATCAGCATGGCTCCCGCAATGCATAAATCCGCAGCATCCGGCGTACGTGATGTACACATCCGGGTCCACGGGAAAGCCGAAGGGCGTTGTGGTCACACACGCCGATGTCGTGACCCTCCTGTCGGCGATGGCCCGGGAGTACGACTTCACCGAGAGCGATGTCTGGACGATGTTCCAGTCGTACGCGTTCGACGTCTCGGTCGGGGAGATCTGGGTTGCGCTGTCGTTCGGTGGACGACTCGTGGTGTTGGACTACATCACAACACGGTCGCCGGGAGACTTCGTCGACGTTCTCGCACGCGAACAGGTCACCGTGGTGAACCTGACCCCGTCCGCGTTTTACCAGCTTGCCGGGGCGGTACGTCCTCCGGCGAACGGCGTCTTGTCGCCGAGCATCCGCTGCATCATCATGGTCGGTGAGGCGCTGGACTTCGAGCAGGTGCGTCGCTGGCACACCGATCGGCGGGCCTTGGACGGCAACGACGGTCCGCAGCTGAACAACATGTACGGGCCCACCGAGGCCACGGTCTACATGACCCGACGGATTCTCACACCCGAGTTCGTGGCATCCACTCTGGCGAGCGACGTCGGCATGCCTCTAGACGGTTCTCACACCTACGTGTTGGACAGCCGTCTCCGGAAAGTGCCAGAGGGTGTTCCGGGAGACCTCTACATCGCAGGCGATCAACTCGCCCGAGGCTACGCGGGACGATTTGCACTCAATGCAACGCGATTCGTCGCCGATCCGTACGGTCCCGAGGGGACGCGGATGTATCAGACCGGTGACGTCGCCATCGTCCGCAACGGCTCGCTCGAGTTCTTGGGACGCAGCGACAATCAGGTCAAACTCCGTGGCTTCCGAATCGAACTCGGCGAGGTGGAGGCGGCGCTGCTCGCCCACCCGGGTGTGAACGCAGCTGCGGCCTCGATCCACGAACGCGACGACCATCCCGCACAGCTCGTCGGGTACGTCGTGGGTGCGGCTGCCGACGGCGGTGCCCTCGACACCTCCGAGGTCAGGACTGCTGCGGCATCGAAAGTCCCCGACTACATGGTCCCGGACATCATCATGGTCCTCGATCAGTTGCCGCTGAACGTGAACGGAAAGCTCGATCGAAAGGCATTGCCCGAGCCTGTGATCGAGGCTCGCGCGGCGTACGAGCCGCCCGCCGATGACACCGAGCGTGTCTTGGTGGACCTGTTCACAGAGGTGCTGGGGCTCGACGACATCAGCGTTACCGAATCCATTTTCGACGTCGGTGGTAATTCACTGATCGCTGCGCAGATCGTCGGGCGCGCATGCGAGGTGCTCGGCGTGGACCTCAACATGCGTGACCTGTTCGATGCGCCCACTGTCCGTGGACTCGCGGCGCGTGTGAAAGACGCTCAGCCGGGCTTGGCCCCGATCACGGCGGCGGACCCGCGTCCGGTCGAAGTCCCGTTGTCATTCGCCCAGCAGCGAATGTGGTTCATCAACCGGTTCGATCCGGACAGCCCGTCCTACAACATCCCGGTCCTGCTGAAGATCTCGGGGGAGCTTGACATCGATGCCCTCCATGATGCGGTCGTGGACCTGATCACCCGTCAGGAACTCCTGCGGACGGTGTTCCCGGCGACAGACGGGCGACCGCGCCAGGAGGTGCTCGCGGTCGAGGATGCTGTGGATCGACTCGACTGGTTGGTCACCGACTCGCCAGAGGCGTTCGAGTCGGCAGTGAGCGCAGGCTTCGATGTCGCTGTACAGACTCCTCTTCGAGTTGCGCTGCTGCGCCAGGCACCTGGTGAGACCGTGCTGGGCGTGGTCGTCCATCACATTGCGGCTGATGGCGAGTCGATGCGACCGCTGGTCGCCGATCTGCTGACCGCATACACCGCACGCGCGATGGGTAGTGCCCCTGCATTTACGCCACTTGAGGTCCAGTTTGCCGACTTTGCGCTATGGCAGCACCAAACCTTTGGCCAGGCCGACGACCCGACATCACTTCTGGGGCGCCAGCTCGCATACTGGCGTGAAACCCTAGCGGACCTCCCCAGCGTCATCGACCTGCCCACCGACCGTGAGCGCCCCCAGGTAGCCTCCGGTCGCGGCGCGCGGATCACCTTCGACGTGCCCGCTGAGACCGTCGACCGGGTCGAGGAGATCGCGAGGATCAGCGGCGCAACGCCGTTCATGGTGGCGCACGCGGCGCTCGCCGTGCTGCTGTCCCGTATGGCGGCGACCGACGATGTCGCGATCGCTACGCCGATCGCCGGCCGCACTCATGCCGTGGTCGAGCCGCTGGTCGGCATGTTCGTCAATACGCTGGTCCTCCGCACCGGAATCGACCGCGCAGCAACCTTCCTCGACCTCCTCGAAGAGGTCCGCGCGGCCGACTTGGACGCCTTCGACAACGGGGACGTCCCCTTCGAAACACTCGTCGAAACCCTGGCACCGGTGCGAAGTGAGGCGTTTGCGCCTCTCGCGCAGGTGATGCTGTCGTTCGATCCTGCGCGATCGGCCCACAAGCTGGAGATGGCGATAAGTGGGCTGCAAGTCACCGAGATCGATCCGCCAATCATTCCAGCCCAGTACGACCTCACTATCGGGTTGAACACGCTCGATGAGGGTGGATGGTCTGGAATGGTCACGTTCGCCACAGATCTGTTCGACCCGGCATCGGCGGAGCAGATTGGGCGACGGTTCGTCCGACTGCTCGACCAGCTCACGGAGAGTCCTCAACGGGCGGTGGGTGATGTGCCGCTGCTTTCCGCTGAGGAAGCAGAGGCGCTCGCTGCCGAGGAGCGGGGTGCGGCGGTTGCTTTGCCGTCGGAGGATTTGGCGTCTGCGGTGGCTGCGAGTGTGGTGGCGTATCCGGGGCGTGAGGCTTTGGTGTTCGGGGATCGTTCTGTCTCTTATGGGGAGTTCGGTTCGCGGGTGTGGACTTTGGCGCGTCAGTTGATTGCTGCTGGTGTTGGTCCGGATGTTGCTGTGGCGGTGTGTATTCCGCGTTCGGTGGAGTTGTTGGTCGCGGTTCATGCGGTGGTTGCTGCTGGTGGCCAGTATGTGCCGATTGATACCGGGGCGCCTGTTGATCGTGCTCGGTACATGGTGGAGACGTCGGGTGCGTCGGTGGTGTTGGTGCATGCCGGGTTGGCGGTTCCGGCGTCGGTTGTGGGGCTTGGTGATGCGGTCGAGGTGATCGCGGTGGATGCGTCGGTGCCGGTTGAGGCGGGTGTGTCTGCGGTGACCGATGCGGAGCGTCGTGGTCGGTTGTTGCCGCAGCATGCTGCGTACACGATTTTCACTTCGGGGTCGACGGGCCGGCCGAAGGGTGTGACGTTGCCGCATGAGGCGGTGGTGAACCGGCTGCGGTGGGGTCTGGATGAGTTGCCGATCGGTCCGGACGACATGGTGGTGTTGAAGACCCCGTATACCTTCGACTGCTCGGTTGCGGAGTTGTTTGCTCCGTTGATGCAGGGTTCGAGGCTTCTGATCGCGGATCCGGAGGGGCATCTGGATCCTCCGTATCTTGCTGATTTGATCGCGGACAAGGGCGCGACGATGGTGCATTTCGTGCCGTCGATGCTGTCGGTGTTCTTGGAGTTGGCGGGTCCGGAGCGGTTGGCGCGGCTGGATCGGGTGCGGATCATCTCCACCACGGGTGAGGCGTTGCCGCCGGCGGTGGCGGCCGAGACTCGGGCCGTTGTGCCGGGTGCGATGCTGTACAACCTGTATGGGCCGACCGAGGCGGCGGTGGAGATCACCTCCTACCAGCGCCTGGACGAGGTGGGGGATACGGTCCCGATCGGTGTTCCGGTGTGGAATTCGACCGCCTATGTCTTGGACGGGCGATTGAACCAGGTGCCCTATGGTGTGCCCGGCGAGCTGTATGTCGGTGGGGTGCAGCTGGCGCGTGGATATGCTGCGCGTCCTGATCTGACCGCTGATCGGTTCTTGGCGGATCCGTTCGGTGCGCCGGGCTCGCGGATGTATCGCACGGGTGATCTGGTGCGGCGTAATGCGTCTGGTGAGTTGGAGTATCTGGGTCGTACTGATTTCCAGGTGAAGTTGCGTGGACAGCGGATTGAGTTGGGTGAGATCGAGGCCGCGATCGCGCAGGCACCGGGCGTAGTCCACGCCGCGGTCACGGTGACCGAGGCGGCCGGAGGCCAGCACCTGGTCGGCTACTTCGCGCCTTCCGAGGTCGATCTGGACACGGTTCGGGAGTCCGTGGGCGCCGCTCTGCCCACTTACATGCATCCCTCGGTGTGGGTGCCGCTGGAGTCCATGCCGCTGAACACGGCCGGCAAGGTCGATCGCAAGGCGTTGCCGGCTCCGGTGATCGAGTCGGCCGGCTACGAGGCGCCGAGCTCCGACGCCGAGGAACGGGTTGCCTCGGTGTTCGCGACCCTCCTCGACCTCGAGCAGGTATCGGTGACCGAGTCGTTCTTCGATCTCGGCGGGAACTCGCTGTCGGCGCTGCGTCTGGCCGCACGGATCTCCGATGCGCTCGGTGTGCAGGTGAGTGTTCGCGATGTCTTCGACGCGCCGTCGGTGCGTGAGCTTGTGAACGCGGTTTCGGGACAGGCTCCGGCCCTCCCGCCCGTCCGGCCTGTCACGCCCCGGCCCGAGCGTGTGCCGTTGTCCTACTCGCAGCAGCGGATGTGGTTCATCAACCAGATGGAGCCGGATCTGCCGACCTACAACATCCCGGCCCTGTTCGAACTGTCCGGGAACATCGACGTAGATCTGTTGCGCACGGCGCTGGTCGATGTGATCACGCGGCACGAGATCCTTCGCACCACCTTCCCAGCCGCGGACGGACTGCCGTATCAACACGTTCTGCTCCCAGCGGAGGTCGACGAGCACCTCGACTGGCGAGTTGTGACCTCTGCGGACGGATTCGCCTCCGACCTCCGGCGCGGATTCGACGTCTCCCACGAGTTGCCGATCCGAGCACGAGTGCTGTTCAACTCTTCAGATACGGCGACCCTTGCCCTGGTGGCTCACCACATCGCATTCGACGGACAGTCGTTCGGACCGTTGGCGGCCGATCTCTTCACCGCCTACGACTCGCGGAGTCGTGGTGAGGCGCCAGGGTTCGCACCTCTCGAGGTCCAGTTCGCCGATTATGCGTTGTGGCAGCGCGAGGTGCTCGGTGCACCGGAGGACACTGAATCGGTTCTCGGCAACCAACTCACGTACTGGCGTCAGCGGCTCGCCGGCCTTTCGGACGTGCTCGATCTCCCGACCGACAGGCCACGGCCCCTCGTCGCCAGCCACCGTGGCGAACTGTTCACCTTCGAGATCCCCGCAGACATCGGCCGCCGCGTCGACGAGGTCGCGGCAGATCGGGGCGCCACGCGTTTCATGGTTCTGCACGCCGCGTTCGCAGTGCTTCTCGCGCGTCTGACCGGTACGAGCGATCTGGCAGTGGGTACTCCGATCGGCGGGCGGGGTCAGCGTGAACTCGACGCCATGATCGGTATGTTCGTCAACACCCTGGTCCTCCGGACCAGCATCGACCCGGGCAACAGCTTCGACGAGGTATTGGATCGCGTCCGAGCCGATGACCTGGAGGCACTCTCACACGCCGACATTCCGTTCGAATCGGTCGTCGAGGCTGTCAATCCGGTTCGCTCCACCGCATTCTCGCCGCTGGTACAGGTGATTCTCTCGGTGGATCCGATTGCGGCCGATACCGCGGAGACCATCAGCGTCAACGGACTGAACATCCGCCCTGTCACCGTCAGTGAGGCTCCGGCCCAGGTCGACCTCAACCTGACCGTCTCGACGGGTTCTGCAGGTGATGCATGGTCTGCGATTTTCACGTATGCGACTGATTTGTTTGATCGGTCGAGCATCGAGCGTTTTTCTGAGTGGTTTGTGCGGTTGCTCGAGGGCGTGCTGACCTCGCCTGATCGTCCGGTTGGTGACGTCGAGTTGCTTGCGCCGGAGCACCGGGCGGCCGTTGTCGAGGGTTCGGTGGCCTCGTCGGGGTCGGTTGCCGGTGAGACGATCGCGGATCAGGTGGCTGCGCGTGTCGCCGATTCTGCGGACGGGGTCGCTCTCGTGTCTGGTGAGCGCAGCATTGATTATGCGGAGTTCGGACTGCGAGTGGCTGGGCTTGCCCGCACTTTGATCGGTCACGGGGTTGGGCCGAATACCGCGGTGGGTGTTGTCATGCGTCGTACGCCGGCGATGGTGATCGCGGTGCATGCGGTGATGGCCGCGGGTGGGCAGTATGTGCCGATCGATCCGGAGGCGCCGGCTGATCGTGCTCGGTACATGGTCGAGACCGCGGCTGTCGGTCCGGTGCTCGTGGAGTCGGGGCATCGCCCGTCGCAGGTGCTTGATGTGATGGACTCGACTGCACCGGTCATCGAGGTCGATGCCGATGTGCCGATCGATCCCGCTACCGAGCCGTTGGCGGCGTCGGAGCGGTTGCGTCCGTTGCGTCTTGATGATGCTGCGTACACGTTGTTCACTTCGGGGTCGACGGGTCGGCCGAAGGGTGTGACGGTGTCGCATCGTGCGGTGGCAAACTTCGTCGCCTGGTTCGATTCGTTGATACCTGAGGGTTCGCAGCGTCTGGTGTTCAAGACGCCGCATACCTTTGATGCGTCGGTGCTGGAGCTGTTTTGGCCGTTGACGGCTGGGCAGACGATGGTGGTCGCCGAACCAGATGGTCATCGGGATCCGCAGTATCTTGCGGATCTGATCGCCGAGGCAGGGGTGACGATCGCGCAGTTCGTGCCGTCGTTGTTGTCGGTGTTCCTCGACGTGGTGGACCGGACCGAGCATCTTGACGGGTTGCAGGTGTTGTTCAGTGGTGGTGAGGCGTTGCCGCCGGCAGTGCTTCGCCGGTTCACCGAACGTGTGCCGGGTACGCGGGTGGTCAATCTGTTCGGTCCGACCGAGGCTGCGGTGTACACGATGTCGGCGCAGCTTGATGGTGCGGTCGATGTGGTGCCGATCGGTAAGCCGATGCCGAACACCACCGCCTACGTTCTCGATGCGCGTCTGCATCCGGTTCCTGATGGGGTTGCCGGTGAGTTGTATCTGGGTGGTGTCCAGTCGGCGCGTGGTTATGCTTCGCGTGCTGATCTGACTGCGGAGCGTTTTGTTGCTGATCCGTTCGGCGAGGCGGGTTCTCGCTTGTACAGGACTGGTGACCTTGTTCGTCGTCGGCCGAGCGGGGATCTGGAGTATTTGGGTCGTGCTGATTTCCAGGTGAAGTTGCGTGGTCAGCGCTTGGAGTTGGGTGAGGTGGAGTCGGCGGTTTCGGGTGCGCCGGGTGTGGTGCATGCGGCGGCTCGGGTGGTGTCTGGTCCGGCTGGTGATCAGTTGGTCGGGTATGTCGCTCCTGCTTCTGTGGATGTGGATGTGGTGCGGGCGTCGGTGGCGGGATCGTTGCCGGAGTACATGCGTCCGTCGGTGTGGGTGGTGTTGGAGGAGATGCCGCTCAATAGTGCGGGCAAGGTGGATCGGCGGTCGTTGCCGGATCCCGAGCTCGGTGTGGCCGAGTATGTGGCGCCTGGGTCTGAGGCCGAAGAGGTTGTGGCTGGGGTGTTTGCTGATCTGTTGGGTGTTGAGCGGGTCAGTGTGGTCGAGTCGTTCTTTGATTTGGGTGGTAATTCGCTGGCGGCGATGCGCCTGGTGGCGCGGGTGTCGGATGCGCTCGGGGTGCAGGTGTCGGTGCGTGATGTGTTTGATGCGCCGTCGGTTCGTGAGTTGGTGGTGGCTGTTTCGGGTCGTCGGCCGGCGTTGCCGCCGGTGAGGGCGGTTTCGCCGCGTCCGGGGCGGGTGCCGTTGTCGTTTGCGCAGCAGCGGATGTGGTTCATCAACCAGTTGGAGCCGTCCAGTGGGATGTACAACATTCCGTTGGTGTTGCGGGTTGTTGGTGATCTGGATGTCGATGCGTTGCGTGCGGCGATGGTCGATGTTGTTGTCCGTCATGAGTTGCTTCGGACGACGTTCCCTGCTGTGGATGGTGTTCCGTTCCAGCGGGTGCATGACGTGTCAGAGGTAGCCGCTCACCTGGATTGGCGTGATGTCGACTCGGCCTCTGGCATCGAGGACGCGGTGACTGGTGGGTTCGTGCTCGAGCATCAATGGCCGGTGCGGGTGCGTGTGTGGGAGTCTGCGCCGGGGGAGCATGTGGTTGCGGTGGTTATGCACCACATTGCTTCTGATGGTGAGTCGTTGTCGCCGTTGGTGTCTGATTTGGTGGCGGGGTATGTGGCTCGGTCGTCGGGTGAGGTGCCTGGGTTTGCGCCGTTGTCGGTGCAGTTTGCTGATTTTGCTATTTGGCAGCATGAGGTGTTGGGGTCGCCGGATGATCCGTCGTCGGTGATTGGTGGGCAGCTTGCGTATTGGCGTGAGCAGTTGGCTGGGTTGCCGGATGTGTTGGAGTTGCCGGCGGATCGGCCGCGTCCGCAGGTGGCCTCGGGTCGTGGTGTGCGGACTGTGTTCGAGATGCCCGAGGCTGTGGTCGGGCGTGTGCGGCGGTTGGCGGAGTCTCATGGTGTGACGCCGTTCATGGTGTTGCATGCGGCGTTCGCGGTGATGTTGTCGCGGTTGGCCGGTACGAGTGATGTGGCTGTGGGTACTCCGGTCGCGGGTCGTGGTCAGCAGGTGCTGGATCCGTTGATCGGTATGTTCGTCAACACGTTGGTGTTGCGTAGCGAGGTTGATGCGGGTGGTTCGTTCGCCCGGTTGCTGGAGCAGGTCCGTGAGACGGATCTGGCTGCGTTTGCGAACGCGGATGTGCCGTTCGAGGCTGTTGTGGATGCGGTGAACCCGGTGCGTAGCGAGGCGTTCGCCCCGCTGGCCCAGGTCATGTTGGTGGCGTCCCCGGCGGCTGAGGGTCTGCCGAGTGCGATTGATCTCGGTGGGCTGGAGTTGTCGCCGGTCGAGTCCGATGAGGTTCCGGCGCAGCGTGACCTGACTGTGTATGTCGAGATCGGTGAGGCCGGGGCGTGGTCGGGTTCGGTGGTCGCGGCGGCCGATCTGTTCGATGTGGAGACCGCGGCTGGGTTCGCGGATCGGTTCGTGCGTGTGCTTGATGTGGTGACCGCGGATCCGTCGTTGCCGGTGGGTGATGTGGATCTGCTGACCGCTGATGAGCGTCGTGCGCTCGAGTTGTTGCCTGCGCCGGTGGTGCAGACGGTGAACGCCGGCCGCACGTTGGTGGATCTGTTCGCCGGTTCGGTTGCGGCGCATGCTGATCGGGTTGCGGTGTCGGCGGCTGGTCGTGTGTTGTCGTTTGCGGAGTTGGATGCTCGTTCGGATGCGGTGGCTGCGGGTCTGATTGCGCGTGGGGTGTCTGCCGGTGATCTGGTGGGTGTCGCGACGGCGCGTTCGGTGGATCTGGTGTCGGCGATCCTGGGCGTGTTGAAGGCCGGGGCCGGCTATTTGCCGTTGGATTTGGGTAACCCGGTGGAGCGGTTGTCGTTCATCGTGTCCGATGCCGAGGTGTCGGTGGTGATCGGTGATGGGTCGTCGGCCGATCACGGGTTGTGGCGGCAGTTGCCGGGTTCGGCGCAGGTTGTCGATGTGGAAGAGCTTGCGGCGCAACCGGTGTCGGCGTCGTGGTCGCCGGTTCGGGTGCCGGCGGATGCGCGGGCGTATGTGATCTACACGTCGGGGTCGACGGGGCGTCCGAAGGGTGTGGAGATCACCCATCGTGATGTGGTGACGCTGATGGATGCCGCTGGCGGGGAGTTCGAGTTCTCGGCTGCCGATGTGTGGACGATGTTCCATTCGTATGCGTTCGACTTCTCGGTGTGGGAGATGTGGGGCCCGCTGTTGTCGGGTGCGCGTCTGGTGGTCGTGGATCGGGAGTTGGCGCGGGATCCGCGGGCGTTCGTCGATGTGTTGGTCGACGAGGGTGTGACGGTGTTGAGTCAGACGCCGTCGGCGTTCTACCAGCTCATCGATGCTCGGCGTGGTGATGAGCGGCCGTTGGCGTTGCGGTATGTGGTGTTCGGCGGTGAGGCGCTGAGTTTCGATCAGGTCCGCCGCTGGTATGACGAGAATCCGTCACAGACGGCGCGTCTGGTGAACATGTACGGCATCACCGAGACCACGGTGCATGTGAGTTTCCGTGCCCTGGACCGGGATGTGGTTGCGGGTACGGATGCGTCGTTGATCGGTCGGCCGTTGTCGTCGTTGCAGATCCATATTCTCGATGACCGGTTGCATCCGGTGCCCGAGGGTGTTCCGGGTGAGATGTATGTGTCGGGTGGTCAGTTGGCTGCCGGTTATCTTCGGCGGCCGGGATTGTCGGCGTCGCGGTTCGTGGCCGATCCGTTCGCTGGTGATGGGTCGCGGATGTATCGGACCGGTGATCGTGCCCGGCGTGTGGGTGGCGATATCGAGTACCTGGGCCGCAACGATGCGCAGGTGCAGTTGCGTGGTTTCCGTATCGAGTTCGGTGAGATCGAGGCGGCGTTGTTGGCTGCGGTGCCGTCGGCTGCTGCGGCTGCTGCGCGGGTGATCACTGATGCGGTGCGTGGCGATCAGCTGGTGGGTTATGTGGTGGTCGGTGCCGGGCAGGATGTGGACTCGGCTGCTGTGCGGTCGGCGGTGGCCGAGCACGTGCCTGGCTACATGGTTCCCGATGTGGTGGTCGGAGTGGAGCGTTTGCCGCTGACCGCCAACGGCAAACTCGACCGCGAGGCGTTGCCGGCACCACAGTTCGAAACCGCCGAGTTTGTGGCGCCTGGGTCTGAGGCCGAAGAGGTTGTGGCTGGGGTGTTTGCTGATCTGTTGGGTGTTGAGCGGGTCAGTGTGGTCGAGTCGTTTTTTGATTTGGGTGGTAACTCGTTGTCGGCGGCACGTCTGGCCGCTCGGGCGTCTGCGGCGTTGGACGTCGAGGTGTCGGTGCGTGATGTGTTTGATGCGCCGTCGGTTCGTGAGTTGGTGGTGGCTGTTTCGGGTCGTCGGCCGGCGTTGCCGCCGGTGAGGGCGGTTTCGCCGCGTCCGGGGCGGGTTCCGTTGTCGTTTGCGCAGCAGCGGATGTGGTTTATCAACCAGTTGGAGCCGTCCAGTGGGATGTACAACATTCCGTTGGTGTTGCGGGTTGTTGGTGACCTGGATGTCGATGCGTTGCGTGCGGCGATGGTCGATGTTGTTGTCCGTCATGAGTTGCTTCGGACGACGTTCCCGGATGTGGATGGTGTGCCGTTCCAGCGGGTGCATGACGTGTCAGAGGTAGCCGCTCACCTGGATTGGCGTGATGTCGACTCGGCCTCTGGCATCGAGGACGCGGTGACTGGTGGGTTCGTGCTCGAGCATCAATGGCCGGTGCGGGTGCGTGTGTGGGAGTCTGCGCCGGGGGAGCATGTGGTTGCGGTGGTTATGCACCACATTGCTTCTGATGGTGAGTCGTTGTCGCCGTTGGTGTCTGATTTGGTGGCGGGGTATGTGGCTCGGTCGTCGGGTGAGGTGCCTGGGTTTGCGCCGTTGTCGGTGCAGTTTGCTGATTTTGCTATTTGGCAGCATGAGGTGTTGGGGTCGCCGGATGATCCGTCGTCGGTGATTGGTGGGCAGCTTGCGTATTGGCGTGAGCAGTTGGCTGGGTTGCCGGATGTGTTGGAGTTGCCGGCGGATCGGCCGCGTCCGCAGGTGGCCTCGGGTCGTGGTGTGCGGACTGTGTTCGAGATGCCCGAGGCTGTGGTCGGGCGTGTGCGGCGGTTGGCGGAGTCTCATGGTGTGACGCCGTTCATGGTGTTGCATGCGGCGTTCGCGGTGATGTTGTCGCGGTTGGCCGGTACGAGTGATGTGGCTGTGGGTACTCCGGTCGCGGGTCGTGGTCAGCAGGTGCTGGATCCGTTGATCGGTATGTTCGTCAACACGTTGGTGTTGCGTAGCGAGGTTGATGCGGGTGGTTCGTTCGCCCGGTTGCTGGAGCAGGTCCGTGAGACGGATCTGGCTGCGTTTGCGAACGCGGATGTGCCGTTCGAGGCTGTTGTGGATGCGGTGAACCCGGTGCGTAGCGAGGCGTTCGCCCCGCTGGCCCAGGTCATGTTGGTGGCGTCCCCGGCGGCTGAGGGTCTGCCGAGTGCGATTGATCTCGGTGGGCTGGAGTTGTCGCCGGTCGAGTCCGATGAGGTTCCGGCGCAGCGTGACCTGACTGTGTATGTCGAGATCGGTGAGGCCGGGGCGTGGTCGGGTTCGGTGGTCGCGGCGGCCGATCTGTTCGATGTGGAGACCGCGGCTGGGTTCGCGGATCGGTTCGTGCGTGTGCTTGATGTGGTGACCGCGGATCCGTCGTTGCCGGTGGGTGATGTGGATCTGCTGACCGCTGATGAGCGTCGTGCGCTCGAGTTGTTGCCTGCGCCGGTGGTGCAGACGGTGAACGCCGGCCGCACGTTGGTGGATCTGTTCGCCGGTTCGGTTGCGGCGCATGCTGATCGGGTTGCGGTGTCGGCGGCTGGTCGTGTGTTGTCGTTTGCGGAGTTGGATGCTCGTTCGGATGCGGTGGCTGCGGGTCTGATTGCGCGTGGGGTGTCTGCCGGTGATCTGGTGGGTGTCGCGACGGCGCGTTCGGTGGATCTGGTGTCGGCGATCCTGGGCGTGTTGAAGGCCGGGGCCGGCTATTTGCCGTTGGATTTGGGTAACCCGGTGGAGCGGTTGTCGTTCATCGTGTCCGATGCCGAGGTGTCGGTGGTGATCGGTGATGGGTCGTCGGCCGATCACGGGTTGTGGCGGCAGTTGCCGGGTTCGGCGCAGGTTGTCGATGTGGAAGAGCTTGCGGCGCAACCGGTGTCGGCGTCGTGGTCGCCGGTTCGGGTGCCGGCGGATGCGCGGGCGTATGTGATCTACACGTCGGGGTCGACGGGGCGTCCGAAGGGTGTGGAGATCACCCATCGTGATGTGGTGACGCTGATGGATGCCGCTGGCGGGGAGTTCGAGTTCTCGGCTGCCGATGTGTGGACGATGTTCCATTCGTATGCGTTCGACTTCTCGGTGTGGGAGATGTGGGGCCCGCTGTTGTCGGGTGCGCGTCTGGTGGTCGTGGATCGGGAGTTGGCGCGGGATCCGCGGGCGTTCGTCGATGTGTTGGTCGACGAGGGTGTGACGGTGTTGAGTCAGACGCCGTCGGCGTTCTACCAGCTCATCGATGCTCGGCGTGGTGATGAGCGGCCGTTGGCGTTGCGGTATGTGGTGTTCGGCGGTGAGGCGCTGAGTTTCGATCAGGTCCGCCGCTGGTATGACGAGAATCCGTCACAGACGGCGCGTCTGGTGAACATGTACGGCATCACCGAGACCACGGTGCATGTGAGTTTCCGTGCCCTGGACCGGGATGTGGTTGCGGGTACGGATGCGTCGTTGATCGGTCGGCCGTTGTCGTCGTTGCAGATCCATATTCTCGATGACCGGTTGCATCCGGTGCCCGAGGGTGTTCCGGGTGAGATGTATGTGTCGGGTGGTCAGTTGGCTGCCGGTTATCTTCGGCGGCCGGGATTGTCGGCGTCGCGGTTCGTGGCCGATCCGTTCGCTGGTGATGGGTCGCGGATGTATCGGACCGGTGATCGTGCCCGGCGTGTGGGTGGCGATATCGAGTACCTGGGCCGCAACGATGCGCAGGTGCAGTTGCGTGGTTTCCGTATCGAGTTCGGTGAGATCGAGGCGGCGTTGTTGGCTGCGGTGCCGTCGGCTGCTGCGGCTGCTGCGCGGGTGATCACTGATGCGGTGCGTGGCGATCAGCTGGTGGGTTATGTGGTGGTCGGTGCCGGGCAGGATGTGGACTCGGCTGCTGTGCGGTCGGCGGTGGCCGAGCACGTGCCTGGCTACATGGTTCCCGATGTGGTGGTCGGAGTGGAGCGTTTGCCGCTGACCGCCAACGGCAAACTCGACCGCGAGGCGTTGCCGGCACCACAGTTCGAAACCGCCGAGTTTGTGGCGCCTGGGTCTGAGGCCGAAGAGGTTGTGGCTGGGGTGTTTGCTGATCTGTTGGGTGTTGAGCGGGTCAGTGTGGTCGAGTCGTTTTTTGATTTGGGTGGTAACTCGTTGTCGGCGGCACGTCTGGCCGCTCGGGCGTCTGCGGCGTTGGACGTCGAGGTGTCGGTGCGTGATGTGTTTGATGCGCCGTCGGTTCGTGAGTTGGTGGTGGCTGTTTCGGGTCGTCGGCCGGCGTTGCCGCCGGTGAGGGCGGTTTCGCCGCGTCCGGGGCGGGTTCCGTTGTCGTTTGCGCAGCAGCGGATGTGGTTTATCAACCAGTTCGACACCTCCTCGGGTGCCTACAACATCCCGGCTGCACTCACCCTCCCCTCGACGATCGACGCCGACCTGGTCGCCGGCGCTCTACTCGACGTGATCGGGCGGCACGAAGTGCTGCGCACCGTGTACCCGTCGATCGACAACAAGCCCGTTCAGCATGTCCTTCCCCTCGCCGAGGCGCGAGCAAGATTCGATTGGGCGGAGGTCGAATCCCTGGACGCCCTGGTCGCCTCGACGACGGCCGGCTTCGATGTGAGCGGCGAGTTGCCGCTGCGGGGCCGGTTCATGCGTGACGAAAGTGGGCTGCACATCGCGATCACCGTCCACCACATCGCGATGGACGGGCAGTCGATCCCGGTTCTGGCACGGGACCTGATGGGGGCCTACGCCGCCAGGTCCGAGGGACGGGACATCGACCTGCCTGCGCTCGAGGTCCAGTACGCCGACTACGCGTTGTGGCAGCACTCGGTCCTCGGCGACGTGTCCGACGACGCCAGTGTTCTCGGTGAGCAGATGGCGTACTGGCGCCGAGCGCTTGCAGGACTGCCGGCGGTGACAGATCTGCCGATGGACCGCCCGCGGCCCCCTGTGTTGGGCACCGCCGGCGGGATCGTCACCGTCGAGGTCGACGACCCGGTCGTCCAGCGGATCGACGAGCTCGCGCGCGAGCGGTCCATGTCGGCGTTCATGATCACCGAGGCGGCCTTCGCTGCGACGATCGCGCGCCTGGCATCGACGACCGACGTGGTCATCGCCACGCCGATCGCCGGGCGCAGCGATCCGGCGCTCGAAGACCTCATCGGAATGTTCGTCAACACGCTACTGCTTCGAACGCAGGTCGATCCCGGAACGAGCGTCGGGGAACTCCTCGAGCGTGTCCGGACGACAGTTCTCGATGCGTTCGCGAACGACCAGGTTCAGTTCGACGACCTGATCAACGCGTTCGCGTCGGAACGGTCGTCCTCGTACCAGCCGCTGGCACAGATCGCTTTCACGTACACCGAGGCGGCCGATGAGGCGATGAGCGGCGCCACGAGCGGTGTCGACGCGAAAGCGGTGGACACCGGGGTCGTCGAGGCGAAGTTCGATCTGACCGTGGCTGTGCGGGCAAGTGCTGCCGGGGCCCCCATGGCCGTCGACTTCATCTACGCCGCAGAACTTTTCGACGAGCCGACGGTTCGGCGATTCGCCGACGTGTATCGCCGCGTCCTGAAAGCGGTGGTCGAAGACCAACAGATCGCGGTAGGGGACATCGACATCGTGGGACGCGCGGAGGAGACGCGTCTGGATGCGGCGCCGCCCGTCGGGCTCCCCGCCCGAGGCGCCACGGTGGGACGCGGCGGCGAAGTCGAAGAGGGCACGCTCATCGACGTGCTGGCGCAGCGGGACCTCGATCCGGACCATCTGGCACTCATCTGCGACGGCACCGAGATCGACTACGACGAGTTCGAGACCCGCACCAACGCGATCGCCCGCGCATTGCTGCGTCGGGGAGTGCAACCCGAGGACGTCATCGCGGTTGGCATGGAGCGGTCGATCGGGTCGGTGCTCGCCACGTGGGGCATCGTCAAGAGCGGTGCCGCGTTCGTACCCGTCGACCCGGCCTACCCGACCGACCGCATCGCGTACATGCTCGATGACTCGCGCGCTGCGTTCGGCATCACCGATGCTGCCACGAGGGATCGCCTCGGCGAGTCCCCCTGTGCATGGGTGGATCTGGCAGAACTGGAGGCAGAAGCCGAGTCCGGCGACGATATCGCCGATTCGGAGCGGAACGGATCGGTGCGTTTGTCGAACCTCGCGTACCTGATCTATACCTCGGGTTCCACCGGGCGGCCCAAGGCGGTCGGCGTATCGCATACGGGCATCGTCGATTTCGTCAACTCTCTGGCCAAGATCACGACCGGAACGCCTGAGGACGAGCCCGACACCCGGATCCTGCACGTCGCGTCGCCCAGCTTCGATGCGTCGATCTTCGAGATGGCGTGGGCGATCCCCGCCGGGCATACGCTCGTGATCGCACCGCACACCGAGTACGCCGGTGACGCACTCGCGACCGTGCTGGAACGCGACGAGGTCACCGATCTGATCCTCACGCCGTCGGTGCTGGCGACCGTCGATCCCGCTCGTGCGGAGTACGTGCGCAACCTCGCCACCGGTGGCGAGGCGTGCCCTCCGGAACTGGTCGAACGCTGGTCGCAGCGTGGTCGCCGGATCTTCAACTGCTATGGACCCACCGAGGCAACGGTCTGGGCCACGCGATCACGGCTGACTGCCGGAAAGCCGGTGACGATCGGCAAGCCGATCGACGGATTCACCGTGCGCGTCCTCGACCAGCGGCTGCATGAGGTTCCACTGGGTGTGGTGGGCGAGCTGTACCTGTCGACCGCGGGCCTCGCCCGGGGATATCTCGGGCGGCCGGGCCAGACCGCGACCAGCTTCGTCGCTGACCCGTTCGGCGAGCCCGGTTCGCGGATGTATGCGACCGGCGACCTGGTCCGTGTGGGTAAGGGCGGCAACCTCGAGTTCGCCGGACGCGCCGATCATCAGGTCAAGATCAACGGCCAGCGTGTGGAGTTGGGCGAGATCGAGTCGGTGCTCGACGCGCAGCCCGGAGTCGCGCAGTCGGTGGTGATCGGGGTCGAGACGGAGCGCGGCGGACGCAAGCACACAGAGATCGTCGCCTACTTGGTGGCCAAGCCGGGCGCGACGATCGACAGTGCCGCGGTGCTCGACGAGGCCTCCACCCATCTCGCGGCCCACATGGTGCCCGCGCAGGCGATCGTCATCGACGAGATCCCGCTGACCCCGGCCGGCAAGCTCGATCGGACCGCGCTTCCGGCGCCGCAGGCCCCGAAGCCCGCAGAGTATGTCGCGCCGGCCAACCCGGTCGAGGAGGATCTCGCGCGGATCGTCGGCGGTCTGCTCGGGGAGGAGCGGATCAGCGTCACCGAGTCGTTCTTCGCCCTCGGCGGCGACTCGATCATGTCCATTCAGCTGTCGTCGGCGGCCAAGGCTGCGGGTTATCACCTGACACCGCGAGAGATCTTCGAGCTGAAGACGATCCGCGCGATGGCCGCCTCCGTCGCGGCATCCGGCGGGCCGGTCGAACTGGTCGAGGAACTCCCGGGCGGCGGAACCGGCGACATGCCCCTTCCCCCGGTCGTGTCCTGGCTGGTCGAGCATTCCGACGAGCCGTCGGATCTCGCGGATTTCTCGCAGGCGCTCGTGTTCAACCTGCCCAACGCGGCACAGGTGTCGGATATGCAGACGGTGTTCGAGGCAGTCGCCTCGTCCCACCCGATGCTGACGGCGGTCCTTGCACCGTCGGAGGGCGGGTGGACCCTGACCGCCGGCGCGGGTCGGGTCCCGACGGTCCGCGAGATCGACGCGGACGGTTCGCTCGACGAGGCGCTGACCGATGCACACCGCGAACTGCTCGGTGCTCTCGACCCTACGACCGGTTCGCTGGTCGCGGCCGCGATCGTGAACGGAGACGGCCGACGTCGTCTGGTGGTCGCCATCCATCACCTCGGTGTCGACGCCGTGTCCTGGCCGATCCTGGTGGAAGACCTGGTGACCGCCTGGGCGCAACACACATCCGGTCGGCCGATCGAACTCCGGCCGGAGGGCACCTCCGCACGTCGGGTTGCGCATCTGCTCGCCGATCAGGTGGACGCACGCGCTGCGGAGGCCGGCTACTGGCTGGAGCAGCTCCCGGAGCGACCCACATCATTCGGCGAGCCCGCCGATCGCTCGGGGCATCGCTGGCGTGACGATAAGTCGTTCACCTACGTCGTGGACGATGTCGCCGGGAAGATCCTCACCACCGCCGCGGCGGCGTTCGGCGGCAGCGCCGACGACATCCTGATCGGTGCACTCGCCCGGGCGGTGCGCGCATGGCAGCTCGACAACGGCATCAGCGACGATGGACCGGTCACAGTCCACACCGAGGGTCACGGCCGTTACGAGGGCCTTGCCGGTGACGCGGGAATCGTAGACCTGTCGCGGACCGTCGGGTGGTTCACGAACATCACCCCCATGGCGGTCGATCCGTCGGTTGATGTCGTTCACGCCGTCAAGTCCGCGAAGGACTCCCGGGTCTCGCGCCCTGCAGGTGGCCTCGGCTTCGGAATTCTGCGTTACAACAGCGACGGCGAGCTCGCTCGTCGTCCGCTCCCGACGATCCTCTACAACTTCTTCGGCGGCGGCTCGACGCCGATATCCGAGCCGGGACCGGACGACTTCCTACCGGTGTCGGATGGACCGCATCTGCCGGCCACGGTGTCGGGCGCCATGCGCTCGTCGAGCATCTTCGGGCTGAACATCAGCACTGCGGGCCGTGACGACAAGAGGCTCGAGGCGGTCGTCACGTACGCGACCGACGTCCTGGACGAAGCCGCGGCCGTTGACATCGTGTCGCGTTGGCACGATGCCCTCCGGGAGATCACGCATCTCGTCGATGCAGGTGTGGATGTCGGCCTCAGCCGAACCGACGTGCCCGGGGTGCCCCTGACCCAGGCGGATCTCGACCACCTCGCCGAGCGCTACCCGGGGGCCGACGTCTGGCCGATGACCCCGCTACAGCAGGGCTTGTTCTTCCAGGCGGACCTCGCCGGGACAGGCGGGGATGATGCGTCCCTCGACGTGTACATCACGCAGACCGTCCTCTCATTGCGTGGCGACGTGGACACCGAGCGGCTGCGGAATGCGCTGACAGAACTGCTCGCCCGGCATCGAGTCCTGCGGTCCGGGTTCGTCCGCGTGCCGAGCGGTGCTCCGGTCACCGTCGTCCCGCCTCATGTCGAGGTGCCGTGGAGCGTCATCGACGTCCGCTCGGACGATGGCAGGAGCCACCGCGACCGGGTGGAGACAGTGCTCGCAGCCGAGCGCACCGAGCCGTTCGACATGGCGCGGCCACCTCTGATCCGCGTCGTCGTCATCGAGCACGTGGACGGCACAGAGGTGGTCATCACCAACCACCACCTCCTGATCGACGGCTGGTCCAGCCCATTGGTGCTCGCCGATCTGCTGACGCTGTACGCGACCGGGGAGACCTTCACCCGGCCGGGTGTCACCGGCAGCGACTTCGCCGACCACGCCCGTGCCGTCGCCACGGCAGACACAGAGGCGGGACTCGCCGCGTGGCGGGAGGTTCTCGCGCCCGTGACCGAGCCCACCTTGGTCGCGCCCGGGCATGAGCCGTCCGCTGACGCACCTCCTCGTGACCTCGAGTTCACGGTCGACGCGGATGTGACCGAGCGCCTGGAGGCGCTGGCGCGGGACAACTCGACCACCATGGCGACCGTCGTCCAGTTCGCGTGGGCCGTGTTCCTGTCGCGACTGACCGGGGTCCGGACCGTGACGTTCGGCGAGACCGTCTCGGGTCGGTCGGCGGACATCGACGGCATGGAACAGATGATCGGCATGTTCATCAACACCATCCCGGCTGTCGTCGACGTCGCACCCGATTCCACGGTCCTCGAAGTCCTTGCGGCGATGCAGGACGACAAGGTGAAGGTCCTCGACCACCAGCAGTTCGGCCTGCCGATGCTCATCGCGCAGAGCGGACTCCCGGTGCTATTCGACACTCTCACCGTCTACGAGTCGTTCCCGGTGAACGTCGAATCGGTCGCGGGGATCGACCCATCGGTGGCCGGCGGACTCCAGTTGGTCGATGCGCAGACGACCGATGCGACGCACTATCCGCTCAACCTCTCCGCATCACAACGCGGCGCCGAGCTGGCACTGAAGTTGAAGTATCTACCGTCGGCATTCGGCCCGGAGCAGGTCGACGTGTTTGCGGATGTGCTGAAGGAACTGCTGGGTGCGATCGCCCGTGACCCGAACCTGACGGTTGGCCGGTTGCCGTTGCTCTCGGCAGATCGCGGTGCTGCTCTTGCTCCGGTGTCGGGTGGTCCGGCGTCGGCTCCGGTGCCGCTTCATGAGTTGTTCTCCGATGCGGCGCGGCGTGCTCCGGACGCGGTGGCCGTCGTCGATGGCTCCGGTGTCCGGATGACCTATCGGGAACTCGATGAGGCCTCGAATCGGTTGGCGCGCTGGCTGATCGGCCGCGGCGTCGGTCCCGATCGGGTGGTCGTCCTGGCGATCGGGCGTTCGGCGACGTTGTTGACGGCGATCTGGGCGGTGGCCAAGGCGGGCGGCGCGTATGTACCGGTTGATCCGGATTACCCGACCGACCGGGTCTCGGCGATGATCGAGGATTCCTCGGCGATGCTCGGCCTGGCGGTCGCCGAGTCTGGCGATCTGCCTTCCGACGGACTCGATTGGGTGCGGCTCGATGATGCTCAGATCGAATCCGAGGTCGCCGCACAGTCGGCGGTTGCGCTCACCGACGCTGATCGGCGCGGACGGGTCGTTGCGAACAACCTGGCGTACGTGATCTTCACGTCGGGTTCGACCGGACGGCCGAAGGGCGTGGCAGTCACTCATTCGGGCGTCGCGAACCTGGCGCGGCAGGAGTCGGTGTGGCTGAGTGCGGGTGTGAAGGCGCCGGTTGTATTGGGCTTCGCCTCGCCGAGTTTCGATGCGTCGTTCTTCGAGTACATGCTCGCGATCGTGAACGCCGGGACGATCGTCTATCGCCCGTCCGAGGTGTTGGGCGGGCCCGAGCTGGAGTCGTTCATCACCGAGCACGGCGTCACGCACATGGTGTTGACTCCGTCGGTCCTGTCGACGCTCGACCCGTCGAAGGTGCCGAGCCTGCAGGTTGTCACGTCTGCAGGTGAAGCGGTCACGCAGGCGGTCGCCGATCGGTGGGGAGCTGTGGTGAGGTACCACAACCTGTACGGCCCGACCGAGGCGACGGTTTGGTCGTCGAGCAGCCCGCGGTTCACACCGGGCGACCCGGTTCGAATCGGCGGGCCGATCGGCGGCGTCGATCTGATGGTCCTGGATGCCGGACTGCGTCCGGTGCCGGTGGGTATACCGGGTGAGCTGTACATCGCTGGACCCGCGCTGGCCCGAGGCTATTTGCATCGTTTCGGCCTGACCGCTGAGAGTTTTGTCGCTAACCCTCATGGCGATCCGGGTCAACGGATGTATCGCACTGGTGACGTGGTCCGCTGGCTGGCCGATGGTGCAGGTGGGCTGACCCTGGATTACCTGGGGCGTACTGACGACCAGGTCAAGCTGCGTGGTCTGCGTATCGAGCTCGGGGAGATCGAGGCCGTTCTCTCCGAGCACCCGGGCGTCGAGTCCGCGGTCGTCATCGGTGTCGGTGGTTCGGTCGCGTCGGCGCTTGCAGCCTACGTCGTGCCGTCGGCGGACACGGTGGATGTGTCGGAGTTGAAGGCGTTCGCCGGTCACCGACTCCCATCGCACATGGTGCCGTCATCGTTCACCGTCATCGACGAACTTCCGCTGACGCCGGCAGGCAAGCTCGACAAGCGGGCACTGCCCGAACCGACGTTGCAGACCGGCGAGTACGTCGAGCCCGCCCCGGGTCTCGAGCGGACGGTGGCCGATGTGGTGGCCGCGGTCCTGGAACTCGATCCCGGCCGGGTCTCGGCCACCGCGAGCTTCTTCGATCTGGGTGGTAATTCTCTGTCGGCGGCGCGTCTTGCAGCGCGGCTGTCCGACCAACTCGGACTCTCGGTGTCGGTACGGGACGTGTTCGACGCCGGTTCCGTGCGAGAGCTCGCCGTGACCGTCGGTGCCTCCGAGGCTGCCGATCTGCCGCCGATCACCGCGGTCTCGCCGCGTCCGGAGCGGCTGCCGTTGTCGTTCGCGCAGCAGCGCATCTGGTTCATCAACCAGTTGGAGCCGGAGGCGCCGACTTACAACATGTCGATCGGAGTGCGCCTGACGGGGTCCCTGGACGTGCCCGCTCTACGATCTGCGGTGGCCGACGTGGTCGAGCGTCACGAGATTCTCCGTACAACGTTCCCGTCGGTGGACGGCGAACCCTTCCAACAAGTTCATGCCGCGGATTCGTCCATGGCGGAGCCCGATTGGGCTGTGGTCTCTGATGAGGCCGCGTTGGTTTCGGCCGCCGGGGCCGGATTCGATGTGGCCGCGGCCCCGCCGTTCCGGGTCCGCTTGATGAAGATCTCCGACACCGAACACGTTTTGCTGGCCGTACTGCATCACCTGGTCGGTGACGGTGAGTCGATGCGTCCGCTGATCAGGGACATCGTGGCCGCATACCTGGCACGTGCGGCTGGCTCGGCTCCGAGGTTCGATCCGCTTGACGTCCAGTTCGCCGACTATGCGCTGTGGCAGCGTGAAGTGTTGGGTTCGCCTGATGATCCTTCGTCGATTGTCGGGCGGCAGTTGGACTACTGGCAGCATCAGCTGGCCGGGGCGCCCGATGTGCTGGACCTGCCCATGGACCGTCCGCGTCCCCAGGTTGCGACCCACCGTGGCGCAATGGTGTCGACGCCGCTGCCCGTCGAGGTGGGCGCGCGCGTGAACCGCTTGGCTCGCGAGCGGGGCGTCACCCCGTTCATGGTGGTACATGCGGCGCTGACGGTGCTGTTGTCGCGCATGTCGGCGACCGACGACATCGTCGTGGCGACGCCGATCGCCGGCCGCGGACAGCAGGTCCTCGAGCCGCTTGTCGGCATGTTCGTCAACACTCTCTTGCTGCGCACGGGGGTGGAGCCACGGGCCAGGTTCACAGACCTCCTCGATCGAGTGCGGTCGGTCGACCTCGAGGCGTTCGCCCATGCCGACGTTCCTTTCGAGGCTGTTGTCGACCGTGTCCAGCCGGTGCGTTCCCAAGCGTTCGCTCCTCTGGCCCAGGTGATGATCACCGTCATCGACCACACCCCGGCGAAGGTCGATGCCTCGATCGACGCCGACGCAGGTGCCCTCCGAATCGCTCCGGTCGAGGCCCCCGTCGTGCCCGCTCAATACGACCTGAGCTGGACTATCGGGCTGGGTGGTGACGGAGATGGACTGGTTCAGATCGTGTATGCAACGGACCTCTTCGACGACAACACCGTGCGGCGGCTCCTGGAAAGGTTCATCGACGTCCTCGACCACCTCAGTGCGCACCCGGAGGGGCCGGTCTCCGATGCCCCCCTGCTGACCGAGACCGAGCGCACCGAGGTTCTCGCCTGGTCCCGCGGACCGTCGGTAGAGGAACCGGCTGCGACCGTGATCGAGCTCGCGGCGAGTAGGGTCCGATGAGGAGTAACGGAAACAACGAGGAGAGTCGACAGAACGTGTCCGAGCTGATCAGGACGTCCACCTCGACACGAACTGCGTCGAATGCGGCACTGGTGTGCGGCGATCGACGCGTGTCGTACGAGGAGTTTGCGGCGAGGGTAGCCGACTTGGCGCGAGGGCTGATCGCGGCTGGCGTCGGTCCGGAGGTCCCGGTCGGCGTCGAGATCGAACGTTCCGTCGAATTGCTCGTGGCCGTGCACGCCGTCATGGCGGCCGGCGGTCATTATGTACCCCTCGATCTGAGCCTGCCCGAAGACCGCGTGCGGTACATGGTGGCGACTTCGGGGGCGCAGCTGATCCTCGTGGCCGGTGACGCCGGTGCAGCGCAAGCCCGGTATGAAGGACTCGCCCCGGTCCGAACGGTGGACTGCAGCGGTCCGGTGCCAGACGCGGCAGCGGTCACCGATGCGGACCGACTCGGTCCGATCCTCGGAGAGACCGCCGCGTACACGATATTCACCTCGGGGTCGACGGGCCGTCCCAAGGGAGTCACGGTCTCCCACCGCGCGGTCGCCAATCGGCTTGCCTGGATGCGTGACTGGTACGACCTGACCGCCGACGACGTGTTCGTCCAGAAAACCCCGACCACCTTCGATGTGTCGGTGTGGGAGTTGTTCCTGCCGGCGACGATCGGGGCCACTCTGGTGATCGCGGCGCCGGGTCGGCACGGGGATCCCGTATACATCGCCGAGCTGATCGCGGCGGAGTCCGTCACCGTCGTACACTTCGTGCCGTCGATGCTGGCCGCGTTCACCGATGTCCTGGGTGCGCAGGTTTCTGGGCTGTCCTGTCTGCGTTTGATGTTCACCTCCGGTGAGGCACTCACCGCGGCGGTCGCCAGGCCGGTGCTTGAGATGCTGCCGACGATCGAGGTCCACAATCTGTACGGGCCGACGGAGGCCGCGGTCGACGTGACCGCGCAGCGGGTGATCGCTGGTGACCGCGAGGTCCCCATCGGTATTCCTGTGCCGGGAACCCAGACGTATGTCCTTGACGCTGCTCTGAACCCGGTGCCGGCGGGAGTGCCTGGTGAGCTGTATCTCGGAGGAGTTCAGGTTGCCCGCGCGTACGCGGCGCGGCCGGACCTTACTGCGGAGCGGTTCGTCGCCGATCCGTTCGGTGACCCGGGTGCGCGGTTGTACCGGACCGGCGATCTCGTTCGCTGGAACCGTGACGGATCCATCGAATACCTCGGTCGCACCGACTTCCAGGTGAAGTTGCGTGGTCAGCGGCTCGAGCTCGGTGAGGTGGAGTCTGCCATCGCGAGCGCACCCGGCGTCGTTCACGCTGCGGCATCGGTCGTCGAGGGTCCGGGCGGACAGCTCCTCGTGGGTTACGTGGCCCCGGACGATGTGGATCTCGATGCTGTCGCCGCACACGTGGCCGAGCGTCTGCCGGAGTACATGCGTCCGTCGGTGTGGGTGGTGTTGGAGGAGATGCCGCTCAATAGTGCGGGCAAGGTGGATCGGCGGTCGTTGCCGGATCCCGAGCTCGGTGTGGCCGAGTTTGTGGCGCCTGGGTCTGAGGCCGAAGAGGTTGTGGCTGGGGTGTTTGCTGATCTGTTGGGTGTTGAGCGGGTCAGTGTGGTCGAGTCGTTTTTTGATTTGGGTGGTAATTCGCTGGCGGCGATGCGCCTGGTGGCGCGGGTGTCGGATGCGCTCGGGGTGCAGGTGTCGGTGCGTGATGTGTTTGATGCGCCGTCGGTTCGTGAGTTGGTGGTGGCTGTTTCGGGTCGTCGGCCGGCGTTGCCGCCGGTGAGGGCGGTGGTGCCGCGTCCGGGGCGGGTTCCGTTGTCGTTTGCGCAGCAGCGGATGTGGTTTATCAATCGGTTGGAGCCGGGAAGCGGGATGTACAACATTCCGTTGGTGTTGCGGGTTGTTGGTGACCTGGATGTTGATGCGTTGCGTGCTGCGGTGGTGGATGTTGTTGTGCGGCATGAGGTGTTGCGGACGACGTTCCCGGATGTGGATGGTGTGCCGTTCCAGTTGGTGCATCCGGTTGGTGAGGTTGCCGAGCGTTTGGATTGGGTGGTTGTTGACTCGATCAAGGGGATCGAGGGTGCGGTTGCTGCTGGGTTTGTGTTGCAGGAGCAGTGGCCGGTGCGTGTGCGGGTGTGGGGGTCTGCGCCGGGTGAGTATGTGGTTGCGGTGGTGATGCACCATATTGCGGCTGATGGTGAGTCGTTGGGGCCGTTGGTGTCTGATCTGGTGGCGGGGTATGTGGCTCGGTCGTCGGGTGAGGCGCCTGGGTTTGCGCCGTTGTCGGTGCAGTTTGCTGATTTTGCTATTTGGCAGCATGAGGTGTTGGGGTCGCCGGATGATCCGTCGTCGGTGATTGGTGGGCAGCTTGCGTATTGGCGTGAGCAGTTGGCTGGGTTGCCGGATGTGTTGGAGTTGCCGGCGGATCGGCCGCGTCCGCAGGTGGCCTCGGGTCGTGGTGGGCAGGCGCGTTTCGAGATTCCTGTTGGTGTTGCCGAGGGGATCTCGCGGTTGGCTGCTGCGCGTGGTGTGACGCCGTTCATGGTGGTGCATGCGGCGTTGGCGGTGGTGTTGGCGCGGTTGTCGGGTAGTGATGATGTGGCGATCGGTTCGCCGTTTGCGGGTCGTGGTCAGCCGGCTTTGGAGCCGCTGGTGGGTATGTTCGTCAACACGTTGGTGCTGCGGTCTCGGGTGCGGGGGTCGGAGTCGTTTGCCGGGTTGTTGGCGGATGTGCGTGATACGGATCTGGCGGCGTTTGCTCATTCGGATGTGCCGTTCGAGGCTGTTGTGGAGGCGGTGGATCCGGTTCGGTCGGAGGCGTTTGCCCCATTGACCCAGGTGTGGCTGAGCGTTGAGGGGGCCAGGGCGGCGGAGTCTGTGGAACTCCCTGGTGGGCTTGAGCTTTCGCCTTTTGATGGGGCTCCGGCCCTTGCGAAGGTCGATCTCGTCTTCGGTGTTTACACGGCGGAGTCGGGTAGCCCGTGGTCCGGTGCGGTGACGTATGCGGCCGATCTGTTCGATGAGTCGACGGTTGTCGGGTTCGCCGATCGCTTGGTGCGGGTGTTGTCTGCGGTGGTGTCCGAGCCCGAGACCGTGGTCGGTGACATCGATCTCCTCGATGCTGTTGAACACGCAGCGATCGTGAGCTGGTCCCGCGCGGAGGCCTCGCGCGAACCGGGGTTCGTGACCGGCACCCTTGCCGATCTCGTGGAGAATGTCGAGCCCTCATTCCTGCACGCCATCGCAGTTGTCGACGGTGAGCGGACCATTGACTACGGCGAGCTGACCGATCGCACGAATGTGCTTGCGCGGGAGTTGATTCGGCTGGGTGTGGGGCCTGAGGTGGCGGTGGCCATCTCGGTGCCGCGGTCGTTGGAGATGGTGATCGCGGCGCACGCGGTGGTCGCTGCGGGTGGTCATTTCGTGCCGATCGGGGTGGATGCGCCTGCCGAGCGGGTTCGTTTCATTCTCGAGTCGACCGGTGCTGATGTGTTGGTGGTGTCGGCGCATGCGCGTGAGGCTGCCGATCGTGTCGATGCGGGCGTGGTGCGGGTTGTCGAGGTGGATGCGTCGGCGCCGATTGTCGGGGACACCTCGACCATCACCGATTCCGACCGTGTGGCGTCTTTGCATCCGGATCACGCGATGTACACGATCTTCACCTCGGGTTCGACGGGCAAGCCGAAGGGCGTGACGGTTCCGCACCGAGCAGCGATGGCCATGCTGCGGGCGGATCAGGAACACTACGGGTTCACCTCGCCGGAGGACGTGATCCTGGCGGTGCTCGATTTCACGTTCGACCCGTCGGTGCTGGACCTGTTCCGCCCCGTGCTGAGTCAGGGCAAGGTGGTCCTGGTCGAGCAGGGGGAGCAGCGCGACCCGTGGGCGCTGCGGGATCATGTGGTCCGTCATCGGGTGACCTCCGTGATGATGGTGCCGTCGATGCTGTCGTTGATGCTCAGCGAGTTGTCGGAGGACGACCTGCGGGCGATGAGCACTCTGCGCACCATTCAAGTCGGCGGTGAGGCGTTGCCGCCGGCGCTTGCCGAGGCGGTGCACCGGGTGTGGCCGCAGGCCACGTTGCACAACCAGTACGGGCCGACGGAGACGGTTGTCTACTCGACGATCGCCGAGGTCGGTGCGGGGTCGTCGACTGTCCCGATCGGTGTTCCGACCCCGAATGCGACCGCCTATGTCCTGGACTCCCGGTTGAATCCGGTGCCGGTGGGTGTGGCTGGTGAGTTGTATCTGGGTGGCGAGCAGATGGCGCGTGGGTACATCGGTCGTCCGGGTCTGACCGCCGAGAGGTTTGTTGCTGATCCGAACGGTCCTGCGGGGTCGCGGATGTATCGGACCGGTGATGTGGTGCGGTGGTTGCCCGATGGGCAGATCGAGTATCTGGGGCGCGTGGACTTCCAGGTGAAGTTGCGTGGTCAGCGGATCGAGCTAGGGGAGATCGAGGCCGTCATCGCTTCGGCTCCGGGGGTTCGTGAAGTGGTTGTCACCGTTGTCGATGCGCCGTCGGGTTCGCAGAATCTGGTTGCCTATGTGACCGGCGATGACAGTGTGAGCGAGGCTGTTCTGCGAGAGCACGCTGCTGGGCGTCTGTTGCCGTTCATGCGGCCTTCGGTGTGGGTTGTGCTTGACGACATGCCGGTCAACGCCGCAGGCAAGGTCGACCGTGACCGGTTACCCGCGCCCGTTCTGGTCGTCGCCGAGTACGTCGCTCCGGAGACCGAAAACGAGCGTGTCATCGCGGATGTCTACGCCGAAGTCCTGGGGCTCGACAAGGTGTCGGTAACCGAGTCGTTCTTCGACCTGGGCGGCAACTCGCTGTCAGCGACGCAGGTGGTTTCCAGGCTCCGCCGGCGTGGGGTGCCGTGTGAGCTCAGGTGGTTGTTCAGCGAACCCACCGTGCGCGAGCTGGCCCGGCGAGTCGAGGGCGGCGGAGGTGTGCAGAATGACGTCCTGATCACGCTCCGCGCCGACGGTGCGCGTCCGCCGCTGTTCTGCGTCCACCCGGCCGGAGGCCTGGCCTGGTTCTACGGTGGCTTCGCGCAGCACATCGAGGATCGTCCCATCTTTGGGCTCCAGGACCCGCATGTCGTCAACGCCGAGCCCAGTGCCAACTCGATCGACGATCTCGCCGCGCGTTATGTGGAAGAGATCCGTCGGGTCCAGCCGGATGGTCCGTACCACATTCTTGGCTGGTCCATCGGCGGGATCATCGCCCACGCGATGGCAACACGCCTCCAGGCCGTCGGTGAAGAGGTGGCCTATCTCGGTGTTATGGATGTTCCTCTTGTCTCGGAAGGTGGCGACCCGTCCGTCGCGGCCGACGCCGGGACGGGCAGCGCGGCAGTGGATGCCGATCGTGCGGCCGACATCCTCGGCGGCTGGCGCGATCTATTCGATCTCGATGCGACGGTCACCGCCCAGACTGCAGAAGAGGTCGCGGACATCGTCCGCACGCAGATCGCCGGGATGGGCCTGCTTGCCGAGGATATGGTCGATCGGGTGATGAACAGTTTTGACGCCGCGCCGGACCTGGCGACGCGGTACCGTCCGGAGTTGTTCCACGGAAGCGTCCAGGTCTTCACCGCGACCAGCGACAAAGAGAACCCGGAGTCGATCGCGGAGAGTTGGCGAGTCCACGTCTCCGGAGAAGTGAACAATGTCGATGTGGCAACCCATCATCTCGGTATGGCCGATGCCGCATCATTGGCGGTGATCGGTCCGTGCATCGAGCGAGCGCTCTCGGAAGTGGCGGACTTCGATGCGCAAGACTCCACAGAGCCTCATGACCGAGAGTCCAGCAGTGGTGAACGGTATGAGACATTATGAGACATAGAGAACAGGAGACACGATGACCAACCCTTTTGACGACGAGAACGGCCGCTTCTATGTCCTCGTCAACGACGAGAACCAGCACTCGTTGTGGCCCACTTTTGCCGATATTCCGGCCGGATGGACAAAGGTCTTTGGTGAGGACAGCCGCGAGGCCTGCCTCAAGTACGTCGAGGAGAACTGGACCGACCTGCGGCCGAAGAGCCTCATCGAAGCAATGGAGGCCGATGCTGCCGACAAGAGCGGGAGCTGAGCGTCCGGCGTCGTCAGACCTCGGTCACGTCGCTGCCTGCCCGTTCGTCTGATCGGGCAGGCACAAGTCGGTGAGGCCAGGAGCTGTTGTCAGTTTCGGGTGGTCTGTATCAACGGGGCGACACGGCTGATCCATACTGCGTACTGGTGATCCCAAATTGCGTGTGGGCGGCAGGCGACGTCGCTATGAGTGTGTGAGACAACCATCGTCATCGAGGAGGCGCTGTGCGACTCAGCCTGGTAGTCCCGGTGTACAACGAGGTCGACACCATAACGGCATGCCTCGAACACATTGCTCGGCAGGTCCGCCCGTTCGATGAAGTGATCATCGTGGACAACAATTGCACTGATGGCACGATGGACGTGGTGCGGACATTTGCCGGCAGAATCCCGCTCCGGACTCTCGTGGAGCCCGTACCAGGTGTGGCGGCCGCCCGGCGTACCGGATTCAATGCCGCCGTGGGTGACATAATCGGACGTATCGATGCGGACACCCGGCTCGACCCGCAGTGGGCTGGCCGTGTCGTCCGGTTTTTCGAGAGCGAGCCAGATACCGACGCGGTGTACGGGGGCATATACTTCTATGACACTCCGCTGGACAACGCATTGCGAAAGCTGGTTCGCAAGGAGGCGGGGCGGGCTCTGAGATCGGGCAGCGTTGCCGGCGATACGCTCCAAGGGTCGAACATGGCGATCCGACGCGAGATGTGGCGCAGTGCAGAGCCGCTCCTCATTGATCAGCCCGGAACCCACGAGGATCTCGACCTGTATTGCGCTGTCGTCAAATCCGGTGGCGTCGTGCGAAGGTACGCGGCCTTAACCGTTGCTCAGTCCGCTCGTCGGCTGGCCGAGCCGGTCCGTGCCAACATCGCGTATGCACGTGCGGCAATCCGTACTCATGAACTGCATGGTGATGAGCCCGGAGCAAGACGGTTGCGGCGGGCATTTCCGATGAACGTCGTGCTTCTCGGAATCTCGCGCATGCTGTTGGTGCCATTTGATCCCGAAACCCGTCAGTGGCGTCCGTTCCGTGACCGTCGGCAGGGTCGCATCTCGCCGATGGAAGGATCCAGGTCGGGCTGAGGACCGCCTTTTCACTCCGAGGCGGAGCCATGCCCTTGGGACGATGTATTCGCATGGTTCACGCAGTGGCGTACACATGATGTCTACCCGGATCGCCGAGTATGTAATCGGCCCGAATATCGGGATGGTCGCAAGCAAATAACAATCGGCCTTTTCGAAAGCTTGCCTCGCCGGCAACATTAGCCCCAGTAGTAGTGTGGAGCCGCACTCCTGAAGCAACTGGGCTTGTGGGATGTACCACAGGTGCTCGAGCAGCAGTCCTCTTTTTAGCCGAGGTGGGGCACACTATGTTATGGCGCGACGGATCCACGTCAGGGGAGGCGGGGACGTCGCGACGACGCCACTACGGCGGGGGGAAGGTAGATAGTCATGTACGACGATCTCTTGCACGACATCTTGGATCGTGGCGTGATCACTCCGAGGCTGACTGCGGTTCGCCTGGGCGAGAAGGCACTCAGCTACGGAGAGCTCGCGGGTCGGATCGACGAGTACGACAACGTGTGCTCGCTGCACGGTCTGTCACACAATTCGGCGTTCTACGCGGCGTTGATGAACTGCGTGCCCACTTTGAACGACATCGAATCGATCGAGGAACGGATGCGGGTCATCGGTGAGGTCGAGGCCTGGCTCGGACGACGTCTGGGTGACAGCCACGGTACCCGCAGTCACCTGCGCGCGGTCAGCTAGTAGCCGCCGCCGGGCCACACCGTCGCGAGACCCGCTTGGCCTATGCCGGGCGGGTCTCGTGGCATATCCAGGCGCTGCCGGTTGGCTTCCTGTCTCCTGAGGCCACGCTGTTGCCGGTTTCCGGGTGCCGCCGATGCACGGGTCGGGAGTTGGGAATCAGGACGCACCGATGCGTGGTGGGAGTGCGAACCTGCTCAGAGCAGGCCGGCGAGCAGGAGCACGAACGCCAGGATCGGTCCGCCGACCATCACGCCACCGACACCGCAGATGATCCCGGTGACGGCACGACCGGTGCCTTTCGTGCTTGCCGGCGCGTTGGTCACCTGTCGGATGCCCACCACACCCGCGACGATCGCGATCGTGCCGAGAATGGCGCCCAGGCCGAGGGCGAGTGTCAGCGGTAGCGACAGCAGGCCGCAGGTGAGGGCTAGCGATGCAGCTGGTGCGACCGTCCGCCGCGACGGCGGCGCGACGTAGGGCATCGGTTTCCAGGCACGTCGTGCCGGAAGAGACGTGAAGACGGCAGCGGCACCGGTGCGCGGCCACGGTTGAGCGGACCGCAACTCTTCGGGCCGCAATTGTTCGGGCCGGGACGTAGCCTCGACATCCCAGAAGTCGCCGACCGGCGGGAGCGGGGCGTGCTGCTCCGCGAGGGGGCGACGTAGCGGCCGCGGCGCCACGGTCTGTGGTCGGGTGCCAGGACGTGCAGCCGGCGTCGTGCCGCCGACCACGGGCTCCGCAGCAAGTACCTCGTCGAGATCGTTGACCGCCGGCCATCGCCGGTACCGCTCGGTCTCGGCCGGTGGGAACGGTTGGGTCGAATTGTCGACGCCCACTGCACCTCCTCGTCCGCCGGCCACCTGCGCAGGCCGTACCTGCGCGAGTGTACCGACGGCCGGCGGGTGCAGTGGGCGTCGAGAAGTCAGACGGCCGCGGTTGGCGTCAGTTGCCGCGGGCCATGCTCGAGAGCTGGGTGACGGCGTCGGCGCTGAGCTTCCAGCCGTCGGCGTCGACGTAGGTGAGCTGGACGTCGACCGGCGCGGGAGCGTGCGGGCTCTTCACCGCGACGGTCGCGACGGCCTTGTCGCCGTCCTTCTTCACCTCTTTGACGGTGTAGATGTCCGGGGTGTAGCCGAAGCCGTTGGAGGCCTTGGCGTACTCGATGATCGCCGTCTTGGTCGCCGGGTTCGAGGTGTCGACGACGGAATCGATCTCGTCGGCCGGCGTGTTCGCGTCGACGGCCTTGCGCAGGATCTCCTGGGCCTTCTCGGTGCTCAGGCCGGTGACCTCGTCGACGGCGTCCTCGACAGCCGTGGAGACCGCGGTTGCGGCCGACTCGACTGCGGTGGACACCTTGCTGGCGGCCGAGTCGACGGTGTCGGAGCTGTCCGAGCAGCCGGTGACGACGAACAGTGCAGCGCCGGCCAGGGTGACGGCGGCGATGGACTTCCGGATCTTCATTGATTCCCCTTCACACGACACCTTCGCGAGCAACTTCGCGGAGTACTAAGCCAACACTAACCTAACCGTGTCGGCGGATTTGTCGGGACCTCGATCCGTATTCGTCTCAGGCGCGTCCCGGAGAGTTCTGTCTCGGATGCAGCCGGGAATGAGGCAATGCGGGCGCGGGCAGGTGCTGGATGGGGCCCTGATACCCGACGACCTGGCCGAATCGGTCGCTGTGGGCCATCCATTCCTCGCGGAACCGGACGATCTCCTCGTGTGAGCGGCCGATGAAGTTCCACCACATCACGATGTCCTCGTCGAGCGGGGTCCCACCGAGCAGCAGGATGCGAGCGGGTTCGGCGCCGACGCCGCGCAGCGAGAGGCGTGACGCTCCGAGGCCGACGTAACCGAGTTCGGTGCGCCGGAGCGGAGGGGCGTCGGAGTCGCAGACCTCGATCGTGCCGGAGTCGACGAGAATGCCGTGCTCGAACGCGGGATCGACGTCGAGCTCGACACGGGCGCCCGGCTCGAAGTCGATCTGGGCGCCGAGCAGCGGCAGGAATGTGCGCACGGGGGATTGCGTGCCCGCCAGCTCACCGAGGAACACCTTGAGCAGGACCCCGTCGAGGACGACGTCGTCGGGCTTGTGGTGCGCGAAGTCGCGCGGTGCGTCCGCCGCCTCGGCGGGCAGCGCGATCCACAGTTGCACTCCGTGCAGGACGGTCGTCTCGGGCGTGGACACCTCGGTGTGGGCGATGCCGTGGCCGGCGGTCATCAGGTTGAGCTCGCCCGGGCGGACCATCGCGTGATTGCCCATCGTGTCGCGGTGCTCGATCTCTCCGGTGAATAACCAACTGGCTGTCTGCAGCCCGGTGTGCGGGTGGGGTGGAACGTCCATGCCTCCGGTCTGCGACACGTCGTCGGGACCGTAGTGGTCGGCGAAGCACCACGACCCGATGAGCGATCTCGACCGCTGGGGGAGTGTTCGGTGGACGGTCATCGCGCGCGGGCCGCCCAGCGGGACGTCGCGGGCGGTGAGCACCTCCACGTGCAGTGGGCCGCTGCCGGAGGTTGCGGCGTCGGCGTCACCACGACAGTCGAGTTCGGCCGGGTCCGTCTCGAGGTTGCTCATGGGGTCATTGTGCTCCGCGCGTGGGCGCGGCGTGCCGACTCCGGGGACGGGCTCAGATGACGATCGGGTCCTCGAAGCGCATCGTGATCTTGTCCACCGAACTGGACATGAGGGCATGGCGTCCCAGGCGCAACGAGCGCAGTTCGTCGGCGATGGGATGGTCCCCGAGGGTGAGGGTCGCTCCGCCTATGCGCGTGCGCGTGCCGCTCACCGAGGTGAGTCGCCACGGAGTCATGCGGGTGACGCCGTCGAGCTGCGAGTACGCGTTCAGCACCGTGTCGGCGGTGGTGTCGGGGACCTTGAGTCCGGCCTTCAGGCGCAGGTCGGCGATGAGGCGGCCGTCGGCCTCGACCCGGCCGTGACGGCCCGCTGATGTGTGGTCGACATCGAAGTCGGCGAGGGTCTTCGGGAACCCCCATATCCCGCGGCCGGCGGCGAGCGTGAACTCGCCGTCGACGGGCAGTCGGTGCACGAGCGCTCGGGCGTCGCCTTTGACGAGTGAGGCCAGCGCCGACAGCGGCGAGGTAGGCGGCTGCGACGGGTCTTCGACCAGGAAGCACACCCCGAACTCGTTGTAGGGGCCGAGGTCGCCGTCGATGTAGTCGACGAAGACGATCATGCACATCGATCGCCCGGGACGTATCCGTAGGGGGCGTAGTGTTCCGGGACGGGCCGACTCGCTATCGATGGCGCGCTGGACCGCGGCGGTGTCGGCCGTGAACCCGGCGACGAAGCATCGTGCGTGCCGAATCTCCACCGGCATGGTCACCGTCGTGCCCAGGACGTCGTGCGTCGAAGGTGCGCTCATCGTTTCACCTCGTGGCTCGCTGCGGCGGTAGGGTCGCCGCCATGAATTAGAACGTGTTCCAGTTTGGCACGTGGGCTGCGGCTCGAGGGCGAAAACTCATCATGTCCCCCATGTCGAGGACCGATGCTGCGACAAAACGAGACCAGTTGTCGCAGGTGAGGCATCTGACTGAGAACGTTGTCGGAATCGTCCGATAGGTTCGCCGAGTACAGAGGAGTACGAAGCTGTCTAATTGCTCAGAGGCCGGCATCGGCCGCCCGGGCAAGGAAGGGGGACGTCGTCGATGACCGACGCGGGGTCCGGGAGCGAACGCGTCATACGCGTCGGCATGGTGGACGACCACCGCTCGCCGATCTGGGGTATCGAGCGCGTTCTCGACACCGTCGACGACATCTCTCTGGTCTGTTCCGCTTCCACGGTCGCGGGCGTCCTCGCCGGCATGCCGCTCGACGTGGTGCTGCTCGACCTTCGTCTCGACGACGGGACCACGCCTCGCGAGAACGTCAACGCCCTCGCCGACGCCGGGGTGGCCACCGTCGTCTACACCTCCGGTGAACACCCCGCCTTGCTCCGGTCGGCGGCGAGGGCCGGCGCGCTCGGCGTCGTGCTCAAGTCGGCGGACGAATCGGTCGTCATCGACGCGATCCGGGCTGCGGCCGAGGGGCGGGCGGTCTTGACGACCGAGTGGGCGGCCGCCATCGACGGCGACCCCGAACTCGCCGCCGTCGACCTGTCTCCCCAGCTCCAGAAGGTCCTGGCCCTGTACGCGTCGGGCGAGACCTCGGCGCGGGTCGGCGCCGCGCTGGGGGTGTCGGCCGAGACGGTCAACGAGTATCTGAAGCGGATTCGGCAGAAGTACGCCGACGCCGGGCGGCCCACCCGGACAAAGGTGGACCTGTTCAAGCGGGCGGTCGAGGACGGGTGGCTTCCGGTCCCCCAGCGGCACCGGGTCCGCAAGCCAGGGGATCGGCCGGACTGATCTGGGTGGTCTCGGTCGGGCAACGGTCGACGGGAGGGTGCGGAATCAGTGACGGGGGGACGCGAGCGTGAGTGAATCAGTCGACGAGCGATCCGAGCACGACGGAAGTCCCCCTTTCTGGGTCTACCGTCCAACGGACCTGAGTTCTAGTTTGGGATCAACGGGAATGATGCGTGGAGCGTGCGTGGTCGGGAGCGCAGGCGAAACGCTGGACAAACAAGGGGATGGACCAGTGACGGCCACTTCAGAGATCTTTCGTTCCGTACCGTCCCGAGGGGCTGTAGACCAGCGTCGCGTCGGGACTCCGGACGCGACGGCCACCGGCGTCGCGCGACTCTCCGACTACCGGACCGTCGGAGAACCCGGGTCGGCGAACCTGCCTCGTCCGAGTCTCTCCGACCGCGAGGTCGAGGTCCTCCTGGCGTGGTTGGCCGCGGAGTCCAAGGAAGAGGCCGCTGCCCGCCTGTTCATCTCCGCGTCGACCGTGAGCACCCACTTGGCCCGGATTCGCGCCAAGTACACGGCGGTGGGTCGTCCCGCGCCGACCAAGACGCATCTGTTCGCTCGCGCGTTGCAGGACGGCTACACCAGCCTCGATCGCTGGTGAGTGACGGCCCGGGGGTTGATCCCCGGGCCGATTTCTTGGGACTGCGAACGAGCTCAGCGGGTCGCGCGCCGGCTTTCGGCCGGGTCGCGTAGAGACGGTCCTGTCGGTATCCCCACGAGTGGGTTCCCCGGACGCAGGTTCACGTGAGCGGAATCTGCGCCAGGATCGGGGTCGTCGGCTGCTTGCTGCCTCCGGTCGGTTCGATGGTCACCGCCAGGGCCTGCGCGCCACCCAGCTCGCCGACGACGACGGGGTCGGTGTCGCCTCCCGGGATCAGTCCTGCCGGAACCGGGTCGTCCGCTCCGCCGACCAGCCACAGCTGGTAGGTGCTGTCGGGCGAGATCGGGCCGCTGGTGTTCCGGATCAGGGTCACCACGCGACCCGCGCTCGCCGAGTTGACGACCGTGATCGTGCCGCGGTCGTCGGCCAGGGGCTGGGCGGTCACGGTCGCGTCACCCGCAGCCAGGACGTCCAGGACCTGCTGCCGGCTCTCGTCGATCGCTGTCGCCGCCGGGGACGGTTCCGGTGCCGTGGTGCGACCGATCAGCACGCCGGCGCCGAGCGCGACGACGACGGTCACCGCGGCGGCGGCCAGCACGGCCATCTTCCGGCGCGGTCCCTGTGCGGTCTCCTCACGTCGTCGGCGCGCGGACCCTAGATCGGCGGCCGGCGTCTGAGTCGTCGGGTCGAACGGATCGTCGAAGACGTCGGCAAGGACCCGGCGTCGGAGGTCGGCGGGTGCCTCAAGGGCGTAGGCGCTCGCGAATCTCGCCATGGCGCTCTGGGTTTCGACGATCTGTGCGTCGTACGACGACCGCCGGGCAGCCGAGAGCGCGGCGAGTTCCCGTTCCGCGCGGAGGGTCTCCTCGGGGGTCAGTGCGGAAACGGCATACAGCTCGATGTGGTCGTCGAGCCAGGCGGACATTCGGTCGTCGGGCTCCGCGTCGGTGGTTGTCATGGTCAGGTCAGGCATCCTCCTGCGTCCTCAAGCACTGTTTCAGGCGGCGAAGGCCGTCCCTGATGCGGGACTTCACGGTGGGCAAGGGGGTCGCGGTCTGCTGCGCCACCTCCGGGTAGGTCAGACCGCCGAAGTAGGACATCTCGATGGAGTTCCGCTGCAGTTCGGTCAGCTCGCCGAGGCATGTGCGCAGCGTACGCGCCTCGTCGGCGTGGACGGCCACCTCGAGCGGGATGTTGCGCGGGGTCTCCACCGAGGCCGCGCCGTAGTCGGACATGCGGTCCTGCTGACGTTGCTCCGAGCGCACGCGGTCGACGGCGCGGCGGTGCGCGATGGTCATCATCCAGGTGATGACCGAGCCACGGGCCGGGTGGTACTCGCCGGCCTTCTGCCAGTACTGCAGAAAGGCCTCCTGCACGATCTCCTCCGCGTGTTCGCGGTCACGGACCACGCGAAACGCCAGTCCGTAGATGCGGGAGCTGGTCAGGTCGTACAACCGCGTGAACGCGGCGCGGTCCCCGGTGGACGCCGATTCGACAAGATCGCGCAACACGCGAGATTCGTGTCCGCGTCCGGGGCCCCCGTCGCCGTCGTCCGATGTCACCTCATCACGGTAGCCGGAATCGTCGGGACTTCTCCGGCGATCGGCGATCACCGGTTCGCTGAACGTCGGTAAAGGACAAGGGACGCAGGGACGCACACGGCCAGGATGACCAACGACGAGCCCACCGCATACGCCACGGCGTGGTCGGCGACCCATCCGGTCGCGGTCGGGAACGTCGGTGGTGCCTCGTTGCCGAACAATTGCCGGCAGGCGGTGGCGACAGCGGTCACCGGGTTCCATTCCGCGATGGTTCGCAGCGGTCCGGGAAGGCTCTGCGCCGAGATGAACGCGCTCGACAGGAACGTCACCGGGAACATCCAGAGGAAGCCGATGCTCTGTGCCGCTTCGACATTCGGCGCCGCCAGGCCGGTCACGGCACCGACCCAGGCCATCGCGACGGCGAAGAGCCCGATGATGGCGAAGGCGATGGCGGCGTCGGCGGCGCTGCCGTGGACCCGCCAGCCGATGGCCAGTCCGCAGGCGACCATGACCGCCAGTCCGACGGCGCCCAGGAGCATGTCCGAGGTGACCCGGCCGCCGATGACGCCCAGTCGGGACATCGGTAGCGAGCGGAGGCGGTCGATGATCCCGTCCGACGTGTCGTTCGCCAGGCCGACGGTGGTGAAGGCGGCGTTGAACACGACGGTCTGGGTGAAGATGCCGGCCATCAGGAACTCGCGGTACGAACCGCCGCCGAAAGTCGCCCCGAAGACGTAGGCGAAGAGGAAGACGAACATCAGCGGCTGGATCGTCGCGCTGATGAGGAGCGTCGGTATGCGTTTGACGGTCAGCAGGTTTCGCTCGACCAGAACTGCGGTGTCAGTGAACATGTGCGTGCTCCGATCGATCGGCTCGGTCGTCCGGTGAGTCCGCGGCGCGCTCGTCTGCTCCGAGCACGTCGGAGCCGCCGGTGGCTGCGAACCTGTCGACGGGCTCGCCCTTCGCTTCTGGTTCGCCGGCCGCGGTGTCCGAACCGGCCGGCCGGTGGATGATCTCGTCGACGCCGCCGAGCGTGTCCGGCCCGGTCGTGCCGGAGCGCTCGGTGAGCGTCAGGAAGACGTCGTCGAGGGTGGGTGTCGACACGGAAGCGTCGACGACCTCGATACCGGCTGCAGACAGCGCCCGGACTGCCGCCACAGCACTGCGGGTGCCGGCGTCGACGGGAACAGACCAGCGCGCGGAAGTCGTGTCGGTGACGGTCTCCGTGCCCGATTCGACACGCTCTGCCGGTCCGACGCCGATCTGGGTGAGCGACGACGAGACCTGCGTGTCGGCGTCGTCGTCTTGGGGGACAACGACTGCGACGGTCAGTATCGACCCGCCGGTGGCGGACTTGAGCTCCGCCGCGCTGCCCTGGGCCCGGATCGTGCCGTGGTCGATGACGGTGATCTCGTCGGCGAGGGCGTCGGCCTCCTCGAGGTACTGCGTCGTGAGCAGAACCGTCGCGCCGGAGCCGACCTGTTCGGCGATGACCTCCCACATCTGGCGTCGTCCGCGCGGGTCGAGTCCGGTCGTCGGCTCGTCGAGGATCACCAGCGAGGGGCGGTTGATGAGGGCGCCTGCGAGGTCGAGGCGACGCCGCATCCCGCCCGAATAGGTCCGCATCGGTCGGTCGGCGGCGTCCTCGAGGTTCAGTTCCGCGATCAGTTCGCGGGCTCGTTCCGACGCCTCCGATCGCGGTTGCCCGTACAGCTGACCGACCATGCGCAGGTTCTCGAAACCGGTCAGGTTCCCGTCGACGGCGGCGTACTGACCGGACACCCCGACGATCTTGCGCACTGCACCGGGATCGGCGATGGCATCGACGCCGTCGACGATGACCGAGCCCTCGTCAGGGGTCATCAGGGTCGCCACCGCGCGGACCGTGGTCGTCTTGCCAGCTCCGTTGGGTCCGAGGAGAGCGTGCACGGTTCCGGTGGGGACCGAGAGGTCCAGTCCGTTGAGGGCGTGGACCCGCGGGCCTCGGCCGAACAAGCCGGTGCGGAAGGTCTTCTGCAGCCCGCGGAGCTCCAGCGCGTACGGTGACGCTCCACGGTCCGGTGCGTCGTCAGTGATACTGTGCCTCCCCACGGGTGACCTCGCTTCCCTCGTCCTGTGCGCTCGCCATGGTCCGGATCAGGCTGGCGGGTCGCATGTCTCGCCAGTTCTGTTCGACGTACTCGAGGCATTCGTCGTGGCCGGAGGGGCCGAAGACGGTCTGCCAGCCGTCGGGGACGGGTGCGAATTCCGGCCACAGCGAGTGTTGGTTCTCGTGGTTGACGAGCACCCGGAAGACTCCGTCGGTGTCGTCGAAGGGGTTGATCATCGCTTCTCCTGTCGTGAGGCGTCCGCCGGTGCTCCCGGTGGTACGCCGATGGCATGTACCCAGTCGGACACGTGCTCGGGCAACATCATTCGTGCGTGTGTGCTGTGCGCCTCGATCTCGACGACCCGTCCGGTCACCTTCGAGTGCCAGGCATCGACGGCGGGTGCGCCGGGCTGGGGGTCGACGGTGGCGGTGACGAAGGTCAGGTCGCCGTCGTAGAGGCGCGGCCGCCACCTCTCGGCAAGCGGGGAGGCGTGGCGGAACACCTCGTGGACCTTGCCCAGGGCCTCCCGGGTCAGGCCACCGAGCGCTCCGCCGATCGAGGAGATGATGCGGTGGGCGTCGGCGACGGTGAGTTCTTCTGTCCCGGACAGCTCTTCGCTGTCGAGTTCGAGGCCGAATTCGCGCATCAGGTCGGTGATCGACGCCTCGGCGTCGAGGTCCGGTCGCTCGGAGACGACGTAACTGTCGAGCACGACGAGCCGGGCGACGTCGTCGCCGGCCTCCCGCAACTGAACCGCCATCTCGTGCGCGATGAGTCCGCCGAGCGACCACCCCACGAGGTGATACGGGCCCTCCGGGGCGACGGCCCGGATCTGCGCCACGTACTCGGCGGCGAGGTCGCCGATCGTGCGAGGGCAGGGCTTGCCGGACAACGCCGGATGCTGCAGTCCGTACAGCGCCCGGCCTGCGGGCAGGTGGGGCAGGAGCGAGGTGAAGCTCCACGACAGTCCGATCGCCGGATGGACGACGAACAGAGGAGGCTCGCCGGGATTCTCCGCGGTGTCGCCGCGTTGCCGACGCAGGGGCAGGAGCACGTCCAGTCCCGCTGTGCCGGCCTGTTCCGACGGGTCGGTCGGCGCCGCCCCGTCGATGCCCAGTGCGGCGGCGAGTTCCGCCGGGCTCGGCGCGCCGAAGAGCGACTGCGCCGACACCTGGAGGCCGGTCCGTTCGGCCAGCCGCGAGGTGACGGCGGTGGCCAGCAGGGAATTGCCCCCGAGGTCGAAGAAGCCGTCGTCGGCCCCGATCGTGGCCGGGGTGACCTCCAGGACCTCGGCGAAGACCTGCGCGATCATCGTCTCCACACCCGGGGCCGGTGCGCGGCGGGTGGCGTCATCGGTGGGGGTGGGCAACGCCTTGCGGTCGAGCTTGCCGGTGGGGGTCAACGGCATGGCGTCGAGCAGGGTCACCGAGGTCGGCACCATGTGCCGGGGGAGCCGGCGACTCACGCGGCGCCGTAGATCGGCGGGGTCCGGTGCGGTTCCATCGGTGGCGGTGACGTAACTGCGGAGCTTGGCCGCAGCTCCGGTGCCCTCGACGAGGGTCACCGCGAAGTCGACATCCGGCTCGGCCGTCAGGGCGTCGTCGATCTCGCCGAGCTCGACCCGGAAGCCGCGGACCTGCACCTGGGTGTCGCCGCGGCCGACGTAGGCCAGACGGCCGTCCTCGGTCCAGCGCACCAGGTCGCCGGTGCGGTACATGCGACGACCGGCGAAGCGCCGTCCGGCGACCATCGGTGCCGGCACGAAGCGGGTCGAGGTGAGACCCGGCCGGCGATGGTAACCGCGGGTGATCTGCGGGCCCATGAGGTAGAGCTCGCCCACCACCCCGGCCGGTACCGGATGCAGACGCTCGTCGAGGACGATCGCGCCCACGCCGTTGTTCGGCGTGCCGATCGTCAACTGCCGCTCGGGCGAGAGGGCTTCGCTGCCGGTGATGATGATCGTGGCCTCGGTCGGACCGTACACGTTGATCAGGGTGCGTCCGGGGGCCCAGCGCCGGACCAGGTCGGCGCCGTAGTCCTCGCCGCCGACGGCGAGTGCCCGCAGGGACGGCACCGCGTCCGGCGACATGCTGGCGACGGCGGCCGGCGTGATGAACGCATGGGTGACCTGTGCGGAGTCGATGACGTCGCTGAGTGCCCCACCGCCGTAGACCTGCGGTCCGACGATCACCAGCGGCGCCGAACCGGCAAGGGCGAGCAGCATTTCCAGAACCGACGCGTCGAAACTCGGCGACGCGAAGTGCAGCACCCTCGACATCGGACCCGGGGCCATCCGGTGGGCGAGTTCGTCGTGCACCGGACGCAGTCCCGAGTGGGGCACGAGTACACCCTTCGGCCGGCCGGTCGAGCCCGACGTGTAGATGATGTAGGCGAGCTGGTCGGGCCGGATCGTCGAACCGCGCTCGGCATCGGTGATCGGCGACGGCGACGAGTGTTGCAGCCGGGTGGTCGTCGCCGCGTCGTCGAGGACGAGCAGCGGTGTCGGGTCGCCGGCCATCCCGGCCGCGATGGATTCGGCTGCCGCCGAGGTCGTCACCACGAGCCGTGCACCGCTGTCGCCGAGCATGTGGGCGATCCGGTCGGCGGGATAGGCGGGGTCGATCGGGACGTAGGCCGCTCCGGTCTTCACGATGGCCCAGATCGTCACGAGGGACTCGATCGAGCGCTGCACGGCCATCGCGACCACGTGTTCGGCGTCCGGGGAGCCGACGCCCCGACCCAGCAGTACCCGGGCCAGTCGGTTCGAACGGGCGTCGAGCTCCGCGTAGGTGATGGACTCGGGTGCCTCCGGCGAGCCCGCCATCGCGGCGACACCGTCGGGGTTCCGTTGCACGGCTTGTGCGAACAACCTGTCGAGCGTGGTCGGCGGTTGCGCCGGACGCCCGAGTGACGGTGCGCGCTCGGCGACCTCGAGCGGGTCGGTGATCCGGATGTCGCCGACCGGACGACCCGGGTCGCCCAGCATGCCGCGCACGACACGCATCAGGCGCGTGGCCAGGAGCTCGGCATCGTGCCTGCGGTACCGAGCGGTGTCATAACCGATCTGGAGGGCCGCATCGCCGTCACGCAGGCCGGTGAGCGTGAACTGGAGATCGAACTTCGCTTCCGGGGAATCGAATTCGGCGATCGACACGCGGAGGCCCGCATCCATCTCGATGGTCGTCGCCGGCAGGCCGTTGGCCGGGCCTGCGGCGCCTCCGGCCGTGTAGTCGTGGACCGACAGGGCGACCTGGAACAGCGGATGCCGTCCGGGCGTGCGTGGGGGGGTCAGCGCCGCGACGACGTCGTCGAACGGCAGGCCACGATGGTCGAGCGCGTCGACGTCGGCGTCGCGGACGCGACGGACGAGTCCGGCGACCGTGTCGGCCGCCTCCAGGCGGGTCCGCAGCGGAACGACGTTGACGAACATCCCCACGACACCGCTGTAGTCGCGGTCGGCGTCGTGGCCGACGCGGTTGTCGACCGGGCTGCCCACGACGAGATCGTCGCCGAGGCCGAGTCGGTGCAACAGGATCGCCAGGGCCGTGTGCACGACCGAGAACGGCGTGGTCGACTGCTCACGGGCGAAGGCGACCAGGCCTGCTCGCGTGTGTGCGGGAACCGGGAGGCTGACGGAGCCCGCTCCGGACCCGGACGGCTGCAGATCATCCGCCCCGGGTGCGACGGTTGTCTCCGCCGGGGCGTCGGCGAGTGTCACCTCCCAGAACCGGAGGTCGTCGGCGAGGCTCTCGGCGTCGGCACTCTCGAGCGCGTGGTCGCGATAGTCGACGGCGGCCGGCGTCCAGTTCTCGGTACGGCCGCGTCGACGTTCGCCGTAGGCGCGGGTGAGGTCGGCGACGAGGACCGGAAGGGACGCACCGTCGGCCGCGATGTGATGGAGGACGAGCACGAGTATGTGTTCGGTTTCCGTTCCTGCCGTCGCACTGTCCGCGACGAGTGTCGCGGTGATCGGCGCCTGGCGCGAGAGATCCATGGGCCGGGTTGCCGACCGGGTGATCTCGGCCGCGACATCGGTCGTCCACTGCACGGTGAGGTCCGCGATCATGGCCTCCGGGTCGTCGAGCACTCGCCCCATGGGGCCGTGTTCGCCGGGTTCGAAGACGGTGCGCAGGCTGGTGTGCCGGGCCACGATGTCGACGAGTGCGCCGCGCAGCGCGGGCACGTCGAGTTCTCCGTGCAGGTGTAGCACGAAGGGCATCAGGTACTCGGTGGACTCGGGGTTCGCGGTGGCCATCGAGTGGAGCCGACGCTGTGCGGGAGCCAGCGGGAACCGCTCGGGCCGGTCCGAAAGCCGTTCGGGCGCAGTCTGTTCGATTGACCCCGAGATGAGGTCGGCCGCGGCCGGTGCACTCACGTCCCAACCCTCCGGGAGCATGAGCAGCGGCGCGAGCGCTTCGGGTGTCGGGTGATCGAAGACGTCCCGTACCCAGAGCCGTTCACCGATGTGGACGCGGTTGATCCGGCTGACCAGCGTGGTCGCCTGCAGCGATGTGCCGCCGAGGAGGAAGAAGTCGTCGGTGGCCCCCACCTCGTCAGGGCGGAGATCGAGAACGTCGGCGAGGATGTGCGTCAGCGTGGTCTCGGCGGGAGTGCGCGGAGCGCGGCCCGACGTCGGCACCGCTGTCGTGGTGGGCTCGGGGAGCGCGCGATGATCGAGCTTGCCGTTGCCGGTCAGCGGGATCGAGTCGAGGACGACCACCGCGGACGGGACCATGTGGCGCGGGAGGCGTTGCCGAACGGTGTCCAGGATGGCTGCGGTGTCCGGGGCGTCGGCCGGATCGGTGGAGGTGACGTACCCGACCAGCACAGCGTCGCTGCCCTGTCCGCGGACGACGGTCGTTGCGAAGTCGACGCCCTCGACGGCGCTCAGCGCGGCGGTGACCTCATCGAGTTCGATGCGGAAGCCGCGCACCTTGACCTGGTTGTCGCTGCGGCCGTGGTAGATCAGCGATTTGTCGGCGTCGCGCCGGACGATGTCGCCGGTGCGGTACATGACGTCACCGGAACCGCCGGGGCGGGCGATGAACCGGGTGGCGGTCTGTCCCCGCCGATTCAGATAGCCGCGGGCGACGCCCGGTCCGCTGATGTACAGCTCGCCGGGAACGTGATCGGGCACCGGGCGCAGGCGATGGTCGAGGACCAGTGCGGTGCAGTCGGTGACCGGAGAGCCGATGGTGATCGGCGCCTCCGGACGGAGCGGCTGCGACATGACGGCGACGATGGTGGTCTCGGTCGGGCCGTAGGAGTTGACGTAGCTGCGGTCGGTACCCCACCGTGCCACCAACTCCGGCGTCGAGGCCTCGCCCCCGACGCCGAGCGTGCGCAGCAGGGGAAGCGGATGCGGAGCGGCCGTGGCCAGCGCGGCCGGGGTGATGAACGCATGGGTGACTGCCTGCTCGTCGACGAAGTCCACGAGTTCGTCACCGCCGTAGATCGTCGACGGGACGATCACCATCGTCGCGCCGACCTCGAAGGCCAGGAGGAACTCGAGCATCGCGGCGTCGAAGGCCGGCGAGGCGAAATGCAGGGTGCGGTCCCCGGGAGCCACCCGGTAGCGATCGCGCTGCGCTGCACCGAACGCAGCGAGTCCACGATGGGTCACGCTGACGCCCTTGGGCTTTCCGCTGGACCCGGAGGTGTAGACGACGTACGCGAGCGAGTCGGTGTGACGCGCACCCGCGAGCGAGTCGGCATCCGGGGTCGGGCTCTCCCACGGGACACCCAGAATGCCGGGGGAGGCCCACCAGATCTCCTGTGGCACATCCGCGATGTGATCTGCGGATGTGATGCCCAGGCGGGCCCCGGAATCGCTGATCATGTGGGCGACCCGGTCGGCGGGGTAGCGGGTGTCGACGGGAAGGATCGCGGCACCGCTCTTGGCGATCGCCCAGGTCGCGATCACCGACTCGACGCTGCGCTCGAGGGCGACGGCGACGACGTCGTCAATGCCTACCTCGAAGGCATGCAGGTGGTGCGCCCAGGTCGTCGAGATCTCGTCGATCTCGGCGTAGGTCAGACTGCGATCGGAGTCCTCGACGGCCACCCGGTCGGGATGCCGGCGTGCCGTGGCGGTGATGATGTCGGCGAGGTGGCGCGGTGTGATCGTGGGTTCGCCGACCGGTTGGAGTCCTGCGGTCGACGTCAGGGGGAGATCGTCGAGGGGGACGTCGGGGTGTGCGGCCGCCGCGTCGGCGAGCTCGGCGAACATCCGGGCCAGTGCCTCGACACGAGCACGGGTATGGACATCGGTGGCATAGGCGAACCGGGCGCGCCCGTCCCGGATGCGGAGCTCGAGATCGAAACGCGCCGTGCCGGTGTCGATCTCGACGGCATCCATACGAAGGTCGGAGATCCCGGAGCCGGCGTCGAGCGGACCCGATGCCGCGCTGTCGGTGGGGGCGTCGGTCGTCTGGGCGTCGAAGGCGAGCGCGATCTGGAAGATCGGATGCCGGCCGTCACGAGGCGGATTGACCATCGAGACGATCCGCTCGAACGGCATGTCGGATTGCGAGAGCGCCTCGAGGTCGCGGCGGCGAACGGAGTCGAGCAGAGTCGTGAAGCTCTCACGACCGTGCACCGGGGTCCTCAGCACCACCGAGTTCACGAACATCCCGACGACGTTGGCGAGACGGGGGTCGTTGCGCCCGGCGACCGGGGTGCCGATGACGATGTCGGAGGGCGCGCCGCCCACATGGGTGGCGGGATCGGCGTGCAGACGGTGGAGCAGGGCCGCGAACAGTGCATGCACACTCATGAATTCCGTGGCGTGGTCGGGGGAGACGGCCATTAGTCGGCGCCGGACTTCGGCGCCGAACTCCACCTCGACGACTTCGGCACGGCGTGTCCGTCCGGCCGGGGCGTCGGGGATCAGGATGGGGCCGGCGTCGATCCCGTCGAGTTCGCGTCGCCACCAGTCTGTGAGTTCACCGTGGCCGGCGAGGTTCTCGGCCTGCCACCGCAGGTAGTCGAGGTAGTCGATCGCGGTGTCGGTCAGGGGTTTCGCGCCGGTCGTGGCACCGTCACGGAGTTCGGCGTAGGCGCGGGTGATGTCGCGATGGAGCGGGATCATCGACCACCCGTCGGCGGCGATGTGGTGGATGACGATCGACAGCCGGTGGTGCATGGCGTCGCCGTCGATCTGGTGCAGTGCGGTCCGCAGCGGGAGGTCGGTGGTCAGATCGAACGGGCGGGCGGCGAGAGCCCGGGCCAGATCCGGCCAGTGCGCTTCCGTGGTGTCGGTGACCGCGAGGTCGAGAGTGACGGCGTCGGCGGGGCGCACGTCGAGGACAGGCCTGCCGTCGAGATCGGGATAGACGGTGCGCAGCATCACGTGGCGGTCGACGGTGTGGCGGATCGCGCCGGCGAGTGCGTCGACATCGAGACGGCCGCGGAGATCGAGCGCGAACGCGATCGCGTAACCGGCGGTCGCGGAGCCGTCCCCATCGGCGGTCTCGCCGACGGCGAGCTGGTTGAGGAACCAGAGCTGCTGCTGGGCGGGACCGGGCTCGACGGGAGCGTCGGGATCGTGCAGGAGACGGGGGATGCGCGTCTCGTCCGTGTCCGCTCGCTCGAGATCCCGCGCGGGCACGAGTCGTGCGATCGCGGCGACGGTCGAATGATCGAAGACCTCGCGCACCGGAATCCGGTGGCCGGTCAGGTGCTCGAGCGTGCCGACGATCTGGGTCGCCAGCAGAGAGTTCCCGCCGAGGTCGAAGAAGTCGTGGTGCCGGCCGACGGTGCCGGGTTCGAGGTCGAGTCGTTCGGCGATGAGGTCGGCCACCGTCTGCTCGATCGGCGTGATCGGTGCGACGTACGCGACGGTGGTGTCCGCCGGCAGGGACTCCGGCGCGGGCAGCGCTCGCAGGTCGACCTTGCCGATCGGTGTCGTCGGGATCTCGTCGAGTTCGACGATCGTCGACGGGATCATGTGCCGCGGAAGACGGTCCGACAAACGTTCACGGACGTCGGACGCGGTGTCCGCGGTGCCGTCCGCCATCGCCACGTACGAGACGAGATGAGCGCGGGCGCCCTCTCCGTGGGTGGTCGTGACCGCCGCACGCACCGCGGCATCGGCGACGAGCACGGCGTCGATCTCCCCGAGTTCGATGCGGTGACCGCGAACCTTGGCCTGATGGTCGGCGCGGCCCCGGAACTCGAGTTCGTGATCGGTCGTCCAACGCACCAGGTCGCCGGTGCGGTACATCCGCTCGCCCGGATCGCCGAACGGGTTGGCGATGAACCTCTTCGAGGTCAGCGGGCGCACCCCGTGGTACCCGCGGGCGAGATGCTCACCGGCGACGTACAGCTCGCCGACCGCGCCTGGGGCGACCGGCTGCAGGCGTTCGTCGAGCACGAGCGCGGAGACGCCGCGAATGGGCCGTCCGATGGTCAGGGTCCGGTAGTCGGGTTGGATCGGTGACGACACAGTCGCGACGACCGTGGTCTCCGTCGGACCATAGGCGTTGAACAGTCGCGGCCCGTGGGACCACATACGCACGACTTCCGGGTTCGCGTGCTCGCCGCCGATGACCAGGGCCTCGAGTTCGGGGACGTCGTCGGGCGAGATGGTGGTGAGCACGGATGGGGTCAGGAAGGCATGGGTGACATGGCCTTCCCGCATCAGCTCGGCCAGTTCGGCGCCGCCGACGATGCCCGGCGGGATGATGTGCATCGTCGAACCGGCCGCGACGGCCATCAGGATCTCGAGCACCGACGCGTCGAAACTGGGTGAGGCCATGTGCATGGTCTGGCTGTCGGGGGTGATCCCGTACTGCGTGACCTGCTGCGCCGCGAAGTCCGCGAGACCGCGATGACCGACCACCACGCCCTTGGGGGTGCCGGTGGTGCCGGATGTGTAGATCAGGTAGGCGGGCTGATCCACACTGAGCGGGCCCGGGCGTTCGGCGGCCGACACCGGCGCGGCCGACATCCGACGCACCGACCCGATGACCTCGTCGTCGTCGAGGACGAGAGTCTGCAAGACATGCCGGCGGCCGTCCGCGGATTCGTCGGCCAGTGCGGTCCGCGGGTCGGAGGACCGGTCGGTCAGGAGGAGGCGGGAACCGGAGTCGCCGAGCATGTGCGCGATACGCGCCGGCGGGTAGGCCGGATCGACGGGGACCCACGCGGCCCCGGACCGGGCAACGGCCCACATGGCGATCATCCAGTCCACGCCACGCGGAAGTGCCACCGCGACATGGCGTTCGGGTCCGGCGCCCCGTTCGAGCAGCAACCTCGCGAGCCGGTTCGACGCGGCGTCGAGGTCTCGATACGTCAGCGACCGCGTGCCGTCGGTGACGGCGACCCGATGCGGGGAGGACGCGGCGGCCGTGGACAGCAGCGTCGTCAGATGCTCGACGGGCCGGCGTCCCTCTCCGACCGCGGGAACGAGGTCGAGTCGTTCGTGGAGGTCGAGGACCGGGAGGTCGCCGACCGCAGAGCGCGGTTGCGCGGTGGCCGCCTGCAGCAGGCGGTCGAGGCGCGAGGCGAGGGTGGTCACCGTGGATCGGTCGAACAGGGCAGTGGCGTAACCGATCTCGAGAGACAGTCCGGCCGGCTCGCCATCGGCGTCCGGCATCTCGGTGAAAGTGAGCTGGAGGTCGAAGGTGGTGTATCCGGTGTCGACGCGCGAGGCGGTGGCCGAGAGGCCGGCGAAGCCGAGACGGATGGCCGAACGGTCCTCCAGCGCGAGGGACACCTGGAAGAACGGATGGACGTGCGACGACCGGTCCGGGTTGAGTTCGGTGACGAGACGGTCGAAGGGCAGGTCGGCGTTGTCGAAGGCGTTGAGGTCGACGTCGCGCACGTGCGCCAGCAGGTCGATGAAGGCTGAGCCCTTGTCGACTTTCGTGCGCAGAGCCAGCGTGTTGACGAACATCCCGACGAGGCCGTCGAGATCGGCATCCCCGCGCCCGGCGACAGGTGTTCCGATGACGATGTCCGGTGACTGCGACAACGACCGCAACAGGGTGGCGACGGCAGCGTGCAGCACCATGAACACGGTGGAACCGGAGACCGAGGCCAGTTCTCGGATGGCGCGGTGCGTGTCGGGCGAGAGCGTGTGGGTCACCGACGCGCCCGATGCGTCGCGGCGACCGGTGCGCGGACGGTCCAGCGGCAGATCGGTCTCGCCGGGGGCGTCCGCGAGGACGGCCCGCCAGAATTCGAGTTCGGTGCCGGCGTCGGTGCTCTCGGCCAGCCAGGCATGGCGTTCCGCACTGACCTGCGAATAGGAGACGGGCAGCTCGGCCCAGTCGGGTTCGTTGCCTTCGCGCCGAGCGCGATAGGCCGTCGCCAGGTCGCCGGCGAGGGGCGCCAGTGACCAACCGTCCGCGGCGATGTGGTTGACCACCATGGTCAGCCGGTGGTCGTCGTCGGAGGTACGGACGAGACGCGCCCGGATCGGCAGGTCGACGGCGAGATCGAAGGTCTGGGAGGCGAACTCACGGTCCGGGAGATCGCGCACGTCCTGCGCCCGCAGGACCGGCAGGTCGACGGTCACCGACTCCGGCGTGCGCGGTGCCATGAATGCGATGCCGTCCCGCTCGACGACGACACTGCGCAGCGGTTCGTGGCGGACGATGACGTCGCTGAGCGCCTGCCTCAGGGCGTCGGTGTCGAGCGGGCCGACAAGCCGGACGGTGAACGGCATGTTGTAGGTGGCCGCGGCGGCCGGATCCAGCCGGGCGGCGAGCCACAACCGGTGCTGTGCCGGTGACAGGGGCGCCGGGGAGCCGTCGAGGACGCGCGTACCGGCGCGGGGTGAGGTGCTCTCCGGGGAATCGTCGACTCCGACACCCGGTTCGGTGAGCGCGTCGACGATCCCGCCGATGTCCGCGGCGTCGAAGATCGTGCGGATACCGATGCGCCGGCCGGTCGCCTTCGACAGGCGGGAGGCCACCCGGGTCGCCGACAGCGACGTGCCGCCGATGTCGAAGAAGTCGTCGCGCATCGAGATCGGCGAGCTGTCCGTCGAATCGGACCCCAGCTCCAGGACGTCGGCGACGGTGCGCACGACGAATCGGTCGAGCTCGGATTCCGGTGCGACGAACTCGCGGTCGGTGCGGAGTTCCGGGCGGGGGAGCGCACGGCGATCGAGTTTCCCGTTGGCGGTGGTCGGGAGCGCGTCGAGGACCATGATCGCCACGGGGATCATGTGCCCGGGCAGCGCCGGCGCCAATTCGGTCCGCAGGTCGCGGGTGTGCAGGTCGGTGTCACCGCTCACATAGCCGACGACGGCAGGTCCGTCGGCGACCAGGTCGTCGCGGACGACGACGCCCGCGGCGGAGACTCCGGACACCGTTGCCAGGGCCGACTCGATCTCGCCGAGTTCTACGCGCTGACCGCGGATCTTGACCTGGGAATCGGACCGTCCCAGGTACTCCAGGTCGCCGTCGTCGTTCATCCGGACCAGATCGCCGGTGCGATAGAGACGTTCGCCGGTCCCCTCGGGGGCGGCGACGAAACGCGACGCGGTGAGGTCCGGCCGTGCCCGGTAGCCGCGGGCGAGCTGGACGCCGCCGAGATACAGCTCACCGACAGCGCCGGGCGGCTGCGGTCGCAACCGGCGGTCGAGCACGTGGACGCTGGTGTTCCACGCCGGTCGGCCGATGGGCACGACCGGGACGTCCGCACGGCAGGCGTCGTGGTGGGTGACGTCGATGGCCGCCTCGGTGGGGCCGTAGAGATTGTGGACCGGTGCCGAGGTGAGTGCCGCGGTCGCCCCGACCGTGCCCGGCGTCAGTGCCTCGCCGCTGGTGAAGATCTGGCGCAGCGACCCCAGGGTCGTCGTGGCCCGCCGGTGTGCACCGCCGGGGGCATCGGCGTCGGCTGGGGTGTCGGAGTCGGCGGAGAGCGCCGCCGAGAATGCGGTGAGCATCGACGGGACGAAATGCACCGTGGTGATGCGGTGTTCGTCGATCACGTCGCGCAGGTACCACGGGTCGCGGTGTCCGTCGGCGGACGGAACGACGAGCGCGGCGCCGGCGACGAACGGCCAGAAGAACTCCCAGACCGACACGTCGAACGTCGCCGGGGTCTTCTGCAGGACGCGGTCGAACTCGGCGAGGGGGTACCGCTCCTGCATCCATCCGAGTCGGTTGACGATCGCGCGGTGGGTGATCGCCACGCCCTTGGGCTTGCCGGTCGAACCGGAGGTGAACAGCAGGTAGGCGGTGTTGTCCGGGCCGGCGACCGGCGCGGGGTCTCGTCGGGCCGGGTTCGCGCGCAGCTCGGTCAGATTCTCTTCGGTGATGACCAGGTCCGGGGCCGCCACCGACAGGATGTGCTCGAGGCGATCGGCCGGCTCGTCCGGGTCGATCGGGACGAAGGCCGCGCCTGCCCGGACGACGGCGTGCAGGGCCAGCACCTGATCGACGCTGCGTCGGAGCCGGATGGCGACGATGCTCTCCGCTCCGACGCCGCGATCCTGGAGCGTCGCTGCCAACGACCGTGTCTGCCGGGCGAACTCGGCATGGGAGAGCGGTCGGGATTCGGACCGATCCCGCGGGTGGGCCGCGATGAGGGCAGGCGCGTCGGGGTGGGCTGCGGCGGCCTCGTCCACCAGGTCGATCAGCGTGTGCTCGCCGAGCTCGACCTGCGCGCCGAAGGCGTGCTGCGACAGTTCCGCGTACTCGCACTCGCGCAGCACGCTGACCTGAGACACCGGGGCGTCGGGAGCGGCGGTGACCAGGGCTTCGAGAAACTCCACGAGTCGACGGTGATGGGTGGCGATCTCGTCGTCGGCGTAGATGTTCGGATTCGCCTCGAGGTCGACGCTCATCCCGCCGTCGAAGCTGTCGTAGACGTTGACCGAGACGTCTTCGATCGGTCCGGTGGACAGCACGTTGAGCTCACCGCGCACGGGGCCGAAGTCGATGTGCTGGAAGAACAGCATCACGTTGACCAGCGGTCCGAAGAACCCACGACGGGCCCCTGCGGCACCCAGGATGTCGGCGACGATGTCCTCGTGGCGGTACTTCTGGTGGCGCACGGCGCTCTTGATCTCCGCGTTGACCGCCGAGAGCAGTTCGGCCACGGTGGCGTCCTCGTCGAGAGCGACGCGCAGCGGGACGACGTTGGAGAGGAGGCCCGCGGAGGTGCGCAGGATGTCGCGGTCCCGTGCCGCGACCGGAAGGCTGAGGACCGCCTCGTCGCGATCGGTGAAGCGGGCGACGTAGGCGGCGACGGCGGCGGTGATGACCGACGCCGGCCGGACCCGCTGGGCCCGTGCCAGGGAGCGGATGCGGTCGACCAGGTCGTCGTCGAGGGTTGTCGAACTCACCTTCGACAACGGTGCGGCCGAACCGGAACGCCTGGTCAGGGTGGCCGACTCGGGCAGATCGGCCAGGTGCTGCGACCAGTGCTCCCGATCGGCGGCGAACTTCTCCGAGGTCCGGTAGTCGGCATCCATCGCGGCGATCTCGGCCATCGTCGCCGTGTCCACCAGGGGAGCCGGAGAATCGTTGACGATCGCCGTGTAGTGCGACGAGACCCGGAGCATCAGGTACATGGCGGCATAACCGTCGTATCCGATGTGATGCCCGCGGCAGTACCAGATCGAATGACCCGGACCGATCTTGATCAGGTGTGTGTCGAGGAGGGGATCGGAGAACATGTCCGGACTCTTCGCCCGGTGCTCGTCGATCCAGGCCAGTGCGGCAGCGCGCGGGTCCGCGGCGTCGCTGAAATCCTGTGTGCCGACGACCAGTCGGCGCGACCGATCGATGGTCAGGGTCGGTTCCGCGTCGTCCGTCGAGGTCAGCCGCAACATCGAGGCCTCCGTCTCCAACGTGGTCAGCGTTGCCGCACGCTGGAGGATCCCGGGATCGATGTCCACCGGCGCGTCGTCGGAACCCGAAGTGTCGCCGCGGAACTCGATGTAGGCGTCGATCGTCAGCGGAACGTCGGGTTCGAGTTGCTGGGCGTAGAAGATGCCGCGCTGAGCGGCGGTCATCGGGATCGCGGGGTCGGATGTGCTCTCGATATGGCTGCTCTGCCGGATCGTGTCTTCGGTGGTCACGCATTCCTCCCCTGTGAACGGGCGAACCGGCACCCGAGAACGAACTCGCGTGTGCCAGGTCGCGCGTGTCGCGCTGGACGTCGGATTCCCAGGGCGTGGCGATGGACGCGGGCTGGGACGAAGCAGATCTCCCGGCACTCGTCGGGAGCCTCCGCCGGCGGCAGGCTTGCTTGCTGCGCGCCGAAGCGGTGAAGGGTGGGCCGGCCGCTCATGGTCTGATCGGCCGGTACGGGGTGGTCCCGTCTCGAGGGTGCTTCGTGTGGGGATGCGCCCCAGATGGGTGTGGATCGAAAAATTCTCGTCCGGTCCGGGTGTTTGTCACCCGGCGATGGAGGGCGCCGGGGCGTGATTTGGCTCCGACCTGGGAGTTCCCCTACACTTGTGAGGTTGCCTGCGGCGCTGCTGTGTCGCAAATCGGCACGCGAACCCACTGGGGCGGACCGTCCAGGTGTCACAGTCTGGCGGAAAACACCAGGCAGGCGTGTGTTCGGTGGGCAACAGACCGTGTGCGTCGGGTCGGAAATCCGCCGTACATAAGTTCCAGGTCAAGGAGACTAACGAGTGATTCAGCAGGAATCTCGCCTGCGAGTCGCCGACAACACCGGTGCCAAGGAGATCTTGTGCATCCGCGTGCTCGGCGGTTCTTCGCGGCGCTACGCCGGCATTGGCGACGTCATCGTCGCCACTGTCAAGGACGCGATCCCCGGCGGCAACGTCAAGAAGGGTGAGGTCGTCAAGGCAGTCGTCGTGCGCACCACCAAGGAGCGCCGTCGTCCGGACGGAAGCTACATCCGTTTCGACGAGAACGCCGCCGTCATCCTCAAGGGTGAGAGCGACCCCCGCGGTACCCGCATCTTCGGCCCGGTCGGCCGCGAGCTGCGTGAGAAGAAGTTCATGAAGATCGTGTCGCTCGCTCCGGAGGTGATCTGACATGAAGGTGCACAAGGGTGACACCGTGATCGTCATCTCGGGCAAGGACAAGGGCGCCAAGGGCAAGGTCATCCAGGCCTTCCCGAAGACCCAGAAGGTCCTCGTCGAGGGCGTCAACCGAATCAAGAAGCACACCGCCGCGTCGGCCAACGAGCGCGGTGCCTCCTCCGGCGGCATCGTGACCCAGGAAGCGCCGATCCACGTATCGAACGTGATGGTCGTCGATTCCGACGGAAACCCGACCCGCATCGGCTACCGCGTCGACCCGGAGACCGGCAAGAAGGTCCGGATCTCGCGCAAGAGCGGGAAGGACATCTGACATGACTTCTACCGAGACCAAGGTCCAGCCGCGTCTGAAGACTCGCTACCGCGAGGAGATCAAGGACCAGCTGAACAAAGAGTTCAACTACCCGAACGTGATGCTGATCCCCGGCGTCGTGAAGGTCGTCGTGAACATGGGCGTCGGCGACGCCGCCCGTGACGCGAAGCTGATCAACGGCGCTGTCGAGGACCTGGCCAAGATCACCGGCCAGCGCCCCGAGATCCGTCGCGCTCGCAAGTCCATCGCGCAGTTCAAGCTGCGTGAGGGCATGCCGATCGGCGCTCGCGCCACCCTCCGTGGCGATCGTATGTGGGAGTTCCTGGACCGCCTCGTGTCCATCGCCCTCCCGCGTATCCGCGACTTCCGCGGCCTGAGCGACCAGCAGTTCGACGGCAACGGCAACTACACGTTCGGCCTGAACGAGCAGTCGATGTTCCACGAGATCAACATCGACAACATCGACCGCCCGCGTGGTATGGACATCACCGTCGTGACGTCGGCCCGCACGGACGAGGAAGGCCGCGCGCTGCTCCGCGCCCTCGGCTTCCCGTTCAAGGACAACAACGTTAAGGACAACTGACATGGCAAAGAAGGCTCTGGTCAACAAGGCCGCCAAGAAGCCCAAGTTCGCCGTGCGGGCCTACACCCGGTGCAACAAGTGCGGTCGTCCGCACTCGGTGTTCCGCAAGTTCGGCCTGTGCCGCATCTGCCTGCGTGAGATGGCTCACGCAGGCGAGCTGCCCGGCGTGCAGAAGTCCAGCTGGTGACATCGGCTTCACGGATTCTCTAGCTCCGAGGCGCGACCTCGAGCTGTAGATCGGCAAACGGCCCCATCTCCCTCGTGGAGGTGGGGCCGTTTGGTGTCTGTCGGAGTCGGTCGCCTCAGCCTGGATCCACCGATGATGTGAGGGATTGAGGGTGTCGTAGAACGCGAGAGCTCCTGGTGGGCTGGAGAATTGGAGTCACCACAACAACAATTCCGGCCCAAACAGGAGCATCTCGCAGATGAAAGCATCTCACACTCTCACCCCAGTTTTCGATGACCCGAACCTGGTGTCGGCGGCGGGTCTGGTCCCGGTGATGCGCCTGGCCGAGACCGCCGGCCTCCATCAGTTCTGCGAGCGGTACCTGAGCGTGGAGTGCCCCAACCCGGTTCTCAAGTCGACCAGTATCGTGGCCGGTGTGCTCGCCGGCGCCGACAGCATCGACGACCTCGACCTGCTCTGCCACGGCGCGATGAACCGGCTCTTCGCCGGGATACGGGCACCCTCGACCTTGGGCACCTACCTGCGCTCGTTCACTTGCGGCCATGTCCAGCAACTCGACGCCGTGGCCACCCGGCTCCTGGCTGGCCTGACCGCAACCGTTCCGGCGCTCCTCGGTGAGGCCGGTGAGCTGGCATTTCTGGATATCGACGACACCATCTGCGAAGTCCACGGCTACGCCAAACAGGCGGCTGCGTTCGGCTACTCCAAGGTCGGTGGCCTCAACGCCCAGCTCGCCGTACTGTCGACCCCGACGACGGCACCGGTGATCGCCCGGGCCCGGCTCGGCCGCGGCAACGTCGCTTCCCACACCGGCTCCGGCCGCCTGCTCATCCTGGCGGCCAACACCGCCCGCGCCGCCGGAGTGACCGGACAGATCCTGGCCCGCGCGGATTCGGCCTACTACTGCCACGCCTTCATCGCCGCCGCCATCCGGGCCGGCATCTGGTTCTCGGTCACCGCCCGCCACAACCCACAGATCACCGCGGCGATCGCCGCCATCGACGAGGCGGCATGGACCCCGATCGAGTACACCAACGCCGTCTACGACGAGGCCGAGCAGCGCTGGATTTCCGATGCCGAAGTCGCCGAAACCCCGGTCACGATCTTCACCTCACGCCGGAAACGCGACCACGTGATCTGCCGGTTGATCGTGCGGCGCGTCAAACGCCTCAACCCGGCCAGCGCCGATGGCCAAGACGAGTTGTTCACCACCTACCGTCACCACGGGTTCATCACCAACTCGACCCTGCCGATGATCGACGCCGACGCCCATCACCGCGATCACGCCATCGTCGAGCAGATCATCGCCGAACTGAAGAACGGGCCGCCGGCGCATCTGCCCTCAGGGAAATACGCGGCCAACGCCGCCTGGCTCGCCCATGCCGTCATCGCCTTCAACCTCGCCCGCGCTGCCGGCGCGGCGGCCTCACCCCGACATGCCCGTGCCCGCTGGGCCACCATCGGCACCCACCTGATCAACATCCCCGCCCGCATCGCCACCTCCGCACGACGACTAACCCTGCACCTGCCCACCGACTGGCCCTGGGCCTCGGCCTGGCAAGCCCTGTTCACCTCCGCGACCAGCCCACCAGCGACCGCTAACTGACCACCGGCCCCAGCGGCCCCGACCAAGGACCCCAGTGAAAAGCCGGGCAGACCGGCGATACCATCACGCCTACATCCGCCTTCCCGGCCCTCACCCCGATGAGAGCACAGCCGCATATGCGGTCGGTGGATCAAGGCTGAGGGAACACCGTGTTGCGTACATCCCTCCTCGAGGTTGGCGGAACAATAGCCCAACCAGGACGTCACGCCTTCAGCCCCGGCGAGGCTGCCGCGGCAGCTCGTTGGCTTCGTACATTCGGCAAAGGTGCTGGCCCCGCAGGCGTCTTAGCTTCCATCAGCGCTGGCGGAATCGACCTAGCCAATGGCGCACCCGTCCCAGAAGCTGTCGGTTCCACCGCAGGCGGCCTCGTTGGCGCCACGCTCGGGACCGCGGCCGGCAGCGGAGTAGGAGCCTTCGCAGGAGTGACGGCCGCGGCACCTATCGGAGCTGGCGCTGGGTCGGTAGTGCCTGTCGTCGGGACTGCGATCGGTGCCGCGGTCGGCGCCGGGATCGCGGCGTGGGTAGGCAGTAGCTACGGTAGAAGCATCGGCGAAGGCGCGCGCGGCGCATGGAACATGTTGTTCGGATGACGCCGACTCGATAGACAGGAGTGGATACGTGCTGCTATTGCTCGGAGCCCTTCTTACTGGCGTGGGGCTCACACTCCTCGCCTATCGCCCCACAATCGACACCTCGGGAGCCTTCGACGAGTCATGGACACTGAAGACACCCCGAACGCTCACGTGGTCTGGAACCCTCTGCGGAACGGGAATGGCGCTGGCGTCGGCATGGCTGGCATTTGGAGATAAAGCTGCTGTCGTCGGCGACGTACCGCTGTCCCGGTCGCCATCGACTCCGTGGATCATCGTCGGCACGCTAGGTGTGATCTTCTTTGGTGTAACAGCACTCGGCGGTATCGCAGTCATGCTAGTCAACCCACATCACGCGCTGTTGGCGCTCTCGATCGACGACGAGCACCTGACCGTGCAGTACGGCCTACGTAGACCCAAGACCGTCCACTGGGACGATGTCGTCGACCTAGAAATCAGCGGCCCAGAACGCTCCGAACTCACCTCCGAACTGACCGTCCACTACCGAATCGGCCGCAGCCTCTCCCAGCTACACCTATCCAAAGCGGCCACCGGACTCTCCCCCGAAGAACTCGAGCCAATTCTCAGACCCCGGTGGCAACCCGACACCCGGACAGAGAAAAACTCAATGTAGCCGGGAGCACTGACCATCTCCTCCCCGGCGGACTCGACGGCACCGATCTCGATGCGAGTGAAGATCTCGACCTGGCCGTGTTGCTCTGAGTTCAGCAGTGTCGCAAACTGACGGACGGTGATCCCGGCCGGTCCGGGGATGGTGAACCCGGTCGTCTTGACCAAGCGCGCCCCGGGTAATCGAGTAGTGCCCCATAGAGTGGTGTAACTCGGTGGCCGAGTTCGTTATCGACGTCGTGTCGTTAGCGGATGCAGAGCGGCCACCGCGTGATCCTTCGAGTCAACCTTCCACAGAATCCTCGAGGAGTCATCGCGATGACCGCACCCCATATTGTCGACCCTGCAGGCCTTCTTGGCCAAGCCCTCGCAGACGCGTCACCAGATCTGATGCGTGAACTGCTGCAAACCATGATCAACGCGCTGCTATCGGCCGATGCCGACGCGGTCTGCGGAGCCGAATGGAACCAACGCACACCAGAGCGCACCAACCGCCGCAACGGCTACCGCCACCGGCCACTGGATACCCGCGTCGGCACCGTCGACGTCGCCATTCCCAAGCTACGTTCGGGCAGCTACTTTCCCGAGTGGCTCCTCGAACGCCGCAAGCGGGCCGAGTCAGCACTGATCACGGTCGTGGCCGACTGCTACCTCGCTGGAGTCTCGACCCCGCCGGATGGACAAGCTGGTCAAAACTCTCGGCATCGACTCGCTGTCGAAGTCACAGGTCTCACGCATGGCCACCGACCTCGACGAACAGGTCACAGCGTTCCGTCATCGTCGCCTCGACGAGTGGCAGGCCGTTCACCTTCGTCACCGCCGATGCATTGACGATCAAAGTCCGCGAGAACAAGCAGGTCGTCAAAGTCGTTGTCCTGCTGGCCACCGGTGTCAACGGCGATGGCCACCGCGAGGTGTTGGGCATGCAAGTAGCGACCAACGAAACCAAAGCCTCCTGGAACACCTTCTTCGCCGATCTGGTCGCCCGCGGGCTGGGCGGGGTGCGTCTGGTGACCTCTGATGCCCACGCCGGACTGGTCGAGGCGATCGCGGCGAACCTGCCCGACGCCGTGTGGCAACGGTGCCGTACCCACTACGCGGCCAACCTGATGGCGGTGTGCCCCAAGTCCATGTGGCCGTCGGTCAAAGCGATGCTGCACAGCGTTTATGACCAGCCCACCGCCACCGCCGTGCACGAGCAGTTCGACCGACTCCTGGAATACACCGAAGACAGACTCCCCAAGGTTGCTGACCATCTCGGTGACGCTCGAGAGGACCTGTTGGCCTTCACAGGCTTCCCCGATGACGTGTGCAGATCTGGTCCAACAACCCCACCGAACGACTCAACCGCGAAATCCGCCGCCGCACTGACGTTGTGGGTATCTTCCCCAACCGTGACGCCATCATCCGACTCATCGGCGCGGTCCTGGCCGAGCAGACCGACGAGTGGGCCGAAGGCCGCCGATACCTCGGCCTCGAGGTCCTCAACCGATGTCGACTGACCCTGACCACCGACACCACCACAACACCGGAGGCCACTACCGACCCGCTGATCGAACTGCCTGCCTGAAAGCCCGACGAAGGATCAGAAACGAGTTACACCACTACCTGGGACTTGACCTGATCTCTGCCCTTATGTCCGGACTCCACGTCAGCAAGTTGCCTGGCTGAGCACCGCACCAGTCGAGCTGTTGTCCGCGCAGTTCCGGCAGTTCGTCCCTCGTGATGAATACCCAACCACCGGATGTCTGTCGCCATTGACGATCGTCGAGCGTCCATGCGCCGAGGATGGTATGGGTTGACTTCTGCACCGCGATGAGGCGTTCGACGTCCCGCGGGAGAGTGCCATCGGGAAGTTGTTTACGCCGCCGACGCTGATCAGCGGCACTCAGGCCCCAAAACCCGGTGGCCCGCTCATGGAACTCCTGTGCGCTCCTTCCTCCGTGTAGGACAGGCCGACGAGTGCTCCCACGTCCGATGGCATCGAATGAGAGTGTGACGAGAGCGGTGCGTTCGAGATCGTCGAATCTCACGACTCCATCCCGCCGATAGACCGGGGCGTGAGGAACGAACTGGTGACAGGTTCGGTTTAGGCCGCGAGTGTGAGCGGCTCGGCTAGCTTGGCTTCGAACTCGATGGGCGTCAAGCCGCCGAGGGTGTCCTGGGCGCGCTGGCGGTGATACTTCCGCTCGATCCAAACGACGATGGCGAGTCGCAGCTCCTGCCGGGTCGCCCACCGCTGCTGGTTGAGGACGTTCGTTTGCAGCAGTGACCAGAACGACTCCATGGCCGCGTTGTCCCCCGCAGCGCCGACTCTTCCCATCGATCCGACCATGTCGTGGCGGCGCAACTCGCGGGCCATCGCGCGGCTGCGGAACTGGCTGCCCCTGTCGGCGTGCAGGATGCAGCCGGCGACCTCACCGCGGCGCGCGACAGCATTTCGGACGGCGTCTACGGCGAGTTTCGCGGTCATCCGATCTGAGATCGAGTACCCGACGATTCGGTTGGAGAACACGTCCTTGATCGCGCAGCAGTAGAGCTTGCTTTCGCTCGTCCAGTGCTCCGTGATGTCCGTGAGCCAGAGCCGGTTCGGTGCATCGGCGCGGAACACGCGCTGGACGTGGTCGTCGAACACGGGCGGCCCGGCCTTCTTCCCCTTCCCGCGTCGCCGGCGTTGCGCGGACGAGAGAATCCCCGCCTGCGAGCACAGCTTCCACGCCGTCCGCCGGCTCATCCGCCACCCCGCTCGGCGGGCCTCGTCGGCGAGGTATCGGTAGCCGAACGTCGGGTCCTCGTGGTGCGCATCATGCAGCGCGTTGATCCGATATGCGCGGAGCACGTCCGCGTCCCGGACGGGGTCGTTGCGCCACCGGTAGTAGGGCTGGCGGGCGAGCTTGAGAACCCGGCACGACACCGTCACGGGGATCCCCGCGTCGGCGAGCTCAGATACGAGCGGGTACGTCATTTTGGGGAGCCACCAAGCCGCAGGTTCGCCTGCGACAGATACGCCGCCGCACGGCGGAGGACCTCGTTCTCCTGCTCGAGCAACCGGATCCGCTTCTTCAACTCCCGCGCCTCGGCGGCGTCCGCGGCGGTCTGGCCGGGACGGTTACCGTCTTCGACGTCGGCTTGACGGAGCCAGTTCTGCAACGTCGCTTCGCTGATACCGAAGTCGGCGGCGATCTGTTTGATGGTGACGCCGCTCTCGCGGCTGCGAGCAACCGCAACGACGTCCTCGCGGAACTCTCTGGGATAGGGGCCGGGCATGATGACATCCTCCCCGTCAGCGCCTCCCGGCACTAACGATCAGTTGTCACCAGTTCGTTCCTCACGCCCTAGCAGGCGAGCCAGTCGCTTCCTTCACGGATGACAGTGATTTTCTCCGTGTGGTCGGCGTCGGCAGATTCGTCGGAGTAGCGGAACCGTACCTCTACCTCAGCAGACGTGTCGGTGTGACTGATGATATTGACTCCGCGGACTTCGAGTCGCGACATCTTTCTGGCCAGGCCCGGGTCCATTGGGGCGTCTGAACGCTGCTGAGCGCATTGCAGGCTGTAGTACCGGTCCCAGTCGTTACGAGACATCGCCTCGTAGAGCTGTACTGCCGTGGTGCGTATAGCGGTTTCAGTGGCGTACTGCTCGCCCATGATGTCTTCGCGAGAGTCCGGAGCACCGCACGCGGTGATTGACCCGCAGGTGATTGTCAGCCCCAGGATGATCGCAGCGGAGTGCGCCAGCAGACGCGGGTAACGGGCGTCTCGCGATTTTGTCATGGTCTGATCACCACCAGTGCGAAGTGTTCCCGGTCTTCGCGACCGGGTTCTATTGAGGCGTTGTAGGGGACGGTGATCGTCTCATCCGATCCGGCGGCGTGTTCCTGGTCTTCGCGACCGGGTTCCATTGAGGCGAGCGATCCGAACTGGAAGTCCTGACGGAGGCCAGCGTGTTCCCAGTCTACGTGAGCGGATTCCGGCGAGGCCAGAAGTACGCATTTCGCAGGGGTTTCTGTGGGCGGTGTCAAGCCATAGCTGTAGGTGGGCATCACCGTCGGCGCTCTGGCTCACCGCCCGAGTAACCCGCCCAGCATCCCGCCGACGCCGGCGTCGCCGCCTCCTCCGGTGCCTCCGATGAAGCCGCCCGGCGGCAGTTCCGACGGTTGGACGACGACGAAGCCCTGGCCGGAGAAGGCGAGGGTGAATCGTTCGCCCGTGCTGCGGCCGATCAGTGTGCCCAGGTTGAACGAGTCGTTGGTCTTGATCGAGGTGCGCAGGCTCGACGACCAGGCGACCGCGGCCTGCGGATCGGCGTAGGTCGCGGCATCGACGTTGAGGACCACGGGGGAGCCGTCAGTGGTGATCGCGATGCGCCCCCGGCCGGTGAAGACGCAGTTGAACATGCCGGCGTTGCCCAGCGCGCCGGCGCCCTGCACCCGCTTGACGTCATAGGAGAGCGTCGGGTCGAAGGCGAGCACGTTGGCGCCGTTGATGGTGAGGCCGTCGGTGCCGTCGAGGTCGATGAGGTGGACCTCCGACGCGGCGTTGGCGAGGAACAGGTCGCCGCGGCCGCTGACCTTCATCAGAGGGACGCCCTCGCCGGTCATCGCCTGCCGCATCATCCGGCCTAATCCGCCGGAACCGAGGGCCTCGAACCGCAGATCGCCCTGGTAGGCGACCATCGAACCGGCGCGGGCCATGATCTCGCCGTCGAGTCCGACGCGGCACATCTTGCTGCCCTGTCTCTGGATGCCGAGACCATTGACCTCGGCGTGGTCGGGGGCGAAGAGGTCGGAGTGCATATGGGCTCCCGCGGGTTGGGTGGTGACCGGAGGTCGGGGTGGGGTGATGTGTGGCCTGGGCGCCGGGTGATCCGGTCCGACCGCAGTTGTCGGCGGTGGCGTGTGCGCCTGAGGCGCAACGGTGTTCGTGGGTGGCCAGGGTTGCGGATCGGTCATCCGTGGTGGTTCGTCGGGCGCCGCCGGCGGAGCCGTGTCGTCCTCGACCTCGATCCCGAACGCGGTGACCAGGCCGACCAGTCCGGAGTCGTAGCCCTGCCCGACCGCCCGCACCTTCCAGATGTCGTTGCGGCGGTAGATCTCCATGCACACGACGGCCGCCTCGCTGGTGAGGTTGGTCGGTGCGAAGGTGAGTTCCTCGCCGCCGCCGGTCAGCGTCGCCGTGATCGTTCCCGCGGTGGCGAAGGTCGTCGGGCCGGTCCCGTCGAGGCTCGCCGCGACGACGACCGTGGTGATCTCGCGGGGGAGCGCCGCGGTGTCGACGGTGACCACGTCGACTGACCCCTGCGAGCGGTAGGCGACCCCTGGACCGCTGGGCTGGTTGTAGAAGACGAGGTCGGCGTCGGAGCGGACCCGGCCGGTATCCGTGAGCAGGATCGCCGAGGTGTTGACCGGCGACGCCGAGCGCACCGACACCGTCACGGCCGACGCCGGCAGCGGACGATTCTCTCCGGGTGACAGGGAAACCACGCCGACCATTGTGCCAAGTGGCCGGTGGACAGCAGGCCGGAGTGGTGCGTTGCCGGTGTGCCCGGGCTGGGCCCGCCGGATGTCGGAGCCGGGTCGCGTCGGTATCGGGCGGAAGTATTTGTCAGAGGTCTCGTGTAGAACCGATGGCACAGGTTTTCCAGATGTCGATGCAGCCGACGACGCCGCTTGTTCCATGACGCATTCCCGGTCTCTCCAAGCGTGAAAGTTGCCGCCATGCCCGACTCCTCCCCTGTCCTGCCTGATTCCCCGGCCCTGCTCGATTCCCCGGTCCTGTTTGATGCCGCGGCCGTGCTCGACGAGATCCTCCTCCGCCTCGTCGAGATCTCCCCACCCGACGACGATCCCACCGGCGCGAGCACTCTCAGCCGGCTCGGGGTGCTCTGTCTGATCCACAACACTGTCGGACATCAGTTGGCCACCCACGCAGCGCGTCTCGAGTCCTTCGGGGTTGCGCGGAGAGCAGGTTCGACGACCAGGCAGCTGCTGATCGGAGTCGGGTTTCCGCCGGCGGTCGCAGCCCGGATAGTCCGGATCGCGAGCAGCCTGGGGAGGATCAGCAGGGTCGGCGCGCATTCCCGCGACGGTCGACTCGCCGGGGAGGTCGTCGACGCGATCGCACGCGGAATGGCCACCATCGAGAAGCGTTCTCCCGCAGCGTTGTCCGACGATGACCGGCAGAGGGTCGAGGCCGAGTTGCTCGCGCAGGCCCTGTCGGGTGCCACTCCGTCGGAGATCCGAGACCGCGCGGCGGCGATCGGCAACACCATCGCCGACGACGAAGGCGGCATCCCTGCCTGCGACGACCGGTCCCTGGACTCGCTCTCATTCACCGTCACCGACGAATCCAGGGTCGACGTGCGGGTGAACGTCACCCAGTCCGTCGGCGAGAAGTTCATGGCGATGATCGACGAGCGTTCCGTTCCTCGCCCCGAGCCCGACGGTTCCCCCGACCCGCGTTCGGCCGAGCAACGGCGCGCGGACGCTCTCGAGGTGCTGCTGGATCAGGCCGCCGACGCTGCGGCCCGGGATGTCATCGGTGCACCGCGCTCACAGACGCTGCTGCTGATCCCCGCCGACGGCGGAGATCCCGCGAGGATGCCGTGGACCGGTTCGGTCACGCAGGCCACCGCCAGACGTCTGTCGTGTGACGGCACGATCACCGAGATCGTCATCGACGGCGAGACCGTGCCGTTGGAGATGGGCCGCGAGCGTAGGTTGTTTCCGCCGCATATCCGCAAAGCCGTCATCGTTCGGGATGAATGTTGCGTCGCATGCGGGGCGCCGCCTTCTCATACGCAGGTGCACCACATCCAGCACTGGACCGAGCACGAGGGCGAGACCAGCCTCGACAACGGATGCCTGTTGTGCCAGCGCTGTCACACCCGTGTCCACCACAACGGCTGGGACGTGGTCCTGGGCCACGACCGCCACCCGTGGCTGATCCCGCCCGCGGATGTCGATCCGATGCGGGCCCCGAGGCCCGCCTACAACCGTCGGACCATGCGGCTCGACGGCGTCGCAGCATGACCTGATCTCATCCGAGGCCTCGCGGCAGGCTGGATCGTGTGACCGTCGGCCCATTTGTCGTGGACTTGAGAGTTCACCTGCGTTCATTGAGAACTTCACAGTGTGGAAGGTGTGGGGTGCGCCAATTCCGTTCCCGCTCAGCCACTGTCGGTAGGCGGCGACCCGTGTCATGGCAGGGCGTCACGGAGGGCTGTGGGTGGGCGGGAACGGAAGCGGGTGCGCGGGGAAGCCGGGTTTCGACGTCCGGTCATCCGAGGTTCCTCTGTCGCCGAAAAATGAGAGGCGCCCATGCGTTCTGTCCGCGCACCATGTTCTGCGACAACGAAAACCGTGGGCGACGCCTGGGCGGGAATGAGTGCGGTCGCTGATCGCCATCGTCGCTGGGCTCGACGTTGGGTGACAGGAGAGGAATCGCGATGACCGCGGTGGTTCTGGGAATCGTGGGCGGCCTGGCGCTGCTCGCGACCGTGGCCCGAACGTTCGTGGTCGTCGCACGCGATGGCAAGCGCCGCGTGCCATACCGGGCGGCGTACGACACCCGACATCCCGAACTCTGACCAGACACGAGTCGACGGGCAGACGAACGCCGCCGTGCGTGCCCGGGTGCGGGGTCGGCCGTGAGAAGTCGTCGGTCCAGGTAGTGCGGGTCCGCGCGGTCCGGGTCCGCGCCGGTGTCGTGGGGAGTGTCGGCTCCGATGCGCGCGGCAGCGGTTTGTCGGACCCTCGTGGTGTCATGGCCGCACCCTTCGAACAAAGGAGCGATCCATGTCAGACCACGCTGCCGCGATCCGAGGTCTGCCCCGGTGGCATCCCAATCCCGTCATCCGCTCGACCATCGACACCATCCGCCGCAACGGATGGCAGGTGACCTCCGTGGACGAAGGGGCATCAGACGCGATCCCGGGCGCGGACTGCGCCTATTCCTACACCGCAGGCCTGTCGCTGCACTCCATCCCGGAACTCGCGATCTACGGGCTCGACGCCACCACGGCGCGACCCGTGCTGGACGAACTCGGAGACCTCCTCCATCGCGAGGACTGGCGTGAGCTCGTCGCCACCGGTGTCGGTATCCGGCTCGGGTCGATCGACGTCCCGGTCAGGCTCATCGAGCAGCTCGACAAGGACGAGCTCGTCCTCGCGAATCTGCTGTTCCCCGACTACCCGGCGCTTCAGGTGGTATGGCCCGACGACTTCGGCCGTTATCCCTGGGATGCCGACTACGTCCTGCTCCCGATGCATCAGCCGGTCAAGGGTTTCCCAGACCTCGCGACGCATGCGGGCAGACCGGCGCATGTCATCACGACCGAATCAGGTCCGGACCGCTGCCGCCCTCGTCGGGGACGTCGCGCCGCCGGTCACTGAGCGGCCCAGCCGGTGGGGATCCGCTCGTCTCCGCCGGAGAGACGGCGGGTTCCCACCCGCACTCGGTGCCGGCGTCGGGCACTCTTCGGTCAGCGGCGAGCCGTGACGTTCTACTGGCGGCGACCGAAATCCCGTCCAATGGAGGCGTCACCCGGCGGGATGACCACCAGGTTCATCGTCGAATCACCGGTGGAGAGGCACGCCCCTTCGTTAGCGTGCCCTCATGTCCACGACGATCGTCGCCCTGACCCGCCTGCCGGATGCCGGTGAGGTACTCGAAGCGTTGTCGAGTGCGAAGTTCCTCGACGTCTGCCGACGGTCGGGAGCCGGCCGGGTGCAGGTGAACATCTCCGACGACCAGGTCGCCGGCGCGATGCGGATCAGCGAACTCGACCCGCCGATCGAGGCGGTGGTGACCCTGCATGGTGAAGACGGTGCGGAGGCACTCGACATCGGACCCGTCCTCGACGCGTTGGAGTCGGTGGCCACCGTGGTCGGTGCCTGGTCGGCCGCGCAGCGTGCGCCGCTCGATCCGGACCTGCCCGCCGACGGCTCCCGCGTCGACGCCCTGGCGAACATCGCCTTCCTGCGCAGGCCGGCCGATCTGCCGCGGGAGGAGTGGCTGCGCCTCTGGCTCGACGAGCACACGACCGTCGCCATCGAGACCCAGGCGACCTTCGGCTACTTCCAGAACGTCGTCGAACAGGCCCTGACGCCGGATACCCCGCGGGTGGACGCGATCGTCGAGGAGCTGTTCCCGATGGCCGCGGTCACCGATTACCACACGTTCTACGGCAGCGGGGGAGACCAGGGCGAGCTCGAGCGTCGGATGAATCGGATGCTGATGAGCGTCGGGCGTTTCGGTGCCGATCGCAACCTCGACGTCGTGCCCACGTCGCGTCGCGACTTCGACCTCCGGTGAGGGTCCCAGCAGGGCCGATTTGGGTCTGAGCAGCAGATTCCCTACACTAGAGCGGTTGCCTGTGCACCTCAGGTGCCTGGGACACAACTGAATAGTCTCCGGTGCCGGCGAAAAGCCAAGGGCATCGGCGGCGAGAACCTTCAGAAACTATCCACTTCGTGGAAGGCCCACCGCAGGTCAGAGGATTCTTCCTCTGCTCAGCGCTGCATGGGAACCGCCACGAGAAAGGTTGACGGTCAACCATGACCATGACTGACCCGATCGCAGACTTCTTGACGCGTCTGCGTAACGCCAACTCGGCGTACCACGACGAGGTCACACTCCCGTCGTCGAAGATCAAGGTGAACATCGCCGAGATCCTCAAGCGCGAGGGCTACATCACCGACTACCGCGTCGAGGACGCGGAGGTCGGCAAGAACCTCGTCGTCACCCTGAAGTACGGCCCCAGCCGTGAGCGCTCCATCGCCGGACTGCGCCGCGTGTCGAAGCCGGGTCTCCGGGTTTATGCAAAGTCCACCAACCTGCCCAAGGTGCTGGGCGGCCTCGGCGTGGCCATCATCTCCACGTCGTCGGGCCTGCTCACCGATCGCCAGGCAGCCAACCAGGGCGTGGGCGGCGAAGTCCTCGCCTACGTCTGGTAGGGGAGGGAACACGACATGTCGCGTATCGGTAAGAACCCCATCGAGATCCCGGCCGGTGTCGACGTCACCGTCGACGGCCAGAACGTCAAGGTCAAGGGCCCCAAGGGTGAGCTGTCGCTCACCGTTTCCGAGCCCATCAAGGTGGCCAAGGAAGACAACACCATCGTCGTCACCCGTCCCGACGACGAGCGCCGCAGCCGCGCGCTGCACGGCCTGAGCCGCTCGCTGATCAACAACCTGGTCATCGGCGTCACGCAGGGCTACACCACGAAGATGGAGATCTTCGGTGTCGGCTACCGCGTCCAGGCGAAGGGCAAGGACCTCGAGTTCGCCCTCGGTTACAGCCATCCCGTGCCGATCGAGGCCCCCGAAGGCATCACCTTCGCCGTGGAGTCCCCGACCAAGTTCTCGGTCTCGGGTATCGACAAGCAGAAAGTCGGCCAGATCTCGGCGAACATCCGCCGCCTGCGTCGTCCGGACCCGTACAAGGGCAAGGGCATTCGCTACGAGGGTGAGCAGATCCGTCGCAAGGTCGGAAAGACGGGTAAGTAAGCCATGAGTGACACAGCTACCAAGACCAGCCGCAAGCCCCTCGGCAAGGACGTGTCGACGCGTCGTCGCAAGGCGACCGCCAACCGTCACTTCCGTCTCCGCAAGAAGGTCAGCGGAACCCCGGCTCGTCCGCGTCTCGCGGTCAAGCGCAGCTCGCGCCACATCCACGTCCAGCTCATCGACGACCTGGCCGGCCACACCCTGGCCGCTGCCTCGTCGATCGAGGCCGACGTGCGTGCCGCTGGTGGCGACAAGACCGCTCAGGCCCGCAAGGTCGGTGAACTGATCGCGCAGCGCGCCAAGGCTGCCGGCATCGACACCGTCGTGTTCGACCGTGGTGGCAAGGACTACCACGGCCGTATCGCGGCGCTCGCCGACGCCGCCCGTGAGGGAGGCCTGAACTTCTGATGACCATCTTCACCAGCTACACCCATACGACCGGAGGGAACCTCTGATGCCCGGACGTCAGCGTGACGGCGGAAACGGACCCGCCGGCGACAACAACCAGAACAACGCAGGTGGCGGCAACGACCGTCGCGGTGGCCGCGACCGCCGCGACCGCGGTGGCCGCGACCAGGACCGCAACCAGCTCGAGCGCGTCGTAACCATCAACCGCGTCTCGAAGGTGGTCAAGGGTGGACGTCGTTTCTCGTTCACCGCTCTCGTGGTGGTCGGCGACGGCCAGGGCATGGTCGGTGTCGGCTACGGCAAGGCCAAGGAAGTCCCGGCCGCGATCCAGAAGGGCGTCGAAGAGGCTCGCAAGAACTTCTTCCGCGTGCCGCTCATCGGTGGCACCATCACCCACCCGGTTCAGGGTGAGGCCGCTGCCGGTGTCGTCATGCTCCGCCCGGCCAGCCCCGGTACCGGTGTGATCGCCGGTGGCGCGGTGCGTGCCGTGCTCGAGTGCGCAGGCGTCCGCGACGTCCTCGCCAAGAGCCTGGGCTCCGACAACGCCATCAACGTCGTCCACGCCACCGTGGCGGCACTGAAGATGCTGCAGCGCCCGGAAGAGGTCGCGGCCCGTCGTGGTCTGCCCCTCGAGGACGTTGCCCCGGCCGGTATGCTGCGCGCTCGCGCGGGACAGGGGGTCTGATCATGGCTCAGCTGAAGATCACTCAGGTCAAGGGCACCATCGGTACCAAGAAGAACCAGCGTGACAGCCTGCGGACCCTCGGACTGAAGGGCATCCGCCAGACCGTCACCCGCGAGGACACGCCGATCAACCGCGGCCTCATCAACGCGGTTCGCCACCTCGTGACAGTCGAAGAGGTTTAAGCAATGACCATCAAACTCCACCACCTTCGCCCCGCTCCGGGCGCGAAGACCGACAAGACCCGCGTGGGTCGCGGTGAGGGGTCCAAGGGCAAGACCGCCGGTCGCGGTACCAAGGGCACCAAGGCGCGCAAGAACGTGCCCGCCGGCTTCGAGGGCGGCCAGATGCCGATCCACATGCGGCTGCCGAAGCTCAAGGGCTTCACCAACCGCAACCGGGTCGAGTACCAGGTCGTCAACGTGGGCGACATCGAGCGTCTCTTCCCGCAGGGCGGCACCATCGGCGTCGACGAGCTCGTCGCCGCCGGTGCGGTCCGCAAGAACAAGCTGGTGAAGGTGCTCGGCGACGGTGAGCTGACCGTCAAGGTCGACATCACCGCCAACAAGTTCACCGCCTCCGCCAAGGAGAAGATCGCCGCTGCCGGTGGCAGCGTCACCGAGCTCTGACGGAGTGAAACAGCCGGTCGGGCGGCAGCACCGCTGCCGCCCGGCCGGGTTGTTTCGGCATCACTGTAGAGTTTCAGACGTTGTCTGCCGCACCCGCACGGGATCGCCGCATACCGAACACTGTCGATTGCCGAGCACACGGGGATCGGGTCGGGACCGACCCGAAACGTACGCCTCGCGTGGTCGTTTCTAGGAGGAGTTAGTGCTTTCCCCCCTCTTCGCGGCCATACGGACGCCGGACCTGAGGAAGAAGATCCTCTTCGTTCTCGGCATCATCATCCTGTATCGCCTCGGTGCGACCGTTCCGTCGCCCGGCGTGGACTACCAGGCCGTGCGGCAGTGTCTCGACGAGGTCTCTGCCGGTGAGTCGAGCTCCGTCTACTCGCTGATCAACCTGTTCTCCGGCGGCGCGCTGCTGCAGCTGTCGGTGTTCGCGATCGGCATCATGCCGTACATCACGGCGTCCATCATCGTCCAGCTGCTCACCGTGGTCATCCCCCGGTTCGAGCAGCTGCGCAAGGAAGGCCAGGCCGGCCAGGCCAAGATGACGCAGTACACGCGTTATCTCGCCGTGGCCCTGGCGCTCCTGCAGTCCACGGGCATCGTCGCCCTCGCCGACCGCGGCCAGCTCCTTCCCGCGTCGTGCTCGACCAGCGGCGAGGTCATCCACGACTCCAGCATCTTCGGTCTGGCGATCATCGTGCTCGTCATGACCGCCGGCGCCTCGCTCGTCATGTGGTTCGGCGAGCTCATCACCGAGCGCGGCATCGGCAACGGCATGTCGCTGCTGATCTTCGCCGGTATCGCCGCCCGCATCCCGGCCGAGGGTCGCACCATCCTCAACACCCGCGGCGGGCTCGTCTTCGCCCTCGTCTGCGTCGCCGCGCTGCTGATCGTCGCCGGCGTCGTCTTCATCGAGCAGGGCCAGCGTCGCATCCCGGTCCAGTACGCCAAGCGCATGGTCGGCCGCAAGATGTACGGCGGGTCGTCGACCTACCTGCCGCTGAAGGTCAACCAGGCCGGCGTCATCCCGGTGATCTTCGCGTCGTCGCTGCTCTATCTGCCCCAGTTGATCGTCGAGCTCACGCGTAACCCCGACGGCACGCAGTCGACGTGGCAGGACTACGTCACGAAGTACCTGACCGATCCCAGCAACGGGGTCTACATCGCGGTGTACTTCCTGATGATCATCTTCTTCACGTACTTCTACGTCGCGGTGACGTTCAATCCGGAGGAACGTGCCGACGAGATGAAGAAGTATGGTGGCTTCATCCCGGGCATCCGACCGGGCGCCCCGACCGCCGAATACCTCGGGTACGTGCTGAGCCGCATCACTCTTCCCGGCTCGATCTACCTCGGTATCATCGCGGTACTGCCGAACCTGTTCCTCGAGATCGGTAACAGCAGCAACATCCAGAACCTGCCATTTGGGGGCACGGCCGTGCTGATCATGGTCGGCGTGGGTCTGGACACGATGAAACAGATCAACAGTCAGTTGATGCAACGCAAGTACGAAGGATTCCTGAAGTGAGACTGGTTATTCTCGGGCCCCCCGGAGCAGGCAAAGGCACCCAGGCGGAGCTGCTGAGCGAAGCACTCGGCATCCCGCACATCTCCACCGGTGACCTCTTTCGCGCCAACATCTCTCAGGGCACCCCGATCGGCATCGAGGCCAAGAAGTACCTCGACGCCGGCAACCTGGTCCCGTCGGAGATCACCGTCGACATGGTGCGTGCGCGTGTCGGCGAGCCCGACGCCGCCAAGGGCTTCATCCTCGACGGCTTCCCGCGCTCGACCGAGCAGGCCGATGCGCTGAACGACATCCTCGCGAACCTCGACGCCTCGCTCGACGCGGTGCTCTCGTTCGTCGTCGACACCGACGTTGTGGTCGAGCGCATGCTCGCCCGCGGTCGCGCCGACGACACCGAAGAGGTCATCCGCAACCGCATGGACGTCTACACCAAGGAGACCGCGCCTCTCCTCGAGTACTACGGCGACCAGGTCAAGACCATCGACGCGGTGGGCGACATCCAGGATGTCCACCAGCGCGTGCTGAGCGCCCTCGGCGCAGCCTGATCCCGAAGACCAGCGTCCGCCGATGAGTTTTCGCAAGCGCAAGCGCGTCCCGTTCCGGTCCGCCGGTGAGCTGGACGCCATGGCCGCGGCGGGCGCGGTCGTGGGCAAGGCCCTCGTGGCCGTGCGCGACGCGTCGAAGCCGGGTGTGAGCACACTCGAACTCGACGAGGTCGCCGAGACCGTGATCCGGGAAGCCGGGGCCGTGCCCTCGTTCAAGGGCTACCACGGCTTCCCGGGATCGATCTGCAGCTCCGTCAACGACGTGGTCGTCCACGGAATCCCCTCCGCCGACGTCGTTCTCGCCGAGGGTGACCTGGTGTCCATCGACTGCGGCGCCATTCTCGACGGCTGGCACGGCGACTCGGCCTGGACCTTCGGGGTCGGAGAGCTGTCGCGGCCCGACGCCGAGCTCTCCGAGGCCACGCGCCTGTCGATGGAGGCCGGCATCGCCGCCATGATCGAGGGCAACCGTCTCACCGACATCTCGCACGCCATCGAACTCGGCACCCGCGCGGCGGAGAAGAAGTTCGACCGTCACTTCGGCATCGTCGACGGCTACGGCGGCCACGGCATCGGCCGCGAGATGCACATGGATCCGTTCCTTCCCAACGAGGGCGCACCGGGCAAGGGGCCGTGGCTGGTGATCGGTTCGGTCCTCGCCATCGAGCCGATGCTGACCCTGGGCACCGAGGAGACGACAGTCCTCGACGACGACTGGACCGTCGTCACCGACGACGGATCGCGCGCTGCCCACTGGGAGCACACCGTCGCCGTCACCGCCGACGGCCCGCGAATCCTGACCCCGCGCCCGGAGTAGGCCCGGCGGCGCCCCGGTGAACCGGCCGGGCGCGGTCCCGCCTCGTCACATTCGTCTCCCGCACGGCGCTGTTCGCACCGATTGTCCGGCTCGGACGGTGCGACGGCTCGGATCGTTGTACCGTTGATCATGCACTTCGACGTGTCGTGGTCCGCTGCTGCCCGGCGGTTGCCGTTCACCGCCGCACTCTTCGTCTCCCTACTGGTCGTCGGTATCGTCACCGGTTCGCTGTGGAGCCGCGCCAACGACAAATCCTGGTACCCCGAGGTGGCGTTCGGCCTGCCGGCATTGCGCGAGGGCAAGTGGTGGACGCCGATCAGCTCGGCCTTCGTCGAACCCGGGCCGTGGCTGTACGCCATCTCGCTCATCGTCGTCCTCGTCGGAATGGGTTGGGCCGAATGGCAACTCGGCACCGTGAAGGCGGTGCTCGTGGGTGTCGGCGGCCACCTGATCGCTTGCCTGCTCACCGCGGGCCTGCTCTGGCTGGCCTCCACCGAGCTGACCTCGTGGCGCTGGGCGGAAGAACTGTCCGAATCGCGCGCGACCGGGGTGGGAGCCCTGGTGGTGTCGGCGGTGGCGGTCGCCTCGGCGACCGTGCGCTCGCCCTGGCGACTACGCGTCCGTCTTCTCCTGGGGGCGATCGTCGCGATCGCCTTCCTCTTCCAGGGCACGCTCGCATCCGTCGAATACGTTCTGGCCACGGCGATCATGCTGGTGGTGGGGGAGCGATACTTCGCCACCAACGAGCACGGTTACACCCCGCGGACCCGGCGGGAGGTGCGCCTGCTCGGTTGCGCCGCGCTGCTGGTGATCGCGGCGGCGAACCTGATGGTGTTCGTGTTCCCGAGCAGCGGCCCGCTCGGCCCGACCGACTCCGACGACAACTCGGTTTTCACCATGCTCATCGGACTGGTCATCAATGTGGCGATCGCCGACCAGCTTCGTCGCGGCAAGCGGTGGGCGTGGTGGGTCGCTGTCGTCTTCGGCGTACTCAACGTCGTGCTCACCGTGCTTGCCGTGGTCCTGGTGGCGTTCACCGACGTCAGCACCGAGGGCGCGGTCACGCTCGGCACGACGCTCTTGTGGGCGCTGCTCCTCGCGATCCTCATCCCGGGACGGTTCGCGTTCGCGGTGCCGTGGCGGGTCCGCAAGGTCGGGACACTGGGTTCCGACCCCGCCGCCGACCCGGTGGATCGGGTCAAGCAGTTGCTGCGAGCACACGGCGGCGGGACGATGTCGTGGATGACGACCTGGCCGGGCAACTCCTACCAGTTCACCGATCAGGGCACCTCGGTGGTCGCCTATCAGCATCACGTGGGAACCCACCTGGCCCTCGCCGACCCGATCTGCGCACCCGAGCGCCTGCCCGCCGCGGTGGACGCGTTCATCGACCTTGCCGAATCCGCCGGGGCCACACCGTGTCTGTTCTCCATCGGCACCGCGACCTCGCAGGACCTCGTCGACCGTGGCTGGCGCAGCGTGCAGATCGCCGAGGACACGATCGTCGACCTGCCCGGCCTGGAGTTCAAGGGCAAGCCGCGGCAGCACGTGCGGTCGGCGCTGAACAAGGCCGGCAAACAGGACATCTCGATGCGGATGGTCACCCTCGCCGACGAGTCCTTCGCGGTACGTACCCAGGTGCGCGCCATCTCCGAGGAGTGGGTGGGGGACAAGGGTCTTCCGGAGATGGGCTTCACCCTGGGAAGCGTCGAGGAGGCGATGGACCCGGAGGTGCGGGTCGCGCTGGCCGTCGACCCGGACGGCAATGTCCACGGCGTGCTGTCCTGGCTGCCGGTGTACGCGCCCGGCGGTGAGGTGGCGGGCTGGACGTTGGACATCATGCGTCGACGGACCGACGGATTCGGTCCCGTCGTCGAGTACCTCATCGCGTCGTCCGCGGTGGCGTTCAAAGACGAAGGTGCGCAATTCATCTCGCTGTCGGGGGCGCCGCTGGCACGCACCGGGGACTTCGATCCCGAGCCGCTGGACAAACTGCTCGACGCGCTCGGCGCCGCACTGGAGCCCTATTACGGGTTCCGGTCGCTGCACACGTTCAAGAAGAAGTTCAACCCTCGTTACGAGCCGGTGTTCCTGGCGTTCCGCGACGAGTCGGACCTGCCGCGGATCGGGCTGGCGATCTCACGGGCGTACCTGCCCGACGCCACCGCGGGCCAACTGCTCAAGCTCGCGGCGTCGGGCAAGGAGTAGGTCGCGCCGCCGAATGTGCCGGGCATCGGCCGCCGAATGCGCCGCGTGGAGATGCGTCGGGCCCGATGGGCCGGCCGAACGGGCCGGGCCGGACGGTTCGGGACCGGCGACTGGGACCGACAGGCCTCACCCGGCGGTGATCGGCATCCGGATGCGATCGGGCCTGCTGTAGACGACCATCGACTCTCCGCGGGAGAACCCGATCAGCGTGATGCCGAGGTCTTCGGCGAGGTCGGCGGCCAGCGACGACGGCGCCGACACGGCGCTGAGCATCGGGATACCGGCCATCGCGGCCTTCTGCACCAGCTCGAAGCTCGCTCGGCCGGACACCTGCAGCACCGTCCCGCGCAGGGGGAGGCGATCGGCGAGGACCGCCCAGCCGACGACCTTGTCGACGGCGTTGTGCCGGCCGACGTCCTCGCGGATCACGAGCGGCGTGCCGTCGGCGGCGAAGAGGCCCGCGGCGTGCAGGCCGCCGGTCTTGTCGAAGACGTTCTGCTCGGCGCGGAGCCGGTCCGGGAGATCGAGCAGGGTGTCGACGTCGACCATCAGCGGATCGGTCTCCGGCTCGTAGATCGACGCCGTGTGGACCGAGTCGATCGAGTCCTTGCCGCAGACCCCGCATGCGCTGGTCGTGGCGTTCCGGCGGACGAGAGCCGGTTCCGGCGGCGGCACGTGGGCGGCCAGAGAGACGTCGACGACGTTGTAGGTGTTGGCGCCGGTCGAATCGGTGCCGGCGCAGTAGCGGGCGGTCGTGTAGTCGGCGCCGCGGGTGATCACGCCCTCTGAGACCAAGTAGCCGGCGACCAGCTCGAAGTCGTTGCCGGGGGTGCGCATGGTGACCGCCAGCGGCTGCCCGCCGACCCGCATCTCCAGCGGCTCCTCGACGGCCAGGGTGTCGGCGCGCTGCGTGGTGTCCGCATCGCGGCGGATGCGGGTGACGCGGCGTCGAGCGGTGATTCGTCCCACGTCAGATGACCTTAGTCGTCGGTCCGTCTGCGGTCGTGATGAGAAAGTCCTCAGACGTCGAGGATCAAGGTCACCGGACCGTCGTTGACGAGCTCCACGTGCATGTGCGCGCCGAAGCGTCCGGTCGCCACGGTGGCCCCGGACGCGCGCAACGAGTCGGCGACCGCTTCGACGAGCGGTTCGGCGACGGGCCCGGGCGCCGCGGCGTTCCAGGACGGCCGGCGGCCCTTGGCGGTGTTCGCGTACAGGGTGAACTGGCTGATGACGAGGATCGGTGCGTCGATGTCGGATGCGGCCCGCTCCGGTCCGCCGTCTCCGTCGAAGATCCGCAGGCGCCAGATCTTGTCGGCGAGTTTCGCCGCGTGTTCGGAGGTGTCGTCGTGGGTGACCCCGACGAGGGCGACGATCCCCTTTCCTCCGTCGCGGATGTCGAGTTCGCCGACGACCTCGCCGTCGACGGTCACGCGGGCTTGGCTGACTCGCTGGATGACGGCTCGCACCGATCCAGGATGCCAGGACGTTCGACTCGAACCGCCGACAGGTCGATCCGTGGCTCGGCCATCGGCAGATGTCCGGCATCGAGGCCGAGGACACCGGTACGGAGGCGATGATCGGCGTGGTGTTCGCACGCTGTCACCGACACGCCGCCAACCGAACGGTTACGCGCGTGCTGGTGGTACTCCGTAGGCGACAACGGGTTTCGGTCTTGTGATTCGTCTGGGGGAACTGCGCGTCACTTGATGTCGATGTCGCCATCGAAGTCGAAGGGCGTTGCGGCCGGGGCACAGCCGGAGAACGAGCCGGTCGGTGCCGGTCCGTTCACGCCGACGGGCGTGAGGAACGAACTGGTGACAACTGATCGTTAGTGCCGGGAGGCGCTGACGGGGAGGATGTCATCATGCCCGGCCCCTATCCCAGAGAGTTCCGCGAGGACGTCGTTGCGGTTGCTCGCAGCCGCGAGAGCGGCGTCACCATCAAACAGATCGCCGCCGACTTCGGTATCAGCGAAGCGACGTTGCAGAACTGGCTCCGTCAAGCCGACGTCGAAGACGGTAACCGTCCCGGCCAGACCGCCGCGGACGCCGCCGAGGCGCGGGAGTTGAAGAAGCGGATCCGGTTGCTCGAGCAGGAGAACGAGGTCCTCCGCCGTGCGGCGGCGTATCTGTCGCAGGCGAACCTGCGGCTTGGTGGCTCCCCAAAATGACGTACCCGCTCGTATCTGAGCTCGCCGACGCGGGGATCCCCGTGACGGTGTCGTGCCGGGTTCTCAAGCTCGCCCGCCAGCCCTACTACCGGTGGCGCAACGACCCCGTCCGGGACGCGGACGTGCTCCGCGCATATCGGATCAACGCGCTGCATGATGCGCACCACGAGGACCCGACGTTCGGCTACCGATACCTCGCCGACGAGGCCCGCCGAGCGGGGTGGCGGATGAGCCGGCGGACGGCGTGGAAGCTGTGCTCGCAGGCGGGGATTCTCTCGTCCGCGCAACGCCGGCGACGCGGGAAGGGGAAGAAGGCCGGGCCGCCCGTGTTCGACGACCACGTCCAGCGCGTGTTCCGCGCCGATGCACCGAACCGGCTCTGGCTCACGGACATCACGGAGCACTGGACGAGCGAAGGCAAGCTCTACTGCTGCGCGATCAAGGACGTGTTCTCCAACCGAATCGTCGGGTACTCGATCTCAGATCGGATGACCGCGAAACTCGCCGTAGACGCCGTCCGAAATGCTGTCGCGCGCCGCGGTGAGGTCGCCGGCTGCATCCTGCACGCCGACAGGGGCAGCCAGTTCCGCAGCCGCGCGATGGCCCGCGAGTTGCGCCGCCACGACATGGTCGGATCGATGGGAAGAGTCGGCGCTGCGGGGGACAACGCGGCCATGGAGTCGTTCTGGTCACTGCTGCAAACGAACGTCCTCAACCAGCAGCGGTGGGCGACCCGGCAGGAGCTGCGACTCGCCATCGTCGTTTGGATCGAGCGGAAGTATCACCGCCAGCGCGCCCAGGACACCCTCGGCGGCTTGACGCCCATCGAGTTCGAAGCCAAGCTAGCCGAGCCGCTCACACTCGCGGCCTAAACCGAACCTGTCACCAGTTCGTTCCTCACGCCCGACCTTGTCCTGGATGCCCTTTCGGACAGTGATCTGTATGGCAAGTGCGTTCTTGAGGGCCGCGGGCACGAGGTCGGGGGTGGTCGCTGCGATCGGGTACACCAGGGACGCGACGTCTTTGCCTGTGTGGATGCAGGTGATCGGGCCCTTCACCGTGAAGGGCAGGGGGTAATCGTCGTCGCCTGCCAGAAGCGTGGCCTCGTAGGTGCCGGTGGTCTTGCCGTTCTCGTCGGTGGTGGCCTCGGCCTTGATCGCGAGGAGTTCGAGATCCGGCGCGATCTCGAGTTCGCCCTCGATGCTCAGTGACCTGGGCTCTGCCGCGTCGGCGGGCGCGGAGACACCCAGACCTGCGAATGCGGCCGCAGCCGCGAGTCCGATTGCCGTCAATGCGCGTGCACGGGTACCTGACATGACAACTCCTTCGATCGTTTCCCTGTCCACTCATCACCCCGCGGGACCACGGTGAAACCTGAATGCGGCGTCGATGAGGAGTTGTCACCCAGTCGTTGTCGGTCTGTGGCGTAGCGGCTTCGCGTACCCGGCAAGCCGGACGGACCCCGGAGCATCTTCTGCTGGATGGTCGCGCTCGGCCTTCGACGGCCCGTTCGACGCCTCAGTCGAGTGCGAAGGTGACGGTCACGGTGAACGTCAGTTCCTGCTCGCCGGGTTCGAGGGGGACCGGCGCCGCGGCGACGCCGCGATCGTAGGCGCCGGGGGAGGCGGGCTGCTCCTGGCCGCTGGTCGTCTCCTTGATGGTCAGCACCTTGCCCAGGGAGTCGCCGGCGAGCGAGGCGTACTGCGAGGCGCTGCTCCGGGCATCGTCGAAGGCCTCCTCTCGGGCCTGGTCGAGCAGCTCGGAGTTGTCGTCGATGGCAAACGACACGTTGCTGATGCGGGTGGCGTCCCCGCCGGCGGTGGCTGCCGCCGCCAGGACCTGCGAGGCCTTGGAGATGTCGCGGATGGTGATGCGCACGGAGTTGGTGGCGACGTAGCCGCTGATCTGACTGCTTCCGCCCGGGGCGGGGCTGGAGTACTGCGGGCTCACCGATACCTGTCGGGTGGCGATGTCCTTGCGCTCCACGCCCGCGGCGACGACCGCGTCGGTGACGGCCGTGACCTTGGCGCTTGTCTCGTTCAGGGCGGTGGTCACGTCGCGCGCTGTGGACTCCACGCCGATGTCGGCGCGCAGTGTGTCGGGGACGCCGCTGACCTGGCCGGTGCCGACCACGGTGACCGACCGCTGCTCGTCGACCGGTTCGTCGCTGCCGCACGCGGAGAGCACGAGGGCGATCGCGGAGAGGGCGGCGACGAGCCCGAGGCGCCGTCGCGCCGGGCGCGGGCGAACGTCGGCGCGCGTGCTCATCGGTCCGTCGGTTCGCGCATCACGAGCGCCAGCAGCCAGCTGACGACCGACACGACGATCGCGCCGAAGATCGCCGACCACCAGAAGCTCTCGACCTCCAGGCCCCAGTGGGTGGTGTTGCGGGTGATCCAAGCGGTGAGCTCCAGCATCAGCGCGTTGATGACGATGTGCACCAGGCCCAGCGTGAGGATGTAGAAGGGGATGGAGATGAACTGGACGATGGGCTTCACGAAGGCGTTCACCAGGCCGAAGACCACCGCGACCACCAGTGCGATCCCGATCTTCTCGGCGGTGTTGGAGCCGCCGACGAAGTCGATCCCGGGGACGATCAGCGTTGCCACCCACAACGCCACCGCGGCACTCGCGGTGCGGACCAGAAATGCCACCATGTGACCAGTCTGCCAGCGCGGGCGAGCCCTGAGAGTGTTTGCCGCGGACAACGGCCCGGGATTCGCGGCCTCGGACCACGACGACCGCGGGGGTGTGTGAAGGGCTCCGAGCTGCAGGGATTTGGCCTGGCCTGCGGATTCGCGTAACATAGATCGTCGGTGCGCATTGCGTGCGGGTTTCGGCGTGTCGCCACGCAGGTCCCCGACGCGCGCACCGTGTGCCGGTCCTCGCCGGACCGGTGCACACACGATAACGGACAAACACGGATTCAACCGGGTCAATGCCGCCACACCAACCGGGTGTCGCGGACACGACCAGGATCGCGGAGGACATGGCGAAGAAAGACGGGGCCATCGAGGTCGAGGGTCGAGTGATCGAACCCCTGCCCAATGCGATGTTTCGCATTGAGCTGGAGAACGGACACAAGGTTCTCGCCCACATCAGCGGCAAGATGCGGCAGCACTACATCCGCATCCTGCCCGAGGACCGGGTCGTCGTGGAACTCTCGCCCTACGACCTCGGTCGTGGGCGGATCGTGTACCGCTACAAGTGAGACTTTCCCGGCCTTGCCGGGACAAGACTTCCCGGACGTCCGTCTGGGAGGGGAACGACACCCACGTGCCGTGTACAGGCGTGCGCGAGGGCGAGCCGATCAGGAGATGTTGACGTGAAGGTTCAGCCGAGCGTCAAGCCGATCTGCGAGAAGTGCAAGGTGATCCGCCGCAACGGCCGGGTCATGGTGATCTGCGAGAACCTGCGTCACAAGCAGCGTCAGGGCTGATCACGCACCCATCCGGGTCGCTTGAATCACAGACAACTGAATAGTTGGAGAAGACCTCCCAGCACCAGCGGTGACAGACGCGTCGCCGCCTACCTTCGGATCAGAGGCCGGAGCCCGCGAGGTGCGGACACACGGTTCGCACGCAACTCGGGGGACGGACTGGGAGCAGACCTCTGAGAACCGAAAAGGAAACGCCACATGGCACGTGTTGCTGGTGTGGATCTTCCCCGCGAGAAGCGGCTGGAGATCGCACTGACCTACATCTACGGAGTTGGACGCACCACCTCCAAGCAGATCCTCGAGGCGACGGGCCTGAGCCCCGACCTTCGCGCGAAGGATCTGACCGACGCAGACGTCTCGAAGCTGCGTGAGTACATCGAATCCTCGGTGAAGGTCGAGGGTGACCTGCGGCGCGAGGTGCAGGCCGACATTCGTCGCAAGATCGAGATCGGTTGCTACCAGGGTCTGCGCCACCGTCGTGGCCTGCCCGTCCGTGGACAGCGCACCAAGACCAATGCCCGCACTCGTAAGGGCCCGAAGAAGACCATCGCCGGGAAGAAGAAGTAATGCCTCCGAAGTCACGTAGCGCAGGCCCGAAGAAGGGCACCCGCCGTCGCGATAAGAAGAACGTCCCGCACGGCCACGCACACATCAAGTCGACGTTCAACAACACCATCGTGTCGATCAGCGACCCCAACGGAAATGTCATCTCCTGGGCGTCGTCCGGCCACGTCGGTTTCAAGGGCTCGCGCAAGAGCACCCCGTTCGCGGCTCAGCTCGCGGCCGAGAACGCTGCCCGCAAGGCCCAGGAGCACGGCGTCAAGAAGGTCGACGTGTTCGTCAAGGGACCGGGCTCGGGTCGTGAGACCGCGATCCGCTCCCTGCAGGCAGCCGGCCTCGAGGTCGGCACCATCTCCGATGTCACCCCGCAGCCGCACAACGGTTGCCGTCCGCCCAAGCGGCGTCGGGTCTAGCGGGAAAGGGAGGAACAGAGAAACATGGCTCGTTATACCGGCCCCGCAACCAAGAAGTCTCGTCGTCTTCGCGTCGATCTGATCGGCGGAGACGCAGCGTTCGAGCGTCGCCCCTACCCGCCCGGCCAGCACGGCCGCTCGCGGATCAAGGAGAGCGAGTACCTGCTCCAGCTGCAGGAGAAGCAGAAGGCCCGTTTCACCTACGGCGTGCTCGAGAAGCAGTTCCGCCGCTACTACGAAGAGGCCAACCGTCGTTCCGGCAAGACCGGCGACGAGCTGCTGAAGATCCTCGAGACCCGTCTCGACAACGTCGTGTACCGCGCGGGCATCGCCCGGACCCGTCGTCAGGCCCGCCAGCTGGTCAGCCACGGCCACTTCACCGTCAACGGCGTGAAGGTCGACGTCCCCAGCTACCGCGTCAGCCAGTACGACATCATCGACGTCCGCCCGAAGTCGCTGCAGACCGTCCCGTTCCAGATCGCCAAGGAGCTCATCGGCGATCGTCCGGTCCCGGGCTGGCTGCAGGTCGTGCCGTCGACCCTGCGCATCCTCGTGCACAACGTGCCCGAGCGTGCCCAGATCGAGGTCCCGCTGCAGGAACAGCTCATCGTCGAGTTCTACTCGAAGTAGTCACTCGCGTCACGACACCGCCCGTCAGCCACCTGGCTGTTCGGTTCACCCTCGAGGCCGTCATATAGCGGTCGGCCAAAGGAGAGAAACAAGAAATGCTCATCTCACAGCGACCCACCCTCACCGAGGAAGTCATCGCCGAGAACCGCTCGAAGTTCGTCATCGAGCCGCTCGAGCCGGGCTTCGGCTACACCCTCGGTAACTCGCTGCGTCGTACCCTGCTCAGCTCGATCCCGGGTGCTGCGATCACCAGCATCCGGATCGACGGTGTCCTCCACGAGTTCACCACCGTCCCCGGGGTCAAGGAAGACGTCACCGACATCATCCTGAACCTCAAGGGCCTGGTCGTCAGCTCTGACGAGGACGAGCCGGTCACCATGTACGTGCGCAAGCAGGGTCCGGGCACCGTCACCGGCGCCGACATCGTGCCCCCGGCCGGTGTCACCGTGCACAACCCCGACCTGCACATCGCCACCCTGAACGACAAGGGCAAGCTCGAGATCGAGCTCGTCGTCGAGCGGGGCCGCGGCTACGTGCCGGCCGTGCAGAACAAGGCGTCGGGTGCCGAGATCGGCCGTATCCCGGTCGACTCGATCTACTCGCCGGTGCTCAAGGTGACGTACAAGGTCGAGGCCACCCGTGTCGAGCAGCGCACCGACTTCGATCGGCTCGTGCTCGACGTGGAGACCAAGAACTCGATCAGCCCGCGCGACGCGCTCGCGTCGGCCGGCAAGACCCTGGTCGAGCTGTTCGGGCTCGCCCGGGAGCTCAACGTCGAGGCCGAGGGCATCGAGATCGGACCGTCTCCGGCGGAGGCCGACCACATCGCGTCGTTCAGCCTGCCGATCGAGGATCTCGAGCTGACCGTCCGTTCGTACAACTGCCTCAAGCGCGAGGGTGTTCACACCGTCGGCGAGCTGGTTGCGCGCACGGAGTCGGATCTGCTCGACATCCGCAACTTCGGCCAGAAGTCGATCGACGAGGTGAAGGTCAAGCTGCACGCGCTCGGTCTGTCGCTCAAGGACAGCCCGGCCAGCTTCGATCCGTCGCAGGTCGCTGGCTACGACCCCGCCACCGGTACGTGGTCGGAAGAGGCGTCGTTCGACGCCGATTCCGGTGAGGATTTCGCCGAAACCGAACAGCTGTAGTCGCTCGTCGCGGCAGCTGTCACGCTCGCCCAAACCCTGACTTCCGTATCGAGTGATCGGGAGTCCTCCTAGGAGAAGACAATGCCCAAGCCCACCAAGGGTGCCCGCCTCGGCGGGTCGGCCAGCCACCAGAAAGCGATGCTGGCGAACCTCGCCACCTCGCTCTTCGAGCACGGCCGCATCACCACCACCGAAGCGAAGGCCAAGCGCCTGCGCCCGTACGCGGAGAAGCTCATCACCCATGCCAAGGCCGGCAAGCTGGCCAACCGTCGTGAGGTCATGAAGGTCATCCGCGACAAGGACGTCGTGCACACGCTGTTCGACGAGATCGGCCCGTTCTTCGCCGATCGCAACGGTGGTTACACCCGCATCATCAAGACCCTGCCGCGCAAGGGCGACAACGCCCCGATGGCAGTGATCGAGCTGGTGCGTGAGTCCACCGCGTCGAGCGAGGCCACCCGCGCCACCCGCGTCGCAGCTTCCAAGAAGGCCGCCGCCGGGAGCGAAGCGAGCGGGGCCGATGTGACCGACGAGCAGAACGTCGTCGAGGCTGTCGAGGCCGAGGCCACCGAGGCCGAGGTCGAGAACGCCGACGCCGTCGCCGAGGCAGTCGACGACGAGTCGACCGCCGCCACCGCCCTCGAGGCGGAGGAGGCGACCGCAGACGACGCTTCGTCCGACGACGAGAAGTAGTCGACTGAGTCGCGAACAACGTAACGAACCCGTCGGCCCGGATTCCGGTGCCGGCGGGTTCGTTCGTCTCCGCTTCGACCTCGGATACGACGGCACCGACTTCGCCGGCTGGGCGCGGCAGGTCGGACAGCGCAGCGTGTGCGAGGAACTCGAGAACCGCCTGTCGACGATCCTGCGCGTCCCGGTCCGTCTGACGGTGGCCGGACGGACCGACGCCGGGGTCCATGCGACGGGCCAGGTCGCCCACGCCGACGTGCCGGAATCGGCGTTGCAGACCCGGTCGATCGCCGGCGACCCTTCGACGCTCGTCGGCCGACTGGCGAAGATGTGCCCGGACGACATCCGGGTGAAGTCCGTCCGCATCGTGCCGGACGACTTCGATGCGCGCTTCTCCGCGCTACGACGCCATTACCGCTACCGGCTCGACGACCGGAAGTGGGGACCGGAGCCCATCGTGGCCCGGACCACAGCGTCGTGGCGACGTCCGCTCGACGTCGACGCGATGAACGAGGCGTCGGCACAGTTGCTGGGCCTCAACGACTTCGCGGCCTTCTGCCGGCGCCGCGAGGGGGCCACGACGATCCGCGATCTGCAGCGCTTCGCGTGGACGCGTGATGACGACGGCGTCCTGGTCGGCGAGGTGAGCGCCGACGCGTTCTGCTGGTCGATGGTGCGTTCGCTCGTGGGCGCCGTGGCCACCGTCGGTGACGGCCGGCGCGACGTCGAATGGTGCCGTGGGCTGCTGCAGGAGAAGGAGCGCAGCCCGCAGGTGCCCGTCGCCGAGGCCCGGGGCCTGTGCCTGGTCGGCGTCGACTATCCCTCCGACGACGAGCTCGCTGCACGCAACGCGGTGACCCGCGACGTGCGCGGGTCGACCGGTTGCTGCGGCGGCTGAGTCGCCCCGTCGTGCGCTCTGGTCGTTCTCTCTGACAGAAGGTTCGTCGGCTCAGGCGGTGGCGGCCAACGTGCGTGCGTAGTTCACCCGACCCGTGACGTCGTTCATGGTCATCGGGGAATGTGCCGGGATGTTGGCCACGTGCATGAAGCCGTTCGGCCCGCGGACCACGACCTGGATGTGGCCGGTGGTGGTGCGTTCCTTCATGAGCAGGAACAGCAGGCTGAGGAAGCAGACCAGGAAGAACCCCACCAGGGCGAGGACGAGCCCGGTCTGCGACATGCGCTCGGTGGTCACGGACATGTCGTTGACCGCCCACTGGGTACCGGCGATGGGGCAGGTGCCCGAGGGCGTGATGACGAAGTTCTGGGTGCAGGTGATGTCACCGATGACCACGAGCGGCTGCTCGTGGACCGGTGCGCCGCCGGGGTGGTGGGCCTGCGGGAACTGCCCGGGATTCGGCTGCCCGGCAGCGAATCCCGGCACGGCGAAACCCGGACTCGAGTCGTAATCGGATGCGTGCGGCGGGAACGGCGTGGTTCCGTCCTGCCCTTCCCCCGGATAGGTCATGGACCATATCGTGGCACACGCCACCGACCGACGCGCTTCGACATCAGGTGGCGTTGCGCTCCTCGTCGAACGCCTCGCGTGTCATCTCGACGGTTTCCGCGTCACCGGTGAACTGCTCGGGACGCGCGCCCTCGGAGAGCAGTTGCCGCCACACCAGCGGATCGAACTCGAGCGGTTGGTGTCGCGAGATGAAGTCGATGACCACGCGGCAGAACCGCTCGGGGTCGTCGTGGAACGGGAAGTGACCGGAGCCGGTGAAGGTCTCGAGTTCCGAATGCGGGATCGCGGTGTGGGCGATCTCGGCGTGCTGGTAGGGGATGACGATGTCCTCATCGCCCCAGACGAGGAGCACGGGGAGATACGCCGTCAGGTAACAACGGTCGAGCATCGTCACACACTGGCCGCGCCAGTCGATCACCGCACGCAGGGTGCGGAGGAACGCGGCGAACGCGGTGGGGTCGGCCAAACCACCCAGGACGCGCATGAGGTCCTCGTGATCGGCGAGGAGGCGCTTCGGGGTCAGCGGCGCCGGGACCAGCGGCGGCGTCGGGGCCGAGGCGAGGATCTTTGCCGCGGTCTTCAGACCGGGGAGCACGCCCGGCACCCGGAGCGCCGATAACGCCTGGTTCACGAGAGGCAGCGAGATCAGCCGCAGGCCGGGGTTGACGTCGCGCGTGACGCCGCCCGCTGCCACGAGGACGAGCCGCTCGACGAAGCGGGGAAACTGGTAGCAGAACTGCATGGCCACGCCGCCGCCCAGGGAATGCCCCACGACGGTGACCTTGGGGTAGCCGAGGACGACGAGCAGGTCACGCATGCCGTTGGCGAACGCCGGCACCGAATAGTCCGCGCGCGGCTTGTCCGACTCGCCGTGACCGAGCAGGTCAGGGGCAATGACGGTGTAGTGCTGAGCGAGGATGGGGATGACCTCGTCCCAGGTCGAGGAGTTGTCGCCGATGCCGTGGATGAGCAGCAGTGCCGGGCCGCTTCCCGCGATGCGAAAGGCGCGGCGGTAGCCGTGGATCATGCGGTACTCGACGCGCACGTCCGTGTCGGAGACCGGGCGCAATCCCGGGTTCTTCGTCGGAGCGGGGGCCTGGGACGGCACTGCGCTTCCCCCTTTGTTCAGATGAACGGCATTTCAGGTCAAGGTGAAGTAAACCCCATGTCCAGGGACTTCGCCTGTTGGCCGGTGATGCCATTCTCGGACTCGGCGGCCGGGAACGGAAATCGAGGTGCCGCCGGCATCGTCGACGAGAGGCGTCCGAGCGGGCGATTCCCCTCACGCGTTCGCACGCGGCGGCAAAGCCCGGAAACAACTGGCAGACCCCGGACGACGCGGCCATCCGGGCAGCGTCGACGGTGACCCGGACGAGCTCACCAGGACGGGATCGCACGTCGATCCCGTCTGCGGCGGACCACCGGGTCGACTACCGGACCTCGGGCCTGGGCCCCGGGCCGGAAGGCGAACCGCAGAACGAGATTGTGGCGCAACCACCGAACATCGTCGCGGCAGTGAGCGCCACCCCGAGAACCGAGACGACGCGGCCGCCGGGGCGACGAGACCCGAGGGCCCGGTCCGGGCTTCTTCACTGTCGGCCGAAGTACGGCTCTTCGCGCGGGAGCGTGGTGCCCGAGAAGTCGTCGGCGATGGTTGCCGCGAGTTCGACGAAGGCGCGGCGCGCGGACTTCGACATCAGGTCCAGGTCCACGTCGGCGCCCTCGGCGAGATGGTCGTCGAACGGGATCTTGTGCACCGCCCGGCACCTCGTCAGGAAATGCTGGGCGAGTTGATCGGTGTCGATGGTCGACGAGCCGGGTCGCGACGAGCTCAGAACCACCACGGCCCGCGAGACCAGGTGTCCGAAGCCGTGGGCCTCGAGCCAGTCGAGGGTTGCGCCGGCGCTGCGGGCGCCGTCGAGAGCCGGGGAGCTGACCAGAATGATCGTGTTGGCCAGCGCGAGCACGCCGTTCATCGCCGAGTGGCTCAGTCCGGTTCCGCAGTCGGTGATGATGATGTTGTAGAAGCGCTGGAGGATGGCGATCACCCCGCGGTACTCCTCCTCGTTGAACGCCTCGGCCATCGCCGGATCGCGTTCGGAGGCCAGCACCTCGAGGCGGCTCGGGGCCTGGGAGGTGTGGGCTCGCACATCGGAGTAGCGGTAGACGTTCTGGTCGGCGAGCAGGTCGCGGACCGTCGAGCGGGTCTGCTGCGGGATGCGCTGCGCGAGGGTTCCGAGGTCGGGGTTGGCATCGACGGCGATGACGCGGTCGCCCCGCAGCGACGCGAAGGTCGAACCGAGTCCGACGGTGGTGGTCGTCTTCCCGACGCCACCCTTGAGCGAGAGCACCGCGATCCGGTAGTCGCCGCGCACCGGACGGTTCACCCGTTCCAGCAGTTGCTGATAGGCGATGTCGCTCTGCGATTCACCGGGGTTGATGGCGCCGGCCGACAGCGTGTGGACCGCCCGACGCCAGCCGCGGCTGGGCGCGCGCCGTGCTTTGCGGATGAGGGCGACCTCGTCGAGCGACGGCCCGGCCTGAGGTCCGGGGCCCGGCATCTGTTGACCCGGGTACGCGGGCGTCGGCCCGGCGGGTGAAAAGGGCGCCGACGGCCCCTGCACAGGTGGGACGGGAGGCGCGGACACCGGCTGCGATGCCCCGTTCTGGAACTCGGGGACCGGATGCGCTCGAGCCGGACCGTGCGGTGGGAACGGCGGCGGTCCGGGCTGGGGCGCACCCGCCTGGATCGGGTCGGGGTGGGGTCCGCCGGGCCCGGGCGGCGTTGGAAACGGGCCGGGGACCGAAGGTGGCCGGGCGCCGGGGTGCTCGGCCGGGAAACCGGGTGCCCCGGCCATCGGCTCGCCACCCGGTTGGGGCCGAGGCCCCTCACCCGGGGCACCGAGGTGCTGGTCCGGGCGTGGGGCGACGCCGGTGTCGGACGGAGCCGGACCGCCGGTGAACCAGGCCGGCAGATCGTCGTCTGCGCTCCTGACGTCGGTGGGTGCCTGTGCCGGCGGCGGTGTCCGGTGGACGGCGGGACCCGGTTGTGCGGGTGGCGTGCCCGGGCCGGACGTGGCCTGCGGAGGCGGGAACTGCAGCCAGGGCGGCGGCGCGGGAGCGTCGGGGGCAGCGCCGTTCGGCGTCGTCGGGTTCTCGTGCGTCATCACCGGTTCCTCTGGTCGTGCTGCCGGGGCCGACCCCATCCTCCGTGTTCCTCGATCATGATCCGCGAACTGCGAGATCACCGGCAGCTTGCGACGACCCAGGGGATCGATCGGCGGCGCAACGACAGTCGCGCACCTCGCCAACTCCGGCAGCGTCTGCGGGAGTCTACCGAAGGGTGGGGAAGGGTTCCGGACGAGATCTCACACCCCGTCTCGCCGGTCGACGATCGACATCCGGGGGTCGGCCGTGTGGTCGCGTCCACCGCCGTGTGGCAGGATCGGGCATCCGAACCCCAGGTACGAGGCGGGGCGGAGCCAACGGCGTGACCAGGTCACGACGAGGCATCCGGTGCCCGGGGACGCCATTCCATCGAACGGGGAGATTTCGATGGAACCGGGAGGGGCCCTGTCTGCGTCTAATTCGGCGTGAAGGGGGGTTCGGCTTCGATGAGCTACACCGACGACGCATCAACGCACCGCGACGATGCGCACGACGGCGACGATCCATGGACGCCGCTACGGCAGTACTCGCAGGCGCGGTCGCGGTCCGGCGCGCTCGCCGTCCAGACCACGGCACAAGGGCTGCCGGTGGCGATTCGCATCGACTCCACCGAACTCGAGAAGCATCCCGATCTCCTTGCCGCCGACATCCTGCGACTGTGCAGGCAGGCGGCGATGTCGGCGGGAATCCGCTTGCGCGAGAACCTCTTGGCATCCGGAATCGACCGTGACCTCCTCGCGACGATGAAGTTGCCGCATCCCGATGACCTCGCCGCCGAGGAAGAGCGAGCCGACGCGGAAGACGACGCGACGACGTCGTGGCTGCGCCGATGAGCTGGGCGATGGACGAACTCGAGGCCCGCGCACAGCGCCAGCTCGACGGACTACGCGACTTCGAGGAGAAGCTGAGGGCCATTTCGGTGCGCGCCACGTCGTCGGACGGGCTGGTGACCGCTGAGGTGGACGCCAAGGGTGCGCTGGTGGACCTCCGACTCGAACACGGGGCCAATGAACTCGGCGCGGGCCGGCTCGCCGACCAGATCGTGACGACGGCCGCCCTCGCCGCGCAACAGGCCTACGCGAAGGTCGCCGCCGTGACCGAAGAATTCAACGAGTCGTTCGGGGACCTGCTCGCCGCACGGCCGGCAGGGGACTGACATGAATCGACTCGACGTCGTCAGCGCGACGGGATCCGACCGCAGGAGGGGGTTGTGATGGATCAGGTGAAGGTCACACCGGAGGCACTCGAGGGGTTCGCCGCCGCCAATGCCGCAGTGGCGACCGCCATCGGGACGGCAGGGTCGATCGACGCAGCGGCCAACACCGCGGCCATGGTCCCGGTGTTCGGACTGATCGGCCAGGAGTTCCTCGCCACCTTCATCGTCGCCCAGGCAAACCACCTGATGTCGGTGGGACAGTTGGCGGCCGTGCACGCCGCCACCGCGGCGACGACGTCGCAGAGCCTGGTCGCCTACGAAGACGCCGACGCCACCGGTGCCGCGGGCGTGCGCTCGGCGCTGTGACCCCGCCCGTACCCCCGCCCGGCCCGGTGCCCGGCGTTCCCGATGTGCCCGCACTGACACACATGACAGTGCAGGAGATGATCGAGGCCACCCCTCTCGGGCCGATCCTGGATCGAACAGTGACCGATGTCCTTGCCGGACTTGGTCTTCCGCCCCTGCCGGTGCTGCCCCCGATCCCGCCGATGCCCGGCCTGCCGCCGATCGAGCTGCCGAACCTCGATGTGTTCATCAAGCCCATGACCGACCTGCTCGGCGGTTTCGGCACCGGTGACCTCAGCGGCGCGGGCTTCGATCCGACGATCATCTTCGACAGTCTCACCAAGGTGCTCGAGACGACGATGTCGATGTCGCAGGGGGCGCTCAAGCTCGCCGATCAGCTGTGGGTCGGTGAAGCGGCGACCAGCGCGACGGTCAAGACCACGGAGGCGGGGGCCAACAGCACCGCACTGGCGGCGCAGGGTTCCGGGATCTCCATGGACACCAAGACCGCGGCCGCGATCGTCGCCAAGGGACTCGCCCTGGTGCAGGGGATCATCGCGAAGACGATCGCCGAGATCGGGCTGGCTGTCCCGTTCCTGGCGACACCCGGGTTCGCGGGCGCACTGGTCGCCATGTCCACCGCGGCCTCGACCGGCCTGTCCGAGTCGCTCGCCGTCGTCGCGATGACCCGTGCCGAACTACTCGCGCCCACGACGGCGATGACCGTCAACGGCGCCCCCGTCGCCGTGACGGGTGCGCCCGCCGGTGTCGCCGGTCAGTCTCCGTTCGCGCTGGCGAGCACGGTTCTCGACACCATCTCGCCGGTGGTGGGCACCGCGATGGAACTGCCGAGCTCGCTGATGCAACCGATCAGCAAGATGCTCAACGTCGACGCCAGCGCCAGCGACCCGGTGGTCACCGGTGCAGGCGGCGCGCCGCTCACCGCTGCTTCGGCGACGAAGGCAAAGGGCGGCGGCGGTGGCGGAGGTGGCGGCGTCGGGGGAGGCGGCGGCATCGGCGGTGTCATGGCCCCGCTGGGCGCCTCGCGGCCCACGGTGCCCACCGGCATCTCCGTGACCGAACCCGTGGCGGGTGCCGCGACCGCGCGACCTGCCGCGATGACCCCCGCGGCGATGCCGATGGGCGGCGCGCCGATCGGTGCCGCCAGCGCGGGCGCTCGAGGTGCCGGCGCAGGGGAGGGACAGCATTCCGTGCCCGACTATCTCGTCACCGAGGACAACGGACGCGCCGTGGTCGGAGATGAGCACGAGATGGCGCCCGCGGTGATCGGACACGTCGAACCGGAAGTAGACAAGCCGGACCCCTACGTCCAGCTGCGACTGGGGACCCCGCCCACCACGAACCGAATCGAGGAAGTATGAGCGACAACCAGATCCGCGTCGAACCCGCCGAACTCGTGACGGCGGCGGCGGATCTCGACAAGATCGCGGATCGGCTCGAGTCGACCCTGGTCGGCACGCGCGACGCCCTGTCCGTCCCGGCCCAGGGGCGCGACGAGGTGTCCCTCGCAGCCGCTGCGAGCTTCACGACCGTGGCCGAGAAGTTCGGCCAGGACACCGCATCCGGCGTCCTGGAGATGCGCAAGATCGCGGCGACGCTGCGCGCCCAGGCCGCCGGACTGATGGACGGCGACGCCGACGCGTCGGCCGCACTAAGGGTCTGACCCGAACGTTTCTCTCCCGCTCCGTCTCTCGCCCGTTCACCACTGACCCGCCCGGAAGGAGGACCCATGACGACCACACAGCCACCCGGCGCCGGATTCACCGGTGTCAACTGGGAGCTGCGCACCAGCGAGCAACTGGCCACCGATCTGGGCGCCGGGCCGGGACCGGCGCCGCTGGCCGAGGCGGGCCTGGCGTGGGCGAAGCTGGCCGCCGAGATCGGCGAGGCCGGAGTCGACTACGCCGCGGTGCTGGCGAGGCTGGGACTCAATTGGCAGTCCGCCCACGCCGACTCGGTCTTCGAGCGGCTCACGCACCTCGCCCCGTGGTTCGCCGAGACCGCCTCCGAAGCGGCCCGGAACGCCGCGCGCGCCGAGGCGCAAGCGGCGGCGGCGACGGTGGCACGCCTCGCCATGCCCGATCTCGCGGAGGTCGGCATCGTCGCGACGTTGCGCGAGATCGCCACCACCGCAACGGCTGTCGCGCCGGTCATGGCGGGTGCGGCGGCCGAGGCGGAGCGTGCCATGGTCCGGCAACGCATGCGCGCAGCCCGCGTCATGCAGTCGTACGAGACCGCCAGCGAGCCGGTGGGCAAACCGTGGCCGTCGTCGCGCCGGGCTCCCGACCTTGTGTCCGGGCAGGCGCTCGCAGCAGAGAAGGAGGCGGCGGATCGTTCCGCGTCGACGTCGACGTCGACGCCGACGCCGGTCACTGCGTCCGCGCCTGCCGTCCCGCCGATGCTCGGCGGCGTTCCCGGGCCGGTGTCCGCACCGCCCACGGAGAAGATCCGCGTCGCCCCGGTCATGGCCTCCGGAATGCCGCAGGCTTCGGCGTCGGCCGCCGCATCCGCCGGCAACGCGCCGGCGGGTCCGGGCGTCCCGCCGCCCATCGCGCCCGGTGTCGGCGCGGCCGCGGGTGACCGGTCGGCCTCCGTCCGATCGGTGTCGACCGACGAGAACCCGGCGATCGAGGACATTCCCGCCTCGCGCGCCACCGAACAGCTCGACGCGCCGCTGACCTGGGCGGACATCGAGGTCGCCGAACAGCCCGTGATCCACCGTGCGCCGGCCGTCGACTCGCGGTACCTCGAGGAGAAGTTCCTGCTCGGCACCCCGGGGGATCGCGCATGATCTCGATGACGAACGACTCCGCCTACTCCCTTCACGTCGGGGAACTGCGCAGCCTCGGTGCGCGATTCGGTGTGCAGACCTGGCCGGTCGTTCTCGACATGAGCTTCGGCGAGTACGGCAACGACGCCGGCCCCGAGACGGCGCTCGCGGGTTCGGATCTGATCGACCACGGCGAACCGGCCCCGTGGCTGGCGACTGTCCTGCGAGTGCTGTCGAGCCCCGACCGCGAGATCGAGATGCGGACCTTCGCCGACGGCGGAACGCGGCGGATATGCCTGGCGCGCAGGGGATACGAACACGTGCTGGCAGCGCGTTCCGGAGACCACATCAAGCTCACGGTCCCGGACATCGCCGACCACGACGCCGTCGCCGAGACGATCCGGCGTCGGTTCCCGAACGCGGACCCGTGCGGGTTCACCGCGTTCTCTGCTCCGGCCGACGAACTCGTCGAGCGACTCGGCGAGTGCCGTTCGGGAACCGAGATCACCGACGCGCTGTTCACGCTCGGTGCGCCGATGTCCGACGCCGTGACCATCGCCGCCGCCCTCGCATCGTGCCGGGCGCGAACCGAGATCGTCGCCACCTCCGACGAGGACGGGCGATTCTCGCAATCTTCTGGGGCCGTAGCCGTTTTCGACACCAGCAGGGGACGGGTCGTGTCGAGTCCCAGCAAGTCTCCGGACGGTCGGGTGTGGACCACCCTCTCTCCCGGGTCGGGTCATCGGATCGCGCAGGCAGTGCGCCTGCTGATCGAGACCCTCCCGGACGGGACGTGGTCGATGTGATCCGCACCGGAGCCTGCGGTCGGCACTGCCGCGGCAGGCAATTGTCAGGCGGTTTCCGCGTCGCGGACACCCACACCGGTATCGCCATCGATGCCATCACACACCAGGAGGATTCATAGTGACATCACTGAACTTGCCGGGGCGGAGTCCATCATCGGATCGCCTGCTGCGGGCGCATCGGGAGGGTCGGCGTGGAGCGTCGACACCGCCGGGGGCCAGGCGTCGGTCGCCTCCATCAAGACCATCGTCAGCGACATGCAGGCGGTCGTCGACCGCATCGCGCGGGCCACCGACAACTCCACCGCGTCGAAGCAGGAGTCCGCCGGCCGGTGGGTGGGTGCGCTCACCGAGACGCACGCCGACTGGAACTCGGCGGCGATCCGGATGAACAACCTCCTCGGAGACATCAAGAACGCACTCGGCTTCAACTTCGACGATCGCGACGACGCGGACGCCGCGGCCGGTTCGGCGTTCGGCGCGCCCGGCTCCGGCACCCTCGTCTGACCTCCACCGACCTCCACCGAAGGGACACAACCGTGACAATCGCATACACCGAGGCAGTCGTCGCGCAACTGGCGTCGAATCTGCGGCGGGAGTTCGAGGAACTTGCCACCCTCAACACGCAGCTCAAGAACCAGGTCGACCAGATCTCCACCCAGATCTGGCAGGGCAACGACCCGGCGAAGGACGCCTTCTACCGTGCGCACGAGGCGTTCACGCAGTTCTTCCAGCAGAACCACCACGCGCTCGAGTCGCTGCACGGCGGAGTCCAGAACGTCAGTCGCGTCTTCAATGATGTGGAGGAGCGCAACCGGCGCGCCTTCAACGGAATCATCGGCGCCTGAGCTGCTACACCGCGGTCGGAATCAGGGGAGCCGTCACGTGCGCTGTGGCGCGTGCGTGACGGCTCCCTGCGCGTATGCGGAATGGTTCCGCCACGCCGAACCGAACCCGCCCACGACTCCTCCGGGTTGTGATAGCGTCGCAGCGGAGATCACCCGGCCCGGGATCTCGAGGGTCCATCGCTCGACGAGGAGGTAGCAGTGACATCTGCGAAAGCGGGCGGAGAACACCGGGACACGTTCACCCGGAACTTCGGCTTCATCTTCGCTGCGATCGGCTCCGCGGTGGGACTCGGGAACATCTGGCGCTTCCCCGGCGTCGCCTACGAGAGCGGCGGCGGCGCGTTCCTCATTCCGTACCTGGTCGCGCTGCTGACCGCCGGCATCCCGATCCTCTTCCTTGATTACGCAGTGGGGCACCGCTTTCGCGGCACCGCGCCGTTGTCGTTCCGGCGCATCAAGAAGCCCGTCGAGTCGCTGGGCTGGTTCCAGACCGGGCTGTTGTTCGTCATCGGCGTCTACTACGCGGCGGTCATCGCCTGGGCGCTGAGCTACTTCTTCTTCTCGTTCAAGCAGAGCTGGGGCGAGGACACCGCCACGTTCTTCGTCGAGGACTATCTCAAGGCCGACGAGCCGGGGGTGTCGACGACGCTCGTCGGCGGCGTCGCGATCCCGCTGGTCGTGGTGTGGCTGGCCGTGCTGGTGGTCCTCGCGCTCGGTGTCGCCAAGGGCATCGAGAAGGTCAACATCGTCTTCATCCCGTTGCTCTTCGTGGCCTTCGCGGCGCTGGTCATACGGGCGGTCACCCTGCCCGGTGCGGCCGAGGGACTGAACGCTCTGTTCACCCCGCACTGGGACGCGCTGACGGACCTCGACGTCTGGATCGCCGCCTACAGCCAGATCTTCCTCTCGCTGTCGATCGCCTTCGGCATCATGATCGCCTACGCCTCGTTCCAGCGACGCAAGGCCAACATGACGAGTTCGGGACTCGTCGTCGCGTTCGCGAACTCCTCCTTCGAGATCCTCGCCGGCATCGGGGTGTTCTCCGCGCTGGGCTTCTTCGCCTACCAGCAGCAGATCGCGGTGGGCGAACTCGAGGGACTCACCGGTCCGTCGCTGTCGTTCATCACGTTCCCCGCAGTGATCTCCGAGATGCCGGGCTCCGCCTTCTTCGGCGCCCTGTTCTTCGGGTCGCTGGTGATCGCCGGGTTCACGTCGCTGATCTCGCTGATGATCGGTGTCTCGAGCGCGATCCAGGACAAGTGGGGGCTGTCGCGTCGCACGGCGGCGGTGAGCGTGTCCCTGGTGTGCGGCCTGATCTCGATCGCCCTGTTCTCGACGACGTCGGGTCTGTTCACCCTGGACACCGTCGACAACTACGCCAACAACATCGGCGTCGTCGCCTCCGCCATCCTGATGTCGGTCATCCTCATCTGGGTCCTGCGCCGCGGCGACATGCTGCGCCGGCACCTCAACGCCGTGTCCACGTTCAAGCTGGGCAAGATCTGGCTCGGCCTGGTCGGAGTCGTCGCGCCGGTCTTCCTCATCATCATGCTGGTCCAGCGCGCGTACTCGGTGATCGTCGACGGGTACGAAGGTTACCCGACGTGGTACACGACCACCTTCGGTTGGGGCAGCGTCATCCTGGTTTCCGTGGCCGCAGTCCTGCTCACCCTGCCCTCGTGGAAGGGTCGTGACGACCCGGACACCTTCCTGCCGTGGCCACCACTGCCCGAGGACGTGCGGGGCTCAGGCCCGCACGAGCGAAAGGAGACCGTCCGATGAGCGCGACCGCGATCGTCATGCTTCTCGTCTCCATCATCATCGTGTGGGGAGGGTTGATCGCGAGCATCATCTTCTTGCGCCTACGCCCCGAGGTCGAGGACCTGTACGAGGATCCGGACCTGGTGCGCGAGGACGAGGAACGTGCGTCGCAGCCGCACCCGTTCCGCGACACCTAGAACCCCGGGGGTTGCCTGACCTGGGCCGGGGCCATGTTTCGGCAGCTCCCAGCACCTGACCATGGGATCCGCGGTCGAGGTCCGATAGCCTGGATCGAACGCATTCCGCGCCACACCCCGTGGCGCCCGACGCGAACGACAAGGGGATCAGATGACCACTGCTCAGGACGAGCTGAAGGCCGACAACCGCAACGGGATCGACTACAAGGTGGCCGATTTGTCCCTGGCGGACTTCGGCCGCAAGGAGATCGAGCTCGCCGAGCACGAGATGCCCGGACTCATGGCTCTGCGCCGCGAGTACGCAGATGTGCTGCCGCTCAAGGGTGCTCGCATCTCGGGCTCGCTGCACATGACGGTGCAGACCGCGGTTCTCATCGAGACGCTCGTCGCCCTCGGGGCCGAGGTGCGCTGGGCGTCGTGCAACATCTTCTCGACCCAGGACCACGCGGCCGCGGCCGTCGTCGTGGGACCGCACGGCACCCCCGAGGAGCCCAAGGGCGTCCCGGTGTTCGCATGGAAGGGTGAGACGCTGGAGGAGTACTGGTGGGCCGCCGAGCAGATGCTCACGTGGCCGGACGCCGACAAGCCCGCCAACATGATCCTCGACGACGGCGGTGACGCGACCATGCTCGTGCTGCGCGGCGCCGAGTTCGAGAAGGCCGGCCTCGTCCCGCCCGCCGACGACGATCACCCCGCCGAGTACAAGGTCTTCCTCGAGTTGCTGCGCAAGCGGTTCGAGACCGACAAGACCAAGTGGACGACGATCGCGGAGTCGGTCAAGGGCGTCACCGAGGAAACCACGACCGGTGTGCTGCGGCTCTACCAGTTCGCCGCCGCGGGTGAGCTCGCCTTCCCGGCGATCAACGTCAACGACTCGGTCACCAAGTCCAAGTTCGACAACAAGTACGGCACACGCCACTCGCTGATCGACGGCATCAACCGCGGCACCGACGTCCTCATCGGCGGCAAGAAGGTGCTCGTCTGCGGTTACGGCGACGTCGGCAAGGGCTGCGCGGAGTCGCTGGCCGGCCAGGGCGCGCGCGTCCAGGTCACCGAGATCGACCCGATCAACGCGCTCCAGGCGCTGATGGACGGCTTCGACGTGGTCACCGTCGAGGATGCGATCGGCGACGCCGACATCGTCATCACCGCCACCGGCAACAAGGACATCATCACCATCGATCACATGCGGCAGATGAAGCACCAGGCGATCCTGGGCAACATCGGCCACTTCGACAACGAGATCGACATGGCCGGCCTCGAGCGGTCGGGCGCCAAGCGCGTCACCGTCAAGCCGCAGGTCGACCAGTGGATCTTCGAGAACGGCAAGACGATCATCGTGCTGAGCGAGGGTCGTCTGCTCAACCTCGGCAACGCGACCGGCCACCCGTCGTTCGTGATGAGCAACAGCTTCTCCAACCAGGTCATCGCCCAGATCGAGCTGTGGACCAAGAACGACGAGTACGACAACGAGGTCTACCGCCTGCCCAAGCACCTCGACGAGAAGGTCGCGCGCATCCACGTCGAGGCCCTCGGCGGCAAGCTGACCAAGCTCACCAAGGATCAGGCCGAGTACCTCGGTGTCGATGTGGAGGGCCCGTACAAGCCGGAGCACTACCGCTACTGATCCGGATCGCCTCCTGCGGAGCGACCTCGCTTCCCGCGGAACGACTCTGACGCAGATCGCCGCCCGACGGACATTCCGTCGGGCGGCGATCTGCGTTCGGAGGTGATCTGTTCCGGCGGGCCGCGTGCCGAGAGGTTCGCCGCGGCGACTCCGGCCTAGGCGCCGATGTCGGGCTCGGCGCCGGGGCAGTAGATCCAGGATCCGCGTTCCTTCAGGAACCGTTCCTTGGACGTCGCCGATCGCGTTCGCTTCCCGTCCTTCTCCAGATGCGCCACGACCTCGGTCTGCGCGACGTTGCCGTCGAAGATCGTCTCGAGGAACCCGTCGAGGACGATGGTGCCGGCGTCGGACGGCGGCGCCTCGGTGATGCGCTCGCGCGACTGCGTGCAGACCGCGGCGCGCATCTGGTCGACGTTGCGGGCGTTGTGGGCCGCCACGTAGTTCTGCATCGCCGCGCGGATCTGCCCGACCGCGACATAGTCGGTGCCGCCGGAACGGCTGGACGGCACACTGCTGGGTGTGCGGCTCGTCGAGCGGTCCGAACCGTTCGACCCGGCGGCCGGGGAACTGCTTGCACCCGACGCCACGGCCGAGTCGTCCGACTCCGCGGAGTTCACGACGATCAGGGTCGCCACCAGCGCGATCAGGGCGACCACGGCGATTCCACCGGTCACCCACGCGACGATCGCCCCGGTGCGGCGTCGCGGTGGAGGGGGCCCGTAGGGGCCGGGGAAGCCGCCGGGGCCACCGGGAGGACCCCCGAAGCCCGGACCCCCGGGACCCGTCGGACCGGCGCCGTACACACCCGGCGCGCCCGACGGCCCGGCGCCATGAGGCACGTGAGGACCGGATGGCCCGTACCGCCCCGGTGATGCGGGCGACCCGAACGGGCGGGGAGAAGGGCCGTACGGCCCGGCGGGTTGCCGCGGGGTGGCGGGACGCGGGGGCATCTGCCCGGGCGGGAAGACCCCACCCGGAACGGACTGCCCGGCGTCTGGATCCGGGCGGCCCGGTCGCGCCGGGCCGAAGCCGGGGTCGCCGGGAGGTGGTGGATATGTCATGAGCCCCCCTCCGCGATCATTGGGCAAGGCTATCGAAGCCCGACGACGCCGGCAGTGTCCTGGCGTCGGCATGACGATCGGCCGAATGACCGCGACTCAGGTTCTGGGGTCACCGGATTCTCGGGGGCCGCGGCCGGCGTCGCGTCACCTCGTCAGGCGATCGGCCAGCGCGTCGATGTCCTCGCCGTCGTAGAGATGCCACGGCGACGTCCAACCGATCTCCGCGAGCCGTCGGTAGACCGCGTCGACCCGGAGTTGCAGGTCGCTGTCGCGCTCGTACGCGTCCCGCGCCCGGCTCGCGTCGCCGGCAGCGCGGGACCGGGCGCGCTCCATCGCGACCTCGGGCCGCACCCCGAGCAGCACGTGACGATCCGGGACCGGCAGGCCGAAGCGCCCGTACTCCAGGTCGTGGACCCAGCGCACCACCTCGCCGTCGACGTCCTGCTCGAGGCGCGCCGCGTTGTAGGCGGCGTTCGAGGCGACGTAACGATCCAGGATGACGATGTCGTTGTCCCCGCGTGCGGCGAGGATCTCGGCGGCCGCGTCGGCGCGGTCGAGGGCGAACAGGAGGGCCATCGCGTACACGCTGTCCCGGAGGTCGCCGTGCGAACCGTGCAGGGCCTCGGACGCGATGTCGGCGGTCGTGGAACGTCCGTAGCGCGGGAAAGTGAATGTCGCAACGCGCATCCCGGCGTTCGTCCAGCGTTCCACCAGACCGGTGACCATCGTGTTCTTTCCCGCGCCGTCGAGTCCCTCGACGGCAATCAACTGACCCACGCGGGGGAGTCTATGGGGTGGGACTGTTCGGGACAGAACGTCCGGTCCGGCGCGTCGATGACGACGCTTTCATCACGATGATGTCACCATTGAACACATGAAGCCCCGCATCCTGGTCGTCGACGACGACGCCGCTCTCGCCGAGATGCTGACCATCGTGTTGCGCGGCGAGGGTTTCGAACCCTTCGTGGTCGGTGACGGAACGCAGGCGCTGACCGCGGTGAGGGAGATCCGCCCCGATCTCGTGCTCCTCGATCTCATGCTCCCGGGCATGAACGGCATCGACGTCTGCCGCGTGCTCCGTGCCGACTCAGGCGTCCCGATCGTCATGCTGACCGCGAAGTCGGACACCGTCGACGTGGTGCTCGGCCTGGAGTCCGGGGCCGACGACTACATGGTCAAGCCCTTCAAGCCGAAGGAGCTCGTCGCGCGTATTCGGGCCCGGCTGCGCCGCACCGACGAGGAGCCCGCCGAGCTGCTGTCGATCGGCCCGGTCGAGATCGACGTGCCGGCCCACAAGGTCACCCGCGACGGCGTGCCCATCTCGCTCACCCCGCTCGAGTTCGACCTCCTGGTGGCGCTGGCCCGCAAGCCGCGGCAGGTCTTCACCCGCGACGTCCTGCTCGAACAGGTCTGGGGCTACCGGCACCCGGCCGACACTAGACTCGTGAACGTGCATGTCCAGCGGCTACGCGCCAAGGTCGAGAAAGACCCGGAGAACCCCGAGGTCGTGCTGACGGTGAGGGGGGTCGGCTACAAGGCCGGCCCGCCGTGATCGGGCGTTCCCGACGGCGGGTCAACAGCACCTTCGGGCGCATCACCCGTGCTGCCGGCGCTGTCGGAGGTGCCTTCGGGCATCTCTGGCGGCGCTCGTTGCAGTTACGGGTCGTGGCGTCGACGCTGCTGCTGTCGGTCGTCGTCCTCCTCATCCTCGGGTTCGTGCTCATCTCGCAGATCACCGATCGTCTCCTCGACGTGAAGCTCGCCGCCGCGACCGAGGAAATCGATCGCGCGCGGATCTCGGTCGAGCGCGACCTGTCCAGCGGGGCGGGCAACATGTCGGTCCAGAACCGCCTCCGCCAGACCCGGTCGTTGTTGACCGACCGCGACTCCGACACCGGACAGTCGTCGGGCACGGTCGGCGCCTTCGACACCGTGTTGCTGGTGCCCGGGACGGACGGCAGCACCGCCGGCGGCGTCGGCCCGATCGCCGAGATCCCGCAGAATCTCCGCGACATGGTCCGGGGCGGCCAGGTGGCCTATCAGTACACCCGCGTCCCCGACGGCTCGGGCGGTCAGGCGCCGGCACTGATCGTCGGCACCCCGACGAATGCGTCGGTGCCGGGACTCGAGCTGTATCTGGTCTTCCCGCTGACCGCCGAGCAGAACACCGTCGACCTGGTCCGCGGAACCCTGCTCACCGGCAGCGTCGTGCTCCTCGGCCTGCTCGCGGCGATCGCCTGGATCATCTCTCGGCAGGTGGTGATACCGGTGCGGTCGGCCTCGCGCATCGCCGTCCGGTTCGCCGACGGCCGCCTCAAGGAACGCATGCCGGTCCGCGGCGAGGACGACATGGCCCGCCTGGCGATGTCGTTCAACGACATGGCCGAGAGCCTGTCCAAGCAGATCACCCACCTCGAGGAGTTCGGCAGCCTCCAGCGCCAGTTCACCTCCGACGTCAGCCACGAGCTGCGGACGCCGCTGACCACCGTGCGCATGGCCTCCGACGTGCTCTACGAGGGGCGCGACGAACTCGATCCGGTGCGCAAGCGCTCGGTCGAGTTGCTCGACAAGGAGCTCGACCGCTTCGAGACCCTGCTCAACGAGCTGCTGGAGATCTCCCGCCACGACGCCGGCATGGCCGAACTCGCCGCCGAGCGGATGGACATGGCGATCCCGATCGACGCCGCCCTCGACACCGTCCGACATCTCGCCGAGGAGACGGGCACCGAACTCGTCCTCGACCTGCCCGCCGAACCGGTGATGGCCGAGATCGATCCGCGGCGCGTCGAGCGCATCCTGCGGAACCTGCTCGCGAACGCGATCGACCACGGCGAACGGAAGCCCGTGACGCTGACGATGCGGTCCGACGGAGACGCCGTCGCGATCACCGTGCGCGACCAGGGCATCGGCCTGCGGCCCGGTGAGGAGAAGCTGGTGTTCAACCGGTTCTGGCGATCGGACCCGTCGCGGTTCCGCCGCTCGGGCGGCACCGGGCTCGGCCTGGCCATCAGCATCGAGGACGCCCGCCTGCACCAGGGCCGGCTCGAGGCGTGGGGCGAGCCCGGCAAGGGGGCGTGCTTCCGGCTGACCCTGCCGCTGGTCCGCGGCCACAAGGTGCTCGGGTCGCCGCTGCCGCTGAAGCCGGTCGGCACGACGCCGCGTTCGTCGAAGACGAGTCGCTCGCAGAGTGCGTCGCAGAACGGCGCGGAGGCCGCCGAGACCCCGGCGCCGGTCACCCTTGCTGCCCAGGCCACCCCGGCCGCAGGCGCGTCGACCGCGGCGGCAGACGCGGAATGGACCGGCGTGACGCCGGCCGGCGCGGCACCGACGGAGGAGACCGAGGCCGATGCGACGGCGAGCCGGAGGCAGTCGACCACGGAGGCGGACGACGAATGAGTGGCAACCGGCGACCGGTGCGCGCCCGCGGGGGTGCGCGGGGAATCGTGGCGGCCGTGGCGATGATCATCGCCGCGCTGCTGGTGGTCTCGGGCTGCGGGTCGATCCCCGACGACTCGTCACCCCAGCCCATCAAGTCCTTCCAGCGTGAGGCCGCCACCAACGCGGCCCCGGCGCCGCAGGCCGACATGGACCCCGAAGCCCTCGTCCGGGCGTTTCTGAAGTCGACCGTCGACCCCGACGCCGGACACGACGCCGCGCGGGCGTTCCTCACGCCGGTCGCGTCCCAGCAGTGGGACGACCGCGGCGACGCGCTGATCCTCGACGAGATCAGCATCTTCGTCGACCAGCGCGACGAGGACTCGGTCCGGATGCGCCTGATCGGCGACAACGTGGGCACCCTGAAGTCCGACGGCCAACTGCTGCCCGCCTCGGGCCGGGTGGAGACGACCCTCAGCCTGACCCGCCAGGGCGACCAGTGGCGTATCGACGGCCCGCTCCCGAACGGGACGATGATCGACCGCGACCAGTTCGCCAACACCTACCGCCCGGTGTCGCTGTACTTCAGCGACCGCACCGGCCGGCATCTGGTGCCCGACCCGCGCTGGTTCTACGCCGGACAGGCCACCGACCCGACGGCGCTCGTGAACCGGCTCATCGCCGGTCCGGCCACCGATCTCGCCGCGGCCGTCGACAGCGGCTTCCCGAGCGGGGCCACCCTGCGCGGCCCGGTCGTCGGCCTGCCGGGGGGAGGGGTGCGCATCGACCTCAGCGGGATCGGCAACGCGTCGAATCGGAATCGGACGGTGCTCGCCGCGCAGCTCGTGTGGACCCTCGACGGGGCCGACATCTCCGGTCCGTACGTGATCGACGCCGACGGCGCGCCGCTGTCGGCCGAGCGTGCATCGGGATGGCAACCCGCCGACGTGCGTTCGTTCGATCCCGACGCGGTGCCGTCGACCGACGTCGGCCTCAACATCGTCACCGGCGGCGCGCTGCGTGCCGTCACCGAGAACGCGGCCGTGCCGGTGCGCGGCCCCCTCGGCACGTCGCGCGACGTGCGGGCGGCGACCATCTCCGAGAACGGGGACCGGGTGGCCGCGGTGCGTGCCGTGGGCGGTTCCGACCGGCGCCTCGAGTGCGTCATCGGCGACTACGGCGGCAACGTCGGCCCGATCGCCGAGGGCGCGTCGATCACCCGCCCGTCCTTCGGCTCCGACGAGAACACCGTGTGGGTCGTGGTCGACGGCCGCCCGTTGCAGTGGCAGCGCGACGACGACGGAACGCGCACGGTCCCGATCGAGGCGTCGTCGATCCCGACCGTGGCGCGCGGCGCGATCACCGAGATGCAGATCGCTCCCGACGGGGTCCGTGCGGCGCTCGTCGTCGGCGGCCAGGTCGTCTTCGCGATCCTGTCGACCAACGCCGAGGGGCAGGTCTCGCTCACGAGCCCGCGGATCGCGGCCTTCAACATCGGCAACCGGGCGGTGTCGCTGGACTGGGCGTCGCCGACGACGCTGGTGATCGCGCGCGAGGCCCCCGAGTCGCCGGTGGTGCAGTTGTCCATCGACGGCACGCCCGCCGTCGGGCTGCTGAGCGGCAACGTGTCCCCGCCCGTGCGGGCGGTGGTCGCGAACTCGTCGACGATCTACGTCGGCGACCAGCGCGGCGTGCTCAGGCTCGGCAGCGACGACGGCCAGCCCGATCAGTACTGGACCGAGGTCGAGCCGGCGATGATCCCCGGCGCGATCCCGGTCCTGCCCTGATCCGTTCCCGCCCTGATCCGGTCCCGCCCCGATCCGGTCCCGCACTGATGCTGCCGGCCCCGAAGACCTCTGCGGCGCGTCTACGCCGCCGCGACCACCACGACGGCATCGACCCCGACGCCCGCGCGGCGCAGGACGCGGACCGACTCGGCCGCGGTCGCGCCGGTGGTCATCACGTCGTCGACGAGGATCGTCGTCGCGCGGTGCGGCAGAGCGACTTTCCGAGTACGAGGCCGGATCGCACCGGAGAGGTTGCGGGCCCGTGCGCGTGCGTCGAGCCCGGCCGAGTCCCGCGCCGTCGCGGCGGTCGCCAGCACCGGCACCACCCGCACCCGCGGCCCGAGGGCGGTGGCGGCATGGTGCGCGAAGGCGGTCACCCGGTCACCGCCGCGGCGCCGGGCGGCCAGGCGTCGGGTGGGGGCCGGGATCAGGACAAGGGTCGGGGCGTCCGGTAGCTCGCCCCAGCGGGCGAGTGTGCGGATCCCGTGCGCGAGGGCCGATCCCAGCGGGGCGACGAGATCGCGTCGGTCGTGTTCCTTGACCGCGAGGACAGCGCGGCGGTGCACTCCCCGGTACCGTCCCAGAGCCCACACCGGGGCGGCGGGAAAGACCCGGGGACGCACCGAGATCGGTGCGTCATGCAACGATCTGTCGCAGCGTCGGCACCACGCGGTCCCCGGGCGCGCGCACCCGCCGCACACGAGTGGACACACGAGGTCGGCCGCCGCGCGCGTCACCGCCGCCCCGCCCGTCAGGAATCGCGGTTCACGCATGCCGGCGACCCTAGAGCCGCGGCCCGGCGCGTGGCGGGCCGAGACGGGAGATTGTGGACAATTCCGCACCGGGACCCCGCCGGTCGGGACCTTCTGATCATCCGTGCGGAGTACTTGGGGCCCCTCTTGTCCCGACCTGTGCCACGCCGTGGTCGAAAACGTGGCCACCGTCTGAATTCGAGGCTACGGTCGTGGGTACAAACGGGTTGTCCGAGAGGTCCGCGAGGTCCTCGCAGTGAGGGCGGCCGGTGCTTCGGGAGGTGATGCCCCTGTCGTTGTGTGCCAGCCACCGGCTGGCATGGACACTTTCCTCGGTGTCGTGCAAATCATCAGTGCGACAACAGATCACGATGATCCAACGCTGCCGGGAACAATTCAGGAGGTAGTTGAATGTCCTCAGTCATCCACCGCAAAGGCCAGCGCGAACCCAAGATCGCGGACCAGAGGCCGACCGTGGAGAAGGGCCAGGAGCCCGATACCGAATCAACCCAGACCGACTCCTTCGACCCGGAGTTCGCGTTCGTCCGTCCGCCAGGAACCGTGGACGCCGAGGAACCCGCCGAGCCCCAAGCGAAAATCGTGTTCAGCGGTCGCAACGTCGTCATCCCCGACCACTACCGCATCTACGTCGGCGACAAGCTCGCGCGTCTCGAGCGATTCGATCCGACGATCTTCCAGTTCGACGTCGAGCTGAAGCACTATCGCAACCGCAGGCTGTCGAAGGTCTGTCAGAGGGTGGAGATCACCGCGAAGGGCAAGGGCCCCGTCGTCCGCGCCCAGGCGAACGGCGACAACTTCTACGCCGCGCTCGAGAACTGTCTCGACAAGCTCGAGTCCAGGCTGCGCCGCGTGAAGGATCGCCGCCGGGTCCACCACGGGAACCGCCGGCCGCAGTCGGTCGCGGAGGCCACCGAGATCGGTGCGCCGCCGCTGCGGGAGGACCAGTTGTCGGTCGACGGCTTCGTCGGCGACGGCTATCAGAAGCCGGAGACGAAGGATCCGTACGACGACGTCGAGGACCACACCCCCGGCCAGATCGTCCGCATCAAGGAGCACTCCGCGGTGCCGATGACCGTCGACGACGCGCTCTACGAGATGGAACTCGTCGGGCACGACTTCTTCCTGTTCCACGACAAGGAGACCGACAAGCCGTCGGTGGTGTACCGCAGGCACGCCTTCGACTACGGCCTCATCCGTCTCGTCTGATCAGGGCGGGCGACACCGGGTGGCCCTGATCGTCCGCGATCGGACGACACCGGCGACAGGTCGGCGGCGGGAACGCGGTCCGATCAGGGTCCACTCAGCTCACATCGCTACCATGGGATCCGGTCTGTGCGTTGCGCGGGCCGGATTCCGTGTGTTTTCAACAGGTGAGGAACTCGATCCACGGTGCTGAACAAGCTGTTGCGCGTCGGCGAAGGCCGCATGGTGAAGCGACTCGACGCGATCGCGTCGCACGTCGAGGCGCTCTCCGACGAGTTCGAAGCGCTCTCCGACGCGGAACTGCGTGCGAAGACCGACGAGTTCAAGAAGCGGCTCGCCGACGGTGAGACGCTCGACGAGCTGCTGCCCGAGGCCTTCGCGACCGCCCGCGAGGCGGCCTGGCGCGTCCTCGACCAGAAGCACTTCCACGTGCAGATCATGGGCGGCGCGGCACTGCACTACGGCAACATCGCCGAGATGAAGACCGGTGAGGGCAAGACCCTCACCTGTGTGCTCCCGGCGTACCTGAACGCACTCACCGGCGACGGCGTCCACGTCGTCACGGTCAACGACTACCTCGCCAAGCGCGACTCGGAGTGGATGGGCCGCGTCCATCGCTTCCTGGGTCTCGAGACCGCGGTGATCCTCACCGGCATGACGCCCGCCGCGCGCCGCGAGGCCTACGCCGCCGACATCACCTACGGCACCAACAACGAGTTCGGCTTCGACTACCTCCGCGACAACATGGCGCACTCGCTGGCCGAACTGGTCCAGCGTGGTCACAACTACGCCATCGTCGACGAGGTCGACTCGATCCTCATCGACGAGGCCCGTACCCCGCTGATCATCTCGGGCCCCGCCGAGGGCTCGAGCAAGTGGTACGTGGAGTTCGCGCGCATCGCGCCGCTGCTCGAGAAGGACGTCCACTACGAGGTGGACATCAAGAAGAAGACGGTCGGCATCCACGAGGCGGGCGTGGAGTTCGTCGAGGACCGCCTCGGCATCGACAACCTCTACGAGGCCGCCAACTCGCCGCTGGTCAGCTACCTGAACAACGCGATCAAGGTCAAGGAGCTGTTCCACCGCGACAAGGACTACATCGTCCGCAACGGCGAGGTCCTCATCGTCGACGAGTTCACCGGCCGCGTGCTGGAGGGACGCCGCTTCAACGAGGGCCTGCACCAGGCGATCGAGGCCAAGGAAGGCGTCGAGATCAAGGCGGAGAACCAGACCCTCGCCACGATCACCCTGCAGAACTACTTCCGTCTGTACGACAAGCTCGCCGGCATGACCGGCACGGCCGAGACCGAGGCCGCCGAGTTCGACCAGATCTACAAGCTCGGCGTGATCCCGATCCCGACCAACCGCCCGATGATCCGCAAGGACCAGGGCGACCTGATCTACAAGACCGAGGAGGCCAAGTTCGCCGCGGTCGTCGACGACATCGTCGAACGGCATCGCGAGGGCCAGCCGGTGCTCGTCGGCACCACCAGCGTCGAGCGCTCGGAGTACCTGTCGCGCCAGCTGAAGAAGGCGGGCATCCCGCACAGCGTGCTCAACGCGAAGTTCCACGAGCAGGAAGCCCAGATCATCGCCGAGGCCGGTCGCATCGGGGCGGTCACGGTGGCCACCAACATGGCCGGTCGCGGTACCGACATCGTGCTCGGCGGCAACCCCGACATCATCGCCGACACCCGCCTGCGCAAGGCCGGCCTCGACCCGGTGAACACCCCCGAGGAGTATGAGGCCGCGTGGAACGAGGCCATCGAGATCGCGCGCAAGGAGGCGGCAGAGGAGGCCGAGGAGGTCCGCAAGGTCGGCGGCCTCTACGTGCTCGGCACCGAACGCCACGAGTCGCGTCGTATCGACAACCAGCTGCGCGGTCGCTCCGGTCGTCAGGGTGACCCGGGCGAGTCGCGGTTCTACCTGTCGGTCGCCGACGAGCTGATGCGGCGCTTCAACGGCGGCGCGCTCGAGGCCATCATGAGCCGCCTGCCCGACGACGTGCCGATCGAGGCGAAGATGGTCACCAAGGCCATCCGCAGCGCTCAGACGCAGGTCGAGCAGCAGAACTTCGAGATGCGCAAGAACGTCCTCAAGTACGACGAGGTCATGAACCAGCAGCGCAAGGTGATCTACGCCGAGCGCCGCAAGATCCTCGAGGGCGAGGACCACCACGAGCAGATCAAGCAGATGATCGACGACGTGGTCTCGGCCTATGTCGAGGGCGCGACCGCCGAGGGATACGCCGAGGACTGGGATCTCGACGAGCTGACGACCGCGCTGCGCACCCTCTACCCGATGGAGCTCGACCTCCGCGAGGTTGTCGGCGAGACGGAATACGGTGAGCGCGACGACATCTCGGCCGAGGAACTGCGTGACATCCTCGTCGCCGACGCCCGCGCCGCCTACGACAAGCGCGAGAAGGCCATCGACGAGGTGGCCGGCGAGGGCGCGATGCGCCAGCTCGAGCGCAGCGTGCTGCTCAGCGTCCTCGACCGCAAGTGGCGCGACCACCTCTACGAGATGGACTACCTCCGCGAGGGCATCCACCTGCGGTCGATGGCACAGCGCGACCCGGTGGTCGAGTACCAGCGCGAGGGCTACGACATGTTCCAGGGCATGCTCGAGGGCCTCAAGGAAGAGACGCTGAGCATCCTCTTCAACGCGCACGTCCAGACCGAGCAGCCCGCGCCCCAGCCGCCGCTGCCGACCGCCGCCGATCTCCGCGCGGCGGTGGCCGGTGGCACCCCGGCACCCGCGCCGGCGGCCGAGGGCGCACAGGTGCCCGCTGCGCTGCGCGGCACCGGAGCACCGGCGCAGGAGCCCGCGGTGACCTACTCGGGTCCCGGCGAGGGCGGCGGCACCGTGGTGCACTCCGAGGAGGAGGAGCTCTCGGGTGCTCCGGAGAACGGGGCCGCGGAGTCCGCGAGCCGGCGCGAGCGTCGGGCCGCGGCGCGGGCCGGCGCCAAGGGCAACAAGGCCAAGCCGCCGAAGTCGAAGAAGCGCCGCTGATGTGAGCGCCGACGGGCAACGCCCTGAGGCGCACATCACAAAATTTTCTTCGCCGGACATGGAACCGGACGGGGGAGTGGCTGCGTCCTATCCCCATGCAGCCGCTGATCACTGCTCGTCCCGAGTCGGCCTCCGCGTCCGCGAGCGATCTCGTCGCCGCGGTCGCCGAGGCCGGCGTCCGGACCCCGCGGGTCCGCGTCCGACCCGCGCCGCCGTACGAACCGGCCGGTCTCGGGCCGGTCACCCACACGGCACGCCGGACGACCGGGACGGGGACACTCGTGGTGCGGGAGCTCGCGGACGCGGGTTCCCCGCCGTCGCGCAAGACCCTGGCGGCCGCGGTGGAGGCCCGGCGCTTCGCCATCGCGACCTCCCGGCTGCTGTTCGAGGTCATCGACCGTCGTCGCGGGACCGCTCACCTCGCCGACTCCGTGGCGCCCGCTTTGATCGACCAGGTGGCGGCACTCGTTCGGCACGACGCCTTCCGCCCCGCCGAACCCGCCGGCCCGTCACCGAGCACCGCCGCGCCGGGGACCGTTCTGCAGCGGGTCCACGTGCAACTGTGTGACACCAGCGTCGCCGAGGTCTTCGGGTCCTACAGTTGCGGCGGACGCATCCGCGCCTTCGCGGGGCGGATCGAACGCGCACCTCGCCGCGCCCGAACCGTTGTGGAGCCCGGCGCCGCCCGGCCCGTGCTCGGTCGCGTCGAGTACCGGTGGCAACTGGTCGCCCTCGAGTTCAGCTGATCCGCCGCGCCATCGGCGCGCAGCCGACCCCGACTCGGCCGGCCCGCTAGGATCGGCGGCGTGGTCACCCGTTTGTCGCCGCGCGACGCGATGTACTACTTCCTTGACGATTCCCGCTCGACGACCCACCTGGGTGCGCTGCTGATCGTCGATCCGGCCATGGCCGCGAGCACCGGCCCGGACGCAGGTGAACAGTCGGGAAATGGTGCGGGGCCGGGCTCCCGCAAGCCGCTGGACTACGCGTCGCTGGTCTCGCTGGTCGAGAATCGGCTGCAGCGAGCGCCCCGATACCGGCAACTCGTCCGGGAGGTCACCCTCGGTCTCGCGCGGCCGGTGTGGACCGACGATCCCGACTTCGACATCAACTTCCACATCCGCCGCGCGGGGTTGCCCCGTCCCGGCGGTCCCGCAGACCTCGCCGACCTGGTCTCCCGCGTGATGTCGCGTCCGCTGGACCGGACCCGGCCGCTGTGGGAGATGTATCTGATCGAGGGCCTGGCCGATGGCCGTCTGGCGATCCTCACCAAGTCGCACCGCTGCCTGATCGACGAGCACGACGGTCATCCGGAGATCAGCGAGGTCATCTGCGACACCACCGAGGAGCCGGAGGTGCTGCCGGAGGAGCTGTGGATGCCGGGGTCCCCGCCGGGCGGCACGAGCCTGGTCATCGGGGCTCTCGCCGAGGCACTGGCCCGTCCCGGCGATCTGGTGGAGACGGTGGTGCACGGCAACGGCGTGGTCGCCGAGGTGCGTTCGGTCGTCGGTGGCACGCTGCGACGGGTCGGCGGCGTGGTCGGCCAGCTCACCGATTCCGCGCCGCGCAGCCCGCTCAACAATGCGGGCACCACCACTCGTGGTTTCACCACCGCGTCGGTGCCGCGCCGCGAGTGCGCGAAGATCGCCGAACACCACAACTGCACGGTCATCGACGTGGAACTCGCGATCATCACCGGCGTCATGCGCAGGTGGCTGCTGTCGGTCGACCCGGTGGCTGCGACCCCGGCGGACACCGTGCGCGTCGTCGTGCCCCTGTCGGCGCGCGATCCGGGCGTCGAGGTCGATCCCGAGGCGGAGCCGAGCTGGATCCCCATCGCCAAACCGAGCTTCGTGACCGATCTCCCGGTGGGAGAGGCGAATCCGACCGTGCGCCTGGCGCAGGTCGCCGGGCTGGCCGACCGCTACGCCCAGTCGTCGCGACGGATGAGCACCGGCCCGAGCCCGTGGTTCCCGGAACTCGGCGTCGTCCCGTTCGCCGACATCAGCTCGCGCGCTTTCCGATCGCTCGACAGCCGTTCCTACAACGTGCCGGTGGCGATGAGCACCGCGCCGGTCGCCGACCGCTTCGTCCTCGGCGTCCCGGTGCGGGAGGTGTACTACGTGCCCGTCCTGGTGTCGCAGCGGGCGCTGTCGGTCAGCGTCGTCGAGTACGCCGACCGGTTGAACTTCGCCTTCGTCGCCGACCGGGGCGTCATCTCGGACCTGCCGGTCCTGGGCGACTACGCCGTCGAGTCCTACGAGGAGTTGCGCGCCTCCGATTGACCGCGTTGCGCGGCTAAGGTGAGCGGGTATCGGTGGAAGGCGCAAGGGAGCGAAGTCGAATGAGGGTGTATCTGCCGGCGACGTTGGCGATGTTGATCCAGCTGAACTCCGACGGGGAGTTCCGCCCGGTCGGGGGGACCGGCTTCGCATTGACCCCGGCGCTGCGCGAGTCCTTCCTCTCCGGCGACGACGAGGAGCTCTCGGAGGTGGCCATGCGCGAGGCCGCGCGAGCATCGCTGCGGTTGCTCGCCGGCGAGGCCCCCGAGCCCGGCGACGAGGCCGCCGAGGTGGAGCTCGCCGCCGACGAGCAGACCACCAAGCCGGGCCTGACGCCGGACCTCCCGCCGCGCCGGGTGGTGATCGCCGCCGACGTCGACGACTCGGCGGTGACGCTGCGCCCCGATCTCGACGACGCCGTGGTGAAGGTGTCCGGGACGGTTCCGCTGAAGGCCATAGCGTCGGTGCACGTCGACGTCAAGGAGGCCGAGGACAAGGTGCGGGCCGCGGTCGTGGTGATCGACGCCGCCGATCTCGGCGACCTCGACGCCGAACTCGCGGTCGGCGACGCCGAGGACTTCGACCTCGCCTGGTACGCCACCCAGGAACTGCCGTTCCTGCTCGAACTGCTCTGATGCACCGAACCGTGCCCGAATGTGCTGCGCGGAGGTGACCCGGATTACTGCGGGCATTAACCTACGGTTGCGTAGGTTAAGGTGACTCCGCAGTACACAACAGAGTTGAAGGCGGTTGTCAGATGGGTTTCCTCGAGCGATTCGAAGAACCGGTTGCCGGGGTCGCGGCGCGTAGTCGCGGGGCGAAGTGGGCACGTGCCGCGCTCACCCGCATCACCACCCCGTTGCTTCCCGACGACTACCTGCACCTGGCGAACCCGCTGTGGTCGGCGCGCGAGCTGCGCGGCAAGGTCATCTCGGTCACCCGGGAGACCGAGGACTCCGCGACGATCCGGATCCGTCCCGGCTGGGGTTTCTCCTTCGACTACGTGCCCGGCCAGTACGTCGGCATCGGCGTGCTCATGGACGGCCGCTGGACGTGGCGTTCCTATTCGCTGACCTCGACCCCCGACACCTCGGCCAATGACAAGACCATCGCGATCACCGTCAAGGCGATGCCCGAGGGCTTCCTCTCGACGCACCTCGTCAACGGCCTGAAGCCGGGGACCGTCGTGCGTCTCGCCGCGCCGCAGGGCGAGTTCGTGCTGCCCGAGCCGTTGCCGGAGAAGATCCTGTTCGCCACAGCGGGCAGCGGCCTGACCCCGATCATCTCGATGCTGCGCATGGTCCGTCAGCGCGGGCAGCGCACCGACATCAAGGTGATCCACTCGACGCCGACCCCGGCCGACCTCCTCTTCGGCCCGGAACTCGAGGAGATGGCCGCCTCCGGTCTCATCGACCTGCACATCCAATACACCCGCGCCGAGGGCAAGGTGACGCCGGAGGTCCTGCCGACGCTGTGCGAGGACTGGCGCGAGCGTCAGGTGTGGGCGTGCGGCCCGGCCGGCTTCCTCGAGGGCCTCGACAAGCTCTACTCCGAGGCGGGTCTGGCCGACCAGCTCCACATCGAGCGATTCGCACTCGAGCGCGGCGCGATCGGCGCCCAGGGCGGCACCGTCACGTTCAAGCGTTCGGGCAAGACCGCGTCCGTCGACGGCGCCACCACGCTCCTCGAGGCGGGGGAGGCCGCCGGTGCGATCATGCCGTTCGGCTGCCGGATGGGCATCTGCCAGAGCTGTGTGGTCATGCTCGACAAGGGCTGCGTCCGCGACCTCCGCTCGGGCGCCGAGCACGTCGAGGGCGAGCGCATCCAGACCTGTGTCAGCGCGGCCGCCGGGGATTGCACGCTCGACGTCTGAGCCTTTTCGCCCGCCGGTTGCCTGACCGGGGGCTTCGCGGTGACACCGGCGTGGCGGCGGGGTAGTCGGTACGCTCGGATACGTGCGTGGTCACAGTCACGGGTCCCGTTCCGCAGGCGTCGCCGAGTGTGAGGCCTGATCGTGAAGGCCGAGGTCCCGATCCCCGAAAACGTCCCGATCCTCAGCGACGGCGGGGTGACGCTACGGGCCCATGAGCCCCGCGACCTCGATCGCATGGTCGAACTCGCGGCCGATCAGGCCATGATGCGGTGGACCCCGATCCCGGCTCCCTACAGCCGTGCCGCCGCGGAGAGATTCGCCCTCGACTACGCGCCGAGATCGTGGGTCGACGGCTCTCGCATGGTGTGGGCGGTCGAGTTCGACGGCCGGTTCGTCGGTACCGTCGACATCGCCGGCGAGGGCCCGCTGACGCAGCTGAGTTACGACCTCCACCCCGATGCCCGCGGGTGGGGAGTGATGAAACGGGCCGTGCTCCTCGCCGTCGATCACGCGTTCGCCGAGGCCGGCAAGGAGGTCGTCCGCTGGACGACGGTCGCGGGCAACATCGATGCGCTCCGCGTCGCCCATGCCTGCGGCTTCCGGCTCGACGCCGCCGTGCCGGACGGCATCGAGGTGCGCGGACACATCCGCGACGCATGGGTGGGGTCCTTGCGCGCCGACGACCCGCGCGAGCCTCGGACCACCTGGCGCACCGACGTCTTCGAGACCGAGCGGTTCCGTCTCCGCCCGCTGGCCGAGTCCGACGACCCGCGCATCCGGGAGACGCTCGACGACCCGATCTCGCGGAAATACCTGTTCGCGCGGCCCGACCCGCTGGAACTCGAGCACGCCGCGGCCGAGCGCATCCGCAAGTGGTGGACCGCCGCGCAGGGGTTGACGTGCACGTGGGCGGTGGCCGACCGGGAGACCGACGAGTACCTCGGCGACATCAGCCTCCTGGGCATCGACGAGGTCACCGGCGCGGAGGCGGGCTTCTACACCCATCCCGAGGCGCGCGGGAGAGGCGTCCTGGGCGAGGCCTTCCCGGCGTCGGTGCAATATGCCTTCGAAAAGCTCGGTTTCCGCCGCCTGACCCTGTTCGCCGCCGACAGCAACACCGGAAGCAAGAAGCTCGCACGTGCGGCGGGTTTCCGGGAGGTCAGCCGGCAGAAGCTCGCGGCCCGGTCCGACGGGCTGTACGAGGACCTCATCGGCTTCGAGCTCTTCGTCGACGACTATTACGCCACGCGCTCGTGAACCCCGGAGGGCGTCGACCCTCGGCAAATTCCGTGCCCTCACGCGTCACAACCGCTGGACAGGCTCGCGCCGTGTAACCTACGCTTGCGTAAGTTACGCAGACGTAAGGGTGAGAAATCCGGCACTGAGCCGCATCGGTGTCGTACGCATGGTCGTCGAAGACGATGATCGGCACCCCGCGGCAGCCACACCTCCGCCTGAAGGGACACACGTATGGCGATCACCGACATTCCCGAGTACGCGCACCTCACCGAGGCCGATGTCGAGGCACTCGGCGCCGAACTCGACGCCATCCGCGCCGACATCGAGGCCAGCCGCGGTGAACGCGACGCGCGCTACCTTCGCAACACCATCCGCTTCCAGCGCGGCACCGAGCTCCTCGGCCGGGCCCTGCTCTTCGGCTCCACGAAGAAGGCCTGCTGGTGGGCGGGCGCCGGCGCACTCGGCCTGTCGAAGATCGTCGAGAACATGGAACTCGGCCACAACGTCATGCACGGCCAGTGGGACTGGATGAACGATCCCGAGGTGCACAGCTCGACGTGGGAGTGGGACAACACCGACCCGTCGGCGCACTGGAAGCACACCCACAACTACATCCATCACAAGTACACGAACGTGCTGGGCCTGGACGCCGACGTGGGCTACGGCCTGCTGCGCGTCACCCGCGACCAGCGGTGGCGGCCGTTCTACCTGGGCAACATCGTCTACAACACGATCCTCATGCTGGCCTTCCAGTACGGCGTGGCGATCCAGAAGCTCGAGCTTCTCAAGCGCAACCGCACCCCCGAGGAGCAGGCCGAGTTCGAGCGCGACAAGGCTCAGGTTCTGTCGAAGATCGGCCGGCAGGTGGCCAAGGACTACCTCGCGTACCCGACGCTGGTGGCGGCCACCACCGGCCACAAGGTGGGTTACGGCCGTGCCTTCGCCAAGACGTTCACCGCCAACATGCTCGGCAACGTCATCCGCAACATCTGGTCCAACGCGGTGATCTTCTGCGGGCATTTCCCCGACGGCGCGGAGAAGTTCACCAAGCAGGACGTCGACAACGAGACCCAGGCCGAGTGGTACCTGCGGCAGATGCTCGGCAGCGCCAACTTCAACAGCGGCTTCATCCTGGCGTTCCTCAGCGGCAACTTGTCGTACCAGATCGAGCACCACCTGTATCCCGACCTGCCCAGCAACCGCTACCGCGAGATCTCCGAGCGCGTGCGGGCCCTGTGCGACAAGTACGACCTGCCCTACACCACCGGTCCGCTGCTCGTGCAGTACGCCAAGTCGTGGCGCACCATCGCCAAGCTGTCGCTGCCGGACAAGTACCTCAAGGCGACCGCCGACGACGCGCCCGAGACCGCCTCGGAGCGACGCTTCAAGCAGGGCCTGCCGGAGGGCGCGCGCCTGCAGTCGGCCATCGACGAGGCCACCGGCCGCCGCCGCGGCCTGCGCACGGCGATGGCGAACCTGCGCGAGCGACGCCGGGCGAGCCGCGGACGTCGCGCCGTGGTCACCGAGCTGCGCTCGTCGCGCGACACCGAGGCCGCGGCCTGATCGGGACTACACTGATCGCAGACCCGGACGGGGCCGGGCGGTGCTCGGTCCGCGGGCGTTCATCCGACCAGTCCGGCACAATGGAACCCAATGGCGATCACTGACATCAACGAGTACGCGCATCTGACCGACGCCGACGTGGAGGCGCTGGGTGCCGAACTCGACGCACTTCGCCGCGAGATCGAATCCGATCGCGGCATGCGCGACGTCACCTACCTGCGACGCACCATCCTCGCGCACCGCGCGCTCGAGGTGGCCGGGCGTCTGGCGCTGCTCGGCAGCCGGTCGCGTCCGCTCTGGGTTCTCGGCACGGGTGCCCTCGCCCTGTCGAAGATCATCGAGAACATGGAGCTCGGGCACAATGTGATGCACGGGCAGTGGGACTGGATGAACGACCCGGAGGTCCACTCGACCACCTGGGAATGGGACATGGTGTGCGCCTCGCCGCACTGGAAGCACTCCCACAACTACATCCATCACAAGTACACGAACGTGGTCGGAATGGATCACGACGTGGGCTACAAGATCCTGCGGGTGACCCGCGACGAGCCGTGGGAGCCGCGCCGGCTCTTCCAGCCGTTCTTCAACGTGATGCTGGCCGCGACCTTCGAGTGGGGCATCGGCCTGCACGACCTCGCGCTCAAAGAGGTCATCGCGGGCGAGAAGCCCAAAGAGGTCGCGATCCCGCAGATCAAGGAGTTCGGCCGCAAGATCGCCAAGCAGGTCGCGAAGGACTACGTGCTGTTCCCGGCGCTGTCCGGCCCGAACTTCAGGCACACCCTGACCGCGAACCTGACCGCGAACCTCATCCGCAACCTGTGGGCGTACGTGGTCATCTTCTGCGGCCATTTCCCCGACGGCGCGGAGAAGTTCACCTCCGAGTCGATCGAGAACGAGACCCAGGGCCAGTGGTACCTGCGCCAGATGCTGGGCACGGCGAACTTCGATGCCGGGCCCGCGCTCGCCTTCCTCAGCGGGAACCTCTGCTACCAGATCGAGCACCACCTGTACCCCGATCTTCCGAGCAATCGCTACGCCGAGATCGCGGTGCGCGTGCGCGCCCTGTGCGACAAGTACGACATCCCCTACACCACGGGATCGCTTGCGAAGCAGTACTTCCTGACGCTGCGCACCATCCACAAGCTCGCGTTGCCCGACAGGTTCCTGTCGGCCACCGCCGACGACGCGCCCGAGACCGCGTCGGAGAAGCGGTTCGCGGGCATGCCGCGGACGGGTGGTCTCAGGACGGCGATTCGCCAGGCTCGGCAGCGGCGTCGTCGGCGGATGTTCCGCCGCTGACCGCGGCGAGCAGGCCGCGTACGGCCATGCCCCGCCGGTAGGAGTGTCCCTCGAGTTCGTCGAGGGCGCACTCGGGATCGGCGGGCGGACCGAGATGCGTACAGCCCCTGGGGCATCCCTCGATGGCGTCGCGGAGGTCGTCGAACGCCGCGATGATGTCGTCGGGACCCATGTGGGCCAGGCCGAACGAGCGGATGCCGGGGGTGTCGATCACCCAGCCGAGCGGTGCGTTGTCGTCGCCCGGTAGCGGCAACGCCACCGACTGCGTCGACGTGTGGCGTCCCTTGCCGACCCCGGAGACCTCGCCGGTCGCTCGATCCGCCTGGGGCACAAGGCGATTCACCAGGGTCGACTTGCCCACGCCGGAGTGTCCGATGAGTGCGGTGATGTGGCCGCGCAGGACGTCGAGTATCTCGTCGAGCGGATCGTCTCGTCCCGCCCGGACGATCGGCAGATCGAGATCGGCGAAGGCCGCGGTGAACTCGGTCGGGTCGGCCAGGTCGGACTTGGTCAGGCACAGGATGGGTTCCAGGCCGCCGGCGTAGGCCGCGGCGAGCGCGCGTTCGACGAAGCCGGTGCGCGGCGGCGGATCGGCCATCGCCGTCACGATGAGCAGCTGATCGGCGTTGGCCACCACGATCCGTTCGTACGGGTCGGAGTCATCGGCGGTGCGGCGCAACACCGTTCGGCGATCGGCCACGCGCACGATCCGGGCGAGGGTGTCCGGCTTGCCGGACAGGTCGCCGACCACGGCCACTTCGTCGCCGACGACGATCGGGGTCCGACCCAGTTCGCGGGCCCGCATCGCGACCACGCGTCGTGACGGATCGCCGCCGAGCACGACGCCCCAGCGCCCGCGGTCCTTCGAGACCACCATGCCCTCGACCGCGTCGTCGTGTGCGGGACGGCGTTTGGTGCGGGGTCGGGTCCCCTTGCCCGGACGGACCCGGACATCGGATTCGTCGTAGTTGTCGGCCCGCCGGCTCAACGGCGACCCCCGCGGGAAACGAACCGTGGACTCATGGCGGGCGAACTCATTCCTGTCCGATCATCTTCGTCCACATGCCGGGGAAGTCCGGCAACGTCTTGCTCGTCGTCTCGATGTCGTCGACCACGACGCCGGGGGTCACCAGTCCGATGATCGCGCCGGCGGTGGCCATCCGGTGATCGGCGTAGGACTCCCAGGTGCCGCCGTGCAGCGTGGTCCCGGTGATGCGCAGCCCGTCCTCGGTCTCGGTGCAGATGCCGCCGAGACGGGTGATCTCGGTGGTGAGCGCGGCGAGGCGGTCCGTCTCGTGGCCGCGCAGGTGGGCGATGCCGGTGAGCTCGGACTCGCCGTCGGCGAGGGCGCACAGGGCGGCGATGGTGGGGGTGAGCTCGCCGATGTCGCGCAGGTCGAGGTTCACCGCCTTGAGGACCTCGGGCCCGTGGACGCTCAGCGTGCCGTCGAGGTGTTCGACCGTGCAGCCCATCGCGGCGAGGACGTCGGCGATGCGCGCGCCGGGCTGGGTGGTGACCGCCGGCCAATACGGGACGCGGACCACGCCGCCGGTGACCGCGGCCGCGGCCAGGAACGCCGCGGCGTTCGACAGGTCGGGTTCGACGGTCCAGTCGACCGCGCGGATCGGTCCGGGTGCCACCTTCCACACGTTCGGCTCGGAGGTGTCGACCGCGACGCCCGCGGTGGCGAGCATCTCCACGGTCATGTCGATGTGCGGCGTCGACGGAACGGGAGGTCCCTCGTGCCGGACCACGAGCCCCTCGTCGAACCGTGCCGCCGACAACAGCAGGCCGGAGACGAACTGCGACGACCCGGAGGCGTCGATGGTGACCTCGCCGCCGCGCACGTTGCCGGTGCCGTCGATGACGAACGGCAGCCGGTCGCCGGTGACCGCGACCCCGAGGGTGCGCAGGGCGTCGAGGATGGTGGTCTGCGGGCGGACCCGGGCCTGCGGGTCTCCGTCGAACCGGACCCGGCCCTCGGCGAGTGCGGCCAGCGGCGGGAGGAACCGCATCACGGTGCCGGCGAGACCGCAGTCGATCTCGGCGCCGTGCAGCGGGCCGGGGGCCAGCGAGACGGTGGTGTCGGAGGCGGGGTCGACCCGTACCTCGACGCCGAGCGCCTCGAGCGCGCCCAGCATGAGGTTGGTGTCGCGGCTGCGCAGCGTTCCGCGGACCGTCGACGGTCCGTCGGCGAGCGCGGCCAGGACGAGAGCACGGTTGGTGATGGACTTGGAACCGGGCAGCTCGACGGTGGCATTCAGGCCGCTCGTGCAGGTCGGCGCGCTCCAGGAACTCATGCGGTCCAGTTTGTCATGCCGCCCTCCGGCGTCGGGGCACGCCGCCGGGGGACTACCGGGTGTCCTTGCGCAGCGGGTGGTCGGCGGGGATCTCCACGACGATGATCCGGCGTCCGTCGGGATCCTCGGCATGCATCTCGATCAGGCCCCAGGGCTCCTGGCGCGGCTCGCGCAGCACGGTGACCCCGCGGTCGCGGAACTGTTTCTCGGTGGCCTCGGCGTCGCGGACCTGCAACCAGAGCGCCGCGTCGCTCGCCGGACTCGGGGCGTCGGTCTTCAGGTGCGAGGAGATCTCGATGAGGCCGTTGCCCGCGAAGAACACGATTCCGCCGGGGTATTCGCGATGGATCGGCAGCCCGATGCGGTCACGGTAGAAGGCCTGCAGACGTTCGGGATCGGCCGAGAGCAACAGCACCCGGCTGGACAGGACCTCCATCAACGCCCCTCGGTGCTTCCCGCCGAGCCGCCGACGGCGTGGCCCGGATTGCGATCGGCGCGGGCGGCCGCCTCGTAGGCGGCGCTCTCGCGCGCCAGGCGTTCGGTCACGCCGATCGGTGTGGAGTCACCGAAGGCGAAGGCCGACTCGTGCGGGTATTCGTGCGGCAGATCCGGGTCGGTGATCAGGCCGTCGTCGAGGGCGGCCGGACCGTCGGGATCTTCTCCGACGGGACCGGCTTCGATAGTGGAGGACATGACCCCACGATATGCCGTTCTCGGTGCTCGGGAGGGTCGCCACGACGAACAAGCCCGGCCGGGCGCGCCGGTCAGGATCCCCGCTGCGAGAACTTCCCCTCCGTCTTGCCGTCCCACGCCTCGAACACGCGCATGACCTTCGGGTCGCCGAGCTCCCTGATCTCGTCGCAGAGGTCTTTCGGGGCCGACGGGTTCGTGACGATGAACTGGTGCAGCGACGGGTCGTGGTCGGCCAGGTAGCGCAGGGTCTCCGGCGGGGTGTCGGGATCGGCGGCGGCCAGTGCGTCACGCGGGTCGAAGGCCGGGGCGCGGACGCCGTCGGAGGCCGACAGGCCGGGCGGCGTGCCGACGACGGCGATGTCGCCGGTGTTGTGATAGTCGACCGGGTCCGACGACACGCTGCGGGTGTTGAGCAGCAGGTTCAGCAGGATCGCGGTGATCGCGCCGGCGGAGATGCCCGAGTGGAAGATGGTCTGGAACCAGTCCGGGAACTCGGCGTAGATGTCGAGGACGACGTCGACCGGGGCGTCGCCGCTGCGGTCGGTGTAGTAGATCTTCGCCTCGGTGAGCATGGCGACGCCGACCGAGATCGCGACGACGAGCACGTTGACGTTGTTGAACTTCACCTTGGCGAGGGTCCGGATGCCGCTGGCCGCGACCATGCCGAACAGGGCGACGCCGGCCCCGCCGAGCACGGCGAGCGGGATGCCCTCGACGACGGCCGCCATCTTCGGCAGCAGGCCCAGGACGACGAGGATGATGCCGGCGCAGGTCGCGACGTGGCGGGTGCGCACGCCGGTGATGGCGACGAGCCCGACGTTCTGAGCGAAGGCGGTGTAGGGGAACGTGTTGAAGATGCCGCCCAGCAGGGTGCCGAGACCGTCGGCGCGCATGCCGTCGGCGAGGCGGCGCGGGGTGATCTTCTCGTCGACGATCTCGCCGACCGCGACGATGTCGCCGGTGGTCTCGGTCATGATCACCAGGCCCACGATGAGGAGCGAGATGATCGCGCTGATCTCGAAGGTCGGTGCGCCGAACTGGAAGGGCTGCGGCACGCCGACCCACGGGTACTCGCCGATCTTGTCCCAGTTGGTCATGCTGAACGGGATCGAGACGAGGGTTCCGATCACGAGGCCGAGCAGGATCGAGACCCGTCGCAGGGCGTCGGGGGCGAACCGTTCGATCGCGACGATGATCGCCAGTGTCAGGAAGCCGAATCCGATGTCCTTGGGGTCGCCGAAGTCCGGTCCGGCGGCGGTGCCGCCGCCGAACCATCCCGCGGCCACGCGCATCAGCGAGACGCCGATGATGAGGATGATGGTGCCGGTGACCAGCGGCGGGAAGAATCTGATGAGGCGTCCGACGACGGGTGCGACGGCGATCATGAAGAGGCCGCAGGCGATCACCGAGCCGTAGATGGCGGTGATGCCATAGCTGGTGCCGATGGTGATCATCGGGCCGACGGCGGCGAAGGTCACGCCCTGCATCAGCGGCAGCCGGACGCCGAAGCGCCAGAACCCGACGGCCTGCAGGATCGTCGCGATGCCGGCGACGAACAGGTCGGCCATGATCAGGTGCACGATGTCGCCGGACTCGAGCTGCCCGGCGCCGGCCATCGCACCGCCGACGATCAGCGGGACCGCGACCGCGCCGGCGTACATGGCGAGCACGTGCTGCAGTCCGAGCGGGAACAGTCTGACGAAGGGCGGGATCTCGTCGACCGGCCGAGCGCCGGGCTTCCCGTTCTTGAGCACACCGATGACGGACATGCCACGTTTTGTACGGACCCGGTATTTCCGGGAAGGCGCGTTCGTGTGTCCTCGACGTTTCCGCGAAGATATATCCGTGCCCCCGCGCCCATCGAACGCTCCCCGCAGCGCCGGACTCCTGCTCTACCGCCGCACCGACGCGAACCCCGACGGTGTGGAGGTCCTTCTCGTCCATCCGGGCGGCCCGCTGTGGGCGCGCAAGGACGAGGGTGCGTGGTCGGTGCCGAAGGGCCTCGTCGACGCGGGCGAGTCCGAGTGGGACGCCGCGCGGCGGGAGTTCACCGAGGAGATCGGCTCCCCGCCGCCCGCCGGACCGCACGCCGATCTCGGCGAGGTGTGTCTCAAGAGCGGCAAGCGGGTCGTCGCCTTCGCCCTGGAAGGTGACCTCGACGTCTCGGAGGTCGTCAGCAACACCTTCGAGATGCAGTGGCCACCCCGGTCGGGACGCGTGCAGGAGTTCCCCGAGGTCGACCGCGCCGAGTGGTTCGATCCCGAGACCGCGCGGGCGAAGCTGAACCCCGCGCAGGTCGCGTTCGTGGACCGGTTGCTGGAGTTGCTCGGCTGAGCGGTGGCGAGAGATCGCGCGCGCTCGAGCGGCGTGTGAAGGCGTCCGGGACGCCGGCCCGGCGGCGACCGGTCAGACGTCGAGGATGTGCGGAAGCCCGGCCCGGTGGCGATCCCGGTCGAGTTGTTTCAGCGGCTCGAGGACGGGCAGCTCCCACAGTGGGAAGAGCGTCGCCTCCGCGGCGGGACTGTCGGCCGCGGCGATGATGGCATTGGTGACCCGACGCCCGGATTCGTTGGCGCCCTCCATGGTCGCGAGGTCGATGTTGCTGCGCACGTGGTCGCCGCCGATGAACAGGTTCGGGATCTCGGTGTGCGCGTCGGGCCGGTTGCCGTAGGACCCCTTCGTGTTGACCATGAGCGGGGTCGCGTTGTGGGTGCGACCCCCTGACCAGGTGATGCCCGGATCGAGGGACCAGGTGACGATGTCGTCGGCGCGCAGGGTCTCGCGGCCGCCGGCGTTCAGCGCCCGGCTCATCTGCGCCCACACCTCACGCGCGATCTCCTGCCTGGTGCACTGCTTGGCGGGCTTGCCGTACAGGATGCCTGGCTTCTCCCACTCCGAGATGTCGATGGACAGGCAGTCCTTCACCGTCCCGTCGCCGTAGGTGCGGGAGAAGTCGACGTTCCACGGTGCGGCCTGGAACAGGCCGGTGAGCGCCCACGGGGTGCCCAGCGCGGCGATGTGGCCCGGCGGCAGATCCGACCGGTGGCGGAGATAGTACTGGATGCCGACCATCCAGTCGTCCTGCAGCGCAGGCACTCCCGCGAGTGATGGCGCGGCGTCGAGCAGCGCGGGGGTCAGCAGCGGCTTGAGGCGGTCGATCGGCATTGCCGCGACGTACCAGTCGGCCTCGACGATCTGGCCGGTGGTCAGGCGGGCTCCGGTGATGCGTCCGCCGCCGACGTCCAACCGTGCGAGACCGGCCCCCATCACGAAGCGGACCCCGCGGGTGCGGAGATGGGTGACCCACGGGTCGATCCACGCCTGGTTGGTGGGCCGGTCGAGGATTCGGTCGACGTCGCCGCGGACGAGGTCGGAGCGGTACTGCGGGATCAGCCCGCTCGCGGCGGTGGCGAGGGCCAGGCCGATCTGCCCGATCGTCCGGGCAGACGCGGTCTCCGGCTTGGCCGCGACCAGCGACCGGGTGAGTGCTCCCACGAGATAGCGCTGGTAGGAACGGGACTTGCCCTTGGCCTTGACGAACTCCATCCAGGACCGGTTCTCCCACTGGGCGATCCGGCGCTCGGTGCAACTGGTGGCCATCACCAGCAGGCGCGACACGAAGTAGGTGAGCTCGGTGGCCGGGACGTCGACGACGAACTTGAGCCCGGTGATCAGCGAGTTGCGGAGATTCTCGAGTGTGGCGATCTGCGGTGCGTGATCGACGAAACCGATCAGTGAGGCCGGGACGGTGGTCGGTGCGTACCCCGATTCGTCGAAGGCGATCATGGCCGACTCGACGCTGGTGAGATGCCGGTCGCGAACATTGCTGCGGCCCACCGGGATTCGCTGCATCATCTCCGGGACGTGCTGGTAGCAGCTGGGATAGAAGCGGAAGCCGTGCTCGCCGGGGAGGCCGCGACGGCCACCTCGAGCGGTGCCGGGAACGTCGAAGCTGCGGGCCTTGCCGCCGAGATAGGCGGGTTCGTAGACGGTCACCGAGAAGCCGCGTTCGCTGAGTTCGTGTGCTGCGGCGAGCCCGGCCATGCCCCCGCCGAAGATCGCGACGTCGCGTCCGCGGCCGACGCCGGTGCGGGGTACCGCCCTCGCCGACGGCACCGTCGCGTGGGGGAGTGCCACCGCGGTCCCGGCGATCACGGCGGCTGCGGCCGGTCCGGTCAGGACCGCGCGTCTCGGAATGCCTCTGCGAAGAGGCGTGTTCGGTCCCACGGTGGTGTGCTGGTCTTCCGACATGCCTCCGACCCCTTCGTCGACCCCAGAGCAGTCAGTACCGACTCCTCGAGGTCTAACACAGCCGCGGACGGCGTGGGACGGAATTCGGCGAACGTCTCGGTTGGTCGTCCAGGTGCTCGACAGTGCCGGCCGCTCCTCACGGGGAGTGCTCGTCGGTGGCGCAGGCCGGGTGGCCTGCAGGACTCAGCGCGCCAGGAACGGGGCCACCCACTCCGGCGTGACCTCGGCGGGGATCGCCGCGGCCGTGGTCTCGTCCACGTCGACGATCGAGTAGTGCTCGGCGCCGGCGGCCGTCGCGACGATCAGCGTGCACACCCCTGCGCGACGCTGGAACAGCGAGGACCTGCTTGCCCAGCCGACCACGCCGTCGCGGTCGACGACGATCCGCCGGCGCGCGACGGTGGGCGGGGCGATGACCACCGACCGCGCGGTCACGCGGTGCCCGAGATGCCGGGCGCGGACGACGCCGAGAGTCGTCGACGCGGCAAGCGCGAGTGCACCCGCCGCGATCCAGCCGACGGGAATGGTGCCGGCGACGGCCGGGACAGCGATCGCCGCGAACACGACGAGGCCGGAGAGGAATCCGCGATTGAGTCGTCGGACGAACGCCGCACGGCCGTGGGCGGTGAGCGGGGCGGTCAGTTCGGCCTGCTCGTGCGTGACCAGTCCGGCCACGCGCATCGCCTCGTCGCGCGGGGCGGGCGGGAGCAGCAACGGGTGCTTGTGCGCGCCGATGGCGATCGCGTGCAGGCGGGCACCTCGCAGCGGTCGCATCAGGATCGGCTCGGAGAGATCGGATCCGCGAATCCGGTTCTCGTCGAAGCTGATGGCATTGGTGGTGAGGAGTCCGCGCTCGGTGCGCAACGTGCCGTCGGGATGTCGCGTGAGCCGGAAATCCCAGTAGCTCAACAGGTAACCGACTGCCGACAGCACCGCGCCGCCGACGATCACGGCGACCACGCCGACGGTGGCGACGAGCGCGAGCGGCATCTCGCGCACGGTGTCGTACGCGTCGTGGACGACACCCGCGGTCCGGTCGAACAATCCTGCCTCGTTGGCGATCTGTGCGGCGGCGCCGCCGATCGCCGCCGCGACCGCGAGGCCGCCGACCGAGAACGGCGAGAAGCGCAGCCAACTCATCTGGAACCGCGTCAGCACCTCTGGGTGCGCGACCGGGTGTGCCGGCGAGCCGTCCGTGGCATCCGCGGCGGCCGCCGCGCCGGAGGTCGCGGTCGGCATGAGTTCGTCGTGCAGCGCCCGGGCCTCGGCGAGCGTCACGGCGCGCAATTTCACCTGCGACGACTGGTCGTCGCCGCCGGTGCCGATCGTGACCTTCTGCAGGTTGAGGATCCGGTGCACCAGGGAGGCGGTCAGGTCGACGCTGCGGATGCGGTCGCGCCGGGCGGTGGCGACCTTCTTGTTCAGGAGTCCGCTGCGGACTCGGACGTGTTCGTCGGTCACCTGGTAGAAGGTCGTCAGCCAGGGGATCGCCGCTGCCGGCGGCACGATGAGGACGGTGGCGATCAGGATGAGCAGCGGCGCGGACCGGCCGGCGAAGACCACTGCGATGAGCACCGGGACCAGCGACGGTAGCGCCTCGACGAGGCCCACCGCCATCATCCACGGCGACAGCCGATGCCACTCGTCGGGCGCGTCGATGTGCAGCCGAGCGGGAGGCGGCGGCGCAGGCGGGACCGGGTCAGGTCGCGTCATCGGTGAACGCCTGGGTGCGGATGGTCAGGTCGGAGGCGGTGGTGCGCGCCAGCTCGGCGTCGAGGCCGGCGATGTGGATCGTGCCGGCCGACGATGCGGTCGTCACGGTGAGCTTCGCCAGACCCAGCAGTTGTTCGAGCGGACCCGCCTCGGTGTCGACGACCTGGATGCGGGCGATCGGGATGATCACCCGGTGCCGGACGAACCAACCGGTCTGCGAGTACACCGCGTCGTCGCTCACCTCCCAGCGGTGGAACCGGTACCGCCACAACGGGACAACCGTCGCGTAGAAGGCGGTGAGCAGCGCGAGCACGACCGCGGCGCAGGTGGCGACCGCGCGGGCCTCGGGGGCGACCACCGCGACCGCGATGGCCGCGATGGTCGCCGGGATGCCGAAGATCAGCGGCGGCAGCCGCCAGAGCGTCCTGGCCCGAGGGTCGACCTGGTTGACCGGTTCCCGGAGGGTCGGGTGCACCGCGTTCGCCGGGTCGGTGTGATGTGGGGCAGATGCGGGGTCCATTGCGGTCAGTCTAGGGTGCACGACCCACGCACAGTTCGTTTTGCGAACGGAGTCGGCGTCAGGTCAGGGTCACGCCGCCGTCGACGGCGATCGTCTGGCCGGTGACGTATCCGGAGGCGGCCGACGACAGCCAGATCGCGGTGGCGGCGAGCTCCTCGCCGTGGCCGGTGCGCCCGAGCACCACTCGCGGCATCTGCGAGTCGAGGTATCCGGGCTTGTAGTGGTCGGTCATCTCGGTCTCGAAGAAGCCCGGCGCGATCGCGTTGACGCGGATGCCCTTGCGCGCGCCCCACTGCTGGGCGAGGTCGCGGGTCAGGCCGATGACGCCGGCCTTGCTGGCGGCGTACGCGGCCTGCGGGAGCCCGGCGGTGGTGATGCCGAGGATCGAGGATATGTTGACGATCGCCGATCCGGGCTGCATCACCCGGCCGCACGCCTGCGCCATCCAGTACGAGCCGTTGAGGTTGATGTCGATGACCTCCCGGAACTGTTCGGGCGTCTCCTTCGTCGCGGGGTAGGCGGTGCCGATGCCGGCGTTGTTGATCAGCACGTCGACCTTGCCGAAGGTCTCCATCGCCGAATCGACCACGCGCCGGCACTGCTCGGGATCGGCGACGTCGGCCGGTACGGCGAGTGCCTTGCGCCCCAACGCCTCGACGGCGGCGGCGGTGTCGGCGAGCTTCTCCACGCGGCGCGCGGCGAGCACCACGTCGGCGCCGGCCTCGGCGAAGCCCTTCGCGAACGAGACACCGAGTCCCGACGAGGCGCCGGTCACGATGACCACCTTGCCGGTCGTGTCGAACAGATCCATCACGGACATCATCGTCTCCCTTACAGCGTGTTCGGGCGCGGCCCACCGTGGGCCGCGCCGGGGTCGGGGGTGTCAGAACCAGGACGGTTCGACGTCGAGGGTGGTGCGGTCCAGTGCGGCGAGCAGGTCGAGCTGTGGGCCGGTCTTCGGTAGCTCGTACCGGAAGAAGTACTGCGCCGCAGCGCGTTTGCCGTCGTAGAAGTCTCCGGACCGGCCGTGGGCGGCCAGCACCTGTTCCAGCCAGATCCAGGCGATGACGATGTGGCCGGCGGTCTCGAGGTAGATCGTGGCGTTGGCCAGGGCGAGCTTAGGGTCATCGCACGACCAGATGTGCGCGGTCACCTTGCCGAGCCGGTCGACGGCGGACTGCAGGGCCTCGGCGTACCCGGCGGCCTCGGGCACCTCGCGTGCCCGGTCGACGGTCGCGCCGATTCTCTCGGCGAGCAGCGTCAGCGCGGCCCCGCCCTGCATGGTGACCTTGCGGCCCAGCAGGTCGAGGCCGTGGATGCCGTGTGCCCCTTCGTGGATCGGGTTGAGGCGGTTGTCGCGGTAGTACTGCTCGACGTCGAACTCGCGGGTGTAGCCGTAGCCGCCGTGCACCTGGATGGCGAGGCTGTTGGCCTCCAGGCACCACTGCGACGGCCAGCTCTTGGCGATCGGCGTGAGCAGCTCGAGCAGCAGGTTGATGCGGTCGCGCTCCTCGTCGGAGGCGGTCGCGGCCTCGTCGACGAGCTTGCTGCAGTACAGCCCGAAGGCGAGTGCGCCTTCCACGTAGGCCTTCTGCGCCAGCAACATCCGGCGCACGTCGGCGTGCTCGATGATCGGGACCGGCTTCGTGGACGGGTCCTTCTGGTCGACGGGGCGCCCCTGGGTGCGCACCTTCGCGTATTCCAGCGATGCCTGGTACCCGGCGTATCCGAGTGCGGTGGCGAGGAACCCGACGCCGATGCGGGACTCGTTCATCATGTGGAACATGTAGGACAGGCCCCGGTGCTCCTCGCCGACGAGGAAGCCGACCGCGCCCGGTTCCGCCGCGGGGGAGAAGGTGCCGTCGCCGAAGTTCAGCAGGCAGTTGGTGGTGGCCCGGTTGCCCATCTTGTGGTTGAGGCCGACGAGCGCGACGTCGTTGCGGGTGCCGTCGGGCAGGAACTTGGGCACGATGAACAGCGAGATGCCCTTGACTCCGGGGCCTCCGCCGGGGGTCTTCGCCAGCACCAGGTGCACGATGTTCTCGGTCAGTTCGTGATCGCCCGCCGAGATCCACATCTTGGTCCCGGTGATCCGGTACGTGCCGTCGTCGGCCTTGACGGCCTTGGTGGTGATGTCGGCCAGCGACGACCCGGCCTGGGGCTCCGACAGGCACATCGTGCCCGAGTAGCGGCCCTCGACCAGCGGCCGCACCCAGGTGTCGATCTGCTCGGGGGTGCCGTACTCGGCGAGGAGGTTCGCGTTGCCGACGGTGAGGAAGCCGTACGACGACATCGCGGCGTTGGCGGCCTGGAACCACACCGACGAGGCCTGTCGGATCACCGTGGGGAGCGCCATCCCGCCGAGCTCTTCGTCGAACGACGCGGCGATCAGGCCGGCCTTGCGGAACTCCTCGAGTCCGGCGACGACCTCGTCGGGCAGGACGACCTTGCCGTCGTCGCCGATGTAGGGCTCGTGGGCATCGCCGATCTTGTTGGCCGGGGCGAAGCATTTCATGGCGAGGTCGGCGCTCAGCTCGAGGACGGCGTCGAAGGTGTCGCGCGAGTGGGAGGCGAACCGCTCACGCGAGGTCAGCGATTCGACATCGAGCCATTCATACAGCAGGAACTCGAGGTCCCGGCGGGACATGGGTGTGGCCATCGCACTTCCTCGTGATCGGACCGACGCTTGCAGTGTGCCCGGTACGGCACTCCCACGATGCTATACCGATCGTTCGCTCGGTGGTGAGTCCGGTCATCGTGGGCGGGCGGAGGGTTGCGCTCCGCAATCTGACAACACACGTTACCTCCATCACAGCTTGCCACGTTTCCTTGTAAAGGTGCGCGGGGATGTGTTGGACTACTGACGATTCACGATCGTGAATAACTTCGGTTATGTCGTGAATACCCACGGGAGGATCGGGAACGGTGCCATGCGGCGGGGGTGGCATCGTCCCGAGCCCGCCCCGATTTCGAGTCCCGGTCTGCTGAGCCCGGCCTTTCCGGCCTCTGGTCGTCGAACCCCGGGTCCCGGATCGTCGAGGTGTCACTCTTCCGACGCGAACCAGCCCGACGGCGTCAACGTGTCCCCGAGGCGGTTCGCGTACTGATCGAAGTACACGCGAGCGATGAGCTCCCGGCGACTCCGCACACCGGCCTTGTCGAAAATCGACTTGAGGTGGTCCTGCACGGTGTAGGCCGAAACGTGCAGTGCGGCGGCGATGTCCTTCGTCGCGACGTTCTGCAACACCATCTGGGTCACGTCCCGCTCTCGCGCGGTGAGTCCGAAGGCCTCGACCACCAGAGGGATGATCTCGGGCGGTCGCGCCTCCTCGATGGTCACCACCACCTCGCCCACCCGTCCGTCGGCAGACGACAGCGGGGAGGCGTTGATCACCAGCCACATCCCGGACTTTCCGCGTACCCGTAGGCGGGGCGGGACATCGGTCTCGCCGGCGCCGTAGCGTCGGGCGGCGCCGATCAGCCCGAAGACGGGATTGACTGCCGAGGCGCTGTTGGGGCCGGCCGCGAGGTCGTCGATCCGTTCCTCGCTGCCCGCCGACATCTGCACGATCTCGTTGTCCCGGTCGATGATGAGGACCGCGGGGCCGTGCATGACCGAGGTTCCGGGTTCGGTGACGACGGGCTCGGTGACGACGGAGCTGAGCAGGCCGATCCGGACCCCGTGCGCGAGCGTGCGGGACAGGGAGGCCAGGAAGCCGATCTCGTCCTCGTCGAACGGGCGGCAGCCCGCGCCGCTGCGGAACATCGCGATCCCGGCCCACAGCCGATCGCCGTCGCGGATCGACAGGCGGGCCTCGTCGTGGAAGCAGTACTCCGGAATCATCAACTGCGACATGCGTTCCGACCGCTTGACCTGTCCTCGGGTGAGGAGGTTCATGCCGACCGCGTCGCACTTGCGCGACGCCAGCTCCCGATAGCTCGACGGTTCGCAGCCGCCGTACTCGAGGAGCCCGAAGTCCGGGTCCCGCTCGTCCTGGCCGAGCAGGTCGCCGTACTTGCGCGCAGAGGTGAGCATCTGCGTCTTCGCGTCGAAGGTCGCCACACACGCCGCGTCGACGGGGACCGCCCGTCGCAGCGACTCGACCGTCTCGGCGAAGAACTCGTCGAGACCGAGACCCGCGTGCGCCACGACTTCCACGTCGCGGCGCACGCGCTCGGTCGTCAGACTCGACACCATTGCCCAATCATGGTCCTGAGCTGCGCCGATGTCTATCCCATAATGTTGGGGTCATCTACTCGCCAGTACCCTCGTCGGGTCGTGCCGGCGGCGGATCGTCTCCAGTCGCAGCCGCTCGTCGGGTCCCCACAGGCCGGCGCGGTCGGCGGCGGGAGCCCGCAGAAGTTCAGCAGCGCGCCGCACCGCCACGGCGCCAGTGCGTCGACGACCGCCTGCAGGCGCGGACCCACCTGGTCGGCGAGCGGTCCGGCCGGCACTCCGATCGCGATCACGGAATAGGCGCCGTGGCGTCCGGCGACCGCGTTCGGCACGCGCTGCGGCCGTCGCAGACGTCCCCCCCAGCAACCGCACCTCGACGATGGCCGGCGGGATCGGCACCTGCGGTCCGGCCACCTCGAGCAGCGCCTCGACGGCCGCGGCCGGGAACTCGCCGAGCAGGACGCCGCGTTCGACGCTGGGCATCGGGTCGGCCGGGTCCATGTGCACCGCGTCCAGGGCGGCGGTCGGCAGGATGTCGACGTTCTCCAGCAGGATCGGCCCGGCCGAACGCATCGGCGCGAGAAGGGCGGCCGCCGCGGCGGGGTCTCCGGTGTGCGTGTACCGGACGTGGACGGCGAGCTGTCCCTGCAGGGGCGCGGGCAGATCGGGATCCGGTGGGAGGCGGAGGACGGCGACCGAGGTGCCCGCCTCCTCCGGAAGGGTCGGCGCCCAGTCGCGCCACGCGTGCAGCACGTCCCGTGCCGCCGAACCGGCGAAGAAGATGCCGCCGCCGTAGACGGTGGGGAGGTCGAACAGCTCGAACTCGATGGCGGTGACGATCCCGAAACCGTCGCGCCCTCCGAGGATCGCCCAGAACAGGTCCGAGCCGGCCGACGCGTCGACGCTGCGGACGACGCCGTCCGCGGTCACCAGCTCGATGGAGCGGACATGGTCTGCGGCCCAACCGAACCGGCGCCCGAGCGGGCTCAGCCCGCCGCCGAGCGTGTAGCCGACGACGCCGACCGGCGAGGACGAGCCGACGACCCCGGTCAGCCCGTGCGGCGCCGTCGCGGCGACGACGTCGCGCCAGCGCACGCCGGCACCGACACGCGCGGTCCGCGCGACCGGGTCGACGGTGATCGAGTTCAACCGCGAGGTGGTGACGACGACGGTGCCCCTGCCCTCGATCGGCAGGCCGTGTCCGGTGGCCCGGGCCCCCACGCGGAATCCGTTCGCGCGGGCATATCGCACGGCGAGGGCGACGTCGTCGGCGTTCGTCGCGCCGACGACCAGGTCGGCCGCCGGTGCGGCGATCAGGTTGAAGCCGCCCAGCTCCGTGGCGTACCCCTCATCGGTCGGGGTGAGGACGGGGCCGGAGACCTCGGACATGAGCGTGCCGAGGGAGATGTGGTCGGTGGGTTGGGATGTGATCGTTGTGTTCATGTCCCCCAGAATCCGTGGGGTCCATGCCTTTCGACCATCCCGCGACGGCGGGGAGAATCCCGGCGGCGGTTCTGGGATCAGGGGTTCCCAGAAGTCTGGGATGTCACACGGCCGTGGGGATTCCGTGCGCCGGGTGCGGCGTCAGACGCTCAGCGCGCGGTACACCGCGGACTCGAAATCCAGATAGCCCTCCACCGAGGCCGGGTCGAAGAAGGGGAGGACCTGGGTCGCCCAGAATCCGCCGATCTTGTTCAGCGGGTCGAGCCAGTAGTAGAGGTTCGCGAGACCGGCCCACGACTGGGAACCGGCCGGGCGTCCGGTGGGGGCGTCGGAGTCGTTGATCATGAAGGCGTACGACCACGACTTCGTCATGCCGGGGAAGAACTCGGCGTCGTTGGTCAGGCGGGGATCGAGTCCGGGGAGCCGGTGGATCCTCAGGTCGCCGAGATGGTTGCGCATCGCCATCGCGACCGTCTCGGGGGAGAGGATGCGCTCGCCGGAATCGGATCGGCCGTCGGCCAACCACATCCGCATGAACCGCAGGTAGTCTCCGACGGTCGAGTGCAGGCCCTGCCCGCCCATCTGGACCTCCGGGGCGGCGGGCGGTTCCCGCCAGGGTTCGGCGACGAGGTCGTCGCCCCGGCGGTGGTGCATGGTCACGTGCCGGTGGCGGGTGGACTCCGTGTGATGGAAACCGGTGTCGGACATGCCGAGTGGGGCGAACACCCGGTCGTGCATCTCCTCGCCGAGTCGCCGGCCGGTGACGCCCTCGATCACCTGGCCGACCCAGTCGATGTTCGAGCCGTACTCCCACCGCGTGCCCGGATCGAACAGCAGGGGCGTCCGCAGGGCGGCCATGGTCGCGGTGGAGATCGACGGCTGTCGGTGCTCGGTCTCGAGCCGACGGTAGGTCTCGTTGAAGAACGAGTAGCCGAAACCCGCTGTGTGAGTGAGCAGATGGTGGGTGGTGATCGGCGACGCGGGCGGGCGGGAACAGGGGGTGCCGTCGGCGTCGAAGCCGGTGATCACCTGCAGGTCCCCGATCGCCGGGGCGTACTCGCTCGCCGGCGCGTGCAGGTCGAGTTCCCCTCTCTCGACGAGTTGCAGCGCGACGGTCGCGGTGATGGCCTTGGAGGTGGAGAACAGGGCGAACACGGAGTCGGTGGTCATCGGGGAGCCGTCGTCGATCGACCGCACCCCCACGGCGTCGAGGTGGACGGTGCGGCGGTCGGTCGTGACGCCGGCGACCACGCCGGGGATGCGCGGCGTGCGGCCGAGGAGACCGCGCAGGGCCCGGCCCGCCTCCTGCTCGATGCGCTCGGGGTCGACGGTGTCGAGATCTGCCGTGCTCATGCGCGTCTCCCGCGTCCGAGGAGTGTTCCGCACCACACTGTATCGGCCGGATGGCGAGGTCACCGGCCGTTCAGGCGGGGCGGAGCGACTCCACGAACCCGCCGAGGCGGTCGACGGCGGTGGCCAGGTCCTCGGTCGAGGCCGCGTAGGACAGCCGCACGAACCGCTCCGCCCCGGCCACGCCGAAGTCCTTGCCCGGTGTCAGCGCCACGTGGGCCTCGTGCAGGGCCCGCTCGCAGAACTCCGACGCGGTCAACCCGGTGGAGCCGACGTCGATGTAGACGTAGAACGCGCCGTCGGGCACCACCGGCACGTCGAGCCCGATGCGCGCGAGCCCGTCGATGACCAACCCGCGCCGCCGTGCGAACTCGCGCCGGTTGCCCTCGGCGACGGCCAGGGACTCGGGGGTGAAACAGGCCAGCGCCGCGTACTGCGACGGGGTGGGCGGGCAGACGTAGAAGTTCTGCGCCAGTCGCTCGAGGACGCCCACGAGCTCGTCGGGCACGATGCACCAACCCAGACGCCAGCCGGTCATGCCGAAGTACTTCGAGAAGCTGTTGATCACGACCGTCTCGGCGGCGCCGGGGGAGTCGGTCGCCAGGATGCTGCGCGGAGGCCGCCCGTCGGGACCGGGATCGGACAACCCGAGATAGATCTCGTCGACGATGGACCAGCCGCCGCGCGCGGCGACGAGGTCGGTCATCGCGACCAGCTCGTCGTAGGGCACCGACGTGCCCGTGGGGTTCGACGGCGTCGCGACGATGACGCCGCGGGTGGTCTCGGTCCACGCCGCGGCGACGGCCTCGGTGGTCAGCTGGAAGCGGGTCGCGGCGGTTGTCGGCAGCAACGTGACGTCGGCGCCGAAGGCGTGGGCGAACTGCCGATTGCACGGGTACGACGGATCGCCGATCAGCACGCCGTCGCCGGGATCGACGAGGGCCGCGCACGACAGCAGCAGCGCGGCCGACGCCCCGGACGTGACCGCGACCCGCCTCGGGTCCACGTCGGCGCCGAAGTGGTCGCGGTAGAACCCGGCGATGGCCGAACGCAGTTCGGGAAGGCCCAGCGCGCCGGTGTAGGCGAGCGGCCGGCCGTCGCTCACCTGGCGTGCGGCAGCGAGGACCTCCGGCGGCGCCCCGAAGTCGGGTTCGCCGATGTTGAGCTTGACGATGTGATGGCCCTGCGCCTCCAGCTCGGCGGCGTCCCTGGCGAATTCCATCGCGTAGAACGGCGCGATCTGCTCGGCTCGGCGGGAGATCCTCATGGAGGACATTCTGCGCGTCGGGCCGCCGGACACGGCGTCCGCATCGCCGCTTCCGGTGCTGCCGGGGAAGGCGGCGGGGAGGATGTGGGGGTGCCCGTTCCCGAATTCATCCGCGAGTTGCGTGCCCAGGTCGGTCATCGTGAGCTCTGGCTGTCCGGTGTCAGCGTTGTCGTCCTCGACGCAGGCGGTCGCGTCCTGCTGACCCGGCGCGTCGACAACGGCCGGTGGGCCGTGGTGTCGGGGGTGCTCGAACCCGGCGAGGAACCGGCCCGGGCCGCGGTGCGCGAGGTGGCCGAGGAGACCGCGGTGACCGTCGACATCGTGCGGTTGACCAGCGTCGACGTGACCCCGGTGATCACCTATCCGAACGGGGACCGGGCGCGATATCTCGACGTGTGCTTCCTGGCCCACCACGTCGCCGGAGACCCCCGCGCCGCCGACGACGAGAACTCCGACGTCGCCTGGTTCGCCCCGGACTCCCTGCCCGACGACCTCACCGACACCTCCCGGCTTCGGATCTCCAAGGCCCTCGAGGGTGGTCCGCAGGCCTGGTTCCGACGCTAGGGGTCGAGGTCAGGGAAGCCCCTGAACTTCGCCCCATATGCGTGCTGACCTGTGGATTTCCGGTTTCCGGCGGCGGAGACTCGGTGTCATGAACACAACGACGAACTCATCGAACACCTTCTGGAAGATCCTCGGCGTCGTCGCCGTCGTGCTGATCGCTCTCGCGGTTGTCGGCCCGTTGCTCAAGGGGCTCTTCTGGATCGCTCTGATCGGCCTGGCGCTCTACGGCGGCTGGGTGCTGCTGTTCCGTTCCAAGTCGAAGGACAACCATCCGACTCCGCTCCAGTGATCGGTCGAACTCGGGCGGGAACTGCCAAAGCGCGTCCCAAATGGAGTCGACATAGGTAACCTAGATCACCTGGTTATCTCATCGACCGCAGGGGGAGTTGCCGTGACGACCGCCATCGACGAACTCGATCCGCTCGCTCCGCCGCCCGATCCGGGCGCCCCGGTCGACCCGGTCCTCGGGCGACCGCTCCGGCCGGCTCCTCCCGGGCGGCCGAGGTTCAACCCGGAGTGGACCCCGGCGAGACGCCGACTGCTCGACGGCTGGGTCGACGTGCAGGACCGGCTGCCCGAGACGGGTGGGATCGTCGCGCGAGCCAAGGACCACGTGTGGGTCGGGGACCCGGAGATGGATGCGGTCGTGCAGATGTTCCGACGACTGCCGCCGCGGAAGGGGCGCGAGATGTTCGAGCGCGCACTGAACTTCGGCCTGGACACCATCGAGGATCCGCCCCACGAGCTCGTGGCGCTCTTCGGGCACATCGACACCCCGCCGGCATGGATCACCAAGGACCGCGTCGACCGCGGTGCGATCGTGGCGAACAGCGTCACCCCGGCGGGCAAGGCGTCGCTGATCTTCCTCAACACCCTGGCGACGGTCCAGGGCGGGTCGGTGGGGTCCGCCGTCGGCACCATGGGCCGCATGCAGCGCGACATGATCAACCGGTCGCTGGAGTCGGCGGAGTTCTGGGTGCACCTGCCGGCCCCCGGCGCGCTGAACCGCTTCGGGGTCGCGTTCAAGAACGCCGTCCGCGTCCGGCTCATGCACGCACACGCGCGGGTCATGCTCCGCAAGAAGTGGGGCGAGGAGTGGGTGGCCGAACACGGAGTGCCGATCTCCAATGCCGAGATGTCCGGCGGCATACCGTCATTCGGTGTCGCCAACCTCATGTACGACATCAACTACGGTCGTCGCTACGAGTATCGGGACCTCGAGGACCTCAACATCTTCTGGTCGTACATCGGCCACCTCCTGGGTATCCGCGAGGCGATGATCCCGCGCACCTTCGGTGAGGCCGTCGAGCTGCTCGACTACGGCTACGCGGTGATGGAACCGCCGTCAGAGTACGCCGATGCGCTCAACGACCTCTCGGAGATGATGCTCGAGACGCTGATGGACAAGGTGCACGTCCCGGTCGTCGATGCCCGGGTGAAATCGGCGATCCACCAGGCCCTGCACGGGCTGTACTTCTTCATCGGAGGTCAGGTCCTCGGCCTGCGCATCACCGGAACGCCCGAGCCGACGTGGATCGGCCGCCTGGCCCCGAAGCTCGTCACCGCGCAGGTGCACCTCGCCAACCTCGACCGGCGCGTCCCCGGCTACTGGAAGCGGGCCGACCGACGCCGTGCCCGGGGCGACACCTACTGGGCCGTCATGCACGCCGCGTTCACCCGCCTGGCCGCGGAGAAGGACGGCGGACGCGGCCCCACGTTCGCCGGTCACGACCGTCGCGTCGAGGCGCTGGGCAGGGCCGGCTGACCGGTCGTCCGGCTCGTGCGCGCGCAGGCGCGGGTCGTCGTCGGATACCGGCTCGCGCCGCACGCGGTGCCCGGCATTGGGCGACATCGCAGGTGTGGGCACCTGACCTCGGTTAACCTGATCGCCGAGTGGCACGAGGAGACCAGAGCCGAGGACGCACATGCCGACGGTGATCGCGACCATCAGCCTCAAGGGCGGTGTCGGCAAGACCACGCTCACCGCAGGCCTCGCCGACTTCCTGGCCGGGGTCTTCGGCAAGAAGGTGTTGCTGATCGACCTCGACGCGCAGACCAGCCTCACCACGATGATGATCGGGGAGCAGCGCTGGGAGGCGCTCAACCGGCGGGGACACACCGTCGCCCCGCTCTTCGCCGACGTGCTCGACGGCACACGGCGGTTCGACCTCGAGCGCACGGTCTGCCGTGACGTCTCCGCGACGGACGGGCTCACGGGAATCGACCTCGTCCCCTCGTCGCTGGATCTCATCGACCTGCAGGAGGAGCTGAGCGCCCGCCGGGTGGCGCTCGACGACCATCTGGCGGCGGTGGAGGTGCTGCGTCGGGCGTTGGCACCGATCCTGTCCCGCTACGACTACGTGCTCATCGACTGCCCGCCGAACGTCGGGCCGTTCAGCCTCAATGGGCTGGCCATGGCGGACGGATATCTCATCCCGACGATCCCGGACGTGCTGTCCACCTATGCGATCCCGCACGTTCAGCGGCAGGTCGCCGACTTCTCCGACGAGATCGGTCGTCGCATCGTCGAACTCGGCGTCGTGATCACCAAGTACCGGGCGTCGTCGACGCTGCACCGGGACACCGTGCACCGGCTCCGCCGCGACCCGACGATCCAGAACATCCTGCCTGCCTACATCCACGAGTCCAATGCCGTCGGCGCCGCCGCAGAGTACGGTTGCCGGCCGAGTCTGCGTGCGAAATACGGCTATCACGGCCACTACGAACAGTTCCGGGACCTGACCCGGGCGGTGATGATCGAGGCGGACGCCAAGTTGGCGCCGGCCGGTTGAGACGCGGATCCGGCCGAACCGGAACTCAAGTCGCGATTCCGAACCGGCCGTTTCGCGGGTACTCGGCCCGTCGGCAGCGGGGGCTCCCTTCGAATCTGGGTCAAAGTGCGTGCTCAACGGGCTATTTTCGACCTAGTTCGCCGCCCGGCGGGCGTTCACATCTCCCAGGGAGTCCCTCATGAACAAGGTGCAGATCGCCTCGATTCTCGGCGCGGCGGCGCTGGCCGCGACCCTTCCCGCCTGTGGCTCAGACGATTCGGGTGACTCCGGATCGTCGAGCGGGGCGGCGGTGACGGTCGAGTCCGGGTCGTTGACCGCGACGGCGAAGTCCGACGACTCCGGGTCGTCGAGCGAGGCGACGGTGAAGGTCGACGACAAGGAGGTCGATCTCGGCGACAAGACCGTCGCATGTGCCGAGGTCGCGGGCAAGGTGAACATCGGGGTCGGCGCCGGGACGTCGGGCGTGGGTGCCGTCGTGTCCACCGGTGACGACCCGCAGGTCGAATCCGTCGGACTCGGTTCCGTGGACGGGGTGACCCTCGGATACCAGCGAGGCGCCGGCGAGGGCAGCGCCGAGGTCGACAAGGACGGCAAGACCTACACGATCAAGGGAGAGGCCACGGGCGTCAACATGTCCGACCCGACGAAGATGGTCAAGAAGAGCTACGAGATCAAGGTGACCTGTCCGTAGATCCGTCCCGGGACCCGGCCGCCTCCTGAGCGGCCGCCATCGCGGGTTTGTTGCAGCTCACCGGTGATCTGCTCCGGACGCGTCCCGCGGCCGGAGGTCTCGGTACGGCCTCCGCAGAGGTCTCGAAGCGGACACGGATCTCCATGCGCAGGTTTGGCTCCACGGCGCGTGGGTAACTCCGGTCATGTCGCGAATCGCACCATCTGTCCGACCCGGGCGATTCGCACGCTTCAGACTCAAGGCACTAGGAGGCACACAATGCTGGGAATCGGCATCATCGCATGGATCATCATCGGCGGACTCGCAGGCTGGATCGCCTCCAAGATCATGAAGACCGATGCGCAGCAGGGAATTCTGCTCAACATCGTCGTCGGCGTGATCGGCGGCGTGATCGGCGGCTTCCTGCTGAAAGTCTTCGGCGTCGACGTGGAGGGCGCCGGCTGGATCTTCAGCTTCATCACCTGCCTGGTGGGAGCCTGCATCCTGCTGGCCATCGTCAAGGCCGTCACCGGACGTCGCACTCGCGTCTGACACCCCGACGCCCCGCCCCGGCACGTTCGCGCACCGCGTTCGTGCCGGGGCGTTGTCGTGCCGAGGTGTTGTCGTGCCGGGGCGTTGTCGTGCAAAGGCGTCGACGAACCGGGGCGACGTGGCCTCGGCGTGAGTACGTTGGGACAGGCGCCCACGAGTCCACAAGCGAGCAACCGAAAGTGAGCAGTCAATGACCCGAGTGGCCATCATCGGAGGACACGGCAAGATCGCGTTGAAGCTGGCGAGGATCCTGACCGATCGGGGGGATCAGGTGACCTCGATCATCCGCAACCCCGAGCATGTGCGCGATGTCGCGGAGACGGGCGCGGAACCGGTCGTCGCCGACGTGGAGACCCTCGACGTCGCAGGGATCGCCACCGCGATCGCCGACCACGACGCAGTGGTCTGGTCGGCCGGCGCGGGAGGCGGGAACCCGACGCGGACCTACGCGGTCGACCGGGACGCCGCCATCCGCTCCATCGACGCCGCGGCGAAGGTCGGCGTCCGCCGCTACGTCATGGTGTCGTACTTCGGTGCGGGACCCGATCACGGAGTCCCCGAGGACAACTCGTTCTACGCCTATGCGGAGGCCAAGGCGGCGGCCGACTCCCACCTCAAGGCGAGCGATCTCGACTGGACGATCCTCGGCCCGAGCCGGCTCACCGACGAACCCGGCTCCGGCAGGATCTCCGTGGGCGGCTCGCGGACCGCGGGTGACGAGGTGAGCCGCGACAACGTGGCCGCCGTCGCCGCGGAGGTCCTGGCCAGGCCCGAGACCGTGCACAAGGTCATCGAGTTCAACGACGGCGACACCCCGATCCCCGATGCGGTCGCCCGGGCCTGACGCGATGAGGGCGGCCGACACCCTGCAGGCGTCCCTGCGCGAGGTCGTCGGGGACGCGAACGTCCTGACCGATCCCGATGCGATGGCGGGCTTCCTCGTCGACTGGACCGGCGCATACCGGGGCGAGGCGGACGCCGTCGTGCGACCCCGGACCACCGACGAGGTGTCCGCGGTCGTCCGCATCTGCTCCGGCGCCGGGGCGCGGATCTGCGTGCAGGGCGGCAACACCGGACTGGTCGGCGGGTCGGTGCCGCCGGCGCGGCGTGATCCGGAACGCCCGACGATCCTGCTGTCGACGTCCCGCATGACCGACATCGACGAGGTCGACGTGATCGGCCGCTGCGTCGGAGCCCAGGCGGGCGCGACCGTCGCCGCGATCGACGCGCGCGCCGCGCAGGCCGGTCTGGCGTTCCCGATCGATCTCGCATCGCGCGAGTCGGCCACCGCCGGCGGGGTGGTCTCGACCAACGCCGGGGGGACGCGCATGATCCGGCGCGGCAACACCCGCTCACAGGTCCTCGGCATCGAGGCCGTCCTCGCCGACGGCCGGGTCCTGCGCCGATGGACGTCGCTGATCAAGGACAACGTCGGGTATGACCTCCCGGGCCTGCTCGCGGGCAGCGAGGGCACTCTCGCCGTGGTGACGCGCGTGCTCTTCCGGCTGGTGGTGCCGCCTGCGTCGGCGGTGGTCGCCGTGGCCGCGGTCGACCACGTGCAGACCGCGATCGACCTGATCGGCGCCGCGTCGTCGCAGGGGCTCACCGTCGAGGCCGCCGAACTCATGACCGAGGCCGGGATCGCGCTCGTCCACGAGCACGGGCAGCGGCGCCCCACCGCGAGTCGGGCGCCCTTCTACGTCCTGCTCGAGGTCTGCGGGCCGGGCGACATCGAGGCCGCCACCGCGGAACTGCTCTCCGGCACAGACGGACTCGCCGACGCCGTGCTCGAGCCGGCGCCGGCCCGGGCGCTGTGGGGCGCCCGCGAGAGCCACACCGAGTCCATCACGCGATCGTCGGCGACACCGGTGGTCAAGCTCGACATCTCGGTCCCGATCCGCGCCCTGCCCGAGGCGTTCGCGGATCTCGCCGCGGTGGGGGACTCCGGAGACTTCGACTGCCGTCCGGTTCTTTTCGGACATGTCGGCGACGGCAACATCCACGTCAATCTCCTCGACGTCCCCGTCGAACGCGCCGGCGATGTCACCGACACGGTGTTCGGGATCGTCTCGGCGCACGGCGGTTCCATCAGCGCCGAGCACGGCATCGGACGGGCGAAGGCGCGATGGACCCATCTCGGTCGGTCCGACGTCGACCTGGACGCGATGCGGGCGATCAAGTCGGCTCTCGACCCGCAGTGGCTGCTGAACCCGGGGGTCATCTTCGGGTAGGGGTCGTCGGGTGCGGCCGGGGCGGACACATGCACGGCGGACCCGGCCGAATCCTGAGACCATGACCAGGTGGCTGACGTGAACCCCGACCGCTTGACCGACCTGGCACGTCGTTGCGGTGTGGCCACCGATCACGTGGGCTGGGAAGAGGAGCGGCACGAGGCGAGCCCGGAGACGCTGGTGGCCGTCCTCGACGCGCTCGGTGTCGCGGCGGATTCGCCCGAGGCGATCGAGGAGTCGATCCGGCAGATCGACGAACGACCCTGGCGCGAGTTCGTTCCCGCCGTCACCGTCGTGACCGAGGGGACGGGCAACACCTTCTGCGTCCACGTCCCGCACGGGAATCCGGTGACGGTGACGATCGTCGCCGAGGACGGGCGCATCATCGCGCCCGAACAGCTCGACGTGTGGGTCGACCCGCGGGAGGTCGACGGGCGACTCGTCGGTCGCGCGACCTTCGCGGTTCCGGACTCCCTCGAACCCGGCTACCACCGCATCCACGCCGTCGATCTCGCCGCCTCGGCATCGGGCGAGGCGCCGCTGATCGTCACCCCGCGCCGGCTGCACACCGCCGACCGGCTCCTCGGCGGGCAGCGGTGGGGGCTGGCGGTGCAGCTGTACTCGATCCGGTCGGCGGACTCGTGGGGAGTCGGCGATCTCGCGGACCTGACGGGGATCTGCGAGGCGGCCGGTGCCACGTTCGGGGCCGACTTCGTCCAGGTCAACCCCCTGCACGCGGCGCAACCGCAGCCGCCGATCGAGGCCTCGCCGTACCTGCCGGTCACCCGGCGCTTCCTCAACCCGCTCTACATCCGCGTGACCGACATCCCCGAGTACGAGGGACTGACCAAGTCGCAGCGCAAGTGGGCGCGGAAGGTCGCGCGCGGCTTCCTGGCGGAGAACACCGCCGCCGACAGAATCCGGCGCAACAAGGCCTACCGCGCGAAGATGGAGGCCCTGGAACTGATCTACGGGGTGCCCCTCAGCCGCGAACGCAAGGCCGCGTTGCGCGCATTCCGGCAACGAGAGGGCAAGGGCCTCAAGAGGTTCGCGACCTGGTGCGCGCTCGCCGAGCGGTACGACGCCGACGACCCGCGCTGGCAGGGCAAGTTCCTCGACCCGGCATACGTGAAGAAGAAGCGGCGCAAGCTCTCCCGCCGGATCGACTTCTACATCTGGCTGCAGTGGATCTGCGATCAGCAACTCGCCGCCGCCGCGCACGCGGCCTCGTCGTCGGGGATGTCGATCGGCGTCATGGTCGACCTCGCCGTCGGCGTCGGCCGGCACAGCGCCGACGCCTGGGCGCTCGGCGACGTCCTCGCCACCGGGGTGTCGGTCGGCGCGCCGCCCGACGGCTTCAACCAGCAGGGTCAGAACTGGGACCAGCCGCCCTGGCATCCGCGCAGGCTCGCCGAGGCGGGTTACACGCCCTACCGCGACATGCTCCGCACCGTGCTGCGGCACGCCGGCGGGGTGCGGGTCGACCACATCCTCGGCCTGTTCCGACTCTGGTGGATACCCGACGGGATGAGCGCCGCGCAGGGCGCCTACGTCGACTACGACAGCGAGGCGCTCATCGGGATCCTCGCGCTCGAGGCACAACGGGCCGACGCGGTCGTCGTCGGCGAGGACCTCGGCGTCTTCGAACCGACGGTGCAGGACACGTTGCGCGAGCGCGGAATCCTCGGAACCTCGATCCTCTGGTTCGAGCAGGACCGCGACGGAGCCGTCCCGCCCGAGCGCTACCGCGAACTCTGCCTGACCTCGGTGACGACCCACGATCTCCCGCCGACCGCCGGTTACCTCGCCGGCGACCACGTCGCCCTGCGTGCCCGGCTCGGCATCCTCGAGACGAGCGAGGAGGCCGAACGCGAACGCGTCGAGCGCGAGCGCGATGCCGTGCTCGACCTCGCCCACGAGCGCGGACTGCTCCCGCGGGACATCCCGCTCGCCGCGCCGGAGGTCGTCGACGCGCTGTACGCGCTCATCGCCCGCAGCCCGTCGGTGCTGCTGAGCGTCGCCCTCGTGGATGCGGTGGGCGAGCGGCGGATTCAGAACCAACCGGGCACGAACGCGAGGCAGTACCCGAACTGGTGCATCCCGCTGGCCGACGCCGACGGTGAGGTGGTCCTCGTCGAGGACCTGGTCAGCAGCGCCCGGTTCCGCGCGCTGGCGGAAACCCTCGCCGCCGCAGGGGTGCCGCGGACCTGAGGCGTCAGCCGGCGCGCCGGACGGCGGCGACCGTCAGGATCAGCGACAGCAGCGCGAGCACCGCGGCGCCGGCGTTGAACACGATGCCCGCCTCCTGCAGCCCCCAGGCGCGGGCGGTGAGCCCTTCGCCGACGATGGGGATCGAGATGCCCACGTAGGCGACGACGAAGAAGGTGGAGGTGACCTCCGCGCGGCGGTCGTGCGGGGCGGCCGCCACCACCGAGGCCAGGCCCTTGGAGAACGACATGCCCTGCCCGATGCCGGAGACCATGGCCCCGGCGACGACCAGCGCCGCCGATGCGGTGACGAGGCCCGCGGTGGACAGGCACGTGCCGCCGATCAGGATCGCGCACCCCGCGACCAGCGCCGTGTCGGTCGGCATGCGGCGTACCACGATCTGCGTGACGGCACTCGACGCGAACACCGCGAACACCACCACCCCGGCGAAGGCGAGGTTGTCGATGCCGAGGATCGACGACAGGAACGTCGGCGCCACCCCGGTGAACGTCCCGGTGACCGCGAACCCGGCGAACGCCGCGATCGAGGCACGGGTGAACACGGCGCGCATGTCGGCGGGCACCGAGAGCCGCTGGATGCCCAGTCGTGCACCCGGTTTCACGGCGACGGTCTCGGTCAGGCGCCAGATCCCGGCGAAGGCGAGCGCCAGCAGCGCGAGGTCGACGGCGAACGGGGTGTGCAGCGGGGCGGGGGCGTACTGGGCGAGCACACCGGCGATGAGGGGACCCAGGCCGAGTCCGCCGATGTTGGCCGCGGTGGCGACCGCCGGTGCCCGTCCGCGCCACGACGGCGGGGCCAGTTCGATGATGGCGGTGGTCGCCGCGCCGGCGTAGATGCCGGCGGACATCCCCGAGATGACCCGGCCGATCAGCATCTGCCACACCGGGCCCGCGGTCAGGAAGACGACGGCGCTGACCGCCGACAACGCCGCCCCTGCGATGAGCAGGCGCCGACGCCCGACGACGTCGGACCAGCGGCCGAAGAGGATCAGCGCCGCGATGACACCGGCCGCGTAGACGGCGTAGATCACCGTCGTCGTCGCGACCCCGAAACCGAGCTGCTCGCCGTAGATCGCGTACAGCGGTGTCGGCATGGTGGTACCGAGCATGACGACCGCGAAGGCGTACACGGCGGCGACGAAGGACCGGGTCGTCGACGTGGTGGCCGAGGGCGTGGTCGGTCCGGCGGTTCGGGAATTCATGAGAAGGCCAAACTACTCCGGGGCCCTGTGCGCGGCCGTTCCGGGCCGTATTTGTGCCTGCGGGCGCGGATCCGTGCTGTCACGGCGGCGTCGTCCGATTCGACGCGGACACATGTTCTACTTTCGTCTCATGACGATTGCCGACCCCCGAATCCTGGTCACCACCTCCCGGATGCCCTTCGCCGTCGACGAGATCCACAAGCTCGGGCAGACGGGCCGAGACGTCACGGCCGCCGACACGTTCGCCTCGGCGCCGGGCAGCCACTCGCGCGGCGCGACTCGCCACATCGTGGTGCCGGCGCCCACCCAGCAGACCGAGGCGTTCATCGACGCGGTGATCGAGGCCATCGGCGAGTACGACGTCAACTGGCTGCTGCCGATGTTCGAGGAGGTCTTCTATCTCGCACGGCACCGGGACCGGATCGCCGCCGCGCACCCCGCTACGGAGCTGTTCTTCCCCGACTTCGACACCCTCGCCCGCGTGCACGACAAGGTCACCTTCACCGAGCTGTGCCGCGAACTCGGGCTGCCCGCCGCGGAATCGGTGACCGTCACCAGCCGAGACGAACTGCGCGAGGCCACCGGGCGCTGGCCGCACTGGTTCGCTCGCGCCGCATACGGTCGTGGCGGCCTCGACATCCTCACCAACACCGGCCCGCTGGCCGGGGAGTCCTCCGTCGACGACGTGACCCCCACCGCCGAGGACCCGTGGCTGGTGCAGGAGTTCCTGAAGGGCGTCGACCGCTGCAGCTGGAGCGTCGCCCATCACGGCGAGATCGTGCTGCACTCCTGCTACGAGCACCCGCTGGCGATCGACGACCGCGGCGGCATCGTCTTCCAGTCGGTGGACTCGCCCGAGTCGCTCGAGGCCGCCCAGAAGATCGCCCGGGAGCTGAACTGGCACGGGCAGATCAGCTTCGACTACCTGGTCACCGAGGACGGCGAGCACCACATGGTCGAATGCAACCCGCGTCCCACCGCCGGGTGCACCGTCGCCACCGCGGAGGAGTTCGACAAGGCCCTGTTCGATCCGGGCGAGCTGGTGGTCGTGCCCGCCGGACGCAAGAAGATGATCAAGGCGGCGGTGCTCCGCGACATCATCAAGCATCCGTCGCATCTGCGGAAGAACCTGGAGGCGGCCAAGGGCGCCACGGGTGTCTACGACCAGAAGCACGACCACCTGCCCCTGCTCTACTCGGCGCTGTCGCTGCAGCATGTCCTGGCCTACCGGCGCGAGCTCGGACTCGACCGCAACAAGGCCGAGGAGCTGATGGCGACCCAGTTCTTCGACGTGCTGTGGGACGGGACCGCCATCGCCTGATTGCGTTTGACGCCGGGGCGGTGGCCGGGAGCATGTCCGGTGACCTGGCCCGATGGGCGATGGGCGATGGGCGGCGGGTGTGTGCTAGATTACAGTAACTGCTGGTAACAGTTATTGGGGGTCAGTCATGCAACCCGCACGCCCAGGTCCCGGTCTTCCCGGTCCCGATGGTCCCGGTCGCGAGGTCCCGGAACACGAGGTGCTGATCGTCGGTGCCGGCTTCGGCGGGATGGGTGCGGCCATCGCGTTCAAACGCCTCGGCATCGACGACATCGCCATTCTCGAACGTGAGGACGACCTCGGCGGGACCTGGCACGTCAACCACTACCCCGGACTGGCCGTCGACATCGCGTCGGTGACCTACTCGTACTCCTTCGAGCCCAACCCGAACTGGTCGCGGCTGTTCGCCCCGGGCCCCGAGCTCAAGCGCTACGCCCACCACGTCGCCGACAAGTACGACCTCAAGCGCCACATGGAGTTCGGCGCCCGGGTCGACTCGGCGGCGTGGGACGACGACGCCCGGATCTGGCGGGTCCGTACCGCCGACGGCGCCGAGCGCACGGCCCGGTACCTGGTGACCGCGACCGGTTTCCTGTCCCAGCCGCACGTGCCGGATTTCCCGGGGCTCAAGAACTTCCGGGGAAAGATCCTGCACACCGCGGACTGGGAGGACGACTTCGACCTCACCGGCAAGAAGGTGGCGGTCATCGGCACCGGCGCGACGGCGGTGCAGCTCATCCCGGAGGCGGCGAAGGCGGCCGAGTCGCTCACCGTCTTCCAACGCACGCCGATCTGGGTGGTGCCCAAGGTCGACTTCCCGATCCCGCCGCCGGTGCAGCGCATGTTCCGGCGTGTGCCGCTCACCCAGAAGGCGGCCCGGGTGGTCAACACCTCGATGCTGGAGCTGCTCATGGTGGCCGGGGTCCTGCACCACAAGCAGCTCAAGCCGGGCAACAAGCTCGCCGAGTTGCTGGCCAAGGCACATCTTCGCGTGCAGGTCCGCGACCGGGAGCTACGGCGCAAGCTGACCCCGGACTACGACTTCGGGTGCAAGCGGCCGACCTTCTCCAACACCTACTTCGCCAGTTTCGCCAAGCCCCACGTCACCCTCCAGACCAGCGGCATCGCGCGGCTGGAACCCGACGCGATCCTCGCCGCCGACGGCACGCGCATCGAGATCGACACCCTCGTCCTGGCCACCGGGTTCAACCTCTGGGACGTGAACTTCCCGGCCTTCGAGATCACCGGACGGGAGGGCCGTGAGCTCGGGAAGTTCTGGCGGGAGAACCGCTTCCAGGCATACGAGGGCGTGACGGTGCCGAGGTTCCCGAACTTCGTCTCCCTGAACAGTCCGTACTCCTACAGCGGGCTGTCGTACTTCACCACCATCGAGGGGCAGATGAAGCACATCACGCGACTCTTCGGCGAACTGCGCCGGCGCGGGCGCGACACCTTCGAGGTCACCGAGGCGGCCAACGACGCCTTCCTCGACGAGATGACCGATCGCCTGCAGTCCTCGGTGTTCTACAACGGGAACTGCGCCACCTCGCGCAGCTATTACTTCAACCAGCACGGGGAGGCGACGCTGCTCCGACCGTCGTCGACCCTGCGCACGCTGCGTGAGATGGACTCGTTCCCGTTGAGCGATTACGAATTCCGGTGAGCCACCGCGAATTCCACCGGGTCGATCACCGATCCCGCTGGGGCGACCACGAATTGCCCGGGTCCGGCGCCGAGCCGGGGACGAGTCCGAGGTAGCCGCCGAGCAGGCGGCGGATCATCGCGAGGATCTCCTCGCGGACCGCGGCGATCTTCGGGTCCGCGGCGGGGGCGGGGGCTGGGGCGGAGTCGGTGCCGGTCTCCCGGGGCTCCTCGTCGTCAGAGTGCTCGTCGTCGGAGTGCTCGGCGCCGAGTGACCGGCAGGCCTGCAGGATCACCGAGTCGATGATCCCGGCGACCTCCCGCGGGTGCGACTCGCCGTGCGCGACGAGGGCCTCGATCAGGGGCTCCTGCAACTCGGCGTGGAATCGCTGCATCGGCTCCAGCAGGACGCTCGGGTCGACGACGCGTGCGAGTGCGTTGGCGACCGCCTGCTCGGAGCCGACGAACAGGTCGACGTTCGCGCAGATGTACGCCCAGATGCGGCGACCCGGCTCGGACTCCGCGGACACGCGGTCGCCGACGAAGCGCCCCCAGCTCGGGAACAGATCGGCCACCACGGCCTCGAGCAACTCGTCGCTCGAGGAGAAGTACTGGTAGACGCTCGACCGCGCCAGGCCCACCCGCGCTCCGACCGCGGCGAGGCTCGGGGCCTTTCCGGTCTCGGCGAGGATGGCCTTGGCGCCGTCGAGGATCGCCTGCATCTGCTGGCGGCGGTGCTCGGCGAGGGTGGGCGCCTGGATGCGAGGCAAACGCCCACCTCCTCAGCTCATTCGATCGGTCAAAACTGCTAGGACGACACCGCTTTCAGTGTTCCGTCGATCATCTCGTACACCTTGTCACAGTGTACGAGCACGTCCTGGTCGTGGGTCACCATGATCGTGGCGACGCCGTGCTCGTGCGCCTCGCGGGCGAGGAGCTCGACGATCTCGTGGCTGCGCCGGCGGTCCAGCGCGGCGGTGGGCTCGTCGACGAGCAGGACGTCGGGGCTGGTCACGAGCGCCCGGGCGATTCCCACGCGCTGCCGCTCGCCGCCCGAGAGCTGATGGGGACGACGCTTGGCCTTGTGGCTCATGCCCACGCTGGCCAGCAGGTCGGCGGGCGACCGCGGGTTCTCGACCTTGCCGAACGTCAGCGGCAACCGCAGCTGGTCCTCCACGGTGAGGGCGCCGAGCAGGTTGCCGCTCTGGAACACGAAACCGATGTGCTCACGGCGGATCCGGGTCAGCTCCTTCTTCGACGCGGTGCCCAGGTCGACGCCGCCGACGGTGACGGTGCCCGACGTCGGGGTGGTGAGTGCGCCGGCGACGGCGAGCAGGCTCGACTTGCCGGAGCCGGACGGGCCGACGATGGCGACGAACTCGCCGGGGGTGACGTCGATGCTGACGTCGTCGAGTGCGGTGACGACGTCCTCGCCGTCGCCGTGGACGAGAGTGACGTTCTTCAGGGACAGAGCGCTCATCGGTTGCCTCCCAGCGCGGTCAGGGGGTCGACGCGGGTGATGCGGAGAACCGCGACGGCGGCGCCGATCATTCCGAACAGGACCAGCAGGGTGCCGGCGACGGCGACCGATCCGGCCTCGAGTGCGAACGGCATGGGGGTCGAGCCGATGGCGGCGCCGATGCCCACGCCGATGCCGATGCCGACCAGGGCCGAGACGAGCAGCAGGATGAAGGACTGGGCGAGGGAGTCGCGCAGCAGGTAGCCGGTGGAGGCGCCCATGGCGCGCATCACCGCGATCTCCTGACGGCGCTGGATCGTCCAGACGGTGAAGAAGGCGCCGACGACGAGGGCCGAGATCGCGTACAGGAACGCCTGGATGAGCGACAGGGTCGACGTCTCGGCGGTGTAACCGGGCGAGGCGCCGAAGGACTCGTCGAGCGTGAGCGAGGTGGTGTCGGCGGCGGCGTCACCGGCCGCGAGGTTCACGTCCTTGCCCTTCACCGCGACCGCGGTGATGTCCTCGTAGACGCGCGGGGGGACCGGCTCGCCCGGACGCGCGCCGGCGCGGATCTCCTGCCACGTCTTCAGCGGCACGTAGGCGACGTCGACGTGACCGAAGGTGCTCTGGCCGTCGAGGACGCCGACGACGCGCAGCTGCGTGCCGAGCGGTTCGACTGTCACGACGTCGCCGATCTTCAGCCCGTTCTCCTCGGCGGTCTCGCTGATCACGATCTCGCCGGGAGCGCCCGAGAGGGACTCGCCCTTGGCCGCCTTCGGGTCGACGAACGATCCCGGCTCGACGCCGAAGAGGGCGAGGTCGATCTCGAGGCCCTTCTCGGTGCGGCCGTTGACGAGGGTGTTGCCGAACGGGGCCGCGGCCTCGACGCCCGGCTGCTCCTTCCAGGTCTCCACATCGGAGATCGGGACCAGCGAGCGGGAGAAGGCAGAATCGGTGGCGACGTCCTTCTGGAAGGCGAAGGAGGTCACCGGCAGCTTCTTGAGGCCGGAGACGCCGTCGTTGACGAGGCCCACGGACAGGCCGCTGAGCAGGACCATCAGGATCGCGATGAGCGCGACCACCGATCCCATCAGGGCGAAGCGCCCGCGGGCGAAGGACAGTTCACGGAGTGCGAGGAACACGTCACTGCCCTCGCTGATTTGCCGACAACATGTCGGAAAGTTTACCGACGCGATGTCGGAAAAACGAGTTCGTCAATGGTGAGACCGGTCGCACTTCACTTGCGTCGAGCCCGCCCGATCGGCGATAACCTCGGGGTATGCGCGCGTGGTCGGTGACAGAGCCGGGACCGATCGCCTCCCGGCCGTTGCAACTCGTCGACAAACCCGATCCGCGGCCCGGTCCGGGGGAGCTGCTGGTCCGGGTGCGGGCCTGCGGGGTCTGCCGAACGGACCTGCACGTCGCCGAGGGCGATCTGCCGGTCCATCGCGAGGGTGTGACGCCCGGACACGAGGTGGTCGGGGAGGTTGTCGAACTCGGCCCGGGTGCGCAGGGGTTCGCGCCCGGCGACCGCGTCGGCGTCGCCTGGCTGCACCGGACGGACGGCACCTGCGACTGCTGCCGCCGCGGCGCCGAGAACCTGTGCGCCGCATCGGTGTACACCGGGTGGGACGTCGACGGCGGGTACGCCGAGTTCGTCACCGTGCCCGCCGCGTTCGCCTACGCCCTGCCCGACGACGTCGACGACGTGTCGATCGCGCCGCTGCTCTGCGCGGGCATCATCGGCTACCGCGCGCTGCGGCGGACCGGCCTGCTCGATGCCTCGGTCGCCGAGTCGGGGCGCCCGCGTCGGCTGGGTCTCTACGGCTTCGGCGGTAGCGCGCACCTGTGCGCCCAGGTGGCGATCGCGCTGGGCATGGAGGTCCACGTGATGACGCGCGGCGAGCAGTCCCGCCGGCTCGCCGCCGAACTGGGGGCGGCGTCGGTGGGCGGCGCTTACGACGCCCCGCCGGTGTTGCTGGACGCCGCGATCACCTTCGCACCCGTCGGCGAGTTGGTCCCGGTCGCGATGCGCGCCCTCGACCGCGGCGGCGTCCTGTCGATCGCCGGCATCCACCTCAGCGACATCCCGGCGATCAACTACGAGCGGGAACTGTTCTACGAGAAGGAGATCCGCTCCGTCACCGCCAACACGCGGGAGGACGGGCGCGAGTTCCTGGAGCTTGCCGCTCGCCACGGGGTGCGGGCGACGACGCACGAGTACCCGATGTCGGAGGCCGACGCGGCACTCGCCGACCTCGAGGCGGGGCGATTCGACGGCGCCGCGGTGCTCGTCGCCCCGCGCTGAGGCCCACGACCTCGAGGTCCACATTGCTCGGTGTCCCGGACAGCACGGGTCCCTCCGGGCTCGATGCCACCGGCTTCATGGCGCCGGGTCTACACCGGCTCGATCAGCTCCGGGCCGTTGTTGGAGACCCGGTTGACCAGCGGTGCGACCTCGCGGATCTCGATCGCCTCGGCCAGCGGTTGCGGCGGCGGGGCGAACAGTTCGCCGGGCGCCGGGTGGTCCGGATCGAGCCAGTCGTCCCAGTTGTCGTACGGCATGATCAGCGGCATCCGGTCGTGGACCTCGCGCAGCCTACCGACCGCGTCGGTGGTGAGGATCGTGCAGCTGAGTAGCGGGGGCGCATCGGTCCCCTTCGGGTGCCACACCGACCAGAGACCCGCCATGAACAGCCGCGTGCCGTCCTCGGGGGTCATGTAGAAGGGGATCTTCGTCGGCTTGCCCTTGGGGTCGAGGGGTCCCTTCTTCCACTCGTACCAGCCGTCCATCGGCACCAGGCATCGCTTGGACCTCACCGACGCGCGGAACGAACTCTTCTCCGCGGCGGTCTCGGCGCGGGCGTTGAACAGCAGCGGCCCCTTGCCGACCTCCTTGGCCCAGGGCGGCACGAGACCCCATCGCATCGCCCGGATGCGCAGGAGCGGATCGTCGTCGGGGTCGTCGGGGGAATGCCGCTTCACCACGGTCATCACGGTCGTGGTCGGCGCGACGTTGTAGTTCGGGCCGGGCGCGCGCGGGGTGGGGGAGTCGAGGTCGGTGGAGTCCTCGGGTTCGGGTACCTCGTCGACCGCGTCGATCTCGGCCGCGAGCTTCGCCGGGTCGGTGGTCACCGCATAGCGTCCGCACATGCCTCCATGCTGCCCCAGGCGTCCGACACCCGACAGGTCAGACCGCGATGTCGGCGACCACGGCGTCGGTCACCGCGATCAGGTCGGCGGGTGCCAGCGCGATCTCGAGGCCCCGCTTGCCCGCGCTGCACAGGACACGGTCGAAACCGAGCGCCGAAGAGTCGACGACCGTCGGGAGCGGGGTCCGCTGGCCGACCGGCGAGACCCCGCCGAGCACATAACCGGTGCTGCGGGTGACGGCCTTGGCCTCGGCCATCTTCGCCTTCGAGGCGCCGAGGGCGGCCGCGGCGGCCTTCAGCGACAGCTTGCGGGGAACCGGGACCACCGCCACCGCCAGCCCGGGTCGTCGGCTGCCGGACAGCTCGACGACAAGGGTCTTGAAGACCTGTTCGGCGACGATCCCGAGTTCGACGGCCAGGTGGTCGACGGCCTCGGTGCCATAGGACTCCGACCGCGGGTCGTGGTCGTAGCGATGCACGGTGTGGACGATCTTCGCGCGTTCGAGGGCTGCGATCGCCGGGGTTGCCGCCATGGCCGGTCTCCTCGCTGGTCGCGGGTCGGGACTGCTCCGAAGGGTATGCGAGCACGGCGGTCGGCCGCCGCACGGCTTCGCGCGAGTCGATCGGGCGCGGCCCGCGAGGTGCCGGTCACGTCGGGAACAAACCGCCGGTCGGGTCCTGTTGTGACTGTTTGCGACGTGATGATCGTGAGCAACCGAGAGAGGTGGGACCGACGTGAGCGACACGGCCGTACTCGAGCGCGGGCCGCTGGCCGGCGCGACCTCTCTCGGTGAGTGGGCGGGGTCGGTAAGCTGGATCGGCAACGTCCCAGTGACGCCTCTGATCGAAGGGATCGTAGTGGCCCAAGCCCCAGCTGACGGAGCCCCATCTGACGGAGCCCCCGCCGACGGAGCCCCCGCCGACGGAGCTCCATCCGACGCCGACTCGGCCGACACCCGGCCGGACACCGCGCCGGCCGGTCCGGACGCCGACGGCCCCGCGGAATCCGCGAGCCCCGACGTGCCGACCGACGACGTGTCCGACGGGAAGGGGGCGCCGCGGCGCGCCGACCCGTCCGAGAGCGCCGAGGAGCTGACCGAGCGTTTCGAACGTGATGCGCTGCCGCTCCTCGACCAGATGTACGGTGCGGCGCTTCGGATGACCCGCAATCCCTCCGACGCCGAAGACCTGGTGCAGGAGACCTACATCAAGGCGTTCACGGCCTTCGCGTCGTTCCGGGAGGGCACCAACCTCAAGGCGTGGCTCTACCGGATTCTGACCAACACCTACATCAACGGCTACCGCAAGAAACAGCGTCAGCCGGCCCAGTACCCGACCGACGAGATCACCGACTGGCAGATCGCGGCCACCGCCGAGCACAGCTCCCAGGGGTTGCGATCGGCGGAGATCGAAGCGCTCGACGCTCTTCCGGATGACGAGATCAAGGCCGCGCTGCAGGCGCTGCCGGAGGACTTCCGGATGGCCGTGTACTACGCCGACGTCGAAGGCCTGCCGTACAAGGAGATCGCCGAGATCATGGACACCCCCATCGGCACCGTCATGTCCAGACTCCACCGAGGACGCCGCCAGCTCCGCGAGCTGCTGGCCGACGTCGCCCGGGATCGTGGGTTCAACCGTTCGAAGACCACGGGTGCGGAGGTGGCGCGATGAGCGACATCGATCCGGAGGTCACCCAGCTCGACTGCTCGGCGGTCATCGCCGACGTCTGGCTCCTGCTCGACAACGAGTGCGACGAGAACGCCCGCAAGCGCCTTCAGGGCCACCTCGACAACTGCCCGTCGTGCCTGGCCCACTACGGGATCGAGCGGCAGCTCAAGGCCCTCGTCAACCGCAAGTGCGGCGGCGACCAGGCACCACAGGGTCTCAAGGACCGTCTGCGCATCGAGATCCGCAAGACCGTCATCGTCCACGAGTACGGCGAGCAGAACACCGATCCCCGCTGACGCGGGAACGGCGTCGAACACGAAAAAGCCCGGGCGGCCGAGAGGCCGTACCCGGGCGTTTTTTCGCTTGGTGCTCGCTAGCCGAACCCGCCGTGAGGCGGAGATCAGGCGTTGGGGCGCTTGCCGTGGTTGGCTGCGCTCTTCTTACGAGCGCGCTTCTTGCGTCCGCGCTTTCCCATGACGCATTCTCCTTTGTTGCCGAATGGTGACATCACAGTGTCTCAGGCATTCTCCCACGTGCCAAAAACGCCCCGGCCACGGCCCCGGTGCGCGCGCCGGTCGCCGACCACCCGAGCCGTCGTGGGCGTGCGGACGGTGGGCTAACTTGGGTCCATGGCAGAAGACCTGGTCGCAGAGATCGTCGCGAGCGTCCTCGAGGTGCTCGTCACCCCGGGGCAGGAGGTCGAGGCCGGGGACACCGTCGTCCTGCTCGAGTCGATGAAGATGGAGATCCCCGTGCTCGCCGAGGAGGCGGGCACCATCGCAGACGTGCGCGTTAACGTCGGGGACGTGATCCAGGCCGGCGACGTCATCGCGACCTTCGACGATCCCACGGCCTAGCTGTACTGACCCGACAGGTTGGGTACGCGGTCGGCGGGTGAGTTGCCTCGGAGTGCGGTGTGGCCGCGTTCGTGATTGTAGATGCGAAGGAACTCGGGGAAGGCCGCGACGCGTTCGGTTTCACTGAGGTAGGGACGGGCGTAGGCCCATTCCTCCTGCAGGGTCCGGTTGAATCGTTCGACCTTGCCGTTGGTTTGCGGCCGGTACGGTCTGGTCCGCTTGTGCTTGATCTTGTTGTCGTGCAACAAGTCCCGAAATATGCGGGACCGGTAACACGACCCGTTGTCGGTCATCACTCGCGCGGTGGTGACACCGATCGAGGCGAAGTGCGCCAACGCCCGAGTCATGAACGCGGTCGCGGTTTCCTTCTTCTCATCAGCGAGGATCTCGGAGTAGGCGTAGCGGGAGTGGTCGTCGACGGCGTGATGCAGATACGCGTACCCCAGGTTGGGGCGGCCAGCAACTTTGCGGGTTCGTCCAGGCTCGCGGTGGGCACTGGAGTTGCGGGTGCCCTGGGCGCGGCCGTGTACGCGATGTCCACCGCCGTCGGGGATTCTGCCGAGCTTTTTGATGTCGACGTGGATCAAGTCTCCGGGCGCTTGGTGTTCGTACCGGCGGACCTCGCGTCTGCGGGCACGTACCGGCGCCCCGGTTGCCGGGTCGATCCACGACAGTCGTAGGCAGCCGTAGCGGGTGAGGATGCGGTGCACCGTGGAGACGTTCAACCCCAGGTGGTATCCGATCCGGGCTGGCCCCCAGCGGCGGGAGACGCGTAACCCGACGACCCGGCGTTCCCGGCGCCGGCTGGTGCGATGCGGACACGATCGGGGCCGGCTGGACCGGTCGACCATTCCGGCCGGCCCGTGGTCGCGGTAGCGATCCGCCCATCGCTTGGCCGTGGTGACTGAGACGTTGAACCGGTCAGCTGCGCGGCGCAGTGGCCACCGGTCGTCCACAACACACCGAGCCAGACGCAACCGGCCAGTCGGGGACAGCGGTGAATTACGGTGGGACATGAAGACCTCCGGGTTGAGGAGCGGTTCTTAGACAGCTCCACACCTCACTCGGAGGTCTTCCCTATGTCACGTCGACTCGCCGAACTCTGTACCTAACGTTCCGGGTCAGTACACCTAGCCGCCGCGCAGACCCGCGGAACCGGAGCCTCACCATGTCGACCCTTGCCGACCTCCTCGCCGAGCACACGACCCTCTCCGACGCGGCGGCGGCCCACCTGCAGCGCCTCGTCGCCGAGTGGCAGCTGCTCGCCGACCTGTCCTTCGCGGACCTGCTGCTGTCCGTGCGGACCGACGAGGGAGCGGTCGTCACCGTCGCCCAGTGTCGCCCGAACACGGCGTCGACCGTGTTCCCCACCGACGAGGTGGGTCGCGTCATCGACACGACGGCGCATCCGCAGGTGTTGCGCGCCTTCGAGTCCGACCGCGTGCTGCGCGACGAGGACCCCACCTGGTTCGGCGCGACCGCGATGCGGCGGGAGTCCGTTCCGGTGGGCTTCGACGGCGGCGCGATCGGGGTGTTGACCCGCGCCGTCGACCTCACCCACCCGCGACTGCCGTCGCCGCTGGAGCTCGCCTACCAGGACTCCGCCGACGACCTGTGCCAGATGGTGGCCGACGGGACCTTTCCCGAAGAGGAGGGCAATCCGCGCGGGTTGTCGACGCCGCGCGCCGGTGACGGATTCATCCGGCTCGACCGCAACGGGGTCGTCACCTACACCAGCCCCAACGCGCTGTCGGCGTTCCATCGCATGGGGTGGACGGCCGAACTCAGCAACACGCGGCTGTCCCACGTCGTCAAGCAGCTGATCACCGAGCCCTTCGAGGCCGACGACGTCGCCATGATGCTCGACATCGCCGCCGGGGCGATCGAGGTTCCCGCCGGCCCTTACCGCGACGTGGGCATGCGTGTGGAGGCCGACGCGCGACGGGCGACGGTGCTGATCCGCGCGGTCCCCCTGCGGCCGCGTGGCGAGGTGTCCGGCTCGGTGGTGCTCATCCGCGACGTCACCGAGGTCAAGCGGCGTGACCGGGCGCTGATCAGCAAGGACGCGACCATCCGGGAGATCCACCACCGGGTGAAGAACAACCTGCAGTCGGTGTCGGCGCTGCTGCGCCTGCAGGCCCGACGCACCTCCAACTCCGATGCCCGCGAGGCGCTCAACGAGGCCGTGCGTCGTGTCGCCTCGATCGCCCTGGTGCATGAATTGCTGTCCGGGAGCGTCGACGAGGAGGTGGATCTCGACGAGGTGGTCGACCGGCTCGTTCCGATCCTCGTCGACGTGGCCCCCAGCGAGTCGCCGGTGCGGGTGCGCCACCAGGATCGCCTCGGGGTGCTCACCGCGGAACTGGCGATGCCGCTGGTGATGGTCCTCACCGAGGTGATCCAGAACGCCATGGAGCACGGCTTCCCGGGGGAGCCGAGGCCGGACGCCGAGATCGCCGTGATCGCCGAGCGAGATGTCCGGCACCTGCGGATAATGGTGCGCGACAACGGCTCCGGTCTCGCCGAGGATTTCGACCTAGGCACCTCGGATCACCTCGGGCTGCAGATCGTGAAGACCCTGGTCTCGATCGAGCTCGGCGGCGAACTCGACATCCGCCCCAATCCCGAGGGTCCGGGAACCGAAGTGGCCGTGGACATCCCGCTTCGCGGGTGACGAATACTCCTGCGAATCACGGTGGTTCGCGGAAGTGGTGTCGCGCGCGGTTGCACGCCGGCCGAGGGGCCGGGGCCGAGGGACCGGGGACGAGGGCACGAAAAAACCCGGCCGGAGCCGGGTTTCTTCGAAGTCCGGTCGTGACCGGCTCGATGAGCCTAGACGCTGCTCCGGGTGCGCGTGCGAGCGGTGCGGCGCTTCAGCGCGCGGCGCTCGTCCTCGCTCATGCCGCCCCAGACGCCCGCGTCCTGGCCGGTCTCGAGGGCCCAGGACAGGCACTCGGCGGTGACGGGGCACCGGGCGCAGACGAGCTTTGCGTCGGCGACCTGCGCGATGGCCGGACCGCTGGTTCCCACGGGGAAGAACAGCTCCGGATCCTCGTCGCGACAGATGGCCTTGTGACGCCAGTCCATTCCACTACTCCTTCAGGCGCGGCTGAGCGCACCACATCGTCAGTTGGTTGCTTGCTGCTTGTTGGCTGTTACTCACAATTCACGCGGGCGCACCGAATGTTTCCGCGCTGTTGCTTGTGAATACTTTCACGAATTCAGCCGAAGTCAATGGTTCTTGGTTAACACGTGGGCAACATCACGTCGAGCGCCTACCACTCCGGCTCGCAGGAACCCCGAGGGGGGTATGGACAGCGGGGTTGCTGCCCGTGTAGTAACCTACGCGTCCCGCAACGGCGGTGTCGATGGGTTTCTGCAGGTAGAGCCCTTCTGTCTCGAAAATCGGCTGGTGACCAGGCCGGATCGTGTGCGTATAGTGGGTCACATGTTCCGACGATGTTGATCCAGGCCACACCTCGAAGCAGGGTCCGGGGCCCGCTCGCGGCGCCTCTGGCCGGCCGCGACGGGTGCAGCGCTTTTCGAGGACCTGATCCCTCTTTATCCGCTGTACGCACTCCTGTTCGCCGATCCGACAGTGCCCGGCGCCGGAGTGTCCGGTGCGCAGATCTCGGCGTTGTTCGCTCTCTGGTCCGCGTCGACCGTCGTCGTCGAGGTGCCGACCGGGGTGCTCGCCGACCGGTTCTCGCGTCGGTGGCCGATGATCCTCGGTCCCTGCGTCACCGGCACGGGCTTTGCGCTGTGGGTCTTCGTCCCGTCCTTCGCCTCCTTCGCCGCGGGGTTCGTCCTCTGGGCCATCGGCGGCGCGTTGCGGTCCGGGACGGCGCAGGCGCTCGTCTACGACGAACTCGATGCCGAGGGGCGGGCGGGCGACTACGCCCGTTTCGCGGGGGCGATGCGGGCGGCCTCCGCGGTCGGCGTCATCGCGGGCACGGCGCTCGCGGCGCCGCTCTTCGAGTGGGGCGGCTACACGGCCGCCGGGGTGGCGGGCGTCGTCTCCTGCGTCCTCTGCGCCCTCGCCTCGGCGGCCCTGCCCGAGTCGCGGCGCCGACGGTCCGAGCCCGATGGACGCGGCCCGGAGGAATCCGCGGAATGCGGGGGCCCCGATCCGGACCCGGGCGTCCGCGCCATCATCGGCAGCGGTGTCCGGAGCCTACGGGGCCGGCCCGTCGTCCGTCGGCTCCTGCTGCTCGTTGTCGCGCTGACCTGGGTCGGGGCGCTCGACGAGTACCTGCCGCTGCTCGTCGGCTCCTTCGTCACGGGAGCCGCCGGCGCCGCCTCCGCCGGGGGCGATGAGGGCGTCGCCGCGCCGCAGACGGTGGCCCTGCTGATGGTGGTCGTCTCGGTCGGTGACATCTGCGGGGCGCTCGCGGCCGGGCGTTTCCGCCGCCCGGCGGCGATCGGTCCGGGGGTGGCGCTCGCGGCCGCGGTCCTCGTCGTCGTGTCGTTGTGGGGGCATCCGGCCGGCGTCGTCGGGGTGGCCGTCGCATTCGGCGTGTTCGGGTGGGCGCTGGTGGTCGCCGAGGCCGCGCTGCAGGACCGCCTGGACTCGGAGTCGCGCGCGACGGTCACCTCCCTCGCCGGGATGGGCGAGGAACTCGTCGCACTCCTGGCGTTCGCCGCCTGGGCGGCCGGCTCGGTCCGGTTCGACCCTCCGGTGCTGTTCGCGCTCGCCGCCGTCCCGTATCTCCTGGTGCCCTACCTGGCGTCGGCGGGAGCGATGACAGTGAGCGCGTCGTGTCGGTGGCGGAAGCGGATGTCGCGGAAGGCGCCGATGTAGTCGCCGTCCATCTGGACGTCGATGGGCGTCTCCGCGACGAACCGGACCTCGTCGACGTCGTCCTCGCGATAGAGGTGGCCGGCCTTCGGATCTGCTTGTGCCAGAAGGCGAGTCGCCAGCGGGAGATTGCGGAGCACGCCGGTCGAGGTGGACACGAAGACGCCGAGGCCGGTGTCGAAGCCGGTGCCCGGGTTGGTGCGGATCTCGCGCGGCCCCAGGTAGGTCCACGGACTCGTGTTGGAGACGAAGCCGAAGCGCGCGCCGGTGATCCGGTCGTGGCCGGGGATCTCGACGTCGAACGTCGCCGCACTCCCGGCGTGGCGGAGGAAGCTGCTGACCGTCGTCCAGAGATACCGGGCGGGGGTGGCCGCCTTGCCGGCGTGGCGCTTGTCCTCCATCGCGTGCACCACGACCGCGTCGATGCCCATGCCGGCGTTGAAGAGGAACCATCGGTCGTCGGTGTGGCCGAGCCCGATCCGGCGGGTATGGCCGGCGTCGAGGAGGTCGATGATCTGCTGCGTCGCCAAGAGGGGGTCGGGGTCGACGCCGAGGGTTCGCGCGAACACGTTGGCGCTCCCGCCCGGGATCACCCCGAGCGCGGGGCGGGCGGTGGACGGGTCCGATGTCCCCGGGGGATCGAGCAGCCCGTTGGTCGCCTCGTTCACCGACCCGTCGCCGCCGTGGACGACCACCGCGTCGAATCCCTCGGCCGCTGCCCGGGCTGCGAGCTCGAAGGCGTGGCCGCGGTGCGTGGTGAGCTCGACGTCGAGGTCGAAGTGCGCGCCGAGGGTGTGGACGAGGGCGTCACGCCCCGCCGGACTGGTCGCGGTGGCGAACGGGTTGACGATGAGCATGACGCGCACGACTCCCGAGGATATGGGTTGACAAAACGCCGGTGTCACCCGCCCACCGCGAGTCCGGGCGGGCGTGCGCCGCGGGGAGTGCCGATCGCGGCCGGACCGGCACCCAATACCCTGGGTCGGGTGAGCACGGAGAAGGATCGCCGGAAGAAGGACGAGACCGCCCCGGAACATTCCCCGGTGGCGTCGTCCGTGGATCCGGCCCCGCCGAGGCAGATCAAGATCGCCGGCGCGGTGACCTCCGTCCAGGGCCTCATCGGCGTCATCGTGGCGATCGTCCTGGTGATCCGCGCACTCGCCGGCCACGAGGAGACCGCCATCAGCGGATACGGCACGGCGGCCTGGTTCGGCATCATCTTCGGCGGCGTGCTCGTCGGCGGCATCGCGCTGTGGGCCGGGCGGCGCTGGGGGCGCTCGATCGCGCTGGTGGCGCAGATCCTGCTGCTGCCGGTCGCGTACTACCTCTACACCAGCGGGATCACCGTCGTCGCGGTGCCGATGGCGCTCGTCTCCGCGACGGTGCTCGTCATGCTCTTCAGCGGCCCGTCCGTCCGCTGGCTCGCCGGTGAGTCCGACCCGGATCTCTGACGCGTCCGAGTTGACCCGCTCGTAACGGACACGGTCGTCTGTCGAGGGGCGATCGTGGAGCGGTCACCCGTACAGTAGGGCGCATGACGCGCATCCTCGCGATTGCCAACCAGAAGGGTGGGGTCGCCAAGACCACCACGGTGGAGTCCCTCGGAGCAGCGCTCGCCGACCTCGACGTGTCGGTGCTCGTCGTCGATCTGGACCCGCAGGGGTGTCTCACCTTCTCGCTGGGGCACGATCCAGACCAGCTGGAGACCTCGGTCCACGACGTGCTGCTGGGCGACGAGGAGATCACCGACGTCCTGCTCGACACCGAGGACAAGGTGACCCTGCTGCCGGCGACGATCGACCTCGCCGGGGCGGAGGCCCTGCTCCTCATGCGACCCGGCCGCGAATACGCGCTCAAGCGGGCCCTCGCCGAGGTCGCGGAGGACTTCGACGTCATCCTCGTCGACTGCCCGCCGTCGCTGGGCGTGCTCACGCTCAACGGGCTGACCGCGGCCGACGAGGTGATCGTGCCCTTGCAGTGTGAGACCCTCGCACACCGCGGTGTCGGCCAGTTGCTGCGCACGGTGCGCGAGGTCCAGCAGATCACCAACCCGAACCTGAAGATGCTCGGCGCGGTGGCGACGCTCTTCGACGCCCGCACCACGCACAGCCGCGACGTGCTCTCCGACGTCTCCGACCGGTACGACCTGCCGGTCCTCGATCCGCCGATCCCGCGCACGGTGCGGTTCGCGGAGGCCTCCGCATCCGGATCGTCGGTGATGCGCGGCCGCAAGAACAAGGGCGCCACCGCCTACCGTGCGCTCGCCGAGAACCTCTGGAAGCACTGGGACGCGGGCGAGGATGTGCGCACCTACGATCTGACTGCCCAGCAGTCCTGACCGGTCGGCGGTGCCGACGCCGCGAGACCCGTCCGGTGCCGCGGCCCCGAGGAGCGCCGGGCGCTCAGGCCGGCCCGAACGCCTCGACGGTCCGTCCACGCTGCTCGACGACGGTGTCGCCGACGACCTTCAGGCTCACGACGCCGTCCGGGGGAGAACTGCGCTGCAGGGGGATCGACCGCACCTCGCGGCCGGTGGCCACGTCGCGCACGCTGATGCCCGCCACGCTGGGGAGCAGGAGTTGCCCGGCCATCACCTGGCCCGGCCCGAGCGCGCCGGGGACCTGGTAGATCGGCCGCAGGCTCTGTGCGTCGAGCACGACCGTCGCCTTGCCGGTCCAGTACGTCACGACGCCGTCGCTCTCGATGGGCACGCTGTTCGCCGGTGGGGAGGCGTCGCCGGCCACCGTGTTGGTGCCCACCGCCACCGCGTCGGTGTCGAAGCGGCGGATCGTCGGGCCGCTGTCGTCGCCGAACGACGGGGGTTCGGCCGGGTTCACCCCGCCGTCGTAGACGGCGATGCCCGACGACGACATCGCGATCAGCACCGGGGGCGGGCCGTTCACGTCGCCGGTGATGAGTGAGGAGCCATACTCGCGGACCCGTTCCTCGTCGTCGAGGACGGCGCCGAGGACGGTCAGCCGGTAACCGGGGTCGCCCGCGCAGCGCTCGACGACCGCCAGGCGATCACCGCTGATCGCGGCCGAGAACAACCGGCAGTCCTGCCGCCGCGGATCGTCCTCGGGGCGCACCCGTGCCACGACGCGCCCGTATTCGATGCCGCGCACGAGGTTCGATCCCCAGGTCTCCAGGCGCTGCGGACCCCGGGCCACGACGTAGCCGTGGTCGCTGACGAGACGCAGTTCCTCGTCGGCGTCGCTCGTGCGGGCGCCTCGGCGCGCGCCGGTGGCCGCGTCGAGCGCGGTGACCTCCGAGCAGCCCCGCGAGTTGCGGTACACCGCGAGCACGGTGTCGGCGCTCGACGTCCAGGCGGTGTCCACCGCGCAGAGATCCAGATCCCGCGAGTACGACCAGACCTCGTCCCCGGTGCGCGGATCGCGGCCGACGACCGTGCCGCCGTCACCGGTGACCACGAGCGCCTTTCCGACCGCCGGTGCGACGGTCGCGTCCGACCCGGCGCTCCACCGGGCCGCGAAGCGCTCGGGGACCGCGGTGGCCGAGACGACCGGAGGCGGCTCGGAGGCGGCCTGGGCGCTCTGGGTGGCGCGAACCGGGCTGACGATCCAGGCGATCAGACAGAGCACGGCGACGGCCACGACGATGATCGCGGTGATCACCAGGTCGATGGGCCGTCGCCGCTCGGGTCGGACGCGTGCCACGCGCGGGCTGGGCTACTCGGCGGCTGCCGAGGCGGACTGTGCGGCCACCGGGGTCGCATCGCCGCCGGAGCCGCCCTGCTCGCCCGCCGGCTTGCGGCCGCCGCGACGACGGCGACGACGGCGCGGCTTGGTGCCGCCCTCGCCACCGGACTCGGCGCCGTCGGCCTCGCTCTTCGCGTCGGCGGCCTTCTCCGCCTTCTCCGACTTCTCGGGCTTGTCGGTGCCGTGGGCGGCCTCGGTGCCGGCGGACTCGCCGGACCTGGCATCGGCGTCGACCGGCCGGCCGCCGCGGGTGCGACGCCGCGTGCGGTTGGAGCGCTTGCGGGGAGCGCGCTCCTCGCGGGACTCGCGCACCTCGCTCGGGTCGCGCTCGGGCTTGGGGGCCACGACTCGGCCGGTGGCCGACTCGGGGATGTTCAGGTCCGCGCGCAGGTGCTCGGAGGTCGAGTAGGTCTCCACCGGCTCGGGCATGCCCAGGCCGAGGGCCTTGTCGATCAGCTCCCAGCGGTGCAGCTCGTCCCAGTCGACGAGCGTGACCGCGATGCCGGTGCGCCCGGCGCGACCGGTACGGCCGATCCGGTGCACGTAGGTCTTCTCGTCCTCCGGGCACTGGTAGTTGATGACGTGGGTGACGTCGTCGATGTCGATTCCGCGCGCCGCGACGTCGGTGGCGACCAGCACGTCGATGCTGCCGTCGCGGAACTTCTTGAGGGCCTTCTCACGCGCGACCTGGCCGAGGTCGCCGTGGACCGCGCCCACCTTGAACCCGCGCTCGGCGAGGTCGTCGGCGACCTTCTGCGCGGTGCGCTTGGTGCGCGTGAAGATCATCGTCGCGCCGCGGCCCTCGGCCTGCAGGATGCGGGCCACGAGCTCGGCCTTGTCGAGGGCGTGCGCGCGGTAGGCGAACTGGGTGGTGCGGTCGTGCACCGCCGAGTCGTTGGCGTTCTCCGCCCGGATGTGGGTCGGGCGGTGCAGGAACGTGCGGGCCAGCGTGACGATCGGGCCCGGCATGGTCGCCGAGAACAGCATCGTCTGGCGCGGCGTCGGCAGGGCGGCCATGATCCGCTCGATGTCCGGCAGGAAGCCGAGGTCGAGCATCTCGTCGGCCTCGTCGAGCACGAGGATCGCCACCTTGCCGAGGACCAGGTGGCCCTGCTGGGCGAGGTCGAGGAGGCGGCCCGGGGTGCCGACGACGACGTCGACGCCGGACTGCAGCTCGGCGATCTGCGACTCGTAGGGGCGCCCGCCGTAGATCGAGGTGATCTTCAGCATGCGGTTGGTGCCGTCGGCCAGGGTGACGTCGGTCTTGCGGGCGGCGATCTCGAGATCGCTGGTGACCTGGATGCACAGCTCGCGGGTGGGGACGATGACCAGCGCCCGCGGGGTGTTGTCCAGCGGGCGGATGCCCGACGCCTCGGCGTTGGCCAGGCGGTGGAGCAGCGGGATGCCGAAGCCGTAGGTCTTGCCCATGCCGGTGCGGGCCTGACCGATGAGGTCGTCGCCCTGCAGGGCGAGGGGGAGGGTGAGCTCCTGGATCGCGAAGGTCTGGGTCTTGCCGTCGTCGGCGAGGGCCGAGACGATACGCTCGTCGACGCCGAGCTCGGCGAACGTGGGGGCGGTGTGGGTGTCGTCGACGATGGTCGTCTGCACGGACGAATCGGTCATGTGCGGTTGTTGCCTTTCTGGCCAGTCTCTTGCGCGCACGGTTGGTTCCTGCGCGCACGAGGAAAGCTCGAAAGTGCGCGCGCAATGTCGTAGTGGCACCGGGGATTCGGCCGGGGTGTCGCGACACGGACTCGTTGTTCCCGCGACGTTCGCGAGTGGTCTCCATCACATCCACACGGCCGCATCCACACGCTCGCTCCGGCGAACACGTGGGATCACGTGGCTACGCGGGCAGGCGCCGGGGGGTCCCGTCGGAGTGCACCGACACCGAGTGTACTTGGTATGCCGGGCCGCTACCATCACCTCATGGCGCCTGCATCCGACCCCTCTGAACAGAACCCGGTAGTCGCGATCGAGAACCAGGATCGAGCGGTCGGGAAGCTGTTCGCGGTGCTGCTCGCCGGCGAGTTCTCGGCCTTCCACCGGCTCATCGAGGAGTCCGCGATGGCCCCCGACGTGCCGAGCAAGATCGCCATCGCGCGCATGGCGGCCTCGGAAGTCGAGCACTTCGACCGGCTCGCCGAACGCGTCGAGGCGATGACCGGGCTCACCGCGGCCGAGGCCGTGGAGCGCTACCGCTCCGTGTTCGACCAGTACCACCGCGCGACCACCCCCAAGACCTGGTACGAGGCCCTCGTCAAGGCCTATGTCGGCGACGGCCTCGCGGCCGACTTCTACGTCGAACTCGCCGACACCCTCCCCACCGACTCCCGCTCGGTGGTGGCCGAGGTCATGGCCGAGACCGCCAACTCGCAGTTCGCGCGCGAGCAGGTCCGTTCCGCCGTCGAGCGGGACCCGTCGCTGAAGTCGCCCCTGGTGCTCTGGGGCCGGCGCCTGCTGGGTGAGGCGATCACCCACGCACAGTGGGTCCTTGCCGCCGAGGAGGAGGTCACCGACCTGCTCTTCTCCGGGGCGTCGTCGCTGTCGGGCATCGCGACCTTCTTCGACGCGGTGGCCGCCAAGCACGCCGAGCGCATGGCCGATCTCGGACTCGCCTGACCTGCCCCGCCCGCACGAGGTTCCTCGGCGCTTTTCGCTGACAGCGGAGCCGGTGAGTGCCACCCGGTCGGCTGGACTAGCCTTGTGCGGCAAGCGTTGTTCCAGACTCGAGGAGGGCCGCACATGGCCGTGGAAGTGAAGATCGGCATCACCGAGAGCCCGCGGGAGCTGATTGTCGCGACGCCGCTGACCAGCGACGAGGCCTACAACGAGGTCGAGGCGGCACTGGGCGGCAGCAAGGAGCTGCTCACCCTGGTCGACGAGCGGGGCGCCCGCTACATCGTCCCGGTGACCAAGATCGCCTACGTCGAGGTCGGAGCCGCGGAGAACCGCCGCGTCGGATTCGGTTCCTGACGCGCCGGCGGCCCGCCGACGGCCGCCGCCCGATGACACACGACGAGGGCCCTGCACCCATCCGGTGAACGATCACCGATCGGGTGCAGGGCCCTCGTCGTGTGCCGGCGGGTGCGGTTCAGGCCTCGGCGCCGGTGTCGGCGGCATCCGACCTCGGCTCGGCATCGGACCGGGCGGGGTTCTGCCGCGGGAAGCCGGACAGGCCGCCCCACAGCAGGGCGACGGTGGTCTCCACCGCGGTCTGCTTGTCCACCGGCCGTTTCGCCTCGAGCCAATAGCGGGCATTGACCTGGCTGGCGCCGACGAGGCCCGAGGCCAGCATCCGCGACCGGTACGGGTCGAGGCCGGAGTCGTGCATGACGAGTCCGTACACCGCGTCGACGCAGGCCTCGGTGGCGCCCTCGACACGGCGGATCACGGCCGGGTCGGAGGCGTCGGAGGAGAAGATCAGGCGGTAGCCGGAGTTGTCCTGGTCGATGAAGTCGAAGAACGCCTGCACCGCCGCGCGCACGCGCTGGTGGTTGTCGGTGGTGGTGCGCAGCGCGGTGTTGACGTCGTTCACCAGCTTCTCGGCATGGGAGTCCACGACGGCGATGTAGAGGTCGAGTTTGGACGGGAAGTGCTGGTAGAGGACGGGCTTGCTCACTCCCGCGTGCACGGCGATCTCGTCCATGCCGGCGGCGTGGTAGCCGCGCTCGACGAAGATCTCGCTGGCAGCGTCGAGCAACTGCATGCGCCGTGCGCTGCGGGGCAGGCGCGTACTGCGCCCGGGAACGGCGGACGCGTTGGTTGCGGTCGACATGCCCAAGAGACTACTCGGGAGACCTTCCTCCGCAGTATCGGTGGTGCGCTGTGAGAAAGTAGGTCCGTGAGCCGCACTCAGGAGGGTGGCCCCGCCCCGGACACGGGCCGGGTTCGCACCAAGGATGCCGGCCCGAGACCGTCGGGACGGCCGAGGCCGGACCAGCCGCTTCGCGCGCGCTGGGACCCGACCGACGACAGCGGTCGCCCCCGCGTCGATCGCGACTCCCAACCCGAGTACAAGAAGCAGTCGGCGCTCGGCCGATTCGTCTCGACCTACGGCTGGCGCGCCTACGCCATCCCGGTCCTCATCGTCCTGACCATCGCCCTCATCGTGGTGACCGTCCGCGACGCAGGCGGCGACGGTCTCGCGGACACCGCGGCGGTGAACCCCGACTCGGCGGCCCGCAACACCGACATCAGCACCGAGACCCGGCCGATCGGCGCGCCGGCCGGCGACATCCAGGCCGCGGCGCTTCCCGCCGGCACGCTCCCGCAGGGCGGACCGTTCACCGAGCAGGGCCGCAAGACCTTCCGCGTGCTCCGCGGCGCCGGGGAGAAGGTGGGCACCGGCGGCCAGGAGTACACCTACACCGTCGAGGTGGAGAACGGACTGAATCCGCAGGACTACGGCGGCGACCCGACCTTCGCGAAGATGGTCGACACGACGCTGGCCAACCCGCGTAGCTGGATAGGGGACGGGCGCGTCAGCTTCCGGCGCATCGACCGCGGCGAACCCGACCTGCGGATCACGCTCGTCTCACCCGGCACCACGCGCGAGCTGTGCGGATATCAGATCAAACTCGAGACGTCGTGCTTCTATCCGCCGCAGGCGCGGGTCGCGCTCAACGAGGCGCGGTGGGTCCGCGGCGCGCTGTCCTACCAGGGCGACGACATCGCCTACCGCCAGTACCTCGTCAACCACGAGGTCGGCCACGGCATCGGCTACGCCGACCACGAGCCGTGCCGCGAGAACGGGGCGCTGGCCCCGGTGATGATGCAGCAGTCCTTCGGCGTCGCCAACTCCGAGATCATGGCGCTGGACCCGGACATGGAGGCCAACCGATCCTTCGTGTGCCGACCGAACCCGTGGCCGTTCCCCACCAAGTAGGAACGCGCGCCGGTCCGGGAATGCGCGCCGCGTCGGGGTGGTTGACCCAGTCGTCACGTGTACAACCATTTTCTGGAGGCGTCAGGTGTCACAAGGTCCGGTGACCGGTTCGCTGCCACCGCTGGTGGAGCCCGCGGCGGAGCTGAGCAATGAAGAGGTGGCCCGCTACAGCCGTCACCTGATCATCCCGGACGTCGGGATGGACGGGCAGAAGCGGCTGAAGAACGCCAAGGTGCTGGTCATCGGCGCCGGCGGACTCGGCTCGCCGACGCTGCTGTACCTCGCCGCGGCGGGTGTGGGCACCATCGGCATCGTCGAGTTCGACATCGTCGACGAGTCGAACCTGCAGCGCCAGGTCATCCACGGGCAGTCCGACATCGGACGCCCGAAGGCAGAGAGCGCGCGGGACTCCATCCTCGAGATCAACCCGTTCGTCACGGTGAACATCCACGACCAGCGCCTCGAACCGGAAGGCGCGGTCGAGCTGTTCTCGCAGTACGACCTGATCCTCGACGGCACCGACAACTTCGCGACCCGCTACCTCGTCAACGACGCCGCGGTGCTCGCGCACAAGCCCTACGTCTGGGGTTCGATCTACCGCTTCGAGGGGCAGGCGTCGGTGTTCTGGGAGGACGCGCCGGACGGCCGCGGCATCAACTACCGCGACCTCTACCCGCAGGCGCCGCCGCCCGGCATGGTGCCGTCGTGCGCGGAGGGCGGCGTGCTCGGCATCCTCTGCGCGTCGATCGGCTCGATCATGGGCACCGAGGCCATCAAGCTCATCTGCGGCATCGGCGAGCCGCTGCTGGGCCGCCTGATGGTCTACGACGCCCTCGACATGACCTACCGGACGATCCGGATCCGCAAGGACCCCGACCGCGAGCGCATAACCGAGCTCATCGACTACGACGATTTCTGCGGCGTCGTCTCCAACGAGGCCGCCGAGGCCGCGGCAGGGTCGACGATCACCGCCGTCGAACTCAAGGAGAAGATCGACGCGGGGGAGAAGCTGGCCCTGATCGACGTGCGCGAACCCGTCGAGTGGGACATCGTCCACATCGACGGCGCGACACTCGTCCCCAAGGGCGAGATCCTCTCCGGCGAGGGTCTGGCGAAGATCCCGCACGACCGTCCGACGGTCCTGTACTGCAAGACCGGGGTGCGGTCCGCGGAGGCGCTCGCGGCTCTCAAGCGCGCCGGTTTCGCCGACGCGACGCACTTGCAGGGCGGGGTCACGGCCTGGGCGAATCAGGTGGACAAGACCCTTCCCGTCTACTGAGGCGATTCGCGCGCGACACCGCGTGCCTCGTCCACTCGCCGCCGGGCGCTCGCTAATCTGGCCTGGTGAATACCGTCGAGCCGCCCGTACACGTGCTGAACACGTTCGGGCTCACCGCGCATCCACCTGTCGCCCTCGGCGACTCCTGGATCGGTGGGTGGCGCGTCGGTGAGGTCGTGCTGTCGCTGGTGCCCGATCACGCCCGTGCCGCCTGGTCGGCCTCGGTGCGCGAGACGCTGTACGTCGAGGGCCTGCGCATCGCGCGCCCGTTCCGCGCCACCGACGGCCGCTACGTCGTGTCCGGGTGGCGGGCCGACACCTACATCGCCGGCAACCCCGAGCCCCGCCACGACGAGGTCGTCCTCGTCGCCGACCGCCTCCACGAGGCCCTCGCCTCGCTCGAGCGCCCGCGATTCCTGCTGCAGCCGCCGGCCCCGCCGCACACCGACGTCGACGTCTTCACCGCCGCCGACCGCGCCGCGTGGGAGGACGTGCCGTTGCGGTCGGCGCGGGCGGCGGGGATGGCCGAACCGACCTCGCCGGACGGCGTGCAGAGCGTAGAGATGCTCAAGACGCTCGCGAAGCTGCGCAAGCCGGTGGACCTGCCCTCCCAGGTGGTCCACGGAGACCTGTTCGGCACCGTGCTGTTCGCCGGTGCCGCGGCGCCGGGCATCACCGACATCGTCCCGTACTGGCGGCCCGCCCCGTGGGCGGCGGCGGTCGCGGTGGTCGACGCCCTCGCGTGGGGCGGCGCCGACGCCGAACTCATCGACCGCTGGTCCGATCAGCCGGAGTGGCCGCAGATGATGCTGCGGGCGACCATGTTCCGGCTGGCCGTCCACGCCCTGCACCCGCGCTCGACCTCGGGGGCGCTACCCGGTCTGCAGCGCGTGGTCGAGCTGGTGCGTCTACTGGTATAATCCCAGCTCACAGCGGGTATTTCGGGTTCGTGTGAGTTCTCACAGGGCCCGCGTGGCGAAGTGAGGACAACGTGACTGCGAGGTCACGTGACCGCAAATGCCCGCAACACGCTCCCCACATGCTTGGTGGCGAGTCGCACGACATCGGTGTCGGCGGCGCATCGACGGCCGCACCCGGTCGTCGAGTCGCATCGCCGGCGCACTGCACGTGCAGTGACCACCAAGCCACGGAAGACGGGGACGCATGGTTTTCGCAGACCTCAAAGCGCAGTTCACACGTGACCACACCATCACCGACTGGGATCCCGAGGATCGCGTCGCCTGGGACGACGGCAACGCCGAGATCGCCAAGCGCAATCTCGTCTGGTCGGTGATCTGCGAGCACATCGGATTCTCGATCTGGTCCCTGTTCTCGGTGACGGCCCTGTTCATGGGTCCTCAGTACGGCATCAGCCAGGACCAGAAATTCGTCATCGCGGCGACCGCGACCCTCGTCGGCTCGTGCCTGCGCATCCCTTACACCCAGGCCACCGCGCGGTTCGGCGGGCGCAACTGGGCCATCTTCTCCGCCTTCGTGCTGGTCGTCCCGACCGTGATGACGATGGTGCTGATGATGAACCCCGGCGAGTTCGGCTTCGGCTGGTTCCTCGCGGTCGCGGCGATCACCGGGTTCGGCGGCGGCAACTTCGCCTCGTCGATGACCAATATCAACGCCTTCTACCCGCAGCGGTTGAAGGGCTGGGCGCTCGGCCTCAATGCCGGCGGCGGCAACATCGGCGTCCCGGCGGTCCAGGTCATCGGCCTGCTGGTGATCTGGCTCTTCGCCGACCGGCCCGAGATCGTGTGCGCGATCTACCTGGTGGCACTGGCCGTCGCCGGTGTCGGCGCAGCGCTCTACATGGACAATCTCGACCACCAGACGGCCAGCGGCAAGGCGATGGTCGACTGTCTCAAGTACCGCGACACCTGGCTGATCTGCCTGCTCTACGTCGGCACCTTCGGTTCGTTCATCGGTTTCGGATTCGCGTTCAGCCAGGTCCTCAACATCAGCTTCACCTCGGCCGGCGCGTCCAAGCCCGCCCTGGCCGCCGCGCAGATCGCCTGGATCGGCCCGTTGCTCGGCTCGCTCGCCCGCCCCTACGGCGGCAAGCTCGCCGACCGCATCGGCGGCGGCAAGGTGACCCTGTACTGCTTCGTCGCGATGGCCGCGGCCGCGTCGATCCTGGTGGTCGCGGGCATGTCGGCGGACTCCAACGGCAAGGTCATCACCGGCGGCGTGCTGGCCGCCTTCATCACCGGCTTCATCCTGCTGTTCCTGCTCTCGGGTGTCGCCAACGGCTCGGTCTACAAGATCATCCCGACCATCTGGGAGCACAAGGCGCAGTCGCGCACCGGTCTCACCGCCTTCGGCAAGTCCACGTGGTCGCGCAGCATGTCGGGCGCGCTGATCGGCATCGCGGGTGCCGCCGGCGGCCTGGGCGGTGTCGGTATCAACCTGGTCCTGCGGGGCAGCTACAAGTCGAATCAGTCTGCGACACAGGCCTTCTGGGTCTTCCTGATCTTCTACGTGGTGGCTGCGGCGGTCACGTGGTGGTTCTACGCTCGACGCCCGATCGTCCTGGGCGAGAAGGAGACCACGGACCTGCCGGTCCTGGCGGCCGCGGCGGACTCGAGCCCCGTCGCGGGCGACGCAGTGAACACCGTCGCGGGCGACGCGGTGAACACCGTCGCGGGCGACGCGGTGAACACCGTCGCGGGCGACGCGGTGAACACCGTCGCGGGCGACGCGATCGTCGACGGCACGACCGCACCGGCGATCAAATGACCGACCGGGGACGGACTCGGGCACAAACCCCTCGCAGCAAGGCATAGGGAGTGAAGAAGTGAGCAACGAAACCAACGCGGGCCGCAACATCGTCGTCGTGGTGGGCCACGGCATGGTCGGGCACCGCTTCGTCCAGGAGTTGCGCAAGCGCGACATCGACGCCTCCTGGCGCGTGGAGATCGTCTGCGAGGAGGCCGAACCGGCCTACGACCGGGTGGGACTGTCCTCCTATGTCGGTTCGTGGCAACGGGATTCGCTGGCGCTGGACGGCAACACCTACGACGGCGACGAGCTCGTCGTGACCCACCTGGGCGAGACCGTCACCGTCATCGACCGCGCGGCCAAGCGGGTCGTCACCTCGGCGGGCCGCGAGATCGCCTACGACGCACTGGTTCTCGCCACCGGTTCGTACGCCTTCGTGCCGCCGGTGCCCGGACACGACAACGAGAAGTGCTTCGTCTACCGCACGCTCGACGACCTCGACGCGATCCGGGCGGCCGCCGAGGCCGCCGGACCGGGGGCCTCGGGTGTCGTGGTCGGCGGCGGTCTGCTCGGCCTCGAGGCCGCCAACGCCCTCAAGCTGCTCGGCCTCAAGCCGCATGTCGTCGAGTTCGTGCCGCGGCTGATGCCGATGCAGGTCGACTCCGGCGGCGGGTCGATTCTCGAGAACCTCGTCACCGACCTCGGCCTCGAGGTCCACACCGGCGTCGGCACGTCCGAGATCGCCGACGCCGAGAACGGGAACCTGCGGGTCACGCTGTCGGACGAATCGGTCATCGACGCCTCGCTGGTCGTGTTCTCCGCGGGGGTGCGGCCCCGCGACCAGCTCGCCCGCGACGCCGGCCTGCCGGTCGCCGAGCGAGGCGGTGTGCTGGTGGACGCGAGCTGCGTCACCGAGGACGACAGCATCTACGCCATCGGCGAGGTGGCCGCGGTCGAGGGCCGCTGCTACGGACTCGTCGCCCCGGGCTACTCGACGGCCGAGGTCGTCGCCGACCGCCTGCTCGGCGGATCGTCGACCTTCCCGGGCGCCGACCTGTCGACCAAGCTCAAGCTCCTCGGCGTCGACGTCGCCAGCTTCGGCGACGCCTTCGCGACCACCGAGAACGCGCTCGAGATCACCTACCGCGACGCGGTCGCCGGCAGATACGCCAAGATCGTCGTCAGCGACGACGCCAAGACGCTGCTCGGCGGCATCCTGGTCGGCGACGCGTCGGCCTACGCGATGCTCAAGCCGATGGTCGGCCGGGAGATCCCGGGCGATCCGGCCGCGCTGATCGCACCCGAGGGCGGCGTCGGGGTCGGCATGGACGCGCTGCCCGACGACGCGGAGATCTGCTCGTGCAACGGCGTCTCCAAGGGCAGCATCTGCTCGGCGATCGCCGAGGGCGCCTGCGACATCGCCGCGATCAAGGGCTGCACGTCGGCCGGCACCACCTGCGGTGGCTGTGTGCCGAGCATCAAGCAGCTGCTCGAGGCCTCCGGCGTGGAGCTCAGCAAGTCGCTGTGCGAGCACTTCGCCCAGTCTCGCGCCGAGCTCTTCCAGATCGTCGCGGCCACCGGCATTCGCACCTTCTCCGAGCTCATCGAGCGCTACGGCACCGGCCTCGGCTGCGAGATCTGCAAGCCCACGGTCGCGTCGATCCTCGCCTCGACCTCCAGCGACCACATCCTCGACGGAGAGCAGGCGGCGCTGCAGGACACCAACGACCACTTCCTGGCGAACATGCAGAAGAACGGCTCGTACTCGGTGGTGCCGCGCATGCCCGGCGGTGAGGTCACGCCCGAGCAGCTCATCGTCATCGGCGAGATCGCCCGCGACTTCGGCCTGTACACCAAGATCACCGGCGGCCAGCGCATCGACCTGTTCGGCGCCCGGGTCGACCAGCTGCCGGAGATCTGGCGCCGCCTCGTCGACGCCGGCATGGAGTCGGGCCATGCGTACGGCAAGAGCCTGCGCACGGTGAAGAGCTGCGTCGGCTCGACGTGGTGCCGTTACGGCGTGCAGGACTCGGTCGGCATGGCGGTCTTCCTGGAGAAGCGCTACCGCGGCCTGCGCTCGCCGCACAAGCTGAAGTTCGGCGTCTCCGGCTGTGCCCGTGAGTGCGCAGAGGCCCGCGGCAAGGACGTCGGCGTCATCGCCACCGAGCACGGCTGGAACCTGTACGTCGGCGGCAACGGAGGTCAGAGCCCCAGGCATGCGCAGCTGCTGGCCAGCGGGGTGGATGACGAAACCCTGGTCGCCTACATTGATCGGTATCTCATGTTCTACATCCGGACCGCCGATCGACTGCAGCGCACGGCCCCGTGGCTGGAGTCCCTCGACGGCGGGTTGGATCACCTGAAGGCGGTCGTCTGCGAGGACAGCCTCGGCATCGCCGCCGATCTCGAGGAGGCGATGGACCGCCACGTCGCCGGTTACCAGGACGAATGGGCGGCGGTGCTCGACGACGAGGAGAAGCTCAAGCGGTTCGTGTCGTTCGTGAACGCACCCGATGTGGTCGACCCGACGATCCGATTCGCCGAATACGAACGAAAGGTCCCGGTTCTGCTGGACCTGCCGCAGGTGCGTCCGGGGGCGTCGACGCCGAGCGACTCCCGGGCCGGGGCGGACGGTCCGGCGAACGAGCCGGTCAAGGAAGGAGTGCCGACATGACGGTCGCACCACACGAGACCATGCCGACACCGGCGCCGGTCGCGGGCACCTGGGTGCGGGCCTGCCCGCTCGACGGCCTCGTCGTCGGCCGCGGCGTCGCGGTCCTGGGGCCCGCCGGGGAGCAGGCCGCGCTGTTCCGGATGCCCGCCGCCGAGACCGACCGGGAGGCGGTCGGCCGCAGTCGGCTGTATGCGATCGGCAACATCGACCCGTTCGGCCGGGCCGCGGTCCTCTCCCGCGGCCTCGCCGGCGACCACGGCGGGGAACCGACCGTGGCGTCGCCGCTGGGCAAGCAGGTGTTCTCCCTGCGCACCGGCGTTTGTCTCGACGACGAGACGGTGTCGGTGCCGAGCTACGGCGTGCGCGTCGTCGACCGGATCGTCGAGGTGTTCTTTCCCGCGTGAACACCGACATCGATCAGGCCGGCGAACCCGCCGACGCCGGTTCCGAGGCCACCGACACCCCCGTCGCACTTCCGCTCACCGGGTTCACGATCGGCGTGACCGCGGCCCGGCGGGCGGACGAGTTCGCCGCGCTGCTCGAACGACGCGGTGCGGCGGTCGTGCACGCCCCGACCATCCGCATCCTGCCGCTGGTGGACGACACCGAGCTCGAACGGGTCACCGAGGAGATCATCGCGTCGCCGCCGCAGATCATGGTCGCCACCACCGGCATCGGTTTCCGCGGCTGGATCGAGGCCGCGGACGGCTGGGGCAGGGCCGAGGCCGTCCTGGGGGCGTTGTCACAGAGCCGGCTCATCGCCCGCGGGCCCAAGGCCAAGGGCGCGATCCGGGCGGCGGGCCTGCGCGAGGAGTGGTCGCCGGAGAGCGAGTCCTCCTCGGAGGTGCTCGACCACCTGCTCGCCGAGGGCGTCGAGGGGGTGCGGATCGCGGTGCAGCTGCACGGCGCCACCAGCGAGTGGGAGCCGCTGCCGGATTTCTGCACGGTCCTGCGCGCCGCCGGCGCCGAGGTCGTCCCGATCCCGGTGTACCGCTGGAACATGCATCCCGACGTCGCCCGGATCGACAAGATGATCGCGTCGGTGTTGCGCGGCGACCTGGACGCGATCACGTTCACCAGCGCGCCGGCCGCGGCGTCGATCCTGACCCGCGCCAAGGAACTGGGCAAGTTGCAGCAGTTCGTCCACGCGCTGCGCACGACGGTGCCGGTGATGTGTGTCGGCTCGGTGACGGCGAGCCCCCTGGAGGCGCTGCAGATCCCGACGCTGTACCCGCGCCGCTTCCGCCTCGGCGCACTGGCGCGGCTGATCACCGACGAACTGCCGCGCCGGTCGCACGTGCTGCGGGTGGCCGGCCACGACACCGCGATCCGCGGCCAGGCCGTCGTCGTGGACTCCGAGCTCAAGGAGCTCTCGTCGACCGGCCTGATGCTGCTCAAACTGCTGGCCCGCAATCCCGGCCGCGTGGTGTCGCGCCAGGAGATGCTGGCCGTTCTGCCCGGCGACAGCTCCGACACCCACGCGGTGGAGGTCGCGGTCGCCAGACTGCGTGCCGCGCTGGGGGATTCGAAGATGGTGCAGACCGTCGTCAAGCGCGGCTATCGTCTCGCCGTCGACCTCGAGTACGACGGCGAAGACGAGTGACGCGACCAGGGGAGATCGACACGAGATGAGAGACGGCACCTTCGTGACCGGCGACGACGTCCGTCTGCCGTACGGCGATCGCCTGCGCGACGTCAGCCCGGTCCTGGTCGCACACGGGACCCGTAATCCACACGGCGTCAGCGTGATCGCCGAGATCGCCGAGGCCGTCGGCAGGCGGATCGGCGTGACCCGCACGGCGTTCGTCGACGTGCTGGGGCCGACGCCGAGCGAGGTGATCGCCGATCTCGACAAACCCGCCGTCCTGGTGCCCGCCTTCCTCGCATCGGGCTACCACGTCCGCAAGGACATCCCGGAGCACGTCGCGCTGGCCGGCCGGCCCGACACCGTGGTCACCCGCGCGCTCGGTCCCGACCCCGCGATCGCCGCGGTCGCGCGACTCCGCCTGGCCGAGGCCGGCTGGGAACCCGGCGACGCCGTCGTTCTCGCGGCCGCCGGGTCGTCCGACGAGAGCGCCTGTGGACAGGTGTATCTGGCTGCGCGCCAACTGGAATCGCTGATCGGCGGACGGGTCGAGGTCGGGTTCATCGCCACCGCGCAGCCGTCGGTGCCCGATGCGATCGAACGCGCACGACGCACCGGCCGTCGGGTCGTCGTCGCGAGCCACCTGCTCGCGCCGGGCCTGTTCCACCAGCGTCTGCAGACCTATGGCGCCGACGCGGTGGCCGCGCCGCTCGGCCCGGACCCGCGCATCGTCGACCTGATCATCACCCGCATGCGCGCGGCGATCAGCCCGTACCGCCGGAGCCCGGTGGCGCGCACGGCCTGAGCGTCACGGTCCGGGTCTCGCCACGTCCTCGGCAGGGACGCCGGTCCCTCGACCGCCGGCGGTGCGTCATGGCCGCCTGTGTGTCGAGGGCGGCCCCTCACGTCAGGGGATCGCCCATCGGCACTCCCGCAACCTGATTCGCCCATCTGCGATCGGAACGCCCTCGGCGGCGAGCCGCTCCAGCTGCCGCGAGGCCAGATGCGGTGCGGGGCGACCGCTTGCCGGCACGACGCGGTGCCAGGGCAGGTCCGCGGTGTCGGTGCGCATGATCCAGCCGACGATGCGCGGACTCGACAACCCGGCCGCGGCCGCCAGGTCGCCGTAGGTGCTGACCCGCCCGGCCGGGATGGCGGCGACCAGCGCGCGGACCGCCTCGACCTGCTCTTCGGTGACCGCCGCCATCGTGGCCCCGGCTCAGAACAGCGACCGGATGAGCGACGCGGACAGCTCCGGCGCGAGGAACGGCACCATGTGCTCGCAGTCGGCATGGTGCACGGTGACGGAGCCGGCGCGCTCGCTCGCGCAGGCCTCCAGGAACGCCGGTCGCACGAACGGCGGCTGAACCCGGTCGGCGACCACGACGTGCGTCGGGATGCCCGGCGGCGGCAGCACCGCGGGGCGGGCCATCTCGCTCCACGACGCCGCGGCGGCGGGAGCGCTCACCCGCCACCCGACCCGGCCGTGCGGGCGGGCGACGAGATGCTCGGCGATCTCGGCCTCGAGGATCTCGTCGGGCACCGCGGCCCAGCCCTCGGCGCGTTTGGCCGAGCGCGCCGCGTCCGCGTCGGCGTAGTCCCAGTTGTCGAGGCTGTTGGTCGCGACCTCCAGCGCGAAATCCGGGTCGAGTCCCTGGGCGGGGTCGAGCAGGACGATGCCCCTGACCGCCTCGGGGCGACGATTCGCCAGGTGCAGGGCGAGGGCCCCGCCGAAGGAATGGCCGACCACGACGACCTGCCGGTCCGTCGGCACGTGCTCGTCGAGCACCTGCGACAACGCCCGCACCTGGTGCTCGATGCTCCACGGCGGGCGCCAGGGGGAGCGGCCGTGCCCGATCAGGTCGGGTGCGACGATGCGCACACCGGGCAGGTACCCGGCCAGCGGTCCCCAGCGTTTGCCGTGCCCGGTCAGGCCGTGGATCGCGAGCACCGTCGGGGTCTCGCCGGAGGACGGTGAATCCCCGTCGAACACATGGGTGTTGAGAGTTGCCACGCCTCCTATCGTGCCGGATGGCGCCGACGGCCGCCCGCCGCACCCACCGCTTCCCGCGGCCGCGTGGCGTCGGCGGCGACCGGGCCGTCGGTGGCTCGTGATTGCATGGGTGCCATGAGTCGCAACCCGGGCACCCAGGCCTCGCGCAGCGCCCTGCGCGCGCGGCTGGTCGCGGCACCCGAGGCCGTCGACGCGCCGCGCGACTGGCCTGCGCACATCCGGCGCGTGATCGATCCCGCCGGCACCAGGGCCACCGGCGAAGAGCAACAGGCGTGGCGTCCGATCCGGGTCCACGGCGGGCCGGGCAGCGGCAAGACCGCGCTCATCGTCGACGCCGCGGTGGCGCGTCTGCTCGATCCGGACACCGATCCGGAATCGGTCCTGGTCCTCGCCTCCAGCCGTCGGGCCGCGGTCGCGCTGCGGGAGGAGATCACCCGACGGGTCCTGTCGGCCCACGCCGAAGGACGGCGCGTGCTGGGCGGGGCCCTGCGCGAGCCGCTGGTGCGCACCGTGCACTCCTACGCGTTCGCCATCCTGCGGCTGCAGGCCGGCGCGCACGGCAACCCGCCGCCCCGGCTGATCACCGGTTCCGAACAGGACGTCGTCCTGCGCGAGCTGCTCGCGGGCGACATCGAGGACGGCGCGGAGTACTGGCCGGCACACCTGCGGCCGGCGCTCGGCACCGACGGATTCGCGCAGGCCCTGCGCGACCTGATGATGCGCGCCGCCGAACGCGGTGTCGGGCCGGAGGAACTCGCCGCGCTGGGCAAGAAGCACAAGCGCCCGGAGTGGGTGGCCGCCGGACGCGCCTACGCGCAGTACGAGCAGAACATGCTGCTGCGCGGCGCGGTGGGACTCGAGACCCCCGGCGCCTCGGCGCCGGCCGTCGACGCGGCCGAGCTCATCGGCTCCGCGCTCTCGGCGTTCGCCACCGACCCGGACCTGCTCAGCGGCGAGCGGCGCCGCATCCGGCATCTCCTCGTCGACGACGCGCAGCATCTCGATCCGCAGGCCGCGCAGCTGATCCGGCTGGTCGGCACCGGCACGGTGTCGACCATCATCGCCGCCGACACCGACCAGTCCGTGTTCGGTTTCCGCGGCGCCAGCCCGCGCTTCGCCGACGGCCTGGCCGATCCGGGCTCCGACCGCGACATCGTCCTCGAACACGACTTCCGCGCGCACCCCGACATCGCGCGACTCGGGCGGGCCATCGCCGCGCGGCTCCCGGGCGCCCGGCCGCACCCGTACCCGCAACCGGTGTCCGAGCTCGATGCCGACCGCGAGGCGGAGGTCCCGAAGGACGCCGCCGCGGTGCGCATCTACGGTTCGGCGGCGAAGGAGGCCACCGCCATCGCCGACATGCTGCGCCGCGCGCACCTCTTCGACGGGGTGCCGTGGTCGCAGATGGCCGTCATCGTGCGGTCGGTCTCGCTGGCGTTGCCGCCGCTGCGCCGGGCCTTCCGCTCGGCGGGCGTCCCGGTCACCACGCCCGCCGGCGACCTGCCCCTGCACCGGCAACGCGCGGTCATCGCGCTGATGCTGGTGCTGCGCGTGGTCGCGGCCCGCCGGCACGACCCGACCGCCCACACCGATCCGGACACCCCCGAACTCTTCACGACCGAGGACACCCTGACCCTGCTGTCCGGCCCGATCGGCGGTGCCGACCCCGGTGCGATGCGCCGGCTCCGGCGCGGCATCCGCCGCCTCGACGAGACGAAAGATCCTTCGGGGCAGCAGGATTCGCTCACGTCGCTGACGCGGGCCATCCTCGATCCGGAGCTCGGCACCCGCTACCGGCGCTCCCTGACCGAGACCGAGGCCGCGCCGCTGGGGCGGGTGCTCGACGTCGTGGCCGCGGCCCAGCGGGCACACGACGCCGGGCGCGGCATCGAGGAGACGCTCTGGGCGGCGTGGCAGGCCACCGGGCTCGAACGTCGCTGGGCCGCCTCCGCGGTCCGCGGCGGACCCGCCGGCGAGCAGGCCGACCGCGACCTCGACGCCGTCATGGCGATGTTCGAGGCCGCGGCGAACTTCGCCGACACCCTGCCCGCGGCCGGCCCGGCCGGGTTCGTGCACTACCTGTCGCAGCTGCAGATCCCCCGCGACAGCCGGACGCCCACCGCCGCAGCCGAATCCGTGACGGTGCTGTCGGCCCATGCCGCCGTCGGCCGGGAGTGGGAGGTGGTCGCGGTCGCCGGTGTGCAGGACGGCCTGTGGCCATCGCTGCGCAGTCGCGGCGGCGTGCTCGGCACCGCGGCGCTCGTCGACCTGCTCGACGGGATGGACGCCGAGGCCGTCGACACCGTCGCCCGCGGCGCCGCCGCGCTGGCCGACGAGCGGAGGTTGTTCCTCGTGGCCTGCACCAGGGCGCGTCGTCGCCTGCTGGTGACGGCGGTGGAGGACGGCAGCGGCGACGCCTCCCCGTCGCGGTTCATCACCGAACTCGCCGATCTGGTGGCCGACGCCGACGCCGACGACGCCGCGTCGCGGCCCGAGCCCGCGCTCGACCCGGGCGTCGACCGCGTCCTGTCGCTGCCGTCGCTGGTCGCGACCCTGCGATCGGTGGTGGTGGCCGGCGCGCACGACCCCGACGAGCGGACCCGGGCCGCCGCGCGCCTGCTCGCGGTCCTGGCCGACTCCGACATCCCGGGAGCCCATCCGCGGGACTGGTTCGGCCTCGCCGAGCCCAGCACCGACGCCCCGCTGTGGACCCCGGACCAGGGGCCGGTGGTGTTGTCGCCGTCGAATGTCGAGGCACTCAACCGGTGTTCGCTGCGGTGGGTGCTCGAGCGCAACGGGGGCCGCGACGGCGACGGGACGCCCGCCCTCACCGGCAGCCTGGTGCACACCCTGGTCCAGGCGGTCGCCGGGCAGATGGACCCGCAGGAGGTCACCGCGGCCCTGCGCGCGATCTGGGACCGCGTCGACACCGGCGCGGGCTGGTACTCCGCGCGCGAGCTCGAACGCGCGGAGAACATGCTCACCCACTTCCGCGACTGGCTGCGGCTGTCCCGGTCCGAGCTCGAGGAGGTGGGCGTCGAGCTGCCTGTCGACGCGACGATCCCCGCCGGCCCGGTGCACGACGACACCGCCGGCGACGCCGAGGCCCCGCCGGTGCGCCTGCGCGGCCGCGTCGACCGGCTCGAGGTCGACGCGCAGGGTCGCCCGGTGGTCGTCGACGTCAAGACCTCCAAGAACCCCATCACCAAGACCGAGGCCGACGAACACGCGCAGATGGCGGCCTACCAGGTGGCCCTCGCGCACGGCGGCGTGCCGCAGTTCGGCGAGGCGACCCCGGGCGGGGCGCGGCTGGTGTACGTGGCCAAGGCGCACCGGGATTCGGGTGCGACCGAGCGGGTCCAGTCGCCGCTGACGCCGGAGATGCTCGACGAGTGGATCGGGGAGGTCCGTCGCGCGGCGCGCGCGAGCATCGGCCCGACCTTCCGCGCGACGCCGAATCCCGGCTGCCAGCACTGCGCGCTGACGGCCAGCTGCCCGGCCAAGATCCCCGGAAAGGCGGTGACCGATGACTAGCGAGGCGACGCAGACCCCGACCGGGCGTCCGCTGATCGGCGCCAAGACGCTCGCCGCAGCTCTCGGGCTCCCCGAGCCGACTCCCGAGCAGGTGGCGGTCATCGAGGCGCCGGTCGAGCCGATGCTCGTGGTCGCCGGTGCCGGCGCGGGAAAGACGGAGACGATGGCCTCGCGCGTCGTGTGGCTCGTCGCCAACCAGATCGTCGCGCCCGACGAGATCCTGGGCCTGACCTTCACCCGCAAGGCCGCCAGCGAGCTCGGCGCGCGCATCCGCCGACGCCTGTCAATGCTGTCGGGGTCTGCGGCACTGCGCAATTGGGACCCCGACGGCTCGCTGGCCGCCCGGCTGCGCGGGGCCGACCCCGAGGTCAGCACCTACCACGCCTATGCCGGTCGGCTCATCGCCGACTACGGCCTGCTGCTGCCGGTCGAGCCGTCGTCGACGCTGCTCACCGAGACGGAGCTGTGGCAGCTGGCCTTCGGGCTCGTCTCGTCGTGGCCGGAGGATCTCGACACCGACAAGGTCCCGGCGAGCGTCACCGAGGCCGTGCTCAAGCTGTACGGCGAGATGTCGGAGCACCTCGTCGACATCGACGACCTCGAGAAGGCCGGGTCGAGGCTGTACGAGCTCATCGACACCCTCCCGAAGGGCCCTCGGCAGCGCGACAAGCCGTCGCAGGCGTTGCTGAAGATCAAGGAGGTCATCGATGAGCGGCGGGCGCTGCTCCCGCTCGTGCGCGCGCTCGCCGACACCATGCGCGCGCAGTCCGCGCTCGATTTCGGCAGCCAGATGTCGCTGGCCGCACGGCTCGTCGTCGGCAACCCCGAGGTGGTGGAGTCCGAACGCGCGGCGTTCCGCGCGGTGCTCCTCGACGAGTACCAGGACACCGGCCACTCCCAGCGCATCCTGCTGTCGACGCTGTTCGGCGGGCACGGGCCGTCGCGGGAGCCGGTGGCGGTCACCGCGGTCGGCGATCCGATCCAGTCCATCTACGGCTGGCGTGGCGCGTCCGCGGCCAACCTGCCCCGGTTCGCCCGCGACTTCCCTCGTCCCGACGGCTCGCCCGCGCACCGCCGCGAACTGCTCACCAGTTGGCGCAACGCGGCGCAGGCCCTGCGCCTGGCGAACCAGGTGTCCGAGGAACTCCGGCGCCGGGGCATCCCGGTCAGCGTCCTGCGGCCGCGGCCCGACGCCCCGCACGGAACGGCGACCATCGCGCTCACCGAGACCGTCATCGACGAGCGCAGCTGGATCGCCGACTCGATCGAGGAGCGATGGAAGGCCGCCGAGGCCGCCGGCGAGGCGCCGCCGACGACCGCGATCCTGGTGCGGCGCAACGAGGATTCGGCGCCGTTGGCCGCCGAGCTGGAGAGCCGCGGGATCCCCGCCGAGGTCGTCGGCATCGGCGGCCTGCTGCACGTGCCCGAGATCGAGGACATCATCGCCACCCTGCGCGTGATGGCCGACCCGATGGCCGGCACCGCGGTCATACGCCTGCTGACGGGTGCGCGCTGGCGGCTCGGGGCCAAGGACCTCGCCGCGCTGTGGCGGCGCGCCACCACCCTCGCCGCGGAGAGCTACGCCGAATCGGTGGGCGTGGTCACCAGCCGCGAACAGCTCGACGCCGCACTCGATTCCGTCCTGCCCACCGAGATCGTCGACCGGGCCGGCCTCGCCGACGCCGTCGTCGACCCCGGTGACCCGGGCGACTACAGCCCGGAGGGATACGCGCGCATCCGCGCGTTCGGGGCACAGCTGGAATCGCTGCGGCGTCGCATCGGGCAGCCGCTGCCCGAGCTCGTCGCCGACGTGGAGCACACCATCGGCGTGGGCGTCGAGGCCCAGATCCGCGCACGCCGCATGCGCGGCGCCATCACCGGACGCGAGCACCTCGACGCCTTCGCCGACTACGTCAGCCACTACGCCGACCGTCCAGGCGCGAACCTCCCCGGCCTGCTGGCCTTCCTGGACGCCGCCGAGACCATCGAGAAGGGCCTGGAGCCGGGCAAGATCGAAGTGGCCGACCAGCGCGTGCAGATCCTCACCGTGCACGCCGCGAAGGGACTCGAGTGGGACGTCGTGGCGATCCCGCACCTGGCGAAGGGGATCTTCCCCAGCGCCAAGGCCGACACCACCTGGCTCGGCAGCGCCCGCGAACTCCCGGCCGAGCTGCGCGGCGACCTCGCGACCCCTTCCGAGTCGGCAGACGGTGCGGCCGAAGGGTTCCCGGTGCTCAAACTCGACGCGCTGGCCGACCGCAAGCAGCTCGAGGAGGCGATCGCCGACCACAAGGCGGCCATCTCACAGCGACGCCTCGAAGAGGACCGCCGCCTGCTCTACGTCGCGCTGACCCGTGCCCGGCACGACCTGCTGATCTCGGCACACCACTGGTCGGAGACCGGGGACAAGCCGCGCGGCGGATCGGAGTTCTTCGACGAGCTGATGACCGCCATCGACGAGGTGATCACCGATCCGTCGGTCGACTCCACGGGCATGTCCATCGCGGTCCGCACCCCGCCGCCGGCCGACGACGCGACCAACCCGCTCGCCGAACGCGTCGTCGCCGAGTCGTGGCCGCGGGACCCGCTCGCCGGACGCCGCGACGCGGTGCAGGCCGCCGCCGACCTCGTGCTCGAGGCGATCGCGAAGCGGGAGGCGCCCGCGCTGTTCGACGCCCCGTCCGACGCGGCGGGGCAGGCCGAGCTCGCAGCGGCCGACCCCGACGATGAGATCGCCGCCTGGGAGGCGGAGGTGTCGGCGCTGCTCGACGAACACCACCAGGCCAACCAGGCGCTCGTCGAGGTCACGCTGCCGACCCACCTGTCGGTCAGCCAGCTCGTCGAACTCGACGCCGACGAGGCCGAGTTCGCCCGGCGGCTCCGGCGGCCCACGCCGTTCCGGCCCAATCCGATGGCGCGGCGTGGTACCGCATTCCACGCCTGGGTGGAACGGTGGTTCGGCGCGACGCGACTGCTCGACGTCGACGAACTCCCCGGTGCCGCCGATGCCACGGCCAGCCCCGACGCCGACCTCGATGCCCTGCGCGAGGCCTTTCTCGCCTCGCCGTGGGCCAACCGGAGCCCCACCGAGGTGGAGGTCCCGTTCGAGACGGTCATCGGCGGCATCGTGGTGCGCGGGCGCATCGACGCGGTCTTCGCAGAGAAGGACGGGTCGTGGACGGTGGTCGACTGGAAGACCGGCGTGGTTCCCGAACCGGCGAAACGGGAGTCGCTGTTCATCCAGCTGGCCGCCTACCGCATCGCGTGGGCCCAGCTGGCCGGCGTTCCCGTCGAGAAGGTCCGCGCGGCTTTCCACTACGTCCGCGACGGACACACGCTGATGGCCGACGACCTCCCCGACGAGGCGACGCTCGCGGCCAAGCTGGCCAAATGAGCTCCCATGTCGGCGAGTGGGTTACATTTCAGCGTGTGAGCGAACCCCAGAAGCGCCAGATGTGACCATGCGTAACCGCTTGCGCCGCCGGTTCGGATCCGGGGACGAGCTGGCCGGCAAACCCGACTACGCGTTGGTCGGCGTCGTCCGGATCCCCGAACTCGAACAGAGCCCGGCCCGTGCGATCGGTCGCCGCGTCCTCTGGGCGTGCCTGGCGCTGTTCTTCACCTCGGTGGTCGTGTGGATCGACCGCGACGGCTATCGCGACGCGCAGGGCAACCCGCTGTCCTATCTCGATTCGCTCTACTACTCGGCGGTGACGCTGTCGACCACGGGTTACGGCGACATCACCCCGATCAGCCCGTTCGCCCGGTTCGTCAACATCGTCATCATCACGCCACTGCGTGTGCTGTTCCTGATCGTGCTGATCGGCACCACCCTCGAGGTGCTCACCGAACGGTCCCGGCAGGCGCTCAAGATCCAGCGTTGGAGGAATGCCGTGCGCAATCACACCGTGGTCATCGGCTACGGAACCAAGGGACGTACCGCGGTCGACGCCATGCGCGGCGACGGGGTCAAGCCCTCGGAGATCGTCGTCGTCGACTCCGAACCCGCGGTCCTCGAGGCGGCGGCGGCCGACGGGCTCGTCACGGTCCGCGGCGACGCGACCAAGTCCGACGTCCTGCGCCTCGCAGGCGTCGCGCACGCCAAGAACATCATCGTCGCGCCCAACCGGGACGACACCGCGGTCCTCGCGACGCTCACCGCGCGCGAGATCAATCCGCGCGCGAAGATCGTGGCGTCGATCCGCGAGTCGGAGAACACCCACCTCATGCGCCAGTCCGGCGCCAACTCCGTGGTCGTCTCGTCGGAGACGGCGGGCCGCCTGCTGGGCATTGCCACCATGACGCCATCGGTGGTCGAGATGATCGAGGACCTCCTCACCCCGGACATCGGGTACTCCATCGCCGAACGCGAGGTGGATCCCAGCGAGACAGGCGGATCGCCCGCGCACACGCGCGACATCGTGCTCGGCGTGGTCCGCGACGGCGTGCTCCATCGGGTCGACGACGCCGAGGTCGAACAGATCGAGGCCGGCGACCGGCTGCTGTACGTCCGCAAGAGCACGTCCGACGACTGACGGGCGGACGCTCGCCATCCGACCGGACCGGCCCGACACCGCCCACCCGACCGACCACCAGGGGAACGACGTGCACTTCGACCTGCTCCAACTGCCCATGCTCTCGCGCGCGGGATTCGACCGCGCCGACGAGATCCGCGACGACGCCGAACGGATGGCCGCCGGCTGGCCGACGGCGAAGGTGCTGCTCGTCGATCCCAACGGCCGCTATCCGGTCGGCGATTCGGGTGCCCTGCACTGGGTCGAGGCGACGACCGTCGCCGACGCCCCGCCGGCCGATGCGGTGTTCCTGGGCGTGGTCGACGGCGTCGACCGCTGGACCCGCCGCGTCGACCACGTCGACGGTCCCACCGACGACGCCCGCCGGGGTGCCGAACGCCTGACCGCGGACGAGGCCGGGCTGCTGGTCACCGCACTCGGCATCCTGAATTGGCATGACACGGCCAGGCATTCGCCGGTCGACGGCTCGGTCACCGTGCCGGCGCGCGGCGGTTGGGTGCGTCGCAGCGTCGACTCCGGTCGCGACGAGTTCCCGCGCACCGATCCGGCCATCATCACCGTCGTGCACGACGGTGCCGACCGGATCCTGCTGGGCCGCCAGGCCATCTGGCCCGACGGCTGGTACTCGACCCTGGCCGGCTTCGTGGAACCGGGGGAGTCGTTGGAGCAGTGCGTCATCCGCGAGGTCCACGAGGAGGTCGGCATCGTGGTGCGCGAGCCGCGCTACCTCGGCAGCCAGCCGTGGCCGTTCCCGCGGTCGCTGATGCTCGGCTTCGCCGCCATCGGAGACCCGGCCGACGAACTGCAGTTCCTCGACGGCGAGATCGGTGACGCACGGTGGTTCCACCGCGACGAGGTGCGCGAGGCGCTCTCGCGCGACGGATGGACCCGCGTCGACCCCGCTCCGGACGGGACGCCCCCGCGACTGCAGCTGCCCGGGTCGATCTCGATCGCGCGCACCCTCATCGAGTCCTGGGCGGCCACGGGACAGACAGACACGGGATAGACAGCCACGGGATGGGCACCCCGACACGAGAGAACCCGGGCCGGCGCGGATGCCGGACCCGGGTTCGTCGTCTGCAGATCAGAAGGTGGCGACTCAGACGCCGAGCTTCTTCTTGACGTCGGCGATCGACGGGTTGGTCGCGGTGGTGCCGTCGGCGTAGAGAACCGTCGGCACGACGTGATTTCCGCCGTTGACGCTGCCCACGAACTCCGCGGCGGCGGGATCGGCCTCGATGTCGATCTCCTTCCACGGGATCCCGCTGGCCTTCAGCGCCGTCTTGAGACGGCGGCAGTAGCCGCACCACGTGGTGGTGTACATGGTCAGTTCGCCGGAGTCGGTGGTGCCGGCCGCGTCGTCGATCACGTTGCTCATGAACCTCATAACACCACGCCGCGGCGGGCTGTTCCCGTCGACGCCGCGGAGGACAGTGGTGCCTGTCACGCACGGGCGGGTCGGCGGCCGGGCGCCGTCGGTGGGTGGTGACATAGTGGACTCCGTGCGCCATCCGACCACCCCCACCAGCTCTCGCGACGCCGGAGCGGTCGACGGGCTCGATCCCGAGCAGTCCGCGGCCGTCCTCGCGCCCCGCGGACCCGTGTGCGTCCTGGCCGGGGCCGGAACCGGCAAGACCCGCACCATCACCCGCCGTATCGCGCACCTCGTCGACACCGGGCAGGTGAACCCCGGGCAGGTTCTCGCAGTGACGTTCACCGCCCGCGCGGCGGGGGAGATGCGGACCCGCCTGCGCAGCCTCGGCGTCGGGGCCGGCCACACCGGCAACGTCGCGGCCCAGACCTTCCACGCCGCGGCCATGCGGCAGCTCCGCTACTTCTGGCCGCACGTGTTCGGCGATGCGCGGTGGGAACTGCTCGACAACAAGTTCCCCCTCATCTCGCGCGCCGCGCGCCGGGCCGGCCTCGACACCTCGACCGACACCCTGCGCGACCTGTCCTCGGAGATCGAGTGGGCCAAGGCCACGCTGATCGCCCCGGAGAGCTACGTGGAGGCGGTCCGCCGCCTCGGGCGGGAGTCGCCGGCGCCGCCGCCCAAGGTCGCCGCGGTGTATGAGCAGTACGAGGACGCCAAGGTCTCGCCCGAGGGCGACCGGCTCCTCGACTTCGACGACCTGCTCATCTACATGACCCAGATCCTCACCGTCGACCCCGGCGCGGCCGAGGAGTTCCGTTCGCGCTACCGGTGTTTCGTCGTCGACGAGTACCAGGACGTGACGCCGGTCCAGCAGGGCCTGCTCGACGCCTGGCTCGGCGAGCGCGACGACCTGACCGTCGTCGGCGATGCCAACCAGACGATCTACAGCTTCACCGGCGCCTCCCCGAGCTACCTGCTGGACTTCTCCCGCCGGTTCCCCGACGCCACGGTCGTCCGGCTCGAACGCGACTACCGGTCCACCCCGCAGGTCGTCGACCTCGCCAACCGGGTCATCGGCGCCGCGCGCGGCCGCATCGCCGGCACCCGACTCCGCCTCATCGGGCAGCGGCCCCCGGGGCCCGAGCCGACGTTCGCCGAGTACGACGACGAGCCGGCCGCGGCCACCTCGATCGCGATCGAGATCAAACACCTCATCAAGCAGGGGGTCGCGCCCTCCGAGATCGCCATCCTGTACCGCGTCAACGCCCAGTCGGAGAACTACGAGCAGGCGCTGACCGAGGCGGGGATCCCCTACCAGGTCCGCGGGGGCGAGGCGTTCTTCGCGCGCACCGAGGTCCGTCAGGCGATGCGCCAACTCGCGTCCGTCGCCGGGCGCGAGGTTCGCCCCGGCGTCGGGACCCTCGACGTCGTGCGGTCGGTGCTCGGGGAGCTCGGACTGTCTGCCGAGGAGCCGTCCGGCGCCCAGGCGCGTGCCCGCTGGGAGTCCCTGAAGGCGCTGCTGCAGCTGACCGAGGACATGATCGCCGAGAACCCGGAGCTGACCCTGCCGGATCTGTCGGCGGAGCTGTCGGCCCGCGCCGAGGCCCGCCACCCGCCGACCGTCCAGGGCGTCACGTTGTCGTCGTTGCACGCGGCCAAGGGCCTCGAGTGGGACGCGGTGTTCCTCGTCGGGCTCACCGACGGCTCGCTGCCGATCAGCCAGGCCATCAAGGGCTCGTGGGAGGACATCGAGGAGGAGCGCCGACTCTTCTACGTGGGCGTGACCCGCGCCCGGGAGCACCTCCACCTGTCGTGGGCGCTGGCCCGCAACGAGGGAGGCCGCGCCCGCCGCCGGTCGCGTTTCCTCAACGACCTCGTGCCCGACGACTCCCCGGCGTCGAAGATCGCGAAGGAGCGGACCCCGCGCAAGGGGCCGTCGTGCCGGGTCTGCGGAGCGCGGCTCACCGGCTCCACCGCGACACTGCTCGGCCGATGCTCGTCGTGCCCATCGGACCTCGACGAGGACCTCCTCGTCGCCCTGAAGGAATGGCGCCGCGAGCGCGCCCAGGAGAAGAAGGTCCCGGCGTTCGTCGTGTTCTCCGACAAGACCCTCACCGCCGTCGCCGAGCAACGGCCGACGGACACCGCGGGGCTGGTGTCGATCCCGGGGATCGGGGCGTCGAAGCTCGACGAGTACGGCGAGGAATTGCTCGAGATCATCAAAACCGCAGGTCAAAAATAGGTTGTGCGGCTCTTTGCGCACGGTCTACCCTGGTCACCAGTCAGCACACGGGTGGAGAACGCCTGTGTCCCGACGGAACCCATCGCTCGAGTCGAGGCCGACCCAGAGCACCAGCGCCGAGAAGAAGAAAGGAGCGGATCAGTGAACGGAACCACCGTGAACCAGGCCGTCATCGCCGTGCCTGCGGCCAAGCCGATCCCGGCGTTCGCCGCCGTCTCGCGCACCCGTCGCACCCGCTCCTGGATCCCGGCTGTCTGTGCACGTCCGGCTTCGCGAGCCCTGGTCGCGGCCGCGCCCGCCGTGGCGCGTCGCGCCGCCGCATCGGCACAGCATCTCGCGACAGCGCATCCGGCAGCAGCGCAGGTAGCGCTCGTCGCGCCGCCGGCAGCAGAAGCCGCAGCCCCCGCGCCGCATGGGTTCCCCGTACCGACACCGATTCTCCGGAGCTGATCCTCCGAGATATCCGGGCCACGGGCGAATCGCAGAGGCGAACCCGTGGCCCTCTTTCTGTCATCCGAACTCTGGCCCCTGACAAGGGGATTCGGAACGACAGCCACATCGAGGTTCACGGGTCGACAAACCCGACAACGAGCAGATGTGGAGAAACCCATGACCGTCGAATGCGTCCTCGAGTCCTGTATCTCGGCTGACCGCGCAGCGACCGCACGGATCGACCTGCCGTGCCAGGTCACCGACGCCGACCTGTGGTTCGCCGACGACCCGCGTGATCTCGAGCGTGCCAAGGCCCTGTGCGCCGAGTGCCCGCTCAAGACCCAGTGCCTGCAGGCAGCGCTGGACCGAGCCGAACCCTGGGGCGTCTGGGGCGGCGAGATCTTCGAGCGCGGCGTCGTGATCGCCCGCAAGCGACCGCGTGGTCGTCCGCGCAAGAATGTCGCCTGACACACGACACCGGCGTCGTGAGCAGAACGCTCACGACGCCGGTGTCGTCGTCTGTGTGGTCGCGGGGCGGCGCGGGCGCGCGCCCATCCCGTCACTCGTCGGCCAGGCCCGGCACCCACTTCTCCATGATCGCGCGGTACGGAGCGTGTGCCTCGAGCTGGGAGGCGATCCCGACGCAGCCGCCGAGCACGCGGAAGACCATCACGAACCGCTTGGGCACGTTCAGGTTTCGTGAGGTCTTGTAGACCTCGCCCTTGAGATCGGTGGCCTTGCCGGCCGCATATTGCATCCACTTGCGGGTGAAGTGGAACGACTCCGAGTACAGCGGGTCCACGTACGGACGCATGTAGGCCTCGAGGTCGGCGGCGGTCACCTTGTGCGCGTGCGAGGCGCGGATGAAGTCCGTCTCCACCATCAGCTCGCGGAGCTCGTCGTACTTGCGGTCGCGGGCGAGCCGCAGGATCGGTCCGGTCTCCGGGGGCAGGCCGCCGGGGTAGTGGCCGACGGCACCGAAGTCGAGGATGCCGAAGCGACCGTCGTCGGCGAGGAAGAAATTGCCCGGGTGGGGATCGCCGTGCAGGAGGCCGACGCGGTACGGCGAACTGACCTCGAACTCGGCCATCTTCGCCGCGGCGTCGTTGCGGGTCTCCTGATCGCCCTCGCGGATGATCCGCGACAGCGGAACGCCGTTGACCCACTCGGAGACCACGACCTTGGGGGCGCTCGCGATGACCTTCGGCACGAGGAAGTCCGGGCTGCCGTCGTAGGCCTTGGCGAAGGCCCGCTGGTTCTCGGCCTCGCCGAGGTAGTCGAGCTCGGCCTCGGTCCGGTCGATGAGCTCGTCCATCATCGCCTTGACGTCGGTGCCGGGCGACAGCTTCTGGAGCAGTCCCGACATCCGCGAGAGCGTCTTGAGGTCGGCCTTCAGTGCGTGGTCGGCGCCCGGATACTGCACCTTCACCGCGACCTCGCGGCCGTCGGACCAGATGCCCTTGTGGACCTGACCGATCGACGCCGACGCGGCCGGCTCGTCGGAGAACTCCCGGAACCGCTCACGCCACCGCGTGCCGAGTTGCTGGTCGAGGACCTTGTGGACCTTGTCCGCGGGCATCGGCGGGGCCTCCGCCTGCAGCTTGGTCAGTGCGTCGCGGAACGGCTCGCCGAACTCGTCGGGGATCGCCGCCTCCATGATCGACAGCGCCTGGCCGACCTTCATGGCGCCGCCCTTGAGCTCGCCGAGCACCGCGAACAACTGCTCCGCGGTCTTCTCGAGCAGCTCCTGGTTGACCTCGTCCTTGTCCTTGCCGACCATGCGCTTGCCGAGGCCCGCCGCCGCACGTCCGGCCATACCGAGAGGGAGAGAAGCCAACTTAGCGTTGCGACGACCCTGCCCCCGAGTGATGTCGGTCATAGCATCCTTTCCGCGTCACACTTTAGACGACTTGCCCCGATCGTCTCCCATCGGACGACAATCGCAGTCGGGGTGCGGTGACCACCGGCGGCTGCGCGTCCGGACCGGATCGTTCCGGAACTCCACGACCCGATTCAACAGCTCCGGCTCGTCGAGCGCAGCCGATTGCGCCGCAGGTGAACGCAGTGCGCCCACCAGCCGGATGATCTGCCCGTGGGCGATGGCCGCCGTGGGACCCACGATCGCCGGATCGGTGTCGCCCGGCACGCGGATGAGCTGGACGGCCATCGCCGGCCACTCCGGATCGAGGTCGGACCGATGGTGGTCGGCGCACATCAGACAGCTCGACAGCCCGGGCAGGACGAGCGGGCCGACGATTCCCACGCCGTCGCGCACCCGCACGAGCAGGTGGGGGATACGCGCCCGCGTCAGCGCGAACACCACTCGCGGATCGTGGACGAGGAAGTCGCTCAGGATCACCAGCTCGGTGTCGACGGTGTCCAGGGAGCCGTCCGCACGGCGACGCATCGTGCGGTGCACCGACAGTCCTTGCTGACGCAGCGACGCACTCAACATGTCCGCCAGCGGGCCCTGACCATGGATCTGAATGCGGAACTCGTCGGATCTCGGTGCGCCCGAGGGCTTGTCGGCGGGCGCCGGAAGGGTTCGGCCCGCCGCGGACAGTCCGTCGAGGAGTTCGGTGATCTCCTCGCGTGCGAGGCCCGCGGCCGAGGCCCGGCGCAGCAGCGCCTCCGGGGTGCACGGCTGTTCCAGCCGGCGCAGCATCGCGGCGACCGAGTGGGCCGATATCGCGGCGTCGAGCTCGATGATCACGCTGCCGGCCGGGTCTATCCCGACGTGGACGCGGTTGCCCGGGCGCACCAGGATCGGGGTCCCCGGCCGGATGAGCGGAACCGTGATGGACATGGCGCAACTCTGCCAGCGAAATCCGGCCGCCGACCCGGGCGAGCCGGGTTATCCACAACATGGCGCGCGACGTGAGATCTGTGGAGACGGCCGGCTCAGGAGTCGCCGTCGGGCCCCGGCCCGCCCGAACCGTCACCGGTATCGGGATCGTCCTGCTCGGCGAGGGACTTCTCGAGCTCCGCGATCGCGTTGTCGAGATCGGAGTCGGAGGTCAGCAATCGGTCGACGAAGCCCGCGGGATTGTCGAGGTCGGCGGAGTCGGGGAGCAGGTCCGGGTGCTCCCAGACGCCGTCGCGGGTGGACAGGTCGGTGGCCTCGAGGACCTTGCGCCACAGCTCCGACGCCTCGCGCACCTTTCGCGGGCGCAGTTCTAGGCCGATCAGGGTGGCGAAGGTCTGTTCGGCGGGGCCGCCGGATGCGCGACGCCGGCGCATCGACTCGGTCAGTGCGGCGGTGCTCGGGATCCGGTCGCCCAGTGCGAGGGTGACGACCTGCTCCACCCAGCCCTCGATGAGCGCGAGAAGCGTCTCGAGCCGCTCGAGGGCGGCCTTCTGCTCGGGCGTCGTCGTCGGTTCGAACGAGGTGGACGAGCTGATGAGCTCCTCCAGCTTGGACGGGTCGGACAGGAGTTCGGTCGGGTCGATGTTGCTCGTGACCTCGTTGATCCCGCTGAAGTCGATGCTGATCCCGCGGGCGTACTCCTCGACCGTGGCGAGGAGGCGCTGGCGCAGCCAGCCCACATGGGCGAACAGCCGCACGTGCGCGGCCTCGCGGGCGGCGATGAAGACGATGATCTCCTGCGGGGGCAGTCCGAGACCCTCGGCGAACTTCGCGATGGCCTCCGGCAGCAGCACCGCGATCCCCTCGGGGGCCAGCGGCAGGCCGATGTCGGTGGAGGTCAGCACCTCCTTGGCCAGCTGGCCCAGGCCCTGTCCGAGCTGGGTGCCGAAGGCCATGCCGCTCATCTGCGTGAGCATGCCGAGCATCGGCCCGGCGAACTGCGCCGCCTCGGCCGGCAGGTTGTCCTGCCAGGTGCGGGCGAGCTGCTCGGCGATGGGGTTGCAGAGGACCTTCCAGGTGTCGAGGGATTCCTCGAGCCACTGCACGGGCGTCCATGCGACGGTCTGCGTGACGCCGGTGGGGAAGATGGTCGCGTCGTCGAGCCACACGTCGGCCAGGCGCACCGCGTCGGCCGAGGCGGAGATCTCCTTCTCCAGGACGGGCGTGAACGAACCGATCTGCTGGCGCGCGAGATTCACGGCGACCTGATAGTTCACGGGTCCGGAACCGCCGCCGGCCAGACCCGCGCCCATGCCGCTGAGCATGTTGCCGAGCTGGCTGAACATCTGGCCGAGCATGTTCGGATCGAAGTTCGACGGATCGAAATCGCCCAGTCCCTGTCCGCCCATCGCGAATCCGAACGGGTTGGCGCCACCGAAGGGGTTGCCGCCGGCGGCGTCGCCCGGCTTGTCGCGGTCGCCGCTGTTCTTCTCGCGGTCGTCGTCGTCACCGGACGACGAGAAGCCGAAGGGCAGATCACTCATGTGTCCACCGTACCGCCCGGTGGGGGCCGCGACGGGTCGTGGATGTTCGCCGTGCGCGTAGTCCGGCACGTGGTTCGCGACGTTCCGGGGCGGCGGCGTCCTGCGCCCGGGTCCGCGCTGGCGGTGCCCGCGTCATCGTCACTGCTGGGGGCATTATCGTGGGCGGAATGAGTTCGAGCCCCCGTCTCAGAAGGATCGCGACCGTCGCCGTCAGCGTGTTCGTGTTGCTGGCTCTGCTCGTGGTGGGCAATCAGGTGCGGGTGCCGTACGTGGCGCTCGGCCCCGGGCCGACGCTGAACACCCTCGGCACCGCGAAGGTCGAGGACGACGGCGAGGTCGTCGAACGCAGGGTCGTGCAGATCGACGGGGTGCCGACCGAACCGGCCGACGGTCACCTCGACCTGACCACCGTCTCCGTCCACGACGGACTGACCCTGTTCAGCGCCCTCGGCAAGTGGATGTCGGGCACGTACTCGGTCACCCCGCGCGACGAGGTCTACCCGCCGGACCGGACCACCGAGGAGGTCCGGCAGGAGAACACCGCCCAGATGGTGGGCTCGGAGGAGAACGCCACCGCCGCCGCCCTGCGCTACCTGGACCGCCCCACCGCGCTGCGCGTCGCCGGTGTCGAACCCGACGGGCCGGCCAAGGGCGTCCTGCAGGTCGGCGACGAGGTCGTGAGAATCGCCGGGGTCGAGGTCGAGACGGTCAAGCAGATGCGTGAGGTCGTGTCGAAGAAGGCGCCGGGCACCGAGGTGCCGATCGAGATCGTCCGCCAGGGCGCCCCGCAGACGGTCACGGTCACGGTGGCACAGCACCCGGCCGACGAGGAGAACGGCTTCCTCGGGGTGACCGCCCACGTCGTCAACGCCGACCCGAGCCTGAAGGTCACCTACACCGTCGGCGACATCGGCGGCCCGTCGGCGGGCATGATGCTGGCGCTGGCGGTCATCGACCAGCTGACCCCCGGGGCGCTGACCCACGGGGAGTTCGTCGCCGGGACCGGGACCATCGACCCGGACGGCGAGGTCGGTCCCATCGGCGGGATCACCCACAAGACCCGTGCGGCCCGAGATGCCGGGGCGAAGGTGTTCCTGGTGCCCGCGCGCAATTGCGCGGAGGCCGTCTCCGAACGGCCGGACGGTCTGGAACTGGTCAAGGTCGAGAGCCTCGACGGCGCGGTCGACGCGCTCGACGCGATCGGCGCGGGCAAGCCGGCGCCGACCTGCTGAACCGGACCCCGCCGGGTCCGCTCCATCAGGTCCCGGGCTCGTCCGGCTCGAAGGTCCCGGCCAGGGCCTCCCGCAACTCCGTCGCGAGCTTCGGGTGGGTGAGCGTCTCGGGTTCGTCGCCCTCCTGCCGGCGCAGCCGCATCAGTGCCAGGTCCCGGCCGTTGCGCAGCACTCCGACGACGAGCCGCGCCTGTTGCCCGTCCGTCGAGGGACCTGGCGCGCCTGGGGGCACGTGGCGCGGGGTGCCGTCGTCGTCGGGCCCCGGTTCGGCGACCACGATCTCCAGGGCCACCGCGGCGCCGGCGACCGCATCGGGCCAGACGGCCGAGGCCAGGAACTCGTCGAGGTCGGGGCACTCCTGCTCGACCGGGGTGAACACGGACGGCGAGTCGTCGACGAGGTGGGGCGTCTGCTCGGCGATCACGGAGGTCGGGACCAGGGCGTACACCGAGGCCGCCTGACCCCATCCGGAGTCGTCGACGTGGTCGAGGATCTCGCTCAATGCGGTACCCAGGTCCTCGGTCGACCAGGGGGCTGTCGGCGTGGGTCCGGGAGTCGTCGAGTCGGCAGGCACCCGCTCATCTTGCCTCGCCCGGCCGTGTCCCACGACGACAACCCCGACTGTGCCCACGACACCAACCCGACAGCGCCGGCACGTGGCCGTCCGGAACCCGGGCCGGTCCCCGTTCGTTGGCCCGACGCCCGAGTGGGGTCCCCGCACGGGCGGTGCCAGTACAGTGGTGGTCACCACGCCCGGCCCAGCACGTCTCGCCGGGCGTTGTCCGAATTGAGAGCTTTGGAGAGTGGGTCTGGTGGGCGTACGAGGGCCGGCGGGAATGCCGACACTGTCACGCAGGAGCAAGATCGTCATCGGCATCGGGGTCGCCGTCCTGGTCCTCCTGCTCGTCGGACCACGAATCGTCGGTCTCGCGACCGACTGGCTCTGGTTCCGCGACGTGGGGTACTCGAACGTCTTCAGCACCGTGCTGTGGACGCGACTGATCCTGTTCCTGATCACGACGATCCTGGTCGGGCTGATCATCTTCGGCGCGCTCGCCCTGGCCTATCGGTCGCGGCCGGTGTTCGTGCCGACCTCGGGTCCCAACGATCCGCTGGCCCGCTACCGGACCGCGATCATGGCGAAGGTCCGCTGGTTCGCCGTGGCTCCCGCGCTGATCATCGGCGTGCTCGCCGGCCTGGTCGCGCAGGGCTCGTGGGCGACGGTGCAGATGTTCCTGCACGGGACCGACTTCGGCCGCAAGGACCCACAGTTCGGACTCGACCTCGGCTTCTACGCCTTCGACCTGCCGTTCTACCGGTTCGTGCTGAACCTGCTGTTCGTGATCATCGTGGTGGCGTTCCTCGCGAACCTGGTGACGCACTACCTGTTCGGCGGCATCCGCTTCGGGCAGGGCGGCGGATCGGTGACGACCGCGGCCCGCGTGCAGTTGTCGGTGCTGGCCGGAACCTTCGTCCTCCTCAAGGCCGTGGCCTACTGGTTCGACCGGTACAACCTGCTCTCCAGCCAGCGCAAGGCGGAGATCTTCCCCGGCGCGAGCTACACCGACCTCAACGCGGTGCTCCCGTCCAAGCTCATCCTGATGGCGATCGCCATCATCTGCGCGATCGCGTTCTTCGCCGGCATCGTGCTGCGCGACCTGCGCATCCCCGCCCTCGCAACGGTGCTGATGCTCTTCTCGGCGCTGTTGATCGGAGTGGGCTGGCCGCTCACCATGGAGCAGTTCTCGGTCAAGCCGAACGCCGCGCAGAAGGAGTCCGAGTACATCCAACGGGCGATCAACTCCACCCGGGAGGCGTATGGCATCGGGCCGGACAAGGTGATCACCCAGAAGAACTGGACGGCCGAGCCGGCGAATCCCGCGACCGTCGACGCCGACACCCCGACGCTGTCCAACATCCGCATCCTGGACCCGAACGTCGTCTCGCCGACCTTCATCCAGCAGCAGCAGCGCCAGAACTTCTACGGATTCCCGACCCAGCTCGCGGTCGACCGGTACAAGATCGACGGTCAGATCCGGGACTTCGTGGTGACGGTCCGCGAGCTCGACCCGAGCCGTTACCTGGAGAACCAGCAGAACTGGCTGAACAAGCACCTCGTGTACACGCACGGCGACGGCTTCATCGCCGCGCCGGCCAACCGGGTGCGCGAGGCGGTCACCGGCAGCGACCTCAGCGGCGGCGGTGACCCGCTGTACTTCGTCAGCGACACCACGAACTACCAGACCGAGTCGTACAAGCGCGACGCGCCGATCAAGGTGACCCAGCCGCGCATCTACTTCGGCGAGCTGCTGGCCAAGATCGATCCCGACTACGCCATCGTCGGCGGGGCGACCCCGCGCGAGGCGGATCTCGGCGATGCCAAGTACACCTACCAGGGCCCTGCCGGCGTGCCGCTGGGCAACTGGTTCAACCGGGTCCTGTACGCGGCCAAGTACGCCGAGCGGAACTTCCTGCTCTCCAGCGAGATCACGTCGGACTCGAAGATCATCTACAACCGCGATCCCCGGGACCGGGTCAAGAAGGTCGCACCGTGGCTGACCGTCGAGTCCAAGGCCTACCCGGCGGTGATGGACGACGGATCGATCAAGTGGATCGTCGACGGCTACACGACGCTGGACAACTACCCGTACTCGCAGCCGATGTCTTTGCAGAGCGCGACCGCCGATGCGCAGGATCTCAACCCCGGGCAGACCGGGCGGAGCCAGGTCAACAAGACCGTCTCCTACGTGCGCAATTCGGTGAAGGCAACGGTGGACGCCTACACCGGTGAGGTGACCCTCTATCAGGTCGACGACGAGGACCCGGTTCTCAAGACCTGGATGAAGGCGTTCCCGGGCACGGTCGCCCCGCGCGCCGAGTACGACAAGAACATCTCGCTGCGCGAGCACGCGCGGTACCCGGAGGATCTGTTCAAGATCCAGCGGTCGCTGCTGACCCGCTACCACGTCGAATCGCCGAGCACGTTCTTCCAGGCGAACGACTTCTGGTCGGTGCCCTCCGATCCGACCAGCCCGGATGCCGAACGACGTGGCCTCGATCAGCCGCCCTACTACTTCGTCGCCGCGAACCCGGAGTCGAAGAAGTCGTCGTTCCAGCTGACCTCGGTGCTGACCCGTCTGAACCGTCCCATCCTCGGCGCGTACGTGACGGTGTCGTCGGACCCGGACGACTACGGACAGATCACCGTCAAGGAGCTGCCCGCCAACAACCAGACGGCCGGCCCCAAGCAGGCGTTCAACCCGATGACGACCGACAACAAGGTCGCCGACACCCTCAAGCCGCTCGAGGGGCGGGCCACCGTGATCTACGGCAACCTGCTCACGCTGCCGGTGGGTGACAACGGCATCCTCTACGTCCTGCCGGTGTACGCCCAGGCCCAGGGCCAGGAGGCGTTCCCGCGGCTGTACCGGGTGATCACCCGATACGAGTCCACCGACGATGGAACCGCACCGATCGGTTACGCCGCCACGGTGGAGGAGGCCCTGCGTCAGGTCGGCATCAATCCGGACTTCGCCACGCCGCCGGGTGAGCGGCAGGAGCAGGAGCAGCCGGAACAGCCGGAGGAACAGGGTGGTGCGACGCCACCGCAGCGCCCGGCCCCGCCGCAGGGTGGCGGTTCGTCGCCCGAGCGTGACGCCGCGGTGAAGGCGATCGACGACGCGATCAAGGCCCTGCGCGACGCCCAGACCAAGGGCGATTTCGCGGGGTACGGCGCAGCGCTCGATCGGCTGAACGAGGCAGTGACCGAGTACGAGTCGCTGCCCGGCCAGAACTAGCCCGCACGACGAAGCCGGCCGATGCACCTACGGGGTGCATCGGCCGGCTTCGTCTTTCTCTTCCCCTTCCTGGATCGATCCGATCAGTGACGCCTGCGGTACTTGCGCAGGTAACGCTCGGTTTCGGCGGGGGTGTTGTCAGGAAGGACAGGGCTGTGGTGATAGCGGTGTCCGATCGTGTAGAAGATGGCCACTGCGCCTGCGAAGGCGACGACCATCACCGCGGCGGAGATCGCGGCGTACCCGGAGTTGCCCGCCGCCATGTGGACCAGCCACAGCGCGGCCGCCAGGAATCCGGCGAGGGTGAGCACGAACCCGACGAAGCTCATCGGGTGGTTGCCGTGACTTTCGTGGTGGAAGTGACGGATGGCCATGGTTCCCTCCTCGGTTGTTGGGTCGGCCCGGTTCGGGTGACCCGAGTGTACGCCCGTCTGTGATGCAGATCACCAACCTCGACGACCGCGGGTGGGCATGAGTGCTCATCCTGGCGCCGAGCCGTGACCTGCGCTTTATCGAGTGCGAGTGACTGCTGTCACGTCTATTTCTGCAGGTCAGCTGCGATCGGTCCCGCGATTTGCATAGCCGACGAACCGCTGTGTAACGTGGTGTTCACCAACGCGGGGTGGAGCAGCTCGGTAGCTCGCTGGGCTCATAACCCAGAGGTCGCAGGTTCAAATCCTGTCCCCGCTACCACTACGAGAACCCCCGCCCGGGATGTCCGGGCGGGGGTTCTCGCTTTTTCGCGTCGATGCCACGACTGTGGCGCGTGCCCCGAGGGCTGTGGCCCGACCGCGCCCGGAGGCGAACCCGGCATGGATGGGGTTGCGATGCCCATCGTCCGGGTCGCCGGCGCGAACGTACGGAGTACGCCGCCGGCGCAGTCGGTCGCGGCAGGGGAGTGCCGACACCTCGTGCGAAGGCCGATCGCATGAAGGTCTTTCGAAGCGCCGGCCCCACGCGTCGAGGCGAGGGAGTCGGCGGGATCGAGGGTGGGTACATCTCGCCCCGATCGGTCCGGGGCTCGAGGCGCGGGATCAGTACCCAGCTCCCCGATCCGCGGCATCCCCACACAGCCGGAACGGCAGGCCGGTCCCAGCGGGGAGGGGCATGGCTCTGAGTCAGGGGAGAGACTGCTCCCGTCCTCGAGGCTGGGCGGCCTCGTCGACAACACTTCGAGCGACGACCTGCGCTTCTACCTGTTACGAGCCACCTCCGCGGCAGGTTCGGAAGAATTTTCGCGGAAATTTTCCGGGCAGCATCGTCAAGGGCGCTCGACGACCTGGGATTTCGTCCCGATGCACCCGCCGTGACCAGGCGATTTGACGTTGCCGACTCATCTGCGTAACTTATTCCCAGTCAGCGCGCCACGGCGCCGCCCCGGAGGGCCCGGTGAGGGTTTGGTTCGGGGAGTGGAGACCGGGTTCGAGCTGAACGCTCCTGATCCTCTGGTTCGAGACCTGTTGTGTTTCGGCTGGGTGGGTTGGGGTTGCCGGACTTCCTTACTGTGCAGATCCACGGATTTGCGGGGTGGGGATCGGGTCTGGTAGGCTGGAAGAGTTGCCCCGGAGACGGGGTGAGCGTCTGAAGGTCTGAACCGAGCCGGCTGGTGAAAGCCCTGTGATGGGGTGAGTATCTGGTGGGTGTGTGTTCTTTGAGAACTCGATAGTGTGATGATGGATTGTCTGATGCCGTTTTTGGCATCGAGCATTCTTTACGAATGTTGATGTATTTTTTTTGTTCATGTCATCTGGCCCCGTCTGGGTGGCGTGAGCTGGTTTTTGGATTGGTCAGGTTTTCTTTCCTGGTCTTCTAGTGTTGAAACGCCGGCTCTTTTGTGGGTTGGTTGTTTTGCTAGGTTTTCATGGAGAGTTTGATCCTGGCTCAGGACGAACGCTGGCGGCGTGCTTAACACATGCAAGTCGAACGGAAAGGCCCAGCTTGCTGGGTACTCGAGTGGCGAACGGGTGAGTAACACGTGGGTGATCTGCCCTGGACTCTGGGATAAGCCTGGGAAACTGGGTCTAATACCGGATATTCACTTTCTCTCGCATGGGGGTTGGTGGAAAGCTTTTGCGGTTCAGGATGGGCCCGCGGCCTATCAGCTTGTTGGTGGGGTAATGGCCTACCAAGGCGACGACGGGTAGCCGACCTGAGAGGGTGATCGGCCACACTGGGACTGAGACACGGCCCAGACTCCTACGGGAGGCAGCAGTGGGGAATATTGCACAATGGGCGCAAGCCTGATGCAGCGACGCCGCGTGAGGGATGACGGCCTTCGGGTTGTAAACCTCTTTCACCAGGGACGAAGCGTGAGTGACGGTACCTGGAGAAGAAGCACCGGCCAACTACGTGCCAGCAGCCGCGGTAATACGTAGGGTGCGAGCGTTGTCCGGAATTACTGGGCGTAAAGAGCTCGTAGGCGGTTTGTCGCGTCGTCTGTGAAATTCTGCAACTCAATTGTAGGCGTGCAGGCGATACGGGCAGACTTGAGTACTACAGGGGAGACTGGAATTCCTGGTGTAGCGGTGAAATGCGCAGATATCAGGAGGAACACCGGTGGCGAAGGCGGGTCTCTGGGTAGTAACTGACGCTGAGGAGCGAAAGCGTGGGGAGCGAACAGGATTAGATACCCTGGTAGTCCACGCCGTAAACGGTGGGTACTAGGTGTGGGACTCTTTTCACGGGTTCCGTGCCGTAGCTAACGCATTAAGTACCCCGCCTGGGGAGTACGGCCGCAAGGCTAAAACTCAAAGGAATTGACGGGGGCCCGCACAAGCGGCGGAGCATGTGGATTAATTCGATGCAACGCGAAGAACCTTACCTGGGTTTGACATCTACCGGACCGCTCCAGAGATGGGGCTTCCCTTGTGGCTGGTAGACAGGTGGTGCATGGCTGTCGTCAGCTCGTGTCGTGAGATGTTGGGTTAAGTCCCGCAACGAGCGCAACCCTTGTCCTGTATTGCCAGCGCGTAATGGCGGGGACTTGCAGGAGACTGCCGGGGTCAACTCGGAGGAAGGTGGGGATGACGTCAAGTCATCATGCCCCTTATGTCCAGGGCTTCACACATGCTACAATGGCTGGTACAGAGGGCTGCGATACCGTGAGGTGGAGCGAATCCCTTAAAGCCAGTCTCAGTTCGGATTGGGGTCTGCAACTCGACCCCATGAAGTCGGAGTCGCTAGTAATCGCAGATCAGCAACGCTGCGGTGAATACGTTCCCGGGCCTTGTACACACCGCCCGTCACGTCATGAAAGTCGGTAACACCCGAAGCCGGTGGCCTAACCCCTTGTGGGAGGGAGCTGTCGAAGGTGGGATCGGCGATTGGGACGAAGTCGTAACAAGGTAGCCGTACCGGAAGGTGCGGCTGGATCACCTCCTTTCTAAGGAGCACACAACATCACACGTTTCTGCCGGCGTATGTCTGTGCGGCGTGTGTGTGTTCGAGGGTGAAACATCAGACACAGCCTGTGGGTTTCGTCGCCTGACGAAACATCTGGGTTGCCGCTGAGGTCGTGAGGCCGGCGGGTTGATCGTCACACTATCGGGGTTCTGAGGGAACACACGTTTTCCTCTGAGCTGCAGATCGGGTGTGTGTCGGTGAGGTGTCCTGTGGTGGGGCGCGGAGGCATGCAGCTGGGTGCGGTGTGTGTTGTTTGAGAAGTGCATAGTGGATGCGAGCATCTTTATTTCGCGCCGGCAAGGCTGGCGGCCCTTGTGGGGGTGGCTGGTGTTGTTGGTGTGTGATTGAGCAGAAAACTTTTGAGTTTTTGGTGATGTCTACATTCGATCCTCGTGTGCAGGGCCCTTTGTGGTTCTGTGTGTGGGGGGTTGTTTGTAGGTGTTGTTGTAAGTGTGTAAGGGCGTTCGGTGGATGCCTTGGTACCAGGAGCCGATGAAGGACGTGGTAGGCCGCGATAGTCCTCGGGGAGTTGTCAAACGAGCTGTGATCCGAGGGTGTCCGAATGGGGAAACCCAGCACGAGTGATGTCGTGTTACCACCAGCTGAATGTATAGGCTGTGTGGGGGAACGTGGGGAAGTGAAACATCTCAGTACCCATAGGAAGAGAAAACAATAGTGATTCCGTGAGTAGTGGCGAGCGAAAGCGGAGGAGGCTAAACCATGCGCATGTGATACCGGGTAGGGGTTGTGCGTGTGGGGTTGTGGGGTTCATCTTCTTCCATCTACCTGTGGAAGCGTGAGTCAGAAAACTGTGTGTTAGGTGAAGTGGCCTGGAATGGTCTGCCGTAGACGGTGAGAGTCCGGTAGCTGAAAGCACATGGTCTTGCGTGATGTTCTCCCAAGTAGCAGCGGGCTCGTGGAATCTGCTGTGAATCTGCCGGGACCACCCGGTAAGCCTGAATACTTCCTGGTGACCGATAGCGGACTAGTACCGTGAGGGAAAGGTGAAAAGTACCCCGGGAGGGGAGTGAAATAGTACCTGAAACCGACGCTTACAATCCGTCAGAGCCTGTGCCTCCTTTGGAGGGTGGGTGATGGCGTGCCTTTTGAAGAATGAGCCTGCGAGTTAGTGCTCGGTGGCGAGGTTAACCCGTGTGGGGTAGCCGTAGCGAAAGCGAGTCTGAATAGGGCGTTTGAGTCGCCGGGTCTAGACCCGAAGCGGAGTGATCTACCCATGGCCAGGGTGAAGCGACGGTAAGACGTCGTGGAGGCCCGAACCCACTTCAGTTGAAAATGGAGGGGATGAGCTGTGGGTAGGGGTGAAAGGCCAATCAAACTCCGTGATAGCTGGTTCTCCCCGAAATGCATTTAGGTGCAGCGTCACATGTTTCTTACCGGAGGTAGAGCTACTGGATGGCCGATGGGCCCCACAGGGTTACTGACGTCAGCCAAACTCCGAATGCCGGTAAGTGAGAGTGTGGCAGTGAGACTGCGGGCGATAAGGTTCGTAGTCGAGAGGGAAACAACCCAGATCGCCGGCTAAGGCCCCTAAGCGTGTACTAAGTGGAAAAGGATGTGGGGTCGCGAAGACAACCAGGAGGTTGGCTTAGAAGCAGCCACCCTTGAAAGAGTGCGTAATAGCTCACTGGTCAAGTGGTCCTGCGCCGACAATGTAGCGGGGCTCAAGTACACCGCCCGAAGCCGCGGCACTCACACGTTAGCTTGTCGGTTCTCTACGGAGGGCCGGCCAGGTGTGTGGGTGGGTAGGGGAGCGTCCTGCATCCGTGGAAGCCACAGAGTGATCTAGTGGTGGAGGGTGTGGGAGTGAGAATGCAGGCATGAGTAGCGAAAGCAGAGTGAGAAACTCTGCCGCCGGATGACCAAGGGTTCCTGGGCCAGGCTAATCCGCCCAGGGTGAGTCGGGACCTAAGGCGAGGCCGACAGGCGTAGTCGATGGACAACGGGTTGATATTCCCGTACCCGTGTATCCGCGCCCATGCTGAATCAGTTGTACTAACCATCCAGATCCTTTCCGAGGCGCCTTCGGGTGCCCGGTGGGGTGATGCGTGGGACCTCGGCTGGTAGTAGGCAAGCGATGGGGTGACGCAGGAAGGTAGTGGGGCCAGTTAGTGGTTGTATGGTGTAAGCCTGTAGGGCGAGGCATAGGCAAATCCGTGTCTCGTGATGCCTGAGAGGTGATGCGTAGCCGTTGAGGCGAATTCCATGATCCTATGCTGCCGAGAAAAGCCTCTAGCGAGTTGGTACACGGCCCGTACCCCAAACCGACACAGGTGGTCAGGTAGAGAATACTAAGGCGATCGAGATAACTGTGGTTAAGGAACTCGGCAAAATGCCCCCGTAACTTCGGGAGAAGGGGACCCAGGCTGGTGAACACCCTTGCGGTGGGAGCTGGTGTGGGTCGCAGAGACCAGAGAGAAGCGACTGTTTACTAAAAACACAGGTCCGTGCGAAGTCGTAAGACGATGTATACGGACTGACGCCTGCCCGGTGCTGGAAGGTTAAGAGGACCGGTTAGTGGATTCGTCCGCGAAGCTGAGAATTTTAAGCCCCAGTAAACGGCGGTGGTAACTATAACCATCCTAAGGTAGCGAAATTCCTTGTCGGGTAAGTTCCGACCTGCACGAATGGCGTAACGACTTCTCTGCTGTCTCAACCACAGACTCGGCGAAATTGCAAGTACGAGTAAAGATGCTCGTTACGCGCGGCAGGACGAAAAGACCCCGGGGACCTTCACTATAGCTTGGTATTGGTGTTCGGTACGGTTTGTGTAGGATAGGTGGGAGACTGTGAAGCCGGCACGCCCAGTGTTGGTGGAGTCGTTGTTGAAATACCACTCTGATCGTATTGGACTTCTAACCTCGGACCCTGATCGGGTTCAGGACCAGTGCCTGGTGGGTAGTTTAACTGGGGCGGTTGCCTCCTAAAAGGTAACGGAGGCGCCCAAAGGTTCCCTCAGCCTGGTTGGCAATCAGTGTTGAGTGTAAGTGCACAAGGGAGCTTGACTGTGAGACGTACATGTCGAGCAGGGACGAAAGTCGGGACTAGTGATCCGGCACCGGCAAGTGGAAGCGGTGTCGCTCAACGGATAAAAGGTACCCCGGGGAAACAGGCTGATCTTCCCCAAGAGTCCATATCGACGGGATGGTTTGGCACCTCGATGTCGGCTCGTCGCATCCTGGGGCTGGAGTAGGTCAAGGGTTGGGCTGTTCGCCCATTAAAGCGGCACGCGAGCTGGGTTTAGAACGTCGTGAGACAGTTCGGTCTCTATCCGCGCGCGCGTAAGAAACTTGAGGAAACCTGTCCCTAGTACGAGAGGACCGGGACGGACGAACCTCTGGTGTGCCAGTTGTCCCGCCAGGGGCACCGCTGGTTAGCTACGTTCGGAAGGGATAACCGCTGAAAGCATCTAAGCGGGAAGCCTGTTCCAAGATGAGGTTTCTCACCCCCTCAGCGGGGTTAAGGCCCCCCACAGATCATGGGGTTGATAGGCCAGAACTGTAAGCACAGCAATGTGTTCAGGTGACTGGTACTAATCGGCCGAGGACTTACCAACAACACCACAACACCACCAGACACAAAAGTCTGAACAGTGTTCGCATCCACTATGCATCTTCTGAGACAACACACAACACAAACAAACAACTGTTGTGGTTGTTTCACAGAGTTACGGCGGCCATAGCGGAGGGGAAACGCCCGGCCCCATTCCGAACCCGGAAGCTAAGCCCTCCAGCGCCGATGGTACTGCACCTTAACCAGTGTGGGAGAGTAGGACACCGCCGAACACAACTTCCCACTGTGGCCCTTCACCCATTCGGTGAAGGGCCACAGTGCTATTCAGACACATGGCTATTCAGACACATGCTCTGACCTCTCCATTCTCGACATAGGGAAATGCCCCGCGACCACGGTGTCGCGGGGCATTTCTCGTTTGCGCTGCCGGCTGCTGTCAGCTCAGTGGTGGACCTCGCCGAGTCCGTAGACCGGGGTGTCGAGCCCCTCGTACCTGGCCTTCAGCTGGAGAGCGAGATACAGCGAATAGTGGCGGGACTGATGGAGATTTCCGCCGTGGAACCACAATCCGGGTTGCTGCGTGGGCTTCCACATGTTGCCGCAGTTCGCCTTCCCACGGACCCGGGTCCCTTGGTGGTGTCGGAGCCCAGTCCCCAGACCTTTCCGACCCGGTCGGCGACCTCCTGCCCCATCAGATCGGCGGCCCAACCGTTCATTGAGCCGAACCCGGTGGCATACACGACGACATCGGCCTCGAGTTCCGTGCCGTCGCGAGGACGACCGTGTTCTCGGTCAGGTGGTCGAGTTGGCCCTGCACGAGCTTGATCGTCCCGTTCGCGATCAGTTCGCTGGCGCCCACGTCGATGTAGTAGCCGGAGCCGCGACGGAGGTACTTCATGAACAGGCCGGAGTCGTCGTCGCCGAAGTCGAGCTTGAAGCCGGCCTTCTCCAGGCGA